>CAVVDK010000009.1:0-59359 GCA_963746925.1 uncultured Bacteroidota bacterium
GCCTGCAACTATAACCTGGCCGTGGTTTATTATTACCTGGACAGATCGATGATGCGACGGAGCGCGTGGATGCGATCCTGCAAGTCGATGGCAAAAACAAGCGCGCAGGGAGCCTCCTCAAGCAGATCCAGAGGACAAAAGACCTGATGGAGTTGCATGGGATTCATACGATGCATTATGTGCGGAAGGTGTAGTGAGGGCATTCCGGTTTCCAATGAAAATCCTGGTGACGCTACCATGCGTTCTGGATATACCCTGAATACAATGCGCAGCCAATCCGGAGATACCACCCAAGCAGCAATTGCTATCAATCATCATGAATGACCTCGAAGGATTTGAGCAGAAATGGAGAACCGGCCTTCACATCCTCTGATTGTCGCAAGCCTGGGTAGCATGATTTTTCTTCAATAGCTCCCAAGAGACGTTGTTTTCGCCGGATAAACCGAATTTATCGGTGATTCTGTGAGAGCTTCAAGTTATAATGATGTCACGCAATTCTAAGGTTGCGTGGATGTGAAAGGCAAGGAAGGTCATGGTATTCTCACCAAAAGAAACTTTACCTACATTCATCGCTATGAAGGCATTCCTCATCGAAGATCAGCCGCAAATCAGGGAAGAGTTGAAGACCATGATCGAAGCTCTTTGCCCGGAGATTACGCTCGTGGGAGGGGCGGGAACCGTGGTGGATGCAGCCAAGCAGGTCCGTGAGAAAGCGCCTGAACTGCTCTTCCTCGACATCGAGCTCCCGGATGGCAGCGGCTTTGACCTGCTGGATATCATCGATACTCCTGTGAAAGTCATCTTCATTACAGGTTCAGACGCCTATGCGATCCGTGCCTTCCGCTATGCAGCCATCGACTATTTCCTGAAACCGGTGGATACGGAAGAATTGATCGCTGCGGTCCAACGCGCTGAGTCAATGCCGCCGCTGGATACAGAACGTCTGTCGATCTACCACTCCGCCCTTTCAGGAGAGAAGAAATTCCCCGAAAGAATCGCCCTGCATACATCGGAGAAGATCCAGTTTATTGAAATTGCAAATATCATCCGCTGTATGGCTGATGGCAACTATACACGATTTTATCTGAAAGGAAATACTGCATTGTTGGTGGCGAAGACCCTCAAGGATTATGACAGGCTCCTTTCCGGTGCTGACTTCGTACGTGTCCATCAGTCTCATCTCGTCAATATGAACGCAGTAAAGGAATATGTGAAAACGGACGGCGGTTATCTGATGATAGACGGCTCGAAGATCCCCGTCTCGACACGAAAAAAGGCAGACGTACTGGAGCGGCTGGGGGATATCCCACATGCCTGAAGAGTCCTGATTCTCTATTGTCAATTCTTGATTGATTGAGTAATTTATTTATTAATTGATTAGTTCATCCATCATCCATCACCCATAAAATTATGCGCATCAAATTCAACTCACCCGTCATCCTCACATTCTCTCTGATCTGTGTCGCCGTATTTTTCATTGATAAGATGATGGGAGGCAGTCTCATGCCATACTTTACTCTCACCAGGGTCAATGTCTCAGATCCGCTTTCACTGATGACCATGATCACGTACGTGGCTGGACATATCAGCGTAGAACACCTGCTGGGGAATCTGACGTTCGTGTTGCTCCTTGGACCCATCGTGGAAGAGAAATATGGCGGAAGGCGGCTGGTCCTGATGATGGTAGTGACGGCACTGGTGACGGCACTTTTAAATATTACCTTTTTTCATACAGGACTGCTGGGAGCCAGCGGTATTGTATTTATGCTCATCCTGCTGGTATCGTTTACCAATACGAAGAGCGGGGAGATCCCGGTAACATTTATTCTCGTAGCACTCCTTTTTATTGGAAAGGAGGTACTCAACAGCTTGCAGACGGATCAGATATCGCAATTTGCACATATCATCGGAGGGATTTGCGGCAGCTTCTTTGGATTCAGAGGGAAAAGAGCGTAGAGCATAGAGCATAGGGCACAGAGCATGGAGCAAAGAGCATCGTTGTGGTCCAAAACCCTCTGTGAACTCTGTGAGAAACCAACGTACTCTGTGAGAAGCCGACAATGAGCAAAGAGCATCGCCGTGGTTCAAAGGACTCTGTGAACTTTGTGAACTCTGTGAGAAACCAACAGTATCTGTGAGAAGCCGACCACGCGGCAAAGAACATCGTGGATGGTTACCAAAAGGAGCCTCTGTGAACTTTGTGAACTCTGTGAGAAACCGACAGATCTGTGAGAAGCCGAGCACGCGGCAAGAACATCGTCGATGTTACCAAAAGGAGCCTCTGTGAACTTTGTGAACTCTGTGAGAAACCGACGACGAGCAAAGAGCATCGCCGTGGTTCAAAGGACTCTGTGAACTTTGTGAACTCTGTGAGAAACCAACGTACTCTGTGAGAAACCGACGCACTCTGTGAGAAACGACTACACGGCAAGAACATCGCGGTTGTTACCAAACGCAACGCATTAAAGATCAGGCCCCCGGTGTTTCCGCACCAGCCCCCGTCTTTGTCTTTCTATTGAAGAAAAACAATACTACGAAGATCAGAGTGATCGGTACCAGGGAAAAATAAAAAGCACGTTGCCCGCCGAAATGCTGAAAAATATTGCCGGTGATGATCGAACCGATCGTTCCACCCAGGGCGGAAAATACGACGATCAGCCCCGACATTGGAGCGTGCTGGTGTTTTGGCAGTGCACTCAGCATGACAGAATTGATCGCAGGGTAGATGGGTGCGAGGCACAGGCCGATCAATGGGAAGACAAATGCCGCGATCGGCGCATTCCCCCATCCTGTAATGACGTGATCTGTAGAAGCTTTCGCCAGTGGAATACAAATAACGACAAGTGCCGCCGCCAGCAACAGACAAGCAGCGACGACTTTGTACCAATGGATCTTCCGCAGGACGATGCCCGCAGTAAATCTACCCAGCGCCTGGCTCCCGGCCAGGATACTTGTCATTTGCACACTCAGAATCGTCGGCAACGCCAACACCTGCTGATTGAAGGTCGGCAGCCAACTCATGATGCTCTGTTCAATAAAAACATACAGAAAGACACTCACAATAAAAATACCGACCAATGGCGTCAGCATCAGTTTCAGCATGCGCACAAAATCTTCAGACAGTCGCGCGGGCTCTTTCTCCTTCACTGATGACTCGTCAATCCTCGTCGTGAGTAACAACAAAAATGCGAGCACGCTAAGGGCAGCCAGGAGGTAGTACACCCTCGTCCATTCGGTGCTGGTCTTATCTTCTTCGTGGATGAAGTAACTAAAGATGAAATACGCCGATAGTACGCCAACCGCAAAGAAAGACTCCAGGAAATTCATAAAGCTCAGATGTTCCTTCCGACTGTCTGAGACCAGGCCGATCGTCGCAAAGACCGATACTTTGATCAGCGCAAAGGAAACGCCGATCGTAAAGAACAACACCTTGGCCATCCAGAAGGAAGGTAGCGATGGCATCATCAGCGATGTGATGGTCACCAGGATCAGACCGATCAGCATGGCACGCTTGTAGCCAATGCGTACGATAAACGAGGCCAACAAAAATGAGGTGATTGCAATGGGAAGGTCCTTGAACCCTTCCAATACGCTCGCGGCACCCTGGGTGATCCCGAAATTGTTCTGCATCATCAGGATGACAGTGCCTACGCTGTTTAGGAGAATTGCAAAGACGAAATAGTTGATCAGCAGGGAGAGCTTGACGCGCCAGTTCTTCATCGTGTGCCAGTATTTAGGATGGAAAATAAGACTTTTCGCGAGGGACAGGATTTATTCCCTCCCCAAAAAGGCACAACGCTTGTATTTTTGGAGCATGCAGCCTCCGGATATCGTCTATGGTGACCTCTTCACTGATGTGCAGACAGCGCGAATATTTCCCGATTCGAAAACGTTCGTCGACTGTATTCCGAGATACGCGCCAGAAACTATTCTCGATGCATACCGGAGGGAACGACTTCATCCGGGATTTGATCTCAGGTCGTTCATAGACCAATATTTTGCACAGCCGATATCCTATTCAACGAATTTTCGGGGAGATCCCGACAGGCCGGTCAAAGAGCATATCCGGCTTCTCTGGGAAGTCTTGCTTCGTGAAGCCGACAAGGCGGAATCCGGGTCTTCACTAATCCCGCTGCCATATCCCTATGTCGTGCCCGGTGGGCGCTTCGGAGAGATATATTATTGGGACAGCTATTTTACGATGCTCGGTTTGCTGGAATCCGGGAGAGCAGATATCGCGCGGCAGATGCTTGCCAATTTTGCATACCTCGTTGATACTGTCGGGCATATTCCCAATGGCAACCGCACCTACTTTTTGTCGCGCAGCCAGCCGCCGTTTTTTGCATTGATGGTGCACGCAGTAGCGCAGCATACGAAAGAAAACGCACTCTACGCGACGTATCTGTCTCATGTCCGGAAAGAATATGATTTCTGGATGACATCTACTCCTCCACAAACAGCCTTACCGCATGCAGATAAGAGAGTTGTTGAACTTACAGAAGGGGCATTTCTGAATCGTTATTGGGATAATGTCGCCACCCCGCGGACAGAGAGCTACATTGAAGATGTAGAAGTCGCCCGGGAATCAGGACGCGAACCTCAGCAACTCTATCGCGATCTCCGCGCGGCCTGTGAGTCCGGTTGGGATTTTAGTTCCCGTTGGTTTGAAGATGGAAAGCACCTGAAGACGATTGCTACAACAAAGATCCTCCCTGTAGATCTGAACTGCCTCTTGTGGTCAATGGAGAATTTCCTGGCTGAATGCTATGCAACACAAGGGATGCTGGACGACCAGCAACATTTTAATTCTCTGAAAGATGAGAGGGTCGCTTTGATTGATCAGTATTTCTGGGATGCTGAAAAAGGAATATACCAGGATTACAATTTTGCACAGCAAAAACATACGGGTATCCTCTCACCTGCGATGCTATTTCCGTTGTTTGTAGGTATTGCAACACAAGCGCAGGCGGACGCAGTTGCAATGAAAACGAAATTATTGTTGAAGCCGGGAGGCCTTGTCACAACACTGCAACACACCGGGCAGCAGTGGGATGCACCGAATGGCTGGGCACCGCTACAGTGGATCGCATATCGCGGCCTCATGAATTATGGCCACGAAACCCTTGCAAGAGATATCGCGGAGAACTGGATCAATAATGCCATTCGTGTCTATCACAATACCGGTAAGTTGGTGGAGAAATATAATGTGGAAGACATCACCTTGGAAGCCGGAGGGGGAGAGTATCCCGTACAGGACGGATTCGGATGGACGAATGGAGTATTATTGAAATTGATGGGTGTGCTAGGGAAGGCTTAGGCTGAGGATTGCAGGATCTGTTCCCGCCCATATAAGGATATCGCATTGGGACCTGCCTGAAGGGTCGAGAGAATTTGCATAGGGCAACGCCTCAGGTAATGGCCTCAAAGAATGTACATAGCCCTGACGGGCGGAGAGAAAGCCATATCTTTATTCTGTCACCCCTTCCTTGCCGAGTAAGTTGCAATCATATGAAACACACGATGATAGCATGCATTGTCATGGGCCAGGGGGTTGCCCTGGCGCAACCAGGCGACGTCAGTGAACACCTCAAAGTCGATCAATTTGGGTATCCACCAGATGCGGAGAAGGTCTGTGTGATCAATAATCCACAGGCCGGATTTGATTTTGATCAAGGTGACATATACATTCCCGGAGATACTCTTGAGGTGATCGATGCGTCAGCGGATACCGCAGTGTTTTCAGGACCAGCTGGGTCATGGCACAACGGCGCAACGTTTGATCAAAGTGGCGACAGGTTGTGGTGGTTTGACTTTTCAGCAGTCACAACTCCCGGGACATATTACGTTTATGATCCTTCGAATGACGCGCATTCCTTTGCGTTTGACATCAGGCAGGACGTCTACCTGGATGTTCTCAGACAGGCAGTAAGGATGTTTTTCTACCAGCGGTCGGGGTGTGCAAAGGCAGTACAATATGCAGGAGACTGGCATGATGCGGCAAGTCATCTCGGGCCACAGCAGGACCTCGACTGCAGGCTGGTTACCAATCCCGTGATCGGCACGAGCAAAGACCTCCACGGCGGTTGGTTCGACGCCGGCGACTACAATAAGTATGTGAATTTTGCTTACGAACCCATTCATGATCTCATGCTTGCGTACATCGAACGTCCCGCGATCTGGACGGATGATTACAATATCCCTGAGTCAGGCAATGGGATCCCGGATATCCTTGAAGAAGTGAAATGGGAACTTGACTGGCTGCGACGCATGCAGCAGCCGGACGGGTCGGTACTGATGAAAGTCTCAGTGACACAGTATGAAAGTGCGAGTCCCCCTAGTGCTGATGCGGCATATCGCCGTTACGGGCCGGCACAGGCATCGTCCACACGTACGGCAGCAAGTATGTTTGCCATTGCATCGATAGCTTATGACCTCAGCGGTATCCCGGCAATGCAGGCGTATGCGGACACTCTCGAACAAGCAGCCGTGGATGCCTGGAACTGGTTGACAGACAATCCGGGCTTTTCATATTATGACAATGCAGGATTCCTAAGCGCAAATCCTGAGATCAGCGAATACCAACAGACGTCTGCCCAGGTCGGTGCCGCGATCGCGCTGTTTGCCCGGACGGGGGATACTGCATACCGTGACTATGTCGATGCCAGCTACGACCAGATGCACGCGTTGCAATGGGGCTACTGGTATCCGTGGGAGAGCATTATTCAGGACCTCCTTTTATATTATGCCTCACTTCCTGATGCTACACCGTCTGTCGCCACGGAGATCAATAATTCATTTATGAATTCGATGCAGTACGACGATCATTTGTTGCCGGCGTATGAAAATGCATCTGGTGGATACCGGGGGTACCTCAACGATGGCGACAATGTGTGGGGCAGCAACCGGCCACGCGGACACAACGGAACGACCTTTTACAACGTCATCACCTATCATCTCGATAGTGATACCAGCGAATACCGCAATGCAGCTTTTGGCTATTTGAATTTCCTCCACGGTGTGAACCCGATCTGCATGGTCATGCTGTCAAATATGTACGACGATGGTGCTGAGAAGTGTGCCAACGAGATCTATCATGGCTGGTTCAACGATGGTACGGACTATGATGATGCGCTTACTTCACTGTATGGTCCGGCGCCCGGATACCAGCCGGGAGGATTTAATCCCGACTACCAACCTGATGGCGCTTACGGGGGGACAATCTCCCCGCCACAATTTCAGCCTTCGCTCAAATCGTATAAAGACTGGAATACGGGATGGCCGGAAGACTCATGGGAGATCACTGAGCCTTCGATTTCAAACCAGGGCTCTTATGTGAAGCTGCTGTCGAAGTTTGTGAACCTGCCGTCTTGTTCTACCCTTGTGACGACCACCTCAAACGAAGGTGCTGGAAGCCTGCGAACTGCCATTGCCTGTGCCCAGGTCGGAGATACGATTCGGATGCAGATAGCTACTGGTGATACCATTGAGCTTCTTGAACAGTTGGTGATCGACAAAGACCTGAGCATTATGAACATGAATTCTGGTTTGGTGCCAATTTACAGCGATGCCGCTGCGATTGCAATCCGCATTGAAAGCGGCGTAAGCCTCCATCTGTATGATTTGCAACTCGGAAGTTCGGGTGAAGGGGTGCTGCAAAATTATGGGAGCGTGCACTTTCATGATGTTATCGTTGATGCCTCAGCAACAAGTGGTCCTGCGGTGATCAATCTGAATAATGCAGTGGTGGAAGGGGTGATGAGTGTTGTTCAATGAGTGGATGCTGATCTGGACAATGTGTTGTCTATTCGCGCAGAATAGCGAACGGTACTGGGTATCAGGAAGATAGGCCTAAACTGGAGCTGTAGCTGAAGCGTAACTAACGGTTAGTGGGTATTCGCGAAGAATCGCGAACGGTACTGAAAATCAGTGATTTATTCAAAGATTGATTGATTTGGCTACACGGGTTTGCCGTGGCAGGCACATAACATGCTATTCGCGAAGAATAGCGAACGGTACTGAGTATCAGGGAGATAGCCTCAATGCGGAGTAAGAGCCGAAGCATAAACTAACGGTTAGTGGGTATTCGCGCAGAATAGCGAACGGTACTGGGTATCAGGAAGATAGGCCTAAACTGGAGCTGTAGCTGAAGCGTAACTAACGGTTAGTGGGTATTCGCGAAGAATCGCGAACGGTACTGAAAATCAGTGATTTATTCAAAGATTGATTGATTTGGCTACACGGGTTTGCCGTGGCAGGCACATAACATGCTATTCGCGCAGAATAGCGAACGGTACTGAGTATCAGGAAGATAGCCTCAATGCGGAGTAAGAGCCGAAGCATAAACTAACGGTTAGTGGGTATTCGCGAAGAATCGCGAACGGTATTGAAAATCAGTGATTTATTCAAAGATTGATTGATTTGGCTACATGGGCTTGCCGTGGCAGGCACATAACATGCTATTCGCGAAGAATAGCGAACGGCACTGAGTATCAGGGAGATAGCCTCAATGCGGAGTAAAACCCGAAGCGTAAAAACTAACGGTTAGTGGGTATTCGCGAAGAATAGCGAACGGTACTGAGAATCAGGAAGATAGCCGTAAACTGGAGCTGTAACTGAAGCGTAAACTAACGGTTAGTGGGTATTCGCGAAGAATAGCGAACGGTACTGAGTTTCAGCCCTTTACCACAGATCGAACCTGTTTCAAGCTTATCTGTCCTCCTCGTCGATCACCCAAAACGCGCTTTGGCCTCCTTCACAATCGCTTCAGTCCCCGACGTCCCAATCCGTGTCGCACCAAGTGCATGAAAGCGCAGGAGTTGATCGAGAGTCCTGATACCGCCGGAAGCTTTGATTTGGATGGCGGGATCACAATGTTGGCGCATCAGGGATACATCATGTTCTGTTGCTCCACGATAACCGTAGCACCCGTCGTCACCACGGACAAAGCCAAAACCGGTAGATGTCTTGGCAAAAGCGACGGCATGCCTGTTGCAGCATTCACATAGACGGATCTTGGTGTCGTCATCCTGCAGGTAGTCTGTCTCGAAAATGACTTTCAACAAAGCCTCGCGTTCAATACACAGGGCACTGACGGCAGCGATTTCAGCGTCGACATAACCCCAGTCCCCCTGCAGCACCTTCCCGATATTCACGACCATATCGACTTCTGTGGCGCCATGATCCAGCACTTCCCGCGCTTCTGCTGCTTTGATCTCTTTTGAACTGTTTCCATGTGGAAATCCGATCACCGAACAGACACCTACCGGTGATCCGGACAGCAATACGGCGGCACGAATGGTCTGATATGGCTTCACGCAGACAGTCGCTACCTGGTATTCATCAGCCAATGCACATGCCTGTTCCAGGTCAGAATCCGTGCTGGTGGGGTGGAGGATCGAATGATCGATGAGCCGTGCGATATCCTGTGCAGTCATTATTTGAGCAACAAAATATGAATGCTGCCGGAATATTGCGAAAAATGATGTCGGAGATTGAATCTTTTGATGGTCGCTTTTCCCTGTCACGACGGCATTATTTCGGGGATATACCTAACATTAGGTAGAGACGGCAGACAATGGGTATGGGTGAATAGCGCTGCGTACTATACCTTCGTTGCTTTAGCAGAAATAAGTAACGACAAGTGAAGCTCAGCGATATGCGCCCGGGTGAACGAGGGGTCCTGCTGGAATACAAAACAACGGCCCTGCATCTTCATCTGCTGGTCTTAGGTGTCACTCCGGGGACGATGATTAGAATGGTGCGTCGGATGCCCTTGAGAGGGGGGATGTATGTATTGGCAGGATCGCGCGCATTCATCCTGCGGCATTCGGAAGCTGACCAACTCCAGGTCGTCAATTCCGAATAACGGCTGAGCATGTCTTTAGTCGCCCTCGTAGGTAATCCAAACAGCGGAAAATCCTCCCTTTTTAACGCCCTCACAGGTACACGCCAAAAAGTCGCAAACTATCCCGGAGTAACCGTCGATGTCAAGATGGGAATGGTGCATCTGGACAACGGCCGCGATGTGAATATTCTCGATATGCCGGGCTTGTACAGCGTGTATCCTTCATCAGAAGACGGCCGTATCGTCATGGATGTCCTGCTGACTCCTGAACATCGACATCATCCCGACGCCATTATTTATGTTCTCGATGTAGCGCAACTCGAATCGCAGCTACTGCTCTTTACACAGCTTCGGGATATGGGATACCGCATCGCCCTCGCTGTCAGTATGATCGATTCACCGGGGTTCAAAATAGACTATGGCGTCCTGCGCAAAAATCTCGGCGTACCTGTGATCCCCGTGAGCAGCAGGACACTTGAAAACGTGCAGCTTCTCAAAGAAACTTTTCCTGGGTTGCTGGAGCAAAAGACAGAATCAAGGAAGCCGCTCTACGACCCGGCAGCCAGTATTGATGCGCTGAAAGACATCGTCACAAATCATCGTCTTCCGGCGTCCTATAAAGACTATGTGGGCACCTTACTCTATTTTGCTAAGCACCCACCTACAACGGATGACCAAAAACGCCTGCTCTCAGCCCAGGTCAACGAGACATTTACACGTTCGGAGCAAATCAAGAAGCTTATTTCGGGGGCGATCATTCAGGTAGGGGGCAACGACCTTTCAGGACGGATCGACCGCATTGTGACCCACTGGCTTACAGGTCCGATCCTGTTTGCGGTGATCATGCTGCTGGTCTTCCAGGCCATCTTCGCGTGGGCCACTTATCCCATGGACGCCATAGAATGGTTGTTCGGGAAAGCAGGCATCTGGATCCACCACATCTTTGGCCCGGGTATGCTCAGTTCTTTCATCGGGGACGGGCTCCTCGCGGGTTTAAGCGGCGTGTTGATATTTGTCCCGCAAATCGCCATACTGTTCTTCCTGATCACGATCCTTGAAGAGACAGGGTACATGGCGCGTGTGGTATTCCTCTTCGACAGGTTGTTGCAGCGGTTCGGGATGAATGGGCGCAGCGTCGTCTCCCTCATTTCCGGTGGCGCCTGTGCCATTCCTGCGATCATGTCGACACGGACTATTGTCAATCGACGGGAGCGGCTCATCACGATTCTGGTGACGCCGTTTATCTCGTGCTCGGCGCGTATTCCGGTATTCACGGTGCTGGTGGCCTTCGTCATTCCATACAGGCGTATCGGGGGCATCTTTAATACCCAGGGCCTCGTCTTCGCGGGATTGTATGTCGCCGGCGTGGTTGCTGCTCTCGGGGCTGCATGGGTATTCAAGCAGATCCTGCGCTCGCACGACACAAGCTTCCTCATCCTGGAATTACCAAAGTACCGCAAGCCGGATTGGGTGAATGTGTGGGTGGAGGTCAGGAATAAATCCGGGGCATTTATTCGCGAAGCCGGCAAGGTGATCGTGGTGATCTCGCTGGTGTTGTGGTTCCTGGCTTCGTTCGGTCCCGGGAAAGCCATGCATCGCGCGGAAGATCTGGCCCGCGGCAAAGCCACATCCGAACAGCTCGACACGCGGCAGACGAACGACCTCGTCGCAGGGTACCGCCTGGAGGCATCTTTCGCCGGCATGCTGGGCAAGGCTATTGAGCCGGCAATAGCGCCATTGGGCTATGACTGGAAAATCGGCATTGCCCTGATCACTTCTTTTGCGGCACGTGAAGTGTTCGTGGGAAGTATGGCGACGATCTATAGCGTTGGTACGGATACCGACGAATTCCAGTTGCGCAAATTCCTGTCGAATGTCAGGGACCCGATGACCGGGAAACGCGTATTCAACATGGCGACCTCGCTCTCGCTGATCTTCTTTTATCTCCTGGCGATGCAATGCATGAGCACAATGGCAGTCGTCCGCAAAGAGACCGGGACCTGGAAATGGCCTGTGATCCAGTTTGTATTTATGGGGGGACTGGCGTACCTCGTCTGCCTGGCGGTGTATCAGTGGTTGAGTTGAAAAGATGAAAAGTTGAAGTATGCCTTGGCCCTTGGCGATTTGCCATTAACCCTCTTCGTGTTCTTCTTGGTCAACCTCCCTTTGTGGTGGATAGTGACGCCAAAGGCTGTTGAAAATTAAATTGCCGTGGCTGAAAAACTATTTACTGGAGTGCCACTGTCGCCAACACCGGAAAGTGGTCAGAAATAAATCCGCCATCGGGACGCATGGCATCCAGGTGTGCATAGCGGACCACAGAAAACCCCTGGACAAACACATAGTCGATCCTGTGATCAGAATTTTTGTTTTCAAATCCATTGAATGTCCCTGCGGGTCCTTGTAAAGGAGTTTTAGAAATGCTCAACCCATCATGGAAAGCGGCTGAAAGGATTTTGATGGGTTCCTCATCCGGAGTTGCATTAAAGTCTCCCATAAGGATCACCGGGGCAGGGGTGTCTTCCAGATTTTGCTGAATGGTATGTTCAATTAATATTGCAGACTGTTTGCGCGCTTCAACGGATTGGTGATCGAAATGCGTATTGTACACCCATACTTCCTCATTGGTACTGGTTCGCTTAAACAACCCGTAGGTGCATACGCGGTGGAAATGAGCACCCCAGCCGTATGACACGGTATCCGGAGTTTCGGAAAGCCAGAATGTTTTTTGTGTTAAAACGGTAAATGCTGTAGAATCATAAAACAAGGCGCTATACTCACCTTCGGTCTTGCCATCGTCGCGCCCC
Organism: uncultured Bacteroidota bacterium; assembly: GCA_963746925.1. Classification (GTDB taxonomy): domain Bacteria; phylum Bacteroidota; class Bacteroidia; order Chitinophagales; family Saprospiraceae; genus DATDQA01. Next base: position 12,652 of record CAVVDK010000009.1, read on the forward strand.
ACACCGATATAGCGGTACTGTGCCAGCGAAGAATCGATATACGCCACCTGGTGATGGAGGCCTTCCTGGATCCCGAAAAAAGCAGGATGGTGTTTCTCCACCAAATTGACCAGGGCGGCTTTTCGATATGGCCAGCTGTTCTGCCCGTCTCTGGGCTCATCATACTTGATGTTGAACGTCATCACAGGAAATGGCAGACTTTGAGCGGTAATTCCCGGCAAGACACTTTGTCCTGACAATAAAATCAACAGGACGTTGTGAAGCCCATGGCGTATTGCACGAACCTTCATATCTCTCTTCTTATTTAAATCAATCTGTAATTATTAATTAATTAATAATTAATAAGATTCAAGAATTCACAATCAGGGTCCCACTCACTCCTTATTCCAAATCGATTTAAGCCGGTAAACCGTTGCTTTGACGTTCGCCGCTGCACCATCATCTGCAAAGACAGAGGCATGTGTAAAATCTTTGTGCGGAAAGAAAATCTCCGTCATCACGACCCTGCCATCATCCACGAACAGCTCGACAGAGGCGACGTCGACCAGAGCGTGCATGCGGAGAGTCGATCCAGGGACATAGGGGGCGACATCCCTGCGCGCAAATAATTTGGAGAATGCACTAATACCGGCGCGAGTCCGGTCAATAAACACCATACTATCCACCATAGTATAACCAACGAGTACTTGTTCGCCGAGGTCATTGCTCAGTCGGAATCCGAACTGGCTTGCTGTGGTCCGGGAGATGTCGAAACTGAGTGTCAGCTCCTCAAGTGAGGCATTCTTCGAAAGGACAAGACTGTCCGTAACCCGCTGACTTGAAACGATGGTCGTGTCAAGACGCAGTCGTTCCAATTCTTTGACAGGTTGCTGGAGGACCCTATAACCAATGTCAAGAGAATCCAACGACAGTACCCTTGGCACAGTCATGGCACTCCTCCATGGCGCAGTCGGTACTTTTTGGGCATAGTCATACCACTGGGACATCCATCCGATAAATAACCTGCGTCCGCCGGGGGCACCAAACCATGTCACACCGGCATAATCGTCGGCGCCATAGTCGAGCCAAAGTGTTGTGGCAGGCGGATTGTCGTCATGAAACGTATTGCCGTCAAAAGTGCCAACGAAATATTGTGTTCCTGAGCCACCATTCACCGCGCCGCGGTCCATATTCTGAATAAGAATCCATTTCTCACTGCCATGGTCAGTTTTCAGTGGGAAAAGATCGGGGCACTCCCAGACACCGCCATGGGCGCCATATCCCTGGCCAAATTCTCCAGCCTTCTCCCAATGTTTCAGATCGGGCGATTTGTAGAAATCGAGATGGTCTCCCGCTGCGATGGGCATGATCCAGCGAGCGGACGCCGCATGCCAGAAGACCTTGGGATCACGGAAATTGCGGACACCGGGATTGGGAACCACCGGGTTGCCGGCATACTTCGTCCAGGTGTTTCCATGGTCAAGACTATAGGCAATGGATTGTGATTCGATATTGATGCGACCTGCTTTTTCACCTGCCATATCATGGCTTGTATAAATAGCAACCAGAGGTGCAATCCCGTTTGTACCGAAGCCACTGGTATTGTCTGCGTCGATCACTGCGCTGCCCGAAAAAATATATCCCAGCGAATCGGGAAATAGCGCAATCGGGAGAGACGTCCAGTGCACAAGATCGGTACTCGTCGCATGCCCCCAGTGCATTGGCCCCCAAACGGTGCTGTCAGGATAGTATTGATAAAACAGATGATATACGCCGGCATCATAGACGAGGCCATTGGGATCATTCATCCACCCCGTGTCGGGAGAAAAGTGGAATTGCGGCCGGTGAGGTTCTGAATATGGTCTGGGTTCTGAGACATGAGGTTTAACAGGTCTGCAAGCTGCGATGATCATAACGAGCAACAAGAACGTGCAGAAATTGTAAAGACTCTTCATCTTTTGAGTTCTTTTAAGGTATTCAACTCAATTCTCCACAGGATTCATCCTGTTGAAAGCCTTCTGCAGCTCTTCCGGTCCGGCATGGATCATCGCATCGCTAAAACCAAAAGTCAATTCCTGTTTTCCCTCTTCAAGTTGGGTAAACATTGCCTCGATATATTCACTGACCGGAGGCGCATGATCATGGATCCCCTTGCCTCCGAGATCTGTATTCAGGGCAGGAGGAATGATCTCGATGACCGAAATATTCCTTGGTCGCAAAAGGTATCTGAGCGAAAGGGTATAAGAGTGCAAAAAGGCTTTGGTCGCACAGTACACAGGCACCTTTGCCAGAGGGGAAAACGCCAGGCCTGAAGTGACGTTCATGATCGTATCCAGCGATTTGAGGTTGAGAAAGAGCGATGTCAGATGCACCGGTGCGTCGATATTGATGGCCATCTCCTCTGCGGCGCGCGCGTCATAGTCCTTATCGTCCAGGGACATCCATTGCTGGATCCCCGCATTGTTGATCAGCACCTGCAGATCCGGATGTTTATCTGCAATCCAGGCATACAGGGACTCTCGTTCTCCTTTGACGGAGAGATCACATTGTCTGGTGTTCAGGGAAGGGAACCGTGCACGAGCCGCTTCAAGGGCTGATGTTCTCCTCCCGCAAATGATGATGGTGTTGCCATCTTTCAGAAAGCGCTCCGCCATGGCCAGTCCGATACCTGAAGCGCCCCCGGTGATGAGCATTTTCTTATTGGATATTGTCATAAGTTTTAGGTAAGAAAGGTGTTTTCCAGAAAACCAACGAACATCAGGTCGCCGACGGTAAGATAAGGAGGACTGGGAAGAGGTGATGAATGCAGATTCTTGATACCTGCAGGACGCGTCAAATCCTCGCCTAACTGAACCGATTGCTCATTGCTATGGCGCATCATACCATCACGGCCGTATTTTTTCAGAATGAGAAACGGAAGAGTCTGCATTCAAATCTTGCTTGGCATATTGATGGCCGCTTCTGTGACTGCACAAAATGTAGCGATCAATGAAACTGGCACCGCCCCCGACCCCAGTGCCCAATTGGATGTCCAAAGTACTACACGGGGCATGCTTGTCCCATGTATGACTACTACCCAGCGCACAACAATTGCCTCGCCTGCAAATGGCTTGCTTGTGTTTGATACGACGACAGGGACATTCTGGTTTTATTCAGCAGGTAGCTGGGCCGAGCTGGTGTCATCCTCCAAAGGGCTGCGCGATGCGGACAACGATACCAGGGTCGAAGTGGAGGCAGCTCCCGACGAAGACGTGATCCGGTTTACTGTCAAAGGGAATCAGATCGCCAAATTGGATTCGACCACATTACATCTCGAAGCACCGGGAGGGTCACTATTCATTGGCAAAGACGCAGGTATCGCCGATGATGGTTCCTCAAACTATAATATTTTCATCGGGCACCAGTCAGGTATCAGTAACACGAGTGGCTACAATAATGTCGGAGTAGGGTTTCAATCCTTGTTTTTTAATGCGCAGGGATACAATAACACCGCGATAGGATTATCTGTCCTTGCAAATAATACTTCCGGATGGGAGAATACAGGTGTGGGCAAAGGAACCATGTTTCATAATACTACCGGGACACAAAACAGCGGTTTCGGTGCCGGCGCGTTATTCGACAATACAACCGGGTATCACAACGCAGCGACCGGGGTAGGAGCATTATTACATAATACTGAAGGCTATGAAAATACCGCTGACGGATGGTTTGCCCTGGCCTTTAATCTCACGGGATCGCGGAATACGGCTTCGGGTGCGGGAGCCCTTTACAATAGTGCCACGGCGTCGTACAATGCGGCAATCGGATACAAGGCTTTGGTTTCTGACACATCGGGATCGCACAATGTTGCCATTGGCGCTCGTGCGTTATATCTGAATACGGATCGTAGCGAACTCGTCGCACTCGGAGACTCAGCGCTGTACTATAACGGGACAAATGCGATGGCTCCTGAAGAAGCCTCAGGGAACACAGCGGTCGGGGCGCATGCGCTCTTAAGGAATACAAGCGGGTATTATAATACCGCAACCGGGTGGAATGCCATGCATCAGAATCTCACCGGCTATCTCAATACCGCGGCGGGTTTCAGGGCAATGGAGTCTCGTAGTGCCGGCTCTCTCAATACTGCGCAAGGTGCATTGGCGCTCTTTGCGGACAGTACAGGATCAAATAATACTGCAATCGGAGCGTGGGCTCTGAAGTCCATTCCCGTTGGAAGTGGAAACACTGCTGTCGGAAGTTATGCAGGATGGGAATTGACGTATGGAAATAACAACACCTTCATCGGATACAACGCCGGACTGGCAGACGGACTGTTCAATGCCAGCGCCATCGGTTATGAGGCAACCGTCGAATGCAATAACTGTATGGCGCTTGGTGGTCTGGATGACAACGCCGTGAATATCGGCCTGAACACCACGACGCCTGCAGCCTCCATCCATGTCAAACAGCGCTCAGGGATCCGGCCCTGGAGAATGGAATATTGGAATGACACAGATTATTGGGAGGTAGATACAGACTACGCCGACGACTGGAATTTCTATTACGACGGATCACTCAAAGCCTATATCACGGACACTGACGGGACCTACTATCAGGTGTCCGACAGGAGACTTAAAAAAGATATCCGGCCGATCGGGAATATCCTGAACGCATTTACTGCCTTGCGCCCTGTCACCTACCTGATGAAAGATTCCCCGGGGCAGAAACGTCGTTCAATAGGCTTGATCGCCCAGGAAGTAGAACCGCTATTTCCTGATATGGTACTCGAAAAAGACGGTATCAAGACGATCAACTATACCGGGATGACTGTGTTGGCGATCCATGCGATCCAGGAGCTGACGCAGGAAAATGCAGAACTGAAGGAGACTCTGAAAGAACTGGATGCCCGGATCCAAAAGTTGGAATCTACATCGAACCCACACTGACTCAGACAAAAGTGCCTAAGCTACTGTAGTAGTTTAGGCGCCTTTGATATCACTCATTTTCTAAGGGAAGAGTATTACGGTAACCAGGCATATCCGTGCCGGTTCTTCCACAGGAAGTATTTCTCGAGGGCCACTTTCCCCATATCATTGAAGATATTGGGCAGGATAATGGCAAACTGCCGTGGTCTGAACAGGTGGTTGGCAAAAAGGTACACTTCCTTGTGTCCCGCATCCATGACGCAAAGCGCCGGAATACGTCCCCATTCTTTGCTGACCAGTGTTGTGTTCCCGTCAATCAGTCGCAGGATATTCTTTGCGACGATCTTGCCGGTGACATCACTGGGGTATCCCGTCTTCGGCACTCCGTAAGGCGTCTTGTCGATGACGAACGGGGCAGCCACCTTCACTGCCAATCCGGCTGCAAAGACATTCTGATATGTCACGTGCTGGTATGTACCTGTGGTTTCCACAAAACCTTTGGCATCGACGAGCTTAGGGCTTGCCTTCATGACATCGGCGCCTTCGAACGGCGGCATGAGCATGGCCATTTTATACGGGAGTACCTCGCCGTTTTTGAGCAGGATCTTGTCTTCTTCAATTCTTTCAATGCTGGCATCGGTGATCCAATGGATGTTGTACAGCTTCATAAAAAGTTTCAACATGTTTTCTCCCCCGGGCATCCCGTCAATGCCAAAATTGCCGAGATAGGGTTCAGGTGTGATCCAGTAGAGTTTCACCTGATCGCGGACTTTTCTTTTTCTCAGCTCTTTGTCGAGGTTGAAGAGATATTCATATGCCGCACCCATGCAGCTTGCGCCCTGCGTAGCTCCGACGACGACCGGGCCGGGATTGCGCACAAGTTCTTCAAAGGCCACTTTCGTTTTCAACGCCAGTTTCGGGATGACAATGTTTTGGATCTTGCCGTCTTCCGGCCTGATGCCGTCGACGACATCAAAATTCATTTTTACGCCGGTAGCGACAACGAGATAGTCGTACGTCAGTGTTTCTCCTTCCGGAAGAAATACGGTATTGATTTCAGGATCTACATACTGCGCAGGCTTCTGAATAAAGCGAATATTGTTTTTTTGAAAAAGCGGACGCAGGTCAAAACGGATATCATTCAGCATACGCCTGCCAAACGGAACCCAGATCAATGACGGCACATAGAGAAACTCATGTGTCGGAGAAACCACCGTCACTGTATAGTCGAGATTCCGTTTTTTCAATCCCTTGCTGATCTGGAGGGCTGATGTGAAGCCGGCAAAATTGCTGCCGAGAACTACAATGCGTTTCATTGCTAATGCTGTTTTAAATTTTATCACTCATACTTTCAATGGATAAATTTCGTCACCGGGAGATCCGGAGAAACTGATGCGCATCAGCAGAGGCATTGATATTCATCATAATTCACTGATTATCAATATGATAGAATCAATATAAAGTATGTTTATGGCCTCCGGCTACACAGCATCGTAACGTGGATGAGATGCTCTGCGCAATCATATTCTGTATCCCCGAATGTCTCCCGAATCCTGATCCGGGGAGCTTGCTTGTATGGTATTCTTAGGATCCCGGCGAAGGTTGCTGGAGAAAGTTGCGGTGGACGCAGTTACAAACACCGGTAAATTGTCGGTGCGAAAAAACTTACAGCTTCAGGATGTCGCCCATTCTTGCCACGTGAAAACCCCTGCGTTTGATCTCAGCAGTTGCTGTGCTCGCGGGATCCAGGGCCGGGTTGGTATGGTTGAGGTGAATAAAATAGATCTTCTGCTTTTCCTCCGTGGGCAGGTCCTTGAATAAGGTCATGCTCTCAGTAATGAAAGGGTGGGGAATCTCTGAGATGTCCCGGTAGTTTATTTCTGAAGCGTCGTAAAACGTACCATCGATAAATGCGAAGTCCACATTTCTGATGACGTCGATGATCGACTCGGTCCCACTGTTGCCATTTGTCAATGTCAGGGATAAACAGCACTTTCATGTGAGGTCCCTCGATCAGGAAACCTACGGTCTCTGAATACTCGTCGCGGTGTGGTACGAGAAAAGGGGTGATGCGCAATTGTCCGCTAAGGTGTATACTGCTGTCCTGAGTCAACGCCACCAGAGAAATATTTTCCTGCGCTACCAGTTGACTCCATGGTCCGTTGTTGCGGAGGAAAGTCCGCATGCGTGGCATCGCATAGACAGGCACGTCGTGAGTCTCCATTGCTTCCTTGCCCAGGTACATCAGACCGGTATAATGCCCAATGTGCGCATGTGTGAGAAAAATACCGTCAGGGGCGCGACCCGAATCGAAATCACCCGTGTGCATGAGCTGATGCATTTGTGCAGGGAGATCCGGTGTCGCTTCGAAGAGATAGCGTTTTCCGTTTTGCGGATCGATCAGTCCCAGCGAAACCACTTTAAGCGTGGGGTCGGGGTGTTCAAACAGACCCTTGCAGCAAGCCTTCTCACATCCCGGATGCGGGGCGCCTCCATCCTGTACATTGCCGAGAACAATGAGATAAGGAGCAGCGGTGTCATTTATAATGACCTGTACGGTTGGCATGGATACCATCGGCGTACGCAGCGGAGTTGCATACAGAAGTATTGAGGTTGTAATAAATACAAAGAGCATCATGCGATCATCACGTGAATAGAATATTTCATTGTGTTTTAGTAAAAAAACAGCTCAGTAAAGGTCCCTACATCCGGGTGAATCCTTGTTCTGCCTTCGAAGATTTTAAATAATCAAGCGTACGCCCCCAAGCTCTTCAACGCGATATGGGAAATGATCACCCGGCGAAGCAATAAACATAAAGTTGATCGGGATATCCCACTGTTTTGACAATTTTTTGATCAGCTGCGGGCCGAACTCCCCTTTGATCTTGACAAACTCGATCTTGATCTCTGGATACTCCCTGTCGAGAACATCCACATCGCGCATCAACCCTGAGGGAACGGATTCCCCTTCATCAAGCACGGCAACGACTTTCAGTTTACGGGTATGTTCGTTGTGCTTGATATAGAGCATGACCTTATTCAGAGTGGCGACATCGTCGTTCTTTGTGAAATAGACAAACTCCTGTGTATTGATCTTGTCGATGAGTCGCAGGGTTTTAATATTCGTTGCGCGCACCATACGTTCAATGGGTGTAAAGAAATAGCTGATGAATTTGAGCTGGAGTTTCAGGAGGACAACACGGTTGAGCATGATCGTAATCACCAGGATTGTCGGGACAAAGTATTCCAGGAAAACCAACAGATACTGGGGATTCAACAAGGCATTTCCGATCACTGCTGCGACGACCGCGAAGATAGCCAGCATCAGCATGATCCAGTTTGACCGCTCTGGTCTGGGGAGATTTTTACGCCGCACTTTGAGCAGCACGTTGCCGAGGCCAAATAATGCCATCACTGCCAGGAAAGCGATCGTATATACGCCGGCCAGTGCATCCAGCTGGCCTTGGGTAATGAGCAGAATGGAAGTACACAACAGGAAGAATGTCAGGGCGATCAGATATGTGCTGCCTTTGCGATTGCGCTTCAACAGGAATGGCGGCAGAATGCGGTCCAGTGTCATCCGCTCTACCAGGCCACTGATGCCAACAAAAGACGTCAACACGGCACCACTGAGTACCAGGGCGGCATCGATTGAGATCAGCAATGACAACCACGATCCACCTGCGACGGATCCCATATGCGAGAGCAAGGCTTCCTCATGAGCACGGACGTCAGGGATCGGAATAATGGCCAGAGCAAAAAAGGCCATCAACGGATTGAATATGCTTACCACGATCCACATATTTCTGAGTGTCTTCGGGAAGACACCTCTCCGTTGTTCTTCGACGAAATTGGCCGAACTTTCAAATCCGGAGATTCCAAGCATACCTGCGCAGAAACCAAAGAACAGTGCGCCGCTGATCCCGCGTTCCGGAGTCACTGCATAGTTGGCCTGCAGCACCCCGATGCCGTTCGTGGTGATATACCAGCCGCAAAACAAGACGAGTAGAACGAGAGAAAAAAGATGAAAGATGAATATCCCGGTCGCCACTTTGGAGGACTCGCCGATACCAAGAATTGTGATAAACATGAAGATCAGCAGGAAGCCAATCGTAGCAGGGACCACAGGCCATGCTGACCACAAGCCATGGACATAGTGCATCGCCTCACTTCAGAGATCACTGCTGTCGCCATATAGGACAAAATCGTCAGGGCAGCAGCGAGCGATGCCACAGACTTGCTTGTCGTATTGAGCAAAGCATTGTATGCACCGCCATTCAACGGCAGGGCGCCGACCACCTCGCCATAGACCCGGCGATACATGTAGAGGACTGCCGCTACGATGAGCAGGGAGATCCAGGCATACTGCCCCGCATAGATGATGGCGAGGGCTGAGACATACAGGCAGGAAGAGCTGATATCATTGCCACAGATCGCCGTGGCGGGGAGTTCGGAAAGCTTTTTTGGTTGCGGCTTCACAGTATGATCTCGTCAGTTCCCAGTGCAACGGATGCTGATTCCAATCGCGTAAAATACCGCTCCGCTACCACAAAGGAGTCAAAGGTTGCGGGACAAATATCAGGTTTATGTCTGATCTGAGGGGAGGTGTGACCGCGAAGGGGTTTTGACCACGGAGGCACGAAGGGGTGATGACCGCGAAGGGACATTCACACTTTCATCATCTTCCCATCCTTGTCCGCCTTTTCCCGTCCCCATTTGGCAATCGCTTCAATCGCCGGAATCAGCGTTTTTCCTTCGTCGGTCAACGTATATTCCACTCTGGGAGGTACTTCTGGATAGACACGCCGGCTGACGATACCGTCTTTTTCAAGTGCCTTCAACTGTAGAGACAGCATTTTGTCGGTGATGTCAGGGATATGGGCTTTCAATTCGGTAAAGCGCTTCTTGCCTTTTCGCAGATACCACAACACAACTGCTTTCCACTTTCCGCCAATGTAAGACATGGTGATATCAAGCGCACAGTGAAAGTCACGTCCTTCAAGTACGTATTTATATTCCTGATCGTCGATGACCATAAGTTTTTTTTATCAGGTTAGGCACTGAAAAATCACGTTACAGTTATTCCTGACAGTAGCTATCCTTCACCACACCCTCTTGACTTCTTAAGTACAAAAGTATACTTTTGCAAGTGAATAACAAAAATATATTGATCATGAAAATTGCAGTATTGGGAACCGGAATTGTCGGGAAAAGCATTTCCGTCAGGCTTGCCGGCCTTGGCCATCATGTGACGCTTGGCACAAGGTCTGTGGAAGAAACACTCGCGCGTGATGCCAAAGACCGGTATGGTAATCCGCCGTTCGGCGAGTGGAAAAAGACACATCCGGAAATCGGGCTGAAGGATTTTACCGATGTCGCAAAAGATGCGGAGATCGTGTTTAACTGCACCTTTGGGATGGCCTCAATAAACGCCTTGACAGCCTGTGGTGCAGAACATCTCAACGGGAAGATCATCGTCGATATCGCCAATCCACTGGACTTCTCACATGGGATGCCACCGACGTTGAATCCGGTAAATACTGATTCTCTTGGCGAACAGATCCAAAATGCATTTCCCGGTGCGAAAGTGGTGAAGACACTGAATACCATGAATGCCGCGGTGATGGTGGATCCCACAATCGTCAAAGGCGATCACAATGTCTTCATGTCCGGCAATGACGCTGCCGCCAAAGAGCAAACGCAAACACTGTTGCAATCTTTCGGCTGGAAACCTGCACAGATCATCGACCTCGGTGATATTACCTCGTCGCGTGGCGCTGAGATGGTCCTGCCCATTTGGCTACGACTTCTGGGGAACATTGGGCACGGGAGAATTTAATTTCCATATCGCGACAAACTAACATCCTCTTGGGTCGTTTTGGGTGGATTACCTCACTTTGATCATGGGCGATGTACGTGCACCGTCAATAATGATACATATAAAATAGTAGCCCGACGTGAGACCTGAGGCTTGAGATGCAATGTTTTCCAGGTGGTCTCCTCGGTCCATCCATTTCTGACTCATGGGCATTGCAACGATATTGCCCAAAGGATCCATAATGCTCATGCTCACGATCGCAGGGCGATCCAATTGGAATGAAATTTCCGTTTCATCGGAAAATGGATTGGGGTATGGACGTCCGATACTGAAGGCCACGCCTCTTGTCTCCGGCCTGATAGCGCTCAGGATACTATCTGTCTCCACGAGTGCAGTCCATACGGAGAGTTGATCATTCTGAAGTCTCGTCCAGACCGGCTGGACAACGTTATGATATGCGGAGACATTCGTATAGTCTCCAAAAAATGTATGGCTCGCCGGTTCGAAAGGGCTTTCGCTCACACGGAAATTCTGAAATGTATTGCCCCCATCCCTTAGAATACAGCCATATAGACATCGGTGCGTGTGTCTGTATATCTTCGGCGGTCGTAAAAGACAAACCAAAGCCATCCTGTCACCGGGTCCAGGGTCATCCACGAAAAGAATTGCTCGGTCTCCGTGTTGTCGTCGTTTACACGGACGGGATCGGTCCAGGTATTTCCGTTGTCCAGGCTTTTGACTAACCAAATGTCCGGATTGTTTAGACCGTTGCGCTGATCTACAAAGCTGACGTAGATGGTACCGCGGTACGGTCCGTCACTCAAATCGCAGGCAGTTACAGGGAGGCCATTTGCCCTGGAGATCCCTGAGATGTTGTGCGCCCAACCACCAAATTGACTGGCGACGAAAATATCCTGATCCAGCCATGTTCGTCCTGTGTCGACAGAACGGTCAAACCAGAGGCTGTCACGATAGGCCCAGCAGACGTAGATCTCACCGTTTGGGCCGATCGCGGGTACGGCACCTTCGACCGTATTGTCATTATCGAGGCAGTCACCCGCCTCCCGGTTGATGCGCAATGCCGGGGACCAGGAATTACCGCCGTCGTTACTTTTCGCAAACATGATATTCGAACTGTCTGTTGGCTCGGATGATCCATAAATATCGAACTGTGTCCAGGTGACATAGATGTTGTTTGTCTTCCTGTCAATTGCGACCCATGGCTTGTCCTGCGCCTTCATGCCATTGAGTCCCATATAGCTCCCTGGCGACCATGTCACACCTCCGTCCTGGCTTTTCTGACAGACGATGCGATCAAGCCAGCTCCCATTGGATGGTGGGTACGAGAGGTGGAAATAGTAGAATGTCCCTGCGGTGTCTGCGACCATCACGGGATCTCCCCAAATTCCCCATGGACAAGAGACGAGAGTCTGTTTCCAATTCTTGCCTCCGTCATCCGAGTAGTACACATTGTCAATGTTGGCAGCAGCCACCATTTGTTGAGGATTGGATGGATTGATGTAAATCGTTGTTTCATTAGGGGAGTTGTAGGACCCGATGATCACATTTGTATGTTGCGCCCTTGCAGGGTTCAGCAGGAGCGACAACATTGCAGACAATAATGCTGTTCTCGCAGATGAGGCAAATCCAAAGTTGGCGCTGTACATGGTGTTATGGAGTTGACATCATTGAGGATCATCTGGAAACGCCTGATGCGTGCAGTTGTTGTCAATGTAGTGCAAATATCAGACTCCGAAATCCAATTTACCACGAAGGCGCGAAGAATACGAAGGACACGAAGGGGGATGTTGAAGCATGAAGTGCACGAAGGGTTGAAGGAACCACGAAGGACACGAAGATGGTTGATGGCAAATCATCAAGGGCCAACGGCCAAAGGCTTTCTTTAACCTCTCAACATATCAACATGACTGAATACCATCTATCATCCGCGTCAGATCGTCGGTTTGTTGTGATTTTGGCTCACCAGGTTTTCGAAAATGTCGAGCGTTCGTTTCGCGATACCGGTCCACCCAAAGTTGCGCCGTGAAAAGCGGGCACCTTCCACGGAGATCTCTTTGGCGAGCTCAGGATACAGAGATGGCAAAGCGAGCATAGTGCCATATTCGATAGGTCTGTTTGGATCGGCAGTCAGTGCTTGTCGGCCAAAGGTGATCAGCTCTGACAGTCCGCCATGTACTGTGACCACAGTTGGTGTGCCGCAGGCCATCGCTTCGATCGCCACCATGCCGAAGGGCTCGTATCTGGAAGATAATGCAAAGACCTTGGCACATCTGTAATAATCCGCCAGCTCTTCGTCGGGCACATATGGACGCCAGACAATTTTGTCGCTGACGCCGATTTCCTGTGCCAGTGTTTTGAGTTTGTCTACTCCCTTTTTGTCGCGCTCCGAGTCGTCACTGCCAATCACTGCCATCAGACGTGTTTCCGGGACCAGCTCGAGCAGGGTAGGGAGAGACTGGATCAACAGGTCGTGACCTTTGTTGTAGGCCATTCGCCCCAGGGCGAGCACATCGTACTCGCCGAAGCCGTATTTTTTGCGCAGCTGTTTCTGCTCGCTGGGCATGACGGGGGAGAATCTGCCCTCGTCCATACCGGGCGGAATAGCAATAACGCGGCGTTCCAGGACATCGTACTCTTTTTGCAACAACTGGGTTTGCGGGACTGTCGTGGCGATCACCCTGTTGCACATCTGGTAGATGAAATATTCTTTTTTGATGCGTTCATTGAAGCGGTATTTGCGCTCCATTTCTTCCTCGCTGATGTCGGCGCCGAGGTTATTCTTTTTCCACACCCCGACAGAATGTGGCGTATGGACATGTGGGATGCCCAACTCTTCTGCAATCTTCTGACCTACCCATCCGGCATCCCAATAATGAGAGTAGACGATATCATATGTCAGCCCGTCGCGTTTGATTTTAGACATAAGGTTGGTGGTCATCTTGCCGAGGTGGTCATGCATGTCTTCCTTGCGGATAAACTTTTTGCCTCCAAACGGAATCCGCCAAATGCGCATCGCATCGTTGACCAGATCATATTCAGGCTGGTCTTCAAAGCGTCGTGTCACCAGGTCCACGCTGACACCAAGCCTGCTGAACCTGTTGGCGAGCTCCAGCACAAAGACGACCTGACCTCCGGTATCGGGTTTGCCTAGTTCTGGTTCTGCCGCCACGTATCCGTGGACAGACAACATTAATATCTTTTGCATATCGGCTATGGATTAGTCAATAATTCCCAGGTCATGACAGGCATGAATATATTCGGAAGCCGACCACGCCTGGTAAGCTTTGCCCATCGGCCTGCCCGTTTCGCCGTGGCACCATTCGTTAAACTCCCATTCATGATGTGTCCCTAGCTTATTCAGATTTGCGAGCTCGTACAATTCTTTTAGTGCCAGTTCTTTCATCCCCAGCTTGTAAATATTCCGAACCCAGCCACCGCCGATAAATGGCCATATGCCGCCATTGTGATAATGATTCGGGAGGTTGAGCAGGTTCACCGTATAATAAGGCCGCCAGTCAGGATCACCTGCTGAAACTGCGGGGTAGACGTTTTTTACCGGAAATGGCTGATTGACGCCGGAGCCCCAGATAAATCTGAAGGTCGTCGTCGCCTTCTCCTTATCGATCACATTATAGAGGTGGGCAAGGATATTTCCATACACATCACAGCGCCAGCTAAAATCGAACGGAGTGACCTGTGCGATCAAATAACGCGCATCTCCCAGGGAGAATTGTTGTTCATCGAAACTGCGTCCGGGGCCTGCGGCAGTGCTGGGCCAAAATTCCCGCAGGATTGAATTACGAATGACTTGCGACCATGTCATATAATCTGCGGCACGTTTTTTCTCACCCAGCAGTTCAAACATGCGTCCCATGCAGATGTTTGCACGGTACCACAAGACCTCATCGTAGAGGACATTATAACTTCTCCCGAAAAGATCTGTCCAGTCTCCGGCCTCAGGGATCTCCAGGAGCGAATCGTTATTCCCGTCATGGGCTGCAAGCCATCGCATGACATCAGATAGTACATTGATGTGCGTCCTTAGGAAATCGAGATCGCCTGACCCTTTGATGAAATCGTAAAACGCAATGATCACCCAGATACCGCTGTCTATCGAGCAAATTCCCCCTACTCCTGAATAGTCCGCATTCAGCGTGTCAATGCGCACGTTGGAAGGGATCTGTCCGGATGGGGAGGTATGCCCGAGCAATGTCTCCAGTGTTTTACGCTGACATCCGGCGATCCTTTCGTCGCGCATCAGCGAGATGGTGCCGGTAATTGTCACTGAGCCATCCCTCGCCCAAACACTCCGGTAATTGACGTCGGTGCCTGTGCTGTGATTATCATCAAGTGAACACGCGGTAAACCCGATGGGGGTGATATTTTTCAGGATGACTTCCACAGCTTGATCATACCCTTCGGTGATGAGCTTGTATTGTTGTTGTGTAATGCCGGTGATGTCTCGTGTGTCCATCAGGTTGATCTGCTTCAGGTCAATGTCTTCACGTTCTCCATCGGTGGCCTCAAGATTGAAGGGTACATCGAAATGCTGAAGTCCGTCGAGAATAGCGTCCTGGTAGAGTTTGTTTGTATGATAGACGTTTAGCCCTTCCGTTTCCTTGATGAGTTCGGGCTGCGCGTTGCCAACGACAATTCCGTTGATACCTTGGATCGTATACATCGCTGAATCATTGCCGCTATTTCCGGCGACAATGGTATTGGAGGGACTGATCTCAAGATAGTTGAGAAGCCACTCCAGGGAATTGCCTTTGTTGGCCCATTTGGGCAGGATATCAAGATGCAACGCACTGGAATAAATGACATGTACGTCAAGACCGGCTTCGCTCAACCGTTCACGCAAAGAAGCCAGTTGTTCTTCTGTGGCATTTTTGAAAAACCAGCTGGATTTATATTGATTTTGATAATGATCAGGCTGCTTTTCAATATCAAATCCGGATCCGGCTACGATGTGATTGGCTGTTTCGAGATCCCAACCTTCCTCAAGGATTTGAGAAAATTCCTTAAGAATATTGCCTTTATGCACGTCGTAAATAATGGTGCCTACGCCACAGATCAGGAACGCCGGATTTGGAAGCAGTTTGCGTTGAACAAAGCGCATGGTGTCGTCGGTAAGCCTGCCTGTATTGTAGCACAACATCGGATCCCCCTCAAACCGGATATGTTGCCACAGCTGATAAAAGCCATCGGATTCAAAGTGGCCCGGAATGATCGTGTCGTCAATGTCGAAAGAGAGAAATTTTGCGTCCATGTTGATGTGCACTTCTTTGTCAGGAATATGGGGGTGCATAATGCCGTATTGGCACACGCCTCACTCTCAACGGAATACAGGCGGGAAAGGTTGTGCTCGAATCCCCATGATTTGTACTGCAAGGGTAAGATACAGATGTAGGAGTAAAGGGCAAAGAGCAGCCGCCTTCGCCAATGGCTTCGGAGACCGGGGAAGGGCAAAGAGCAAGGAGTGGGGAGCAAGGAGCAAAGGGTCAGTTTGCAGTCTGCAGTCGCTTTGGGACTGAGAACTGCCTAATACCCGACATACCCGATGAAGAAACCTTTAAAATATTGCTGTAGATATAATAATTTTCTGCTTCATACAGTCATGGGGAGAATAATACAAACACTCTCATCCTATGGCCAGACTCCCGGTATTTGCAGCACTCGCCGTGACGATGCTTTGCCTGAATTGCAACAAGGAATCTGTTACACCGATTACTTTGCCATATCATGGTCTTGTCGATCAACGGCTGATCCCATATTTCCAGACTTTTGAAAAGGAAGGTGCGTTGCGCGGTGTCAATGTCAATTTGAATGATGTCCCGGTCACCGGGACGATTGCAAGCATCCAGGAAGATAATATCGCGGGTACCTGCAGCTACCAGGTGTCCGAACCACATGCGGTGACCATCGACCTGGAATATTGGAATGCTGCTTCGACACTCGGGAGAGAACTGGTGGTCTTCCACGAGCTCGGTCACTGTTATTTGGGTCGAGGCCATCTCGAGACTGCCTTCGCCAATGGCATTTGTACTTCTATTATGAACAGCGGCACTTCTGGTTGCTATATCGCGTATACGGCGGCCAACAGGGATTATTATTTAGATGAGCTATTCAGTAAATAATACTCCCACGTCGTCTTACCACGAAGAGCACGACGGGGATGTTGAACCACGAAGGACGCGAAGAGGGCTAATGGAAATTCGCTAAGGGCCAAGAGCCAAAGGGCCAAAGGCATTCTTCAACCCATCAACCCCGAAGACAGCAAATAGCTGCTACGGTCAGACCAGATACCGCGCAGTTGCCATTGCAAGTACTGCAATGATCAGGAAGACCATGGCGATCCTTGTGGCAACGCCGAGACGTTTGACAATGCCTTGCATCGCAGCCGCCTGTTCGGGCGTGGGAGGTCCGCCATGAGCCTGCATAGCCTTTATTCCCTGCTTGATCTTGTTGAAGGCGTTGCGGATGGGCAGCATACCGATCGACCAGGCAATAATGCCAGCCGCCCCCCCGATCATCAATACCATCCCGCGTCCGGAAGTCACGGCTCCATCATTGGTCCCCACAGTCAACCAGTACAAAAACAGGCCCGAGAGCATCGTCAGTGTTGCCGCGCCGTAGACGGCGTGCAGCAAGCCTGTCTTCATGATCAAGTGACGCATGACCTGCTGTCCTTCGGCGCCGGTCGCCCGGATGGTAGGCTGCAGGTACCCAAGGTTAAAGAGGGCAAAGCCTACCCAAAAAATTCCGCTGAAAATGTGGAGAATACGGAGTACGATGATCAGAGCTGTCATAGTGATCACTTTTTTTTTGATTCTGACGGTGCGATGTTACGATATTTCGGCTGCTTGAGGGGAATAATTATCTATGAAATTTAGGCCGGTCTTATTCTTTCTTGAACATCTTCTCAAAGGCATCGTAGACAGCGAGGTGGAGGGCGTCGCCATGGCGGAGCTTTTCGAAAAAATGGTAATAGAGCTGGGTATTGTCTTTTTTATTGGAATTCAGCTTGTTAAACAGGGCCTGGGCGTCACTTTCCATCTCCTGTCCCTCGAGACCGACTCCAATATAAATAGATTTGTTGGAGGAGTACGGGATCGGTTCCTCCAACAGCAATGACATATTATCCCACCACAGGCTCGGACTGATGATAATATAATTGTCGAACAGGTCTGGCTGCCGGAACAGGATCTCTGTCGCCAGAAGCCCGCCGAGCGACTGGCCTATGAGGGTTTTTACTGAATCGGTCCTGTAATGCGTGTCAACCCATGGTTGGAGCTCCTCACTGATAAATCGGATAAATGTGTCTGAGCCACCGCTGGTCGGGAAGGCGTCGTGGTCCTTCGTATTGTGTGTTGGAAATGTGAAATCCCGGATACGGTCCACGTTCGCAATGCCGACAACGATCGTCTCCGGGAGGAGGTGCACCCACGGGAAGGTACCAAACTGGACCAGTCCGACGATGTGGATGAAGTCTTCGTTGGCAGAGCCATCCAGCAAATAGATCACGGGGTAGCGCTTCAGGGAATCCCTCCGGTAGCTGTCAGGCACATAAATATTGACGATCCTGGGTTCGTGCAGGATCTGTGAAGAGAGCGTCACAGATTCTCCAAGAGTGAACGGTTTTGTATCTATGAAGGAGGTGTCCTGGCCTACGAGCGCGAAAGAGAAACAAGTCAGGATACCCGCCAGATACCTTCTCAACATTATCCATTGAAAATACACGCGCTTGATAACGATCCGGAACACCGTGCTTTGGACAGGAATGACAATCATGTTCAGAGAAATTCGTATTGGTTCAGACTTCTGCAATATTACTGCTTAGACAGATGTCACAACACATTTCATGAATTCGCCGGAGAGTATTCTATCATTTGTCAACGAATAGGTATGGAGCGCAAAACCGCCCTGTGAATTTTTCAATAAAGAATTTATCCGAACGCAGCGGTCGGAACAAGGCGCCCCAGGCAAACTCGGTATCGCGATCATGTACTAAGTGCTGCGGGTGATGCCCACAATACCGGAGGAGTTTATGTTGTCTCAGTCCGCCGGCGGATAAAAATGACGATGGCGCATGAGAGAAGCCAGAATCCTCCGCCGACACCCATCACACCGTATTCGCCGGGAACTCCCCCTCCGAAGAATTTCATAAATCCCATCGCCATGCCAAAGAGACCGCCCAGAAAGAAAATCCACGTCAGGATGTTCAACATTGCTTTGTCCATAATAAAAATTTAAGTTGGTGAGAACAAGAAAATCGTTGTTTTAGTGAAATTAAATATAAAATATCGTCAGCCGAAATACAATTCAAAACGTAGCGCCGGCCAGAGATTGAGCGAGCGGATCAGGATCAGCGACGAACTTTCACTTTCCGGTAAATAAAAAACACCTGCATCGATTGTCGCGCCATGATAGGGATTTTTGAACGGTAGATCTTTTCCAAACGTGAGGTTGAATGTAAACTGCTGTGGAGATTTTGCCTGTGGGAAAAAGGTCGTACCCTGGCGGCAGAACCATGTCTTCTGGCTATGGGTTCCAGAGGCGGCACCAAAGTAAAGGCGGTGTTCAAAGCTAATGGCAGTCCAGGCCGTTCCTGCAGATGGCCCGATACCGGCATTGATCCCAAGGAGGCTGATCCCGGCGAGACGGTATGTGACCCCAATATGGAGCAATTCAGGCCCGGAGAGCCCTGCCACAAAACGGCCATGGTGAGACTGTTCTGATTGTCCGTGCAGACCGTATGAGATGACCGTCAGGAAGAGGATTGTGATTGTGGTCTTCATTGAAAGATGTTGAAAGGTTGATGAGTTGATGAGTTGACCTGCCAGCCATGAAGTCGCAGGACAATAGAGCACTGCCTGGTTGAAAAAGTTTCGAAGAAGAAGAGAAGGCCACACTCTCTTTCACTTCCCGGTAAATGTCAGCCTGTTTCCAAACGGATCGATGACCTCCATGCAATCCGTTTCAGGATCCCATGGGGCCTTGCCAATGCCAGGTCTCATGTATTTATATTGTTTGCCCAGAAGCTCCTGGTGATACTGTTCCAGGCTGGGAAAATTCTCGATATGCACCCTGCCGCCGGGAGTGCTGTCCCCGTAGTGTTCAGACAAATGCAATACAATATCGCCGAGGGATACCTGTAGATAAGCAGGTGCATCCGTGTGTTTATCTTCCCAATCCACCCGAAACCCAAGCCAATCGATGTAAAATTCTATGGCTTTCGCATAATCGAAGATCCTGAAGACGGGAATCGCGACAGTTGCGCCCATTAGGCTGACAATTTGAGGCGGAAGGTAGCTGTTTGGAAGATATCAAAACAACAAATATTCACTTTAAATATCTCAGTCAGAAGCGGTGACGGAGACATTAAATTGCTTGAGCATTCCCAAAGACAGGGGGTCCGGTATTTCAGACACCAGAGCATAGCGCCCGGGAGTGAGTTCAGCAGTTAAATACCCAGTCTCGCCTGCCGGCAATGCTTGCGTGCCCAGTAGTATCTCTCTCTTCTTACTCCTTCACAAGCCGCACCGTCGCCACACCCTTTTCCATCTCCATACGCAGGATATACACCCCGTCATTAAAATTGCGCAAATCGAGAGTCATACGCGTCTCAGATGTTGATGGTTGCGAAATCATCAGCTGTCCGGTAATATTATAAACCCGGAGATTTTGTACACCGCTGACCTTTGAAAGATCGAGAACATAGCGTCCGTTTCCCGGATTAGGGTACACAACCACCTCTTCCGAATAATCCCTCAGATCTTTTGTTGCGACAGGTCCCTGGTTGCCTGGTGAGCCGATATTCGGTACGTCTCCATTGCTGCCTCCTAGAGCAATTGTCTGTACTGCGCCATTCGCATTTCCGATTTCACTGAAGGCTCCTAATGAGACGTCATAAGACTTGCCGTCATCTGCCTGTGTATCGGGGTAGCCGGCAGTGTCCACCGGAGAAGAAGTCATAGGATCTCCGGCCCATAACGTGACGAGATCCCCGCCGCCACCAAGTCCGGCGCCATCCGTGCTTCCCACAGGCACACCGGTGAGATCAATGACAGGGCTCCACACATCCATGAATGTCGGGATATCCGCAGCGGTGCCGACCAGTACGATGGCGTATTTCCCGGCTGGAATTTCAGAGATCCCTTCTATCGGGGTGGCTGAGTTGGGATCTTGCGAATCATCGTCATAGAAGAGATCGGGATCGGTGCCCGATACCCATGCTTCCGCACCTTCATTGTGTATTTCAAACCAGTCGGCAGTTAAATCCGTGCCCGCCTGGCCGGAGAAGATTTCAGTGATCTTTAGTGTAAAAGGCTGATTGATTACCGGGCCTTCATTACCGGGAGAGCCCACTGCAGGTTCGCTTCCATTCGTTGCTGTCGTCGCCACGGCAACGTTCGATCCGATTTGTGGGATACCCACTCCGGCCTGGCTAAATGCCTGCAGCACCACATCCCAGGATACGCCTGAAGGCACAGCCCCAAATGATTCGAAGTCAGTGATGGTTCCTGCGGAAGGCCCTCCCAGGAAGAGCGTCACGCCATCACCGCCTTGTCCGAGGCCGGCTCCGTCTGTCCATCCCACCTCTACATCGTCCAGCTTGTAATCAGGACTCCAGATATCGCGGAATGTCGTGACATCGGTTTCTGTCCCGACGACAACCACGACACTTTTACCAGGCAAGATCTCTGTGATGCCATTGATAGGATCTGCTGCAGCAGGATCCTCCGAGTCATCGTCGTAAAAGAGGTCCGGGTCCACGCCACTCGTCCAGGAGGCATCACCGAAATTGGTGATCTCAAACCAGTCCGCAGTAAGATTTGGGCCGCTTGTCTGGCCTACCCATGCCTCGGTGATCTGCAGATCTGCTGCCCCGGGAGGAGGACAGTCGTTGGTCGTTCCCGGCGTACCCAGGTCACCAGCACCATATGGGGTGGTGGCGACGCACCAATTTGTGCCATCGTTGTTGTCGAGACCGGGATCCTGGAGAGACATCGAAGCGCCTGTGGGGTCAGGCCAAAGGGTGCCGCCATCCCAGGCAATGCTGTCGATGACAGTACCATCGGGCGTCCGCAGGATCAGCTCGTCAGCGCCGTTGCCAAGGAAGATATTATTGTAAGCATAAGCCACGGTTATACCTCCGTTTGTGGCCGCGTCAGCGTTGATGCCAAGGATCATATAACCACCCGCAGGAACTTCAAGAGGACCGCCATTGTCAATCGTGTCGATGTCGATGTCCATGTCGGCGATAATCCAACCGTTGAGATCGATAGGGGAGAATGTAGTATTGAATACCTCAAACCATTCACCAAGGGCATCAGTCACAGCGGCGGGATTTTGCATAACCTCGGTGATCACGATATCACCTGCAGTGGCAGTAGTGAGCGACTCGACCGGTCCGAGTGTGATCGTCTCAGAAGCAAACTTTTGCCACTCATTGATGGACAGGTCTTTCGCTTCAATGCCATCGCCATATGGTTTGAAAGAGCCCATGTCGAGGATCAGTTGAGTGATGATGTTGTCGCCGGCGCTTCCAAGAAAAGGGTGGTCCGACAATCCTTCGATGCCTTCGTAATCTCCGAGGGTCCCCGACATCAAACGCACTGCACGCAGCTCTGGCGCATCAGCCGGGATGCCGCTCCAGGTATACAGGCTGAAATCTGTCCCGCTTCCAACAGGCCCGGCGATGAGCATACATCCGTAGGCATTGCATTCCATGCTTCTGAAACCATGCCCGCCCAGGTTCACTTGTATCGGCGTGCCAAACACGGCGCTATGCGGGGGGACGTCCGTACTCACGATCGTCCTGAAATTTGTCACCGGGATCAGAATGGCATCTCCCATTGTGAGTGGCCCGCGCAAGGCGAGTAGCGCTCCATCCGGATGACCAGGCTCCATGGCGAGTCCTTCAATTTCCAAACCCGTTGACAGGCCGTAGAAACCGGCTCCAAGCCCATGTACATTATTCTCATCCCAAGCGATCAGGTCTGCCCTCAGGTCTGTGTATTTATTGAGAAAATTGAGCGTTGACGCACTTCCGGTTCCTGATGCGATGACGCTGAACGCTACCGAGCGCTCCGTGGTCGTGTGCGATCCTATCCAGAATAGCGTATCGCCCTGTTTGTACGATGCTTCAATGTCGGCTTCGATCGTACCGATATTAGGACTCATGTCTACCGCATTGACCGGGTAGCCGGAATGCCATCTATCATACAGACGCAGGATTTGATTTTCATCATCGCCGACCCACATATATGTACTGTCCACGATAATAGCAGTAGACCCATCGGAGGCACCGGTGTGAAAATATGTTGTTGCCGGATTGTTTGCCTGCCGCGAGCCTGCATAGTGTATTTGATATGTGCCGGTATTCGCCTCGGGATCGGACACCGTCAAGATGATATTGGCATATCCGATGCCAGCGGGCCTGATCGTCAGTGTCCTGCTTCCACCACTTCCTGTAAGTGCGAGATTGGCGTCCGGTATGACGTTCTGGTTGTCACTCACCGCGCTCACCGTGAGATCACTGAGAGGAGTGTCATTGTCTGCAAGGAGAAATGGAATCCCTTTGACAGTAGCAGGATCCGTGGGATCATTCACGACACCACTGACGTATGATGGTCCGAATTGAGTCACAAACAAAAAGGGAGTTGCGGAGTCAATGTCCGCCGTGATGCGCGGAGCACTCTGGTCGATTGAGAGAGGCTCCATGGTTCCGCATGAACCTGTGCTGTTCTCTGCCAGAGCGATCGCCTGCACCGGCAATGCGCAGAACGCAATAGAGATAAACGCACTCATGATTGCCATAGAAAAGGAGGTCCGCTGGCGTGGTTGAAGGGTAGAGAATATTTTCATTGCGCGGATTTGATGAAAAGCATCAAATGTAGCCGGGCAACACTAAGAGAATGTAAGGGAAGTATAAAGTTTGTGTGTGTACGTGATGTTTCGTTGGAGTTCTTTCTTTTACAAGATCCCCTGGCCTCCAAATACCGGTGCTTGAACTTGTTAAACACTCTTGTCTTAAGTTCGGAAGATCACTTCCATGCGCGTGGCCCTTCGTGCAACCGTTTGACGAGCTGTTGATATGTCCAAGTATTGCCTTTGTCAAATTTATTGTACACGTCATCCCACTCAGGTCCCGTCTCCCAGCCGAGCATGGATGATGTGATCAGCGTTTTGTTTTCTGCAAGCTTTTTGAATTGAAGTACCTCCTGGAGGTTGTCATCTTCGTTCCTGCATTTTTCGGGAAACACATCTGTCAGGGTGACTTTATAGGTGATCATCTCCATTGGCAGATAATTAATGATGCCAAGAGTGATCGTTCCCGGCCCGCCAAGCGTTGCATCTTTCTTGTAATGCGTCATCATCGAGCCACCCATCCGCAGATCCAACTTTACCTGTGCCACTTCCCACGTGGTGATTTGTTCAGGATCCGTAAACAGCTTCCACACGGCTTCCAAAGAGGTATCGACTACAAGATCAAGCCTCAGTACACGTTCGCCATTCGGTGTGGTAAACGATTTATTGATGACAATGTTGGAAGGGACCGGAGAAGTACCGTCGTTTGTCACTGTGCTGAAAGCCTGGTCCAATTGTGTTTGAGCCTCGGATCGCTGTAGCATCAGGCTACAAACCGCCATCAGTGCAATAATATGGTACTGCATATGTCCTTGAATAAGGTGAAGAATAAAGATTTCTGAGATTCCGATAGCCTGGATACGAAAAGCTGTTAAAGATAAAATGAATTTGCTATCCGCCAGGTGCCATCAAGCCGGATTCTTTAATGAGCAACTCATCGCCTGGTATTGCCAATTACTCCGGATTCCTGACCGCATGCAACACCAACGCGGGAAACGTGTTTTGCACGACATATGCGCGGTTGTCAACTGCGAAACCTGCACTCCTGATCGCAGTTTCCGGGTCGACAGGCCTGCACCCGGTGAGAATGGCAGGGAACTTCCTGGCGATCACATCCCAGATCCTGCTGTACCACTTCCTTCCATGAGCCATCGTGGTAATGATAAGTCTCCCTGCAGGTTTTAATACTCTTTTGAATTCTTGCAGTAACGCCGGATAGTCTTCACGCGGCAATAAATCCAGCATGAAACTATTGATCAGGACATCAAATGACTGATCCTCGTATGGCAATGCTGCTGCATCCCCATGAACGAGGTGATAGTTATGGTATTTCCTCAGTCGCTTGCGTGCCTTTGTCAGCATGGCATCGGAGATGTCCAATCCTTCATTTCTGCCGTCCGGGTTGGCGATCAGGATATGTTCGAAATTTTTGCCCGTTCCCACTGCCACTTCCAAAACGCTTTCCCCATTACCGACAGAAGCAAATTCCAGCGATTGTCTTAATGCTTTTGATTCCGTAAGACTGCTCCAGATATCATAAAGCCAGGCAACATTTGCGTAGGATTTCTCAATTGCAGTGGTGTTATAATGCATGCCGTTCCATTGTCGGTCAAAAATACGGAGTATGCATTTTCATAATGGAGACAGAGAGAGTCAACGGGTATAAGATTGCGGATCTACAACAAGGAAACAAATGATCAATGCCCGCCCTGTACTGAATGTTTTCATCACTGCAGGCTGGCCGTCAATTGATCAGATTCCCATCCTGATCCCACTGCGCAGTGATATTGCGTTTATCCTGATCCACACATTTGGCGAGCCAATCTGCGTCGTAGGAAAGTCCGTGTTTTTTCAAAACATCTTCTGGTACTCCATCCCACACGTTGGGAGTATTGCCTTTGTACCCGAGGTCTTTGATCCCCATTTCCGAAGTATAGTATCCGGTGAGGACAAGATTGCGCATGCGTGCAAAAAACTGTGCGCCTTGTTCTACTTCAGGAGATGCATCATTGGGATAGGCGATCTCATCGAGAAGTTGTTTTTGCTGGCTTTCAGGGCAGGAAACAAAATCCTGGCCGAACAATGTGGCGGCGCGATGATCCAGCCACATGAGTCCACCCCGGATGGGAGTCTGATGAGAGGGGATGTCCTTGACGATAAAGTCAATAAATTCCGGTACCCCAGCATCTTTCGCAGAACCCGCAGTCGCCGTCGCGGGAACGATCAAAGCGCTCAATACTGTCACAGTGGCCATTTCATGCGCTGTCAGGAAAGTCTCTTTTCTTACCCTGGCGTCATGGGCTTTTTCGGTTTCTGTACGGCCATACAATGTCGAAGCAGGTTCTTCTGCGGCATTGTTTTCCTGCGCTACGGGTTGGCACCCGGAAAGCATCAGTCCGCCGGTGATGCTTCCTACAACGATAGATTTTATTGAGTCTCTTCTGTCCATGCTATTCCAGATAATGAAATTAAATATTTTGTTGCTTGAGCTGATCGATAATATATTCCGACGTCCGCCATGACAATGCAAGGATCGTCCAGGTCGGATTTTTATCTGCCTGTGACACGAACGGGCCGCCATCTACAATAAATACATTCCGTGCATCATGAAGCTGTTCGTACCGGTTTACAACTGACCGTTGCGGGTCATTGCCCATGCGTGTCGTGCCGACCTCATGGATAATCTGTCCCGGGGCTGCCAGGCCATAGTCGTCGTCTTTTCCGGGCTTGGTACCGAGAGGTGTGCCGCCCATCGCGTGGATCAGCTCTTCAAACGTCTCGTGCATATGCCGGGACTGGTTGCGCTCATGATCCGACCAAGTGTAATTGAAGCGCAACACCGGAATACCGTATTCATCGACGACTTCGGGATCGATTTCGCAATAATTGTCTTCACGGGCGATACATTCTCCTCTGCCTGAAACACCGACAACAGATCCGTAGAATTTTTTGATGTCCTTACGCAACTGATCCCCATATCCGCCGATTTTTCCACCGACATATTCGTTCAGCTCATTCGGGTCGAATCCAAAACCATATGAAGGCATGCCCATTCCTCCCCAGACCTCCAGGTGATATCCCCTTGGGAAATCAAGGGTTTTGTTGTCGAGCCACCATGGAGTATAGATATGCATGCCACCGACACCATCTTCATTGTAGATTTCCCGGTTCATCAATGCCGGGACGAAACCGGCGCGGCTCGTACCGGTGGAATCGTGTAAATACTTGCCGACGACTCCACCGGAATTCCCCAATCCTGCAGGATGCTGCGCGCTTTTCGAATTGAGCAGGATGCGTGCGGTACTGCAAGCCGAGGCTGCCAGGACTACGACTTTGCCTTTGATGGCATATTCCTGCCTGTCGTTTTTATTGATATAGGAGACACCGGTGGCACGACCGTTGTGATCAGTCAGCACTTCACGGGCCATGCAATTCAATAACAGATCGATCTGGCCGCCTGCCTTTTGCGCCGGGAAGATCAGGCAAGTCCCGGAAGAGAAGTCGGCGTAAATAGAACAGGCGCGATTGCACTGCCCGCAATAAAAGCAGACTCCTCTGTCGTCGTTGATCCGTTTTGTGAGCATCGACAGCCGGCCCGGAATCACAGGGACACCGACTTTTTTGGCGCCTTTAATGAAATACAGCTCGTGCAGCCTTGGCTTAGGAGCAGGAAGGAAAAACCCGTCGGGCTCGTTGGGCAGATTTTCTTTGCTGCCAAACACTCCGATCAGCTTGTCCACTTTATCATAGTAAGGCTTCAGATCTTCATAGCCGATCGGCCAGTTTTCGCCAAGGCCGTCGATATCCTTGCGTTTAAAATCTCTGGGTCCAAAGCGCAGGGAGATCCTTCCCCAGTGATTGGTACGACCACCGAGCATCCGCGAGCGAAACCAGTCGAAGCGCGTTCCCGCGGTGTGCGTGTAAGGTTCACCATCGATATGCCATCCGCCATAGGCACTGTCGAAGTCGCCGAAAGGGCGGGTGCTACCGGCACCGCGACGAGGCGACATCCACGGCCATTTGAGCTGCGTCCTTTGTGCCGGGTCTGCCGGGTCAAAAGACGGACCTGCCTCCACTACCGCAACGTTGAGGCCTGCTTCGGAAAGGACCTTCGTCGCCATCCCGCCACCGGCACCTGATCCGACAATAATGACGTCGTAGACTTTAGGAGTTTGCTTTATCTGCATAGTATGAAGAGTGAGTGTCAAGGTTAAGGAAAATCAGGGAAAGAGGGTAGGAGATCGGGACCGGGCAGGTCTCGGGCGGGAGTACGCAACCTTGCGGGTTACTTTGCCACGATACTCGCGTGAAACCTGCACGGTTTAGGAAGGGCTGGAAAGAAATAAATGGCAAGGTCTTGGTCACTGCCCGGTTGGAGCAATTTCAAGTATGGTAAACGTACCCGGCGTAATCGACGGCCGCGGATGCGGATTTTCTGCCGTTGGCTCGGGTGCAGGCCCATAAGCGGCAGTGGGCAGGTAGAGGTGATGCGTATTCCGGTCAAGACAGATCGTCCGCGCTCCCCGAACTGTCGGGATCGTTTCAAGCACAGCATAGTGCTGTGTACTTTCTTCCCGGACTACAGTGACTGTTCCTTCGCCATTTGAGCTGTAAGCCCTTTTCAATATTGGATCAAATGCACATCCGTCCACCCATTGTCCAATATCGAGGGCGCTGATGATGGTGCCATTCCGGGCGTCCGTCACGATCATCTTCTGGTTGCCACATACCGAAAAGAGTCTGTGATTCAGATTGTCCAGTGCGAGACCACTAGGTTCTTCACCGGGTGCCAGTGGCCACGTTTTTTCGACGCTCAGATGTTTTGAATCAATAACAGTGATGAGGCTTTTGTCTTCGATATTCACATAGACGTGACCATTTCCGTCGCTGACAGAAAATTCAGGCTTGCCCGCAAGTGGAATGGTTGTGACCACAGTATTTGTTTTTGGGTCAATCACAGACGCATTTGCCGAGTGACCATTATAGACAAACACTTTGTCGGAAAAACTGTCGAATAAGATCGCGTCAGGATTTGCCCCTGTCACCTTGACTTTGGTGATAAAATCCAATGTGGCCAGATCCAGAACCGTGACTGTGGAGTCTCTCCCGCAACTGATAAACACCCGCATATCTTCCGGGTCCAGCGCAATACCATGCACTCCCTGGGTGTTCGGGATCGTGGCGAGGAGTTTTCCGGTATGGATATCCAGGACTTGTGTGACAGTGCCGTGTGAAACAAACAACCTGCCTGTATTTTCGTCCAGGGTCAGGTAATCCCATCCTCCGTCTCCTTCTACGGAAAATCTGTTGACGATTGCATATTTGGAGACGCGATCCTGCGCAGAACAACTGAAAAGTGTTGCGACAAGGATGCAGCAAATAAGAGATGTATTGAATTTCATTGTTTGGTTAATTCAGAATCTCAGGATACGGTCATCACCGCAAATTATTTAAATTTTAGTCAAGCGATCGCACTTTGCAAAGACCTTCGTGCTAATCCCTGATGAAATAAACTTTCTTCACAGAGTCATCATCAAACACGATCACCTGGATGCCTTGAAAGTCCTTATTCACCCGCTGACCGAGCAGATTGAATCGTGCGACTTCTATTTTTGGCTTTGCCGGATTCGGATCAGAAGTGGCAGAGACCCCGGTAGTAATATTTATTTCATAAGAAAATGTTTGAAATACCGGATTCGCATCCCGGAAAGTTTCTGGCATGGATGCAACGATGAAGAATATGGCGGTATCTGAAGGAGACGTCTGCAGCGTCAGAGAGCCCTGGACGTCGCTGGTCATGGCGAGATCATAGAACTGTGGACCTGTCGCGCTGTTTTGGACAAGCACCTTGCCCTGGAAATAAGCGGCATCGCCATAGCTCCCGGTGGCATCACCGTTGACTTCGAAGGTATACGTCTCAGAGATAGTGTTCAGAATTTTATATGTATTGAACGACCATGCTGTCGTGGTCAGAGAGTCGTCGGGACGGTACCATCCGCCGCTGCCGGTATTCTGATATACCTGCACAAATTCATTGTTATCTCCCGGGTCAGCGTAATCGTTCCATTCATGTTCATTGGTCGCCGCCTGTTGGGGAAGAATAAAGTCGAACTGGTTTGTCATGTGGGCCGCCCAATCAATGAAATCATTTCTGAACACGGATGGGCCGATGGTGTGGAAGAGGTATTCCTGCGGCACTTCTGTTGTTCCATTAAAAAACCCTTCGACGATTGTATTGTCCGGGACACCTGCGACATCCGACAGGTAATACATCAGCAGGGCAGAAGCGTACTGGTGTACATAGCGTTGCCAGTTTGACGGATAATATGAGGGATAATTGTTGTAGCTCAGCCACAGCGGAACTTGCGGCACTCTCACCAGGCTTTCTGCTTCCACCCATGCCCTCGGCGCGGTGAGATTCTGTTTCCCGGCAAACCAGTTGGCAGTGCCTTCGATATACCATTGGCTGTCGCCTGAATATTCAAACCCCGGGGAGTTGCCGTTGTACTGGAAAATGTGGAATGTCTCGTGCGCGTTGTTCACCCAGTCGTTGAGCACGCCGTTTGGCAACGTGAGGAAGGGGTAGCCATTGGTATCGGTGCCCTGTCCATTGCCCCAGCCATATTGCTTGAAGATATCATTGTCATTGCCCGGGGTGTGGATGTAGACATTGTAGTAGTAACCGTCCACGGGATTTGGAGGATCTGCCATTCCCAGCTCATTTAGGCAGATATTCCGGTAATTGGTCATGCTGTCGAGCAAGATATGCACCTGCCCAGTATAATTAAAATCATGATCCCACCAGACGATATAAATGCCCCGTGTCATGGTGTCACAATCGGTCAGATTCCCAAAGACACTGTGAATTGTAAACTGGGCATTTGCCTGTGCAACCAGGGATAGGAGCAGAGAAGTGTAAATGATTTTCTTCATTTTCAATAATACATTGTTCATCAATCGGTATTTTTATACAGCTGTTCAGTTGATCGAAAGAATCACCGCCTGGTATGGCCGGAGAGTCACATTTGTCTGATCGATTTCGACGGTCTGGTAATTATTGATCAGAATTTTTTGTGGAGAGAGTGACATCGGCAGGGTAGCCGTATCAGTTTCAGCAGAAAAATTCAGCAGCACCAACATCTTATCATCCCCCATGGTCCTCGTATAGGCATATATGTGAGGATCATCGGGCAGCATGAGTTTGTATTTGCCATAAACCAGAACAGGGTTGTCATGTCTCAGCCGTACCATTTTCCGGAAATAATTGAGACAACTGGTGGGATCGGCATTTTCTGTCTCCACGTTCACTTCATGATCGTTGTCATTGACCGGCAGCCACGGTGTGCCGGAAGTAAAACCGGCTTCTGCAGAGGAATCCCACTGCATCGGTGTGCGCCCATTGTCCCGTGATTCTGCCCTGAGCCTTCTCATCAGGGCCTTGATATCGCCGCCTTCATGCAGGACTTTTTGATACCTGTTGATCGCGGCAATATCGCGATACTGGGAAATGCTGTCAAAGCCGATATTCGTCATGCCGATCTCATCGCCGTAATAGCAGAATGGCGTACCACGCATGCTGAGAAGAAAGGTGTTTAGCATTTCTTCCGAGACATCCCTGAACTCAGGGCTGTCATTGCCGTATCTGCTGACCATCCTGGCGTGGTCATGATTGGCAAGAAAAATCGACAGCCATCCTTTGTCGGCAAACGCACTGTCCCAGCGCGAAAATACCTCCTTGAAATGGACGAGGTCATAGCCATCAGGTGTCGCAATATCTCCGCCATCAAAGGCATATGCCAGATTGAGTTCGTGGCGGTCAGCATCGACGAGATCATGCGCATCCTGAAAATTGTTCCCGGCGCCTTCAGCGACGCTCATCACATCATACTTGCTCAGGACTTCAGCATTCATTTCCTTCAGATACTGGTGCAGGTTGCCCTGCATGGCACAGTATTGTGAGAAATGTTTTTCGTAACCTTTTGGAAGGGTGGGGAACGTAGTGTCTTTGGCGACAAACTGGAACGCATCGAGCCGGAACCCATCTACGCCTTTATCCGCCCAGAATTTCATCATGTCATACACTTCATGCCGCACTTTGGGGTTTTCCCAGTTCAGATCAGGTTGTTTGACGGAGAAATAGTGCAGGTAATAGGCATTTGTTGTCGAGTCATATTTCCAGGCATCACCATTCACATCGAATAAACTGTAGCGATACGGAGGACTACCTTTTTCAACAGGCCACCAGTGGTAATAATTCCTGTACGGATTGTTCCTCGAACTGCGCGACTGCTGAAACCAGCGGTGCTCATCGCTGGTATGATTCACGACGACATCCATGATGAATTTGATCCCCCTGTCGTGAAGGCCTTTGAGCATAGCGTCAAAATCCTGCATGGTGCCAAACTCTTCCATGATCGCCCGGTAGTCGCTGATGTCGTAACCATTGTCCGCGTTTGGGGAGCTGTAGATGGGATTCAGCCATACGGCATCTACTCCCAGGCTTTTGATATAGTCGAGGTTTTCAATGATGCCCTTGAGGTCTCCGATACCATCACCATCCGAATCTTTAAAACTTCTCGGATAGATCTGGTATATCACGGCATCCTTCCACCAGGTGTGCGTGCCGGTGTCAGGCGCATCCGCGCGCGGTGCACAACCTGTAAAAGCGAGTGTCAGGACAGCGACAAAAAGTAATTTGTGCATGGAGCAATGTATACAAATGTCCCGGAAAGATCATCCTACGATCCGATTTTTATGCGGCCCGGTAACCTGAACCAGATATCTGATAAAGGCCGTCTATTGCTGAATGGCACAATTTCCGCAGATCCTTAAGCTGTCTGAATTTTCGATGAGTGTGGCGCCCGTGACCTCCGGATTCCTTTGAATAATGACATCGCAGAGCCTGAGGAAACCCGGATTCTGAATAGCCGCGGCAACCAGAGATGTTCCTGCGATAATTGTCAGATTTGAGAGTTCGATATGCGCGCTGGAAGCAACTTCAAAAATGCGCGTTCCCGATCCCGTGATACTGGTATTGGCGCTGTTCGCAAGGATCACAAGATCCTTATCGAGGAGCAGGGAATCCGGACCGACGTCAATGGTTTTTCCCGCAAGAGTCGCGCTGATCCTGACCGTATCACCGGGTGACGCGCACGCCACTGCTCCCGGCAGACTACCGACGCCAGTACCTGAAACCTGGGTCACCAGTGTCTCACAACCAAAATAAACTGTATAGTCTTCGGCCTGGCCACTGTCTCCGATATCACATGCGTTGTCTGGTGGAGGCTGATCATTTGCCGATAACACGCGAAGCCTTAACCCGGTGTTCATAGCAACACCCTCAGCAGGCGTGGTAAAAGACTTTGTTCTGACCCCCTTGGCCTGAGGAAATATTGCAATTGTCTCTTCAGGTGCAAAATTTCCATTATTATCATAGTCAATATAGACTCTGGCACTTTCATTGTGATAGGGACCAGTACAAATGGTGACTGTATAAGTTGTATTGAGTTTCAATACCGTTCCCTGAGCACAAGAGTAATCCTGATAGGGCCCGTCATTATTTGAAGTGTAATTGTCAATACTTCCGAGAGCGAAGTGATAAATCCCGATGCCATCAGGATTTCCTAAATTGTTGTTGAGTGGAAACGCGCATCCTGTATATTCACTCAGCGCGTTGCCCTGTACAAGGATCACATCTTCTTTTATGATACTCGCTGAGCCATTGTTGATCGACAACTTTACGGTGTAGACGCCATCCGAGGTATACGTATGCGTGGGGTTCTGGACGGTATCATCTATTGTGCCGTCATTGTCGACATCCCATTCCCAGCTTTCGTTAGGTTTCAGACTCGCATCCTTGAAATGCACGGTCAGTGCGCCGGTGCAGCTGACGTTCTGGTCGTAGATAAAATCAGCGACAGAATTTGTGACAAAAAGGTCGGTCGTAAATAACCCCCTGCCATGCGTGGCGACAACGACCATCTTATCCATGGGACGATACTTGAGCATGTCGCATCGGGTATTTGCCAGTGTATCAATTGTTGGTCCCCAACCCGGAGCATTCGCAGTGCCCGGCTGAAAATTGTCTGTGCTCCAAACACCTAATTCGGTCGCCAGCAGCACCTGGTCCCTGTTGTCGGGGTTATAGAGCGCCCAGCGCACGGGCATGTCCGGGAGGTCGCCTTCTTTGTTGTGCCAGTGCGTACCGCCGTCCGTTGTTTCCCATACAGATGTTACGCCGTAGTTGGAATACGTCACTAAAATTTGATTGTCATTTGCACCGATGTCAATTGAGGATACAAATCCCACTGTGGTAATAGGATCCCCTGATCCTGTGTCGTCAATCCGCGCATACGCTGGCGATGTGCTTGGATTTGTCAGTTTGTACACCCGGCCATTCGTGATGCCTACTATCAATACGTCGTTGTAAGGACTGACTTTTAACGCGGAAATAATTCCATCCCCAAGAGATAGCGTGAATGTTGTTCTTGTAATTGAGCTGTCGATGCCTGTCGCTCTTCTCAATTTGTTCACATCACGCGCGGCATAGAGGATCTTTCTTTCACTGTCATAATCGCTGGGATTGATCGGGAGACCCAATCCGTCCTCATTGAAGACCGGAGCGGTAAGATCAAAGTTGATCCCGCCATCCAGGGAACGGAAAACTCTGTTAAAAGTGATAGAGGTCAACTGGATATTGGGGTTGTTCTGATCGATATGGCAATATCCGCCGTCTCCTCCCGTCGCTTCGTCGGTGCTACCGGTTTGTGGCATCCTGAAGCGCTGGGTTCCGTTATCCTGCGATCCCGCCAGAAAATACTGGCTGTTCGTCACATTTGGCGTGGCGCAGGAATAGAACTGGGTTACATTGTAACTGCTGTTCTTATCCATGAAAGCGGGAGTTGCATTGGCGTCTCCTGCGTCAGGGGAAAACGTGATTCCTCCGTCATGGCCAAATAATACTTCATCGCTTGAGCCGGGTCGGAAAACAATTGCATGCTGGTCTGCGTGTACGTAAGGTTTGCCAAACCCTCCATACCAATGAGAAATTCCAGACCACGTCATTCCCCCGTCTGTGGTGCGGTGCAGATCTATGCCACCGGCCAGGACAATATCCGGATCAGTAGGATGTACCGCAAGGATCAGATCGTAATATGCCTGTCCGTCGGTAAAATCTGTCGTGTTGTCATCTACGATTTTTGGTATTGTCAGTGACGTCCAGTTCATGCCGCCATCTACAGATTTCTTAAACCATTCAATATCGTTCGCCGGAGGAGGAAGTCCCGAAGCTTTCTGTGCCACGGCATAGATGATGTTGGAATCCGAAGGCGCACACGCCAATTCAATTCTCATGGCATTCCCAATATTCATATTGGAGGACAGATCTGTCCATGTATCGCCATTCTCTGCATTCGTGGACTTAAATACTTTGCCGTCACAGAAGATCCCAAAGCTGGCATACGCATCACCGTTTGCTGCGATCTCCACGTCAGTTGCCCGGTTGCGCAACGTCCCCGAACCAGTATACACACTCAGTACCTGCGTCCATGTATCGCCACCATCTATTGAGCGCAGGATCCCGCCTTTGAAGACCGAATAGGCCCTTGTGGCGGCAAATACCGTCCCGTCATTTTTCACGACAATTTTTTGCACAAAATGAAAGTGCGTTGAGGTATTGTTGTATGCCCCCGGAATTGTGGCGGGTAGGACGGCCCACGTCATCCCTCCGTCCGTGCTTTTCCAAATCCCTGATCCGTATTGATAATCATAATTGTTCCAGCCTTCGCCGGTGCCGACGTAGAACTCCTGCGTGTTGGCAGGATTATAGGCGATCGTCGAAATCGCAATATTGTCCCACAGATCATTGACCCTATGCCATTCCGGAGAAGTTGCAGTGATATCATCGGTATACCACAAGCCTCCGCCGATGCCACCGGCCCAGACTTTTTTGTGCGTGGTGTCGTTCGGGTCAAACATGAGCCCCCGTGTTCGGCCTCCGACATTATCCGGGCCGCGTTCCTGCCATTGTACACCGCTGATTGGAGCGCGCTGCCGCGACAAGCGCCGCTCTTCTTTGCGGGCAATAGCCAATCGCTCATAGGGTACGGCGCCCAGGGCAGGATCCATGGTTTTCAGGTAATCCAGTTCCGTCAAAAGATCTGGGATGTCGTATTCCGGAACGCCTTTGCCGGAGTGTTCCCCGAGCGGCTCGTTATGAAGGAAAGGATGTGCCGCCAGTATTTTGCTCCATGCCAATCTTTTTGCTTCGATGCTCTCCTGCGGATTTAGAGCCATTGTCGAGGATCGAAAATGAGGGTCTATTCGTATCAGGAATGCCAGACACAGGGTGAGGATGCCCGCCGTTATGATCTCCACATTTCTTTTGTATCCTGATTGCTCATTGTCAGCCATTTGAATAACTGTTGAATTAAGGAATGAGACAGAACAATGCTATGAAGGATTCCAACTCACCTGGTCGGGAGAGAGTGCCTGTTTGCTACCATACGTCGTCTTTGCTGCAGAGCAATATCCTCCGGCAAATACCACGACATATCAGCATGTGACAAGACCCTTCCTTGTGTAGAGGAGGTGTTCTCCATTCTATTTGGCGGTGCGTTTTGGCTATTTGCCTGTCAAACAGGCCGTGTGTGTGTTCTTGTTCCAGTCAAGAGCGCACGCTATGCGTAGCGAATGTACGGATTTATGGTGCATCTCAGTATCTGGTCAGGTCTATTGTCGTGAGACGATAATGCCGCCACGGTTGCCGATTTCTACCGATCCGAACCGTGTGGCAAAGATCCCGGGCAGGCCCCGGTCGCCGGGCACGGAGAGCCAGAGACGCAAGAGATGCCTGCGCTGTCCGGGCTCAGGCCAGTCTGTAAAGGCTGTTCTGTCATGCAGCAAGGCATGGTTGTAGACAAACTGCATATCACCTCGCTGCAACATCATGGACAATTGCAGCCGGGGGGCATTGCACAATGCATCGAAGCAATCAAGGGCCTCTCTATGCCTCTGAGTCAGCCGGGGTGCATCGTCAAATCGCTGGGCTGATTCGATGTATTGGCGTTGGTAGAAGGGCGTGATCTGACCCTCGAAGTAGCTGAAGACAGGGATGAGCAGATAGGGCAGCATGCCTTCAGGAACTTCTCCTCTCCGGTCGGTGGCGATGGGCTCCATCAGGAGTGACAGCAGGTCGGGGTATTCGGTCCGCATTTCATTAAACACAGTGGTTGCACTCACCAACAACGACAAGCCGCCTTCCTTTGCCGGTTGGAGACAAAGCAAGCCGACAACATCGCTGGAGTCGGTATGAAATGTCTGGCGCTCGCTTGTCTGATAGATACGTACACCGGGATCAGTGCCGCTGAGTCCCATATTCCGCACATGGCCCAGTACATCGCCTGCTGCATTCTGCGACCGTGCATTTCCGAGATGCATGCCGATACCAAAGAAGATGGCCGCACTTTGTTCTTCACGATAGCGCTCCGCCGGCAATCCGCGCAGGACGAAAAATCCGATCCCGTCGATGAGCTGGGCCCGTAATGCATTCAGTTTTGATCCCAGCGTGGGCAACGGGAATTGCCTCATTGTCATTTGCTGCAATGCCGTGCCGCGATGCAGGAAGGTTTCAGCCGCCGTTTCCAGCTCTGCGATCTCCGCATCAGAAAGCATGATGAGCCATTGGTCTTTGTGACGTTCCATTTCCGGGCCGTACCATGCCGAAGGCACATGCTGGTAAGGGGGAAGTTTCGTCATGATATCAAATTCAATATGCGATGCACAATCCTGGTGTCTAATTCATTTGTGAAATACAAATATCGACATCGGAGAGATTTCGTTTTGGCTGGCATTGATCCACGGTGGGACGTTTCCCGGATTGCCATTGTGGTCGTGGATTTCCACGAGTTTAAAATTGAGTTTTTCAAAAACCCTGAGCAAGTCAAGAAAACATCCTGCACTTTCCGTTGGCGGAACCATAAAGGTGATGTATTTTCAATCGAAATGTGCGACGGATCATCCTGATGCGTGACCTGTCATTTTTTGCCCACGAAATTCACAGATTTAAAAGAATTCATTTTGGTCGGGATCGAAGAATGGTCGCTTTGAAATACTTCCGCAAAGGAAAGGTCATTCAGGACAAACTCAGCATCAACCCGTCAACTGTTAAACGTATAGCACCACGCCTCACCTTCCAGCACCGTCTCTCCATCCTGCCGTGTGATCCTGATGCCGAGTTGCGTCACAGGTTTGCTCTCGTGAACGCTGATGACCTCTGCGACCGCAGTAATCGTATCACCAATGTATACCGGTGCGGTAAATTTCCAGTTTTGACTGAGAAAGACAGTACCAGGCCCCGGCATGTCCATCGCCACGAGAGCATGTAATAAACCAGTTGTCAACCCGCCTTGTACTACCAGCTTCTTGAATCTTGTCTGAGCAGCGAAGTCCTCGTCGAAATGCAGAGGGTTGTAATCGCCTGTGAGCGCTGCATATGTTTTGACATGTTCAGATGTCAACGTGATGCTCCGTGTTGCTGTTTGGCCGGCAGTGAGATAGGGCATGGGAAGGATGATTGATTGATTGATGACTGATTGATTGATGATTGATTGGGAGTCAGTCGGGTTTGATGCCGCGTTTTTTCATTTCCAGGAGGAGTTTTGGCGGAATATCCCGGCATTGGCAGTGCTGATGGTGCTCGAGATGCCATTTGATGCGTTGCCCGAGAGTGGGGTTTTTAGGCATGGGATGTGCCAGATGCCATTCTTTATTGAGCTTCATACCGGTCAGATGATTGAGTGTGGTACACGTTGTATCATTCCCAAAAGTAACTGTACAAATACAAACGGCACAAGACCTTCAATCAGAGTTGTGCAACGATGCGTCGCGCTACGGCGATGGCCTGCGTCTTATTCTTCGCATCGTCGTTTGAGGCTTTTACATGGACATGAAATAAATAGTTGTGCGACAGGAAACTGAGTTGGGTCATGGTGGCGCCCCAGCTCGCCATTTCTCCGATATCCTTGACAGGCTCGACGTCTTTGTACACCTTTATGGCAGTATTGTACATCGATGCATTGGCATCTTTTACCATCACGATCATCAGCTCGCTGGGTTTTCTCAGTGCCACCTGACTTGGGCCTGCCTGCATCATCGTGACCACCTTGCCGTCCTGCCATTTAAAAGAGCAGGTCGGATATGTGAGTACCCGGTCCTTCTTCTCTATTTGGATATCGTCCGGTACCGAGAAAAGATGCCTTACCTCCTCGACGGAAATGAATTCACAGGGGCTTTGATGGCCCCGGAGGTGTGTTTTAGTGTTGTGTGTTTGCTCCTGATCCGCAACTTGATCTGCACCATTCGGAGTGCTGGTACAAACGGAAAACAGTGGGATCGAGGCGACAAACAAGAAAATCTTTAGAGTCATTTATGGCAGTTAATGGAAGAAAGAATTATTAAAAATAAAGTTACCGAAAAGGCAACACCCTGTTCTTGCAAATGCCACATGATTTATTGAATGGAAGAGTGGATACTATGAATGGCCGGGATGAATTTGCGGCCTGTTTACTCAACATACCCGAGTAAATACCGTTATAATAAACAAGTAACACTCTGTGGTACAGGACAATCAATGTCAAAGGGAGTTGCTTGCCCCGTATCCGGTTTCACCCCACGCAGATTGTATCATTAAACTACGATAATCATGAAAGGCAAATGGTTTTTCTATTG
Organism: uncultured Bacteroidota bacterium; assembly: GCA_963746925.1. Classification (GTDB taxonomy): domain Bacteria; phylum Bacteroidota; class Bacteroidia; order Chitinophagales; family Saprospiraceae; genus DATDQA01. The sequence continues at coordinate 51,973 of CAVVDK010000009.1, forward strand.
TATCGCCCTCACAACCCTCGTCTTTGTCATTGGGTGTAAGCCCGTATCCGAAAAGAGTACAACGGAGGCGAACACTGCTGACGAAAGTGTCAATGCAGCGCGCGACTTTGCGAAAGCTGCAGCGAACGACGGGATGCTGGAAATCCGCCTGGCGGAGATCGCCATGGATCGCTCGGAGAATCCCGAGATCGACTCCCTGGCATTGATGATCAAGACGGACCACCAGAAGGCCAATGATGAGTTGCACAGCCTTGCCCTGAACAAACGTTGGATTCTGCCTGCCACGATGATGGCTGAACAGGAGCAGAAAGTTCAGGAGATCAAGAATACCGCTGACGCTCAATTTGACAAGACATACCTCCAGACGATGGTGACCGCGCATAAAGGCGCTATTGCCAAGTTTGAGGAATATGCCGCGGATGGCCATGACGCAGAGCTGGTTGCGTGGGTGAAAAAGACGCTGCCAGTACTTCAGAAACATCTCGATCACAGTCAGACTTTGCTCAATTCAACAGCATCGCGGTAATCAGAGAAAGGACATGACTATGGTTCACCCGCTTATTGTATGATACCCGCCTTACTTCCTGAGATTAGACATTCAACAGGATGTGAAGTGTTCTTATACTCTTTGTTGCCAAAGAGAGGGAAGTACGTGCTTTTAAATCCCCCTCTTTGCGTCAGCAGGACTCACCCCCCTGCCCCCCCGCCCGAATGACTCGGTCGGGCGGGCCTTCTCGCAAAAAAGAAGCTACCCTTAGGATGAGAAGTATTTCTTGTACTCTTTTTTGCTAAAGAGGGGGGAATTGCGTGCTTTTTATATCCCCCTCTTTGCGTTAGCAGGACTCACCCCCCTGCCCCCCAGCCCGAATGACTCGGTCGGTCGGGCCTTCTCTCCGCAAAAAAGAAGCTACTCTTAGGATGAGAAGTATTTCTTGTACTCTTTTTTGCTAAAGAGGGGGAATTATGTGGCTTTTTATATCCCCCTCTTTGCGTCAGCAGAGAGGGGGACTAAGGGGGTGAGTCCTCATCCTATCCGGCAGCCGACATCGAAAGAAATAAGTTGCCTTGGAAGCTATCCTTTTCTGACTCTGCACCCGAACAGGAAATTCGTAAAGGGAGAAAGTCCACAGTGGAATCGTCTGTGATCATGGCATTCTGAAGTTTGTCAAATCCGCAGGAAAATAATCGGCAATAAAATAGCCGGGCTGTATAGCAAGTAAAAGTACTCCTTGTACAAGTTACTCTATTTGGACAGGCTTCCTGGCTCCGCGAGACATTCTCTGCTGGAATGCATACTTCAAATATGTAATGCAATACTACACCTACCACATCAAAACCAGCTTACCTGTTGCCGCACCGGTCGTCGCTCCGGAGAGCCTGTAGTAGTACATTCCGGCGGGCTCCGATGCGGGGTTCCAGCGGAAATTGTGGACGCCAGGTTCCATTTGCCCGTGTGCGAGCGTTTGTACAAGTTTCCCAGTGACATCACAGATCTGGAGAAGGATATCGTCCGTTTGCTGAAGCTCAAATGTGATTGTCGCTGACGTACGGAATGGATTTGGAAATGCACTGGCGTGTGTGCCCTGTGTTGACAGATCCCTGACAGAGGTCGTGGGACCCCATCCGCCCGAAAACTCCGAAGTGTTTCCAAGAGGGTCTGTTGCAGTGGCAACAATAGAATCGCACAAGCAGGACGAGATCGCGATAGAAAAAAAGCCGCTGGCGTCTACAGGTCCGGATCCCAGCCATTGCCCGCCCTCCTGACGCAGTGATTGATTGGAATCGCCGGCATACAAATCGATCAGTGCGCCGGCCAGGGGATGTGTTCCGACAATGGTGGCAGTACCCTGCCCATCGTCCGTATAGCTTTCCAGCGCTGGTGGCCGGATGCCTCCCTGACCTGATAAGATCCGGATGCCATAGCTTGTATTATCATGGAAAATATTTTCACGAATTGTATTACGTTGAGGGTTTCCCACACCGCCGCCGACCAGGACGCCGGCCTGGCCATTATCGTGAATTTGATTTGGGGCATAGCTATCCAACAGGGACGAGCCGATCACATTGTCCGTCGACAGCCCGCTCAATACAATCCCGGCAGTGCCATTGCCTGTAATCGTATTATCAAGGATAATGTGGTCTCTTGACGTGAGCGAAGAGTCGGGAAGGCCTGACAGGAGAATCCCGGACTGGGTATTTCCGGCGATCAGGTTACTTTGCACAACACAATTGTTGGCTCCCGGTCCCAGTGTGATGCCATCGCGGTTGGGGATCATTAGGGTTCCCGTGTTATCCGTACCGATATTATTTTCAACAATAAAGATCGAGCTTGCCTGCACACCTGTTAAAACGCCCGACTCTGTATTTCCACTGATCACATTTCTGTGCATCACGTCAATACCACCGATGGTGACATTGGGGCCGACAATGTCAATACCAACCTGGTTACCCCTGGCTTGTGTACCTGTGAGATCTGTGCCGATGAAATTTCCCACTACATAATTATTTCCCAGTGAGTCAACCGTATACACCCCAATACCTTTGTTATTGCCCGAAATAATATTCCCCTCTCCATCCCTGTCGCCACCAATCACATTTTCTTTTCCCGTGATAAAAATTCCAAATGGTGAACCTTCCGGCATTCCGAGCAGGTCCAGTCCGATCACATTGCCGGTAATCGTATTGCTGTCACCTGTGATTAATATTCCATTCTGAGTCATATCGGAGATATAGTTTGCCAGGGAGGGGTCGTCATAGCCGATCCTGTTATGAGTGCCATAGACTTCAATGCCGATCAGGGCATTGACGAGTTGCAATCCGGTGATCAAAGTGCCATTCCCTACTTCGAACAGGACGGGCGTGTTCATCCCGTCACCAAGAAAACTTACCTGTTGATTGATTCCCTGGATACGAGAATCGTCAGGGGGATAAAAGGGGCCTTGCAAGGGATCGACCGGGATTGTTCCCAAAGTCGAAAATACGATGTATGCCGAAGTGCCGATATTGGCTGCTTCTTCCAGCGCCGCACGCAACGTGCACCTCCCCTGGAAATCGCCACAGATCCCATCAACGCTTTCATCCTCAGGCGTATCCGGATCGTCATAAGGGTGAGCAGATAAGTCGTCTGCCAGGGAATTTACCGTGCTTTCCATCTGGGCAAGGAGAATGTCAACCGGGAAAGTTGATAAGAACGTAAAGACACTGAGCGCAACGACAATTTTCCAGATGCCGCCTGCATTTTGGGGTGAACAAATCCTGGGCATAGTTATTTTTATTATGCTGTGAAAACAAAGAAATAAACCAATAAAAAACCAGAATACCTGAATTCCTGGGTCCGTCCCGTCAGGCTAGAAAGCGATGCAATACTTTAATAAAATTAGTGAATTATTGACTCTTCAAGCGAAAATTTACGAGCGGCCGATTTGGAGTAGCGGTGGATACACATTTTGGCGTGAATCGGCAATTAGAGGCAAAATGTTATTTCAAAAAAGAGGTTTCTTATGCATAAAAAAATCGCCAGTACTTGTCGCATAAATGTACAACGGAATAACATTTTGTGCCAGGGTGATGTGGTTGAGGACTTGTTTCGGCCCATAGGATTTACAGAGGTCCCTGATCGAAATGATGGGTGTATCCGGGTTTTCAATCATTGTGTGATCAGTATTTTTCGCGTGATGGTCTGCGTATCCAGATGAATCGATATTAAATAAAATCCGGAAGAAAGATGATCCAGATGGAGGGGAAGGGTGTTCCGTCCTGCCGGAAGAACACCTGCGTAAAGTTTCTTCAGATACCGTCCCTGTAGATCAGAAAGTGTCACTGTCGCGGATGTATTGCTTGTGGTCACGAGATCAAACTGCGCATCACCATTGGCAGGGTTTGGGTATACCACGCCTGCAAAATCATTGACGCCGCCCGTTTCCACAGTTCCGGTCACCGTGCCGTGTGGCGTAGGCCTCAGATCGAGTTGCAGCGGCCAGCCTGCATTGACACCGGATCCGGAATACGCGCCGCGATATGTCCAGTCATAGATGTCGCCGTTAAAATCAATATTAAAGTCCGTAAATCCGGTAAATAGACTGCTGTCTGTAAGAGTCCCTTCCACCTGACCTGCCAGGGGATATAGGTCCAACGCTGAGAGAGTAGTGGAGGGATTATTGACGTAGTCTGCTGCATTGGCATAGGAGTCAATGATATTGTCGACAGTATTGCCTGCAGAGAATCCACTGATCGGAGTTCCATTCGAGAAGACGGCATTCGCTGAGCAATATTGCTGATAGCCGGGGTCAGGGTTAAATAATCCGATGCCGCCATTCGGAGAAGTAGATAAAACCGTGTTGTGAAACATGTTCATGGCTCGTGGGGGAAAGCCGTCGTGATTATTAATGACGACCGTGCGGTAACCGGAAGGAGCGACATGGTTGACGAAGACATTGTCGTAAGCCGTGGTATTTCCGGTGACCTGCATCAGCGCTTCGGTAGGATTATTGTAAAAGAAATTGCCATAGACTTCGTAGGTATCATGCGACCCGTTGCCCATTGCGGGGAAGTGATCCATGAGGATGCACGGACGCGATCCGTCGCCGACGCCTTCGGGAGTGCCGCCGCTGTCCTTGCTCCAGACGTTATAGCGGATGATCGTCTTCTGTGAATCTATGGCAGTGCCGGGAAAAATGTCGCGCACGCCGTTGTTTTGCGCTTTGATCTCCATATTGTAACCTCGCGTGTTGATGACGAGGTTATTTTCGATCAATCCGGCGACAAAGGGACTCGTGCCGTCGGAGTTGCCGAGGTAGATGCCGGTACCTGCGGCGATGATCGTACAACCACGTATGATCCAGCGCCATGCCGCACATTTCGTGCTGATGCCGTCGGTTTGATTGTCGCCTTCGATATTCCCTCCATTGTTGACGATAAGCAGGTTTTCCAGCGTGATGTCATGCGCAAAATTGTTTGCGCCGCCACCGGCTTTGACACCGTCGATGTAGTTGATGTTTTGTCCGTCGATCTTGAAATCCCTGATCACGAGAAAAGAGCAGTTAGTGATGTTGACAGTGTTGCAACAGGCATTGCCCAGGAAAACTGTCGTAGTCCCCGCACCCATGATGACGATGGGATCCGATGCTGTCCCGTTGCGGTTGCTCAGGTTAAGTCCCTGGGTGTAGTCGCCCGCGGCAAGGGCCAGAGTATCACCGGGCATAAGGCTACCGAGATACGAGATGTAATTTGATGGATCGGCAGGGATCAGGTGTGCATCAACCCGGTGATGGCAGAGTATCAGGGTAAGTGATATGAGTATCAGTTGTTTTGAATACATCAGACGACAGAATCTGGCTTGGTCGTACATTATCCGAAGAAAGGGGAAATATCATAAAGATGCATGAGAAACGAGTGTTCTGTAACTCTATTCTTGAATGACCCACTGTGGATTCCATGCGATCTCCCACAGGTGTCCGTCAGGATCTTTGAAATAGCCGGCATACCCTCCCCAAAATGTCTCTTGCGCTGGTTTGACAATATTCGCGCCTGCCCCTTTAGCCTGATCCATTACTGCATCCACCTCTTCCTTACTATTGACATTGTGACCGATACTAAATTCGGTTGAAGCCGGCAACTCAGGAGAGATGTGCGCGTCATGGGCAAGACTTGTTCTTGGGTAGAGAGCCAGTTTCAGCCCATTTTCCAGGTCGAAAAAGGCAGCCGCTCCATATTCAAACTCTGTCCCGATAATGCCGGGTGTTGCCAGCCCCATGCCATCGCGGTAAAACTTTGCAGATGTTTCCAGATCACCTACACCAAGTGTCAGCAGTGTAATTCGTGGTTTCATGTTTTTTGTGGTTTGCTCCGGATGTGTTATTTAATAGTAAATAATTTCATTGCCTTATCTGTGGTTCTTCGGTCTTGAACGAATGTCGCAGGCGCACGTAATCAAAGGTCGGCCCGGCATTCCCAGGTTTTTCCATCAACGGGATCTGCATCAATGCAATAGCAGGTTGTTGTAAACGTAACATCAGATCAATGGCAACCTCAAGCGAGGGTTGCGGACTCCTGAAGGCTGCATGTAGCGCGTCGAGCAACTCAGACCAGGCATTATTGAATTGTGTATTTAAATGGGTCGCTGTTTCTGAAAAAAGGGCCACATCCGGACTCGCTGCCATGTCGTAGATGTCGCGATGAAAATCCCAGATCTCGTTCAGCATCAGGTCGGCGATGATCTGAAACTTCCAATAATGCGTGAGCTGGTGATCTTTGTCATACATTTTCCCGGAATGACCTTCTCCCTGGTCTATAATTTCTTCTAACGCTTTCAGCGCATCTGCACGGCTATGGACTTCGTAAAGCGTTCCCGGGGCAGGATTGTACTGTTGGCTTGTCTGCTTCCCATGATCGAAGTCAGCGTCACGTAGTACCTCATCGTTAATGAGTGCAGCGATCTCATCATAAAACTCGCCGATGGTGCACCATCCGTCGCGATGATGTTTTTCTCCAAACACGGCTTCCGGCATTTCAATCCTGAGAAATGTCTTGATGGAGGCAGGGCAACATTTATTTAACTCAACAGTAAATGGATTATTGGTTTACTGTGCCCCGGAAGAGAACACGGGAATGATGGAAGCATGGTGGGATCATTCAGCACGGGACTGCCGCCAATGGCGTTGAGGATGTTACAAGCCATGGCCATGTGGAGCATCTCCTCCTGTACGACAGGAGAATAAATTTTTTGGCTTGGAGTGCATGAGCGGAGGTCCCATGAATACTCCAATAGGCACACAGGTAGGGTGGCAGTGTAGAGAGTTCCAGCATGACCGCGGTCTGCAGGCGTTGTTTGAGACGTTTGAGGACTTCTGAATGTCGCATCCGGTGTATGCAAGATAAGACAACAGCGCCTGGCGAAGCCGCAATTGGATTTATCAGGGGTGTTTACGCTGGTTCCATTCGCTTTTGAGAATGCCATAAAATACGATATCCATGTACTTCCCCGACTTCAGAACATGTTCTATGAGATAACCTTCTTGCTGCATGCCCAGCTTTTTCATCACGGCGCCAGAAGCGGGATTCATTGTCATATGCTCGGCAAAGATCTTATGGAGGCCGTGGTGGTTAAACCCGTATTCCACCAGAGCGGCTGCAGCTACGAGTGCAAAACCTTTTCCCCACAAAATTTTATCGATCCAGTACCCTAATTCGGCGCGATGAAATCTTTTATTGATAACGAGGCCCACTGCGCCAATCAGCTCGCAGGTCGATTTCAGGGTCACTGCATAATTTATTAATTCACCCGCTTCAAACTTAGGCTGATGCACAGAAATCCATTCCTCGGCAGCGCCATCCGGGTATGGATGTGGGATATTCAATGTGGTCGCGGCGATTTCTATCTTTTAGCTCT
>CAVVDK010000010.1:0-57544 GCA_963746925.1 uncultured Bacteroidota bacterium
CCCCCCCCCCCCCCCCCCCCCCCCCCCCCCCCCCCCCCCCCGTGCGCGGTACTGATGCCGACGCGCATCCGCACGGGCTCGCCGTCAGGGGTCAATGTTGCCCGTTCCGCACACTTCCAGTGTGTTGACACTCACCTGTGCGGTGAACGCTGCGCTCATTTTTTTACCGGTTCATAGTAAAGCGTTACTGCACCACCACTAAAGGTTTTAGTCTTTATGAGTTTAAAAACAGTCCTGTCGTGTATGTTTTCAAATAATGGCAAACCACTTCCTGCGATCAACAGGGTGAACGCAAAGCTGGTATTCATCAATCAAATTAAGTTTCATTAGCTGTATAATTAAACTCCGGCTGCCAACTAAAATGTCTTTACCTGATTGTTGCCTGAGTGCTAAAACTTCATCATTTAATAGTCACGCTTTGCGACTGTTGCACTTTCCCATTCTACATTTTTCAGCGTATGGGAAAAGACAATTTTTGGAATTTTGTCTATCGCCATAGCAAAGTCATCCATTGATTTTTCTCCTGAAGGATTTTTTAGAAGAGTGTTGCCAAAATTCCATCAGTTGGTACGTTATTCTGCCATATAGAATTACGTCTCCCTTACTTAAGAGTTCAGTATAATGTTGATGTATTTCCTCATCAGGTAGTAATAGCGTATGGTCGCAAAAGCCGTCAAGCGTCATATTGATTGCTCCAATTACTTTTCTCATATCTCGTTATTGTATCTGAAGTACCCGGGCCGGACTAGGTCTGAAGGCCCCAGCCATAAAAGAACAGAGTTAAGATAGCGAATTTAGATTTCGGATACAGTCAGGTTGTATGATACCAGGCTATGGGAATGGGAGGTTCGGTCCTACAGGCAACAGAATCGGGAGTGGCGGTGGCCTTGCGGCAAAGCCTTATGTTGGCTACTGGCTTACTTCAATTGAACTGCCTTGAAATAAACTCGTTTGCTGAAAATTGCTTCTCGTATTAGCTTTTGCTTTTTATTTAGTGATGAATTACCTGTCTTTATTTCTAAAAAGTCAATTGATATGTCATCCTTGTTATCAATATCTGTAAACGAGATAAGGTCAATTGGGCTTCCAATAAAAACAATTTCGTCGGGATTTAAAATGTCTGGCAACATAAAAGGTGCAAAATGTTCAACAATTTTCCCTTTTGTGACGCTTGTACTTCTCTTGATAGCGTCTTTAATTAAATCCTCTTTACGGTGTGATATTTTTTGGATTAGCTTTTCATCTGTTTCAGTATCAATTCTGTCTTTTACGATTTGAAATTTGTCAACAAAGACTTTTTCATTTTCGATTTCAATTACTCGATTGTATACCTTAGAGGAAATATGTTTGCGAACAAATACTAAGATAATTAATGCAATGACATTTGCAGCAGTAAGAATGATTAAAAGTGTATCCGTTTGTTCTGGCATTTTATAGATTTATTTCTTGGAAAGAAACGTTACCGTTTTTGATTGCATTGAAGACTTTTGTCTTAAAGTTATATTTGCTATTGAACCCTGGTCTCTGTATATCAATAAAATAAATATTTACGATTTCTTCATTTGCGGCTCCGTCAAATATTATGAGGTCAATAAACCTACCTGTGAACTTTATGTCCTTCGGATTAAAAGCAAAGTTGTTTTTTACTATGCTAAGTTCTTTTGAAATGTTGTCAACAATATTGGAGCTCATTTGTCGAATAGCAGTTCGTCTGATATCGAATTCGTTTTCACGAAGCCATTCCTTAAATTTGAAATCGAGAAATTGTTCTTGAGTTCTCTGATATTCTCTTTCTGTGTATTTTAACCTGCTTTCTAATATTAAGCTTATTTCTTTCTCGATCTTACGTTCTTTATTTATAATATTGGTAATTATGTAAATCAACAAAATGATAAGAAGTATGGCAAGAAGGTAAAGCATTTATGTCTGTGTCAAATTTTAGAGTGTGTCAACGAACAAGTATGCAGGCAGTGGCGATTCTTGCTTCTCATTTTTTCCTGTCTAGCCTTAACCCTGTCTATGTAAAAATAAATAGATTACTTCGAAATCCGCCATTGACTACATCCGATGTTAGCAGCTTTACTTTTTTATGTCTAGCTTAACTTCGTTCCATCCACAAGGAACCATTCGTTGTATGGCCTATGATCAAAGACTCCTTCTATTTTTCCAAAATCCGTATTGATATAGTCAACTTGTGCCCCATTCAAGTTTATTGCAATAGTTTCACTTTGACGTTGAGGTGTTAAATCTTGTGAAATGGCTTCTCGGAAAGATAAGGGTTGTGTTAGGCAAAATTTGGCCTTAAGAATTTCACAGTAGCCACTTTTTTTTGTTAGTTGGATAGGCAATGCAATGTTATAGAATTCACCTCTAAATCCTTCAATATTCTGATCTATCTTGCTAGAGGGATAACATACACCCAAAATTCTCTTGCTACCTGAATGCATATTATTCTTTACCCACTGAAAAGTAATCTGCGGAATAATGTATTCAGGACGAAATGGTTCAATCGGATAACCAACTTTCACGCTACACGCCATTATTAACAACCAACGCGCTAAATATTTAAATTCATATAATTTATCAGAAAATAAAGGGCGATTTGTCATGTCCAAAAGAGATTCATATTCCTGTATTGATCGTTGTCGTAATTTAATTGCAAATAGGTCATCGTAATCTGAACAATTTAATTCTTGATAAGCCAGAAAAATACTATTAGAAAGATACAATGTAGGAAAACCAGGAATGCTATATCTGTAAGAATGAACTTTTTGTCTCAACTCAAAAGGCACATGAAACATTTCATATAGTGCTGGGTTATTTATATATCTAAGTCTGTAGGCATAAGGAAATAATCCCCTAAATTCAAGAAAAAAAACAAGCTGTCTTGGGGTAGTAATTTTGCCTTCTTTTATTCCAAAGCTCTCATCAAATATTGTATAAGCTTTGTGAGGTGATCCTTCATTTAAGTATGTTTCCAAAGTCTTAAGCAAAACATCATAAAACCTTCTGACTGCATCATGAAGATGTTGTTTTGATAAATCTCCTAAAATCTCTATTTCTCCAAAGTTGAAATCATCTAATTCAGCAATAAGATTTATATATTTCTGCCCTTCCTTTTCTATACATTCAAAAATGAATTGTATCCTAGGGTTCTCCAGTTTCTCGGTATATTTAAAAGAGGATGGGAAAGAATTTCAGGAAATGTCATTGAATTAAATTATAATTGAACTAGCCTTTTTTTTACACACAACTGTTATCCTATTTAATTATTGCTGCTAACGGCCCAGTATAAGCGTAGTGAGGGGTTTCGGAGCGATTCACTGTCCGCCCACCGTAAAGTTTCTTAGGAGCAAAAAAAGCTGAATTTTAACTGTTTAGCCCGCATTACGCTTATACAATGTTGGGGCATCGTGCTATTCATTCTTTTTTCTTTTTGTCCACATAGTCAACCGATTAAGAAGTCCATATTTGTCTGTCCGTGTCATTGTCTTTATCCTTCTTTTCAGTCGTGCGTGGGGCATTTTTGAAAATTTCCTTTTCCGGGCTGGGCAGGCGCACTCTTTGGCTGGCTTTGGTTTGCGGGTGGCATTGAGCGGCCAGCCAATGTGTGTGACTGCTGCGTGGGTTATTCATTTAATACCCCTATTATTCTATCTATTTTAGTATTAATTGTTTTCTCTACTTCACATTCCCATACGACAATTACTTTCCAACCTAATTCTCTGCAATTTTTCTGATGCTTTTTATCCTTTTCTACATTCTTAAATAGCTTTTCCTTCCAAAATTTTGAATTAGTATCCGGAATTCTGCCTTCTCTGCAATCTTCATGATAATGCCAGAAGCATCCATGAACAAAGATTACAGTATTATACTTGGGAAGAACTATATCTGGCTTCCCAGGTAAATCTTTTTTGTGTACTCTGAATCTATAACCAAGTTGATGCAAAGCAGACCGTAATATTATCTCCGGTTTAGTGTTCTTCGACCGGATTTTTGACATCACCTGGCTTCGTTTTTCTTTTGACCAAATGTCCATTCATTTTTGGTTTATAATATTCTAATTCATATAGAAACTTCTTGATTGATAGTGCAATTTGCTGTGCCAATGGAACAGGAACTCCGTTACCAATCATTTTAAATTTTTTACTTAATTTTCCATCTGTACTAATAATGTAAGAATCCGGAACGCCTTGTATTCTTAACGCTTCCCGTACAGACAGTCTTCTGTCGTAAACTGGATGAAGGTGAACCTCATTGTTTCCATAACAAGCAGTGGGACTGTATTTCTTCCTATGGAGTCTTTTAAAAGAAGGCCGATAAGTATCCCCTTCTGCAATCTTCCTAATTTTAGAAAGCTTCTTGAGCTTGAAAAACTCGTTGGCATTTGGAATTGCCAGTTTATCCGTATTGCTTATCAGTAGGTCTCCAATACATAATTCTGGAGGTGGTTCTGGTAGTTTTTTCTTTACAAAATCCCTGCCTTTAGGTTCTCCCCAGTTAAAAGATGTTTCTGCTTTGGGATAGGTTGGTATAGGCCAGTTGAACCATAAATCATTAAGCGCGTAGAGAGATGTATCCTTTACAAGACTTTTCTTGACCCCAAACACAAAAAGTCTTTCCCTGTTTTGAGGAACACCATAATGCAAGGCATTGAGTCTTTCAGTGCTTATCAAGTATTCTTCACGGAATAGGTCCAGTATTGCATTAAAAGCTTTCTTTGTTTTCTTCAACAGTACCAGTCCAGGTACATTCTCCATCAAGAAAAAGTCAGGTTGCAAATCCATAATTCGCTCGTAATAATGATAAGTCAATGTACCTCGCAATCCATCAAAACCATTTTTTGAACCCTGTATCGAAAAGTCTTGGCAGGGAGGTCCGCCAATAATTCCGAACCGTCCCTTCAATTGTTCTTCTATATCTTTGGTGGAAGTTTCATCAATATCACTTATTGCGCTTACTTCCCTTTTTTCACCAGACCAACTACTCATGCCTTCACTATAAAACCGGGCAAAATCCTCATCTATTTCATTTGAAAAGGCAACTTCAAATCCCGCTTTTTCAAATCCCATGTCTAAAAAGCCACCACCACTAAAAAATGACAGGAGAGGTATTTTATTTTCTTGATTATTATGCTTCATATACTTTTGTTGTTTTAAGCGCTTTATATCTATTCGGTATTCCGCCTTGCTTAACATTATAAAATGCTACTTCCTTTCCAATAATATCTGATAGGAAAGACAAGTATTCGTTGTTTAAGTGAGAAACTACCAGTTCACTGTCATCTTTATGCAAAATGGCATTTAAATTTCCATTGCGGAACTGCTTCACCTCCTCAACATACCCTTTTATATCTCTGAATATAGAATCGGTATTAGATAGTGGAAGATTCCAGTAAAAATCACATGCGGGCCGATATAGACAGCTTTTGCAGATATCCAGATCAGGCTTTGCCAGTGTTTCAATCTCATTCATTTCAATAAGGCTATTTATCTCCAAAAGCGCATTCCTTGACTTGGTTGCAAGCTCATCACACTCTTGGGGAGTGAAGGCTACCGGATATTCCTTCTTTTCCAAATCTATGATTGAAAGTTTATCAGGGTATTTTCCATATACTTCACTATGCAAATAAGCATACAGCTTTAGTTGATCCTCATATTCCTCTTTAATTTCCCCTTCTTCAAGAAGTATCTTCCCACTTTTGAAGTCTGACAGTTTGATATAACCATCCAGATTAATAATTATGTCCGCATATCCTCCAATCAATGAATCTTGTGATTCAAGCCATTTTTCAGTCAGGGTACTGGTATCTGTTTGCTTGTCTTTTTGTACTTTCGTTTTGCCCCGGCTTTTGAGCAGTGATTTTACTTGCAATTTTTTGATTGTATAACCTGGTACATTCTCACTTAAAGGAGTAAAGAATGCGAACCCCATTTCTTCAAGCGTACTTTCTTCCTTTGACAGCAAGCAGTTCCACACTTCATCAAAATCCGCACTTGTCCCAATTTTACCAGTTACAATAAGCCGGATACATTCATGTATAACGTTCCCTAAATGGCTTGCAGGTGGATAAGGCAATAAAGGGGAGGCATAAGAGTTAGAAAGAACCACTCTGTATGGACACCTATTTATAGCAGTGTACCGACTTGGGGAAATCCGTTTAAGGGGTTTTAATATGGTCGTTACCTTCTGCATTATTCGGTAAATAATTTTTGATAGCACCATCCGGGTCTTCTGTGAAGATTAAAAGTATCCACGAACCGTATTACACCATTATTTTCTTGTGCTTCCTGATAAACCTCAAATACACGCTCAGCTAACCAAGTGTTATCAGGTACATCAGGTATTCCATCTTCACTGATTTTACAATTCCAAAACGGGTGAATGATAATTACATAATAAATCCTGGTCTTGGAGACCAGAACCGCAGGCAATTCATATCCCTCCAATATGTCAAAATCAAAACTTTCTGCGAAACTGTTTCGAAGGCGTATGGCATCTTCGGGCCATCCTTCCAATTCAAGAGAGTCGTTAAATTGACCATCAGCTCCAGCTATATAATTTCTGTTTGCCAGCACCCGCATCAAGGCAATACCCAACCTCCAGTCAAGCAAACCGTGATAATTCATATTCCTGAAAACTTTCAAGCAGTCATAACAGGCATCTTTGCAGTTTTCCCTGTGTGTATCTGAATGTATTTGTGCCAAATACCCATCATCATCTTGTATATTAATTGTTTTCAGAATAATATCGTTGATGTTTTTGAATAAATGCCTGACAAACCCGGAACCATTCGGAAGCTCGTCAGTCAGAATTATTTCAGCAGTATTCCTACCATTTTCCAAAGAAATCTTCCTTATGTCTGCTATCTCTATTTCAACTGGATCCACATCAAGTTTGTCTGCGATTATCCTTTGCAACAGGAATGCTGCAGAGTAAAAAGCTGACCGTATTCCGGCATAATTCAGAGACGATGCCTGGTCAAACATATCCAAGGTAAGGGCAGGTGAAATATGGGTTGGATGAATTCTTAAAATTTCAGTATTCTTATGAGAAGCAAGTGCAATTTTTTCATAAGCATCTTCATTGTCATGGACATTAAATCGGTATCCGGATTCACTATTATCCTCCACACCCCTTAATATCCATTGGTTACTGAAATTAAACCATTGGTTCCGGTTAAATGGGAAAAGATTACCAGTTCTTACCAGTTTTCCTTCAAACAGCATATCCCCATTCGTATTGACTCGCCATGTAATATCCCTATCGGCAAGTTTAGCCAAGAAGTTATCACCGAAGGTTTCTTGTACCAGAGATTCTTTATCATTGCTTTCGGCAAGTATAGGAGGTCTTGAAAGGGTTATTTCGGAGTTTTCCTTTGAATCGCTTCCGCCCGACAAGTTTGTACGGTAGGCGACCGGGGACTTAATAGGGAAAATATCTACTCTTTCAGTCTCTCCGCAATATTCACAATTGTCATGTTCTGGTTTCTCCTGTTGTGTTGTTATGAAATTACACGTTTTGCATTTGATCATCCATCTTTCATTGTAGAAAGGTGAATCATTGACAATTACCGGGTCGCCCCAACGGCCATTTCTTGTGAAATAATCATCAGTGAAACCTATTGAAGTATGGATAGCCTTGTCTTTTGTTTTTTGGGCGCCAGGAGCAAACTCGTATATGGCAAGGTCAGTATTCCTGTCAATGGATTTGAGACTGTAATCCCGTCCATCGTAGGTTATTTCATGGTAAAGGTTACGGACAGAAGTTGGCATACCAAACATAGGTAATACACCGCCCTCTGCGAGTTTTTCCGATATGTCAATTGTTGAAATTTCATCGTTCTCAATAACCTGGTTGACTTTTGCCATAAAGCCATCATCACGGCTATTGGTTATCCAGCCTGCCAGTTCTTGCTTCTTGTCTGGATCAATTCCCGGCTTCAATGCTTCAATTGTTCTTTCTATTTCCTCACGATTATGGATAATCCACTCCTGAACACTTTCCCGGTAATTTTGCCAATGATCGGTTTTTCCAAATTCACCATGAACGCTTGTCTGTCTTTCGTTTCTTGATAGGGTCAATAAATCTTCACGTATATCTGTCCTGAGTGGTATAAAAGCTTGTCTTAATATCTCCTTTGAAAGAAGTCGTTTAACTATCCTATCTTGACCCATTGTCAAAAATGGTGTTGGTGGTGGATCACCTGTAATTTTATCAGTGTGGTTAAAATAGAATTCATCATGGCTGCGGCCTCTGCAAAAGGTAAGGATTACCGAAAATGCCTGACCCCTTCGTCCAGCACGACCTACCCTTTGCTGGTAATTGAACCGTTGTGGTGGCATATTGGCCAGCATCACTGCCTGTAATGAACCAATATCGACACCAACTTCCAAGGTTGTTGTTACACTTAAAAGGTCAATGCTCTTTGCCAATGGTTGCCCATCATCTTGCAGGATAATATCCCTGAAATGTCTTTGACGTTCAAACTGATCGTCTGTTTGCCCGGTCAACTCCTCACAATGTAGCCGTATAGAATTCCGCTTTTCAACAGCAGAATGATATGAGAGATAATTCGTATTCCAGAAATTACTGCAAATGTTGGTTGAATTGTCCGGCAATAGGGGCCCTTCTGGAAACTGGGTGCAAACACCGGCAGATTTATGCAGGTGCGGACGTTCCCCTCTTTGACTTTCCCATACAGGATCATCTCCGGCTGCAACCTTGATGTATAATTCGGGTAAATTAATTCCCTGATTATTTAAAACATCAAGTGCTGTTAATGTATTCAATACTGATTCTCCCAAATCCCCTTCATCTATGCTGTTCAGTTCCGCCACTCTCCTGATATATTTCCTTAAGAGTGATGGGAATGAATTGTAGTCCGAAACATCAAGAGTACGTGGATTATCAAAGTCATTGGGCGTGTATTTATACTTGTGACCAAGAATCCGGATTGACGAGTTTGTTACTTCCAAGAATCGGTCACGGGCTAATCCTGCTCTGGCAGCGTTATGTTCCAAAGGGGTAGCGGCAGGGTTTACAGTCAAATAGCCCAATCCTGATGCTTCAAGAGAATAGAACAGGTTCCCAAAAAACAAGCTGGCGAGTTGAACCAATGTCCCCCTTTTAATTTCTTCCTGAAATTCAGGGTTGTCATTCGACCAAGTTCCTGCCTCGAAATCAAACATTGAGTACCAAGGGGTGTTTGTGCGGGGGATGTTCTGCAGGTGGATGGAGGGACCACCTGGATTAACTCCGAGTTGTACGAAACTTTTGATTAAAGGCGCACATTCATCCGTATTCATCAGATGTACAAGGTCATTCACACGGATTGTACGGTTCTTTATTTTTTCAACCTTCTGGATAGCCTTCTCCCTCCGTTGTTTTTTTCTTGGATTGCTTTCATCAGCCCTGATTGTATTGATTTCTTCAAATGCTTCCTCGATTTCATAAAACTGTAATGAATTAAATTCCTCAAATTTGGTAGTATCTTCTCCGTTTTCCATTGCTTCGACAATCTTGGATTTCGTCAATAGGTTATTTTGCAGCTCACGGATCAGTATTTCACGCAGTAAATCCGTAAAGTGGTTTCTTTCTATACCATTGGCAATTTGTGCTGCATCTTCCCGGCTGTCGGAAAATACCACAAGTTTTCTTTGTTTCGCGCTGTCAGGTAACTGATAAACCAACTCCTTTGCAAACAACTGTGTAGTTTTGGCGAAACCAGTCCTGAATCCACGAATGGATGATCCTTTAGCCCTGTACTGTTCATTGACACCACAACCCGGACATGTACAGGGAAGGGCTTTGTGCGTTTCAATTATATTTCCAAACTCATCTCTGTTTGCTTGTAACCTGTTATCAGCAACATCAGAGTTATCCGAATCCCTGAGTACCCTTAAAAAATATCCATTTACCCAGTTTTCAGGTTTTTCTTCAACTTCAATGCTGTATGGAGCCACATCGCCTGAGTACTTATTTAGGTATGCTTCAACCCATTGAGCTGTATATTCAGTAGAAGTTGCATTTTCTAAGGTTATTTGCCTCCACCAAGCATCGTGAGGATGATCCCATTCACCCCGTGTCCGTTCATGAGGAATAAACTCCTGATCACCTTGAGGCCAGAATACACCATATTCCTGGTATGTTCGTTTCTCCACCAGTTTTGCTGGTGTTTTTTCAGGGATGCCCTCGATGTTAGGACTTACAGGAAGTAATTCGCAGAAAGCATTCGTATCACCTGGCGCTCCCCTCTTACCGCCAAAAAACGTTGTACCACAGTTATCACAATACAAAAGCTCTAGTACACGGTGTCCGTCTTTCGATTTGATTCTCGGTACAGGGTAGAGTTTACCTGATGTTCTTGAATCCTCCGGGTTTTCAGGAGATGTAGAAGCCCACATTCCCTCAATGTTTCTGAAAAAGTAATGAAACCGGAACCTTTGTAAACTCCTTCCAGCTTGATGGAATAGATTCTTATGCTGGGGTTCATCAAACAGGGAACGGACTATTAATAGCCCCCTTGCTGCTTGGTGTAATTCATCGTCATTCACTTGTCCAAACAAGTCCTCAAAGAAATAAGGAAGATCAGGAGGGTTGCCATCCCCAGACTTCCTGAAAGCGCAAACTGGACGAGGTACTTTTTTCCCATCCTTCATTACGCTACACGCATCAAAAAACCTTTCACGGAGCTTGATCTTTGGGTGAAGCAGTAATTGTAAGAAGTCCTCAACAGACGAAATGGGGTCGTCAATTCCAAAGGCTTGACGTAACGTATTGCCTGCCGATACACATGCTTCCGAAAATGCCGGATCATCAACCTGATGTCTCGTTGATGTGTATGCCTCGCAAACTTCAATAAAGGGATTGGTTGGTAAAAGGGCATCTTCTTTCAGCATTGGATCCACCGGTCTCAATTCACCAGTTACGATCTTGAATTTATCTTTCACATTTTCTTTCTTGAATCCAAAGAAGTCACCTACATACTCCAAGCTCTTTTTATCATTTGGCTCCAAAGAAGCACTGGAGGCCAATATTCTCAACTGCGGATGGTCTGGATGCAATCCTAAGCGCTTCATAACCAATTTCAACAAGTAAGATATTTCTGTCCCTTGTGTACCCCGGTATAAATGCAGTTCATCAATAACAAGATGGAATACTCTGTTTGGTTTTTCTTGTTCACGCTGGTCTTCTGGCAGGTCATCACAAGCAATCCACTGACGTGTTTTCTCGAAAACAGGGCCGTCAATATTCCGCATCAGCATGATGCTTAACATGGAAAAGTTGGTTATCATTATATCTGGCGGGGCAACCTGCATGTCAAACCGGCATCTCATTTCAGCACCATCAAGCCTCTGAAAGAAAGACTTTAGCTCTTTCTCATCCACTTCATTTCCCTTCTGCCTTTCCTGTCGTATATATTCCTCAACCTTTTGCTGATTCCTTTCGATTGCCTGTAATTCCCGGATAAGTGTATTTACCTTTGTTGCATTGATTTCACTAATGCCATCCTCATTCAACCTTTCCAGCTTTCCCGCAACTGGTGTTGAACCATTGTATCTTCCAAATGAAATTGCATTTCCCCCAGTGTTCTCATTATACCATTGCCTTACAGGGCTTGAATCCAGAGCAATTCTCAAACGGGTCATCTGGTCTTCCACTAGAGCGTTCATCGGATATAATATCATTGCTCGCATTGCCTGAGGGCGTGTTTCATGTGCCCTTTGCTGAACTTCATCACTGAGAACAAAACCGTTTTCATTGTCAACAATGTCCCGTACACTTAGCGTGTCCCTCCACCAGTTATCTGTATGTTGTCCCTTTTGGCCAGGGGAACTCCATGAGGAAAGTTCTTTCGATAATTGTGCAAACAAGGGTAAAAGGAACGATTCAGTTTTCCCGGAACCGGTTCCGGAGGTTATAATACAGTTCTTCCCAGATAATGCTTCCTTTAGCATTTGGGTCTGGTGGGCATGAAGTTGATATCCCGGTATAAGCCCTTTGTCAACCAAACCTTTAAAAGTATTCTGTTGTGTTTCATTCAGGCCTGGTAAATCTTCAGGGGAAAGATCGTTGATGGTTTTTTCACTTGACTTGTACTCTGGCAATGGCTCAATCCAGGGTTGCCGGTAAAGCACCTTGTCTTCGTTTAACAGAGCCTCCCGTTCTTCTTCCAGGCTTCTCAAACTTAGTCTTGAAAGCTGTTTTGACGTACCGGACAAAATTCTCTTTTACTGTTTCAAATGATCCAATGGGGTCTTTCATAAATTTATTGTCAATTCTTTTTTCGTTTGTCCTACTTTCCTAAAGTAGTTTGAAGCAAATATTGATGGAATATTTTCATAAATATTAAACCATGTTTTGATTCCTTCAATTTCCAGAAACAGCCTTTTAGGTGCTTTACCACTGAATAATGTCATAGCTTCTGAAATCAACCTTGGTAGTGGCAATGATGCTGGAATAGCAACTATGTTCCTTCCCCTGTCATTAAATATCACTTCCTTTCTGTAACGGTTGAGAATCATAAAGCGCCCCCAGTTCTTATTAATATCATAAGGATGGCTATTCATCCATAACCTATGTTTAAAGCTGTATTCTGTCAACCGATACTCCACCAGTGAGAAGCTTTTATCTATACTTTGTACTTCTGTTGGGATAAAACGTAATTGATCAACGTCAAAAACTTCTCGCAGGCCAACCAGAATCATCAAACCTTTCATCGGGTGTCAGTTGACTTTTGTATTCATCAATATTGCCCGAAAACTCTGCAAGCCTGAACTGTGGAAGTTTATTTGGATCGAAGGATATGGAGCAGGCTTCAGCGACTTTTCTCAATTTTCTCTCTATTCTATTCCCATCATTTTCATCAAAACCCGTAACAGATACAGTTGGTGGCAAGATGAAAGGGGATAAAGAGGTATCCTGTGGTTCAAGGTTAAAGTGCAATCCTTCCTTTTTAGCTTCCACTTTGACTTTTTGCATTAGCACTGGTGTCCTGCCTCCAATCAAAAGCGCTTTCCTACCACTGCATGTTGGTATAAGTAGAAATTGCGGGGGATTAACTACAATCTTCTTTGTGGAATATTCGTAATCCAAAATTCCCATGTAATCCAAGTAGTTTAGAGACCAGCGTTTTAACCTGGAAAGTTCAATTGGATGTGATTCTATTTCTTCTGGACCAAACATTTCTTGATAGACTGACTCAAAAGCTTCAAAATAATCTTTTGACGAACTTTCACCTTTTACAGTCAGGAAACTCACAAGCAAATTATTATACCCGATGAAATCATTTTCCACGGGTGACAGGTACTTGCCTTTTGTTATTTGTGGTCGGAATTCACGTGAATATAATGCTTGACGCAGCCATAACTTTCTTTCATCCTCAGCCAATAACTTACTTCCAATTACGTACGAATCACTTTCTTCGCTGTTAATGATCTGTCCGAATTTATTACGGGCTGGCAACACCTCTTCGTTCAGCACCTCTACTTTCCCTTCGGAATTCTCTAAAAAGTTCCTTAACTGTTCTCCCTTTACATTATCGCCTTCAACTTTTACATAGAACCCCTGGTTGGTTTTGATGTTAGGAGGAAGTTTCCAAACAGGCTGATCAATATCTTTGCGCTCCAATCGATCCTTTTCATCGCTGTCTTCATATATCAGGTAAAGGGTCTCTGTACCACGCCCATTTTCCAGTTCAACATCGGGAAGTAAGTCATTAAGCCATGTCCGTACCCCAGTTTTAAGTCCTCCAGTTATGATTACCCTCTTCTCGGATTTGAATTGCAACACCGGAATGTCAGGGTGGCCGATGGGAGGATTACAAATTTCGTAGAGAACATGGCCATCAGATATTCGGGCTGTTGGCATCTTTTTAAAATTACCATCTGAAAAACAGTCTCCCCATTCCTCTATGGATGCAGATTGTTCCTCCTTTACCAGCAACAACATCCTTGAGGTAACCATGTATGGTACTTCGGTCCATCCGCTCAAATGGAAGTTTTTGCCTTCGATAAACAACCTTACTTCCTTTTCTGGAAACTTTGCATTCCATTTATTAAGTCTATCTTGAAGCTCCAGCCCTTCTTTAAAAGGAAGGAATAAGGGTTTTGACCATCCTTTGCCAAATTGCTGGCATTTAAACTCCCGGTTCTCATTTGTAAATGTCAAATCTTCGGGGAAGTCCAGTTTAGTATATAACCTGTAATAGGTCTTATACCCTTTGGCGTTGTCACCTTCAATACACAAACGCAATTGAGCAATGGTATTTCCTTTTTTAATGGTTTCAGTTTCCGAATCATATTGATCCGTATTACCAGTCCATTCCTGGTAGTTCTTTTTGACAATATTGATAATGGACTGGCCCAGTTCATTATCAGTATCCCGAATTGCATTAAGAACCCTGCTGGATAACCCTAAATGATTTTCACCATTGGCTAATAGGAGTTTCCTAATTGTAGTGTCATCCATTTCCTCTCCGGGAACCAAACCGGAAGTTTCAAAAAACTCTGGAAGCTGCCTAACCGCATGAATTGGAAAAATACTTTGGGAAAGGGGTTTACCAACATATACCCACCTTTCATTTTGAAATGGATGCACTTCAAAGTATCCTAATTCAGTATTCTTTTCCTCAAAACTCCAGTTAAATAAGTCATCCCATAAGGAATTCCAATTATAATGCTCATTTTGTGCTGGCATTGTGGGCAGGCCATACTTTTCCAAGAAACTTCTTACCCTGGGATAATAAGCATCAACACGTAAATCAGGCTGACTGTTTTCAGTCAATGGCAATACAAATAAGGTTAAATATCCAATGTATAATGGGTATTCAACTGGCACACCATCAATTTTTACTGGATTCTCTTGCCACTTATCGTAGGCATTAAGAGCATGTTCCAAAATATTTCCATTAGATGATCTTCCAGGAATACCTCTCCTAATTGCTTCTATAAAATCAAGAGTTATATCTTCATCACCTCCGTCAAGTCCTTGTTCTTTGCCAATTTTTACGATATCATGTTTGGAAATGAACAGGTGAACTTCTTGCTCTGCCTTTTCTTCATTAAAAAACCATTTACCTATTGCATTATTCCATTCCAAATAATTCATAGTCCTAATGTTAGATGCTCAGGTACAATCTTCTTAGCGTTGGCAAAATTGCACTCTTTTGCAAAGCTTGGGTTGTGGGTTGGCTCGTGTGGCTTTGCAAATGTGTGCAATGTACGTTGCCAGAAATTTTCAAAAATGCGAAGCGGGGGCTTTTTCTTTTTTCTTCTTTGTCAGCCGTGTCTGTCCGGTTGCATTGTCGGTCGAGTCGAGTCAGTCCGGTCGTAAAGTCGGTCTGTGTTACGATATGTCTTTTGTTACTCGTCATTGTCAATGTGGCCGTTGTCTTTTTTTGCATGTGCCCCAACTTGTTTATATCCGAATAAATATAGCGCTTATCACCCTAATCCTGGAGTAAATACGCTACGATAGGAAGAAAACAAGCCCCCATCCCTTTTCCTTGTCAAGCTCTACGGAACTTCCATCCCACAAACCACACCTCCACACCCCTTTCTCCCTTGCGGTTACCGGACCGCTGCTTTCAACGACGAAACCCCGGGTCTGTCCTCGTTGGCCTCGACGCCGAGTTGCTTCAGCCGCTCCGCGTATTCCTCCATGGTGTTGGGCTGCCGGAGGAGTGCACCTGCCCAATCCCTCACTGCATCGCTGTGTCTGCGCGCCCACGACGACCGGGTCCGCCCCCTACTGCGATATGCTGTTTGCGGTGCGTTGTTATTCCCTGTCCACGGTGTAATTCAGTTCAGTCACCCCGCAGGTAAATTGCCGGGTCGTCTGGAGTTTGAGTGTTATTCTGTCTTTGATGTCTACAAACAGTGGAATACCGCGTCCGAGGATGATTGGATTTACAAAGAGCCAGTAGCCGTCGATGAGGTTCAGTTGAATCAGTGCATGTGTCGCTGTCGGGCTGCCGAAAAGCAGGATGTCTTTCCCTGCCTGTTGCTTTATTTCATTGATGCTGTCCGAAAGATTGTCGCGAATGATTTTTGTGTTGGTCAAACCCGCGTCTTTCAGTGTTTTTGACAACACAACTTTGTGCACAGTGTTGTACCACTTTGAATGTTCAATGTCGTGCCTGGTCGCTGCCGGCTTGTCTCCTGCGGTAGGCCAGTAGTTTTCCATCATCTCATACGTTACGCGTCCATATAATGCAGTGTCGCCTTCGCTGATCCGCTTCCCGACATGCTCAAAAATCTCTTCATCAACGTTGATCCAGTCCATTTCTCCATTCGGTCCCGCTACAAAACCGTCAAGAGAGATGTGCATAAATGAATGTATTTTTCTCATAGAGTTTGTTTTTTATTGTTGACTATGGTTTGTTACTATCTATTTACAATGCCTCCGAACGTTTCCGGCTTTCCTGAACCGCCAATGCAACGCATTCGTCGGCAGCACCTGTGGTGACCGGGCCTGCGCGCATCCGCTTGAACAAGATAGCTGATTTGTGAGATCTGTGAAAATGACAGTGTTCACTGTGCACCAGGTACCCGCAGCCTTGAGCATCGTTCCACCCAAAGTGCGCATCCCGGGAGTCGTTGAAGAGGTGAAGATGTTCCCCTGCCGGTTGACGGTGCTCGTGAAATCGTTATTTATGCATGGGAAATCTCCTTCCGGGATAAAACACCACGGACATGCAGCGCTTCATCTCGTTTTGGTTGATCATGATTTTGGCCGCGGCATGCCACGAAACGGGAGATCATACGACGGGCGGGGCTGAGTTTGAAGATCCCGGCTACACAAGTGCATATAAGGGTCCGCACTTCGCCCACCACCAGAAGTTTGCGGACTACCCGTTTACGCGCGAGGACCAATGGGACAGCCTGAACGGCCTGGTCCGCTATCCCGTGCCGATGCCGGGATTCCGGGTACATCCGGACTACAGGACATTCGGATGGCATTTATATTCCAATGGATCAGACTATCTGAGCTATAATTTTTCCCTCCTCTGGGGCATCGCCTATTTCTCCTATTTCGTCGATGCGGAGACAGGCGGATATGAAAATATCCACGAGTGGAAATCCACGGCGCTGGTCGATAGCGCGCATGCGCACGGATGCAAAGTGTTTCTGGCGATCTCCAACTTCGGCGCAGAACAGAACACCACCTTCCTGGAAAATCCCTCCGCATACAAGACCTTGGCCGACAGCGTTCGTGTGTTGTTGAAGCTCAGGCATGCTGATGGCGTCAATATCGATTTTGAAGGGATCCCTGGCACGCAACGTGCTGCCTTCAACGCCTTTGTTGCGCTCCTCGTCCGGGAATTGAAAAAGGACGATCCTGCTTATCTGATCTCCATATCCCTGTACGCTGTCGATTATCAGCATGTCTTTGATATTCCGGCGCTGAATCCATACGCGGATTTCTATGTGCTCATGGCCTATGATTATTACGGGAGCTTCAGTGAATTTGCAGGTCCTGTCTCCCCTTTAGAGAGCAGCGCTACATGGGGGAAAAACAGCGTTGAGACCTCCGTAGAGTATTACCTCCACGCGGGGGTACAGCCGGAAAAACTCATCGTCGGACTGCCGTACTATGGCGCGGAATGGGTCACCAACAACGGGGACATCCCGAGCAAAGCGGACAAGTTTTATTCGCATCCGACCTACGGCGATGTCGTACACATCTACATCGACTCCCTCCGTATACAGACCAGCTATGATCCACAGAGTGAAACCAATTATTTCACGTTCCGTGACACCACAGGCGACTTGAGACAGGTGTGGTTCGATGACCGGCATTCGCTGGAAAGCAAATACAACTGGATCAAGAAGAATCACTTATCCGGGATAGGTATTTGGGCTCTCGGTTATGATCACGGAGAACAGGAGCTATGGGAGTTGTTGGCGAAAACGTTTGGGCGGGAGAGATAGGTGAGTCCCGTCACCCTGACTGGTTCACGATATCGGCTCTCAGGATCCGGCCCCCTGTACATGCCTGTGATAAGCCGGTAGCCAAACGTTCTACAGCTACACGCAGGCCTGCCCTACGAGTACGCCCCCCGCGTAGATGCTGTAAGGTGCCGGCGTTCTTGTCATGGTCTGTATATCAATATTTTACGTACTGATTAATTCCCCTGATTTTATCGAACAACTTTTCTTTCGGCTTGTGCGGTTGGGTATTTTTATTTCAGAAGGGAAGGTATTTTTTTAATTTTTTGTCTAGGGTTGGCGACTTGCAAGCTCTTAGACAAAGCTTTGGTTTGTGCGTGGGCTTGAGCGGCTTTGCAATGTGCTTGCAAATGTGCGTTGGCTGTCCTAAGTAGCTTTATTAAGTGTCAATGTAAAGGTACTCCCTGCTCCAAATTCACTGTCAACGGTAATTTGTCCCCCTTGTGCTTCGATAAATTCTTTGCTAATGGCAAGTCCAAGTCCTGTGCCTTCTTTTTTTGTCCCGGGAACTCGGAAATAGCGGTCAAAAATTTTGTCTTTGTATTGTGGTGCAATTCCTTGTCCGGTGTCTTTGACCGAAAATGAAACGAGTTTATTAGTCTCTTTTATTGTTAGAAAGATGGTTGAGTTGTCGTATGAGTAGCGAATGGCATTTGAAATTAAATTTGTCAATACCCAAGCCGTTTTTTCATTGTCCGCCTGAATCTTTGAAATTTTGTCTGGGCAGTTAAGTTGAAACTGAATTTGTTTTTGGTCTGCTTGTGTCTTAGTGGCATTGATGGCATATTGCAGAATTTCTTTTGGGTCGGCAGGTAAAATCGAGAGTTGAATATTTCCGCTTTCCACTTGTGTCATATTCAATAATTCACCTGTGATTTTAGAAGACCTGTTGCATCATCTTTAATGCTTTCAACTAAATTTTGTTGTTCAGTATTGAGTTTTCCAATTTCTTCATTTTCGAATAAGCTGTAAGCTCATATTAATAGAAGAAATAGGTGTTTTAAATTCGTGTGAAACCGTGGCTATAAAATTGGTTTTTGCAAAATCCAATTCTTTGTATTCTGTTATGTTTCGAAGTAATAATTACGTGGCCAAAATCTTTGCTTTTTCTCTCCAGTTGGGACAATCGAAATATGCTGTATTTCTTTTTCAAAATAACTTTCTTTGCCATCGGCATAAATTTTAATTGGTTTTAATTGCGTATTCCGTTATATTTCCGTTCCTTCAATATCTTTAATCAATTCCCGCAACAAGGTCATTTTTAAGCGCCAATTCTTGTGATATAATCCAATTAATTCCGTTTCACTAATCCAATGATTTTGATTGCTTCTTCATTGGCAAAAATGACTTGCATTTTTCATCCAATCCAATAACAGGGTCGTGCATGTTATTAATGAGTGTTTCAATTCGCTTTTTCTCCTTCATCAACTTTGCAAGATTGCTGTTATTATATTCTTCTAATTTTTCAGCCATTGTATTAAAAGATTTCGCCAATTCACCAAATTCGCTGTGGCTTTCAAAATGAACTCTTTCAGAATAATTTTTGTCATGCGATTTGCTTTATGCTTTCGGTTAGTTCCTTAATTGGATTGGCAATATTGGAAGGAAGATTATTAATAGAATAAATGCAATTAAAAAACACATTGTGCCTGTGATGGCAATCCAAAATACAGCTTTATCGGCAGTTTCTTTTGCTATTTCACTTTTCCGTTGAATGGCTTGCATATTCAAATCCATTAATTTGAATATGCCTTGTCTGATTTCACCAGCAATTGCTGAATCAGATTTGATTTTGTTTGAATGCTTCAAAATTTATTCTGAGTTCTTGTTGTTTCCTTTTCGCCAATTTCAGTGATATTTTTTTCTTGGTTTTGAAGATTGCTTTCAAACTTTTGTAGTGATTTATCAGTTCCTTCCTCCAAGGCAACTAACATATTTCTGGAATACTCCAAAGTGTTGTAGTTTGCAACCAAAATATTTTCGGTATCACTTTTTAAACCATACATAAATCTCGCTCCTGACAAGACTTAGAAGCAATAATAAGTAAAAATAAAAGCCCAACACCCAGTGTTAATTTTGTTTTGATTTTCATTTATGATAAAATTATAAGGTCAATATTGCTTGAAGATAACTTTTTAAGAAGCTCATTGAATACGTTTGTTGCTAAAATAATTTTAAACAAATTTAAATGTGGTTTACCGACACAGATAGTTGTTATTTTTCGTTCGCTCTGCTTGTTCAATAATTGCTTTGGAAATGGAGTGACTTTCAACTTTAATAATTTCTGCACCCAATTCGGTAGCAAGTTTAAAATTATTGATAAATGCCGTTGTTTATCCAAGCGGTATTTTATCTGCACTTTCTTTTGGCGTTTGCACATACAACACATACCATTTGCTATTGTAGTAATTGGCAAGCTGTGCTGTTTTCCGAATTACTGTTTTGGCTGTTTTTTCATTGCTGCTGATGCAAGCCATAAAACGTTTCGTGCTTGATGGTATTGGGCTTGGTTACTTCTGTTTCGACTTTGCTTTCGACTTGCGAAGCAACTTCTTTTAAAGCAAGTTCACGAAGTTGTAAGATATGTTCGCTTTTAAAAAAGTTTTTTAAGGCGGTTTCTATTTTTTCCTGCCTGATAGATTTTTCCTTCTTTTAATCGTCTTACAATCAATTCATCGGCAGTAAGGTCAATATTCACTACTTCATCAGCTAAAGCCAATACTTTATCGGGAATACGCTCTTTAACTTCAATGCCTGTAATCTCCTTGATTTCTTCATTCAGGCTTTCAATGTGTTGAATATTTACGGCTGAAATTACATTGATTCCTGCTCTATAATGTCCAAGACATCCTGCCAACGTTTTTCATTTTTGCTTCCTTCAATGTTGGTGTGTGCCAATTCATCTACAATCACCACTTCAGGACGTAGATTGATGACGGCTTGAACATCCATTTCTTCCAGTTCTTTCCCTTTATAAATAATTTTCGTCAGGGATTACCGGAAGTCCGTCGAGATTAAAGCGTGTGTTTCCTTCTCGGTTATGTGTTTCAATGAAGCCAATTTTTACATCAATTCCATTTTTTAGTAATGTATGAGCTTCCTGAACATACGGTATGTTTTCCTACACCGGCACTCATACCGATGTAAATTTTTAATTTTCCTTTCCTTGATTTTTTTATCAGGTTAAGAAATTCTTCTGCCGATTTTCTTGTTTCTTCCATTTAATTTTTAGTTAATCCGGGAAGATATTCAGCCCCGATCCCTCCAATCGGGCTATCATAACCATTTTTTTCTTTTGAATATCAGATAAGTTATAAATGAAGAAGCTATCATAATTATAATGGCAAGTGGATAACCTATTTGCCAGCCGAGCTCAGGCATAAATCTGAAATTCATTCCATAGATGCTGGCTATCAGCGTAGGTGGCATGAACAAAACCGCAACTATACTAAAAATTTTTATGGCTCTGTCCTGTTCCATATTTATTAAACCCAAAAGTGTGTTCTGGAGGTATTCCAGTCGAATGAAAAGAAATGAAGAATATTCAAGCGCACTTTTTACATCTTCTATCAGGACTTTTAAACGTTCTTTATCCTCAATGACGTCACTCTTTAGCAGAGCGGAAACCACATGTTCTTTATCAACTAAGGTTTCCCTTGACAAAGCAGTGGCTTCCTGAAATTCACTTATTCTCAATAGCAACTTCTCTTTCCCCTTCTCTTTTAAATAAGATATTTCTGCCAAGCGCTGTAATATCATGAGCAAGCTGCTCAATAAAATCAGTATCAAGATCAACCTTTGTTTCCAGGATAACCTCCAGAACATCAGTGCCTTTTTTAAAGAATTTCTGATTCCTCATAATTTTTTCAACTGACTCGTTAAAAGATACCAGTTCAGCTTCCCGCTTCGTTATAAGCAGCCTTCCCAACACATAAAAATGTGCCTGTACCAGTGATTCATAATGATCTTCTTTCTTTAAAAGAAATGTAGAACTAATCAACGTCAGATTTTCAGCTTCATAAACTCGCGAATTACTCTCCAAATGATTTTCGCGCTCCAATTCATTGAAGTTTAAAGGATATAGACTTTCAATCTTACTTCTTTCTCCGTCAGAAGGAAACTCAAGGTCAATCCAAAGAATATTGGAGACGGGAATTCTTTCAAAGCACTCTACCCCCTCCGTTTTAAAAATATCATTGTTCTTGCGGTAAAATACGGTTAACATTCTTATGGTTTTGTAATCTAAAATTTCAGTGATAAAGATGTTCCGGCAAAATAATTGTCCTTGGTTGGATTTCCACTTTCCGGAAAGATGTCATCCATGCTGTTCAGTATTCTTCCTTCTATCCTCCATAGGACATTATCCGCAATCTGGTAGTCAACATTAACAGAATAGCCGAACGTTTGGAATCCGTTGGGTGTTCCGGTTGCAATGATTACTTGATCTTCATCTGAATAATATTCAGCCCGGGCTGCAAATGCCAGTTTATCTGTCGGGGTATATCTTGCAATTAACAGTGGTGAATACCAAACATGGTAATCGGCACTGCTTTTTGATTTCTGTTCTGCGCCAATATCAAAACCTGCAATCAGGCCAAATTTATCATTGAATTGAAATTGCCCGTAAAAGTTGTGAAAATATCTCATTTGCCTTGTACTGTCAGGTTTATCATTTCCAATAAATGAACTGCTGTTGAGTGTGATTTTATCATTAGGTGTCAAGGTGAATTGGTAACCGAAAGCAGGTGTTTGATTTCCATCTACCCGTTGTATTCTTTGCCAACCATTCAAGATTAATCCGCTTAAAAACCACTTTTCGTTATCACTAGTGTAAGAGATTTTAGCTCCAGATAAAAAATAGGGTGAATTTTCAGCCAGGATGCTTCGAGTCATATTCCAGCAATTTGCACCAATTGCACTTTCAAAACCAATGTGCGAAGCAAAAATCCCCGCATCAATCCACAGGTTTTTTTTCTTTGAAATCTTTATTCCTGCATTGGCTTCAAAGATATTTTTTAAAACCCCAGGCTCAGCTGCAAGGTTGGCATTGGCATAAGTGCCTGTCATTAAAGCCAATTTTCCCCTCACCTTATCATTATCATATTCAGCCTGAATAAAACCAAAGTTTAAATTCACTTCGTTATGACGATTGAATGAATAAAGAAAATCTGGGCGGTTATGGTCGGCAGGATTGCCAAAGTCATAAACGTAATAGGTTTCTAAATATCCGCTGATTTTAAACAAATATTTTGTAGAATCGCTTTGGGCATTTGTTAGGTTTACTAAACCTACACTCATTAATATTGAAAGGAAAATAATTTTCATTGTTGTAGTTCTTTCAAGTTATCTAAATCAAGATTAAGTTTAAGTACATTGATTCTTTCCGTGCCAAACAATCCAAGCAAGGGATTTTCGGTGTGTTTTTGTATAAGTTGCTCTAACTTGTCCTCAGAAATGTTCCTGATTTCAGCAATTCGTTTAACCTGTACTTTGGCAGATTTAACGGAAATGTGCGGATCTAAACCGCTGCCGCTTCCTGTTACCAAATCGGAAGGAATTTCGGATTTGTTAATTCCCGGATTATGAACCAGAAACGTGTCAATTCTGGCTTGTACTTCCGCCAAATAATCGGGATTGGTTGGTCCGTAATTGCTCCCACTAGAACCTGCTGCATCATAATCTACAGCCGAAGGGCGTGACCAAAAGTATTTGTCTGATGTAAATGCCTGTCCAACATTTACGTGATGGGGTTTTCCGTTTTCAGAGATGGTAAAACCTTTTCCCTGTCCGGGGGCAAGTTGAGCAACGGCCCAAACTACCATTGTATAGATGCCACAGAAGAATACTAAACAAACAAGTGTCAAACGAATGGCGGGTATGATATGATATTTCATAATGATAAGTTTTTTAAATGAATAATGAAACAAAGAGATCAATGAGCTTGATACCTATAAAAGGCACAATCACACCACCCAAACCATAAATGAACATGTTTCTGCGAAGCAAGGCACTTGCACCAATGGGCTTGTATGCCACACCTTTCAATGCTAATGGAATCAGCATTGGGATAATAATGGCGTTGAAAATCACTGCTGAAAGAATGGCACTTTCTGGGCTATGCAAATTCATAATATTCAAACCTTGTAGTGAAGGAATCGAAATTATGAAGAGTGCCGGTATAATGGCAAAGTATTTCGCCACATCATTAGCTATGCTGAAAGTGGTGAGCGTTCCCCTTGTCATCAAAAGTTGCTTGCCTATTTCAACCACTTCAATCAGTTTGGTGGGGTCGTTGTCCAAATCCACCATATTGCCCGCTTCTTTGGCGGCTTGCGTTCCGCTATTCATTGCTACGCCTACATCTGCCTGAGCCAACGCAGGTGCATCATTCGTTCCATCTCCCATCATAGCTACTAAACGCCCTTCTGCCTGTTCCTTTTTGATGTAATTCATTTTGTCTTCGGGTTTGGCTTCTGCAATGAAATCATCAACTCCAGCTTTTTCTGCAATGAATTTTGCTGTTAAGGGATTGTCACCAGTAACCATTACAGTTTTAATTCCCATTTTTCTAAGACGCTCAAAACGTTCCTGAATACCGGGTTTGATGATATCTTGCAATTCAATTACACCAATCACATTTTCGTTTTCAGCAACTACAAGAGGTGTTCCTCCCTTACTTGAAATTTGATTTACCCTCTCCGTTATTTCTTCCGGGATGTCGTTTTCTGCCTTTTCGCACAAGGCTTTGATTGCATCTGCTGCTCCTTTTCGTATGCGCATATTTTCAAAATCAATTCCAGAACTCCTTGTTTCTGCGGTAAATTTGATGAATTTGGCATTCGTCAATCGAAAACTTTTGGGGTCGATTCCCGAGAGCTCAATAATAGATTTTCCTTCGGGTGTTTCATCAGCAATAGAGCTTAGTACCACTGCATTGACGAAATGCTTTTCATCAATTCCGTTGCCAGGATAAAAATGCGTTGCCTTTCTGTTACCGATGGTTATTGTTCCTGTTTTGTCCAAAAGTAAAACATCAATATCACCTGCGGTTTCTACCGCTTTACCGCTTTTGGTTATCACATTAGCCCGCAAAGCCCTGTCCATTCCGGCAATTCCAATGGCTGATAGCAGACCGCCTATGGTTGTTGGGATTAAGCAAACAAACAGTGAAATGAAAGCCGCAATTATGATAGGTGTATTGGCATAATCGGCAAAGGGTTTTAGCGTTACTGTAACGATGATGAATACCAATGTGAAACCCGCCAATAGAATGGTTAAGGCGATTTCATTCGGCGTTTTTTGTCGGCTTGCACCTTCCACCAAAGCAATCATTTTATCCAGGAAGCTTTCACCTTGCTCAGCAGTCACTTTTACAATTATCCTATCAGATAAAACTTTTGTGCCACCTGTTACCGAACTTTTATCACCACCCGCTTCACGAATAACAGGGGCAGATTCTCCGGTAATAGCACTTTCGTCAATGGTTGCCAGTCCTTCAATGATTTCACCATCCGCAGGGATGATATCTCCTGCCTCGCAGAAAAATAAATCACCCTTTTTTAGTTTTGATGATGGGGTTATGTCGACTTCATCGTCATTAAATTTCCAGACAGCCGATACTTTCTTGGCAGGTGTTTCTTCTCTTGTTTTGCGAAGACTGTCTGCTTGTGCTTTGCCTCTGGCTTCTGCAATGGCTTCTGCAAAATTGGCAAATATCAACGTGAGAAAAAGCCACAAGAAAACAGCGAGATTGTAGCCGAAAGAACCTTGTGTATTGCTTGTAAGCGAAAATAACGTTACCAACAGTATTATGAAAGTTCCTATTTCAACTGTGAACATTACAGGGTTGCGGAACATTACTTTTGGATTGAGCTTCACAAAAGATTGTTTGAATGACTCTTGTACTAAATCATTTTGGAATAAACTCATATTATTCTTTTTCATTTTACATTTCTTTTATTGATTAATACAATAAAAAGTATTCAGCTATTGGACCTAATGTCAGAGCAGGGAAGAAGGCCAAAGCTGCCACAATCGCTATTACAGCAAACACCAGTATACCAAAAGTCAGTGTGTCAGTTTTGAGTGTTCCTGCACTTTCGGGAATGTATTTTTTGGAAGCCAATATTCCGGCAATGGCAACAGGACCAATGATTGGCAAATACCTTCCAAACAACATTACCAGCCCAGTTGCGATGTTCCAGAAAGGCGTGTTATCCCCAAGCCTTCAAAACCACTACCGTTATTGGCAGATGCTGAACTGAACTCATACAGGAACTCACTAAAACCATGATGTCCCGGATTGGTTAACCAACCAGCATATGCTTCAGGATTTCCGGCATAGAGGAAACATGCGAGATGCTGTACCGCCCAAAATTATAAAAGGATGTAGCAAAGCGATAATCATTGCGATTTTCATTTCTTTGGCTTCAACTTTTTTACCCAAGAATTCGGGAGTTCTCCCCACCATCAAACCGCCAATAAAAACCGCCAGAATGATGAACACATAAAAATTGATGAAACCAACACCTACACCACCATAAAAGCTATTAATCATCATTCCAAGCATTGCAAACATTCCGGTAATGGAGTCATACTGTCGTGCATTGCATTTACCGAACCGTTGCTTGTGCATGTGGTATTAATTGCCCAATAAGCAGATGCAGCCGAACCAAATCGGACTTCTTTGCCTTCCATACTTCCCATATCCTGGTGCAATGCCCATTTCGGCAATGGCTGGGTTTCCGTTCATTTCATAATAAATGGAAGGAATTACCAAACACAGAAAACCTATGGTCATTACACCGTAAATCATCAAAGCTAATTTTCTACGTTTAAGCACATAGCCCAATGCAAAAACCAAAGAGAGAGGAATCAGGAAAATGAAAATTGTTTCCAAAATATTGGTCAGGTAGTTGGGATTTTCCATGGGGTTAGTAGAGTTAGGGCCATAGTATCCTCCACCATTGGTCCCCAATTGTTTTATCGCGATAAATGCAGCTGCGGGACCCCGACTAACGTGCTGTTCTACTCCTTCCAAAGTGGTAATTGTGTCTTTACCTTCAAAGGTCATAGGTGTACCGTTGAACACTAAAATCACCGCACCTATGAAAGCGATTGGAAGTAAAATGCGAGTACAAGTGCGAACGAAATAGCTATAAAAGTTGCCGAGTTTGTCGGTAGTTCTTTCTTTCATTGCATTGAAGACCACTGCACAAATGGCAATGCCTGTTCCCGCGCTGATAAACTGCCAAAGCATTAAAATCAACTGACCGAAATAGGATAAACCTGTTTCACCCGAATAGTGCTGTAAATTTGTATTGGTGACAAAACTTACCGAAGTATTGAAAGCAAGGTCGGCTGTCATGGAAGGGTTGCCATCGGGATTAAGCGGCAGCCAACTCATATTGGTAAGCGTAAACATGGAAATGAGAAACCAAAAAGCATTGATGGTGAGCAAGGCTACCAAATGCTGTTTCCACTTCATTTCTTGAGTAGGATCAATGCCGCTGAGTTTGAAAAAGAGCTTGTCCAACGGATTGAAGATTTTATCGAGCCAGGTATTTTCATAATTGAAAATCTTGCCGATGTAGCGGCCTAGTGGAATTGCCAAAGCGAGCACAGTCGCATACATTAAGATTACACCAGGTATTTCTGTGTTCATTTGTTTAAATTCCTATTTACTTAATAAATATTGTACTTTGATAAAAAGGACATACAAAAGCGAGAGGGCAAAAAGCCACGCCACAATAATTATCAGAATTTCCTTTATCTTCTGCCATTTCATAATTAACTGTATTCTTCCATTAGAATTTTTCAGGTTGGACTAGGACGTAGCATAAATAGCCAAATACGCCAATTGCAATAATGAATAATGCTGTCATTGATTTGATACTTTTTGAATTTCAATTAGGACTTTGATATAAACGGTCCAGAGATTATCTGGAATATGTTGCAAATGTTTCATCAATTCGTTTACACCCAACTGGCTTACCAGAGCCTTGAAAAGCTCATTTTCAATGGCATTGCGCATGAAATGATTTTTTTCCGGATATACTTTATTGACTATATTCAGAATTTCTATACTCTTTGCTTCTTTAAAATGTTGAACACAGTAATCACCATAATGATGCAATACCTTGTATGTTGCATACCTGTCATTCCCCGAAGAGGCTGGGAAAATAGCGGGAAACTGTTCTTCGAATTGTTGAGAAATGGTATCCATAATTTCAGATTTTTTCAAAGCCCTCTATTGCTTTGTAGAGCAAAGCATAGACTGCCAATCCTGTGAGATACATTACTATTGTCATTGCCAATTTGATTTAATTTCTGATAAATTGATTTGCTTACGATATTACGTTTTGAATTGTAAGGGGGGGCAATTTCAGATATTCACGACCCCAACTGTAATTCATTTCTAATAGTTGAAATAGCCTAAAAATGAATTTGTTGGCAATAGGTAAGCG
The DNA here is from genome assembly GCA_963746925.1 of uncultured Bacteroidota bacterium. Classification (GTDB taxonomy): domain Bacteria; phylum Bacteroidota; class Bacteroidia; order Chitinophagales; family Saprospiraceae; genus DATDQA01. The sequence goes on from CAVVDK010000010.1 coordinate 28,421, forward strand.
AGTGTAATCGCTACCAGATGACGTTGAGAGTTTTTAGCTCTATATCTTCTATTTCATGGGTATCAGTCTTTTGCTGCTTTGTCATAAGAAAAATTATTTGTTAAATCCCCCTATGCCAAATGCCGTTCCTAAATTCTTATAATTGCTATAAGTATCTGATATTCGAACAGATGTAGTGAATGTAAAGCTATGCCAAAAAAGAAAACCCTTTCGTTTTGAAAGGGTTCATCATAGCGTTATGAAAGGGTGGCTTATCCCAACCCGTATTCAGAAATTTTGCGGTAAAGGGTGGTCAACGCTATACCCAAAAGTTCGGCAGTTTTGGTCTTGTTGCCGTTGGTGTAGTTTAGTACTTTTTGAATGTGCAGTTTTTCGGCACTCGCCAATTCAAAAGCAGAAAGCGTATTACTCTTTGTTTTTGTGTTGTCAGCCTTTTGTAATTCAATGGGTAAATGTTCAAACATCAATTCATTATCACAAAGTATTACACTCCGCTCAATTACATTTTTCAGTTCACGAAGATTTCCTTTCCACTGATGTTGTTTCAATGCTTCGTAAAAAGCAGGTGAAACAGCCTTTATCTTTTTATTTGTTCTGCCCGATGAAATATTGATAAAGTGATTAGCAAGGGCTTCAATATCGATCACTCTTTCCCGAAGTGGTGGTAAATGAATTCGAAAGGTGGAAATACGATAATATAAATCTTCCCTAAAATTTCCTTGCTCAATTTCTGCTTGCAAGTCTCGGTAGGTAGCTGCAATAATGCGAACATTTATTTTGGTGGGCTTGGTTTCACCTACTCTAATAAATTCTCCTGTTTCTAACACTCTTAACAATTTTGCTTGTAATTCCAAAGACATTTCCCCGATTTCATCTAAGAAAATTGTTCCGTTATTCGCTTCTTCAAAAAGTCCTTTTTGATCTTTAGTTGCTCCTGTAAATGCTCCGGCTTTGTGTCCGAACATTTCGCTTTCCAATAACTCCTTACTAAAAGCAGAACAGTTAATAGCCACAAAACTTTGTTTGGCTCTTTGACTTCCCTGATGAATGGCTTGCGCAAATACTTCTTTTCCTGTACCTGTCTCCCCTGTGAGCAGAACTGTTGTATCGGTAACGGCTACTTTTCTGGCTAAGTCAATGGCTTTTTGGATGGCTTTTGACGTACCTATAATCTTGTCAAAAGAATATTTACCACCAAGTTGCTTTTCAAGTTGTTGTACTCTTTTAGCTAAATCAACTTTCTCTAATGCCCGATAGAGTAAAGGAATAATTTTATTATTTTCATCACCTTTGGTGATATAGTCAAAAGCACCGTTTTTAATGGCTTGCACACTGTCAGGAATATTTCCGTATGCAGTCAGTAAGATAATTTCAGGTATTGGAAATTTTTCCTTAATTTTTTTGACAAGTTCAACCCCATTGCTATCAGGTAATTTCACATCACAAAGCACCACATCAATATCACTTTGTTCCAATTTCTTTAGTGCAGTTTTGCAGTCACCCGCTTGCAGTACTTCAAACCCTTCCAGACTGATAATTCTTGTCAGCAGGTTTCTAAGCTTTTCTTCGTCATCTATGATTAAAATTCTTCTCAAAATGTGATCGTTCAATTAATGTACAAAGTTTATCATTATTACCAGGTGCGTTGGGCAAAAAAATGCCTCTTTTACAAAAACATGGGCTGTGGATTGGGCTTGTGCGGCTTTACAAATGTGCCATTTGTGCGCTAATACGCTACAATAACAGCGAACAGAACTCTGCCGGCTAATGGCAAATAGAGAATATACACCCGTGCTATTGTGGAGGGTCGGCATTCCAGATATCCACGATGCATTTCCAGTTTCCGTCGGCTTGTTTCTTCCAGGTCTCGCAGTATTTGCCTGTTTCGTGGTAGTCTTTTCCTTTCTCGTCTTTTGAACTCCACTGGTATACCCCGACGGCATAACCGAGATCGCCCATGCGGGAGACTTCCGCTGCTGTGCTGTGGAACCTGAGCGAGATCCCGGGTGTGGCGAACATGTTCTTGACGGACGCTTCCCGCGACGCCTTGTCCCTGCATACGTTTTCTCCGGGCGGCATCATGATGGCGTTGTCGGCGTAGAAGCTCAGCCATCCCTCCACGGACTTTGCCTCTGAAGCCCTGTCCCATGCGCTGTCCGCTTTCATGATCGCGGCAACTTCTGAAGAATGGTCAGCCGTCAGGATCGCGTTGAGACTGTCGATCGTTTCCTGGTAACGGGCGGTCTGGTCTTGTGGAGGATTACACGCAGTTAAATAAAAGACTGCGGCACCTAATGCGATGATGATTTTGTACATAGCTGATAAATTGAGTTGTTTTGATCGGAATTTTCTGGATTCGTATCCCCCATGGGTTAGTCTATCAAAGATAAATTTTTTCGTTGCGATGCAAATGCCACATACGGTCAATCAACCGGCAAGAGCGCCAGACCTGCCTGCGGCTCAGCGCTGAGATAGTATCAATGAGTCCAACCCACCTAATCCTCGCATTCTCCTTACCTTGTCACTGAACGACCACCTGTGCGAAAGAATGAGAATTACCCTGATCCTATGCGTGTTGTTATCTCTGCTGCCATTCTATGGACGGGCGCAGATCAACGACTGTGAGTATGCTGAAATCGTCTGTAGCGATGCGGACCTGGAATTCAACCCGATGGGGCCGGGACACAATGATTTCGAAGACCCCGACAATTTCCCGGGATGTATTACCTCGCTCGAGCAGAACTCTGCCTGGTATTATTTTCAAATCGATACGAGTGCACCTCCCGACCAGGTCCTGGGATTTATCATTCATCCCAATGGCGGCTATGGTGAAGATTACGACTGGGCGTTGTTCGGCCCCAATGTGAATTGCGGCGCCCTCGGAGCGCCTATCCGGTGTTCTTCGGCAAGCGCGTTCTGTGATTTCTGCCCCGAGACGGGGATGGGCATGGGCGCCACGGATGTGACCGAAGGTCCGGGTACAGGAGACGGATTTGTCATGACATTGGTCGTGCAGCCGGGCCAGGGATTTTATCTGATGGTCGACAACTGGCTGGGCACTTCGAATGGGTTTGTCCTGGAGTGGACGGGGTCTGCCGCGCAATATCTCAATTGTGATGCGAAGCCCCCCTGCGCTCTGGATGCGCAGGCAGGACCGGATATCTCCGCCTGCGAAGGCGATACGGAATTTCAACTGAACGGAGGAAGCAACGGTGGCTTCGGCGGTCAAATATATTCCTGGTCGGGCACGAATGGCGGCACGGCGTTTCTCGACAACCCGGCGATCGAAGACCCGATGGTCACCCTGCCGGCGGGTTTCACCGGAACCATTACATATACGCTGACAGTCGTCGAAGACACCTGCATGAGCGATGATGACATGAACGTAATCGTCAATCCTTTGCCTGTGGTGCAGGTCAACCCCGCCGGCCCCTTTTGTCCGAATCAATCTCCGCAAACGCTGACGGCATCACCGCCGGGTGGTACATGGGGTGGCGCCGCAACAGGAAATACCTTCAACCCTCTCACGAATGGCCCGGGAGTCCATACCGTCACATATTCTTTTACCGATGCCAATAATTGTACTGCTGTAGACTCTATTGATGTTGTAGTCTACGACGGCCCCGACGTCTCTATCGATCCCAATCCCGCCGCTTTCTGTGAAAGTGAAAATTCCATCCAACTGACGGCGAGCGCCACCGGCGGCGCTGGCAACTATGTCTACAACTGGACCACCCCCGGGGGAACGGGTGTGGGCCCTGAATACAATGCCTCACTTCCCGGAACACATGCTGTCACCGTGACCGACGCAAACGGCTGTACCGACTCTGCTGCCGTCACGGTCGTCGTGTATCTGAATCCCGAGATAGAGATCAATGATCCCGGTCCGATCTGCGGAGGCACTCAGTTTATGACGCTCACAGCCACTCCTTCCGGCGGGACCTTCGGCGGAAGCATCATCTCTTCGCAGGGAGATCTGATCCCCGATATGATCATGCCGGGGACATATACGATCAGCTATTCGTTTACCGACAGTCACGATTGCGAGAGCACCGGCTATCTGGATATCACCATCATCCCTGTGCCCGAAGCCATCGCCGCAAACGACGGCCCTGTGTGTTCCGGCGATCAGATCACACTGACAGGCAATTATATCGGCATCGGCGCTACTATTGAATATCACTGGACAGGACCGAACGGATACACTTCCAATGTGCAAAACCCGACGGATGCCACCATAGGCGGTACGTATTTCCTGCAGGTTGTCGTTGACGACTGTCCTTCGCCACTCGACTCCACGGAGGTCTTGGTGCACTATCTTCCTGAAGCCATTGCGACGAACGGAGGGCCGTACTGCAATGGCGAGACGATCGAATTGTTCGGCACCACCTTTGAGAGCGGGATCACGATTACCTATACCTGGACAGGACCGGGTGGATATCTGTCTGACGAGCAAAATCCCACAGATGCCACGGCGGCAGGCATGTACTCCCTGGTCGTCACTGTCGACGGCTGTGTGTCAGAACCCGCCTCTACCGAAGTAGTGTTTGGAGCGGCACCTGACGCCACTGCGTCCAATTCAGGTCCGTATTGCGCGGGAGAAGCGATCGCGCTCTTTGGAGGCACGATGACTGGCGGCACCGTGATCACATATCAGTGGAGCGGCCCCAACGGCTATCTCTCATCGGATCAGAATCCCACAGATGCTGTCTTACAAGGTGTCTATGCACTTGTCGTGGAAGTCGATGGGTGTGCATCTGAGATTGCTTCAACAACCGTCGTCGTCGATCCTTCGCCGCAACCGGTCATTACAGGACAGCATGCGTTTTGCACAGGCTTTTCCTCCACGATGGATGCGGGCGCGGGATATAGCAGTTACCTGTGGGATGATGGCAGCATGATGGAGACACGCGAAGTCTTTGCTTCCGGGACATATTATGTCACCGTGACCGACATGAACGGGTGCACAGGTACTGCTGCCTTTGATGTGACGGAGAATGCCTCCTTGTCTCCTGTCATCACAGGGACGCTGGAATTCTGTGCAGGCTCCGGCACCATCCTCGACGCAGGCCCCGGCTACGCTGCCTATGCATGGTCGACGGGAGAGACAAGCCAGACGATCAACGTGACGCAGGGAGGAAATATCGGGGTCATCGTGAGCGATGCGGCAGGGTGTACCGGTTCCGCTGCCGTCACGGCGATTGAACATCCGAACCCAACTGTGCAGATAGGAGGCTCTACAACATATTGCATTGGCGGGTATACGATCCTCGATGCCGGCGCCTATGCATCATATCAGTGGAGCAACGATTCCACATCGCAGACCATCACCGCGTCTTCTCCGGGAGTCTATGCCGTGACTGTCGTCGACAACAACGGCTGTTCGGGCGCTGCTTCTGTAAACGTCGATGAAAGTACATCTCTGAATCCTGTCATCACCGGCGGTCTTGCGTTTTGTGAAAATGGCAGTACAACGCTGAATGCAGGTTCCGGATTTGCAACATACCTGTGGTCTGACGGATCGATGCACCAAACGCTCGTTGTCAACACGGCAGGCAACTACAGCGTCTCGGTATCCGACAACCAGGGCTGTACCGGAGAAGCCACCGTATCTGTGGCCGAAGTCTTGCCGCCGGTCTGCTGCGCTGCAGCCATCGACGACGTTGTGCAATACATTGGCCGGAGGTTCTGTGATCAACTTGTATGACCTCATTCTGTCTGGTGATATGAACGGCACCTGGCAGGATGCAGACAATTCCGGTGCGGTGGGATTATTCAACAACCTGAATTTTGCATCTGTCCCTGCTGGCGATTACCAGTTTGTATACACTACGAATTCCGCCGTCGCTCCCTGTCCGGAGTCCAGCTATTCTGTGACGGTGACAGTCCTCGATTGCACCTGTCCCGATGTCACCTTCTCTGATCCCGGTGCACTGTGCAATGCAGGTGATGTCCTCGATATTACGACGATCGAAAACACCACTGAAAGCGGCACCTGGTTCTTGTGCAATCCCCGGGAGGCATCGATCCTGCCGCGCTGAACGGGACCCTGTTCGATGCGACAGGAAGTGATCCGGGGGATTACGTCTTGCAATTCAGTTTGCAAAACCAGCCGCCTCCCGGTTGCCCTTCCGATTACCAGGTCACTATCCATGTAGACGCCGCCGTCGATGCCGGTATGGCGTCGCAGCCCATGGCCTTGTGTGCCAATGATGTACAGCTTATACACCTCTCCGGCCTCATCACCGGAGCGGATGTGAATGGTACATGGACAGAGACTTCGTCAATGCCTTCGCAGGGCAATGCATTCAATCCCGTCAGCGGGACCTTTAATACGGACCAGCAATTGCCCGGCACATATTCATTTACTTATGCGCTGCCCTCGAATGGTGCCTGTCCCGGCGATCAGACGGAAGTCACGGTAGTGGTCAATGCTGTCCCGACGGCAATGGCGATCAGCAATGTGGTGATCGATTGCGCCAATCCCGTCCAGACGCTCGATGCCGGCGGATCGTCCTCTGGCCCTCAATATGCAATCAACTGGACAGGACCGGGGATACTTCAGGATGGCAACGAACATACGTTGCATCCAACAGTAGATGAGGCGGGGAACTATGTGTTGACAATTCAAAATACACAGACGGGGTGCAGCAGCACAGCTTCCGTCGACGTCATTGCCAATACAGATGCGCCAACCGACGCACTCATCGACAGCCAGGACCCTGCGTGTTTTGGAGATCAGAACGGATTCATTCATATCGACCAGGTGATCGGAGGGGAACCGCCGTTCATCTTCATGTTGAATCAAAGCATGGGGAGTACGGATGCCAGTTATGACCAGTTGGCGGCGGGGAGCTATGACCTAGTGGTAGAAGATGCGAACGGCTGCCGGTGGGATACGACGATTACATTGATGGAACATGGCGAGATCCATATCGATATCGGTCCCGACATCGAGCTCGGTCTTGGAGCAAGTGCTTCCGTGCATGCGATCGTCAGCCTGCCCGCCGATCAGATCGACACGCTGATCTGGGATCCCGCGAGTGTCATCACATGCCAGGATGATCCCTGCCTCGATGCCACCGTGCAGGCCTTCAATTCCATGACCCTCCAGGCGACTGTCTATGATGTCAACGGCTGCCAGAGCACCGACCAGCTCAACATCCTGGTGAACAAGCACAGGGCGGTATTTATTCCGTCCGTCTTCTCCCCGAATGGCGACGGCATCAACGATGTCTTCTTTGTCCAGGGCAATGAAAGTCAGATCCTGCGGGTGAAGAAGTTTATGGTCTTCGATCGCTGGGGCGCTTTGGTGCACAGCGCTGCGGATTTTATGCCCAATGACCCTGCCAGCGGCTGGGATGGCCATGATAAGAACTCAGGCATCAACCCCGGGGTGTTTACCTATGTGGCAGAGGTCGAATTTATTGATAACGTGGTGCTGGTGTATAAGGGCGATGTGACGGTAGTGCGGTGAGATGGGGTAGGGAGCCAGCAAACCTGTTCAAGCGCTCTTGAAGCCAGATCTCAGAGCATAATCCTGTTGCCGAATACCCCGGAATCCGCTTATCGTTTGCGCAATGGATACTAGGGAAGTCCGGGATCTCCCTGCGGAGATGCGCATTTGGATCCAGGTCATTGGAATTTAGCCCCGTCAGTCTTCTCCCGCTATCTTTGCCGCCGAATGAAACACATCCGCAACTTCTGCATCATCGCGCATATCGACCATGGGAAGAGCACCCTGGCCGACCGCCTGTTCCGAACATACCGGCACGATCGCACAGCGCGATATGCAGGACCAGGCGCTGGACGACATGGACCTCGAGCGCGAGCGCGGGATCACGATCAAGAGCCACGCTATCCAGATGCAGTACAAGCATACGGATGGGGTCATGTATACCCTCAATCTCATCGACACTCCCGGGCATGTGGACTTCTCGTACGAAGTGTCCCGGTCGATCGCGGCCTGTGAGGGGGCGCTGCTCCTCGTAGATGCGGCACAGGGGATCCAGGCTCAGACGATCTCCAACCTCTACCTCGCCATAGGACATGACCTGGAGATCATCCCCATCGCCAATAAGATCGATATGGAAAGTGCGATGGTCGAAGAGACAAGAGACCAGATCGTCGACCTCATCGGCTGCAAGAGGGAGGAGATTATCCTGGCGAGTGGACGGACAGGACAAGGCGTAGAGGAGATCCTCACCGCCATCGTGGAACGCATCTCGCCGCCGAAAGGAGACCCGGAGGCGCCGCTGCAGGCGCTCATCTTCGATTCCGTTTTCAATCCCTTCCGTGGCGTGATCGCATACTTCCGCATTTTCAACGGCGTGCTTCGGAAAGGAGACAACGTGCGTTTTGTCAACGCTGCGAAAGAATACGAGGCCGACGAAGTTGGAGTGCTGAAGATGGGCCTCCAGGCACGCGATGTGGTGAGCGCAGGAAATGTGGGCTATATCATCACCGGCATCAAAGAATCGAAGGAGATCAAAGTCGGCGATACGATCACACATGTGCATCGTCCCTGTAAAGAGGCCATCCACGGCTTCGAGCTGGTGAAACCGATGGTGTTCGCGGGGATTTACCCTATCGACAACGAAGACTTCGAAGACCTGCGCGACAGTCTTGAGAAGTTGCAGTTGAATGATGCCTCCCTCGTCTTCGAGCCAGAGACCTCCGCGGCGCTGGGCTTTGGTTTCCGCTGCGGGTTCCTCGGCATGCTCCATCTCGAGATCGTGCAGGAACGCCTTTCCCGCGAATTTGACCAGGAAGTTATCACTACGGTGCCTAACGTCTCGTACCGGGCATACAGTCTTAAGGGAGAGGAGATCATCATCAACACGCCCAATGATCTGCCCGATCAGATGTTGCTGGACCGCGTCGAAGAACCGTATATCACCGCGGAGATCATTACCCAGCCAGACTACATCGGCAATATCATGAACTTGTGCCTCGAGAAACGTGGGGCGATGACGAAGCAGCATTATCTCACGCCGACACGTGTAGAGCTGACATTCGAGCTTCCGTTGGCGGAGATTGTCTTTGACTTTTACGACCGGTTGAAATCGATCTCACGAGGGTATGCTTCGTTCGACTATCAGCCTCTCGACTACCGCGCTTCCGACCTGGTGAAGCTCGACATCCGGCTGAACGGTGAGCCTGTCGACGCGCTTTCAGCCCTTGTGCACCGGACGAAGGCCGAAGCTTTGGGTCGGAAGATCTGTGCCAAGCTGAAGGAGTTGTTGCCGCGCCAGCAGTTTATGATCGCCATCCAGGCTGCGATCGGCGCGAAGATCATCGCCAGGGAGACCATCTCCGCATTGCGCAAGGACGTCACTGCCAAGTGTTATGGCGGGGATATCACGCGGAAGCGGAAGCTCCTGGAGAAGCAGAAGAAGGGGAAGAAGAAAATGCGGCAGATCGGCAATGTAGAGGTGCCGCAGAAAGCCTTTCTGGAGGTACTCAAGCTCGAGTAGGCGAGGGGATTGGAACAAAGGTAGGTGTAGTCTCGAATCATAGCGGTACCGGATCGTAACCAGCTGGTAATCAGGGGTTGGAGGTATATTCACAACATACCTCATGGCCGCACTGCTTGGCTGCCCACTATTTGCAAGAAGATGTTTTATTCCAGTTAAGGGTGCTGGCAACAGGCTGATACTCAAGGGCTGGAGGTATATTCACCCGCCTTTCTGGTCGGGCAGGCAACATGCCTCGACGGCCTCTCTGTTTGGATGCACACTATTTGCAAGAAGATGCTTTATTCCAGTTAAGGGTGGTGGCAACAGGCTGATACTCAAGGGTTGGAGGTATATTCACAACATACCTCGAGGGCCGTAGTTGCTTAAGTCCAGGTCCCCTCGGGTTTTTCACCGTACAATCGTCGCTGCCGAACTGTCAACCAAGAATGCAACCGACTGATAATCAACGGATGGAGGTATATTCACCCGCCTTTCTGGTCGGGCAGGCAACATACCTCATGGACTTGGTTACTTAAGTCCAGGTCCCCTCAGGTTTTTCACCATACAATCGTCGCTGCCGAATCTGTCAACCAAGAAAGCAACCGACTGATAATCAATGGATGGAGGTATATTCACCCGCCTTTCTGGTCGGGCAGGCAACATACCTCATGGACTTGGTTGCTTAAGTCCAGGTCCCCTCAGGTTTTTCACCATACAATCGTCGCTGCCGAACTGTCAACCAAGAATGCAACCGACTGATAATCAATGGCTGGAGGTATATTCACAACATACCTCATGGCCGCACTGCTTGGCCGCCCACTAAGTGTAAGAAAATGCTTTATTCCAGTTAAGGGTGGTGGCAACAGGCTGATACTCAAGGGCTGGAGGTATATTCACCCGCCTTTCTGGTCGGGCAGGCAACATACCTCGAGGGCCGTAGTTGCTTAAGTCCAGGTCCCCTCAGGTTTTTCACCATACAATCGTCTGTCGAACCGTCAATCAAGAATGCAACCGACTGATAATCAATGGCTGGAGGTATATTCACCCGCCTTTCTGGTCGGGCAGGCAACATACCTCGACGGCCGCTCTATTTGGCTGCCCCGCTAAGTGTAAGAAAATGCTTTATTCCAGTTAAGGGTGGTGGCAACAGGCTGATACTCAATGGCTGGAGGTATATTCACCCGCCTTTCTGGTCGGGCAGGCAACATACCTCATGGCCGCACTGCTTGGCTGCCCACTATTTGCAAGAAGATGTTTTATTCCAGTTAAGGGTGGTGGCAACAGGCTGATAGTCAGGGGCTGGAGGTATATTCACCCGCCTTTCTGGTCGGGCAGGCAACATACCTCATCCGCATTGCTCCTTGCACAAGATATCCTTGACTTCCTGGAATTCATCGGCCGAGAGCAATGAGCCAGAGGTGAAAAATTTGAAGGCAAGACGAATGAATAACATTCAGAAATATCTTCATAACATATTGAAATACAGAGATATATTTGATCGTTCGCCGCGACAAACAGCTGCGGTGGTGTGTTCACCGGGCGCGACACACTGACAGCAAAATATCCGGACAGAATCTATATCTTTGCACCCCTCAAATGAGAAGGTCTTCCGGCCGCGTAGCTCAACTGGATAGAGCATCTGACTACGGATCAGAAGGTTGGGGATTCGAATTCTCCCGCGGTCACTTGAAAGATGAAAGAGAAATAATAAAGCGATGTCCAAAATTTGTCAACTAACCGGAAAACGTCCGATCGTCGGAAATAACGTCTCTCACTCACATGTGAAGACGAAACGCCGCTTCCTGCCCAATGTCCACAAGAAGCGCTATTTCATTCCCGAGCTGGATACTTGGGTCACATTGAAGCTCACGACACAGGCAATGCGAACCATTGACAAACTGGGCGTTTATACATACTTGAAGAAGCTCGAACGCAAGGGAGTCAAAACAGGTATTAATCTGTAAATTCACCGAAGGAAATGGCAAAGAAATCGAAAGGCAACCGGATACAGATCATTCTGGAATGCACAGAGCATAAAGCAAGTGGCATGCCCGGCACGTCCCGCTATGTCACACAAAAAAACAGGAAGAACACCCCGGATCGGCTGGAGCTGAAAAAGTATAATCCGATCCTGAAGAAATATACCGTTCACAAAGAAATTAAATAACCATGGCTAAAGTATCCAAAAACGCCCGCGTCGCTCAGAGAGGACAAAATGCAGGCACCGGAAGGGACTTTGTCAAAGTGATCAAACCCGTCAAAGATCCTGTCACCGGAAAATATACCTACAAAGAGCTCATGATTCACAAAGATGAGGCCAAAGCATTCTTTGGGAAGAAATAACTTGTTTACAGACAGATACAGTGATAAAGGCTTTTTCGGCATCCGCTGAAAAGGCCTTTTTACTTCATTGCATTCAGCGCAGCCTAACCCTTGTGATACGATGAGTTTTTTCAAAAGTTTTTTTACTAAAGAAAAGGAACAGGAACTCCAGAAAGGACTGGAGAAAACGAAATCGAACCTGTTCTCCAAAATTACGCGGGCCGTCGCCGGCAAGTCTTCTGTCGATGCAGAGGTTCTGGATGAGCTCGAAAATATCCTGATCTCTTCAGACGTTGGCCTGGACACTACAGTCAAGATCATCGAACGTATCGAGGCGCGCGTGGCACGGGACAAATATGTCGGCGTGTCGGAGCTCAATGAGATCATGCGCGATGAGATCGTCCAACTTCTCTCAGAGAATAAGACAGCAGACCTGGCGGATTTTGTATTTGATGAAACGCAGAAGCCATACGTGGTCCTCGTTGTCGGGGTAAATGGCGTGGGTAAGACAACGACGATCGGGAAACTGGCATATCAATACAAACAACGTGGCAAGAGCGTCATCATGGGAGCAGGGGATACATTCAGAGCCGCAGCGGTCGATCAGCTCAAGATCTGGTCTGACAGGGTGGGCTGCGCATTTTATGCGAAGGGGATGCAGGCAGACCCTGCCGCTGTCGCGTATGAGACAGTAGCTCAGGCTATCAAAGACCATATGGATGTCGTCATTATTGATACTGCCGGACGCCTCCATACGAAAGGACATCTCATGCGCGAGCTCTCTAAAATGAAGCGCTCTATCAGCAAGTGCATGGCGTCCGCACCACATGAAGTCCTCCTGATCCTCGACGCAACAACCGGGCAAAATGCCATTGAACAGGCGCGCCATTTTACCGAAGCCACAGATGTCACAGCAATCGCACTCACAAAGCTGGATGGCACCGCAAAAGGGGGAGTAGCGCTCGGAATTTCCGATCAGTTCAAAATACCAATCAAATACATCGGCGTCGGCGAAGGTATCGAGCAACTGCAAATTTTCAACAAACAGGCATTCGTCGAGTCACTGTTCAGCTCTGCACCGATTGCGAGCCAAGGCAAAGAGTAAACCGAAAATTGTTCGCTGTGTTTTGCAGGTTAAAAAAGTGATGGGGACAGTGATTGTATTGGAGGCCGTATTTTTCCAATCGTTTCATTTGTTTTTTCCGTTTGTTTTTAACGAATGGGCTGTTTTCTAAATGTCACATCAAGCAGATAGGGCGCCATATACCGGACACCTTTGACATTGACTCTCTTGTAATTTAATCTCCTCTTCACGTAGTTGTCCAGGAATTCTTGATCTGTGTACACACCGAGCACGAGGATCTCATGTTTGCGCGTAACTACAAATTCAATTTCAATTTTACATTGATTGCTTTCCAACGGGGAGAGATCAGGTCGGTCAATAAGCCTTCCGATTTTGTCTATTAATGTCTGATGTATGGTGCCGGGATTGCCTTGGGCATCGACGGTTACTGTCAGGGGAAGACAAAATAAAAAAATGCACATCGACGTCTTTAGAAGTTGCATCGCACTGTAATGATTGAGGAATACATCCCGAGTGAAGAATCTGCCGGCGAGTCTGGTCCTGGCTTATACAATTACTCTTCAAAGGACCCCGATTTGTCAACAGAGTTGCACGACGCGAAATAGTTTAACACATCCCAATGTCGCCGGACAGTTCTGAGAGTGCACCAAAGCGGCGTAAAACAGTCTGTTACTGAACGAGAAAAGATTTCGTAGCGGTCGCCTTTCCCTGTCTGATTGAAAAGAAATATACTCCAGGCGGCAGGCTGTTGACAGACAGCGCATAGGTTTGTACGCCCGGCAGGATCGTCGTGGGATTATCGCGCAAGAGCAGGCGCCCTGCACTGTCGTAGACATCGATTTCATACTCCACGAGTTCGGGGATATGATATTCTACAGTAGCCTCGTCGGTGACAGGATTTGGTGAAATCGAATTGATCGCCAGATCGCCGCCGGTGTTTCCGCATAAGTTATCAAGCGCTTCTATGGCATGGGCAACATTCAATCTACCACCGCTGACAGTCTGTGTGGCGAGACTGTTCACAGGATCCGTATTCTCCAGCACAAGATCTTCCATTTGCAGAGCCAGGGCAGAGGGGTCAGTGTGCGCGAGGGAAAGCACATCACTGCAGGCGGCAGCGTACAGCAGCGCGACGGCTCCGCTCACATGAGGTGCCGCAGCCGAAGTCCCGTCAAAATTATTATAGCCGTTGGCAACATTCGTCGTCAACGTCGGAGTGCCCGGCGCACCCAGGTCGACGTTCAGAACGCCATATCCTGCGAACAGCAATTTCTGATCATCCATACCGGTATTCGTAACAGCGATCATATACTCGCTTGGACAAGTCGTGGGCATATCGCCAAACATATCGACATCCGAATTGGAGTTTGTCGTTGCACAGACACTTAGGATACCTGAATTCCCCAACATGTCATATTGCTCACACCACATCGGGTGATCTTCAGGCAGTGCGTTGTCGATCCCGGCGCTGAGACTGGTGACGACGACAAAAGCACCGGCTGTACCATTGGTGCTCCTGTATTTATCACGCAGCGCCTTTGCATACATGTATCCTTCGATAATGTCTGATTCTTTGCGGATCCCGCTGATGAGCAGGAGCTTTACCTGCCAGTTGATCCCGCAGATGCCCTTGCCATTTTCTCCCGGCCCCCGATAATCCCGGCGACCGCAGTGCCATGCGTATCCGGATCATGCTGATCGTCTCCCGTCTGAATATTCAATCCCAGGTAATCGTCGACATAGCCGTTTTGGTCATTGTCAATTCCATCGCCCGGTATTTCTTTGCGGTTCGCCCACAGGTTGTCCCGCAGATCTTCGTGATTGACGTCAAATCCGGCATCAAGAACCGCGACGACAATCGTGTCACCTGTCATTGTCGTGCCTCCTGTTGCTCTGTTCCATGCTTCCGGCATTCCGATGCGGATGAGGTCCCATTGGCTCGGAAAGAGGGGGTCGTTCGGTGTATTGCGTTTCACGACAGGTCTGTCATGCTGCCAGTGTTCCAGCAGATTGTCGTGCACCATTTGGTCGAGCCACCTTTCTTCGTCCGAAGGAAGCGACAATCTATAGTAATCCGTTGTCGAAATTCTGCGTAACGTATATCCAACCCCGAGATCCTTCAGGTCATGATGGAATCCGGAATACTGCCATGCGCGCAGCTCGACAAGATATTCTATCGACGGTGCACGCACGGATAAATTGGAGTGGGTGCCAAACAGGAAGGATGATAGCAATAGCAATAATGACGACATACCGGTCATAGGATAACGTCGCAAGATAGTGGCTTCTGTATCATCCGCCGGTTGTCACTCCCCTTTCTGGTCTACGATCGCAATCTGGTTGTCCGGGCTGATCGCGAGCCTGGTGATATCGTGCAGACCATAGATTCCGAGGTCCGAAACCACGACCCACTGCGCCGGGGTATGTGCAGGGTCAAAGACGTACAGGGTAGTTCCTGACGCCATAAAATAACAACCTGTTGGCCCGATGGCAAAGTCTTCTTTACCCGGGAGCGTCGCATTGAGGATTTCTGAAGTCCTGCTGGACAGGTTCAGTGTTTTGAGATACCAGTAGTCGTCGGAATATTTATGGACATATGCCAGTTTCCCCGATGGCGTCCGTCTGAGGCATCTGCCGATCATGCTTGAATAGATCCGTGGGATGCTGTCAGTACCCGACCATAAGGCCAGCTTGTCGGGATCATCGACGAGATAGAGCGCCATCTCCTCATTGTCGAGCCAACAGTAGTATCCGACATTGCGCGTGCGCGGAAGGACTGGCTGACCTGGGCCGGCGAGATCGATCGGATAGCTGAAGATCTGTTGATCCATGACTGTCCCCTGAACCTGGCGGACGACGCTGAAATGCTTTTGGTCCGGTGTCAGCATCGGCGAAAATTCACTTTCGGGAGTATCTGTCATCCGACGCAACAGTTGCGTTTTGAGGTCCAGCAAGTAGATGTCATTTTGTATGGCGTCTTTTTTCCGCACCGAGACGAGAAGGGTATGAGCGTCGACCCATTCCGGCTGATTTGTGTAGCCCTCAGGGTTCCACGCACTCAGGTACAGTGGGGTATGAATATGCCAATGTGCGGAATCATCTTCCGTGAGCTTAAAGGCATACAAGTCCGTTTGTGGTATCTGTCCAGATCCGGCAACGGAGGTCAGCAATATCGCGATTGCAATACTTTCAAGGCGAGAACTTTCCACATTGTGATGATAGCAAAAAAAATCCGGCTACATCTTATGTGCGGAAGTAAATAACCGGTTCCAGCGGATGCCGTGTTTGCCGATAGACATCCAGATAAACAAGGGCTTGCCCACGATGTGGTCTTCAGGTACAAAGCCCCAAAACCGGCTGTCTTCTGAATTGTGCCTGTTGTCACCCATGGCCCAGTAATAGTCCTGTTTGAAGGTGTATTCATGCGCCTCCTTTCCATTGATGTAGATCTTCCCGTCACGCAGCGCATAGGCATTATGTTCATAGACCTGAATGACACGCCGGTAGAGAGCAATGCTATCCAGAGAGAGTGAAACCGTAGTGCCTTTTTTAGGTATCCAGATAGGTCCGTAATTATCGACAGTCCAGGTGCCGAAATTTTTTGGGTCGTGGGGAAATAGATCTGCTGCTTCATTTGCTTCCAGGATCTCTACCTGGACCCCGTCGAGTTTGCCCAGCGCTTCAGCCTGAGACGGATTGAGCCAGTACAATTCTTTCACACCATAGGGATGGTCATCGGGATCAATGCCTTGTTCCAGCAGCCAGTCTTTATTGAGCGGTGTAGCAGAAAAGACCTTGTAATGAAATTGGATCTTCGATGGGTTCCTGGCCGCAACACCATTGATATAGACCTGCCTGTCGATAACCTGTAGTGTATCTCCCGGAAGCCCGATACAACGTTTAATGTAGTGGTCCTTTTTATCGATTGGTCTGACAATGACCTTCTGTCCTTTCAACTCCTGCATCAGGCGCTGATCATGATGCACCTGGTAATATGTCCACGAGCGCTGCGGCGTGATATAGACGCTGTCGCCCACCGGCCAGTTAAATACAATGGGGTCGTTGTGCATGATCGGATCGATCACCGGCAGTCTGCAATAGGGTAGCTGTACAGAACCGATATAGGACTCTCCGCCAATGATCGGGATGCGGTTGTGCAACAACGGGATCATCAACGGTGTCATTGGCATACGCATGCCATAATGGACTTTGCTGACGAAAAGAAAATCTCCAACGAGCAATGATCCCTCCATGGAAGGTGTCGGGATTTTATATGCCTCGATGAGAAACATGCGGATAAATGCCGCTGCAAAGACTGCGAAGACGATCGCTTCAAACCATTCGCGCCCCGGACCCTTTTTATACGGATTGACGGCCTGCAGCTTTTGCACCTTCCGCGTATTGCCGCTGGCAACGGCTTCTTCGATCTGCTGTTTATACTCACGCTCTTTGATCAGCGTAGGTCCGCCGTAAGTGAGAGATGAAGTTCTGGCGATGTACGTGAAAATGGCGGGAGCGTAGATCACGGCCCAGGTGCTGTGGATCAGCCGGTACATCCCAAATGAACGCACCATATCTACCCCCATCCCGCAGAAGATGAAGATGTTGACAACGGGGAAGAGGAGCCATAGGGCATACCACGGTGAGCGGCCGATCAGCTTGCACCATTCGGCAAAATTCAGTCCCGGCACGAGGCCCTTCCATGCTGCCGTTTCTGCTTTTGGAAATAAAAGAAAGAGACTGATACTCAGGAGAATGTAAGAGACAATCAGGAAGATGAGAATACCCACGCGTACATCGTTTTAATGGCTGGCAAAGATAACCGAAATGGGTTTGCAGGGCTGTTATGACAGTGTTAAGTCAATGATGAATGATGAATGATGAATGATGAATAGGGAATAAGGAATGAGGAATGGTGAATGATGAATGATGAATGATGAATGATGAATGATGAATGATGAATGATGAATGATGAATGAGGGAATTACAATTAAGAATAACGAATTGAGAATTCAGCATCAATCCAGGTCTTCCAGCATATCGGCCAGTGGATCGGAAAAGCTGATTTTCGTTTGCAACAGATCTTTACTGATCACTTCAAATTCAGCCAGTGCGTGGAGCACAAGCTCCTTCCAGGGATAGCGGTCTTCCTTAGCGATGCGCTGTGCGTCGAGGAGTTGATCCAGACCAGGGACTTTGTCGAGAGATTTGCGATAAGTTTTTTCGCCGGCTTCGTTTTCGATTTCAATGACATTGTTTCCGGAGAAATACGCCCGTTGGACGCCATAAGGATCGCGGTCTTCTCCTTTCTTTGTTTTTTCCGGATGGGGAAATACGGACAGGAACTGCTCTTTGATAGCACGTCCCATTAAGCGCAATGCGACGGCTTGTGGCCCTTCCTGCTCGCCCTCATAGACCAGTTCGACTTTCCCTGTCACGGAAGGGATCACACCCCAGAAATCGGAGATGCGCACTGTTGCTGAAGACTCCTTATTTTTCAACATGCGTCGTTCTGCAGTGGAGTATAGATTTTCAAGTGCACTGATGCTGAGGCGTGCAGAGACACCGCTTTTTTCATCTACGTACTCACTTTCCCGCGCTTCAAATCCAATGCGTTCGAGGAGCTCGCGGACGACTTCGGGCACATGGATGGCCGAAGATTGTACCTCTGCAATGGCTGCTTCCTGCGCAGTGATGCGTTTCGCCACTTCCAGGTTCTCCGGGTAATGTGTGAGGATCTGACTCTCGATCCTGTCCTTCAATGGCGTGATGATCGACCCGCGGTTTGTATAATCTTCGGGGTTGGCAGTGAAAATGAAACAGATGTCCAGTGGCAGGCGCATCTTGAATCCGCGGATCTGAATATCGCCTTCTTCAAGAATATTGAAGAGCGACACCTGTATCCGTGCCTGCAGGTCAGGCAACTCATTGATCACAAAGATCGAGCGGTGCGCACGCGGGATCAGTCCGAAGTGGATGACCCGTTCGTCAGAATAGGGGAGCTTCATCGTGGCCGCTTTGATCGGGTCCACATCACCGATGAGATCTGCGACGCTGACATCTGGTGTCGCGAGTTTTTCCACATAGCGTTCAGACCTGTGGATCCATGTGACCGGTGTGTGATCTCCATGTTCCGCGATAATGTCTCTCGCCTGGCGTGAAATCGGATTCAGCGGGTCGTCATTGAGCTCCGTTCCTGCGATGACGGGGGTGTATTCATCGAGGAGGTTGGTCATCAGGCGCGCGATCCTTGTCTTGGCCTGGCCACGTAAACCCAATAACAAAATGTTGTGTCTCGAGAGCACGGCGCGCTCGATATCCGGGAGGACGGTGTCATCAAAACCAAGGATGCCCTCAAAGACCTGTCTGCCTTCTTTCAGGGCTGAAAGCATGTTTGCACGCAACTCATCTTTAATGCGTTTAGGTTGGTATCCTGTTGCCTTCAGCTCGCCGAGTGTTTTCGCCTTTGTCATATTCTCTCTTTGTTCTTGAGTGGTGAACTACCTTCTTCTCCGTTTATTGTTTTTGTAATCCAGAAACACGAAAGACCCCAGGCCTTCCAGTGTACTGTAAAACGCTTTGCCGTGGTTGGCGCGTGTGAAGGTATCCACGAAGTTGACCAGCCATGGATCGCGGGCGATCATGAATGTCGTCACAGGAATGCCCAGTTTACGGCATTTTACAGCAAGCGCGAGGGTGCGGTTCAGGATCTTTTTGTCAAGTCCGAATGCGTTTTGATAATATTTCTTCCCGATCTTGATACACGTCGGCTTCCCGTCCGTGATCATCATGATCTGTTTGTTCGGATTCTTGCGGCGCCGCAGGATATCCATAGCCAGTTCCAGCCCTGCGACAGTATTGGTGTGATACGGACCTACTTCCAGGTATGGGAGGTCTTTGATCTCCACCGGCCAGGCGTCATCGCCGAAGACCAGGATATCCAGCGTGTCCTTGGGATACCGTGTGATGATCCATTCCGACAGGGCCATTGCCACTTTTTTCGCGGGAGTGATGCGGTCTTCGCCGTAGAGGATCATCGAGTGAGAGATATCGATCATGAGGACGGTGCTCGTCTGCGCCTGGTAATATGCTTCATGCACCTGCAGGTCTTCTTCACTCAGTGTAAACTCTTCGATGCCGTGGTTGATCTGCGCATTTTTCAGGGTCTCCGAGATGGCAAGCCTGTCGAGGGTATCGCCAAATTGAAACGGCCGGATCTCGGCGGTAAATTCATCCCCTTGTCCTGTGTGGCGTGTCATGTGCTGACCGCTGCGCGATTTCTGGAGCTCGTCAAAAATGTCATCCAACGCCTGCTTGCGCAACGACATCTCCATTTTCGCAGAGGGCGTCATGCGGTCGCGGTCGACGGGGTTTGTTTCGATGTACCCCTTGTCTTTGAGGTCCTGGATAAAATCGGCAATGCCGTAAGACTCATCTGTGAGATTGTATTTCCTGTCCAACTCAGTGAGCCATGCGAGGGCTTCATTGACATCGCCATTGGTGTGCATGAGCAGCTCTTTGAACAGCCGCAGCAATGTCTCAAACGGGTGCTCACGAAATGCCTCAGGGTCGAACTTGCTGAATCTCCAGCTGATCATAGGTCGGTCCGGGATGGTGATTACAGGGTATAGATACAAATCTGGCGGGAATTAGTTCGCAGCTTGCCGGAACTCGCAGAGCGCGGGTCAGCAGTTGGCACTTCTCCAGGATATGCGACTGAAGACTGTCTAATGAGGACTATACTTCCACGACCCCCTCAAGGTAGCTCACCGCTTTACCTGTGATCAGCACGCGGTCTTTCAGCCACTCCGTCTCGAAGTAGGCGCCCCGTAGTGAGAGCTGCCGGGCAGTGAATTTTTTCTTGCCAAGGCGTTCCGACCAGAAAGGAGCAAGGGTTGTCTGACTCGATCCCGTAGCAGGGTCTTCGTTGACGCCAGTTTGTGGATAAAAGCATCGGGATACATAGTCGACGTCTTCACCTTTTGCGGTAAGAATAAAGCCCCGGCCATCACTTTTAGCCAGTTCCTGGAATCGTGGGTCTGCGTTGCGTACGGCATCTGCTGATTCCAACAGTAGAACGTAGTCGGTGCCGCCGCGCCAGATCTCTAATACTTTCTGTCCAAAGAGCGGGACGCATGGATGATCCAGGGACGCCTTGCGCAGATTGTCCTGAGGAAAATCGAGCGTATACATATTCTCATCCTCAACGATCACCTGCAGCGGCCCGCTGGCCGACTGAAATTGGATGGGGTTGTCGCGGTACCCCAGGTGTTTATTCAACACATGCGCGCTTGCGAGCGTGGCATGACCACAGAGCGCTACTTCCATCGCCGGTGTAAACCAGCGGATGTGCAATGGGCGCTCATGCAAGACAAAGTACGCTGTCTCGGAGAGATTATTCTCCATGGCGATTTGTTGCAAGAGGGCATCATCATACCATTCGTCGATCGGACAGACAGCGGCGGGATTGCCTGTAAAGAGGGTATCGGCGAAGGCATCAACCTGGAAGATTTTGACGTGCATGGATAAAGGCAAAGGCCGAGGCGAACGATACGGCGCCCTCAGCGAATTCGTATTTTATTTCAAAAAAATAATATTGCCGTTAAATCAACCTCCAAAGGTCATTGAGACAAATCTGATGACACGGCGCGCAATCTAAATAGATATTCTGATCCTATTTCAGATTCACCGTAGACATCCCTGCCAGGAACCCTTTATTATAGACTTCTACTGTGTACTGGCCCGGGTCAAAAGCCATGTCCGGCTGCCAGTTCATGCAGACATTGGATTCCTTGTTGTCGTAATCGACGTCGCGGTACTGTGTGAAGCGCACCTCTTCACCGGTATTCGGATTGACGAGGATACCCGAACCTGGGCCACTGGACATGGTCTCGCCGAGGGGGGTGATCACGCGCACATGAAACCGCTCTTTGCCGGTGCCTGCGATCGGATTGTCGAGGGCAGTGAAGCAGATCTTCAGGCCGTCAATCTTTCCGGCACGATTACTTGTGCTTTCTTTTCCACTGCTTTTAAGGCGGTATCCGTTCACCTCAATATTCTGGATCTTGATGACGGACGCAATATTGACTTTCTTGGTAAGCACTGCTTTTTCCGTCAGGAGAGACTCTTTCTCCGATGTCAGCGAGGCCTTGGCAGCAGACAATTGTTCATTCTCCATGGTTCGGGTCTGAACTTCGTTGAGCAAGGTGTCTTTGAGCTGCGTCAGATGGGCATTCGAAGCGCTGAGCTGGCTGTTCTCTTCTTTGAGCTCGTTGATTTGGGCAATGTATTTATCCGCCTGGGTTTGCAGGTTTGCGAGTTCGGTTTTGGCGCTTTCGAGGTCTTTGGAATCTTTGAGTAACACAGAAATTCTGTCTTTTTGCGTCTTCAGCTCTCCCTTTTGTGTATCGATCAGGGCATTGAGCTCCTCATTGGTACCACGCATTTCTTCGAGATCGGCCAGGGCCTGGTAGTATTCCTTTTCAAGTTGTGCCTGCAGCTTTTCGGTAGAAATGAGATCTCCGGCTTGTTGCTTGATAAGCTTGTCCTGATTGACATTGCGGTAGACGAGATAACCGATCACTCCAAGCAGTCCGATGATGACTACAGTGGCGATTGCGATCAGGCGTTGGTTGGATGTATTACCCATAATAATGGCATTTTGTTTTGAAGTGCTTTCGCGTTGTTCAGGGTGAGAGTCTGATGTTCCCATGATCACTTTTTTCGTGGCCTTTGAGAGGGAATATCTGTCTAACAAGGAGAAATGTACGCCCAAAAACGGATGATTTCCGGTTAAAATTACATATTCGTACCGGAATTGTTCGCCTGAACCCATCAAAAACCAGGTGTAACAGGCGGGTTACACACGTAAACAAATTGCACGGATCACTATGTTTGACTTTATACCACTTGACCAGATCCTCTTCATTGATATCGAAACGGTGTCTGAATTGGATCGCCTGGATGCTGCCAGTCCGGAACTGCGCAGGCTCTGGGGACTAAAGGCCAGCCATTTCAGCGCCGCCAGGGATACGGAATGGACTCCCGAACTGGCGGCACAGCTCTATGAGCAGCGCGCGGCGATCTATGCGGAATTCGGCAGGGTGATCGTCATTTCTGTCGGACTTCTGTATCACAGGGATGGAGCCTGGGGGCTGCGCACGAAATCCTTTGCTCAAGAAACAGAGATAGAGGTATTGGAGGCGTTTTCACAGTTTCTCAACCAATATGCGGACCGGTATCCCGGCGCACTGTACCTGTGTGGTCACAATATCAAGGAATTCGATGTCCCGTATCTCTGCCGGCGGATGATCATCAACAGGCTTCCGCTGCCGGGTATCCTGGATTTCTCGGCAAAGAAACCATGGGAGACGCCACTCCTTGATACCATGGATATGTGGAAATTTGGGGACTACAAGAGCTACACTTCACTGGAACTTCTGGCATATATTTTGAAAATTCCCGGGCCGAAAGATGATATCAGCGGCGCCGACGTCGGGAGGGTGTACTGGAAGGATAAGGATATCGCCCGGATTGCCCATTATTGCGAAAAGGATGTCATTACAGTAGCGCAGATCATGTTGCGGTTTCAGGGCAAAGACCTGATCCCCGACACACGGATCAGCTCAGCAACACAAAATATGCAGACCAGTTCATGAACATTGTGAAGCACCTGGTAGCGCCTTCATTGCTTGCTGCGGACTTTACGCTGTTGGCAGATGCCGTTCAACTCGTGAATGAAAGCGAGGCCGACTGGCTTCACCTTGACGTGATGGATGGGGTCTTCGTGCCCAACATCAGTTTCGGCATGCCGGTGATCAGGGATGTCGCCCGGATCTCTGCAAAGCCATTGGACGTGCATCTCATGATCGTACAGCCGGAGCGCTACATCGAGACATTCCGCTCGTTGGGTGCTGATACGATCACAGTACATTATGAAGCCTGCATTCATTTGCACAGGACAATCCAGCAAATCAAGGCGACAGGCGCCAGGGCAGGCGTGGCGATCAATC
This sequence comes from uncultured Bacteroidota bacterium, assembly GCA_963746925.1. Taxonomy (GTDB): domain Bacteria; phylum Bacteroidota; class Bacteroidia; order Chitinophagales; family Saprospiraceae; genus DATDQA01. The sequence continues at coordinate 52,297 of CAVVDK010000010.1, forward strand.
CGCATACGCCGGTGATGTTGCTGAAGGATGTCCTCGAAGACCTTGAGCTCGTCTGCGTCATGTCGGTCAATCCGGGATTTGGAGGGCAGAAATTCATCTACCAGGCGATCCCGAAAATGCAGGAGCTCCGCGAGATGTGCGTCGTCCGCAATCTCCATCCGCTCATCGAAATTGACGGCGGCGTAGGGTTGCAGAATGCCGAAGCCGTGATTCGCGCCGGTGCAGATGTACTGGTCGCAGGCAGCAGCGTCTTCAGGTCAGAAGATCCTCTGGAGACCATCCGCCAGATGAAACAAATCGATCTTGACGTGCTCCGGGTGTGAACCACGAAGAGGACGAAGACAGGTATGAATCACTTTGAAACACGGACTGTCAGATCAAGTAGTGGCTACTACAACTTATCAACCTTCTCAACTTTTCAGTTCTTCAACCACGAAGGGGAACCAAGAGACTGTTACGAGATCAGATAGGAAACGGGCCAACGGCGTTCTCAAACATCAAACATCAAACCCATAACTCATCAATATCTCCTCTGATACAGATCCTCCACCTTGCTTTTCTTGACCTCTTCGACGAATTCCACGAGGTGAGCGATCATGATCTGCCACATCTTTCTGCCTTTTTCCGCAGTCGCTTTTGTCGGATCTCCCATCACCCCGGAGCCTGAGATCTTCTGAGTGCGCACATACCACGGCACGCCGCGTTCAGAGGTGTAATCCAGGTATGACGAACCGAAATTGATAGGCTCTGCCGCCATTTTATCCATGCGGACGACGTCGGGACGGACGGCCAGGGTGGTGCTTGTCTCAATCTCTCCTGCGTGAATGTCGTTGCGGGTGCTGGTCATGTCGTAGATATCTTTATCGCTGGTCTCCCCGGTCTCCACACAGACAAAGATCTGTGCGTCGCGGTTGATCATTTGTGCGGCGTAGGTAAGTGTCGGAAGGTTGTCACCGTGACCGTTGAGAATAATCAACTTGCGGATGCCGTTTCTGGCGAGGCCCATGCCGATATCGTAGATGAAGTTGGCGAGGGTTTCATTGCGCACACTCAAGGTGCCCTTGAAATCCTCATGATGATACGAAACGCCGTATGGAATGGGTGGTAATACCAGAGGTTTGGGATGACTGCAGGCAGCGGCGACTTTGCGTGCCAGGTATACGACGTCGAAATAGTCGATATCAAGTGGCAGGTGTGGACCATGTTGTTCAATGGCGCCACAAGGGAGAATGGCGGTGTCGGACTCGGCAAGGATCGTTTCGATTTCCTGCCAGGTATGCTTCTCCCACAAGTATGTGTCCTCCCCGGTCGCGGTATCCGAAGCTTTGAGGAGCTGTTCAAACTCGAAGGGGTAGGGCTCTGCATAAATGAACTCCGGCGTGAGTTGTATCTCCTTCCATTGCCGGTTTTCCATACGCACAACGCCCTGTGCATATTCAAGGAATATCCGCAGTACCGGCTCCGCATGAGGAGCGGCATATCGCGGAGCATGCTGCGCTCATTGTCGAAGCGCAGGCATTCGATATAGGGATGCGCTTTGGTGATCTGTTCCGTATATGGATTGCGCTCAATCAGGTTTTTGTCCAGCAGTAACTGGTATAGATGTGCAGCGTCTGAACCGATTTGTTTGACGCTATGTGCTTCGAGCGCTTTGAGACAGTTGGCGATCTGCTCGTCGGTGTAGCCACATTTATGCGGATCTTCATCAAGCGCCATGAGCATGCCTACGATGCGCCGGCATTTTTCACAATTCCCGCAGGGATAGATCCTGCCGTCTTTTTCATGGGCTGCATGACAGGAGGCCTGGTGCTCCTGCAGATGTGGATAGCGTTTGACAAGTGTTTTCAGGATCTGGAGCTCGCCGAGACTGCGGAGCACGGAGTATTGAAAAATGTTCCAGCCTTTCTTGGTATAATATCGTGTGAGGACGATATCGAAATACTTGCTTTGATCGAATAATGAGCTATAATGCGTGATCCCCTGGTGATTGGCTTTCACGGTGGTGTCGTATTCATCGCCGATCAGAATATGACCGACATTGCGTTTACGCGCGATAGGTAATACTCCGAACAGGAACACGGCCACAGTCCACAGCCTGACGGGGTAAATATCCGCCCTGACATTTGCAAAATCCTGCCTGATGAAGGGCATTTGACGCACCATCCATGGGAAAATGCGGTCCGAATTGCACCATACCCTGACGACATTCGGCTCTGCCTGCTGCATATACCGGTATGCATTGACTGCAGTAAACCAGTGCCTTCCGGATTCATTGATATAGACCGGGTGGACCTGTTTGCCGATCTCCTTCATGACGCCGTATGTGAGCAGGCTGTCTTTGCCACCACTGCTCAGATAGCCACGCTGTCTTTGTCCGACTCGCGGAATTTCCAGTTTGGCTTAATGCCCTGGTAGCGGGTATTGATAAAATTGATCTGTGCATTGCAATAGCGTTTCTGTTTTACGGCATCGAGCGCATCAAAGGGCGCCATCAGAAACTCGTTGGGTAAAAGAAATTTATTGACATAAATTTCGCGTGCCGTGTTTTCTGCCATATCAATTAAAAACCGCATATCCGCTTCATCGTAACATCCCGTTGAACGTGATACTGTGCGCAAAAACAGCCCATAGTTCAATGCGACCTGTGCGACCATGACTGAGGCGAGATTCTAGGCTTCTCAGGGGAGTTCGGATCGAACACATCTTCGTATTTATACATGAGCGTGTTCTCCTCCGAAGTGCCGTCCTCCCGGGTCACACGGTAAATTGCACGGATGCGGTTTGGCTCGACCACTATATCGAAGACTGCAAGCTCTTTGAAGACAACCAGATTTGTACTATCCATAAGTATGGGATGTGTTAGTCAATTGGAACAATGAAGGTATTCACGAAAAACAATCTCGTTTCCGCGTGTGTACTTGTCCACAGGTTTCAGCCTTGATGGAAATTCCTCAGGATCATTGCTATATCAAGGTGCGCACCAGGCTCACGAGGCCGTCGGCTCCGTTTGCCAGAACATCGAATGCCGGCAACCCTGTCTCGCGACTCACCTGAGCACATACGCTGTCGATTTCTTCGGCAGGGATCCCTTCGTGGTTGATGGTGATTGCGACCACTTTTTTTCCGGAGATCAGTTCCAGTGCCTTGATCTGATGGGGGAGAGGATGCAGCAGATATCCGGGGAAGCCGTCATATTCTTTGCGCATCGGGGCATGCTGGAGGATGATAATATCAGGCCTGCCAGCGGCGAGGATCTCAAAGCCACCGGGATACGCGGGATTGAGAAGACTGCCCTGACCTTCGATCACGATCGCATCGGGACGTTCATTGCGCCACGCTTCGCAAATCGCGTATTCTATTTCACCGGAAACAAAGTCATTGATCAGCGAATCCAGGATCAATGCAAATTTAGCTCCCTGCATCCATGCCGTCTGGCCTGTCCCGATCATTTCTGCGCGATAGCCAGTATGTTGTAACCCATGCACGAGCAGCCATGCCGTAGTGCGTTTTCCTACAGCAGAATCTGTACCAAGAACAGCGATCTTGAGGCACTCCACGTGTTCGATATCTCCTGTAAAAAAGTGTAGCGCCTCTGACCCGGAGTCTTGCGGACATCGCGGATCGCCGCCCCATGTGCCTTTGCCAACGTGCTGATCTCAGGGTCGTCGCTGAGGAAGTCGTGGAGACCGCTGTCGACGTTCAGCCCATGTTGAAGCGCTTCGATCACCGTCGAACGCGCGTCTGCCGGAAGACGGCCACCGTCCGGGGCAAGGCCGATGACAAAATATTTTGGATGTATTGCTTTCAGGGCTTCATCCAAAGAGGCAAAGACAGGAATCCGCAAGCCTTCCCATCCAGCACAGCACCTGCGTCCTGACCAGCGTAAGTACGATCTATGACGCCCAGGACATGATAGCGCTCGGTGAAACCACCAGGCCATGCGCGGTTTTGCCATTCGGTGTATTAAAGGCGCCCTGGCAATAGACGACCGCATCGCCGTCGAGAATCCGTGTCGGTGTGGTATAACTCATTGGAAATAAAGATCAAAATGAAAATAAATAATAAAGAATTAAACATAAAAAAAGAGATTAAAAATCAAGAATTGAGCATCAACTCCGTCCGGTGAGAATCGCCACATAGCGATCCGGCTCAAGATGTTTTTCGGAATGTTCCTTGATCAATGCTGCAAGGCCGGCAGTCGAAGCAGGTTGTACGTTGAGCCCTTCTTTGTCGGACAGGATTTCAGACTGGGTCAGCAGCTCGTCGTCAGTAAGGAAATATGCATTGCCTTTGGATTTGCGCAACGCATATAATGCTTCATCACCGTCGAAGCTATGCCAGTTGATCAATGGTTCATTGATCGAAGTCTCGTGCAATACTTCCGGAGGGAGGTCGACACAACGTTTCAGGCCTTTGCCGAAAGAATGGACGATCGGGTTCTGGTCTGCCGAAGATCCCGCCAGCATCCGCGGAATCGGGATGTCTTGCCGCGCCGGTAGAGCCCTACAAATCCGCGGTAGACACCTGCGAGTAATGTGCCGTTCGACACTGGAACGCCGATATATTTGGGGGCATCGCGGAGCTGATCATAGATCTCATTGGCGATCTCGGCATATGCGATGAGCTGCAGGGATGTATTCACACCGCCGGGATTGGCATCATACCATTCATGTTCTTTTGCCTGCCCTGAAGAATATGTCACGGAGTCCTCGTAGGTTTTGCCGCTTCTCAGCACCTCGCTGCCCAGGCTTTCCATTTCCTGGATGCGGAGCGTGTGGTATGTCTCAGGGATGTAAATGACACAACGCAATCCGGCAAGCTGCGCCGCGAGAGCCATGGCCGCCCCATAGTTTCCACACGTCGCAACAGAAATGGCGTCATATCCCCGCCGCAGCGCATCATGACATTGTGCAAATGCGATCCTGTCTTTTTGGGTCCCGGTAGGATTTCCCCCTTCAAACTTCAGGTAGAGCTGCCTGAATCCTAATTCACGTTCCACATTCCGCGCCCGCGAAAAGAGAAGTGTCGCCAATCTCGATATTGATGATATCCTCGGTAGGATTCGACACGGTCTACCAATGACAAGGCTTTCTGCCCTTGACCATCGCACTCAATTTGCGCGACTCCTGCGACACCGCAAACTCAAAAGTGCGCGCGAGATCCAGCAGGTTTCTCGATATCTTCTTCGTTGCCATTTCTTATTTCATAGACGCTATTCACTGTTCACCAATCTCCTCTTAATCCAGCC
>CAVVDK010000011.1:0-82397 GCA_963746925.1 uncultured Bacteroidota bacterium
ATTGAGTTGAACCACCACTCCACTCCCAGGACTGTGCATACTCCACTCCGGAGAGATTCAGCGTGATGGGGAACTGACCTGAACAGACGGTGATATCCGGGCCGAGCGTAAACTCAGGAGCATACAGCACCGACACGAGCATTTCGTCGCTGACAGACTCGCATGCATTTGTAACAGTAACAGACACTGAACCTTCGCCGGTCACAGTATACGTATTGTCTGTGCTGTTGTCATTCCACAAAAAATCGCCCAGCAAGGGATCGAGTTCGATTTCCATCTCATCTCCATCGCATAGGACCATCTGGTCAGGGCCGATGGAGAATACGATCGGCTCAATAAAATCAACGATGATCTCATCGTCTGCCTGTCCGCACATATTTGAGATCGTGAGCGCGTAGGTGCCGTCGCTATCAATTGTATATGACGATAAATTACTTCCATCCTGCCACATGAAATCACCGAGTGAGGGATCAAAAGAGATGGAGAATGCGTCGCCGTCGCAGATGAGCGTGTCTGCTCCGAGAGTGAAGGGTGCAGGAGGATCGAGGAAAGTGACATTGATTGTGTCGGAGGTCATATCGCAGTCGTCTGTCAAGGTGACGATGTACATACCTTCTTGAGTGATCGTATAATCACTGTTCGTGCTTTGATCATTCCATTCATAGGTACCGGCATCCGGATTGAGAGAAATTTCCAGAATTTCTCCGGAGCAGAGCAACGTATCATTTGGCAGGACTACAGGAGGAGCATCCGGAATGATTGTGACCTCAATTTCTCCATAGGAGAAGGCGCATTCATTGGAGAGGGTGACATAGTAGGTACCGGATTCTGTGACAGTGAGAGTTGGATTGGTGGTGCCGTCGCTCCAGGTGTAATTTTCAGCGTTTCCCGGGAAGATTGTATAAGAATCGCAGGCAGCGACTGGATCTAAGGCGAATTCCTCTTCGGAGAGAGGCATTTCAATGACAGATACTGAATCGATATAGTAATATGATGCATCATCGCCGTCACCGTCTCCGCAATCAGGATTGCTGGGTGATTCCTCCTGATTACGGAAATTGCCTATTGTAATATAGTTCTCTCCTCCTTCAGCAATGAAACATCGAGAGATAGGGGTCCAATCAATGTAGTTACCAAGAAAGTCACCATATACTTCTACTTGAGGGTCATAATCAATAACCCATTGATAGTCATAGGGAGGTGGACCCACAGAAAAAAGTGCTCCAAATGGTTGTACTGCACAAAAATCCTCTGCAAGACTCACGTAGAACGAAACCAAGTATGCAGAACCCTCGTTAAGTGGGGCATTAAGTGGTGCTTGTATATACTCTCGATAGTCAAGGGTTCCAGTACGAGCAGCTGTCCCCATATATGCCTGGCCACCGGCTAATGGCCATTGGCTTCCAAACTCGTTATCCGGAACACCCAAATCACCAGGGGTGGCACATGTATGAAAGTAATCTGCTGTACCATCATTTCCCTGTGTCCAGGGTACAGCAAGTTCAACTTGGCCGTTTAGGAATGGACATCCGACATTGTATTCGAAGCTTGGATTGGGAACCAGGTTCTGTGCCAAACAGTCTAAACCATGCAAAAACATCGGAATCCAGAATAGAACAAATATTATATGTTCATTCCTCATCATGCTGTAAGACAATAATCAATGCTGTTCAAATATATACATTTTGGTGCTCGTAGTCAATCAAATTCCTTCTTCTTTACCTGTTCAGCGTATATTCTCATCACAATTTGGACGGTACAAAACAGTTGGTACATGTGATTATCAAGAAGATCGTGCAGGTCACTCGCTTTGGGGTCCTGAATATCTTTCAATTGCACAGGTATAACTGCCCGTTTTTGAAAAACAGGTATTTATACTCTTGCGAATTATGAAAAAGCCCCGCACATTGCCCATAGCAACAACAGATTTTTTCTGTGAGTCTCGCCGCCCCTGCTTCCTTATCCTGAATACTGTATTCAGGGGGATTGCATTAGTAAGAACAACTTCCTGTCATACGTTCGATTAAAACGATTTTCTTTAACCTAAAAATCATAAAGATCATGAAAACGCCAACATTATTATTGTCGTTCCTGTGTCTGGCGATACTCTCAGCACTCCTTGGTATCTCATGTGAGGAACCATCAATGAAGACTACCGATTCGAAAGTTACTATGCGAGATGATGATTGTGAAGATTGTCAGGAGTGTTGTTGTGCAATAAGCCTTGATGGAGATACTGAAGCGACTCTTCAGCTTTGTGGAACAACAGATGGTGCTGGGGCCTGCACAGGATCACCTCCAAACTGCAACTTTGCAAATCCTTATGGTGGAGGTCAATTTGCAGCACTTACCAGTTCGTTGAATCCATGGCAAATCTTTTGTATGGCAGAAGAGACTGTGCTAGGAATTGTAAACCTATCATCAACTGATGACGCTAACGTTACAGTAACATGCCAGTACAAGCTTGGGAATCCCCAGACTATTCAAATTACTATTCCTGCTAGTGAGGCAAGGTATGTCGACGTTGATGGGGATTGTGCAGTTGCAGTATGCAATTAACTAAGTTAGCAAATATTTGTGGCGGTTGATTAATACCTCACTGGATGAAGCACTGAAGGATAGAGTGGTGAATCCTGAATTTACCCTCTATCCTGCTTAAATATTTTGAACAGTTCTAAATTTAATATCACCTATGACTTTACACAGAACATCATATATACTCCTCGTTGCTTCCTATTTTTCCGTCGTATTTCAATTCTGTGATTTTTCAAACTCACAGCCTCGGAAGATAGTATTCGATCAATCGAGTTGGCCTGGTACGCCAATCAGCAGATGTTAATATGTAAAAGCAACGAATGCTGTTGCGTTGAAGAAATATGATGGTTTTTGCGGTTAAGCCGGATCTTTGCAGGAAATATCGTGCCTGAAACCAATGGACGTAAGACAGCGTATAGCAGTCAATTTACGCAAATCCTGTCCTTTGTCCTCATAGAGCCGAACTGGATGGTGTCGGTCATATCCTGAGTCTCCACCTTAACAGTCACACAGGTATAAATACCTGATTTTGCCTCACTACCAAAATTCCACGCGAGAGAGATTCCAGATCTCGGATTATCCGCATATCTTCACAAGAGTTCATGGCTTGCCTTAGCAGAACAAGATAGCACCTGATTTAGAACTTTGAGCAGAGCGTAGACTCAGGCACGATTTGCCTTTGCAATGTGTTGCTTATAATAAGACAGTTGTTTGTCTTACCCCATGTTGCTTAAAACCACGTTCTACAAATGGGTAAGGATGACTCTGTTCGGTTAACGCCCCGCCAAACTGAGGTGCTCAAACTTGTTATTACAGGACTTAAAAGCGAGGTAATCGCAGAACAACTTGGCGTGTCCAAAAGAACTGTTGATGGTCACCGTCTGAATCTGTTAAGGATAACGGATTCCAGAAATACGGCGGAATTAATCGCTTGGGCATATAAACATGATCTCGCGGAGTAATGTCAATGTGATAGATTGGATTTCTGCAAGACTATTTCATTAAAGTCAGATCTCCTGACGTTACCTTCTTATCTCCACCTTCGGTTTCCGATATCATTATATACACATACACCCCGGGCAACAACTCCTTACCTTGAGACTGCCCGTTCCATGATACAGGGATAGAATGCGTTTCAAACACAATATCACCCCATCTATCAAATATCTTGCATTGCACGCCAATGATATTAGGATCATTTGATATAACCTCCCACACATCATTGATCCCATCCCCATTCGGTGAAAAGACGTTCGGAATGTAAATATTGGGATTGCAGTCATCAGCAGCAGAAACAAGAGCACTCCCTTCTGCGAAATAACAATCAGTCATCACACTCACGAAATAATCCCCAGGCATTGTCACCTGAATAGCAGGTGAACTGCTACCTGTGTTCCAGGAATATTGAGCAATAAAAGGCTGCGTCGCATCCAGCACAACAGACTCGCCATCACAGAGCGACACCGGATCCAATGAAACTTGTGGTTCATTTTCATCAAAGGAAATCATGATCTCGTCGGAAGTAATACCGCAATCGTTTGAGAGGGTCAGCATGACGATGCCGGGAGAACTCACGGCGGTGGTTGAGCCTGTCGAAACCCCGCCTGAAGGATCCAGCCATGTGATCAGCGCATCCGTCTGCGGAGCAGTGAGAACAATCGTATCGCCAGGGCAAATGATCCTGTCCTCTCCTAGATCAAACGGTACAGGCACATTTTCAAAATCAATAACAATCGTATCGGAGGCGGCGCCGCAATGATTCGTTTCCCTGAGGACATACATCCCCGGTTCGTCCACAGCGGTGGTTGAGCCAGTCGAAACCCCGCCTGTCGCAGTATTCAACCATTCGATCATCGTCTCAGGAGAGCCTGTCCTGCCTGAGCATAACGAACGGCGTGAGGTACCCACTTGGCCCCAATGCTTTTCGGTTCAAGGGTGCATCCTTATTTAGCAACAACTATGCATATCGATATTTGCCCCTGCCGACACAGCTTTCGGGCATGTAACTGCCGATTTGATCCATTTCCGCATTTTTGCCCCTGATGAGCAACCCATCCTTTATCAATGAACTGCGCTGGCGCGGGATGCTGCATGATGCGACACCTGGCATCGAAGCGCATCTCGACGCAGGCCCACGGAGCGGATATATCGGATTTGACCCGACAGCTCCGTCCCTGACCATTGGCAACTATGTGCAGATCATGATCCTCGACTTGTTTCAACGTGCGGGTCACAAGCCTGTTGTTCTGATGGGTGGCGCCACCGGACGTATCGGCGACCCGTCAGGAAAGGATGGAGAACGCGAGCTGAAGTCCTACGATGAGCTCGACAAAAACCTGAAACACCAGGAACAGCAGTTTCGCGGCTTACTGAATTTTGACGATGGGGAGATCAAGGCCGTCATGCTCAACAACCTGGATTTCTATAAAGACATGCCGGTACTTACCTTCCTCCGCGACGTCGGCAAGCATATGACCGTGAATTATATGCTTTCGAAAGAATCCGTCCAAAAACGGATGGAGACGGGGATCTCTTATACCGAGTTCAGTTACCAGTTGCTGCAGGCATATGACTTCCTTTGCCTTTACAGAGATCATGGATGCACGGTACAAATGGGAGGTTCCGACCAATGGGGAAATATCACTTCCGGCACCGAGTTTATTAGAAAGAATATCCCGGAGAGTAAAGCTTTTGCAGTGACCACTCCCCTTCTCACGAAAGCTGACGGCAGCAAATTCGGCAAATCGGAAAGTGGCAATATCTGGCTCGACCCGGCACTCACCTCACCGTATCAGTTTTACCAGTTCTGGATCAATGCCGACGATCGCGATGTGCCGCGCTACCTCCGTTTCTTTAGCCTGAAAGCGCATGAAGAAATCGAGGCGCTCGAAAATAACATGAACTCATCTCCGCAGGAAGTAAAACGTGCATTAGCCGAGGAGATGACGACGAGGATTCATTCTGCCGAGGATTGCAAGGCAGCCGCGCAAGTCTCAGAGATCCTGTTTAACCCCAAAGCCGATAAAGAGGCATTGTTGTCCATGTCCGTAAACGCCATGGCTATGGTCGCTGCTGAGATCCCGCACTTCAATATTCATAAAGACATCATCATGTCCGGTGTGGATATCGTAGAATTGCTCGCCGGCCATACTGCGATCTGTAGCTCCAAAAGCGAAGCGCGTAAAGCGATCCAGGGAAATGCTGTTTCAATAAATAAGGACAAGGTTTCTTCTCTGGAATTTAAAGTGTCCCCGGAAGATTTATTATATGAAAAATATCTTCTGCTCGAAAACGGACGCAAGAACAAGTTCATCATTATTGCTGATTAACTTTTCACTCATTATTTATCACTTATAACTCTTTCTCTCCCTTCATGACTCTTTCCGACATTCTCAATAGACTCGGCGAAGACCGCGAGAACTATTTCAACGCCATCGCTCCTCCGGTGATCCAGACAAGCAATTTTGCCTTTCCCACGATTGCGGATTTCCGTAGAGCAATTGTTGATGAACGGCATTCTCACGTGTACACGCGCGGAAATAACCCGACTGTGGAAATCCTGCGTAAAAAACTTGCTGCTCTTGAACATACTGATGATGCACTGGTCGTCAGCAGTGGTGTGGCCGCGGTCGCCATGAGTGCCATGAGTTGTCTCTCTGAAGGCGACCATATCATCTGTGTCAAGAATCCATATAGCTGGACCAAAGCCCTTTGCGCAAATTATCTGCCGAGGTTTGGCGTCACGACGACGTTTGTGGATGGACGTGATATCAATAATATCATCACTGCCAAACAGCTCAATTCCAAGGTGCTGATACTGGAGTCTCCCAACACCTTCACTTATGAAATCCAGGATCTCAGGGCTTGTGCCGAATGGGCGAAGCAACATAGCATCATCACAATCATTGACAACAGCAATGCCTCACCGGTTTTCCAGCGCCCGGCGGAATTTGGCATCGATATCGTCGTCCATACGATCACAAAATATCTCAATGGTCATAGCGACGTCGTAGCCGGGGTGATCTGTGGCAGACAGGAACTCATCGACCGGATCTTTTATGCGGAATTCATGACGCTGGGACCGGTCCTTTCGCCGCATGATGCAGCGATGGTCTTGCGCGGCTTGCGGACCCTGCACATCAGGATGCAACGGATCCAGGAGACAGCCCAGGCCCTGCTGGCCTACCTGAAACCACATCCGATGATCAGCGGCGTGCTGTATCCCTTCGATCCGGACTTTGAGCAGTATGCACTTGCCCGACAACAGATGAGCGGTTGTGGCGGACTGATGACGGTATTTTTGAAAGCAGAGAATATCGCTGGCGTCGAACGCTTTGTAGATGCTCTGGAACGCTTCGAAATTGCCGTATCGTGGGGTGGTCATGAATCGCTCGTACTCCCCGTCGCAGCCCTCTATGGCCTCGAAGGCAGAAGGGATCCTGTGTTGCCATGGAATTGTATCCGGTTTTATTTCGGACTGGAAGATCCCGAAGACCTGATCGCAGACCTGGAGCAGGCCTTTCAGAAGATATAAGCCCTTTAAGGACCTTCGAGTCCTTCAGGCGATTCACCGGATTCCCGGCAGAAGTATGTACATCACATGCCTATCCGGTTCAGTATCTCAGTGCAGATCTCATCCACCGATTTTGCAGATGTGTCGATCGTCAGGTGTGCGCGGCGGTATACGGGGTCGCGGGATGTAAGGAGGTTGCTGAGCTGTCCGCGGACGTCCTTGACGGAGAGCAGAGGGCGCTTCTCTGTATTTCTTTCGAGGTGTTCGAGCAGTGTACCGATGTCTGCATTCAGGTAAACAACGGTTCCTGATGATAACAACAGATCCATGGTGTCGAAGAAACAAGGCGCCCCGCCGCCGCAAGCAATGACGCTGTTGGCATGGAGCAGCGTCTGCCGGATACATTCCTGCTCCAGGCTGCGAAACGCCACCTCTCCCAGTCTGTCAAAGATCTCCTTGATTGCCATGCCGCTTTGTCGCTCGACGCAGGCGTCAGTATCCATCCACATCCAACCTAATTGCCTGGCGACGGCACGCGAGAGAGTTCCTTTGCCTGCGCCCATCATGCCGATGAAGTAGAGACGCCTTGTGCCTTCCAGCAATACCTTAAGATCCGCGATCGTATCCGCCATTTTGGAATCCGTCTATCTTTGCAGTCCTCTTCAAAAATAACTCAAGGAATTTATGCAACTGCTGATTTACCTGCAAAGTGGAGGCGGCGCCAGTTCGCTGCTGACAAACTACGGCTTGCTGATGGTCATGCTTGTCGTGATCTGGCTGTTCTTTCTGAGGCCGCAGGCCAGGAAGCAAAAAGCACAGGCGAGATTTATCGACGATATCCAGAAAGGAGATGAAGTGGCGACAACCAGCGGCATCATCGGCCGGGTCAATAAGATCGAGGACAACATCGTCACTATCCAGGTAGACCAAAAGACCTTCATCCGGATGACAAAGGGCTCCATCTCCAAAGAAATGACGGAAGGGATCCGCAAGGTCGCCGCGTCGGGATCTGGAGAGAAGGAGAGCTGAGATTGAAAGAGATATCAGAAGGTTTGCGTTTTCAAAAAACGCCCCACTGCAACATATCCTGAAGACCCACAAACACGCAGAACATACATCTGTTGCGGTAAGGACGAAATATCGATTTCTGTAATATCTCCGAATGTCCCGTTGAGATAATGTCTTCCTGTGAGATCCGTGATTTCATAGTGAAGATCGCTTTCTGTGTTTGCAGTCTCTGCATCTGGATATCTCAATTCAAAAGTAATTGTGCTACCGGCAGGGTTTGGTGAGAGGCGTATGTTATACACATCTCTTCTCAGGCTACGCCAGGGACTATCCTCGCAACAAGTGGTCCTGCACGGCATACAGCTTCCTCCGCAATCAATGCCTTCTTCATCGCCATTCATCATGCCGTCATCACAGGTAGCCTTACAGGGTGCACACACACTACCACCACAATCCACCCCGGTCTCGTCACCATTCTGAAGATGATCGATGCAGGTCGGACAGGGCGCGCAGGCACCCCCGCAGTCGACACCTTCTTCATCGCCATTCATGATGCCATCGCTGCAGGTCGCGCAGGGTGCACAGCTTCCACCGCCACAGTCGATGCCGGTTTCATTGCCGTTTTGAATGCCGTCACTACAGGTCGCGCACGGCACGCACGATGCGCCCCCACAATCAATCCCGGCCTCATCGCCATTTTGAATGCCATCACTACAGGTAGGACAGGTGTTGCAAAACGCACCGCCGCAGTCCACACCGGTCTCATCGGCATCCTGCACGTGATCGCTGCAATAGTCGGGACGACTTGTATAAATGGTAAAATCATTGAAATAAAATCCGTCCTCAGTAATTGCACTGGCAAACGCTCCCGACCACCCGACAAAGCGCAACCGAACATCTTGGGCTCCGATCAATGAACCCAAATCGACCTCCTCGCGTACAGGCAATAATTGATGACCATCATATACTGGTTCTCCTTCCGGTTGCCGGGCATAGGGGCTTGGGATATCCAACGGGCTCCCCGGTGCACCGGGCTTAGTGTACTTTCCACATAGCGGAATCCATGCCTGCCCGTCGGTACTTCCCTGGAGCTGCACAAAATCGTAAAATGTCTCGATGCTCCACTTTGCATCGAACGAAGCATGTGCCCATGACACCTTACTCAGGTCTAATGAGTGCGCGCATGTGACAGTTGTAAAATCATTGACCTGGTTGCCTTGCGGCGAATCTGTGATCCATGTCGTCCCTTTCGCCGCAGTGTCCTGCCATGTCCCCCATGCATCTGAATGCCATTCGTCCGGTTGGATTGCGATGGACAGCGGCTCCAGGTATTTCACGACAGAGAGCTGTGCTGCTTGTCCATCCATGCCGTCAAGCGTCAAGTCGAAACGGATCTCGTTGCCATCGCTGACACTGTGATCAATATCAAAATCCACCTCCACTTCCTGTGTCTGAAGGGATGTTGCAAATGTGATATTGCGCCCTGTCCGCACAGCAAGATGAAGATGGCCTCTTCGGAAGATCTGATATCTGATGTAAACGTGCCGCCATGCAAGCCTATATTTTCTATCCTGAAGCGCATGATGTTATGACCGTACTGCACTGACGGTGGGTTGAGGTCATAGATCCTTGCATCTTCTCCGGCAGCCTGTGCAGCAATAAGATGCGGCTCCAGTTGTTTCTGACACAACGACAAAATATCCGCCGGGTCAGGCCAAAAGACAGCGCCGATCTCCGGGATCCACACAAAGATTTTTGAGGACAAATCCGGTGAGCCATAAAACCAGTCGTTCGCTCCACCATTGACTGCACCCAGCCAATATGTATTGAATGTCTCGCCAAAATGATAGCGGTTGTCATTGGTCATCAGCTCACTGATGCGATAGAAATAGTTCTTATCCGGCAATGGACTGTCACCGTGATCCCAGGGATAGTACAGATCATTGCCGTATAAGTGATCGTGGATGGCAATGGAAAAGTGATGCGCGAACACAAAATCCCGGAGACATCCGTGTCTCCGGTTCGGAAAATGGCGCCGTACCGCGATAGACACTTTGCGACGGATCAGGCGAAGAGCCGGAATCGTCGTAACCCCATAAGTAGCCGAAATTCCGGTTGAGATCCACGCCGTCGTGACTGTCGATGATACCATTGTGGTCGTTGTCACAAAGATTTTTTCTCCACATCCCCCCTCCTGCCGGCGCCACCTCTTCATTCCAGAGGTATCCGTCCGGGTTGACAACAGGAATGAAATACAGCTCTGTGTGGTCGAGAATTTTCCGGACAGCATCGTCGCTGTTATAGTTTTCAAGCAGGTACCACATGAAGTAAATCATGCTCATCGCGCTTGTAGGCTCGCGTGCATGGGTCAATGCGGTATAGAGCACCTGCGGTTTATTCGTGTTTTCAGTATTGGCATCAGCTGAAATCCGTACCCAAAAGACAGGCCGGTCCTGGTATGTGCGCAGTGAGTCACTCACCGGCTTGCGGATCGTGATCAACTGTGGGTAATCCGCAGCCATTGAGTCAAGGACATTCAGAATTTCCTGGTAGCGCAGAAACCCGGCATAATCCCCGAGGAAAAAATGTTTCGGTACAGGATATTCCCTCAAGCCGCAATCAGCCGTTGCTGATTTGCGCGACGGAATACGCCGTTTCGCCAATAGCAGATCTTGCCTGGCAACATCCAGGTGTGCGGCTGCGCGTCCCGCATAAAATCTTTCGATATCAGGAATAGTGACCTGAAATGCCACTCCCTTTTGCTCCATCGCCGCCATCTCAGATTGAGCGACCTCCAGCTCGAGGGCCGGCGCACCATTCGCCGTCGTGAAACGGCTCCCGCAGTGTAGGTCGATGCCGCATGCCTGAATCTTTCTGAGCACTGTAGTATCAGGACGAGAGACCACGATCCGCGCATATTGTTCTGATACCACCGGCTGCCCGAATGTCTGGCCGGCAAGCCCCATCATACAATACACGCAACCCAACAGCAGGCAATGTCTCATCAACGAAATTTTGTGACAGACAACAACTCCCTGTCCCCCACGATCCGGTCAATCAATTCCTCGGTAAATATAAAAGAAAATTTATATGTGTTCTTATTTCTATGTGTAACTATCGAAATTTCAGATATATGCAAGTTGTATTTCGCTTAAATACTTTTAGAAGCCCTCTCTCTAATTGACGGAGCCATGACCATTGAAATTCCTGCCCTTTACGCAATGTTCAGGCCTCTATAAAAAATTGGCAGGGCGCACACATTGGTTCGCCGCTGCCACAAAATCTCTTTGGATGTAATTCTCGGATATCTGACGTATCACCAAGTGACCGAACACTGGATCCATTCCCTCCATTTACCTGATCAGCGTCACATTCCCCTTCCTGAAATACGGCTTGTTCGGTGTGCATACAACCTTGAGGTAGTACCCGAAAACATCAGGCGGGAGTTCTTTCCCTTTATATGTGCCATCCCAGTCTGTATTCTGATCAAATGACTTAAATACTTCCTGTCCCCACCTGTTGTAAATATGTAATTCCATCTGTTCGATAAAATTCCCATAGACGTGCAGGACGTCATTGTGACCGTCGCCGTTAGGGCTGAATGCATCTGGGATAAAAACCGTGTTTTCATTACATTCCGGATTTAGCACTGTCAGGTTTTGCGTACTCCCAATGAGCTGGCAGCCATCCTGATTTGTCACGGTGACGGTATAGGAAAACATGCCTTCCTCAGTAGGAGTTACAGTGATCTGGGGAGCATTAGGATTGTCAATATCAGGGTTGCCACTCCATTGAAACATTAAAGTGGGATCCTGATTCGTATAGATGTGAAACACATCATCGTTCAGGACGACCGAATCCTTATCGACCGTAATCACAAGGCTATCGGGATTGAACCAACTCACATTGACCGTCACGTCGAGGGTCGTCTCACAACCGTACACAAGATCTGTAATATGCGCAGTATAGACAGTTGTCTCCGTCGGCATCACTGTAGGTCCGCTCGTATTCTCCCCATGGAGGATAGAGCCCGTCGGTGTCCAGGAAAAGCTTAGGCTGTCGGTACCGAAATTCCCTACCTGTAGAACGATTGAGTCACCGCGGCAAATCAGCAAATTTGGAGTGTACTCGAGGTTGAACAGGCTGACATCCACTCTGACCGAATCCGTAGTCACACAGCCCACATCGTTATTTGTCACCTGGACTACAAACGTCTGACCGTTTTCGCCAGGCCGTACATGGATCACAGGGACATCATTGGGGCCGATGATTTGATCGGTTGGCGTCCACAGATAACTCAGGTTTTGCGTCGTATTCAGGTTGGTAATGTAGACGGTGGTATCATCTCCATAACAAATGACCACGTCGGGACTTGTCTCCAGGCTAAAGAATGTCGGCGACAACGTCACCGTATCACTCTTGGAACAACCCAGATTATCAGTACCCACGACAATGTAAGAAGTCTGCGTATCGGGTGAGACCAAAAATTCGCTCCCCTGTGCCAATAAATTCGAATCGATGTCAAACCATGAGTAGGACAGATCGCTGTTGCTTCCCTGTAGCGATATTGCCGGTGCATCGCAATACGCGGAATCGGGGGGACCTGCCAAATCGAAGTCCTCTCCTACGACTACAGTCACAGAATCCAGTACACTACATCCCGGAAATTGTTGATCGGTGATCGTCACATAGAATGTCGTCGTCTGATCGACCGTTGCCACGGGACTGGGGACATCATCTGCATCGAGAAACTGCGAAGGGCTCCACGCATAATCGTAAGCACTACTTCCATCCGGATTCAATACGACCGACTGCGCAAAACAGCTGATCGATTGATCTTCGACATGCTCTGTGATCACGCTGACGGTCACCTGTTGTGAGATATTGATGTCACATCCATCAGCAGACGTCAATGTTACTGTATATACGCCTGCACTGTCATATGTGTGCGTCGGATTCATTTCCGATGAAAGAGGGCTGCCATCTCCAAAATCCCATAGGTAATTGAATCCGCCAGTCGAATTATTCTCCAAATCGAGCTGCAGGCTCCGGCAATCGGTAAATGCGTCAAAGGCCAATTGTGGCAGCTCTACTATCGCAGCCACGACAGAATCAGAGACATCGCAAAGGCCGTCCGTCACAGTGACATAATATGTCGTCGTCTGATCGGGAAATGCAAGAGGATTCGCAGGGTCTGTCAACAGGAGTCCTTCAGTAGGAGACCATGTATACGTATAAGGACCTCCGGGCGCATTAAATAACAAAGCGCTGTCCCCCGGGCAAATCCCGATCGTGTCACCTTTCAGATCCAGCTGAATAATATTTGCATCGAAGGTCGTATCAATAGACGCGGTACACCCACTACTCGATGTCACGGTGAGATTCAAATTCACATTCTGTACAGCGCTGTCCAGGATATAGAATCCAAGTGGTGTGTATGTCGTATCCGCAAACCCGGGATAGGACAAAATAAACTGCCACGCATTGACATCAAAACCAGGATTGGGATCCGAAGACGCATCAATCGCCTGTATCACGATAGGCTGACTACAGCTCGGTATGTCCAGGTTAAAATGTGGCACAGGTGGTGACTCAAAGACCCCGACAGTTGCAAATGCAGTATCAAAACACAAGGAGTCCAGGTCATTGACCACGAGTGCTGCGGTATAGAACCCTGGTGCCGGATAGGTAAAGGAAGGATTGGAATCAAAAGAGATCACGGCATTCGAATCTCCGTAGTTAAATATCCATTTGAGCTGATCTGCATGACTCGTTGCCTGCATAAAGTCAATTGACAGACTATTACAGCTCAGATCCGTGGATGTCTCAATCCCGGAAATCGGCGGATCCTTACATGCACGCACGTTGAACTGCCACTCGCGTGTGGTCGTCTCGATGAGCATGCCGTTGCGATAAGAGTACACTTTGACGCCTACGAGAAACTGGCCGATGAGATTCGGAACGGCAACCATGCGTCCCGTAAACCTGTCGATGGTCAGTGGAAATCCTCCAAGGAGGTTTCCGAGGTTATAGGGTGGATTCCAGACAATGGTATCATACGGCGGTGGCGGTGGCGGCGAAGGCTGTGGCATCGCATCTGATGCACCCTTGAATGGCGTAAACAATTCATATATCAGGGAGTCGCCATCCGGGTCAACTGCATGAAACGTATAATCGAGAGTGTCATTGACACAAATAAAGATCGGCGGGTAATCGTTAAAGTCCGGGCTGCTGTTACATGCCAGCTGCGCTTCATATGAGAGGCGTGCAACAAATGTCATCCCTGTGTTTAGGGGATCATAGACATTTTGCAGCGATTGGTTGCGGCAGCAGCGCTGATATACAATCGTATAACCCGGCTGATATAATGGAAGGGTGACGGTATCTTTATAAATGGTCTGTTCTACACACAGATCATCGCCGGCAAGTGTACAGTCGTTGATCAAATGCTGATTCGCGGTATCAATCGGATCACGGGGAATCCGGATCATTCCATTGGTGCCAATGGTCAGTATCGGCGCATTGTTCTGGCTGTTGAAAAATCCAATAGAAGCGAGATCTTCAAACTCCGTCCCAGGCAACCCCAGCTTACAGTCGCGTCTGTAAATCAACCGGATCTCGTATTGATTATTTCCAAGGCACTTATATCTCAAATCTCCTCCGATCAGGTGCGACGCTGTGGCATACCCTGGCAAGCACACGACGGCTGCTGTAAGCAAGTACAGCATGAGTTTTTGAAACATCCGTAAACGGCTGTCCTGATGAAATGGATCGACATACCTATACTTCATGGCCTATTTTAATAAGGTGATATTGCCCTTCATAAAATATGATTTATCCGGAGGACAGGTCACGCGTAAGTAGTACCCGAAGACGTCCGGAGGCAATGATTTTCCCTTGTAGGTACCGTCCCATCCGTCACTTTGGTTTGTTGAGACGAAGACCTGTTGTCCCCACCGATTGAATATTCGCAATTCCATCGAAGAGATATAATTCCCATAGACATACAACACATCGTTGTGACCATCCCCATTCGGGCTAAACGCATCTGGAATAAAGATGTCGTCCATATTACACTGTGGATTGATCACCGTCAGATTTGAGATTACTGCTGTCAGCGTACAACCGAATTCATTTGTCACAGTGACTGCATAGGTATACGTACCCGCTGAAGATGGAATTCCTGTGACAACAGGAAGTGTTGGATCTCCAATGCCGGGGCCATCCCACAGATATGTGAGATCGTGCGGCTGATTGGTAGACAAAATGAAGGTATCTCCCAGGACTACAGTGTCTTTGTTAATAAATATCTGCAGAAAGTTTGGGTCAAAAGAGCCGACTGTTACATCGATTGTGTCATTCGCAACGCAACCCAGATCTGCATTAGTGATCTGGACCGCATATTCTGTACTCGTGGAAGGTGTAATGGACAACGATGAAGAAGTACCCGCGATACTGTCATTCACCGTCCAGACATACGTCAGGTTTTGGCCTGCATTATCTGTGACACTCAGGACTGCCTGATCTCCCACGCACAACACAGGTACATCCGACAGGGAGTAATCAAATACAGTGGGCGTCAATGTCACTGTCTGCTGTACAGAACATCCGTAGATATCCAATCCCTCCAGAATATACGTGGTCGGTTCGGTTGGCTGTACTACAATCTCCATCCCTGTTCCTATCGGCACTCCGTCAGATGTATACCAGGTATATTCAAGTCCGCTGCCAGACGCTGTCAATGTGATCGCCGGAGTATCGCAATACGCAGTATCAGACGGCGCACCAAGATGGATGTCCGGGGGCACAAACAAGAACACGCTGTCTTTTGTGCTGCAGCCCAGGCCTGATGGATCCGTGATCGTGACATAGAACACCATGGACGCATCCACATCGGCGATGGGATTTGGAACGTCAGTCATATTCAGCCCACTTGCAGGTGACCATTGATATTGGTATCCCGGATCACCCCCGGGGTTCAATGGTGTCGGCGCACCAAAACAACTCGTATCGACCGCCGGAAGATGACCGTCCGGCAACGGTTGAACGGCAACATATACCTGATCTGTTACCACGCAGATACCATCTGTCACGGTGACAGAATACAGCGTATTTCCGGTGGGAGTAGCCACCGGGCTGGAGGGGTCTGTCAGATCCAACGTCTCTGACGGAGACCACGTATACGAAAAGTCAGGATCACCCTGTACAAGTGTGATCGAACCTCCTGTACACACTTGAAGGGTGTCGCCGGCAAATGGGATATTGATAATATTTACGTCAAAATACTCACTGTAGTCAGCCGTGCAGCCGTTCGCGGAAGTCACCGTCAGTGACAGCAGAACGCTGTCGACATTCTCAGTGATGGTAAAACTGGGATGTTGTACATCCGAAGAGTCATGCACGTTGCCATATGAGAGGACCCATTCCCATTGATTGATACTATAGTCAGGGTTCGGGTCATCAGAAAGGTCAGTAGGCGCTAAGATGATTTCCGTATTACAGTCTGGAATATTTAGTGAAAAGTCGGCGTAGACCTGCGATTCGAATACGCCGACTGATTTTACGATCGTATCGAAACAGATCGAATCCTGATCATTGACAATCAGGGCGACATTATAAAACCCTTCCCCCGGAAACGTAAATGATGGATTCAACAGTGGCGATGTTTCACTTTGTGGGTTCCCGTAATCAAAAATCCATAGAAACTGATCGGCATTCTGGGTTTGTTGTGAAAAATCCACAGACAGGCTGCTGCAATTGAGCAGTGATGCATCGTAATCAGCAACAGGCACATCACGACAGGCGCGCACGTTATATTGCCATTCCCGTGTGACTGCAGCAATGAATTGACCGTTTCTATAAGAATTGATTTTCACCCCAACCAAAAACTGCCCGATCAGGACAGGAGTCCCGGTAATGACACCGGTAACCGGATCAATACGTACCGGGTCTGCACCGCCGAGCAGATTGGCAAGACTGTAAGGCGCCTTCCAGATGACTGTATCGTAAGGAGGTTTAGGCGTCGGTCGCGGCATCGGGAGAGAGTCTGTGGCTCCCTGGAAAGGAGTAAACAACTCATACGACAATGAATCTCCTTCAAGATCCGTCGCCGAAAAGTCAAATGCAATTGGCTTGTTGACACAAACATAGATGGGAGGAAATTCACCAAACACGGGACTGTTGTCCTGGGACATCTGAACTTCGGCGTTCAGTACTGTCATGATCGTCATCCCCGTATTTACCGGGTCCACGACGTTTCCAAGCGAAATATTCCTGCAGCACCGTTGATAGGCGACAATATACCCCGGCTGATAAAACGGGAGCGATACCGTATCCACATAAATCGTCTCTTCGACACAGACGTCCATTCCGGCAATGGTACAATCGCTGATGAGGTGTTGATTCAAAGTATCATCTGTACGCAATGGCGTCCTGAGATCAATAATTCGATCATATGTGTCAGCCTTGAATACGCCGATTGCCGCCGGATTATCAAACTCTGTCCCCGGATCGCCAAGAAAGCAATCACGCCGCATCCTGAGCCTGAGCTCGTACTTGTGATTTCCGAGGCAACGATACGTGATATCACCGCCGATGATGTGCGTGGCCATCAAGGGGCCGCATTGCGTCAACAGAAAGACACATACGCCGATGACTAGGAAGAGTACCCTTTTGGATCTCACAGAGTGAATGCCAATACTTCTGATGTATGCTTTCATGCTGGCAGCTATTCCTTTACAATTTCAATGATCTCTACCCGGCGTTCTGCGGAAGCTTCCGGACTATATACCGAGCGCCGCAAATCCCGCGGGTCGTCACTGACAGTCTTCGGAGCAGTTTCTTCACCATACGATTTCTCCTCCACCTCCAGTGCCCCGGAATCAAAATATTTCTTGAGTACACCATTTCTGTACGCAGCAAACTCATTTTGTATCGTCTTGATCCGGCGTTGCCCCAGATTATAATTGTAGGCATCTGAGGCAAGGGGGCTCGCATATCCTTTCAGGAAAATCTTGAAGGTCAGTCCTTCATCCAAATACTGATTCAGGATATTCAGAAATGATTCGAATTCTTCTTTTGACTTGCGCAGATTGTGTTCGAAGAAGTCATCAATCGCAGCCTTCTGTTTTGCTTCTTCCGCTTTATCCGCTCCGTGCGCATATCGCCGTTCAAATTTCTCCTTACTATCATAATACGGCTCATACGTCTGGAGATAGCGATATGAGGTCGTGCTCTTATTGGATTTCGGTTCGGGTTGATCGTTATCAAAATAGATCGCCAGCGGCAGGAAATCTTCGAGGTTGCCAAGCTGGAGATAGAGGTCCACGACAAGGGTATCGCCGGTGAAATCGGATTCGTTGATCGTCGCAGTTGCCTTTAGGTACCCTTTGCGCGTCCCGGTGACAGTGTAAGTATTGACCGGTGGTATTCCGAAGTATTGAATATGCGACCGTTCGTTTGTCTTCCGTCCATATGACCCTCCATCCTTGTCGACAATCTCCACAGTAGTTCCGGGCAGCGGCTCCTTGTGCCGCGCATCAAACGTGCGGACTTCAACAATGACATTTGACGGATCCAGATAAAGCTTCTTCCGGATATCGACACTTTGGGTAATGCCATATGTCGAAAAGTGAATTGTATCCGGATCAAACCCGTCTTTCTGTCCGATGACCGTGTAATTCTTATTGCGTTTAAGCGGGAGTGTCACCTTGTTGGTGTTGCCCGTATTATAGGTATTGCTTTCAAAGACACCATCGCGCGCTTCGACAATGACATCAGTATTGAGGAGCTCTGCCAGCGTCCTTTTATTAAAGGTCTCGACAATCAGGTTTACATCTACGGGTTTTGAGGATACCTCATAGACGTCAAAGCAGCATGCCTCCCGGGAAGATTCAAAATATGTAGAGCCCAGGCGGTTTGAAGAAAAGTGCGCCGTCTCTTCGTCGGGAGAGAGTGTATAATAGACATCGTTATAACTGCTGTTGATATCCGGACCGACATTTTCCGGAGTACTCCACGTGCCATCCTGTTTTTGACTGCGATAAATATCCATGCCCCCAAAACCAACGTAGCCATCAGAACTGAAATACAGTGTTTTACTCTCGTTGTGGTAAAACGGCGTCATTTCGTTCATAGGGGTGTTCACCGCTTCGAGAGGCTGGGGCTGTGTAAAGTTGTTCGGATCATTGATAATACAATACCAGATATCCATATTCCCCTTGCCTCCCGGCCTGTCCGATGCGAAATAGAGGATCTCTTTCCCCATCTCTTCGTCATAGCCGATATTCGGCTGGGTATTGGTATATCCTTCTTCGTTGATCGGTGCGGGCATCATATGGGCCTCGCCCCATTGGCCGTCCTCCTCTTTATCGCGGTAGTAGAGATCACAACGGATATCGCTTTTGTTGAGATACTCGCAGAGCGTATAGTAGACACGAGAGCCATCCAGGTTGAAAGCCGTATGTGCCGTATGCTTTCCCGGGTCATTAAACGTCGTATCCAGGGGCGCCGCCATACTATCGTTTTCAGAAAGCAACACCTCGGAAAACAACAGTGCGGGATAGATGGGCCTGTCTTTTTTATCCATCTGCGGACGTTCGAAAGCCAGTCGCGTAAAGTACATGTCCGAATCTTTCTGAATGGCGCCGAACTCGGAGAACAACGTATTGATATTATCTCCCATCCGCTCAACAGTTGTCGAGTCGTTGATCTTCTGTACGTTTTCCTTGGCCCAAGCACATGACTCCACCTGGAGTTTTGCATCGACGATATTCGCAGAGTCTCTCTGAGCCGTCTCATTCAGGAACATGTTATAATTGGCAACGGCGCTGTCATATTTACCCTGGTACTGCTGTACTTTCCCCAACCAATATGCGGCGTTTGGGTAATCGTCCTTGTCCTTGCTGTGCAGTACGTTGCTATAGAGCTTTTCAGAATTGGAATATGCCTGGTACAGTCTTGCCACATCGGCAAGCTTGTATTGGAGATCCATCCGGTTGCTATCCACATTAACTGCTGTTTCAAAATAGGTATACGCAGTGAAGTAGTCCTTTTCAGCGAGCGCATTTTCCGCCGCAGTGATATAGGCCTTCAGCGTTTGTCCTCGAACCGGCAGAATACCAAGTGGTATTGCCAGGAGCAACATGACAATTCGGTGCTTCATGGCTTAAAAGATCTTACAGATTTTAGATTGTTCTGGTGGTCTGACTTTTGTTATGATATAGATAAGCGAGAACTCAGGCCCACCATGTTCATTCGTCGCAACGTCGAAACCGGAAGTATTGACGTCATAGCTTATCCCGGCACGCCATCCATCATACCGCAATGCGACTTGCGGAATCAGGGCATCATGAAGACGCACCCCCAGGCCGACGCCGAATTCCACTTCACGGGCTTGTTTATTACTGATGTGGATGTTGAGCATGCCTCCCAACACGATTTCCTGGGCGGGTCCCGCAAACTGCGTCAGCGCATTGACCTGGACATCGAGCTGAGGCAACACTTCGAGACTGCCGTAAGCTGATGCTGCATAGCGCACAAACAGGTCTGCATTACCATTCGTGTAGAAGGTATTGTTGGGTTGGTTCAAATGAAATGCTGCACCTCCGATATCCAGCCGGGTACGGGCGCTCTTCTGAAAGCGTACATTCAATCCTGCTCCGACATCGAAGTAAAAGTGATTTAGATCCAGATTGGCTTCACCTGTTGGGAGTTGGGGGTTGTAAACTTCGCCGTCCCACTGCTCTCCAAAAGAAAGGCCCTCAGTACGGATTGACTTTTGGCCTCCACCGATCGTCGCGCCTCCCGTGAGCAGAATCGAGGGGGTAAGACCCACAGTATATGCAGCGCTAATCCCAAGTGAGGCAGACGTCAGCTCAGATTTGCCGGCGCGGTCATAATCGAACAGAATTCCGCTGCTCCAGAACCCAGAGGCTCCATTGTGCAGGTATTTCCTGTCATATGCGCCAGTAAACGTAAGGTAATCCACAGGCACAGAAAACCATTGCCTGCGAAAACTCCCTGCAAATCGTTGATCGCCATTGAAAATTCCCGTCAACGCAGGGTTCTGATTCAGAGGTGAATTCTGAAACATCGAGAAATGCAGATCCTGGGCCGTGATCCCCGTTGCGATACAGAGAAACACTGCAGCGAAAGTGTACCGAATCCGCCTGATCGCGTAGATCTTTTTCATATGGAATGTTAATTAATACTTGAAAATACTGTCTTTGCCATTGTAGTGCTCATATACATCTGTCAATGAACGACTTACGTGTAAATATCTCAAAATTTCGTGCTATCCCCTACCCAACCTGGGCAAGGCAGGCACGCTGCGTTCTGGTAACAGTCCTAAAGATGGGGCAAGACAATGCGCAGATGCGCGGTGAGGAGTAGTGTTCGTTCATTCGGATCATAATTCTGGTCAGTACATCTGTACTTGACATCAGAAAGGTACAAACTTCCTGATAAGTCATGCAACCATATCGATACCTCAATGCCCTTTTTTAGCCACTTTTAATTGATATTTCATGCTTCCTTAATACTAATTTAATTCGTTCCTTCAACATTCCTTTTTCGGGTGCTGCGAAAACGGTTAAATTTCCCTCGATGAAAGTACTGTCGGTACAACAGATCAGGGACCTCGATAACTACACAATACGGCACAAACCAATCGCCTCACTGGCGTTGATGGAGCGGGCCGGAACCCGGTGTGCGGATTGGATCCTTGAGCATTTTCCCGCGTCGCGGCATGCGTTCATTCTGTGTGGCAGCGGGAACAATGGCGGAGACGGCCTTGTAGTGGCACGGCGCTTAGCCGTTTCGGGATGGGATGTAATGGTCGCATATCCAGTGTTTTCGACACCATCCAAAGATTTCTCGGAAAACCTGAAACGATTGTCGAAGAGTACTCCCCCTGTACAATATTTGCCTCTTGAAAAAACTACTCCGTTACCTCAAGTATCAAATGAATCAATTGTTGTAGATGCGCTGTTTGGCAGCGGTTTAAGCAGGCCGCTAGAAGGTCCATATGCAAGCTGGGTCACACAGCTCAATGCGGGGTCGAATATTGTTCTCTCGATAGATATCCCATCCGGGGTATTCGCCGACCAACCGACGCATGGTGTGGCTGTCCGGGCTGATTTCACCCTGAGTTTCGAGGTTCCCAAGCGTGCGTTTTTCATTCCTGAAAATCAGGAGTTTGTGGGCGAATGGGTCACCTTGACCATTGGTCTGGATCAACAGCATCTTGCCTCAATGGATGCGCCATGGCAGACATTGGAATTGGCGGACGTTGGGACGAAAGTCCGCACCCGGCGAAAGTTTGACCACAAGGGCGTTTTTGGCCATGCCTTGCTGATTGTTGGCAGCTATGGCAAGGCCGGTGCAGCAATCATGGCCTCAAAGGCAGCCCTGCGCTCAGGTGCCGGACTGGTGACAGCACATGTACCCGGCCTCGTGATTCCGATCATCCAAACTGCCCTCCCGGAAGCAATGACCGAACGTGATGCAGATGCGGAAGTTTTCAGCGGATGTGATGATATCTCAAAGTATACTGTCGTCGGTATCGGCAGCGGGATTGGCCAGGAACCACAGACAGTAGCAGCCTTGCGCCAGCTCCTGGGACGACATTCAGATCCTATGGTGCTTGATGCAGATGCATTGAATATCCTCGCACAACACCGTGAACTGTTGCAACAGATTCCGGCAGGGTCGGTCCTGACGCCGCACTTCAAAGAATTTGAGCGGCTTTTTGGCAAAAGTGCGGACCACTTCGGGCGCCTGAAAAAAGCTTCTGATGCAGCGGTCGAATATCACCTTGTGATTGTCCTCAAGGGAGCGCACACTGCTGTCGCAACCCCTGATGGCACAGTGTATTTTAATACAACGGGGAATCCGGGCATGGCTACTGCCGGCAGCGGCGATGTCCTTACGGGTGTAATCACCGGACTCATGGCACAAGGGTATGATCCCGAGACATCTGCAACACTTGGCGTATACCTGCATGGCCTTGCAGGCGACCTGGCAGCGGGGCTATTAGGGTATGAAGCCATATTGGCCGGAGATATCATCGAACACATGGCCGGTGCGTGGAATGTTTTGCACGAGCACCGCCTGGAATCTGATCGCTATCCCATATGACCGCGCACAAAAAAAAACTGGTAGTGCTGTCTGGTGCCGGAATGAGTGCAGAGAGTGGCCTTTCTACGTTCCGCGACGCTGGTGGGCTGTGGGAAGGGTATGACGTCATGGACGTTGCGTCTCCGGAAGGATGGCGTAGAAATATGGACCTCGTGCTGGACTTTTACAATGAGCGCCGCAGACAGTTGATCAAAGCACGCCCCAATGCCGCGCACGAAGCACTCATGCGCCTCGAGAAGCATTATGATGTAACCATCGTCACCCAGAATGTCGACGACCTGCACGAACGCGCCGGGAGTCAGCGTGTTTTCCACTTGCATGGAGAACTCCTGAAAGTGCGTAGTACAAGGTTCGGGAACCTCGTATATCCATGGACTACAGACCTGAAACGGGGAGATGTCTGCGAGCGGGGCGCACAGTTGCGGCCGCATATTGTTTGGTTTGGAGAACAGGTACCCATGATGGATCCTGCAATACAACATATACATGAAGCAGACATCGTACTTATCATCGGCACCTCCATGCAGGTCTATCCTGCTGCCGGATTGATCCGGTTTGCTCCAGAATCGTGTGAAGTATTCTATATTGATCCGAGACCCCAGGTCAACGCCGAACTGTCCTTTCACCGGAGGTTGAAAATCTTTCGGGAAAAAGCAGGTACCGGCGTTCCTAAGTTGGTCGATGATTTGCTGAAATCTGAAATACATTCTTCAACACAATAAAATCATTGTATGATGAACCCAATCGGTTGGATAGAAATACCAGTGACAGACATGGCGCGGGCCATGCGATTTTACAATGCGGTCTTTGGCTGGGATCTCAAGGAGACGCCTCTTGGACCTTTGTCAATGGCAATGTTCCCCTGGAAAGAAGGCGAGGCGGGAGCCTCTGGCGCATTGGTTAAAAACGAAAACTATACACCCAGTGCATTGGGATGCCTTGTGTACTTCAATTGCGATGATGCCGCCGTCGAAGCAGGACGCGTCGAAAGTGCGGGAGGAAAATTGCTCAGGGGTAAGACCCAGATCAGTCCTGACGTGGGCTATATGGCACTGGCTGTCGACACCGAAGGCAACAGGATCGCATTGCATTCAAGGAAATAGAAGAAATTCCTGGTGCCCTGGAACAGGATTTTTGAACCGTGCAACAATGAAAAGGCTTTTTATAAACTAATATTGAGAATCAGCTGGTTACATCAAATAAACAGTCTGCGAAGTAGCCTTCTACTGCACCTCCACAATCCGGCTCGCCATGCTGTCGACACCGAAGGCAACAGGATCGCATTGCATTCAAGGAAATAGAAGAAATTCCTGGTGCCCTGGAACAGGATTTTTGAACCGTGCAACAATGAAAAGGCTTTTTATAAACTAATATTGAGAATCAGCTAGTTACATCAAATAAACTGTCTGCGAAGTAACCTTCTACTGCACCTCTACAATCCGGCTCGCCATGCTGTCGCCAAATGTCACTCGGACAACATACACACCTGGCAACTCCCTGCCTGCGGACCACTGAACGGTATTCCTTCCTGCCTGAAACTGGCCATTGTCGATGCTGCGAATCCTGCCTCCCTGCATATCATAGAGATCTATCCGGACAGTTTCCGGATGTAACAGAGTGAACGCAATCTGCGCTTGAGCATGCACAGGATTGGGGGATATCCGCAAAGCAGTGAGATCCTCTTCGGCACGCTTTACTTCTGTCAGAGGTTCGCTCAGATCATAACTATACATCGAAAGCCCAAAGGATGCAGCCGTCAGCTGTCGTGTTCCGGCATGGAACACGAGATCGGCAATAGAGGTCATGGGCAGGTCATTTCCCAGAAGATACCAATTCAGCCCAAGGTCCGTCGTATACCAAACACCCAGGTCAGATGCTACGTAAAGATTGTCTGGGTAGTCGGGATCAACGATCAGATCATTGAGCGGTACCTCTGGTAGATTTCCTGAGATGTCTTCCCAACTGGCACCACCGTCAACTGTCCGGAAAACATGCGGCAGATAATCAAGGGCGCGATATCCAGATATCGTAACATATGCCGTATAAGCATCATACGGATCCACGGCGACATGCGTAACATACCGGATTGGTAAATTATCGGAAATACGCTGCCAGTGGTCTCCCATATCAAACGTCACAAATACGACACCATCTTCGGAACCTGTGTAGATGACATTAGAGTCCGAAGGTGCCACGGCAATGGTACTCAACGCGCCAAAGTCTGCACCACCCGGTGAGTTGGGATCGGTATTCGTGAGATCGCCGCTGATGAGTTTCCAGTTGTTACCCGCATCCTTAGATGTATAGAGCCGGTTCGTACCATAATACAACCGGTTGTGGTTTTGAGGAGAGATCAGATATGGCGTATCCCAGTTTGTTCTGTCGAAGCCATTGACGCCGTTCAGGCTGTAGTCCCAATGGTATCCACCGTCGGTTGACTTATACATATTGCCCCATTGATACTCACAGTATATGACATTCGTGTCTTGCGGATCGACAAGCACGAAAAAGCCGTCTCCACCAAAGATATTTTCCCAGTCATCCTGATGGCCTGTCAGGGTCCGTAAGGTTCCGTTATCCTGGGCTCCGCCATAGTACCTTTGCGGGTGTTGTGCGTCCACATCGCATGTATAGAATTCGGTAATAGGGAGAGTCTCCACATGATCCCAGGTGAACCCAGCATCCTTAGAGATATAGAGTCCTCCATCAGTGCCCAGCACTTGCATCGCCGCGTCTGCCGGATGAATCTCAAAGCCATGATGATCTACATGCATGGTATTCGGCGAATATTGGCTCCAACTCACGCCCCCGTCCTGACTGCGCCATGTATTCAGTCCACAGATATACACATCATTGGCATTGTGCGGATTGACCCGGACATTGCCGAAATACCAGCCGAATCCTGCATACACAGTGTTGTATTGGAGCGTGCCATCATCTATTCTCACCCACGTCTGACCGGCGTCGAGGGATTTATATAAACCGGCAAAATCGTTTGTCACCGGATTACTTGAGTACGCAGCATAAACAGCACCATCCGGGCCTACCGCCAGCCCGATACGGCCAACATCTTCATCCATCGGCAAGCCATTCGTCAGACGCTCCCAATGGCTGCCCCCATCAAATGTCCTGTATACACCTGAAGACAGCCCGGCATAATCACGTGCATCCGCATGCCTGATCCGTTCCCAGAACGCCGCATACAAGGTATCGGGAAACCTCTCGTCCATGGCAATATCGATGGCACTTGTCGAGTCATTGACAAAGAGCACCTGATCCCAATGCTGCCCTCCGTCTTCTGAGCGGTAGATCCCGCGGGCGTCGTTCTTGCCATAGAGATATCCCGTAGCCGCGACAAAGACGCGATCGGCATCGCGGGGATCAACGACAATGCGTCCAATGTGCTGCGACTCCTTCAACCCAATAGATTGCCATGAGTTCCCTCTGTCATCGGAGCGGTAGAGTCCATCACCGAAGAACGCACCGGACGTGGCGCTCCCATTCGCTTCACCGGTTCCGAGGTAGAGCACTTTGGGATCCCCTGCTGACAACGCCAGCGCGCCGACAGCCAGTCTTCCGTCTTTGGCGAAGATGTGTTCCCATGTCGCCCCACCATCTGTTGAACGAAATACCCCACCGTTGGATACGCCGATGTACAGCAGGTCTTTGTTGACAGGATTTAGTGCTATCGCTGTGATCCTTCCACCGACATTTGTCGGTCCTACGGACTGCCATGACGCCGTGAGGCGGCGCTGTCCCGAACTCCTGGCCATTTGCGCCTGCACGATGGCCGCATCGTACACTTTAGTATTGATCGTCGGATAAGGGAACGCCCGCTGCCGGTACATCCATTCACCGGGGTATTCATCATCAGGGACATCGCGCTCCAAATTACTGCGATGACCGAAGTGGCATCCTGTCAGCAAGAGATAACATATCACCGCAATGAATGTGCCCGTATTTTGATGAGGGTACAGAGGCTCTTTCATTCTGATTTGCATTTCGTATGATCAAAAGTGCGCATATCTTCTGACAATTTCCACTCCTCTGCACTGCCACCGGACATTGGCGGAACTATAAATTCCCGGGGCAGTTCGTCAAAGCGGCTGCTTGCATTATCTTGCAAGAACGTAATACTGCAATCACCGGACAAGATGTTTCGTCATATCTGACGTTATGGCGACCCGAAAAATTCTCTGGGAACATCTTTTCGCACCCTGTTGTGACATTGCAGAGAAGCGCCTGTCGTGATTTTTCAGAGTGGACTCACCATGCAATATCTACCATCCAGCTTCCAACATTTCAACATCTAACACCTCATGACCTGGTCTAACCGTATCCTTGAATATCATTTCAATCTCAGCACCAACACCAAGCTACCTCATGGCGTGCGATGGTTGTTTCCATATTCAGAGAAGGAGACGCGGCACTGCATGACTGCGTTCTACAATAAATATTACCACGACAACCGAAGGCGCACGCTGATCCTTGGCATTAATCCGGGAAGATTTGGCGCGGGCACCACGGGCATTCCTTTTACGGATCCGATACGTCTGGAGAGCATCTGTGGCATCTCAAATAACTTTCCAAAGCGCCAGGAATTGTCTTCAGTATTTGTCTATGATGTCATTCACGCTTATGGCGGGTGTGAGAAATTTTACCGGGACTTCTATATCTCATCGATATCCCCCCTGGGGTTTCTCAAAGACAACAAGAACTACAACTACTATGATGACCGGTCACTCATGGACTCCATCGAATCGTTTATCGTCGGTCATTTACGCACGCAAATTGCGTTCGGCTCAAAGACCGGACGCGTTTACTGCCTGGGACAGGGAAAGAACTTTCAGTATCTCGACGCCCTCAACAACCAGTATGGATTTTTCGATTCTGTCGTCCCGCTCCCCCACCCCCGCTGGGTGATGCAATACAGACTTCGGAAAAAGGACACATTTTTGGAGACATACCTGGCGGCATTTCAAGAATGAAACAACAGCTCCGGTCTCTGCTGGTCAATGTTTTGATCACAATACTCGTGGTTCTGATCGTGGGGTATCTCGTTGCCCGGGCATGGCAGGGAGGCAACGATATCAAAGTCTACATGTACGCGGCAGAACAGCTTTGCTACCATCAAAACATCTATGTCCAGAACCCATTCAACGTCTACCTTTACAGCCCGCTTTTCGCATTGATGATGCGTCCATTGACATGGGTAAATGTCCATGTCGCCCGGGTGATCTGGATGTTTCTGAATGTGGCCTTCGCAATCCGCATTTGGTTTTTACTCAGCACGTTTACAAAGGCTCTGAATGCGCGCAATCGGCGGATCTGGACAGTATTGTTGATTCTCCTGTCCGCAGGATACCTCAATCACAACCTCGTCCTCGGTCAGCTGACCATCCTGATCCTATGGCTGACCATTGAGGGCGTCATTGCTGCTTCCAATGGAAAAACACTCAAGGGCTCCGCCTTAATCGCCCTTGGTATCAACTTCAAGATTATTCCTTTACTGGCATTGTTGTATTTCGGGTTGAGAAAGCAGTTCAAAGCTTTCTTCCTGGCTTTGGCCCTGCTAAGTATCAGCCTGATCCTTCCGGGGATTTTCGTAGGCTTCGGCTACAATGCCAGTTTACTGAAGGAATGGGAAACACGGATCAGTCCTGCAAGACCGCTCTTTGCTTTTGAGAATAACGACGGTTGCCAATCCTTGAATGCGCTCTTACCAGCATATCTATTCGATTTCAGCACATACCCCACCGATGGGCCACCGCATCAAAGCCGGCTCCATTATCCGCGCCGGATTGCGTCTGTCTCCTATGCTCCGCTCTCAATGATACTGACGGGCCTTCGTTTATTATTTTTATTGTTCTTCATACTTGCAGTACTGCCGCGATATTTGTGGAAGACCCCGACCAGGGAAATTCCCGTACAGTGGTTCAGGACGACATCTGATATTACTCCCGGCCACCGCTCCAATGACCTGTTCTGGCATCTCGCAATGCTCTGCCTGATCACGCTGATCATATTCCCGCATCAGATGAAGTACTCCATGCTGTACTTTGTTCCTGCAGGTAGTTATATCCTCTATTACTATTTGATAAAATCCCAACAGAAGGTCACATTAAGCTCTGCAGAGATATGGATCCGCGATATCTCTGTATGCCTTTTGTTATTGCTATTCCTGATGGGAAGAAGTATTATTGGATCCCACCTCGTGGATATCCTGGATTATTATCATGTCATCGGGTTTATCAACATCATCTTTACCGGAATTCTATGGGCCTGTCGACCTGAAAAACTTGCCGCAGTACCTGGCAATTCGTAAATTGTAATTTCAAGTCCATCACCCCCGCCGCTGCCTTTCGCAGATTCGCGCAGGCATTCCGATGATTACCTCCCATACTCCCACTCCCACACCAGCCCATCCTCGGGATCCATCACTTCGCCGTTGAAGACGAATCCGTTCTTGCGCAGGATGGAAGTCGAGGCGCTCTCCTCCCTGAGTGTCCTGGCGACGACGCGAATACCGGGTACCTGTCTTCGCGCCAGCCTTGTCAGGTATGCACATGTGAGTGAAGAAATGCCACGCCCCTCATATTCCGGGACCGTGCCATAGGCAATCTCTACTTTGCCGTCGGTGGGGCCACCTTTAAAGCCGCCTGCCCCTACGGCCTGTCCTTCGCGCACAACGAAATAGCCGGTCCATGGCGGCGTAAAGCCCGTCTTCCCATAGAATTCCTGGTAAGTATCGAAGACCTCCCGGCAAAAAGAGTTGTCCAGGTAGGACAGCATACTTTCGCGGTTCAGGCTGATGGGAATATAATGGATCATCTCGCTGGATAGGAACTCAGCGCGCAAAATGCAGAAATATCCGGAGAATGGCGTTTCCAATGCCAACGTCTGAAAAGCCGCGACACAGGTGAAGCTGTATCTTGGCCTTACTTCATCTTATCAGATGCAAACATGAAGAACAAAAAACGGATTGACGTCGGCCCGCGCGAAACATCAGCGAGGCAGCCGCTCTCTGATATCCTGAGTCAGGCAGGTCTGAAAGTAAACCCTCAGTCTGCGATCGAAAAAACTCATCAATCGCCCCCTGAAAAGGCTCCGTCGGTACAAAAGGAACAGCTCCACATCCGCATCGAGCGCAAAGGACGGCAGGGGAAAGTCGTCACGATCATCAGTGGATTTACCGGGCTGACAGGTATAATTGAAGATCTCGCACGCAAGCTCAAAAGCTATTGCGGCGTCGGCGGCTCTGTAAAAGAACGCGAAATCATCTTACAGGGAGATGTGCGCAAAAAAATCCCGGACTTCCTCATACGTGTGGGATATCGCGTCAAATAGAACAGATCCGGTATTTGTTCTTATTGAAAAATCGCATTCGACAAAAACCAACTTCCTAAGCTCGTCCCTCTTTGAACAGGGAGGGACATGGAGAGGGCCTACCCGTTCATCCAGGCTTTGAGCATTCTCCACTTCCCCTGCATATCCTTACGCAGCTCAGTTTCAAATCCGGCCCGGGAAAAAATGTTGCGAATTTCATCTGCATGAAATTCATTGATCTCAAGGTAGATGTAGCCGTTTGCATGCAAGCGCTGCTTCCCGAGATGGAGCAGTCTGCGATAAAAAATCAAAGGGTCTTCCCCAGATGGGATCAGTGCCAGGTGCGGTTCATACAGCATGATATTGGCAGAGAGGTACCCGGCCTCTTCGCGTCCGACATAAGGAGGGTTGCTGATCACAAGGTCAAAGGATCTATCCGGAATATCAGACAAAATGTCCAGCTCTCGAAAGTCCACATGAACATTGTTTTCCTGCGCATTTTGCAACGCTACTTCCAATGCCGACTGAGACACGTCAATGGCCTCCACAGATGCTTCGGGAATCTGCTTTTTCAATGCAATCGCAATACAACCTGAACCCGTGCCGACATCCAGGATTGCAGGAGTATGCTGTAACTTTCCTTTCCTGAAATCACCGACTACCCAGTCCACGAGCTCTTCGGTTTCAGGCCGTGGGATTAGCACATGCGGATTGACACGAAATTTCAGGTGATAAAACCAGGTGTATTCCATCACATATTGCAGCGGCTCCCCCTGGGACAGTCTCTCTATGGATTGATCTGCAAAGGACTTCCAGTCTGTGGTTTGCAGTTCAACCAGATGATCGGCAAGCAGACGCGCCTGATGCTCCGCTTCGCGCTGTTCGAACAACGGTAGTAAATGACTCAGCAAGTATTCGAAAACTGTGCTTGTTTTCAAATCTCAGGCTTTACAACAGCAATAGATTACTGCTGCAAGGTAGCCTGCTGTGCCGAACTGTGATCGTCCGTGGTAGTGACCCCGCTGGCTGAGAGTATTTTCTCGATGCGTGTCAACCTGTCGTTAAGATCTGTATTTTGCTGCCTGAGAGCGGCATTCTGGCGGATCAATTCCTGTATTGCCGCCAGTGCCACACCGGACGGATCAATGGTTGAGATCGATGTCTCATCAAGGCCCACATCAAACAACTGATGAAATTCCTGGGCGACAGGACCGATATGGTATTCATTGGTGCCTTTGTACCTCCATCGCTGAATATTGAGGTGTTCAATCTTCTGCAGCATTTCTTCCGGGTCCAGCGTCGTGAAATCCTCTTTCTTATTGATGTCCGATGTATTTGTCCATGTGCCTCCGGTAGTCAGGTATGCGCCATTTCCGTTCGAAGCCGTCGAGCCGACTTCCAATGCATGGCCGACAACTGCCGTCGGGATGCCGAATACCCAGAGATCCGTGCCCCCGTTGCCAAAACTCATAGTATTGCTGGAGGTCACAGCGGCATTATATCCGATGACCGTGGAATTGCTCAACCCATCCGTTGTGACATCTGCACCAGTCCCAAGGGCGGTAATGCGATAGCCCGTCTGGTTTGTCGAAAGCGCATGATATCCCAAGACGGTATTGCCATAACCGGTGGTGGTATTCCTTAATGCGCGTCCTCCCACTGCGGTATTGTGACGCCCGGTAGCGGCATAGCTCGCGCTGTCACCGACAGCCACCGATCCGTCATTGTCCGCATTACTGGTCAGGGCCTCTTCTCCAATCCCAATATTCCCTTCGCCGGTTGAATTCTGATACAAAGAGAGGTAGCCAATGGCAATGTTGCGGGACGCCGTGGTATTCCCTCCCAGGGCATCCGGACCAATCGCAATATTGGCTCCACCGGAAACATTGCTATAAAGGCTGAACGTGCCTATCGCAACGTTGGCGCCGCCATTTGTATTGAACTGCAATGTGTTGTTCCCGATCCCGACATTGTAGACTCCGTCGGTATTGGCGTGTAGCGCATAATCTCCGAGCGCAGTATTGTCTGATCCCGACGTATTATTTTTCATGGCTTCATAGCCCACAGCGGTGTTTTTATATCCTGAGGTATTTGAATAAAGACCTTTGGATCCGACAGCGGTATTGAATTGTCCTTCCAAACCCGATCCTCCTGTATTGTGAAAGAGGGCGCTATCCCCGACAGCAACGATCCCGTCGACGAGGTCACAGTTTGACAAAGCGTCGCTGCCAACGGCTACGTTGTTGCTGCCATTGGTATTGGAAGATAATGCTCCTGCACCGAAGGCGACGTTGTGGGATCCCGTGGTATTGCCCAACAGAGCCTCACTGCCAGACGCGGTATTAAACAGGCCGCTGGTATTATTTCCCAAAGCCTCGCCACCCACACCGGTATTCTGATAGCCTGTCGTATTCTCATACATCGCAAAGCTCCCCACTGCAGTATTTGCTCCGCCGGTTGAATGATAAAGCGTATTCGTGCCCACACCGGTATTATTCGTACCGGTCGAGACAGCAGACCCGGAATGCCATCCGATCAGGGTGTGATGTAATCCCGTGGTAATATTGTAGCCGGCTTTTGAGCCGATGGCCACGTTTTCGCCGTTGACATCATTGGCATGATATAATGCTGAGTCACCGATGGCGATCTGATTATGATCTTCCACATCCGAGGCCAACGCATTCACGCCGATCGCGATGTTGTTAAAGCCCGTAGAGTTTGCATACAAGGCAGCGCTGCCGATCGCGATATTGGTATTCCCGGTGGTGTTGGCGTACAGCGCTTCGGTTCCAAAGGCAGTATTATTGGATGCCGTCGTGTTGGCGTACAGAGATCTGTATCCAACTGCGATATTGCCGGAACCTGTGCTGTTCGCGTTTAGTGCTTCTGAACCGACGACCGTATTGTTGCCACCGGTGGTATTTGTTTTCAGAGAGAATGTGCCGATTGCCGTGTTGGAGCTGCCCGATGTATTCGCGTAGCCGGCCTGAGAGCCCATGAAAATATTTGCATTTCCACTATCGGTATGAGCCCCTGCACGTGAACCGACCGCGGTGTTGGCAATTCCTCCGTTATTGTTCACCAGGGCCGAGTCGCCAACAGCGACCAGAAAATTGCCCATCACATTCTGCGATAATGCCGCAAACCCCACGCCGACATTGTTGTGGCCATGCGTGTTAAAATAGAGTGCATTGCTCCCTACGGCGACATTGTATTTGCCATTGGTGGTCTGGTAGAGCGCATAGGCACCGAGGGCGGTATTATCCGAAGCAGTAGTATTCGAAAACAAAGTGCGATTCCCCAGGGCCACGTTATTGTCTCCTGAAGTATTTGACATCAAGGACCACATCCCCATGGCCACATTATTGCTGCCACTGGTATTGCCAAAGCCTGTCTGAAATCCAATAAAACAGTTGAAGGCACCATCCAGAGTGTGATAGCCAGCCTGTGCACCGACAGCGGTATTCAGTCCAAAACCACCATTTTGGTTGTACAATGCAGAATCGCCGATCGCAATTGTTTTCGATGTTGTCGTCGCTGTATGCAGTGCACGCAGCCCGATCGCGATATTGTCGCTGCCGGTAGTATTGTAATACAATGCACCGCTGCCCACGGCGACGTTGCTTTCGCCTGTTGTGCTGTTGCGCAAAGCCTGGAACCCAAGAGCGGTGTTTTTGCTCCCCGTTGAGTTGATGAGCATGGACTCGCTGCCAACAGATGTATTCTCGTCCCCGCTGGTATTGAAATATCCGGATGCCGCACCGAAGAAACTATTGGAATTTCCATTGGTAGTGCTGAATCCTGCCTTACTTCCTACGGCTGTGTTATTGCCGGGGCCGGCATTATTATGATATAATGCGGAATCGCCGATGGCAACGAGATGATCGCGTGTCTGGTTCGAAAACAGCGCACCGCCCCCAATCGCCACATTGCTACGGCCCGTTGTCAGAAACATTGCGCTCTGATATCCAAGGGAAGTATTGTTACGCACAGGATCTACAATTCCCGAACTCATATTGTTCGTTCTGAAAACAAGCGCCTTGTTGTCGGCTGTACCAATGAAATTGAACGATGGAGAAGTCCCTGTATTTCCGGAGACCGTCCAGGCATCACCATTCAAATCACTCGTAGTTGTCAGTTTCAGCCACTGACTGCCTGTCCAGGTGTAAAACCCGATCCCTTCACCGCCACTCATGCTGTTATTGATATTGAAGACAAGGAGGGATACTGCCGGCAAAGGAATCGTCGTCACATCGGTGTTGCTCGACAGGCTCACCCGGGGAATTAAAATTCCCTTGTTATTGCTTTTCACATCGAGCATTGCACTGCTGTCCGGAGGCGAACTATTGACATTGATCGCAATTCCCTGTGTTTCACCATAGCGAATTGCGACTACCGTGATCAACCCGATCAACAAACAACGGAGCAGATGACGTTTCATGTCATTGAGATTTTCATCCAATACGATCCCGTACACAAAGGGACAAACTACGGACATGGATCACCATCGTCCATCATCCTTTAGGGTGAAAAAGAAGGTTCGGTAAAGAAAGGCTGGAGTCTCTACTGCGTCGCGGCTGGAATTGTACTCAGATGCTGATCAAGGACAGCAATATGGCCCGCAGAACGATGAACCTGTTGCAACTGCTCGAACTGCGCCGTCCCCAACACCGTCTTCAGCGTATCAAGGCATGCATTGATCTCTTCAAGCATAGAAGCCTGTATGGGAATTCCAATCTGCTCGCGTGCAGCATGAATAATTCCAAACAGGCCGGCTGCTTCAGAATATCGTTGCTGTGCCGTCCACAACATTGCGAGCAACTCTCCGCATTCGACAATCCTGACCTGGTGATGCAAGAGCTTGCCGATCTGATAGCACTCTTTGATCAAAGAGAGGCACTCCTCAAAGTCTCCTTCGGAAAGACAGAGTTCGGCGAGCGATCTGGTCACGAGTCCTTCGAGAAATCTGCTGCCGCGATGGCGTGCGTAGCCAAGTGTCTCATGCAGATATGTTTTGGCCAGAACCAGATTCCCCAATTTAATTTCAGCAGCACCAAGCAACAACAGTTCATAGCTCACGACCAGGCGGTTTTGCCAAAGTGTAGCTTCTTCCACGGTCTCATAGAGATATTGCTTTGCCTCTTCAAATCTTCGAACATGATAATACAGATACGCTTGCATCGTTCTGGCCCACGAGACCATTTGCCGGTCGCCGATTTCATTCACGATGCGCGCGGCTTCATCAATTTTCTTTTGGTTTTCCTGCATCCTGCCGGTGTCCTGTTCTCCAAATGTCTGGCAGAGCAATGAGTACGCCATCCCTCTGGTATCTCCGATTTCAGACATGTAGGCATAATGCTCCTGGTAATATTTGCGCATGGTAGTAAAATCACTCTTGCACATCGCAATAAACCCCAGGTTATTCATAGAGATACCCATCCCTCTTTGATACTCATTTGATTTATGGAGTTCGAAAGCTTCCCATGTGTAGGACATCCCTGACTCAAGCTGTCCCAATTGTGCAGCTACCCATCCAAGATTATTGAGTGTCAGGGCGAGACCCTCGCTGTCATCTGCCTGTCTGAAGAGTTCAATGGCCTTCGTCAAATGTTCATTGGCCCCTTTAAAATCACTCACTTCATGGAGCAATGTGCCAAGGGCATTCAACGCACGGGCACGGGGGAGAATGAGCGCAGAACTTTCAGGAAGTTCAAGCTGTCTTTTGAGTTGCTCGACACCTTCCTGCATAAATCCACGGATCACCCAAAACCGCCACAAGGCGTTGCAGAGGGATAGTCCGGTCCCGGCATCTCCGGTACGTGCACACCATTTCAGCGCCGCTCTGTAGTTGTCCAGTTCTGCTTCAACCTTCTCCAGCCATTCCCGGGCATCTGGTCCTGTATAATGGACGGCTGCTTCCCTGGCTTGAACCAGATACCATTGGGCATGTTGAGTACGGGCGTCTTCATCCTCCCCTGCCTCTTCAAGACGTTCTAACGCATATTCCCGGATTGTCTCCAGCATCATATAGCGCGGCTCTGACCTTCGCCGTTGTTCAAGACGGATCAAACTCTGGTCGCGCAAGGCTGTAATCAGATCAAGCCCATCGCTACGGAGGCCGTATAATTGGCGATGAGTTTCTTCTGCCGCTTCCAATGTAAATCCGCCGGCGTAGACGCCAAGATGTCTGAACAGTGCCTGTTCCTGGTCCCCAAGTAAATCGTAGCTCCAACTGATGGTATGACGGATCGCCTGATGCCGTTCTGGCAGATCTGTCGTACCTCCTCTGAGCAAGTCGAGGCTGTTGCACAGTCTTGACAAGATCGCCTGAAGTGTCAGCACTTTGATCCTTGAGGCAGCGAGCTCAATAGCAAGCGGCAAACCGTCCAGCTTGGCGCAGATTTCGGTGATCAATTGAAGTTCGGTTGAAGATGGCTTGTAATTCGGATTGATCGTTTGGGCGCGCTGAATAAATAATTCTACCGAGGGAGACATTTCCCCATTGCCATTTCCTTTGTTGACAAAAGGCAATGGCGGTACGTGATATTCGTGCTCCCAACTTAACCGCAGTACACTTCTGCTCGTAATAAGAAATTTCAAATTCGGACTTCCCTCCAGCAACCGTACGAGTGTTGGCACCCCGGCAAGGAGATGCTCCATATTGTCCAGAATGAGTAGGATGCGCTGATGTCCGATGTGTTCGAGAAGTTGCGTCGTCACTGGTCTCCCTGAATTGACGACAAAACCGATGGCTTGTGCAATTGCACTTGGGAGGAACTGTGGATCCGTCACCGGAGCAAGAAAGACAGCATAGACGCCATCAGGGAAGTCCTCCAGGAGTTCCTTAGCAGATTCGAGGGCCAGGGAAGTCTTGCCAATGCCACCCGGCCCGACTAATGTCAGCAGCCGCGTTTCCCGCTGCCGGAGCAAGCCGCATACCCCCGCAATCTCCGCGTTGCGTCCCAGGAGTTGCGTTGCCCGCGAGGGAAGATTGTTGTGCTCCACACGTTTCAGCAGGATCTCCCGGTCCTCTGCCGGAGAACCGTCATAGCGGACCATGTATAGAAGTTCAGGTTCGCGGATATCCCTGAGCAGGAATTCTCCAAGCGCACTGATATCGATTTCCTCGAGATCCTCCTCCTCAAGTCGACGTGCGACTTCTCCGGAGATCAGAATTTGCCCTCCATATGCCGCCGACATGATCCGTGCCGTTTTGTGAACATCAAGGCCGATATACGTTTGGCCGCTGATCCTACCATGTCCTGTGTGTACGCCCATGCGCACCTTCATGACACACCCACCCTGCCAGGGATACTGTTTTAGCTCCTTTTGAGCAGATGAGACTGCCTTGATAGCTTCGAGCGGTGAAGTGAAGACGAAAAAGAATCCGTCTCCAGTCACATCTATTTCCGTGCCCCCATGATCGCCAAAAGCAGAGCGGATCAGATGGTGATGTGCATCAAGCATCGCGGGAAATTCTT
Source organism: uncultured Bacteroidota bacterium (assembly GCA_963746925.1). Lineage (GTDB taxonomy): Bacteria > Bacteroidota > Bacteroidia > Chitinophagales > Saprospiraceae > DATDQA01. The sequence continues at coordinate 38,002 of CAVVDK010000011.1, forward strand.
CAGGCCACTTCTGCAGTAACTGGGTGGAGCCTTCAATATCCGTAAATACAAATGTGACAGTGCCGGTGGGTAACATGTTTGATTGATATCCGTAGATGAAGAATCTTCTACTCCAAAATCCAAAACTACAGCAAAAGTTCACCACGTCACCAGGGTACATGATTCTCATCGCCCGGATTTGCTACCTTCCTTTTTTCTACAGTAATACCTCAGTCTGAGCTTTTACAAGATGCTCTCCCAAAAACTCAAGAGACACCTCGCCCTGGAAGGGAATGTTGTGCCTTTGTTAATTCTGGTCATTCTTGTCCTCACAGGAGAAAAGCTCTGGGAGAGGTTTCTTCCAAAATACCTCGAGACGATTGGCGCATCGGTGCTCATTATCGGCAGCCTGGGGTTTTTACAGAATCTCCTCGGAGCGGCCTGGGCTCTTCAGGGCGGTGTACTTTCCGACCGGCTCGGTGACCGGCAGGCCTTCAGGTACTTTTCGCTTCTCGCAGTCGCCGGATATCTTGTCGCGATCATATTCCCGCATTGGATCGCCGTATTTATCGGGATGATTTTCTTCTCTGCGTGGGGATACATCTCGCTGCCAGGCGCGATGTCCTTGATCGTCAAAACTGTCGGGAGCCGGAAAGCAGCAATGGGGATCTCAATGCACTCTATCGTCCGGCGTATTCCGATGGCCGTCGGTCCCCTGCTCGGTGCAGCGCTCATCGCCTCGTTTGGTATGAAAGGTGGGATCCGGTGGGCGTTCGCGATCTCTGCAGCGCTATGCCTGAGCACCTTGTTGTTTTTAAAAAACTTCTCCGGGCGCAATCAGGAATACCAGCACGTACCACCCCTGCAGATCTGGAGGCAGATGGACGCACATCTGAAGGGGCTGCTATTTTCCGATATCCTGATCCGCTTTTGTGAACAGATCCCCTACGTGTTTGTGGTGATCTGGTGTATGGATATCGCAAAAGTCTCAGCGGGGCGGTTTGGCCTGCTCACCGCGATTGAGATGGTCGTGGCGACGCTGATCTATATCCCGGTTGCACGGTATTCCGACAGGACGGCACGCAAACCTTTTATCGTGGTCACCTTTGTGTTTTTCTCGCTTTTCCCCATCCTTCTTTACTTCAGTCATACGTGGCCAATGTTGTTGTTGGCATTTGTTATACGCGGCCTCAAGGAATTTGGAGAACCGACGCGCAAAGCCCTGATTGCCGATCTTTCTATGAAAGGGGCGATGGCACGTTCCATTGGCGTCTATTATTTCATTCGCGATACGCTGGCAGCCTGCGCGGCCCTGCTCGGCGGATGGTTGTGGCATATTCACCCCTCCGTTAATCTGTGGACTGCCGCAGGTTTTGGTCTTCTTGGAACATTTCTGTTTTTATTCTTTGGCAAGTCAACGCCGGGGATTGCTGCAGGACATGGAGCACATTGATCATGCCACTCACAGTTTTCTTACCTACTTTCGTCAACGCTCAAAAGCTTATGACAAACCAGGACATTACGATTCATGAAGGGACAGCATCCCTGAGTGCTGAAGACCGGTCTCTCTTGCGCAATGCTGAGGACTTCCTGTATCGTGCATATGCACCGTATTCGGGATTCCTTGTAGGAGCAGCGATCAGAACTAAAAATGGGAGCATCGCGGGGGGTGCCAACCAGGAGAATGCATCGTATCCCCTCTGCATGTGTGGCGAACGCGTGGCCCTTTACCATTGCGCAATGCAGTATCCGGGAGAACCCATCGAGGTTATTGCGGTGGTCGCCCACGGGAAAAAAGTGCTGACATCACCTGCACCGCCGTGCGGAGCGTGCCTGCAGGTCCTTCATGAATTTCAATCGCGACAAAACGGGGCGCCGATCAGGCTCCTGCTCAAGGCGGATTCTGATGTCATCTGGGAAGTCCCTTCTCTGAAGGTATTGCTGCCGCATTCGTTCGATGGTTCTTTTCTGGAATAGACCTGCCGAACGCGGCGGAAGTAAATCCCACCCTTGCCATTACTGCATGTCGTTTTTGCCTGGGGCGGGAATAACATGCCCCAGACAGTCAAGAAACCCCACCCTCCGTTCCAATATATCGCCGGTGATGGCTGATATGACACTTTTCCCACATATACTAATTTTGTGAAAACTTCCGTTCTCATGGAAATCCCGGTTATCATGAAAAATCTTCTCGCCCGCCCATTGTGGCTGGTTGTTATGACTGTGTGTATCGGTCAGGCTGCATTCGCCCAGGAAATTGAACTCCCGAGAAAGAGCCCTAAGGCCGGAGTCTATTATCAGATTGGTCTGACAGACGTGCGGATCAATTACGGCAGTCCTGCCGTCAACGATCGCGTGATCTGGGGCGACCTTGTACCATACAACCAGGTATGGCGCGCTGGTGCGAATGAAGCGACAACCATTCAATTCAGTACTGATGTGAACCTCGAAGGGCATAACCTCCCGGCAGGCAAGTACGCATTCTTCATTATTCCAAGGGACGGAGACCAGCCATGGACGGCCATTTTCAATACAGTTGCCGATCAATGGGGAGCCTTCCGCTATGACTCCCTGCATGACGCCTTACGCGTAGATGTCAAGCCGACGTTTGACAATGCAATTCAGGAAAGGCTGACTTATTCCGTCCACGACCATGACACGGACAAAGGCTACATCAAATTCGCCTGGGAGAAAGCGCGTCTCTATCTCCGTTTCCAGGTCGATGTTTTGGCCGCTGCTACGAATAATATTCTGGACGCCATTGACGCTGCCCCGGAAGATAAAAAATGGATCATGTACGCTCAGGGGGCCAATTTCCTCCTCGAGTCAGACCAAAACCTCAGGCAAGCGCTTCAATGGGCCGATATGTCCACTGCGCGCAAAGGCTCTGCCTGGAACTGGTGGGTGAAAGCACAGCTGCAGGCGAAGAGCGGCGATCTCACGTCGGCGGTTGCCAGTGCTCAAAAAGCCATGGAACTTGGCGAAATGGCAGGCAATGATGGATTCTATATCCGCTCCAAAGACGAGATCAACGACCAGTTGATGTCCTGGAAGAAAACTTTGGGGATGCCAGTCGAGATGACAGACGACCAGCATTGAGTTCGAAAGGATTAGGCTAAGACTCCCTCCTGCAGTATACTTCGGAGGTTAATACAGGCTGAGGAAAACATCCATGAACTATCTCACCATCGAAAATGCCTCCAAATCTTATGGTGAGAAAATCCTTTTTCAGGATCTTTCGCTACGGATAAATCAGGGCGATAAGGTCGCAATCATCGCACGGAATGGCAGCGGCAAAACAACTCTGTTGCGCATGGTTGTAGGTCTTGAGCCACTTGAAGGTGAGCATCCTACATTATTGATTCCCAATCATATCAAAGTCGGATATTTGCCCCAGGATCCGGAATTTGACGGGCATGATGACATCTTTTCCTATGTCATCGCGATCGACCGTGCCGATTACAAGGCAGTGCGGAATTTTCACCGGGCCCAGGCTTCTGACGACCACAATGCCCCTGAACGCGCTTCCCTCATGATGGACGATGCCAAAGCCTGGGATACCGAATCACGCGTCCATCAGATGCTACACATTTTTGGTTTTTATGACGTGACACAACGCATCGATCAGCTTTCAGGAGGACAAAAGAAACGCATTGCCATTGTCAGACTCCTTCTGAGTGAACCTGACTTGCTGATCCTTGACGAGCCGACCAACCATCTTGACATCGGCATTATTGAAGGGCTGGAGGAATACCTGCTGAAACCGGAACTCGCATTTCTCATGGTGACACACGACCGCTATTTCCTCAATCGTGTGTGTAACCAGATCTATGAAATCCATCGCGGCGTGCTGGTAAAATATCGCGGCAATTATTTCGACTATCTCGAAAAGAAAGCGCTCCTCACCGAGTCCGAAGCGACACAGCATGAAAAGACAAAGCAGCTGCTGCGTAAAGAGCTAGAATGGGTGCGCCGGATGCCAAAAGCAAGAACAACCAAGGCAAAATCGCGTATCCAGAAGTTTGATGAGATCAGGGCCCTCGCGAATCAGCGACTGGAGGACGATACACTGCAGATGCAGATCGACATGACCCGCCTGGGATCGAAAATCGTGGAGTTCCACAATGCGGGATTTAGCTATGGTGGCGCACCTATTCTCGAGGGCTTCAATTACAAATTCAAAAAGAACGACCGGATTGGATTGATTGGTCCTAACGGTGCCGGCAAATCGACATTTATCCGGATCCTGACACAAGAGCTGGTGGTGACCAGCGGAAAGGTCATTCATGGCGAGACTGTACGTTTTGGTTATTATCGTCAGGAAGGGTATCTGCCGGAAAGAGATCTACGCGTCATCGATGTCATCAGATCTATCGCAGAATATTTACCTCTGAAAGGCGGGAAGAAGCTTACCGCGGAATCACTGCTGGAACAATTCCTGTTTCCACGTCCGCAGCAACAGGTGTACTATTCCCAACTCAGCGGCGGCGAACGGCGGCGTCTATACCTGCTGACGATCCTGATGCAAAATCCCAACTTCCTGATTTTCGACGAGCCCACCAATGACCTGGACATCATCACGCTCAATGTCCTCGAAGACTTTTTATTGGATTTCCCCGGTTGTCTTCTGATCGCTACACACGACAGATTTCTGTTGGATAAACTGATCGACCACCTCTTTGTGATGGAAGGCAACGGACAGGTCCGGGATTTTCCGGGCACCTATTCAGACTTCATTGCAGAACAATCCAACATCCCCGGTATTCCTGCGACCGAAGAACCTCTACAGGCCCCCTCTGCCGGAGCAAGGGCACATGCCGATCACAAGGCACTGAAACGCCTTGAGAAAGAGATCGAAAAACTGGAAAGTCAAAAAAAGGCCCTCACAGAACGGCTCTATGGTTCCGGCCTTCCGTTGGAAGAGATCCAAAAGCTGTCACTGGAATTGAAAGAAGTACAACTGCGATTGGATGCGAAAGAGACAGAGTGGTTGGAATCGGCGGGTTGAACCAGGCGGTCATACAAATGCCCGGAATACATTGCTGATTTCGCCGGTGTATCTCTCATCAGGCAATTCTTGTCGGGCGATACACATCATGGTGTACGTATCGTTCAGACCCAAAAAAATATGGTACCTTTGCAGCCTTCAGCCTTTGGATATGGGCTCCATCGGGCCCTCAATATTTCCTTGAAGGATAATCTTATGGGCTGCCGGAATTCCGCGTAAGCGGGCTATTGTATCATCAACTGAAATCATTATATGGGCAGGTCGCAGGAAACGTTTAACAAAAAAGAAAGAGAAAAGAAAAAAAGAAAGAAACGTCAGGACAAACAGGAACGTAAACAAGAGCGCAAAGCTAATTCTAACAAAGGAAAGCCTCTTGAAGAGATGTTTTCTTTTGTCGATGAAAACGGCAACCTCACTTCTACCCCACCCGACCCCTCCAAAAAATCTAAAGTAAAACTGGAGGATATTGTCATCAGCGTCCCCAAACAGGATCCTTCGGAAAAAGTGGATCTGACGCATACGGGCAAAATCACACATTTCAACGAATCAAAGGGCTACGGCTTTATCAGGGATGATCAGACACAGGAAAGCATTTTCGTCCATATCAACAATATGCTGGACCAGGTCCGCGAGAGTGCACGCGTAAGTTTTAAAGTAGAGCGCGGACCCAAGGGCCTGACTGCAGTTGAAGTGAAAGCCATCTAGGATTTCCCGGCCTTTCTTCTCAATCACAACGGCTGATAACCCATCAACCGCCTGAATCGCGTTTTTTCGGCTCTGTCTTTTTGGCTGGCGCCGTCCGTGCAGGAGCTTTTGGCGGAGGGGGTGGAGCGGCCTTCTCAGCAGGCTTGCTGTTCTCCCATGTATTCCTGTGATACGTTTTGGCCTTATCCATTTCGGATGCACCTTCCTTGGGTGTAGTATCCTTTCTAGGCTCCGCAGAAGGTTGTTTTTTCACCGGTGGGTTTGCAGGCGTCTGCCGTGTATCAGCAGGTTGGCGCTGCACATCGGGTTGAGTCTTTTTGGGTTCGACCCGCCGCGCCGGCACCTGCTTCCCCGGGAGTTGAGCAGGCTCCTGCTTAGAGGGTTCCGGGACTGTTCGCACAGGTTTGAGGTCGGGATATTTTGAAGCATTTTTCTCCAGATAGGCCACCTGGTCAAGCTGTTTTTCAGGACGCGCTCTATTGTATTTCTCCCTGTCCATTTCAAATTCCCCAAATTCTTTCAGGCGCTCCGTACGCTGCTGATCGCTGATATTCTTACTCACCCAGTCATCGCTCACAACACCTTTGTTGGTTCTTCGCCATTGCTCTACACTGACAGTAATACTGCTTGCCGGCCTCGGGTGATATGCATAATGTTTAATAAAATGGGAAGACAAATGTGGATAGTGATAATGATGTTCCGGATGATCGAAATACCAGTGCATGTAATAGTATGAAGGAAGATTGATAATCACAATCACGTGATTCGGTCTGTAATAAAACCCCCAGTCCCACCAGTATGGATACGGTCGCCAGCGCGGATATGGATACCAATAAGGATACCCAAACCAATACGGATAATTGTAGTAATAAGGTTGATCCTTAATGTAAACATCCGGACCCGGATCGTAATAAATGTCATCATACTGGTAGGACGCATCGTCGGAGTCGGATTCTTTTGCAAAGTCTTCCGCCGAGGAAGTGAACTCATTCTCGGCTTGCTGATCCTCCTGAAGCCCCTCCTGCCAATCCTGTAGTTCAAGTGCATTCTCCTGCGCCACAACGAGACTAAGGGAATCGGCCTTGTGTACGACCCACTCCGGGTCTCTCTTGTATACATCACCAGTCAAAATCGCCAGTTCAATATTTTCCGTCAGCAGTGATAAAACCTCAGGTAATGCGATCAACTGCCGAAACGCCTCCTGTGCCTCTGGTGGATAGCCTTTCAAAATATCATCCATGGCAATGCCCGCCTCTCCATTGAGCTGCGTTATTTGCAGCAGCAACGGATATTGATGCAACCCCATGTCCACAATGGCAGCGCGGATTTCCTCAGGATATGCCTCAGCGATCGCAGTGAGGGCGCCTTTTGTTTTGGGACCGTTTTCGGTGATCTTATCGACACACTGAGGATAGCGGGTGAGATTCCACACTGATTCCTGAGTCTCGCGGGGAACACTTTCGAGATACTGCATAAATGTATCGTGCGTCTTCTGCTGGATCTTGTCCATTTTGACCAGAACTTCAGGATACATGCACGCTTCAAAGATCGCTGTCCGCGTCTCTGGCGGGTAAAGTACCAGCGCATCTACTGCGTCGCGTTCGTCTCCGACGAGATCACGCAGCAATGCTTTATCATCCTGACCCTGGAGATGTATCACTCCTGGTAGTATCACCGCAACCAAGAAAATCCTGGGAATCATTGTCATTGCTTCGGTATTTTGGGCACAAATGTTATTGATATAGGTATTGAGGCACAATGATTTCTGTCACGCAGATCGATGACCATCATCTGTCCACTCAATGCATCTGTCGATCAGAACGTTGATCTTCGCGTTCTGACGCGGCGCTATGCGCGAGCTTCACCGTTTGCAGATTATTTCCGGTGACGCAGATAATCAGGACGTAACAAGAGTCGTAATCCGACATTCCACAAGATATCCCGGTTTCTTCCGCTCCGATTGATCCCGCTTGTATCGATGGAAAGAAAATCCTCCACGCCATCCCAGGCGCTTCCCGGGATCATTGTCACTCCGGCAGTTGGGGTGACAGTCATCAGGTCTGATAGTCCGATATCAAATCCCAGGCCGGCATATGCCCTGAACACCGAGTTTTTAAATGTTTTTGTGGCGAGTTTGTTTTGTTCGATATAGTCAATATCCAGGCTGCGGAACTCTATGCCTGGTGTGATCTCTACAAACAGTCCGCGCTTGAGGAGATCATTTTGTTTGGAAAACGTCGGACAGTTACAGTCACTGCCAAAGTCCAGGAAATAAAGATCAGTATTGAATTGCAGGTATCCTCCGCGAAGGCTATTGGGGGGGCCGGTGCCGACATTCTTATTCAGTGAATGATAATATCCGATCTCGGGAAGAAATTCCACGCGTTTTTGTTTAAGCCTGAACCAATACAGCCCGTATATCCCCCCGAGTTGATCCCCGTAATCCGCACCTTGCGTCGTAAAGGCCTCCTGCCAGTATCCATTCTGAATCACGGAATAGCGGCCTCCGATACCAAATTGGGCATGGGCGACATTCCCAAGACCCACAAACAGGAGTACCATTACAGACCATCGAAGCATGCTTTTCCGTGAATGCACTGAAATCGTACTTGTTCTCGTTCCTGAAGAAGAATTGCTCACTGGGTTCTCAAAATTTTGACGGTCCTGTCAGTCCCTCAAACGACAAATTTGCTCCGATGGTATATGCCATAAAGCCCTTTCGGGTTGCTGTCACCTCATCTTCAAATTACCGTTTCTACAGATGAACATAGAAATATAAAAGACCATTTTTTATATCGCATTCCTCAAATTACTCAATCCTGTCCTATCCTGTGCGAATTCCCAAACAGCACATGCCATAAAACCACTCCCACACTCACTGCCACATTTAGCGAATGCTTTGTGCCGTATTGGGGTATTTCAATACTTTGATCCAGTATGTCCAGGACTGCCGCACTGATGCCATTGACTTCGTTGCCAAAGACAAATGCTTCCGGGGTACCTGTCCCGGCAGGTAGGGCATCGAGGGTAATACTGGAGTCTGTCTGTTCCACAGGCCAGATGTGATAGCCGTTATCCCGGAGGTTTTCGCAAGCCTGCACTGTGTCTTCGACGTGCTCCCAGTGCACGGTTTCAGTGGCGCCGAGGGAAGTCTTCAGAATTTCCCGGTGAGGAGGTCTGGGGGTAATGCCGCAGAGGATCAGTTTTTCGATCGCGAATGCGTCGGCGGTACGGAAAATCGATCCTACGTTGAGACCGGATCTGATATTGTCCAGGACAAGGACAACCTGATGCTTTTTATGCTGCAGGAACTGCTCCCGGGTTGGTCTTCCTAACTCCTGCATTGATAGCTTGCGCATCAGCAATCACGATATTTGACACGGCGCGTCGATCAGGCACTCACTTTGGCATAGCTCGCCTGCGATGAGCGTGTTTGCTCTGCATGCAGGAGACATGCATGCACAAAAGCCACAAACAGCGGGTGCGGCTGTTCTACCCTGCTCTTCAGCTCTGGATGAAATTGCACCCCAACAAACCATGGATGATCCTGCAGTTCGACGATCTCAACAAGATTGCTCTCCGGATTGATTCCTGCGGGGACCATGCCTTTGACCAAGAAATCATTGAGATATTCATTATTGAATTCATAGCGGTGCCTGTGACGTTCAGTGATCATTTCTTCACCATATGCCTCATACGCATGGGAACCGGGCTTCAGTCTGCAGGCATACGCACCTAGACGCATGGTGCCACCTTTCATGGTAATTTTTTTCTGTTCCGGCATCAGGTCGATCACTGGGTGCGGTGTATCGCGATGGACTTCTGTAGAAGCAGCACCTTCCAGTTGAAGCACATGTTGTGCAAACTCTACAACGGCGCATTGCATCCCCAGGCAGATGCCGAAGAAGGGGATGTTGTGTGTGCGCACATACTCGATGGCCAGGATCTTTCCTGTAATGCCACGCTCTCCGAAGCCCGGTGCGACCAGAACGCCGTCGAGATCTTTCAGAATGCGGTCCCTGTTTTCTGTGAGCTCCAAAAACTCGGAGTGGATAGCCCGTACTTCCACTGTGCATTGATGCATGGCACCGGCATGGACAAAGGCTTCATGAATAGACTTATAAGCATCCTGAAGCTCGTTGTACTTGCCGACAAGACCGATCGTAATATGATGCTTCGGGTTCTTGAGCTTTTGCAGGAATGCCTCCCAGGCCTTGAGATCGGGTTCGTGATCAGACGGGAGATGGAGCATATTGAGGACGATCCGATCGAGGCCCTCCTGATGCATCAGGATCGGTACGTCATAGATCGATTGGGCGTCAATCGCTTCAATCACGGATTCTTTCTTCACATTGCAAAACAACGCCAGCTTGGCCCGGATCTCATCCGTCAGTGGCTTCTCCGTACGGCATACCAGGACGTCCGGATGGTTTCCTGTTTGCAGAAGTTCCTTTACAGAATGCTGGGTCGGCTTTGTCTTCAGTTCCTGTGCAGCCGACAAATACGGAATCAGAGTCAGATGGATGATCAATGAATTGCCTTCACCCAACTCGAGACGCATTTGACGCAACGCTTCGAGATATGGCAGTGATTCGATATCGCCTACGGTGCCTCCGATCTCGGAAATGATAATGTCATAGTCCCCTGTTTTCCCGAGGATGCGCACACGGCGTTTGATTTCGTCGGTAATGTGCGGCACGACTTGGACGGTCTTGCCGAGGTAATCACCCGCGCGTTCTTTGTTGATCACAGTCTCGTAGATACGTCCGGTAGTAACATTATTGGCTTGCGAGGTAGAGCGTCCCAGAAAACGCTCATAATGTCCGAGGTCCAGGTCGGTTTCCGCACCGTCGTCAGTCACATAGCACTCGCCATGTTCATAGGGGTTTAGCGTTCCGGGATCGACATTGATATACGGGTCAAATTTCTGAATGGTGACGGAAAAACCTCTCGCCTGGAGGAGTTTACCCAGCGAAGAAGAGATAATGCCTTTTCCAAGAGAAGAAGTTACGCCACCCGTAACAAAGATGTATTTGACCATGGGAAGGGCTGAATTTGCTACGGGACTCAAAGGTACGGAAGATCATTGACACAGGCCTCCGGGAATGTTTACAATTAGTTGACATCAGGACCCCCTTGCATCTGAGTCCATCAGGTACCTTCGCTGCACAATGCCTCAGCATATTCTAGTGCTCTGTACCGGAAACAGTTGCAGATCTCAGATGACAGAGGGGTACCTGAAATTATGGATGCCGGACGCCATGATCTTCAGTGCCGGAGTGGAAGTCCATGGGTTGAATCCTCTGGCTGTTCAGGTGATGGCCGAAGACGGGGTTGATATTTCGACGCATCTTTCAAAATCCATCGATGATCTGCCGCTCTTGTCCTGGGATGTCGTGATTACCGTTTGCGACAATGCACGTGAACAGTGCCCGGTTCTGCCAGGTCACCATCTCAATCTCCACCATGGATTTGAAGACCCTGCTAAAGCAACAGGTACCGCGGATGAAGTGCGTTCCGTATACCGGAACGTCCGTGATGCAATACGGACATATGTAAGGGAGTTGGTCGAAACTAATATCTTGACGCTAAAGAACACCTGATGGATTTATCCCCAATTGTCATGTGGGTGGGGTTTGGACTGGCTGCCTACGCGGTCGTAGGGAATGATGTCATTCAGACACTCGGCACATTTCTCAGCTCGAACAGCCGGCGGCCCTGGTGGGTGTTATTTTTATTTGCCGGCGTTATCCTGGCGATCACCCTCGTCTATGGCTGGATCTCGAACCACGGCGATGTCTCATATGCGCGCCTGTCGAAATACCCTCCGGTGGCGTCATTGGAATGGTATTACCTGTTTCCGCCGTTGGTATTGCTGTTGATTACCAGGCTTGGTTTGCCCGTGAGCACCACATTTATGGTACTCACGTTTTTCAATCCGGAAAACCTGCAAAGCATGCTTGTCAAGTCTGTTTCAGGTTACCTGGTCGCCTTTGTTGTTGCCATCATTCTGTTTATCTCGATAGCCCGTATTGTAGAAAAGCGATTTATTGATCACGAGATTACACCCACGGAAAACCGGATCTGGACCGTGCTTCAATGGTGCAGTACCGGCTTCCTGTGGTCACAATGGCTGATCCAGGATTGCGCGAATATCTTTATCTACTTTCCAAGAGCACTTCCACTTTCGTATCTGATTGGTTCTACTGGTTTGTTGTTGGTTGCGCTCGCATTTATTTTCTGGTCAAAAGGAGGGAAAATCCAGCAAATCGTGTTGCGCAAAACCAACACCACCGATATCCGATCGGCGACGATCATCGATGCCACATATGGAGTGATCCTGCTGTTTTTTAAGAACGTAAGTAATATCCCCATGAGCACGACATGGGTGTTTATTGGGTTGCTGGCAGGACGCGAACTGGCACTGCGATGGAGACTGGAAAAGAAGCTTCAGAAAGCCGAACTCAAAGACGTCACGTATGACCTGGGGCGCGTGACGATCGGCTTGGTCGTGAGTGTGGGGATGGCTTATTTCATCAGGATATTCACCGGTTAATCTGGAATGTCAGGTCAAAAAAAATAGCCGCTGTCGCAATGACAAACGGCTATGGCATTTTCATCTATTCCTCACGACAGAGGAGATGTCATCAGTTACTTCTTGTCATCAACTTCTTCGTATTCGACATCTGTCACATCTTCCGCCCCGCCTTTTTCCGAAGATTTGGAGCCCTTTTCCTCAGACCCGTTTCCTGACGCTGCTGCAGCTTCTTGCTGAGCCTGGTAGAGTTCCTGGCTTGCGGCCTGCCATGCTGCGTTCAGTTTTTCGATGGCACTGTCGATCGCATCGACCTGTTGGTTTTGATGTGCTTCTTTCAGATGCCCCAGTTCTTGTTCGATCGTGCTGCGTTTGTCTGCAGGGATCTTCTCACCGAATTCCTTCAGTTGTTTCTCTGTCTGGAAGATCAACGAGTCGGCGGCATTGAGTTTCTCAGCCTTCTCTCTTGCTTCTTTATCTGCAGAGGCATTCGCTTCTGCCTCCGTTTTCATTCTCGCAATTTCCTCTTTCGAAAGGCCTGTTGATGCTTCAATGCGAATATTCTGCTCTTTGCCTGTACCCTTGTCCTTTGCGGTGACATTCAGGATCCCGTTGGCATCCATGTCAAAGATCACTTCGATCTGCGGCATTCCACGTGGCGCAGGCGGGATTCCATCGAGGATAAACCTGCCAACCGTGCGGTTGTCTTTAGCCATCGGTCGTTCGCCCTGCAGAATATGAATCTCTACTGAAGGCTGATTGTCAGATGCTGTGGAATAGATCTTGGACTTCTTTGTTGGAATCGTACTGTTCGCTTCGATGACGACATCATAGACGCCGCCCATTGTCTCGATACCCATGCTCAAGGGCGTGACATCGAGCAGGAGAACATCCTGCACGTCACCGCTCAGCACGCCACCCTGAATCGCAGCTCCTACCGCAACAACTTCATCCGGATTCACACCCTTATTGGGTTTCTTTCCAAAGAATTCTTCCACCACTTGCTGGATCCTTGGCATCCGGGTCGAACCACCCACGAGGATGACCTCATCGATATCCGATCTGGAAATACCGGCATCTTTCAGCGCAGCTTCACACGGAGCGATTGTCCTGTTGATGAGTTTGTCCGACAATTGTTCAAATTTGGCACGTGTCAGTTTCAGGTCGAGGTGCTTAGGCACACCGTCCACGGCAGTAATGTATGGAAGGGTGATGCTTGCTTCAGAAGATGAAGACAATTCGATCTTCGCGCGTTCTGCAGCATCCTTGAGCCGTTGCAACGCCATGGGATCCTTCCGCAGGTCCATGTTTTCACGTGTCTTGAACTCATCTGCCATCCAGTCGATGATGACCTGGTCGAAGTCGTCACCACCGAGGTGCGTGTCGCCGTTGGTTGATTTCACTTCGAATACGCCTTCTCCAAGTTCGAGGATTGAAATATCAAACGTACCGCCACCAAGATCATAGACAGCAATGGTCATGTCCTTGTGCTTCTTATCCATGCCATAGGCGAGTGCTGCAGCAGTGGGCTCGTTGATGATCCGTTTTACCGTAAGCCCTGCAATTTCACCCGCTTCTTTGGTAGCCTGACGTTGTGAGTCATTGAAATATGCCGGGACTGTGATGACCGCTTCTTTGACTTCCTGTCCCAGAAAGTCTTCGGCGACCTTTTTCATCTTTTGCAGGATGATCGCGGAAATCTCCTGGGCAGTGTACTTCCTCCCGTCAATGTCGACACGTACCGTATCATTGTCGCCTTTGACGACTTTGTAGGCCACGCGTTTGATTTCTTCCGGAACTTCGCCATAGCGTTGTCCCATAAAGCGCTTAATGGAGTATACCGTCCTCGTCGCATTGGTAATGGCCTGGCGCTTGGCGGAGTCACCCACTTTGCGCTCATTGTTATCCATGAATGCCACAATAGACGGAGTCGTCCTTCTGCCTTCGTCATTTGGAATTACAACTGGTTCGTTGCCCTCCATTACGGCGACGCACGAGTTTGTAGTTCCAAGGTCTATTCCGATAATTTTACCCATATCTTATTTGTCTTGTTTGATGTTCTTAAAAGGTCATTTCTCTTGTCTGATCAATAGGCATGCCAACGGCCAGATCTGCCTATTCCGTCAGTTTTTCCCTTTCAAGGTGTCAGAAAACAAAGATGAGCTATGACAAAATGTCACAATGCGTCCGCTGCCCCTCCCCTGTTTTATTGGAAATTCAGACTCTTTGTAAAAGATCCGTCGATCAGGGAATCCCTGGTTTCGAGATTGATGTCCAGACCAAGTACAGCGGCCCTGTTGGAAGAGGAAAAGATACCAACGCCTTCTGAGAGATTGGTGTATTGAGGAAGATCTCCTCCTGCACTGGTGATTCCCGTGTTTGCCAGCTGAACACGTTGAAATTCGTATAACTCAGAGCCCCCGGCTCTCACCTGTACATCAATGCCTTTAAAGGTTCGTCGTACCGTAGGGTCAGTCTGAATGGATGCGCTCAGGAATTTATAGAATTCTACACCAGCGACGTCAAATTCAGTAGAAGTCCATACGCCGGCGAGTTTCCAGGCAACAGTCTTACTCTCCACATTCGAGGGATCGGAAATGTGGTATTCATCATAGTGGATATACATGATCAGATCATAGAAGGCCGCTCCCGCGGCTGCCAGCCATTGCACTTTGTAATAGCTGATAGTTGGGAATTTCAAGATATCTGAAGGACCGGGTCGTATGAGTGAGGGCCTTCCCACAATATTGGTTTCTGCTGTTACCAACGGAAGCTGATCAGAACGCCTAACCTCCAGCCTGTATCTCTGGCCAGGCTGCAAGCCTACTTGAGATGCTGCGATCTTATAGAGAATATTAGGTTCTGTAGCAAACACACCATCATTCCGCGGATATCCTTCGTTTGTTGCATCGACTTCCTCCAGTGTGAATTTCTCACCCGTACCGGTGTTCACTAGTTGCGCATCCAACGAACTATAGTAGAGTGAGTCAGGTATTCGTGCAATTTCAAGTGCTGATTTATTTGGGTCGAGAAATGCCTTTTCAATCCTGACGTAATGGGCAGTATCGGCCGGAGAGAGCACCCCATAGATCACCGGAATGTCCTTCCATGGCGCGGTCAGGTCCAACTCATTGCTACATGCTGCCAACATACATATTGCCACAATCCCGGGGATCAGCTTTTTCTGCATGGCCGCAAAGGTATAGTCATTTACACATATGCTGATACCGGCTTTGCGTTTTGCTATCTTTACGACCCTTTTCCCTGAAAGTCATTACGTTATGTCAGTATATAGAGAGGCCAGACGAATCACGACGCACACGCTCCAGGAGATGAAGACGCACCGGGAGAAGATCGTGATGCTGACCGGGTATGATTATTCCATGGCGCGCATTTTGGATGAAGCGGGTATCGATGTGATCCTCGTAGGAGATTCTGCATCTAATGTGATGGCTGGACATGAAACCACGCTGCCCATCACCCTGGACCAGATGATCTACCATGCCGGATCTGTTGTGCGTGCAGTCAAGCGCGCTCTGGTTGTAGTAGATATGCCCTTTGGCTCATATCAAAGCAATCCCATGAAGGCACTCGAATCTGCAGTGCGGATCATGAAAGAGTCCGGAGCTCACGCCGTCAAGCTTGAAGGGGGCGCTGAGGTTGAAAAATCTGTCCGGCGAATATTGTCCGCCGGTGTCCCTGTGATGGGACACCTCGGTTTGACGCCACAATCCATTTATAAGTTTGGCACATATACTGTCAGAGCCCGTGAAGAGGCAGAGGCCGCCAAACTCAAATCCGACGCTGCGATCCTGGACGGTCTCGGATGTTTTGCGCTTGTTCTTGAGAAAATTCCCGCTACCCTCGCTGCAGAGGTCACCCAAAGTATCGACATCCCAACGATCGGAATCGGTGCTGGCGGCCAGTGCGACGGCCAGGTCCTGGTGACGCATGACCTGCTCGGCCTTACAAAAGACTTTCACCCGCGATTTCTGCGCAGGTATCTGGAACTCTTTGACACAATCCAGGAAGCTGTTCAGCGCTATATCCGTGATGTTCGCTCCGGCGAGTTTCCAAATCCTCAGGAACAATATTGACCCGGCATGACGAAGCGGATTGTATGGATTACAGTGTCGATCCTGCTGATAGTTGCTGCGCTGGGGGGATGGCGCTGCTATCATTGGGTATATGATCCAAACACCGGGAAAGGGACTTCCAATCTGATCTATGTCTATGCAGGTGATTGCTATGAAGATGTCTATCAGGCGCTGGCAACACAAGGTATTCTGATCAGGCCTCGCTCCTTTGACTGGGTCGCCTCAAGAATGCATTTCGACGACCATAGCATCAAAGAAGGGCGTTACCTCATTCCCGTTGGTATCAGCAATTACGATCTCATTCATAAACTGCGTCTTGGCCAGCAGGATCCTGTAGACCTGGTCATCAACACCGCTCCGACGTTGAATGACCTTGCTGCCATACTGGACCGGCAACTGGCAATGGACTCTTCAGCGTTTATCGCATATACACAGGACACCTACATTCCCCGGTCCGCCTATACCCCCGAAACGATCCTCAGTCTGTTTATCCCGAATACTTATGAAGTCTGGTGGAATGTGAGCCCTGCAAAACTCCTGGCCAGAATGGAATCCGAACACGACCGCTTCTGGAATGCAGACCGGCGTGCCAAAGCAGCGCAACTATCGATGACCCCGACAGAGGTCTACACGTTGGCCTCTATCGTTGAAAGTGAAACCCAGGTGAGTGATGAAAGAGCAACGATCGCCGGGGTGTATCTCAACAGGTTGCGGCTGCACATCCCGCTGCAGGCCGACCCGACCATACGCTTTGCCCTGAAGGACAAGACAGTCCACCGGATTCTTCTGAAACATCTGGAGATTGATTCTCCATACAATACATACCGCAATAGCGGACTGCCCCCTGGTCCCATCACAATGCCGACCATCCAGAGTATCGATGCCGTCCTGAATGCGGAAGACAATGACTACTTGTTTTTCTGCGCCAGGCCCGGCTATGACGGCAGGCATGATTTCGCGCGCACGCTTTCGGCGCATCTGGCAAACGCACGTCATTATCAGAAATGGCTTGATCAGCAAGGGATCCGTTAACTGTCGACGGGCTGCCAGGTCAACCTGTACAGCAGGGTCGTCTCAGGAGTGACTTTGAAGCGATCATCGAGGCGCATTCCGCAGATCCAGACGATTGTATCATCGCATGTCAGAAGCCAGATACGTTCCTTATCGGGGATAGAAAGTTTTTCATTTGTGAAATAGTCCTGGAGCTTTTGAGTGCCCGGGCCGCCCAGTGGAACAAATGTGTCCCCATGGCGCCATCTCCGCAACACCAGCCTGCCCTGCAGTTTCGCGCCATCCACCAACTCTATCCTCCTGTCAGCATCATATGCCAACGCCGGGGCCAGTTCAAGGCGGAGGCAGCCTTCGGGAAGACTAAACACCCCCATGCCCGGAAGTAAATAGTCTGACTGCTTCCGCGGCATATCAAGTGCGGTGACAAGGATCGCCGTTCGATCTACTGTCACCTGATGGGTGGAAGAATAATATACAACGCCCGGCTGATGGTAGCGCAGTATCATGCTTCTGCACTGGTGCAGATTAAACCCGAACTCACCAAGCACATAGAGAAGGACAATAGAAGGCGCCACGGTATTCCGGACCTGATCTGTATCCACGTAGAGGATATCCTGATGTACCCGGCAAATCACGTCTTTCAATGCATTCAGATACCTTTCCAGCAACCGATACTCACCGGCAAGCCTGTCCTGCGTAGACTGCATCCGCCGGATGAATTTTCCTTGTTCCGCCTCAAACAGAGGAATGATATTATGGCGGATACGATTGCGCAAATAGTCATGGGTAAAATTCGACGCGTCATCCCGATACGGAATCCCCTTGAGGCGGACCATTTCAGTAATTTCATCCCGACGAAAACACAGCATTGGACGGAGAATATTCTCCCTCGCCGGCGGGATCCCGATGAGTCCTTTGAGTCCCGTACCCCTGATCACGTTGATAAAGAATGACTCCGTTGCGTCATCCTGCTGATGTGCGGTGCAGATATAGTGATAGTCATGCTCCAGACATACTTCTGCAAACCAGCGATACCGGATCTGCCGGGCTTCCTGCTGGATGTTTCCGGGATAATCTTCGCGCAAATTGACTTCCTTCAGATAAAACGGCAGGCCGTATTGCAGGCAGACATCATGCACCAATTGTGCATCTTGATCCGCCTCCTGACCACGCAACTTGTAGTTCACATGAGCCACCCCTGCCCGGAAGCCTGTTGCGGCGACCAACGCAAGCATACACATGCTATCCACCCCCCCGCTGACCGCCAGGAGCAGTCTCTGATTGCCGATATCCGTCGTGGCGGAAATCAGAAAATCCCTGAGACATTTTACACCTTCATCCCAGGAAATCCGGACCCTGTGTTGCTGGAAGCTCAAATAATGTCGATTTTTGCCAACCTTAATTTACGAGACAAATGAAAACAATAGGATTTCTTTGGCGCATAAGCCTGCCCTTGGTCTTCCTCGCATGCTATGCATGTAAGCAGGAGGGATCGGCAACCGAAACAAGGTCTGCTGCACCATCTCCTCCCGCTGCCACGCAGCCACCGGCTGAAAAACCTGTTGCCGAACAATCAGGCAATCCCAACCTGGTGGCGAATATGTCATGGACGTTTCTCACGGACAAACTGTTCCAAAACCGTGCAACCGTCGTAAGCGGTCAAGGCAACGATAACCCCAACCAAGGTCACTGGATTGATTTTAATCCTGACGGTACTTACACATATGGCGTCTGGGGTGAAAAAACCGTTGAAGGTACGTGGACCTATGACGACGATACCCAATTGCTTGAAATGATGCCTTCCTCAGGCAATCAAAAACGATCTGAGTGGACCGTGAAATACAGTGATGACAAACTCGTCCTGGTCGGTACGGCAACATATGGTGACAACGCCTACCAGGAAATGTGGATTCGTGTGGATCATCTCCCCGATAAAAATGCCAAGCCCAGATCGGCAGACGAGGATGACGAATAGCAAGGTGCCAGAGTTCGCCGGAATCCACAGACCCGGACAACAATGAAGCGCAGTTGCCGGCGTTAGTACGGACATAGTGCCATGAAGAAAAGTATTGTGCTCGGCATCTTGCTGCTCGGAACGCGGCTGTGGGGACAGCTGGATTCTGCTGTCACCAGGGACTTGTCGTTTTACGGCGACGTCATGGTCAATGCCTCATCTCCAATGCACAGGCAATATGCGGCAGACATGTTCCTGACGAAGATCAAGTCCTGTATTGCTGAAGCTCCTGCCATTGGTTATCTGCGCACATTGCCCTGGATTACGGTCATCGCACCGGTGGACAGCAGTTTTTCCATTGTCACCTGGGAGGTCGAGGAAGAAACTCAGTACCGCTACTTTGGGTATATCGTTTTCCCGGCAGCTTCCAAAAGACCGCCGATTGAATTGGTAGACACAAGACCTCTCAATTCTGAGTATGCCACACATACTCCGGAGCAATGGTATGGTGCCCTGTACTATGGAATTGAACCCTTCAAAAGATCCGATGGAAGGAATGCCTATGTCCTGTTGGGCTTTAATGCGTATACACCCCGGCTGAATCAGCGTGTCGCGGATGTGCTGGTTCTGAACGATCGCGAGGCCACACTTGGACTACCTGTCTTCTGGTCAGATTCGACAGGCACAGAGCTCAAGAGCAGGCTCATTATTGAGTATGCCGATGCTGCTGCAGGCACTTTGCGTTTTGACAGGGAAAAGCACATGATCATCTATGACAATGTCATCCCGATCGACACTCCGGAAGGCACTACGATGGCCCCGGATGGCAGTTATCACGGCTATGTTTGTCGCAATGGCGTGTGGCAGTTTATTGACAAGGTATTTCACGAGACCCAGGATACGCCTCCCGGTGGCCGTCCGAAAGAACAGACGCCGCGGGATCTTTTCGGGCGGCCGATCAAGAATGGCGGTCACTAAAGGTGACGCTTACCGGGTCATGTTGTCATAGGCTTCCATCACTTCCCGGACGTGTCCGGCTGACACTTCAAGCTGTTGCATTTCTTCGGGCGTCAGTTTCAACTCGATGAGTTTTTCGATGCCGTTCTTGCCGAGTTTTACGGGAACACCCAGGAAGACATCTTTCATCCCATACTGTCCTTCCAGCCGCACGCAACAGGGAAAGATGCGATGCTCATCTTTGACAATGGCGGCCACCATTTGCGCTGCTGCAGCTCCCGGGGCATACCAGGCGGATGTACCCATCAGTTTGACAAGTTCACCTCCTCCCATTTTTGTGCGGTCAACAATTGCCTGGAGCGTGTCATCGTCGATCATGTCGGTCACCGGAATTCCCGCCACAGTCGTATAGCGTGGAAGCGGAACCATGGTATCGCCATGGCCTCCCAATAAGACGGCTTGAATATCTTTCGGTGAAACATTGAGGGCTGTTGCCAGAAAGGCGCGGTAACGGGCTGTGTCCAGAATACCCGCCATGCCAAAGACCCGCGATGCCGGCAGGCCGGAGATCTTTTGGGCAGCATACACCATCACGTCCAAAGGATTGGACACGACAATGATGATCGGATTTGGAGAGTGTTCCAGAATTGACCGCGTCACTGTACCTACGATTTTGGCGTTGGTAGAGATCAGATCATCCCTGCTCATGCCCGGCTTACGGGGTACGCCTGCAGTGATCACAACGATATCAGAGCCGGCAGTTTTGCCGTAGTCTTCCGTGCCTTCCACGTAAGTTCCATAATTGTCGATCGGAGCCTGCTGCCAGGTATCCAGTGCCTTCCCTCTGGCAAGATCTCCCATGATGTCAAGAAGAACGATTTCCTTTACGATGTCCTGATGGGCCAGGACATTCGCGACAGTAGCGCCTACATTCCCCGCGCCAATGACAGTTACTTTGCTCATGATATGCTTTGTATTCGGTTCACATACTACATTACGGTAAGGGCGGCAAAGGTAAAATCCCTTGCGGAAACCTTCCCGGCTTTCCAATGGTTCTCACGTTAGCTGGCGAGGATAAAACTGAGACGCATCGTGGTTTTGCCGCCTGAGCGACAAATCAAATAGCGTATTGATCGGTTCGGGTTTTAGTAACTTTGCATCTATTTCATCATCAAATTCATCTCATTCAATTATGAAACTCAGCACAGCCTTAGGCTTGAGTATTTGTTGTTCTCTGATGGCGATACCCGGATTTAGCCAGGTCCGCGGGATCTGTGGTGTGATGGATCCCACTCCACTTTTGGAACGCACCGTTGCAAATGAGAAAGCCATTGCCGAGCATCCCGAATTGCGGAGTATGATCGCAAAATATGTCCCTGTCACGTGTATTCTTGTTGCTGATGATAACGGCATTGGCAGAGCACGCGAAGAGCAAGTATTGGATGCGTTAGCCAAAGTAAACAGCTACTATAGTGATCAGGACATGGTCTTCTATATTGATGAATGGCGGTATAAAGACAATACCACGATATACAATACGCCTGCATCTTCAGCTGCCATTTTCCAAATGAAACAGATCAAAGACCCAAATGCCCTGAATATCTTCGTAACGAATACCGCTGATGACGGGAATGCCGAATCAATTGGAACAGTCCTGGGATACTATTGGCCTGCCAACGACTGGATTGTCATGCGAAAGGATCACTTCAATGGTCTGAGCAATACCCTGACACATGAAATCGGTCACTTCTTCAGCCTTGCACATCCACATAGTGGTTGGGAATGTGATCCGTACGATCCTGACAAACATGGCAACCCGGTGAATATTCTTTGGTCCCCATGTGATGCCAGTCTTCCGGTAGAGTTCCAGAATAAAAGTAATTGCCAGATCGCAGGCGACAAGATCTGTGATACAAACCCCGATTACAATTTCGGATTCGGATGGTCTGTCGGTGGCGATCAATGTGCACCATATACTCCGGTCGTCATGGATCCGAATGGTGACACCATTGATGTTGTCCAGAATAATCACATGGGATATTTCATCAACTGCGACAACTACATGTTTACTCCGAACCAAAAGACGGTCATACAATCTGATTTCTTTAGTACGGGGCGGGCATATATCCGTACAGGGTATATCCCTACCCTCACGCCAGTGGATCACAATGTCGACTATGTCTATCCCGTCAATGGTGAAGAAACCGGTACGTCAGGTACTGTCGATTTGGACTGGGACGACACACCCGGAGCGACCGACTATCTCGTTATCGTTGACAGGTCCTCTTCGTTCTCATTTGGGCCACAGCGCTTTCTCGTGAGCGAATCATTTCTCACTGTGGAAGGATTAGTTCCAAATTCTACATACTACTGGAAAATATGGCCGTTCAATGAAAGCCAGACAGGGGCGGGTTGGGCCGCAACACAGCATTTCCACACCGGAGAGGCTTCAGCTGTGGAATCTATTCCTTCTGTTCAGCAGTTTGATATCTATCCTAATCCTGCAAGGGTTCTGAATGATCTCACTGTGGTCATTGGCTCAAATAGTGCCCTCGATGTTGATGTGGATCTCGTAGACATTATGGGACAGAGCATCTGGCATCAGGAAAAGAATCATATCGATGCGGGAAGGCAAGCCCACATTGATGTCCCGATTGGAAAAGCACTTCCGGGATTATACATCCTGAAGGTGGAGTCTGCCGATGGGGGGATCATGAGCAGGAAAGTCAATCTCTTCTGAAACGATACCGGGAAATTACCCTCGGGAATCTTTCGGTTAAAGCGTGCGCACCTATCTTCGCAGGTGAGGCCGTGGAAGTTTTCCCGGCAGGGAAAAGATATATTACTAACACAGAAGCAGGAACATCATGAATCTTCATGAATATCAGGGCAAAGATCTTCTCACGCGTTTTGGGGTTACTGTGCAGCGTGGGCATGTCGCTGAGACGCCAGAAGCTGCACTCACCGCATATGATCAGCTCCGCGAGGAAAAGGGGACGACGTACGCCGTAGTCAAGGCACAGATCCACGCGGGTGGACGGGGTAAAGGCGGAGGAGTAAAACTGGCAAAATCACGAGATGAGGTCGCGCAACATGCGAAAGCGATTCTCGGCATGATGCTCAAGACACCACAGACTCCCGGCGGGATGGAGGGACCCGGCAAACTCGTGCGCAAGGTGCTGATCGCGGAAGACTGCTACGTCCCGAATTTTGATTCCTGCAAAGAATACTACATCTCAATACTCACCGACAGGAGTTCCGGGCGCAACGTCATTATCTATTCTCCGGAGGGTGGTATGGATATCGAAAAAGTGGCAGAACAAAGTCCTGATCTCTTATACAAAGAACATGTCCACCCTGCCCTCGGGCTTCAGTCATTTCAGGCCAGGAAAATTGCGTTTAATCTCAAATTGCAGGGAGAAGCGTTTAAACAGATGACGCGCTTTGTCACGGCGTTATACAAAGCGTTCGTTTCTTCTGATGCCACATTGTTCGAGATCAATCCATGTCTGGTGAATGGCAATCAACAGGTCATTGCGGTGGATTGTAAAGTATCGCTTGATGACAATGCACTGTTCCGGCATGCCGACCTTGCTGCCTGGAGGGATGAGTCGGAGGAAGATCCGATGGAAGTGGAGGCAAAGAAATATGATCTCAATTTCATCAAGCTCGACGGCAACGTGGGTTGCATGGTCAATGGAGCAGGCCTGGCAATGGCGACAATGGATATCATCAAACTCTCGGGGGGAAGTCCCGCCAATTTTCTTGATGTCGGAGGGACCGCGGATGCACAACGAGTGGAGAACGGCTTCAGAATTATCCTGAAAGAGCCGAATGTCAAAGCCATTCTGATTAATATTTTCGGAGGTATCGTACGCTGTGACCGGGTTGCGCAGGGAGTGGTCGATGCCTACAGGAATCTCGGTGAGATCCATGTGCCGATCATCGTGCGCCTGCAAGGGACAAATGCAGATCTTGGAAAACAAATCATCGACGAGAGCGGACTGAAAGTCAGATCGGCAATCTTGCTGCAGGAAGCCGCCGATCTCGTGCGTGAAGTGGTATCTTAGTACCCTTGCATCGTGGAAGCATACTCACTGTTCGAACTCAATGAGCACATCCGGCGGGTCATTGCCCTGAATTTTCAGGACCCGGTCTGGGTGCGCTGTGAGATCGCACAGGTCAAAGTCTCACGCGGACACTATTACCTGGATCTGGTCGAGAAAGTCCCCGATCAGGACGAAATCCTGGCGCAGGTCAACGGAGTCATCTGGGCCAAAACAGCCTGGATTCTCCAGCGCAAATTGCGGCAGACATTTGACGAAGTTTTACAGGACGGAATGGAAGTGCGGCTGAAAGTGCGTGTCGACTACCACGAACGGTTCGGACTCAAACTGATGGTCGATGACCTGGATCCGTCATTTACGCTTGGCAATATTGAAGCACGGAGGCGTGAAATAATTGAGGCGTTGCAGTCCCAGGGGATGATCGGCAGAAATGCGAAGATCCCTCTCCCTGTCGTGGTCCAGCGCATTGCAGTCCTGAGTGCGCATCATGCAGCCGGGTATCAGGACTTTCGAAAACACCTTCTGCACTATCCCGCACAGTATCGCTTTTGGGTTGATCTTTATCCCATTGCCGTACAGGGTGCACTGGTAGAAGGACAGCTGATTGCCGCACTCCATCAGATTGCACATGCCAAACATCACTATGACTGTGTGGCGATCGTACGGGGTGGTGGGTCGCGCGTGGATCTCTCGGCATTCGACAGTTTTAATATCGGAAAGACGATTGCAGAATTTCCACTGCCGATTCTGACAGGTATCGGTCATGAAGTGGATCATACTGTTGCTGATGCGGTGGCACATACATCACTGAAGACACCGACCGCCGTGGCGGACTTTATCCTCGAAGTGAATACGATCTTCGAGAACACTGTTGATCAGGTTTATCGGCACATTCTGGAAATCGGTCAGCAGGCGCTTACAGAACGCCGCACAGCGGTCCGGCATCTGACAGAATTATTGCAACGGGCTCCGCGTGCTGCTCTGCTGCGCAACCAACTGCTCCTGGACCAAATGGTACCTGCCTTGCAGGACCACGCACGCCGGCTATTGCAGGTACACCACGACAAACTTGAGCACAGCAATGCGCTGCTTTCCAGCCTGGATCCGGTATCAGTTCTGCAGAGAGGCTTTAGCATTACAACACATGACAGTGCACGGCTGGTCAATACAGCGGGGCTCTCCAACGGTGACATGATCACCACCCATTTGTACGAAGGCAAAATTGAAAGCAAGGTGCTGGAACATGAGTAAGCAGGAAAAACCAATGACATATGAACGTGCCTATGCAGAGCTCAGTAAAATCCTGTTGGTTTTGCAGAGCCATGAAATTGGGCTCGAAGAAATGACAGCACACCTGAAACGTGCCCGTACCCTGATCTTGTTCTGTCGCGAACAACTCCATCTCACCGAGATGGAACTTGCTACCATCTTTTCCGACGAAGAAGAATAGCCCGGACGCGCGACGATGCTGCTATTGCGGGATCACCCGGCGCAACCAGTCCGTGACTCCGGCGGCAAATCGAATCAGCGGTTCTATATTGAGCATTTTGGCATCGTTCATTGCCTTATACGTGAGTACGGCACTGATTGGCAGCATCACAATACAAGGCATCCACGCCCCCAACACGGCATCCACATTTTCAGCCTCGGCGAGCTTCTTAAACATTAGTGTCAATAAAATAAAAATGGTAAAGAAGATCACAGCGACCAGTAAGGGGTAGCCAAATCCCCCCTTGCGCACAATAGCGCCCATCGGAGCGCCGATAAATAAAAAAATGATGCAGATCACAGCAAAGCAAAACTTGGAATGTAGTTCGTATACATTTTTAGCCTTGTTGATCCGCAGGGATTTCAGGGTCGCCAGAAGGCGCTCGTCACTCTGGCTCAGGTTGCGGGCAATTGCCACTGCTTGCTTCAGATATTGCTGTTGCTCTTCCTGCGGCAGACGCGCGAGCACGGAATCCAGGGTCATCGCTGCAGGGAGAGAATCCAGCATGCTCTCCAGGTCACTCTTCGGGACATCGGCTTTTGGCATCACTGGCGCCGTGAGCACCTCTCCTTTTTTTGGCGGACGCACAACGCGCTGCCGTACTTCCCGATTTGCCAGAAGCGCAGCATGTGCCGAATCCGGCAACCCGTGTGGCTCTATTGTATAGACCGGTTCGCTTTGATGCACTTCCTCAGGTTTCTGTCTTGTGATCTTGTTAAAATCATAAAGGTTCCTCTCAAGTGTCCTTTCGTACTGTGCGTCGAGGGTGTCTACTTCATAAATCAATTGACGCACACTTTTCATCATATGATGCGATTTAAATAAATCCTCCGGCGTGTAGTCGAGGTCAAATTCTGCCATGCTGAACTTCTTGGTCCATTCTTTAAAATGCGTGCGCGTAAACGGGTATCCCGATCCTTGCTTTCCGGGATCCATCTCCTGGTAATGGTAGCCGTCGTACAATTTCATCACAAACTCCCGCGTCTCGGGATTCACGTACATCTCTCCTTTGTCTGCCGTGACCATGCTGAATTGTCTTCTGTTGGTGGGCGTCTGATCATACAGGACGATATCTTCAATATGCCTGTTATCATGATGTTTCTTTCCGATATTGATCGCATACCCTTTGAAGTCATTGTTGAAAATGCCTTCCTCGAGGTTGAGCGCGGGTTTTTTATTGCGCATATCATAGAGCCGCGACTCGAATTTGAGATTTGACAAAGGTATCAGCGTATTGGAGCAAAAGATTGAAAAGAGCGCCACACATGCACTGAAGGTAATGGCCGGTACCATCACCCGGAGGAGCGACACCCCGGCAGATTTAAAGCTGGAGAGTTCATACCGCTCGGACAGCCCTCCGAAGACCATCACCGACGCCAGCAGGATACCGATCGGAAAGGCCAACGGGAACAGGGACAGTGACCTGTAAAACAGCATCTCCATAAGGTCCAGGATACTGATGCCTTTGCCTACCAGCTCATCGATAAAGCTCCATAGAAACTGCATGATCAGCACGAACACCGCGATGAAGAACGCCAGCACAAATGGCGGGAATAGGCTTGTGACGATGAGTTTGTCTATTTTTTTCAATACGCGCATCCGGGAGATCTGTCAGGTGCTGTGTGAATCCTATACATTGGTGTAACAAAATTACATCCCTGAACGTCAAACCAAACGACTATGCAACCGGAAAAGTATGAAGTCCTCTTCAGTGAGCAGCAAGACCGGCTGTACCGGTTTGCACTGAGAATCATGAAGGATCCGCTCCTTGCAGAGGATATCGTTCAGGAGGTACATGTGAAATGCTGGCAAAACAGGGATACCCTTGAGTCTATTTCCAACCCCGGCGCGTGGATGATGAGGGTTACGAAAAACCTGTGCATTGACAAGATCAGGGCCCAGCATTCAACAGCGGATCTGGATGCCGTGGCATTCAGTGTGCAGTCCCATGACCCGGTGCCGGACCGCGTCACAGAGACAGAGGACCTGATGCAACTCCTCAGAGAACTCCTGGAAGAATTGCCGGCAAAACAAAAACTGGTGTTTCATCTACGGGAGATCGAAGGGCTGCAGTACAAAGAAATCAGTGAAATTCTGGATATCACCGGGGACGAGGTCAAAATCAACCTCTTCCGGGCACGACAAAAAATTAAAGAAAAGCTTTTAAAAATCGATAGTTATGGACTCTCCAAAATCCACTCGGGAACTGCTTGAGAAGTATTGGGCCGCAGAGACGACCACTGCGGAAGAAGCGACATTGCGAAAGCGACTACAAGATGAAGACAGCGGCGTCCTGAATGCCTACGCACGGTTTCTTGAAGAGGAATCTGCCGGGTTCTGCAAACGCCGGTCAAGCCGGTACGGCGTTCGCGGTTATTTACACTCCGGCGCACATTCAGTATTGCAGCAACAGTCCTGGTGTTGATTATCGCCGGAATTGTGATCCAACACAATATGATGTCCGGTATCAGAAAAGAAACTGCGGATAGCTATAAAGATCCGAAACAGGCATATGCAGAGGCAAAGCTTGCGCTGCTGCTGGTTTCAGAAAAAATGCAGCGCTCCACACAACTTGCCGA
The DNA here is from genome assembly GCA_963746925.1 of uncultured Bacteroidota bacterium. GTDB lineage: Bacteria > Bacteroidota > Bacteroidia > Chitinophagales > Saprospiraceae > DATDQA01. The sequence goes on from CAVVDK010000011.1 coordinate 66,383, forward strand.
AGACCAACTTGCCAAAACAGAACCGTATCTCGAAATGGTAAAATAATTCTTGCATCTACACAATCACATTAAAATCAATAACTGATGAAAACTGCGATCAAACTTGTCGTGCTTGGAGTGATCATGGCGTTTGTCACTTCCGCTCATGCGCAGAGTGATGCGATCCAACGCTATTTTGAAAAATACATGGACGACCCGCGCTTTGACATGGTATATATCAGCCCGAAGATGTTCAATATGGTATCGAAGATCGAATTGGAAGGCGATGATGCAGACCGTGACATCATGGATATCATCAAGGATCTGAAAGGACTGCGTGTCCTGTCCTATGACGGCCCTGAGGCGCCGACATATTATAAGGAGGCAAAGGACAAGATCAACCTCAACGAATATTCTGAGCTGATCACCGCCCGCGATGGCGATGAAAATGTCAATATCCGGGTCAAAGACAACGGCGATATTGTCAGCGAGTTGTTGCTTCTGGTAGGTGGCAGCAATGACTTTGCCCTCATCAGCTTTGTCGGAAATATTGATCTGAAGAAAATCGGAAAGCTGGGCAAAGTGTTGAATATTCAGCACATCGATGAACTGGAGCGCCTCGAGGATAAACACGAGTGACATCTATCCGCACGACGTTAAGGAAGCCGGTGGTATTTGATACCCCGGCTTTTTTTATAAAAGCGCGCAGAGAGCATCCATTCACAGGACTATCCATTAAGTTTATGGCGAAATTCGGATGTCATGAGAATATTGCGCGTTTTAATTGCGGTCCTGTTTCCGTTGACGGTACTCGCTCAGCCACAGCCTACCACTGCAGATGCACGACTTGCAGGATACCAGCGACGCCTGGCGCTTCAGGATCACTCATTGATCAGGAATGTCAAATTTCAAAGTATCGGTCCGTCCGTTTGCTCGGGCCGTGTGACGGACATCGATGCAGATCCTGAAGACCCTTCGCACTTTTATGTGGCCTATGCTTCGGGAGGACTTTGGTATACTGACAATGATGGGGCTGGTTTTGTCCCGGTTTTTGATCATGAGGCCGCAATGTCCATTGGCGATATTGCGGTGGACTGGCGTCATGGTATTATTTGGGTTGGGACAGGGGAAAACAACTCGAGCCGGTCATCATACAGTGGCGTAGGAATCTATCGCAGCGCTGATGGGGGAAAGACGTGGTCACAGCGTGGCCTCAAGGAAAGCCAGCACGTTGGAAGGATTTTGACAGACCCGGGAGATTCCAATACAATTTGGGTGGCCGTCCTGGGAAGCTTATACAGCCCGGGCACGGACAGGGGGGTCTATAAAACCTCCGATGGTGGGATGACATGGAGAAAGACACTCTATGTCAACGAGAACGCGGGAGCTATCGACCTCGTCCAGGTTCCGGATAACCCGCATGTACTATATGCAGCGACCTGGGAGCGTACACGGCGTGCATGGAATTTCACCGAGAGTGGAGCGGGCTCCGGAATTTATCGATCTGATGATGGAGGTGAACACTGGCAGTTGCTGACAACAGCAGAGAGTGGATTTCCCACAGGAGATGGAGTCGGGCGGATCGGGCTTACTGTTGGTGCTACACCAGATGGATATTTGATTTATGCCGTCGTTGATAACTACAACAGGCGTCCTCCAAAACCAGCCAAAGAAGGCGTGCTCACAAAATCCGACCTGCGGACAATGCCTGCAACAGATTTTCTCAAACTGAAACCCGAAGAAGTAACAGCGTTTTTGCAGGACAATGGCTTTCCTGAAAAATATACCGCAGACACCATTTTCACACTTATACGCTCGGGAAGTATTACGCCACTCACCCTGGTGCAGTACCTTGAAGACGCCAACAGCCTGCTCTTTGACACAGATGTCATTGGCGCGGAAGTCTATGTCTCCGAAGACAAAGGCAGGTCATGGAAGAAAACACATTCTGGTTATCTTGACGATGTGTACTATACCTATGGATATTATTTCGGGCAGATCAGAGTTTCTCCCGAAGATGTACATAAATTGTATCTCCTTGGCGTACCGGCACTGCGGTCTGTCGATGGAGGAGCGACCTGGAAATCTATTGATGGTGACAATGTGCATGGGGATCATCATGCCTTGTGGCTCGACCCTTCAAGAGATAAGCATCTGATCCTGGGCAATGATGGCGGTATCAATGTCACCTACGACGACGGCGGGCATTGGTTCAAGTGCAATAGTCCTGCCGTTGGCCAGTGCTATTCTGCAGTCACAGACAGGGCAACCCCATACAATGTGTATGGCGGATTACAGGATAATGGCGTCTGGGGAGGTCCCTTCAACGCCGATACAGGAACATCATGGCAGAGTTCCGGTGATTATCCATATGACATGATTTTTGGAGGCGATGGCATGCAGGTGCAGGTAGATTATCGCGACAATAATACTGTCTACGCCGGATTCCAATTCGGCAATTATGCACGGATCAATAAAGCCACCGGTGAATGGAAATTTATTACTCCACAACATGATCTCACCGAACGTCCTTATCGATGGAACTGGCAGGCTCCGATCTGGCTTTCACGCCATCAGCAGGATATCCTGTATATGGGATCGCAATTTGTGCATCGTTCTCTTGACCAGGGTGCGCATTTCGAGATCATTTCCGGGGATCTCACAAAGGGCGGCCGGAAGGGAGATATCCCGTATGGCACTCTGACTACAATCCATGAGTCTCCGCTGGAATTCGGAGTGATCTATACCGGGAGTGACGATGGACTGGTGTATGCCACAAGAGATTTCGGAAACTCCTGGCAACGTATTTCCGATGGGTTGCCACAGGATCTTTGGGTCAGCCGTGTCCGTGCCTCTGCCCACCAGAAGTCTCGCGTGTATGTCGCGCTGAATGGTTACCGGTGGGATGATTTTACGCCCTACCTCTACGTCTCTGAAGATTATGGAACTTCGTGGAAACGTATCGGTCAAACACTCCCTGATGAGCCTATAAATGTCATTATTGAGGATCCACATAACGAGAACCTCCTCTACGTTGGTACTGACGGAGGACTGTATATTTCTTTGGATCGTGGAAATAGTTTCATGGCTGCCGGTAATAGTCTGCCGTCTGTTGCCGTACATGACCTCGATGTACAACCTGTGGAAAATGATTTGCTCGTCGGCACCCATGGCCGTTCATTTTATAGAGCAGATGTCGCCCAAATTGAATTATTGTCAGATACGCTTCTTGCGAAAAAAATCTCCGCATTTGCGATACCGGCGAGCGGAATGCGCGCCAGTGCACGATGGGGCACCCGTAGTGCAGATTGGCAGGAATACCGCACTCCGGAGATTACCCTTCCTTTGTATTGCAAGACATCAGGTAGCGCTGCCGTAAAGGTTGTATTTGCTGACCAGACGGTGTATCACAAAACGTTCCAGGTGGACAATGGCTTGAATTTTCTGGCATATGATTTGTCTGTAGATACTTCCTTGAAGGATGACTACATGAAAGCTTATACAGCCAAACATGAAGACGCAACCGTGACGGACGCTGATAATGGCGTCATGTATCTCAGGAAGGGTGTGTATCAAATCATGTTCTCCAAAGACGGTGCCGAGACAAGCCAGGACTTTGAACTCAAATAAATCCTGATCTGGTTCAATGGCATTGCAACGGTGCACAGGGTACATTGCACTCGCCTAATCCGTATTCCCGTTTTTATTGAACCGTATTGAATTTCTGTTATATTGTTTTCGTATCTTTGTTGCACTGGCTATACAATATTGGATTATATACTACACGCAAATAAAAGTTGGCGTACGCAATAAAATAGTACTTTTGCCGCTCTTATGAATATTTCTAACCAAAAAACGAGCTAATGAAACTGTCAAAGGAAGAACTGCAGCAACTGATAGAAAACTATCGCTCCGAGTTGCGCAAGCTCACATACCAGTCGCAGCAGGTTTCGGATACATTGAAGGATCTGACCAAAGCTGAACGTGCTGCCAAGTCTAAAAGAAAACCTGGTCGTCCGGCTAAAAAAGCCGCCAAAAAAGCTGCGAAAAAGGCTGCCAAAAAAGCCGCCAAACGCGGACGCCCCGCTAAAAAGGCTGCTAAGCGTGGACGCCCCGCTAAAAAAGCCGCCAAACGCGGACGCCCAGCTAAAAAGGCTGCCAAGCGTGGACGCCCGGCCAAAAAAGCCGCTAAGCGTGGACGCCCGGCTAAAAAAGCCGCTAAACGCGGACGCCCGGCTAAAAAAGCCGCTAAACGTGGACGCCCGGCTAAAAAAGCCGCTAAACGTGGACGCCCGGCTAAAAAAGCCGCTAAGCGTGGACGCCCGGCTAAAAGCACAGGAAAGGGCTATCGTCTGAACGCCTGGGACGAAATCGTACTCAAGACATTGGGTTCGAAGAAAGTCGGCGTGTTCTCTGACTTCTTTGCGACTGCGAAAGGGACGGCTGTGGCAAAAGGAATGTCAGACAAAGACCTTTATGCCCGGATCAATCAGAGTTTGCACAAGCTTGCCAACAAGCGGGGTACATTGAAGAAAGTGAAACACGAAGGCCGCGGATTTGGATATACCATGGCGTAATTCGACAATCACATATTAAAAAGCCTGCCTCGGGTATCTGTGGCAGGCTTTTGTATTAAGCGTGTTTCTGGTATTGTTCGTCACACGGGAAACCCACTTGCCGATGGGCGCCATGAAACTGCAGAGGAGCCGTCCTCTGGAATTTCTGTAATGTCTGACAAGTATGGGAGATATATTGGATCGTTTTTCTGATATCGCGGAAGGGTACGCACGCTACAGACCGAAGTACCCCGATGCCCTGTTCGACGTGGTTTTCAGTCATGTCTCGCATCGCAGGAATGCCTGGGATGTTGGTACGGGAAACGGACAGGTGGCGCATATACTTGCAAATACATTTGAGACAGTCATAGCCACAGACATTTCCCGCACACAAATCAACGAGGCCATTGAAGAAAGGAATATTACATACCGGGTGTGTCCCGCAGAGCAATCCGGGATTCCCTCAGCGACGATAGACCTCACTACGGTAGCACAGGCTGCACATTGGTTCGATCTGGACGCCTTTGCAAAGGAGGTGCAGCGTGTGAGCGCTGAACATGCCATTCTCGGAATCTGGGGGTATCACCTGATCCAAACCCGGCCGGATGTTGATGCGTTAATCCAGTATTTGTATCGTGATATTCTGGATGGATTCTGGGATCCTCAGCGCACAATGATCGACCGCCACTATCGCGATATTGCCATGCCCTTTGAAGAATGTCCTTGTCCTGATTTTCAAATGCAGAACACCTATGATGCGGATGCCTTGTTGGGATATCTCCGCACCTGGTCGGCTGTGCGCAAATATGTCGTCCAACATGGGCGTGATCCGGTAGGGATCATCGAGGCAGATGTGCGCAAGGCATTTGGTACGCATCAAATCCTGTGTACTACTCCCCTCTTCCTGCGCCTTTGGAAAATCTGACATTTCGATATCAGGTATCCATATCTTCATCGGTTAATTTTACGTTAATGACATCTGATATCATGCCCATCAGATGAAATGAGAGAATCTTTGCAGTATCATGAAACAGATGAAGTTTGGGATCGCGGTTTGCGTGATCATACTGAGTTGTGTCAGCTCCCGTGAGCTCTGGGGACAGTCCTGGTCTCTTGAAGTCACTCCCGAAGGATATACGCATGACTACATCTTACTCGCCTACTATCTTGGGAACGCGCAGTACATCAGGGATACGGCGCGCCTGGCGGATAACCATTACGTCTTTTCAGGCAATGACACATTACAATCGGGAACGTATCTCGTCATTTTTCCGCCGGATAATCAATACTTCCAGTTGATGGTCGGCGATGGAGAAGATCATATCAAGGTGAAGGTGCGTATGGATGATATCAACCATCCTTATCAGATCCGTGGTTCGGCAGAGAGCAGCTTGTTTTACGACTATATCGCATTTCTTGAAAAAGAAAGACCTCAGGCTGACTCTCTCCGCGCCCTGATTGATTCCCTGCCGGATGGCGACACTAAAACACAGGAAGAAACGACACTGAAGGATATTGATGCGTCAGTGAAGACGTATCAGGATGAAATTCTTAAAAAGCATCCCGAATCACTCACTGCATTAGTGATTTCATCCAACACCGACGCGGAAATTCCGAAATTCGAAGGCCCCGAGGATGCGCGCCAAATGCAAACATATTTGTACGTCAAGGCACATTACTTCGACCATATGCCTATGAAGGACCCGAGACTAGTGAGAACACCTGTCCTGCACCAGCGGATTGAATATTATATCAACAAACTCACGCCGCAAATCCCGGATTCCATCGACACATCTCTGGATTTTATTTTACAACAATTCGATCCTCAGGGAGAGGCATTCAGGGTATACCTGGTCTACTTCCTCAATTTCTATGCGAAGTCGAATATCGTCGGAATGGACGCCGTATATGTGCACCTGGTGGAAAACTACTATGAAAAAGGTCTGGCGACCTGGACGGACAAGGACGTCCTCGACAAACTCATCAAGACCGCCGAAACATTAAAACCCCTGCTGATCGGCAAGACTGCTCCTGACTTACTCATGGTAGACCGCGACAATCACCCGGTACGCCTGAGCGAAGTGGACTCGCCATACACGATCCTCTTCTTTTGGGACCCGGATTGCGGTCATTGTAAAAAGGCGATTCCTGTAGTAAAGGACTTCTACAAGACGTATCAGACAAAGGGCGTTGCAATTTTTGCGGTGTGCACATGCCTTCAGGATGAGGTCAAGAAATGCTGGGATGCAATCGACGACCGTGGCATGGGTGATTGGATCAATGTCGCCGATCCATATTTGCACAGCAGGTACAAACAGATTTACGATATCCGTTCTACTCCACAGATCTATGTCCTTGACAGGGACAAAACCATTCTCATGAAAAAAATTGGTGCGGAACAATTGCCGGAAATCATGGATCACCTCCTTGAAAACGACAGCGAGAAGTAACAGCTCCCGGCACTACTCTGTCCAGGCCTGTCGCTCGGTACCCATTTGCCAGACAGCTCCGGTGCTTTCGAGACTATTGAACATCGGCACCCAGTCCGGAGCTCCGCTCCCTTGTGTCAGGATTTCATAGCGACGCATTTCGAGGATCGGCGTGAGCGGATCTATCATCACGGGACATGCTTCCACACAGGCAGCACATGTTGTGCAGGCATGCAGTTCTTCAGGGGTAATTGCATCAAACAAAGACTTGCCGTCATCAAAATTTTCCGGGCTCAATGGCTTTCCATCTCCGCGCCGTGCTTCGGAGATGTATTTCAATGCATGGCTATCGAGCTTGTGCCCGACCTCTTCTGTTCTGTCCCTGATGTCCATCATGATCTTGCGGGGTGACAACTTTTTACCTGTCATATGCGCCGGGCATACTGACGTACAACGGCCACATTCAGTGCAGGTGTAGGCGTCGAGAAGTGTTTTCCAACTCAGTTCAAAAATGTCTTTCGCGCCAAACTCGGGGATGTCAGTCCCTGATGTCACCTCACCCGTTTCCAGTCCCAACATGCTGCGGACTTCATGCTCGATTTCAGGAATTCGCTGCATCCGGCCGCGTGGCGTGAGGCGACTGTACCACACATTCGGGAATGCAAAGAGGATATGCAAATGCTTTGAAGAAGGCAGATAATTGAGAAATGCAAAGACAGTGAGAATATGCAGCCACCATCCTGTGCGCTCCAGAAACATGAGGGCATCCTTTGGCAATCCCGAAAACAATACCGGCCCCAGCCTGCCGCTCAGAAGAAACGTGCCGGTGTCATGATAGTGCGCCGGATCGATCTGCTGCAGCACTGTATCTGCACCGTTCATGAGGAAAATACCGGTAATCAGAGCAATTTCTCCCAACAGGATCAGGTTGGCATCCAGGACCGGCCAAAGCGTCATTTCCGGCCCGCTGAACCGCGGCACCTTCAGGAGATTTCTTCTTGCCAGGAAAATGATTGTAGCTACAAATGCCAGAATGCTCAGCACTTCAATCACACTGATCACAAACGTATAAAACCCGCCCAATGCCGTTGCAAAAAACCGGTGCACGCCAAAAAAGCCGTCGATAAATATTTCTATGAGCTCAATTTGGGTGATGACAAATGCGGCGTAGATAAAAAAATGAAACAATGCCGGAAGAAATCGCTTGAACATTTTCTTTTGACCAAATGCCACCAGCAACACATTGCGCCAGCGCACAGACTCCGCACCGCTGATCTCTTCATCCCTACCCAGCAAAATGTTCCTCCGCAGGCGCCGGTATTGGTGGATTGCCCAATTGAATGTGAGCAGGGTGATGAGTGCAAAGACAATCTGTTGTACCACAGGGAATGCGTTACCTTTGGCGCGTAAGATAAACAGTACAATGCAGATCCTGACAAAGACGCAAATACAGCAGAAAATCGAAAGGCTGGCATTCCAGATCCTGGAAAATAATTACGGTGAAAAAGAACTCATTCTAGCCGGCATCAATAAAAACGGGATGACGTTTGCCACCATGCTGCGCGATGCATTGCGCGATGTCTCGAAAATACCGGTGAAACTCATCCAACTCAGGATCAACCCGGCAAAACCCCTGCTGGATAAGATCTCTCTTGACATTTCGCCTGAGGATCTCAACGGGAAGGTGATCATTATTGCGGATGACGTGGCAAATACCGGGCGGACGATTTTCTATGCAGTGAAACCCCTGCTGGACAGTATGCCGCGGAAAGTGGAGGTGGCAGTGCTGGTCGACCGCAAACACAAATCTTTCCCAATCTCGGCAGATTACGTAGGGCTGTCCCTCGCTACCACGATCCAGGAGAACATCGATGTGGAAATCCGGGATACGAAGGAATGGGCCGTATACCTGGATTGAAACGGGTCTGCCTGAATATTTTGATTTCTACGAAATACTTTGACGGCTGCCAAGCTTCGTCACATCTTTCCCAGTTGTGAGAGGCACTGCTTAATCCGTGCAATGTGTTTCGTCGTTTCATCGTATCCGATCTGGTAGACTTTCTCGACATTTGTCACTGTAAAACGACTGAATCTGCTAATCTCATGCGGTTCAATAACCACATCACACAGCTTGAGTTCGGGTTTAATATTATTTAAGGCAGCCAGGTCAAAACACCGGCTACCAATTCCGAAGACAGATTTCAGATCGGAATCGGGTACTGAAATCTGAGGCACCAGATTGACGCCGATCAACACATCACACTGATCACGAAGCGGCGATGCCGGCAAGTTCATCATCAGGCCACCGTCGACATAGGTATTCCCGTTGATGACGATCGGTTCAAAGAGAACGGGTATTGAACTGGAGGCAATGACAAGATCAATCAGCGGTCCTGAATGATATGTCTCTGCGACCCCGGCGCTGATATTGGCGACGGTGACATAAAAAGGCGTGACGAGTTGTTCAAAAGAGTTGTCTGGTAAATATTCGGAGAGTTGCTTGCGCAGAAAACGGTGACGTGCAAATCCTTTGCTAGGCATCCGCAGATTAAAAATGCGAATCAGGCTCTGCTCGCGCGCCAATGTAAGAATCTCTGCAGGAGAATGCCCGGCAGCATACAATGCGCCGATGATGGCGCCCGCGCTGGTGCCGGACACAGCGTCAATCTCAATTCCGGATTCCAGCAATGCCTGCATCACCCCGACATGTACTAATCCCCGGGTGCCGCCTCCTGATAGCGCCAAACCTACTTTCACGTAAACAATGTTACCCGCAGCCTTACTGCTTTATCAAACGACCACTCCATCTCCCTTCCGCGGTTTGAACGATCAGCAAATATGCGCCGGCGGGGACTCCCGTGATTTCCAACATTTTTACCTGATCAGACCATTCTCTGATCACCCGGCCTGTCAGCGAACAAAGCCTTACTGATTTGACTTCCTGATCCGTATTCAGCCAAATCCGTTCTGAAAACGGATTGGGTTGTATTGTGACGGCAGAAGCGGGCAACAAGTCCTTTGTAGATACTTGTATCGAAACATCCTGCGGTGCACGCGGCTGCAACTGATATCCTTCCAAATACGGAGACTGTGCGTCAAACTGCGTGACAATCCCGACGACATCGATGACGTGTCCCTCATATTGACTCACATCGGTAAAGACATCACTGTCGAATCTGATCAGATACCCTACGGACAGCGGATTTGTCCCAAAGAGATTCCAGCCTGCAGTGCCCGTGCTCACAATACTATCCACGGTAAGATTCCGCACCATCGCCATCGTCGATTCCATGGATTCGTTTAATGCTCCGGTCACTTCCTGCGGCACCATCAATGTATTTCCGGTGGATACCACCTGGATCTGTCCGTCCGGAGTGATTTCCGTCAGCCCATTGAACTGGGCAATTGACCCTTTTACCGAGATCATATCACCTTCGGTCACCTGATAACAATCAGCGCCACTCTTGAAGACATTGATTCCCACGCCGGCTCCAACATCGATCATCGTAAACTGCAGCCCTTGTGGTCTGAAGTTGGGTCCGTGGACAATACCCTGCAATGTGCAGAGCGTACCGATGCTGTCGGCAACACCGCTGGCATCTTCCGCGAGAACAGTACTGATCGCATACGTAGGATACGCCGGAGCCAGAGGGTCCACAACGGTGATCGTCCCCACCATTCCGAATGACACATGCGTATCGCATTGATAATTGTAGACACCAGGTACGGCAAATGTCACGTCAAATTGCCAGGGTCCATTGGCCGGGTCTCCGCTATAAAAGCCGACGGGATTACAGGGATAGACCGACTGTTTCCCGTTTACATTATGATCCGACATTGTCTCTACATTCATCCATCGCACTGTCTGGCCGACATCAATTGTTACATCGCTGGGCGTAAACTGCAGGTTTTGTGCAATGATCGTCACATCCGGTCCGCCCATCGAAGTTGTGTCAGTATAAGATTGAATCGGCACTGGTATCTGCGCCGACTGATTAGTAGTTTCTCCGTCGAGAAGCATTGGGGCCGCTGAAATACCAGTTTTGTAACATAAACGAAGAGCCGTCGGGGCCCGTCCATGCTTTCCTGGCAGCCCATCCATTCATATATTCCCATGGCTGCCCGGTGCCACTCATATTGATATCACCGAAGACATCGATACTCACAGAATCCCAAAACAACTCTATGGCGTCGTCTCCATTGATCGCCATCGCGAGGGTCACAAAGTCTGAATTGAATCCAAAGAAATCGGCAAATCCCATGCTGTCGGAAGAGACATAGACGTATGTGCCACTATCTACAGGCATGGCGGGGAATTCAAACTCTACCCCATCCGTGCCGCCACCATTATTTGCGCTGCCAATACCGAGATGCGACATATCCGCAATATCACTAAGGATATACAGCTCCACCCCTTTGGGTAGTCCCCCCGCAAGATCTGCATCAAATACCGCAGTAATCACTGCCTGACCAGACATGAACAATGGGAAAACCAAGAAACAAACGCAGTAGATTATTTTTTTCATGGCGAAAACTTTTAGTACGTCGTAAAACAGGATTTAGGACATCATAAATGGAATTCACGAAGATAAAAAAAGCCGCTCCGTTATTCAATCCGGAGCAGCTGCTGTATAAAGAGTGGGTATAGATCAATACATTCAAAGATACATGCTTTATGCCGACAACCATCATCCGTCTCCATTGGCTGAGTTTGGCGCTCACACAAACAAGAGCGGCAGAATGATAATTTTGCTGCTCACGCACCCTGGCATGGATGGCAGACTCCATAGTGATTGTCGTTGGTACTGACTTCTCTCCCTCCAGTCAGAATGCTGTTTCCTATGCAGCCCGGCCTCTGCATCACGATGGAGGCCAGAATGCTGCTTGTACATGCATATGAGGGACAGACAAGGACGGTGGGGTTTTCATCGCCGGATCGTCAGGCCGGGAAGCGCGCGCGTTTAGAAATGCTCGCTGCGCACGGAGATATCCGGAAGCTGTTTCCGGAATTGAAGGTGGAAGAGCTCGTCCACAGGGGTGAAGCGAGTAATGTGATTCTCGCTACATCAATGAAATTCAAAGCGCTTTTGGTGGTCGTCGGTACCCAGGGTATCCACGAGGATGAAGAGACCTTCATCGGCAATACGACAGGTACACTGATCAAACTAGGGAATACTCCCGTCCTTGCCGTGCCCCGCAATTGCAAATTCGCGCCATATGCGAATATGCTCTTTGCTGTGAAGAATCCACACGTGGCTACAAGAGACGTATTGGGGCCGTTTCTGGCGCTCCAAATGTATTTCCATTCATATGTCACCCTTCTCTACGTCACAAGGGACAGCACACCAGATCTTTCCCGTTTTCCAAATCCCTATCCCATTGAGCCACATATCCAGCGCCTCGAGACTTCCGACAGTGATAACATTTACCTGAGTATAGAATCATATCTCACGGCGCATCCTGCCCATCTGCTTGTGGTCATTAGTCGCCTGCGGGGATTTTTTGAAGGGCTCTTTGCCCAGACCACTACGGGGATTGAAACCTTCAACGCGCGATTGCCGATGCTGATCCTTCACGGAGGGCAACGCGAATAGCGTATGTGTCCAGAATGCGCACTGTGGCGCTCCTCTTACGCTGTATCTTTACCGCGTGCTACGCTCAGTATTCTGGATCCTGCTCCTCGGTTTATCGTCCATTGTCACTGCCAACAGACAGTCGGTATATTCGTGAATACACTGAAAGCTGCCGAGGGATATACCTTGTTTGCCCCCACAGCATCTCATGAAACGTACCTGATTGACAACTGTGGCAGACTGGTACATGAATGGCAAAGCGCTTTATCCCGGGATTGCTGTGTACCTCCTTCAAGACGGGAGCCTGCTGAGGACCGCACACCTCAACTCTCCTTTCCAGGGAGGCGGAGAGCGGCGGAAGGGTAGAAAGATATAGTTGGAACGGAACACTGACATGGGCCTTCAACTATTCCAGTAACTCTGTACAGCAACATCATGACATCGAGCCTCTGCCGAACGGAGATCTTTTGATTCTGGCGTGGGAGACCAAAACCTTATCAGACTGTGTGAATATCGGAAGAAATCCGGCGGACATCCCTGCTCAGGGCATTTGGTCTGAACACATTGTAGAGATCAAACCAATCGGGTCCAATGACGGACAGATAGTCTGGGAATGGCATGCCTGGGACCATCTCATCCAGGATTTCGACAGCACCAAGGCGGACTATGGTATCGTGGCCATGCACCCCGAATTGCTCAATGTCAATTATATCACACAGGGTGCCATGCCGGAAGATTGGCTGCATTGTAACTCTATCGACTATCAACCAGAATTCGATCAGATACTGATCAGTAGCCTGATGTTTAGTGAAGTTTGGATTATTGATCACAGTGCTACGACAGAAGAGGCGGCCGGGCACGCAGGGGGACGCTACGGAAAGGGCGGTGACCTATTGTATCGATGGGGAAATCCGGCGGCCTACGGCAGGGGATCAGATCAGGATCATATCTTCAGAGGGCAGCATGATGCCCAATGGGTCGCAGAAGGGTCTCCGGGCGCGGGGCAGATCTCTGTTTTCGACAATAATCACGGGGACGGCCCTGGAAATTATTCTTCAGCTGACTTTTTTCAGCCTCCCGATAGCGCAGGATTTTACACGTTGAATGCGGGTGAACCCTTTGGGCCTTCCGGCCTGACCTGGACGTATGACGGCGGTCCGGATCAGATGTTCTATGCCGGGAGGATGTCCGCTGCGTCCAACGGCTCCCTAATGGTAATACGCTGATCTGTGTGGCCAATGGCGGATATTTTGTTGAAGTAGACTCGGCGAAAGAAATTGTCTGGAGCTATGTCAATCCCATCTCGGCGTCAGGACCTGTGGCGCAGGGATCACATCCAAGTATCAATGATGCATTCAGGGCAGAGCGATATAGCCCGGACTCTCCGGCATTTGCAGGACGCGATCTGACTCCCGGCGATCGTCTTGAGCTAAATCCTCTGCCGTTGAACTGTCCGGATACACTGTCAGCAATCTATACTGCAATACCAACCGGAGCGGTATCCGCAAATCCAACCCCTTTGGAAATACCGTATCGATTGCGATCTCCGGCGTGCGATTGTCCCGGCTGGATATCTTTGCTGATGGCCATCTCCTGGAACGTCACGAGAATATTGGACCCGGGACACTGGAATTCAATACTGAAAACTGGCCTTTGGGGTTGGTGATCATGGTGTGCATTCCTGTCGGAAGTCAGAACGCAATAGTGTTAAAAACAATCAGATTATGAAACGGCATTTCATGCTCAGCCTGGCGGTGGGTTGTCTTGTTCCCCTTGCTGCCGGTGCTCAACATCCTGTTGGGTTACTTTCGGATGATCTTCTCCAGACATTTGACGGATACAATCTGCTCTTTCCACACAATCAGTCTACAGTCTTTCTGCTCAACAATTGTGGTGAGATCGTTCACACCTGGGAAGATGCACCGGATATCCGGCCCGGTAATACCGTATTACTTGCTTGATAACGAAGACATGTCAAATGTCTAAGACATGCCCAGGTGACCGATGATGTCATCTGGACAGGTGGCGGCGGGGAATTCGTCGAGATCCGGGATTGGGAGACAACAACCTGAAGTGGCGCTACACACTCAACGATTCGCTGCAGCGCCTGCATCATGATATTGAACCGATGCCCAACGGCAATATCCTTGCGATTGTCTGGGAGCGCAAGTTGTATGATGAAGCTGTAGCCGCCGGGCGGGATACGGCGTTGCTGTCTAAAGGAGAGATCTCGTCGAGGAAGCCATCCTCGATTTGCACCCCATGGGAGATTGGACACAGATCGTATGGCAATGGCATTTGTGGGACCATCTTATCCAGGACCATGACTCCACCAAAGCCAATACGGCATAGTTGGTGATCACCCTGAGCTGATCGATGTCAACTATGGCAGCAATGAAGGTTCTTCGAGCTGGATCCATATGAATACCGTGGACTACAACCCCTTGCTCGATCAGGTGCTTGTAGCCAGTCCTACCTTTAGTGAGGTTTGGATAATAGACCACACCACGACCACGCAGGAAGCCGCAAGTCACTCCGGCGGCTTTAGCGGAAGGGGTGGCGATCTGATGTACCGCTGGGGAAATCCCCAGGTATACAGACATGGGACGTCTGCAGATCAAAAGTTGTTTTTCGCACATGGCGCACATTGGATCGATAATGTCGATCCTTCTAATCCACTCTATGGGAAGATCGCGGTGTTTAACAATCGCATCAGGGCGGACTCTTCGAGCGTGAATATTTTCAACCCCCTCTTTCTGGATTACGCCTGGATGTATGCCATGGACAACGATAGTACGTTTTTGCCAAAGGATTTTGACTGGAGCTATAGTCATCCTGACAAGAGCAAGATGTATTCGGATGGGCTGTCCAGTGTAGAGCCCCTGCCCAATGGCAATACGTTGATCCTGAGCGGGGCGCATGGATATGCTTTTGAAATCAATCCCGCCGAACAAATCATCTGGGAATACGTGCTCCCCCTGCGGCAGGGAATCCCTGTAGCCCAGGGCGAAACATTGAGCAATCGCGAGAACCTCATGTTTCGTTTCGAAAGATATCCTGCGGATGACCCGGCATTTGCAGGAAGAGACTTGTCGCCAAAAGGGTATATCGAACTCAACCCCGACACATCGTTTTGTACACTGACTTCTTCAGTTGCAGGCGTTGGAAATGGGTTGGACTTTCAGCTTATCCAAATCCGGTACAAGACCGGCTCACGATCACCTGGGATGCTCCCGGGGATGTTCATCTCGTGTTGTACGATATCGCTGGCCACACGATTCGGAGTGAAATTGCATCAGGGGGCTATCACATCATGGATGTTAGTACACTGGCTTCGGGAGTATATCTATTGAAGATGGAGTCTGCGCCCGTCCGGGAAATCGTCTTGGTGCGATAACAGAATTCCGGTTATCTCCGGATTTCAAACTCTTCCGGCCACGCGGGTCTGTCTATCTCTTCGACAGTCACAGTGTCAACT
>CAVVDK010000012.1:0-330786 GCA_963746925.1 uncultured Bacteroidota bacterium
GCTCACCCCCCAAACACCTTCCCCAGTCCCTCCACATCTACATTCCCTCCCGAGAGAATCAACCCCACCTTCTTCCCATTAAACTGACCAGGAGAGGTCAATACTGCTGCGAGAGTAATCGCTGCGGATGGCTCCACAACGATTTTCATGCGCTCGAAGAGGAGCTTCATCGCTGAGATCGTGTCGCGGTCTTCTGTGAGGAGGATTGCTTTTACGAACTGCCGGATGATCGGGAAGTTCACATCACCGAGATTGGTGCGGAGGCCGTCGCAAATGGTCTTGGGATGTTCGGAGGGATAGATCGTGCCATCGCGCAGGGAGCGGAAGGCATCGTCGGCCCCGGCAGGTTCTGCGCCAATGACGGCACAATCCGGAGCGAGGTAGTGTGCAGCAAGCGATGTGCCGGCAATCAACCCACCCCCGCCGACCGGGGCGATCAGTATGTCGAGATCAGGTATATCTTCCAGCAACTCCTGCGCCGCGGTAGAATTTCCCAGGATGACGTGCAGGTCATTGGAAGGATGGATGAATGTCGCCCTTGTTTCCCGGCGCACTTCTTCCGCCTTCGCTGCCCGCTCGGCAGGTGAGTTGCCGCTGGTGATGATCACGCCGCCATAGTCCTTTACCGCCGCTTTCTTTACGGCAGGGGCGTTCTCCGGCATCACCAGATATGCCGTAGTGCCGGTACTTTGCCCTGCAAGCGCCAGTGCCTGGGCAAAATTTCCTGAGGAATGCGTCACGACGCCCCTGGCACGTTCTTCCCCGCTCAATGCAAGGATGGCATTGGCGGCGCCGCGCATTTTGAATGCCCCCATGCGCTGAAAATTTTCACACTTAAAGAACAACGTCGCCCCGGACATCGCATCAAGCAGACGGGACGTCAGGATGGGAGTGCGGTGTACCAGATGTGCGATACGCGTTCTTGCATCTATGAGTTGCTGCAATGATGGCAGGTCCGTATCCATCCTTCAAAAGTAGGCATGTACCGCTAAATAACTTGCGGGTGCCGCTCGCTCGCAAATCCGGGACGATCCGATCCAGGTACTCCACATTTGCGCCATTATGAATCATCAAAAATCAATAATACCTATGCGTCCACTGAAATTTTGCCTCGCACTCCTGACGTGTGCGGCTTTTGTTGCCTGCGACCTCCAGAATTTTCACACAGTCGCTCCACCCGAAGATGCGCCGGTGCCATCTTCACCTGGAGGAAATATCCCCAAAGTCAAATCAATCAATGAGGGAGATAAGAGCTATACCTATAAGTACGACGCGCAGGGAAGGATCCTGGAAGAGCGGTATGCCTCAGGGAGCGTTGGCCTGTATAGCTATACTCCCGGTGAAGTCAAGATACAGTGGTTTAATGAGGTGGGTGTTCCGGGTGTCGAGTTCCATGAGATACTGGATTCTGAAGGCCGCTGTATCCAGCAGACGGAATCTGATGATACCAGAACAGACATCTATGAGTACGATGCGGATGGTTACCTTACCAAGGAAACATCCCTCAATCCGGATGGCAGCATCTTCAATGAATGGTACCATTTCTATGAAAACGGCAATGCCGTCAAGGACAGCATGAGCAGGACCTCAGACGGAGCCAGCTATGTCTATGTGAATACGTACTACACTGAGATCAAAAATACGACCGGTGACAAGAATATTGGAATTCAATTCTGGGGAAAACAAAATACAAATGCCCTGAAGAGTAAGTTTTTTACAACAAATGCCGGGCAGGTGATCAGATATGATTATGAAGAGCCGGTGCTTGATGACAAGGACAGGATCATTTCACGGTCGGTGAATATTAGCGGTGGATCGCACAATACCTGGGTATACACTTACTATTAAGCCCTCCCCGTATATGGATGTGGAGCGGTTGCTGAGAATATAAAGTGGAGCCGTTGCATGGATCATAAGGTGGAGCCGTTGCATGCAACGGCGCTACACCTGTATGCGGTTGATTTTAATGAGAAGGCAGGAATTTTTTTGGGCTTATAGCGGATATCTTCAGATGGGATGTGGAGCGGTTGCTGAGAATATAAGCGGGGGCGGTTGCCTGGAATATAAAGTGGAGCCGTTGCATGCAACGGCGCTACACGTCCAACCGGTTGATTTTAATGAGAAGGCAGGAATTTTTTTGGGCTTATAGCGGATATCTTCAGATGGGATGTGGAGCGGTTGCTGAGAATATCAAGTGGAGCCGTTGCATGCAACGGCGCTACACGTCCAACCGGTTGGTTTTAATGAGAAGGCAGGAATTTTTTTGGGGCTTATAGTGGATATCTTCAGATGGGATGTGGAGCCGTTGCTGAGAATATAAGCGGGGGCGGTTGCCTGGAATATAAAGTGGAGCCGTTGCATGCAACGGCGCTACGCATTTTAAACGGCCCCCGCCTCTTTGATGCTGAAGCCTTCCCCCTATTGGCTTTTGACCATGCCACCCCAGATCCTCTGAAAGTGAAGAATTCATGAAATCTTCATGCCTCCAGGGCAATAGACAACCGGTTATTCCCGTATTTTGACTAATCTTTGATCCATCAAAATGAAAAACTGGCTGATGAAAACGCAACTTCTGATTCCCGTTGTGCTCGCCCTGCTCCTGTTCACGTCCTGCGGAAAGAAAAAACTCGAGGACGAACTGGATACGAAAAACGCTCAGATCGAACTCCTGCAGAAGCAAATCGAGAACATGCAGGCCACCACGGGCAGTCTGCTCGACCGGATGCAAGACCTGTCTGTTGTCAACAAAGAGGGGGCAGAGAGCATCCGTTCGTCACTCGAGACATTGACCCGTCAGTATGGATTCATCCAGAACCTCCAGGAAAAGATCCAGTCCAAGGACTCGCTCAATCTCGCCCTGGTCATGAACCTCAAGCGCTCTCTTACGGATGTCAACGATGAGGACGTACAGATCGAGATCCGCGAAGGTGTGGTGTATGTCTCTATCTCAGACAAAATGCTCTTTGCGTCGGGCAGTACCCACATCAACAGATCCGCAGATCATGTCCTCAGCAAGCTCGCAAATGTCCTGACAAATCATCCCGAACTGAATATCGTCGTCGAGGGCCACACGGACAATGTGCCCATTGACAATGAATGCATGTCGGACAACTGGGACCTCAGCGTCCTGCGTGCGACGTCTGTCGTCCGTGCGATGACATCTCAATATGGTATTGCACCGGAACGTCTCACTGCGTCCGGCCATGGACAGTTTATGCCCAAGGTAGACAATGACACTCCCTCCGGTCGCGCGGCCAACCGCCGTACGGAGATTATCATTGCACCGAAGCTGGACCAGTTTTTCAAGATGCTGGAGCCGGAAGAGGTGGCGAATTAGTCGACTTTTTTTTGTCCCAACGGCATGACCGGGATGTGAACATGCACCTTCGTCCAGGTTTAGAAGCCTGGCGAATACATACCGATTGCTTTACTGTCATTTGAGCAGCCCCATGGGACGTTTGCAACTCACATATCATTGTAATCAATCCAATAATAATAAAACGGCACTGTTCGGCCAGGTTGAATAACTTGGCCAAGTCGATAGCTTTGGCGGTCGCGTTAGCTTTCTTTAACTCACTCCTCCTTCAGCACATACAACACAGTTGCCATTCCGATAGCCTTGATCGCCGGCACATGCGTGCCATCTTGTGTCGTGTAGATGATTTTATTGACAGTCCAATGATATTTGTCTTTTGGGATACCGGCTTCTTCTAGTTGCTCCTGGAGCTCAGGCTGATCTGCAACCCACTGCATTTTCTGATCTTCTGTGTCCAGCGGCGGACGCTCCTCCTTCGTATGATAGATCCGGGTGTAACTCACAGGGATATGATACTCGCCATGATAGGCAGAGGCAGAATCGGATGGGCTGTCATGTTCCAGGGCATCTCTCCATGCCACATTTTCTTCAGGGAATTGTTTACACAGAGCCAGGGCAATTTCACTGTCGCTGGGCCGGTATCCACGCTGGAAATAATAAGGCCAATATGATGCTGTCACCCTGCGCGGCGCGGCACCCACGAGAGATGGGTGAAAAATGACGAAATCCGTGGGACAATGAATTTGTGCTGAATCTCCCGAGGCACTTCTGAAAATGCTGCGCAGCGCCACCTGCATCAACGCACTCGTGCCGATGCCACAGCTCCAGAAATTAATTTGCGACAACTTGTCGACAATCCCCGCTTTCAGCACCGGCGTATCTCCCAACAGCGCCGACTGCAACAACCGTTTTGGCGTGGCTTTATGACCGCCTTCAGTGATGTACAGATTCAGGCCGGTCTGCGGATTTCCATGAGCAACAATATTGATCACTGACCAGGGAAGTACGCCGCGTACATCGCTGGTGTTCAAATAATCAATGACCTCCGCCAGCGTGTGACAGGTATGTACGACGTCATCTGTCTTTTCCAGAGGGTCAAGTGCGAAGTGCTCCGCAGCAAGAGAGTAGTAAGGCACTTCAGTCTTGTCTTCGCCCATAATGAACGTGATGCTTTTACGCGCTGCCAACTCTAAACGTGCAGTTTCAGGGCTTGTGTGATTTATTTGCCTTTGTGTAGTCCCAATCAGAAAGGCCGTGCACAGTACTGCTAAGGAGATATAGAAGTACCTGTTCATGATGGAATAGTGAGATTAATTATTGAGTGACACATGAAAGTTAATTTTGGAGAGTATTTTTTCAGGCTAAATGTCATTTCGTCCATTGGTCCCTCCGTGTGCGCAGGGAGGGGATGGAGTGGTTGATAAAGAGCCTGCGAAATGACATTTAGCGAACGAAGAAATAATTGTTTGAATCACATTTGAAAAACCTACCTGACTTCAGATTTAATCGTCACTCGGATTTCGCGGCTTGTCTTCAGCGCAGGCATGTTCAGTGACCGAAAAACTTTCTGCAGCGCCTGCATGACGAATTCCGATAGTTTTTTGTCACCACTGACAAAACTGATATTTCCTTTCGTATCGACACTGAGACTGACTGTTGTGCCGATCAGTTCCATGCATTCCGACCCGGACAATTTCTGCATGGCGATCTCAAGAACAGACTCTGTCAGCAGTTTCAGATCTGGATCTGTGCAGGTAATGTCAACATTGAGACGCTGTATTTTTGACGTTTCTGTTTTGCTTTTCAATCCCGTCACCATTTCCGGGAGTTCCATCTCAAACCCCACCGCATAGTCGGAGACACCCTGCGGCATGGGCAATGGTTGTTTGACACGACGGGTAATGCCGTTTTGATTGACGACTTCGCTGTCGACTGCGACGAAAGAGGTATACTTCGTCATGAGATGATAGTCCAGGCCGAGTTGGGTGACTTCCCGGATGCGGTCTTCTGAAGTATTGACTGCATTGAAATCGTCGAGATAACGGATCTTTTCCCGTGCCCAGAGGTAGCGCAGCGCAGCATGATCCAGCGTGGAGGCAGGCATGGCTACCGTGGAAGTGAATGGGATACTGCCCTGCCTTCCCGTCACCGTGATAGAGGCGTGTGCACAGTTATTGTATTTCCCAAAGAAATAAATGGGACGTGCTGCCATGAGATCGGGAATCTTTTCAGGAATCAGGTCGTAGAGCGTGGCGCCCTGCGCCTCCACACGGATATCCGTTAAGACGGGGTGCTGGATGTACGATTCGAATTTATCTGCGACACCTTTTGCTTCAGATTGGTCTGTCACGATAAAGGGCTCACCGCGTCCGACATGCGCAAGCCCTTCGATCAGGTACCGGTTGACGCTGGAGCCGATACCGAAAGCGAAGAAATTCGCCTGATCGAGACTCTGTCGTACCATATGGAGAGCCTCTTCTTCCACTGAGACATAGCCATCTGTGACGATCACAAAAGAACGTGAATACCCCGTCTGTTTGGGCACGGCCATGGCAGCCTTCAATGCCGGCAGGAGCTCTGTGCCTCCACCCGCTTGCATGTTTTCCATATGGTCGAATGCTGATGTCACATTGGCTTTGGTGGCGGCAATGGACGATGGGCTCAGCATCTGTGAGGCACCGGCGAAAAAGAGAATATTGAATTTGTCTGTCGGCCGGAGCTGATCAAGGAGATGACGCATGAGCGCTTTGCTCACCTCGAGTGGAAAACCATTCATCGAACCAGAGACATCTACAATGAAGATGTATTCACGCGGAACGATCAGTGTTTGTGCATCGAGTTTAGGTGGCTCGATCTGGCAGAGAAAATATTTTTCATCACCCATCGCATAAGTGAGCACGCCGGATGCGATTTGATCCCCGGAAAGAGAATAGGTCAGGATGAAATCCCTGTTGCCGCCATCCGATGCGCTACTGTCGAGAGAAACATCAGCAGTTTGCGGTGCAGTACGCGTCACACGGATCTGGTGCGTCGCACAGCGGATCCGCCGGATCGGCACTGGCATTTGTAGCGCAACCTGCAGATCAAAGGAATAGGAGGGTGGTTGTCCATGATGCGTATAGGGCATCGACACAAACTCTGCATTCGGACTCACCCCTGTACCGTCATTATATCGTGGTCCCACTACTGTCGGATAGACGAAGCTGTACTCCTGAGATTCGGGAATAATGAATTCTGTGTAGTACAGGTGTACTTCCACCGTCTCGCCCGGCATGATATTCGCCACCTGCATCTGGAAGACATTGGGCCGTGCCTCTTCGAGAAGGCTGGCGCGTTTGCCCTCTTGTTTGGCGGCTTCATAGGTCCTTGTAGCTTTTTCACGCTCCATGATATCGGCGACAATGACCCTGCTGCCGATGTGCATTTCCATCTGATAGACTGCGGCTCGTGTGGATGCGGGGAAGACATAGACGGCTTCGAGCGGGTCAGATCCGTCGTTGCGATATTTCTGAATGATCCGGACATCGGCAATAGGCCCGGTGATATGCACGTCGGCGGATGTCGACAGGAGCGGGAATGTGCCTTTGGCAGAAGGTGATGTCACCTGGAAGTAGGGACTTTCTCCGTTTTGCCCACAGGCAGTTGTGACGACCCAAAGGAACTTGAGCGCGATCAGCATTCGGGTGGCTTTCATATTCGTACAGATGATTTTGATGATACAATGGTGCATCTGTCAAAACTATCTGCAAATCCCACCGGATGCGAGGCGATATGACTCACGGCATGAGATGACTGATTAAATGCCGGTCGGAGAAGATTATCTGTGTGCCTGAAATAAAAACAGGCGGAACAAATAGCCCCGCCTGTTGCTTTAGGGAATCAATACCCTCTCAGGTTGTTTTAGTACGAATTTCCGTGTTATGTTACATCGGAGCTGTAAATTACAAATTTACTCCTGAACAGTAAAGATACGATCCCTGAGAACCCAGAATCAACCCAGGTTCAAAGACATTTTGATTTCCTGCCCCTTCTCAGTATTTTAGAGACATGGAAACCTACTTAAACCAACTCCTCGCTGATGTTGCGCATGCTGTCGCAACTGTCCCGTGGCCGTTTTACGAATCAGAAGAACAAGATCTATGGGTGTGGATATCCCGCGAAGATGAATTGAAATCTGCACCGCGAAAGACACTCGAAGAGTGGACGGGAATCAGCCAGGATGCACTGCCCCCGCACGAGATGCTTGATGACCTACAACTCGAAACACTGTATGCTGCGTTGAGAGAAATGCTCGATGCATATCATATGCCCATAGTATTTCACCTTACGACTCCCGTCCGAATTCAATATCAGGTATTGCGCCGATATTTCGATCAGGAATTGCCGATGCTGCGTTGGCACATGGGTTTCTTTGATACCTGTCCAGACAAGAAACCCTATCATGAATGCCTCCTTGGGGATCAATGTCTTTGCCGGTTTTTCAAAGACCTGCGGGATGATGATCTCTCTCCCGAAGAGGAACGTGCGCGTGCGTTGGAAATTGAGGTGAGGCACATTCAAAAGAAATACGGCCGGGAATGGGCGAAGTACTACCCATATCACCTTGACCCCAATTACGATGACGAGGAAGGCAACCCATACGATGATGGGTTTGGCAATGACGATGAAGCAGATGATGATTGGTGGAAAAGATGACAGGCACCAGGCAATATCTTACACCGATGGCCCTCACATCTCACAAGTATGTGCAATTCAATCCGGAAAATTAGGTAGTACAAGACGCTGATTCGGTATTTGTAAGGCATAAAAGATGTGCTACCTCTGCACCAATGTTCTTTCATCATTAATTTCTGTGATCTATGCCTTCAGCTCCATCATCTGCACACGTAGTCTCTGAAAAAGATATCATCAGACAACTCTGCGGGTGCTTCGAAGTGACGTTTGAATATGCCGAGACCTTTCCGCATATTGATCACTACCAGATTGCGCAGCCCTATCGCGAGAAAGCTTTCGAATATATTGCCCTTGATGAAGAAACACCGGACAAGATGGTCCTGCAACATCTGCTCATGGTGAACAAAGAGATGATCATCAAGCACTGGCGGGAGGACTGGGAATATGAACCTGAAACATCCTTTACATTTCTTGGCAACGGCACATGGATAAATACAACTGCAAATGCTGCCGCGGTCAAGGGACTGTGGTCGCAAAAGGTGTATGAAGTCGATGAAACTCCTCGCTATTGTGGCGTGGCATCATGGAGGCAGGATCATGGGGAGATCTTCTGGGAGAGTGTTGCAGATGCTCCGCTCCCGCGACGAGAGTACAGTCATCGGGATGATTACCAGATATTGCGACGCCGAAACCGGCTATGGATCAAAGCATGGGGTTGGGTGCACGAACAGGACAATGAAAAGATCATTGTAGACGACGGGAAGCAAACAGTTCTTGTGGAAGAAAAAGGACGGAATGTTTATCGCCGCGTTGCTCCACAACGTTGTTCTGCCGCAGCGTCATATTGGGAGGAACAGCGCAATTTCTGGAGGCAAGTCAGGGCTGTTTGGGAAACATGGCTGTCGCAGAGGGAGACATACACCTTTGTCAACAAGATCGGGGAAAACAATCTTCGCGATGACCTGCATCAACTATCCGGGCAACCCTTTACCCGCACCTCTGACATGCGGGATGCGATAGAAGGGGTGCTGTGCAAATACAAAACGGTGATCACTCAGCCGTCCTGAAGAACATACACTGCTCTTGTCGGAGCGACGTACGAGTGGCGTAGACACGTACTACGGGTTCAGGAGGTATTGCGTATCTTTGGTCAAGATTGTAGCATCCTGAAGAATAATAGAATTATCAAGATCACATAAGCAAAGATGTACATATGGTTGTATTGATACGGCCATTATGAACTGTTTCAATGTGCTCCTGCACTGAAAGCACCCGAAATACATTCACTAATTTCTTAAACGTTGCGTACTTATGAAAACTCTCAAGCACTTATGTATTCTGGCTGTGTTGGTGGCCCCGTTTGCGGGCGCAACAGTACATGCCCAGGATGAAAACAGACCCGCCTATGTCGCATTGACGACTGATCATTTCAATCTTGCGTATAGCAATGATGAAGCCGCTCAAAAAGAATGGATGTCACTGGAGAAAGAGTATCTCGACAAAGTGACCAAGAAGAATGACTTTGTCATGAGCTCAGGAATGTTGGTGCATTACTACACACCTGACAAATCGGAAGTAGTGTACTTCAGCACCTACAAGTCGTGGGAAGATATTGATAAGGCTGGTGAAAAATTTAGCGAGCTGGAAGAAGCAGCTTGGCCGGACAAAGCCGCGAGAACGGCATTTTTACACAAACTGGGGAAATACTATCAGAACCATCACTCCGATGAAATCTATAGTACCCTTCCCGGGGCTAAGATGGGGAGCGCATCAGATACGGCGAGCGTCGTCTATCTCCAAAAGGTGGAGCGGGCATATCCCGATGATGGCACCAACGAAGAATTTGAAAAGCTGCGGATGGAATACAACCAGAAGGTCATTCAGAAAAACCCTTACATCGTCGAATATTATCCGATGCGGCATGCATGGGGTGCGAACAGCCGTGATTTTGTCAATGTCTTTGTGGTGAATTCATTCTGCGATATCGACGCCATGAATAAGGCGATCGACGGCCTTATTAGCGCTGGCTGGCCTGACGCGGCTAAGCGCAAGGCGTTCTTCGACAGATACCATCAGTATTTTACAGGAGAACACGGTGACTATATCTACGACCTCGTTCATGAGTTGGGGAAATAATATCAGCGCCATTCAAAAACCAAACATGCCGGGCCACTCGGAAGAGGGTCCGGCATTGTTATTTAGATGCAAAGCATAGGCCATGGATGAAGATGTATCAGCCATGGATTACACTGATGTACATCGTACATTCACTTTATGGCCACATATCGTTGAGCTTTTCAAGTCCTGCCTGAACCAATTCCTCTGGTGTCATAAAGGGTAGGTACTCTACCTCGGCGTCGAAATATAAAAACCACGGTTCTGCATACAAAGGCATTTGTTTAGGATCGCTCATATCAACAACAAATGTTCCTCCTCTGCAGCCTTTTTCTGCGGTAAAATAGGCAGCTTTCGGCTTACAGGTTTCCAGGATCCGGCCCATCTTCTGACCAATCGATCCATCCCTGATTGCAGCGTTGAATTTATGTACAGGGCATTTGACCTTCATCAACATTTGCATGACGAAAAGATTTTAAGATGAAAAAATCAAAGAAGAATATCTCACCCGGGGTGACGAAGATATATGTCGGACGGGGCTGAATCAAAACGCGAAAGGGATATTGGGATATTATTAACGCAGGATAGACCGGCGCCTTTACTTCATGCCTTTAAGCCTGATCACTGAGGCGGGACCCTGATGGTATTTCCCTTCATGCAGTGCGACCTCTTCTGCACTGATCTCCAGCTGTTGCAGCGACTTGAAATCGCCCGTAAGCTCTTCCTGGGAGAAGAGCATCGCAAGCTCCCGGGGACCACCTGATGCCTTGCCCAATTGTTGCTTTGAAAAACCCTCCAGGAGAACTGTCCCTCCCGGCCTGAGCCATGAGATGACCTTCTGATGAAATGCCATGCGTTGATCGGGAGGCTGATGGGTAAAGATCAGTCCAACGCAATCGTACGATTCCTGTTGGGCCGCAAAATCTTCATATCCCGCTAAGACATAATCGATGTGTACGCCAAACTCTTCCGCCAATTGAAGGGCCTTCTTTCTCCCTTCTGTACTGAGGTCGAATGCTGTGACTTGCCATCCGAGCGTAGCCGCATACACGGCGTTGCGCCCCTGGCCTTCAGCGGGGAAAAGGATACTGCCAGGTGATAGTTTGCTCAGCTCCTGCTTCAGGTATGCGTTGGGCTCGGTGCCATAGGCATACCCTTCTTCTGCAAACCTGGTATCCCAAAACGTGGTCATACTGCGAAGGTATTTTTTTTAGCCACGGATTGCACGGATGAGCACGGATGAGAAGAGGGTAGCCACGGATTACATGGATGAACACGGATGAGAAGAGGGTAGCCACGGATTGCACGGATGAGCACGGATGAGAAGAGGGTAGCCACGGATTACATGGATGAACACGGATGAGAAAAGAGTAGCCACGGATTATCAGAGCGAGAGATTCTTGTTGCTATTTTTTAATATATTAGACCTTCACTTAAACCGCCCATTATGAACCAGCCACTCTATCTGGAAAGGGAAACCTATGCGATTATTGGTAAATGCATGGCAGTCCACCGCTATCTGGGCCATGGATTTCTTGAGGTCGTTTATAAGGATGCACTTGAATATGAATTTTCAAAGGCAGGCATTCCTTATGCCCGTGAAGTACGGTTTGAAGTGGAGTATAAAACAATGATCTTGCCGCATTACTATTTCGCAGACTTTACTGTCTTTCATAGCGTCATCCTTGAGATAAAGAGTATGGATGGCCTCCACAAAGCATTGGAAGCCCAACTCATCAATTACCTCAAAGTCAGCCAATACAAAGTCGGATTGTTGGTAAATTTCGGCAAGCAGTCACTCGAATATGAGCGCCGCGCTTTGTAACCCAAAATCTGTGAAATCCGTGGCTAACAACGCGCGCACATAATCTATGCAAATCTGTGAAATCCGTGGCTAAACAACGTACGCACTTAGTCTGTGGAAATCTGTGAAATCCGTGGCTAAACAACGCGCGCACTTAATCTGTGGAAATCTGTGAAATCCGTGGCTAAACAACGTACGCACTTAATCTGTGGAAATCTGTGAAATCCGTGGCTAACAACGCGCATTTAATCTGTGGAAATCTGTGAAATCCGTGGCTAATAACGCGCGCATTTAATCTGTGGAAATCTGTGAAATCCGTGGCTAATAACGCACGCATTTAATCTGTGGAAATCTGTGAAATCCGTGGCTAATAACGCACGCATTTAATCTGTGGAAATCTGTGAAATC
Source organism: uncultured Bacteroidota bacterium (assembly GCA_963746925.1). GTDB lineage: Bacteria > Bacteroidota > Bacteroidia > Chitinophagales > Saprospiraceae > DATDQA01. The sequence goes on from CAVVDK010000012.1 coordinate 12,318, forward strand.
CGTGGCTAATAACGCACGCACATAATCTGTGGAAATCTGTGAAATCCGTGGCTAACAACGCGCGCATTTAATCTGTGGAAATCTGTGAAATCCGTGGCTAATAACGCGCGCATCTAATCTGTGGAAATCCCGGCCTCTTTACCACTTCCTTATTTCTTCCCCACCCTCTCCAGGATATCATTCATCATTTCGATCTGGATCTTCTGAATTTCGAGGAGCTCCTGTTGCTGATGAATAATGAGATGATCTATTTTTTCATGCAGGCTGCGGATCTCCAATTCAGATTTCAGATTGACCATGTAATCATTCCGCGCGCGCTGCCGGTCCTTTTGCTCTTGGCGGTTCTGACTCATCATAATGACCGGAGCCTGTATTGCGGCAAGACAAGACAAAATGAGATTGAGCAAAATAAAAGGATATGGATCAAACCCTTTGTTGGACAACCAATAAATATTTAGAAGGATCCAGCAGAAGAGGAAGGTACCAAATAATATAATAAACCTCCAGCTCCCGCCAAATGACGCCACCTTGTCCGCCAGACGTTGTCCAAATGTCAGGGCGGTATGATCCTCGCTGTCTACCTTGTCCGAAATAATAGTGTTATCGGCAAATGCTGCCAGGACTGTTTTTTCGAGGTCCGTCAGTTCTCCAAGTTGCTTTGAGAGATAGCCGGAAATATATTTTTCCCGGTACTGATCGAGTTCACTCAGCGAGAGAAATTTATCCTCGGTAAATTCAGGATGATCTTTTTGGATCAGCGCCATCAGGGACTCTCGGACTGCCCTTCCGGATATGCGTTCTGTAATAGGAAACTCGGCGTTGGAAAGATCGCTGTGAAAGGTCTTCAAGGGGCGGGAATTTTATACGTTTTCGAAGAGTGCATCGCGAATCGAAAATACGCATATTCCCGTGGTGCCGGCAGTTTCGACACCGGCACATGATGGTTCTTAAAAGGAATTGTATTGAGGATTTTCCTCAACCGCAGCCTTTAACATCAGCTTCTTCCCGGCCTGGCCCTGTTTTCTTCAGGTGGTGCAGGCGGATGAATCGGGCCCTGCGTTGCGATGGATTTCATCACCTCTTCGATGGCCTTTTCGATTTGCGGATCTACACCTTTGGCAAGAGCAGTAGGATCTTCCTTGACCTCGATATCGGGATCTACGCCATGGCCTTCTTTGAACCAAGTGCCGTCGGGATTATACATCCTGAAGGTTGGCACTGTCACGACGCCGCCGTCGATGAGTTGCGGAGAGCCGGAGAGCCCGATCAGGCCACCCCATGTACGCGTACCGATCAGTGGACCAAGGCCTGCCTTGCGGAAGTAATCAGGAAAAGCATCACCGCCGCTGCCCAACCATCCGTTGATCAGCATCGCCATGGAACCGAAGTGTGCGACCGGCGGCCATTGCCAGTTTTTGCCGTCGCGTACATCCCAGAATGCGAGAGGCTTGCGGTTGAGCAGTTCGATAAAACGGTCGGGGATCTGTCCGCCATTGTTAAACCGTTCGTCAACGATGAGGCCCTCTTTGTTCCATTGCCCATAGAACTGTCGCACCAACTCTCTCTGCCCGTCAAGCCCCGTGCTGGGCACATAGATGTAGCCGATCTTTCCGCCAGAAGCTTCGTCTACGCGTTTCCTGTTTGATTCGATCCATGCCAGGTTGCGCAAACGGGTTTCGTCAGAAAGTGTCTTTACAACGACTGTATGCGATCCGTCCCATGCAGGCGTCTTATTGACTGTAAGCTCTACCGTTTTGTCCGCGAGACCTTCAAAGGCCGTCCAGGGATCTGTGGCCGTATCGAGGGGAATGCCATTTACGGCGAGGATATAGTCACCCTCTTTGACATCGACCCCGGGGTCATCAAGCGGCGAGCGCACCTCGTTGTCCCAGGCAGCACCACGGATGATCTCTTTCACTGTATAATAGCCGTTCTGTTTCTCCCAGTTGATGCCCAGGTAACCAACAGGGCGGTGTTTTGCATAGTCATAATCCCCGCCACCGCGATATGTATGTGAGGAATTCAGTTCACCAATCAGCTCCCCGATGACGAAATTGACGTCTACACGGTCGACACAATAGTCGATCAATGCACCATATTGCTTGCGCATGGCATCCCAGTCTACACCATGCATATCTTTATCATAAAAGAAATCGCGCTCGAATCTCCAGGCATCGTTGAAGATCTGTTTCCATTCCGCCCTGGGATCCACTGTCATCTCCATATCAGCAGTAGCAAGTGTCTTATCTGTTTTCTGATCTGCATCAAAATCAATAATACTATACTTGTCATCCTTACTGATGAGGATTTTCTTTCCATCGGCGCTCACTTCAAAACCATTGACGTCGTCGAGGATTGTCTTTTCTTCCCGCTCCTTGAGGTCGTAATATTTCAGGGTGCTTTTGGCATCTTCCGGGGAGCCTGAATTTGGATAGCGCATGTATGCCAGTTTTCCTTCTACAGCCGTGATGTTCCCAATATTGCCGGGCTCCGGAGGCAGAATGACGAGGCGCCGTTCAAAATTGTCGAAGTCGATCACGACGTCTTTTATTTTGGCGGAGTCTTTTTGCGCAGTGTCCGTCGCAGATGATTTGCTGTTTTTGGCGGAGTCTTTTTGTTTCCCTTTGGATCCGGGCTTTTCTGCATCCTTGCTCTCGGGTTGTTCTGCAGTGATGATAGCCACGGTGTCGTTTTCAGCGGAAAGAGGGCTAGGCACATCGGGGCGCAGCGCGATCGCAGCGATTTGCGTAGCATTGGGATAGACCCAGGTATTGTCGAAATTGCTGTATACAGGATCGAAAGATCTGTTCGTAAGGATGTAGAGATATTTTCCGTCCGGATCGAACGTCGGATTCAGATCCGAATAGAATCCACTTGTCGCTTGCGACACCTTACCTGTTTTAGTATTGTACATGAAAATCGCACCATTGCCGTTGTCCATCGTTTTACCATAGGCGAGCCATTGGCTGTCAGAGGACCAAGCCGGCCGCCACCCCTGAAGGCCTCCTTCGTACAGGCTGCTGTCATGGTCAAAGGTTGTGGTCTTGTCCGTCTCCATATCATAAACATGGAATGCCATTGTCTGATCTACGAAGGCAAGTTTTTTACTGTCGGGAGACCAGAAGAGGTGGTACCTGAATCCGGGGCCAAGCGTCGTGACAGTGCGTTCTTTCCCTCCCTCGGTGAAATCGCGGAGGGTGAGTTCATATTCCCCGGTCTGATCGCTCCAATATGCGAGATATTTTCCGTCAGGAGACCAGGCAGGAAAGCGCTCTGCTACCCCGGGTGTCCGCGTCAGATCAGCAACATATCCTTTCTCCGCAGGCAATGAAAAAATATCACCCCGCGCCTCTACCAATGCTCTGTTTCCATCTGGAGCAATGGCCATATTCATAATATATTTTTCGGCGCTTTCAATCCGTGGCTTTACCGCCATCAGGTCCGTGACGACGTCCACATGAACCACATGATGCAACCGCGTCTTCAGGTCCATGAGATAGAGATCACCGCCCGCCTCGAACACCATATCATCCGGACCGATTGAAGGGAAGTGAACGTCGAAATCCGTGAAATGCGTCACCTGAGATTTTGTGCCGTCCTTTGTGTTGTAGACCCAGATATTATAGCGCAGATCGTCACCTGCGTCAGAGAGATAATAAATATCGTCACCATGCCACATCGGGAGCTCATCGCTGGCATCTTCGTCAGTGATGTTTTTGCTGGCATATGTCTGGAGGTCAAAAATCCAGACGTCTGCATTCATCCCGCCGCGATAGCGTTTCCATGTGCGAAAGATGCGTGACTTGTCTGTAAATGCAATTAATTTGGCATCAGGGGAGAGACTGGCATATTCGCCATACGCCGGGGGAAGCTTTTCGGGAAGCCCTCCTGTCGCCGCGACTTTGTAAAATTGAGAGTACCGTTGTTTGCCGCTTTCTCCCGATGAGGCGTAGAGCAATGCTTTTCCATCTGGATACCAGTCGAGCAACCGGTCCGTCATCCCGTGATGCGTCACATGCGTCGGGATGCCGCCCTGGCTGGGGATCGTGTAGATATCCATATTGCCGTCATAATTGCCGGAAAAGGCAATTGTCGATCCGTCCGGTGAAAACCGGGGGAAGACCTCTTCACCGGCGGGGGAACTCAGTCGGGATGCCGAGCCTCCGGCCTTGTCGACGATCCACAGATCGCTGCCGTAAGTGAATACGATCTGCGTCTTTGAGACATCGGGGTAGCGAAAGAGGCGTGCGCTGACCTGTGCACTCAATGTAGCTGCCGTCAGCAGGGAAAATGTGAGGCTGAGAAGTGTAGATTTCATGATCATTCGTCTTGTAAAAGTCACACAGCAGGGCGCGTATGCGAGCGCGAAGATATCCCGACTCTGTAAACTGCTCTCAAGAATTCGATGGAACAGCAATGGTATCCTACCAGCTATGCGGGTTTTTCGCGGAAACGGCCGGTCCGTGTTTTGGGAAAAATAAGAGGAGTACCCCTTCAGGCTGCCCACGAGCCTAAGCCTGATGAAGCATTTGATGCGCGGAAAGCCATTTCAATCCTTCCCTGCGGGTGAGCGGTGCAATGTCCGGATGTTTGTTCAGAAAGGCCATAACTGCGTTCGGATTTGTCTTTGAATATTGCCGCAATGCCCAGCCTGCGCCTTTCTGCACAAAAAATTCTTTTGAGGACTTGCGATTCAGGATCATCTCAAAAAGGAGGGCTTTGTCAGTGTGTTCTTTGTACTGGAGCTGATGCAGGATGGCGACGCGTTGCAACCAGATATTGTCTGAGCGGATCCACTTTTTGCAATACCGGTGTTGCAATTCCGGATAGCGCAGGAACTGTATCCCTACGAGTTTGTTGATCCAGTCCACGGTATCCCACCAATCTCCGAGCTCAATCGCCTTTTCCAGAAAATCAATAAAATCGGCGGGCTGTTTTTTGATCTGTTTCCCGATCATCTGCAATCCGGCATAGAACATCTCATGGTATTCTTCCGCAAAACACATTCGCGCAAATGTGCGCAGTTGCCGGCCATCGTACGTCCCGTGTTTTTTGAAAAGTTCATGCAGGATGGCACCCCAATGCGGAGCTTTCAATCCATAGTACAGGTATCGTCCCCGCATATAGCGCATCTGTCCTTCTGCTGTCTCCGGATCACCAGCAGCAACAAACTGTGCACGGATCAAAGTGACATAATCACGCGGAAAGAGGACGGGTTTCACAACGCTTATTTGAGCGTGCGTTCAGGGTGTTGCAGCAGCCAATCCTGCAAGAAAGGGTTGCGTTTGCGTTCGTCGCCGATGGTTGTGGGATCCATATGTCCGGGGAACACCCGCACGGCGTCGTCGAGGGGCATCAACGCTGTAAAAATGCTGCGCATCAGCGTCTCGTAATCGCCACCCGGCAAGTCGGTACGGCCAATACTGTCTTTGAACAGGACATCTCCGCTGAGAAGTTGCTGACCAACGTTGTCGTAGAAACAAATGCTCGCGGGCGAGTGACCCGGAGTAAAGAAAATCTCCAGCGTCGTGTCTCCGAAATTGACGACATCACCCTCATCCAGAAACCGGCCGGGCTGTGGCATCGGATCGACAGGCGTGCCATACATCAATCCGATTTGTTCGGCATATTGTAAGACAGTCAATTCACCCTTGTGGATTTCCAGGTCCAGGGCATATTCTTCACAGACAAAGGGAACTCCAAAAACATGGTCCACATGACAGTGGGTATTGATCAGCCTGACAGGCTTGAGGTCATTAGACGAAATAAAATCCGTCAGTTGTTTGCGTTCATCTTTGTCATAACAACCCGGGTCGACAATGACACACTCCCCGGTATCGTCATACAGGACATATGTATTTTCTGCAAACGGATTGAAGGTGAATGCGTGGATGTGCATGGGAGCAAAGATAATGTCAAAAATACCGACAGGCGATGAAACCCACATGGGTTATACAGGGGTCTGTATGGCGAGTTGTCCCGAATTCGGTCGCGAAAAACAACAAATCTTTTTTTGAGATATTTATGTTCAATTATGCAGACAAACACCATGGAAAAATCATATCAAAACTGTCAGAGCTGCGGGATGCCGTTGAAAAAATCTCCAAACGGCGGTGGCACCAATGCCGATCAAAGCATCAGTAAGATGTATTGTGCATACTGCTATGAAAACGGGCAGTTCGTCAATCCCGACTGGACAATGGAGCACATGCAGGAATTTGTGAAAGGCAAAATGAAAGAGATGGGATTTCCGGGATTTCTGGCGGGGATGTTTTCGAAACGCATTGCAAAACTGGAGCGCTGGAAACCATCTATACAAGGATAAACAGAGCGGCCGCATTATTGATTGCCGTATCATTGCATAGATGCCTCAAGTCTGCATAGCATGTCTCCTGCTCCTCGGTATTTCCACGACCGCTCAGGATACCATCCACACCTTTGTCGTTGGCGACACCCTCGTAAAACTTGTGGAATATGAGTCAACTGCACCGGGGCCGTTGTTTTTCAATATGCATGATGATGAAAACACCAGCGTCGAGGCGGCGAAGGAGGTCCTAAAGAAATCTGGTGGCAAACTGTATGAACTGGTGCATGGCGGAGTACGCAATATTGCTTTCCATGTGGACACTCTCAACTACGACGTAGATCCGAACAGGATCTATACGAATGCCGGTATCTGGCTGCAGGTGAAAAGTGAATTTCTACGGGACTCGGTACAACGTGCTGATAGGTTACGGCTGAAGCTGGATTCGCTGCTGCGTGTTGGAATCCAGCCGGACGCATCCATGTTCAGGTATCTTTCAGATTCTGCCCGGGAGGTTTTAACAATCAATTCAAGCTTGGATTCCCGCAATCTGAGTCATCTGAAAAGAGACAGCACTTTCGCATTGGATACCATCCCTGCATATCGCTTTACTGCGGATGACAGCATCGCATTCCGTATCCTGCGAGGGTTTGCGGATTCCCTCCTGACTCTTCTGCAGATCGACTCCCAAAACCTTGTGATTGCGTTGCACAATAATAAAGAAGAAGGCTATAGCATGGCCTCGTATCTCGTCGATTCCATCTACCAGAATGAGGCACAAGCCGTGTACATTGGCATGCATCCTGACCCGGATGATTTTTATTTTGTGACGGAACGCCGCCTGTTCGAAGCCCTACAACCCAATCACTTCCATATTGTGCTCCAGGACAACACGCATGTCACCGATGATGGATCGCTGTCTGTGTATTGCGGCAAGCGCGGGATCCATTATGTCAATGTGGAGGCGCAACATGAGCACCTGAAGGACCAGCGCATGATGTTGAAAATATTGTTGAAGCGCCTCGGGTATTGAGGAAGCAATGACGCCCCATGCAGATGTATGACTGCCCTTCAGGCAGCACATCAAATGATCTCTGTTTGTTGTTCAGCCTGAAGGGCTGAAGAGAATTCTGCATTGGGCATCGCCCAATGCACAGATATGTATATCCTTGAGCTCTGAAGGAGCGAAAGACCTTTTCATCCCAAAAAATCCTCTCCTCCTCCTTCCTTTTGCAATAGCTCACCCTCCAACAAACATTTACAAACGACTACAAACGTCAGTAAATGTTTTTTATACGCTTATCCTGCAAACCTGACCTCATCTTTGTCCTGTCGTCGTTCTGAAAATCGATTGTTGAAAACGCTGACAGGACTGATTACACATTTATTCACTTACAAAAACCTAATGCAATGCAAACGATGAAAAATTCCGTTTCGTTGATCGGACATCTGGGATCGGATGTCCAGACACACACACTGAGCACGGGCCGCAAAGTCGCTCGTGTATCGCTCGCCACAAACGAGTTCTACAAGGACAAATCAGGAGAGCGCATTCAACATACCGAATGGCACAATCTCACCGCATGGGGAAATGTCGCCGAGCGCATGGAACAACAACTGACCAAAGGGACCCAGGTTGTCATTGAAGGGAAACTCGTACACCGGTCTTATGAAGGTAAGGACGGCAATACCCGCTACCTGTCAGAAATCATTGTAAAAGGCTTTGTGGCACCCAGACCCAGCCAGGCAACGGCCGCATAGCGCGCATGTCTTAAATCATTTTTATCACACATTTTAAATCCACAAGTCATGACTACCATGAAGAATTCCATCCAGCTGATCGGCAACGTGGGCCGTGACCCCGAGATCACCAAGACATCTTCCGGCGCCAAAGTCGGAAAGGTCTCTCTCGCCACAAACGAATCATACAAAGACAAAAACGGCGAATGGACCGAAGAGACACAATGGCACAATCTCGTTGCCTGGGGCAACCTTGCAGATTACATGGAAAACCATATCACAAAAGGTGCCTATATCGGCATCCGTGGGAAGCTCCGTTACCGGAAATACACCAATAAGGAAGGCCAACCGCAAATGCGGACTGAAATCCTTGTGCAGGAATTTCTGAATCCCGAGAAAAAGACGGCGAAGACTGAAGAAGCGGCGGAATCGGAATCCTGACATAACCGTGAGTCCCATCATGTATGGGAACCGGGCACGGATGGATCAGGGGATCGCGGGGTTGCAATGCTGCACCCCGCTCCCTTCGGTCCATTTCTCTTTACTAAGGGACAAGAGGGGTTTCGCAGTTCTTAAGATGCCGTCAGTTTATTCTTCAGCTCCATCAGCGCATCCACCTTCTGATCTTTATCCTTCATCCGCGCAATAGCTTCATCGAGCACGGAAATGGCCCGGTCCTTATCTCCCTGAAGATATACCAATGTCGCATAAGTGATCGTATATTTCGGATCGTCCTTGAGTTCCACAGACCTCTTCGCCGCTTTCTCTCCGAGTTGGAGCAGATCTTTGTTTTCGGGAAACTTCTCAGCGATCGTCGCAGCCATGCCATGTAGTCTTTCGGCATCATCGCCGGAGGTCTTTTTAACGAATTGCTTTGCATTCTTCAGATAGCGGTCTGCGTCCTTTGTCGCAACGGCATAATCCATTGAAGACTTGATTGCAAAAAGATCAGCTTCGCCCGGCAGATGCTTCTGCATCGCCGCGATGGCCTCGTTGAGCAGGGATTCACTCTCGTATTCCACCGCCCGCTCGGCAGTTTTTTGGGCCGAATTCCTGAGATGCGCATCAAAATCCTGCTGTCCCTCCAACTTGACAAGGTCTTTCTCATAATCCTGGACGTATTCATAGATCTTGCTGTCTACCTGGGTAAACGCCTCGAGGATCAGCTTCAGGTTGTCCGGTGTGCGCAGATCAGATTGTGTCTTGAGATAGTCATTGGCAATGCGCAGACTTGACTTGCCGGATTTGTTCAGCGCAACAATCAGATTGTAGACGGTCTCATAGCTGTGATCACCACCATCGTACATGGCCTGGTATTTAGCGCTCCCGTCATATTTTTTCAAAGCCTCTTCCCCCGTCGCGATAAACTGATCTCCCGGCCGCCCACCAACTGTCTGTAATACTACATCGCCATCCGGTGAGATATAGAAGAATGTCGGGTAGGAATGCACAGGATGTTTCCATTGAAACTTCTTTCCGGCTTCACTTTCCATGTCGATCTGTACATTGACAAAATTGACATTGTAAAAGTCACCGACATCCTTCAAAGGGAAGATCTGAGCGGCCATGCGTTTACACGGTCCGCACCACGTGGTATAGGCGTCTACGAAAATCAGCACTCCGCGTTTCTGCGCTTCAGCAAGCGTTTCTTCCCAGGTCCCGTGAAAGAAATCTATCCCCTGGCCAAAGATGGAAAGCGCTGTTGCCGAGGCGATCAGGAATGTAAAAAGCCGTTTCATTGCGGAAGGTTTTGGGGGCGAAAGATACGAGATTCAGATGGGGTACGGCGCCCGCATTGGGATACCCCCTGCGCTCCCTGCGCCACTGACCCAGGGCCAGGCTTGCGGCTTGCCACCATAAAACTATCGTGCATATCGGAACACGCGCAGCAGAAGTTTATAACTTCCTACAAATAAAACACGGGATACTTTTGCAGTAATGAGTTCTCTCAGTACGCTCTTCTTAAAGCGCATTGCCCAGACAGGTCCGGCCCCTGCGATGGTGGAAGTAGATCATGCTGAAGGCATCTACCTTTTTGACACCTCGGGCAAGAGATATACAGATCTCAATTCCGGATACTGCGTCAGCGCGATGGGGCACTGCCATCCCCGTGTCGTGGCTGCAATACAGGAACAGGCTGCCCGGTACATGCATACTTCTGTTTATGGAGAGCATATCCAGTCACCCCAGGTGCGCCTTGCTGAACTCCTGGCTTCACTTCTCGATGCTTCGCTTGACAACGTATTTTTTGTCAACTCCGGAGCTGAAGCTGTCGAAGGGGCGATGAAACTAGCCAGGCGGGTGACAGGTAGACCTGAAATTGTCTCCTGCCACAAATCATATCACGGCAGTACACAAGGCGCTGACAGCTTGCGATCGGACATTGAATATACAAGCGCTTTTATGCCGTTGTTGCCAGGAATACGGCATCTGCATTTTTCGGCATCAGAAGACCTGGACCGCATTACTTCAGAAACTGCAGCAGTCATCCTGGAGCCCGTACAAAGTGAGGCAGGTGTGCGGCTGCCCGCTCCTGGCTATCTGCAAGCCTTGCGCCGTCGCTGTGATGAAGTGGGCGCCTTGCTGATCTTTGATGAAATCCAGACTGGCATGGGACGTACCGGAGTGATGTTTGCCTACCAACAATATGGCGTCATCCCCGACATCCTCTTGCTCGCAAAAGCTCTTGGCGGCGGGATGCCGTTGGGTGCCCTCATCAGCAGAAGTACCTTGCTGGATCAGTTTACGCATGATCCTGCCTTTGGTCACCTGACCACTTTTGGCGGACACCCCGTCTGTTGCGCCGCAGCATTGGCTGCCCTTGAAACTTTGATAGAAGGAGACTATCTCAATGGCGTCGAGGAAAAATCCCGCCACTTTCTTTCCCGATTGCAACATCCTGTGATCCGCGAAGTCCGGGCTGCAGGTCTGCTGATGGCAGTTGAGTTGGGGCCAGAAGTCTCCCTCGGGCACTTTGTGCGCCATGCTCAGGACAGGGGTATTGTGACCGATCAGTTTCTGTTCGACGTACACTCCTTCAGGATCGCCCCGCCGCTCATCATCACGCACAGCCAGATAGATGAGACCTGTGATCAGTTGTTGGGTCTTCTGGATGAAGAAGTGCCTGCCTGATAGTGCCAGTTGCGTTAGCAGGTAAGTAAAATATCTGCACCATATGACATATGGCATGGTGATTGCAAAGTTTTTCCGGTGGTACAGAATATGGCCTTTAAGATTTACGCTATTTTTGTGCCGCTCACCCCAACGGTGCTGAAAAAGAAGGGATCTAAAATACTATGACAAGTACACAGCGCTTGCTGCTGACCGTGGCATTGGTATGTTCAATGCATTACATCAATGGACAGTCAGCGATCAACTTTAAGGTCGGCGTGATTGACCGTAAATTCGGGGATGAATCGAACCTGATTCATAACGGTCAAAGTGCGGGTCTCGACGTGATTGTTGAGGATTCCCGGCTCTTGTTTATGCCCGGCTTTCATTATCAGAGGTATGAGATTGTGGGGTCCGGTTCACACGACGGTGTGTTCGACAACCGTAACAATATCCACCAAATCAGCGTGCCAATGAGCCTGGGGACCTGGATCGCCGCAGACAAATGGTTTAAAATCAGGGCATATGGAGGAGGACATATGAACTTTATTGTCGGAGTGGATAAAAACACTGCAGGACTCAATCTGGATCGTGTACAAACCGTACACCCGGGATGGCAAGTAGGTGGTCAGCTGATGTTCTGGAAACTGACAGCAGACGTGCGCTACTACCGGGACTATAGAAACGTCATCATTTCTCGTGAACATTCTACGGTGGGAGGTTGGGAGTTTCTGTTGGGTCTGGCTTTATGATAACATAGCCGCATGGATCTGAACCCATGCGGCATTACCGGAAAGAAATTCACCACCTAAAACCTCTGATCTAGTCCATGTCCAGATATTCCCGGGCAATATTTTTGTCAATGTCGAAAACAAAAGTCAGTACACCACATTCACGCTTAGCGGCGCTGTAATCTGTCTCAAACCTGTACCCCGCTGCAACATCCAGAGCTTTGCGGATGAGGTCAGAATCTGTAATCGTAGTACGTTCTGCATTATTGGCTACTGCGATGACACGTCCCTGTCTGTCGATGCACAGGTTGATCGCGATGACGCCATTGTATTTAGCGACTTTGGTCACGTCTTCACGGTGAATGACTTTCCTCGTGATCACTCCAGTCCCATCCAGGCCATAGTGGCCGTCATCTTCACCGGTGGCTTCTGTGCCGTCACTTTCACCGTCGATCGCAGTGGCTTCCTCGCCCCCCGTTGAAGCAGCGACATCGGCATCACCCACTTCATTGTCTTCTGCTGCGGCAACTTCAGAGGTTGCATCTACCACATCACTCTGTACCGGATCCGCCGCTTGTGTTGTTTGTGATACTTCAGTGATCTTCTCAGTTTTGATCACGTCGGGTTCCGCCATTTGCTCCTTGACAACAGGCTTTACTTCTGCATCGCGCACCGGACTTGCAGCCTTGAGGGCCTCGTCATGGCTTTGTGCAAACTCAGCAAATTCTATTGGGATGACAAATTGCGATGTGTCTGGCGATGCCACATCAAGTTGCGTTGCCACCGGAATCATGGCGGCTAAAAACATGGCAGAGTGCACGCCAACCGTGATGAGCATGCTTTTTCGTTTGTTGACCTGTTTCTGCGTTTTCATCTTTCCGGGATTTAAACAGTGTACAAATTCTTTGATGCCTGTTTTGACGGCATAGAATTCTTAAAAGTTATCCGGAAAAGTTTAAGGAAGTATTAAAGACAAGCGGGATGGCATAGGAGACCACGGCAACAGCCCTTGTTGGCTTTTCCTAATTTTGGCTACCCGGGGATGATTAAAAAACCTTTGCGATGAAATTGTTTGTGATCGTATTGTGGTGTGCAGTGATTCCGGTATCGCTTCTGGCGCAACCCACACAGAAGCCCGTCATCCATGGCAGCCATTGGGTCGCTATCACCGGTAAGCCGCTTGCTGCCACGGCTGGAGCGATGATTTTTCAGCGGGGCGGGAATGCGGTTGATGCGGCTTGCGCCATGCTCGCGGCGACCTGCACCATGTGGGATGTTTTGAGCTGGGGCGGCGAGACACAAGCGTTGATTTATAACCCGAAGACCGGTAAAGTCATTGCAATTAATGCACTCGGAGTTGCGCCCACTGGAGCCACACCTGACTTCTTTATCAACCAAGGAATGTCCTATCCACCCGCATGGGGACCCCTGGCTGCAGTGACTCCCGGTACTCCGGGCGGGCTAATGACCATGCTGGCGGAGTACGGCACCATGACCCTCGGTCAGGTACTGGCACCGGCGATCCAGCTTGCACGCGGGTACCCTATTGAAGCACAGACGGCAAACAGTATTGAACACTATAAGGAGCAAATCAAACAATGGCCCTATTCCCGCCGGGTATTTCTCACACATCCGGGACAGGCACGCGAAGCCCCCGAACCCGGAGAAATTTTCGTGCAAACAGACCTCTACATCACATTGCAGAAACTCGTCGAAACAGAAACCAGGGCCCTGGCGCAGGGGAAGAGCCGGAAGGCGGCAATCTACGACGCGTATGACCGCTTTTACAAAGGAGATATCGCAGAAGAATTTGTGCGCGGCGTACAGGAACAAGGCGGCCTCATCACCATGGAGGACCTCGCCGACTGGCAGGTGTACATCGAGGAACCGGTCATGACCACCTACAAGGACATCGCCGTCTATAAACTCAATTCCTGGACGCAAGGCCCGGTCATGTTGCAGGCATTGAATATGCTCGAACAGATGGACATCCACTCTTTTGGATACAATACACCGAAGTATCTGCATGCCCTCTACCAGGTGATGAATCTGACATTTGCAGACAGGGATTTTTATTACGGCGATCCCTGTTTTGAACCATCAGAACCGATCAATGGCTTGCTGTCGAAGAAATACGCTGCGCAACGGATCACCGGGATCAACTGGGATAAAAATGACCCGGATGCAGGGCCGGGAGATCCCTATCCTTTTGAGCGGGATACAAATCCGTATATCGATCTCCTGAAGAACTGGCAGAGCACCCAGAAACTTCCTGATCCCAGTGGTGTCGGTATGTTTTACAGCCAGGAATTTCCGAACAACACCATGTACACCGGTACGACATCTATCGAGGCTGCGGATGCGGAGGGATGGGTCGTCTCTGTCACGCCAAGCGGCGGCTGGGTTCCGGCAGTGATTGCCGGGACTACAGGAGTGGGGATGAGCGAGCGGATGCAAAGTTTTGTATTGCATCGGGAAGAAAATCCATTCAATGTCGTAGAGCCCGGCAAACGTCCGCGGGCCACTCTCACGCCGACGATCGCACTAAAGGACGGGAAGCCTTTCTTGTCCTGTGCCGTTCAGGGTGGCGATTCGCAGGATCAAAATCTGTTCCAGTTTTTCCTCAATGTTGTGGAGTGGGGCATGACCGTACAGGAGGCCGCTGAAGCTGCAAACATGAATTCATTCCAGATGCGCGATTCCTTTGACGGGCACACCAGCAGACCGGGTGTCATGCTCGTGCGCAGCGATACGCCTGATTATGTATGTCGCGTATTGCAAAAAATGGGATATACCCTGCAAAAAGCCGAACGCACTTCGGGTCCGATCAATGCCATTTACTTCGACTGGAAACACGGTTCGATGTGGGGTGGATCGAGCAATTTTGGAGAGGACTATGGGATCGGCTGGTAATGTTTCGCTTCGTATTCGTCATTGACAAATAAACCGGCAAATGCCCTGATAAGGATTTGGGTGTGTAATTTCACCGGTGAGACCAGACAACCCGGATCATATTGTCCTGCAAGCCTTCATGATTATTGAGAGGGCAAACTTAACTATCTCATTGATACACAATAAATTCTAACCTATTTTGTTACATACGAAATTGATTTTCTTCTGGTTTAAACCCTGGGATCACTCATGAAATTATCTCGTCTTTTATGGATCGGCGGTGCTGTGTGTGTACTCGTCGCCGGCTACTTTGTCTTTGGTAGAAAAGCGGCATTAGCCGAATCCGGCGAAGTCCTGACAAAGGTGAAAGAAAATCCCCTTGCTGTTACAATTCATGCCCCGGGAGAACTGCAGGCGCGGCGATCGGAAAAAATCAAGGGGCCTGAAGGCTTGCGCTCTGTCGGCATCTACCAGGTGACGATTGCCAACCTGGTGCCTGAGGGGACACTCGTGCAGCCCGGTGATTTCATCGCTTCTCTCGATAAGACTGAACTCGACAGTAAGATCAAGGAATCACAAACGGAGATCGAGAAAATTACAACGCAACTGGATCAGGCGAAAATCGATACTGCGATTGAGATGCGTGGATTGCGCGATCAGTTGGTCAATGTGAAATTTGAAAAACAGGAAAAGCAGCTCACACTGGAACTCAGCAAATTCGAACCTGCGGCGATCCGGCAGCAAGCACAACTTGACCTTGACAAGGCACAACGGGAGTACGACCAGCTCGTGACAAAACTCAGCCTGACCAAAGACAAATCCGTTGCCAAAGTCGAAGAGATCAATGCCTCTTACCGCCAGCAAGAGCTGAAACTCAACCGTCAACTGGATGTCCAAAAGCAAATGACTGTACTCGCACCAAAGGCCGGCATGGTCATTTATATCAGGGACTGGAATGGCAAACGCGGCCCCGGTTCACAAGTCTCCGCATGGGACCCAACGATCGCTGAACTTCCCGACCTCAGTGAGATGGTCACCAAGGCATATATCAATGAGGTGGATATCAGCAAAGTACTACCGGGACAGAAAGCCAATGTCACCATCGATGCGTTTCCGGGCAAGGATTTTCCGGGCATGGTAGTGTCCAAAGCCAACATCGGAGAACAGATCCGCAATTTCGACACAAAGGTTTTTGAGGTGATTGTCCTGTTGCAAAGACAGGA
This sequence comes from uncultured Bacteroidota bacterium, assembly GCA_963746925.1. Lineage (GTDB taxonomy): Bacteria > Bacteroidota > Bacteroidia > Chitinophagales > Saprospiraceae > DATDQA01. The sequence goes on from CAVVDK010000012.1 coordinate 28,319, forward strand.
TTCGCTCCTCAGGCCTGCCATGACCACCGGCATCAATATCCTGGTGGATTCTATTCCGGGCTGCCTGCAAGTCCCGCTTGAGGCCATCCAGGTAGACAGCATCAGTTATGTCTTTAAGCAAACACGCAATGGGTTTGTCAGGCAGGAGGTGGTGACAGGTCCCTCGAATGATATGAATATTTGTATTGCCGCCGGCCTGGAAGAAGGTGACATCGTTTCGATGAGCGTCCCCGCACAGGGAGAGAAGCTGCGGTTGATCTCTCTCGATCCTCAGAAGAAGGAGGAAGTCACGGCGCGCCTGGCGGATGAACTCGCAACACGCACAAAGGCACAACAGGAAGTCGCTAAAACAATCAAGATGGAGGACGCGCAGAGCCAGGACAATTCCGGAAGTGTCTATATCGTATTCTAACCACCGGTCACAATGCAGATAGACAGGCAACTCTTCTTATTGAAGATCGCGGCAACAAGTGTGCTCGCAAATAAAATGCGTGGGATGCTGACAGCCCTGGGCGTCGTCTTCGGTGTTGCCGCAGTCATCGCAATGCTGGCGATCGGGACCGGAGCAAAGAAATTCATTCTCGATCAAATGCGCCTGATCGGAACAAATAATATTGTCATCACACAAAAAGATCCCGGAAAAAAGTCCGACGATGATAAGGAATCCAATACGACTTCAACCGCTTCCAATGACAGTAAGTTACAGACATGGGCGCCGGGGATGTCCGTCTCAGACATTCATGTGATGCAGCAAACAATTCCGTCAATCGAGCTCATCAGCCCAGAGATCATTCGTGAGACCAAGGCTATTTTCAATGGGAAGATCCTGGATATTCGGTGTGTCGGTGTATACAATACATTTTTTTCGCTCAACCAATTATCGCTGTCGAAGGGGGCGTTTTTTTCAGAGGCCGAATACGCCGAGCAGAAACCGGTATGTATTATTGGTAAAAACATTGAAACGAAGCTCTTTAGCGGGACAGATCCGATTGGAGAGCTGATCAAATGTGGCAATCATTATTTTACTGTGATCGGCGTCCTGGATAAACGCTATGCGACTAAAGAAACACTGTCTGCACTGGGGTTGCGTGATTATAATTCGGATGTCTACATTCCTCTGGACGTATCCCTTGTGCGGTTCGGTGATCGCAGTGCGATCCAGAAGGATCAACTGGCACAACGTGGCGACAACCGTGAACAAACAAAGCCGTTCAACCAACTCGATCGTCTTGTCATCCGCGTGGCTGATTCGAGGTATCTCCGCTCTACCGCTGATATCGTATCCAGGCTTCTGAAACGGATGCACCAGGGAAAGGTTGACTTTACTATTGAAATTCCGGAATTGCTCCTGGAGCAACAGCAGAAAACTCAAAACATTTTTAACATGGTGCTTGCAGTCATCGCAGGGATATCACTCCTTGTCGGGGGCATTGGCATTATGAATATCATGCTGGCGTCGGTCTATGAGCGCATCAAGGAAATCGGTCTGCGTCGCGCCATCGGGGCAACAGGTACCGATGTCGTCGTGCAGTTTCTCTTTGAAGCCATCCTGGTCAGCATCATCGGGGGTGTAGTGGGTGTCTTTCTCGGAATGGCCGCGGCACACGCGATTGCTTCTGCGGCGGAGATCCCAACGATCATTACGTGGTGGTCTGTCCTCCTTTCATTTGGTGTCGCTGCATCTATCGGACTGCTCTTCGGCATTTTCCCGGCGCGTAAAGCAGCCAGAATGGACCCTATCGAAGCGCTCCGCACGGAATAATTATGTTATTGAATTTGTCAACCATGATGTTGAAACACACACTGATACAACGGAAACTCATTATCGTTCCGGTGATCCTCCTCATGACGCTCTTTGCGATACAGGCGCAGCAAACGTACCAGATGTCATTGAATGATGTCGTGGCCATGGCACAGAAAAATTCTCCGGATGCCCTGCTGGCGGCAACACGCTGGAAACGCAGCCACTGGACATACCAATCCTTTCTCGCGGACTTCAAACCGCAGATCGTGTTGCGTGCAAATACATTACCCCGGTTTAACCGTTCGATTGAACCGATCACATTGCCAAATGGTGAAGAGGCGTACAAAGCGCGATCATTTATGGATAATGGACTCAACTTATCCCTGGAACAGGATTTTGCCCCCACCGGAGCCACATTGTTTTTCGGGAGCAGTCTCAGCAGGCTGGATATTTTGTCTACCGACGGCATCCCTGCCTCTACATCATATTTATCTACCCCGGTAAACGTTGGATTTTCGCAGCCCCTGTTTCAATACAACGACATGAAATGGCGTAAACAGATCGAGCCGGTCACATACCAGGAAAGTCAGAAGCAGTATTCGGAAGAAATGGAAAGTATTGCATCCCAGGCGGCCACACTGTTTTTCAATTTGCTCATCAGCCAACTCGATGCCGAGGCAGCTTTACAAGACAAAGCGAACGCCGATACCCTGCTGACGTTGTCTCAAGGACGGTTTGAGGTGGGAAAAATTGCGGAGAGCGATTTGTTGCAAATCCAATTGAACGCCATGCAGGCTGAGGCCCGTCTTTCTGAAGCGCAACTCAATATGCAAACGAACACAGAAGAGCTGCGCGATTTTCTGGACATCCAGGGGACTGTGACATTTGAGTTGAAACCGCCTTATGATTTGCCCGAAGTTTCCATTAACCCCGATGATGCATTGACATATGCGATGCAAAACAGGTCTGACATTATTGATTACCAGCGACGGCTTCTACAGGCAGAAAGTGACGTTGATCGCGCCCGGGGAGAAACAGGGATTACTGCCAATCTGATCGGCCAGTTTGGCCTGACACAGACCGGTACTGCAATCAGTCCGGTATATTCTAACCCCTTGGACCAGGAGTTGGTGACGCTCAGTCTCACTGTGCCGATCGCGGATCGGGGGAAATCGAAAGCCAAACGCGCTGTTGCAATGTCAAATCTGGAGCTCACACAGCGCCAGGTAGACCAGGAACGCGAAAACTTTAAGCGCACCGTGGTCCTTCGGGCACAGCAATTTGATCTCGTTCGCCGCAATACAGAAATTGCACAGCGATCATTGGAGGCGGCACGAACGCGCTACAACATCACCTACCAACGCTATCTGATCGGAAAGATCTCTGTCACAGACCTGAATCTCGCTCTCGCAGACCAGGAAAATGCACGCCGGGCCTACCTGCAGGCCGTGCGCAACTTCTGGATGGCCTTGTTTGAGATCCGGGGACTGACATTATTTGATTTCGTCGACAATAGGCCACTGATGTTAAATACTCCCGAGGTGGGTCAGTGAGAATCAGTGCGCATATTTTTCCCGGCGGGAAACGCTCCCGTGTTGTATGAGATCTCTTTGTAACGCTTCCACCTGCGCACTGAGTGCGTCAATTCTCCTGTGCAGTTCGCGGTTTTCTGTGCGGAGGTCATTGTATTGTTCCTCTTGCTTTACCATCAGTTCCTGTATTGAGGCAATAGCGAGTACGCCGAAGCCCCTGTAATGCAGGGTGTACAATTCAGCCTGTGAATCGCCAACGGGCCGGTGATCTACCAACTCGGGGAATAATGGCTGGACGTCTTGCGCAATGAACCCCAACTGTCTTGTTGCCGAATCAGACTTCCGCATGTGGTAGGTGACTGGCTGGAGTCGCATGACCCGTTGCAGGACATCTCCAACCGGCTGAATATCCTCTTTCAAGCGGCGATCCGAGACATTTGTGTATTCTCCGTCAGCTGAATCGAACTCACCCCTGAATACGCCTTTGTAATACAGCTCAAAATTGCCATCACCGTTTGTGGAGTACATCGTCCAGTATACGTGATTGGAAGCTGTATTTTCGATGGCAAATCCGTTCGAGGCGCCGCTGCCTGAGGCATGTTTGAATGTGAACTCCGCCCGTCGCGTTGAAGTCCGCATCAGGACGTCGTTGTTGCTGTTGTAATTAAAGTAAAGAGGTGTGGTCACAGCGTCGATCTCATTGCCATCTACGAGTAATTGCTGGCTGCTGGAATTAATTTCAAGCCCGGCGGTAATGCCATTATTATCACCGCCGACGATGGTGACCTTAGATGCCGGGGATACCGTGCCGATACCGAGATTACCATCGGATGTAATCGCCATCCGGTTGAGATTATTTGTTCTGAAAATCATACTGCCTGACAGCCTGTTAGCCACATAGAAATCATTGTCGTAGGCCTGGATAAACCCCAGCGGTGTATCACTTCCATCGTAAAAATCAAGCAGAGGATTGAACCCTTTCAACTTTAATACCCGTGACCCTGTAGTGGTGATTTGTGCGGCGTTGAAGCCCGAAATCATCATGTTCGAGGCCATCAGAGTATTCGCGACAAGGGTTCCTGAAACTGAAGCCTGACCTTCTACAATCAGGCTGTCCTGGCAACGGGAATCAACTGTGAACAAGGTTAAAAGCAGCAGTAAAACAATACATCTCATACCATTTTGAAATTTAGGTTCATCAATACATCTCCGGGGCAGCAGTAGACATTACCTCCAAAACAGGGAAGCAGGGATTAACTGTAACGCATCGTGTATTAAGGAACAGGAATGTACAAAAACATTATGAAAAGACTCCACGGTGAAGTCATACCATCTATTCGAGAGGGCTTGCTTTCAGTATGGCTGCCGTCTTTTGGCCGATGCGCAATTGCAATTCTTTGTTTACAATCTGCCAGTGGTCGGCTTGTCCCAAGACTCTTGAAAACTGGTATTCCAGATTCGCATCGGGGCATGCCATTCTCGTTGTGGTGATCGGAGATAACGTGATCGTTGTGTCTGAGGACAACACAAAGGTGCCCCCTAAGCGGTTACAACCGAGGCTGCCGCTGATCCGTCTTTCCTGGCCTGGATAAAACTGCAGGAAGGGGTGTATCTGTGGAGAAGATTGGACGCTGTTGCCCTGGAGTTCAATAAGATCCCAGCGATACGCATAGAGCTGATCGCTGCTTCCAGTTTGTGCGGCGGTTTTCGCAGTGTGACATCCGCATGACAATACAAGGCAAGCCAGAATGAACGTCAATGCGCTTTGAATATGGCGGGATCGAAGACACATCGGATTACGACCCCATCATCACCGGCATCACCAGCATCAGCAGGTCTTCCTTATCCTGTTTCTCGCCGGGAAGGACAATCCCCGCACGCGTCGGCGATGACATTTCCATCCGGACTTCATCAGTATCGATGACGCCGAGCATATCGATGAGGAATTTGCCGTTGAAGCCAATTGACATCGCTGTTCCCTCATACGTGCAGCTCAACTGCTCTGTAGCTTCATTTGAAAAGTCGAGGTCCTGTGCAGAGATCGTCAGGCTGCCTTCGTCGATATTGAGCACGACCTGGTTTGTCGTTTTATTGGCGTAAATGGCGATGCGTTTCAACGACTGCAGAAATTCACTGCGATTCACCGTCATGACATTGGGATTCTCTTTTGGGATAACAGCATTGTAATCCGGATAGCTCGCATCAATAAGACGGCAGATCAATCGCGTGCCGTCAAACGAAAATGCGACATTGGTTTTACTGTGATGCACTGTCACCATCTCTTCATCGGGCAGCACGCCTTTCAACAGGCTTAGCGCTTTTTTGGGGACGATAAAAGACCCTGTCTTATCCGTGGAGATTCCGCTATAGATATCCCGGACCAGCTTGTGCGCGTCTGTTGCCACGAAAGTGACTTTGTTAAAGTCAATTTGCACAAAGACACCAGTCATTGCGGCCCGCAAGTCGTCAGAACTTGTGGCAAATAACGTCCTGTTCAGGGCAGTCCCCAATTGTGCTCCCTTGATTTGTACCCCGTCACCAGCGTCTACCATTTCGATATCCGGAAAATCATCCGGATTGTCTCCTGCCAGGCGGTACTTGCCATATGCCGAAGTGATTTCAATACCCCTGGACTCATCATCGACGGTGATGGTCACTGGTTGATCGGGCAGAGCCCGCAGCGTATCCATCAGGATTTTCGCAGGGATTGCGATCTGGCCATCCTCATCCGACGTCAATTCCATCTCTGTGATGACCGTCGTTTCAAGGTTGGTGGCAGTGATCGTGAGCTTTGACTTGCGCAGGGTAAAGAGGAAATCCTCAAGGATCGGAAGGACAGGGTTTGAACTGATCGCCCCGGCTGCCTTGCTCAGATGGGAATAGAGATCGTGAGACGATGCCTTAAATTTCATGAGATTCTTTTACGCTTCAGGGTTTTGCAGCCTCGGATACCAAATCCGGGGTGCTTGCTCCGGTGAATTTTGACACGCGGGTAAAAATACACCTTCCCGTTGGAATTTGATTAATCTTGCCCTTTCTTACAAACCGGGTAGCCAGGCTCCAGGGCATACCATGAAGCGCAGTCTCAAACTTCCACGACAGTTCAAGATTTTGCCATCAGGCGCAATAGCGTTGAGCGGGGTAGAGTGCATCGATATGGCTGGCGTGCCCGTATATGTCGTAGCCGGCGGCAATGAGCCCGTTTTCCGGCTTGAACTGCTCTTTCGCGCCGGGAAGCTCTACGAGCATCAGCACAGTGCCGCTTCTGCTACGGCCGCTCTTCTCACGGAAGGAACGCTGGACAAGGATGCCCATATCCTTGCGGATGCCCTGGAATACTACGGGGCGACGGTACGGTGCTATTCCTCGCCGGATACGTTGACCCTTTCGGTCCACGGGATGACACGATTTGCTGTTCCCGTGCTGGAACTGGCGCAGGAGATCCTGCTCGCACCGGCATTTAGCGAACACGAGCTCGTACTGTACCAAAAGAAGAAAATCCAGCGCTATAGATTGGCTGAGGGACAAAATGAGTATCTCGCCAACAGGGCATTTTCAGAGCGTATCTTCGGAGCATCCCATCCTTATGGGTACACCGGTACACCTGATGACGTACAAGCCCTGACTCCTGACACCCTGAGACGACATCATGGATTGCTTGGAAAACAAGGCCTGAATGTGTTTTTGGCAGGTGCCATGGAGCAAGGACTGGAGTCTGAAGTCCGCAATTTCCTCGGAAGCCTTGGAGAAGGGATCCGGCCCCGGGCGTACCCGGACCCTCCTGTGCAAACTCCCGGAGCCTGGCACGTCGCCGGACCACAAACACACCAGGTTTCTGTCCGCATCGGGAAGCAAATTATCCACAGGACACATGAAGATTATCCGGGACTGTTTTTGCTCAACACGATTTTGGGTGGGTATCACGGGTCACGTCTCGTACGCAATCTGCGTGAAAATAAAGGGCTGACCTATAACATTCAATCGTCACTGGAGAATCTGCTCCATGCAACATGTTTCGTGATCAGCACTGACGCCAATAATGCATCTCCTGAAATTGTCATGCGCGAGATCTACAGAGAATTGAAAAAACTGCAGACCAAAGTTGTAGAAGATCCCGAACTGGAAATGGTCAAAAATTACATCTGTGGAAACTTCCTGATGCAGATCGACGGACCATTGAATGTTGTGGACACAGTAAAACCTCTTGTCCTGCACAGCCTGCCATTGTCATATTTTGAAGCATTTCTGACTGCATTGCGCCAGATCACTCCAACCGAATTGCGCAACCTTGCTGAGAAATATCTCATTTCGTCAGATACCATAGAGGTCACAGTAGGGTGATCCCTACGGCGAACGGCGCACAACAGACCTGATCATCGGCCTTTCGAATCTGTATAACAACCAGAGGTACCCTACGAACAAAACAGTATTGACGAGCAGCTCTTGTCCGAGATTTTCACCAAAGAGCGTACTCAGCTGTGTACTGACCCAGTACAGAACCAACACGCTGACAATGTGTATTGTAATTCTGCGGAGGTCATAAGGAATGGGGTAATATTTACGTCCGATCCAGTAGCAGACGGCGGTCATAAACGCATAACAGGCGAGGGCTGCCCACGCCGACCCCATCACTTGCAGCTTTCGGATCAGCACGATGTTCAGGACAATGGTGAGCACCGCTCCAACTGCGGATATCATTGCGCCAAAAACAGTGCGATCGGTGATTTTATACCAAACAGAAAAATTGTAATACAGGCCGAGAAATAAAAATCCCAGCAAGAGGATCGGTACGACATAGAGTGCCCCGCGAAAACTTTCTCCGAGCACCAACTGCACGACATCGAGATACAACAGGATGCCTGCCATGAGAACGCAGGCGGCAACTGTAAACGCCTTTGCAATCTCGGCATACGTCTGATGCGCATCGTGCGTATCTGCGAGCCGGAAAAAGAAAGGTTCTGCGGCATAATTGAATGCGGTGGTAAAAAGGCTCATCAGGATGGCGACGCGCGTGGCGGCAGCATAGACACCTCCTTCTGAGAGATTTTCGATGAGAGAATTTGGCAGAATGTATTTCTGAAAGGTGATATACGAAGATTGATTGATCACTCCTGCCATTCCTACTACGACGAGAGGCCAGGCATATCGAAGCATTTTCTTCGCCAGTGTCCCATTCCATATCAGACGGGCGCGAAAGTATGACGGGAGAAAAATGAGAAACACCGTGAGGCTGCCGATCAGGTTCGCCAGAAAAACATAATAGAGCCGGTCTGCACGGCTATACCATGACGCCCAGACAGCGCCTTTTTCAGCAAAGACAGGGACGAGTTCAAGGAAAAACAGGACTGCAACAATGTTGACGAGAATGGCGAGCAGGCGAAGCATGGAATACCGCAATGGCCTGCCTTCCAGCCGCAAGGCAGCGAATGGTACACTGACCATGACGTCGAGGGCCAGGATGAAACCCAGCGTAACAACATGTTTCTCGTATCCCGGGTACTCCAATGCGTTGGCGAGCGGCGTCCTGAAGATCACCACGATACATGCCCAGAGCAGCGCCGTGGTGAGGACAATCAACGAAGCCTGTCCAAATGCTGTCTCTCGCTGTGTTTTATCATTGGCAAACCGGAAATATGTCGTTTCCATGCGAAAAGTCAGCAGCACGAGGAGCAGGGCAACATAGAAATAGAAATCAGTATAAAGTCCGTATTGCGCTACTTCACCATTGAACTTCCACGTGAGATAAATGGTGATCAGCAAATAGTTCAGGATCTTCCCAAGAATGTAGCCGGTGCCGTAAATCAATGTGTCTCCTGCGAGTCTCCTGAGTGTCATTGTGTCCAGACGGGGTTTTACCTGACAGATACCACGGATAAGCCTGTACCGGGCGAAGGTATGTCAGTGGCGTTAAACCTCCCGGAAAATCCAGCGTTCGGAATTTTGGATAATGCCTGATGATCATGCTAAAGCGCAACATCCTCGATTTGTCGAGCTTGAATTAGACGTATCTTCAAAAGCCTAATCTTAGCGCAACTGTAATGAAGTCAATTGTTTCTGCCGGTGTTCTGGTGTGGTATAGCGCTTTCAGCTTTCTGGAAGCCCGGCAGGTCATAGATACGAGTCAGATCAGGCAGTGGATCGACACCGCAATGAACGAGCGCTATGATGCCCCGGACAAAGCTGATGCATTGGCCAGGAGAGCCTGGCAGGCGAGTCAGCCGGATTATTATTTCGGTATCCTCAATAGTCTGCAGATCCTCGGTGAGACATTTTATACCAAAGGACTTCTGGACAGCGCGTTGGTGTATTATTACAAGGCCCTGCGTTGTTCACAATCGGAAAAAGATCCTTCAGAAAGCGGGAACAACTTTACCGGACTTGCAACGCTGTACCTTGAACGCGGCGACCCGGACTCATCACTGCATTATTACGACCAGGCCATTCGCACGTTCGAAGCACTGAATGATTCCTCAGCTCTTTCCGACGCCCTATTGCGCCTGGGAAATGTATACAACGATCTGGGGAATCACGATCAGGCATTATCTCTCTACATGCGTTCCCTCAGGATCAGCGAGGCACTGCATCGTGAGGATTATATCGCCTACAACTATAGTGCAATTGGGGTCATCAATGACAAGCAGGGCAACTATCAGAAGGCAGAGGAATATTTCTTTAAGGCGAAAGACCATTTTCGGGCATCAGGAAACCTCTATGGACAAATCGGAGCGATCAATAACCTGGGCATTCTGTACAAGAATATGAAGGACTACAGAAAATCGATGGATGCCTATCAGGAATGCCTGCGGCTCGCTGATTCGCTGGATTATGGCAGGGCTCAGCTGTCGGCGCATACAAACCTCGGCATCCTCAGTGTGCAGACAGGGAATCTCGAAAATGCGCTGCAGCATTCTGAAACAGGACTGCAACTCGCGACGAAATACCAGGACAAAGAAGCCATCGCCGATAACCTCAACTGGATGGCGCGCGCACAGTTGGGCCTCGGAGATGATAACAAGGCGTTGCAGAACGCCCAGGAATCCTTGCGGCTCGGCAAAGAAGTGCAGTCCCTGGAGAAGCAACGCGATGCAAACCTCACGCTTTCTGAGATTTATCAGGCACTGGGGGCGTACGACCTGAGCCTGTCGAGCTACAAGGCATATACCACAGCCAAGGACAGCTTGTACAATGCCGAAAAATCCAAACAGATCAATGAGCTGCAAACGATCTATGAGACTGAAAAAAAAGATCATCAGATTGAAGTGCTGGAGAAAAACGCGGAGATAGATCGCATCCGAAAGACCCGATTGTGGATCGGTCTGGCCTTGATTCTGCTCGCCGGAATCCTGCTCATGTATGCTCAACGTGTACGGCGTATCCGGGATCGGAAGATCCTTTCACAACAAAAAGAGCTGGAGATACAGCGGCGTAAAACTGCGGAATTGGAAAAAGATAAAGTCACCAGAGAACTCGACTTCAAGAAACAGGAACTGGCCGCAAAAGCATTGCGATTGGCCCGGAAAAATGAGTTTCTCCAGACATTGCACGATGAAGTAGACAAAATGCGCACTACGGCAGAAGGGCATACGGCCGACTCGGCGCGCAAGATTTCAAGGCAGATCAGACTGGATATCGAATCAGAAGAGGAGTGGGAGCATTTCCTGGCAAGCTTCCGGGAAGTGCACCGCGATTTCATCGATCAATTGCGACAAAACTATCCGGCACTCACCAAGGGGGAAATTCGTCTTGCCTGCCTGATGAAAATGAATCTATCAGCCAAAGAACTGGCGGCGATGCTCAATGTGACGGGGGAAGGCATTAAGAAAGCCCGCTACCGCCTCCGTAAAAAGATGCAACTGGATTCCGACACGGATATCCAACAGTTCCTGCTGGCGTTTCCAGGAATGCGTGAAGCGTGATGCCTGCCCGAATCTGCCAAGGCAGACACTTCGGTCAGCAGGATCTCTGCTCTCTGCTCTACTGACACTTCGGTCAGCAGGATCTCTGCTCTCTGCTCTATGCTCTCTGCTCTCTGCTCTCTGCTCTCTGCTCTCGGCCCTTCCCCGGCCTCCGGAAGCCATTGGCGAAACCCGCATAAAATGGGCGATTCTGGAGAAGTCCACCCTTTGTCCACGCCTGTTTTTTGGTAAATTATGACTACCCCGGCACATTTATCTCGTCAGCCGGTAATTCCGGATTAGTTCATCAGAAAATCACCAACAGTATGAAAAAAGTATTCATCGCTCTTGTCCTTGGACTCGCCTGGATGGCTTGTAACAAGCAAGACACCGCCACACCCACGGGGAACTACGATTCTTACGAACAGGCTATCGACGCAGGCGGTGGCGTGGAAGACCCGGATCCGCCGAGCACCGAAGTCCTGGATTCCTCCCTTGCAGATGAGACACAGGATGGAGAGCTCTGGCGTTGTACGACGGAAACATACAAGGTCGGCTACCAGGCAGGCGGACAAAACGGATTCCCGCAGTTTAACCCCAATGCCTCTGTGATCTATCCGGGATCCCTGCTGCAGGGGAAATCGCTCACCAAAGCCACACCGGATGTTATTGCTGTGGAACGCGCCGGAGGAACAATCTCCATCGATATTCTCGATGGCAGCCCCGTGTCGTCATTTCAGGTAGATAAAGTGACGAAGAGTTCGATCACTGATGCTTCAAACGCCATTATAGCAGCCTCCACCGGGGCCATTCCTGCAAATATGGAATTCAGCTATGAGAAGATTCAAAGCAAGGAACAAATGGCCGCCGCCCTGAAACTCGATTACCACAATGCATTTGCCGAGATCGAAGGGAAGCTCAGTTTTAGTTCTGATAAGTCCTACAGCAGGACCATTGTCAGGCTGACTCAGAGTTATTACACCATGAGTTATGACATTCCGACATCACTGGATCAGGTATTTGCACCCAGTGTGACTCCGAACGATCTTGCGAAGTATGTCGGGCCGGGCAACCCTGCAACATACATCTCTGATGTGACCTACGGCAGAATTTATATGCTCCTGATTGAAACCACTTCCAGCGAAACGGAAATGGATGCGGCAGTCAGTGCCTCATTTAATGGTGTTGTGTCAGGTGGTGGTGGAAGCGCTCAGGTCAGCAAGCTTTCGACCCTGAAGAACCTCAAGGTGAAACTCTTTGCCTTCGGAGGTGAAGCGACGTCCACATTGCTGACCATTGGCAATGCAGGTGATCTCAATACACTCACACAACTGCTTGCAGAGGGTACCGACATCCGGACCGGGAAACCGATTTCATATGTCGTGCGCTCCGTGTACAACAATCAAATCGTCAAAGTGGGGTTGAATACTGAATACGATGTGACAAATTGCGAACCACTCAATCCGAATGGGACACCTCCTCCGTATACGGCGAGCTGGACTGGACTGCTTCTGACATTTGGCCCGATCGGAGCGGCGACGACATTGGACGGTCATGACAAGTTTATGCTGGTGGATAAAGCCGGAAGGAACTATTTGATCTCGGAAAATGGTACGCTCGACGGACCATATAGTATTGATGAACTTGGTGATACCTCATGTCCACTGAAAAATATCGGCGCTGCGGCGTACATCGAAGGCTCAAGTACGGACAATACGATCATGTTCTTTGACGAGCTTGGGGTCAATCTGACCTATTATTATGCAGATACACGAAAGTGGGGTCAGGTGGAAAAAGTTGCGGACTGGGGCGGAGGTGCCTTTCCGTTCAATCTCAATGGGATCAGCGCTGCCCTGAACTATGGCGTCGAAGCAGATCCGACCCTGCCCAATTACTACACCAATATCAGGGCATTCTTCGAAGCGAATTCAAACAGGTACTGTCTGTTTCATAATAAAGACTACCAGGATTTCGATTCTCCACGAAATATAAACGGATTTGTCCTCAATTACAGCTATCCTCTTGATGGCGTCGGGGCGGGAATCGGATTTACCCTCGGTCAGCAGCGGTTCAGGCTGTTGTTCAATGGAGACGGCGACCGGTATGTGATCGCAGTGGATGCATTCGAAGATTATTACCTAGGTCCATTCAGGATTTGAGCGATTGCGGTACGCCCCGGATGCGGGTGACGTGCTGATACAATCGTACTGTTGCTGCGGGGTGTCAATGGATACCTCGCAGCAATATGTTTTTAGAGCAATTTTACCCTGTGGAAGGCGGGCATCGAGACTCTGCAGGGAATTGTACATTTGCATTCCCCCGAAGGTTTGTCTTCAATGCTAAATAGATATCTCAAATGAACACAAAGCGCTGTATTCTCCTCGGTCTCGTAATGTTAGTGGTAGTAGGCACGCGTGCACAGAGTGCTACGAAGTTTGGTTATCTCAATACCGCTGAATTATTGCAGGCCATGCCGGAAGTCCAAAGCGCAGACAAACAACTTTCTGCATTTAAAGAAGGACTGGATAAGGGCGGGGAGTCCAAGGTGAAAGCGTTTCAGGATGACTATAAACAGTATGTCGACGACGTCAATAGCGGCGTATTGTCTAAAGTCCAGCAGGCTGACCGTGAAGCAACACTTTCAAAAGAGCAGCAGGCCATCAACGATTACCAACAGCAGGTACAGGACCAGGTAGAACAAAAGCGCCAGGAGCTGCTGAAACCCATCCTGCAGAAAATCGATGAAGCCGTGAAGGCAGAAGGGAAAGAAGGAGGCTATACCTTCATTTTCGATTCCAGTGTTTCGGGAGCATTGTTATATGCAGTCGAAGGCGATGACCTGATGGATGCCATCAAACATCGTCTCGGGCTTCAATAGTATGGCAACCTGGCAACGCTAAGGCACACCTTATAGAGCCGCGTACAGATTCCCTTTGATAATATTTCGTGCAATGACCAGGCGCTGGATCTCGGACGTCCCTTCATAGATCTGGGTGATCTTGGCGTCCCGCATCAGGCGTTCCACATGATATTCTTTGACGTATCCATAGCCGCCATGAATCTGCACAGCTTCAGTCGTCGTGCGCATTGCTACTTCTGAAGCAAAGACTTTTGCCATGCTGGATGCCAGCCCGTAATTCTGACCTCCATCCTTAAGCCTTGCTGCGCGGTGCACAAGAAGTCGTGCCGCCTCCACCTCCGTAGCCATATCGGCGAGCTTGAATGCGATAGCCTGGTGCCGGATGATTGCTTCACCAAATGTCTGGCGTTCTTTGGCATAGTTCAGCGCGCGTTCATACGCCCCGGCCGCAATCCCCAGGGCTTGGGCTGCAATCCCGATTCTCCCTCCTTCCAGTACTTTCATCGCAAATGTGAACCCAAAACCGTCATCACCGATACGGTTTTTCTTTGGGACGCGAACGTCTGTGTATGTGATAGAGTGTGTATCAGAGGCACGGATGCCGAGCTTATCTTCCTTTGCCCCAATCTGGACGCCAGGCCAATCTGTTTCCACGATAAATGCATTGATTCCCTTCGGACCTTTGTCCCTGTCGCTTTGCGCCATTACGAGGTGAATGCGTGATTTACCTCCATTGGTGATCCAGTTCTTGGTGCCGTTGAGGAGATAGTGATCTCCCATATCGATCGCTGTCGTATGCTGGGAAGTCGCATCACTCCCGGCCTCGGGTTCTGAAAGACAATATGCACCAAGCCATTCACCGGAAGCAAGCGGATGCAGGTACGTGTCTTTCTGATAATCACTGCCGAATTCCTCCAGACCCCAGCACACAAGACTGTTGTTGACGGACATGATCACGGAACAGGAGCTATCGATCTTGGAGATCTCCTCCATGGCGAGGACGTATGAAACCGTGTCCATCCCACCGCCTCCGTACTGCGGAGAAGTCATCATGCCCAGGAAGCCCAGCGCGGCCATTTGTCGCACTTGCTCAGTCGGGTACTGCATCTTCGTATCGCGCTCGATCACACCCGGCAATAATTCTTTTTCTGCAAACTCGCGGGCAGCCTGGCGCACCGCTAATTGTTCTTCGGTCAGTACAAATTCCATGATCCTGACATTTCTGTTGAAGGCATCTGTTGGGTTCTCTATCCCGGAACAAAGATACACCTGATGACTACAAGCCACCGGCTGCGACTGCGACTGCAGATTGCAGACTATTCAAACAACTGGCCCATATTCGCCAAGCGTTTCCAGGATCGTCCTGAAGGCGGCGACATGGCTACCAAATTTCTCGGTATGTTGCTTCTGTAATGCAGGTGCAAAGTCAGAGAGATACTGGTCCAGGTCCTGCATGGACGGGCACCGGTATTGAACGGCATATGTCGCACCTTCGTCCTCGATCGGGTATTTCAATTTAAGCAATGTTGCTCCGTGAAAACATCCTGTTGCACAAACCTCAGGGACATGTGTCTCGCGCATCCAGGAAACCCATTCGTCTTCGCGGATAGCGTCAACATTGCAAGTGACATTGTATATGATCATGGGGGGAAAATTAGGGGAAGCGGAGGAAATAGGGGAAATGGGGGAAAATGGGAAAATGGGAAAATGGGAAAATGGGAAAATGGGAAAAACTAAAGCTAAGGCATTTTATTCTTTATTGCAAATTTTTTTGCTTGGCTTGGGGGAGCAGGGAAAGCAGAGGAAGTTGGGCGCGATGAAGTTATTAAGTCATTGAATCATTCTCACCCTCACACTACTCTCACTGTCTAAAACTCATATGTCAGACCATTCACGGATTTATAGGTCACAGTCGGGACTCCTTCCGGCGGAGCTGCATCATAGCTCACCTGGAAACTCACGTTGAAAGAGAGATTTCCGGTGATTGCAAGGGAAAGAACATCTTCATTCAGGAGACGATAGTCAGAAAAGTTTCTGATCAGCGGCTGTACGTATGTGGTGCTGATAAACGTGACATTATCCTGGGGCTTCAGCGTAAAGGAAAAATAGCTGCTCAACCGGTTGTCCCGGTGGATCTCTGCAGGATCTGTGACTTCTTCATATTCGAACATGTACGCCACTCCCCAATAGAATTTTGCGTTTTCATAGGGCGTTAATTTAATTCGTGGACCTGTGCCAGCCAACTCGCGCACATGCACTTTCGTAAGACTGTTGTATTGCACTTGCGTAAATACTTCCCAGCGAATCACTTTGCTTACCCTGGAATTGAATCGCAAATGCGCAAATCCGTTGTTGACATATTGTTGTCCACCCGCGTTGACGACACCAAAATCCGTGAGGAGCAGGAATATTGAGTTTCGCGTTTTGAGTTGAATTCCCGTATTGATCCCGAAGCTGAGATAGCTCTTTGTCGTCTTCGTGGTCGTAAAATTGATCCCCGCGTTCCCAAACCAACCCGTAGAATCTGACGAGGCGATGCGGTTCCGTTCCACGTTGACGATCTGTGCAGAGGCTTCCGTTCCCAGACATAACAATCCCAGTATGAACGCTCCGATCAGGGTCTTCATAGCTAGGGATTTCGGCAAGAATAGTGCCATTTTTCAGTCGGCAGCGAGTAGTCCGCAGTTTGGAGCAAAGAGCAAAGAGCATAGAGCATAGAGCATGGGGCAGGGAGCATGGAGCAAAGAGCAGAGAGCAGAGAGCAAAGAGCAGAGAGCAGAGAGCAAGGAAACTGCTGACCGAAGCGTCAGTAGAAACTGCTGACCGTAGCGTCAGTAGAGATTGCTGACCGAAGTGTCAGTAGAGCAAAGAGGACTTCCTGCAATACCTGCCTTCATCCAGAACTTCGCCGACCTCAAATCAATTGAAAAACGGCAAACTATGGACACACCGAAGATTGCGGACTGTGCGCTGCAGACTGAGAACTACACTTTAGGAATGCTATTGAAAATAGCGATGAAGATCAACGCCAGTCGCATCGCGTAAGGAATATCGTCATGCAGGTCGTCTTCGACGACCCATTCGCGGGGATCTCCTTCCCAATAGGTATAGACGTTGAAATCTCCATTTCCCTGATCGCGGATGACCCAGGCGTCCCTCACATTACTGTACTTGCTTTGCCATCGGATCTTATGTGTACCGTCATCAAGGAGCCATTGGCGGAAGTCATTACTCCAAAGAGTCCGCGCCGTCACGATCTTTCCCAGGCACCGGATCTCCCAGAGGTTGGGGTCGTCCTTCCATTTCAGCCGGATCTGGGCTGTCGTGTCTCCGAGCCGGAATTGCCATTGTGTCCAGTCATCACTGAGTTTCCAGCGCAGTTCGAGGCTACCGGCTGTTCTCATTGGCGGTGTGTATATCCCATTCCCGGAAACTGTCACTCCACCGCGTACCCACGCCAATGATATCCTGGGCATTCAGGCTATAAGACAGAACACAGAAGAGAAGTACGATCAGGCTTCGCATGCTTCAAAAATAGGCATTGACACGTTGCCATAAGTTCACGAAGATCGTATCATCCGGAATGCTGTGATCATCCCGGAAAGTGTTGTCGGGGATATGTTGTGAAGATACCTCATGACGCGACAGATAACGTAGTTGTATGCTGCACACAATCAATTTGCATTTCGGTCCGATGTTGTTATTGCGCCTGTATTCCCTGTTGTTGTGCGATCCATGCATTCACCTTCTTCTCAAGCAACTCCAGGGGGAGGCACCCTGATTCAAGGACGACATCATGAAAGTGGCGAATATCAAAATGATCCCCCAGGGCTTTCTCTGCATTTGACCGTAGTTCCCGGATTTTCAGCTGCCCGATCTTATATGACAAGGCCTGACCCGGGATTGCCATATAGCGCTCTATCTCTGCGATGATGTTGTCCCGGGTTTCCGCTTCATTGTCCAGCGAGAACTGAATGGCCTGGTCATGTGTCCAGCCCTTGACATGCAAGCCCACGTTGACGACAAGCCGGATGGCGCGATGCATCTCTTCACTCAGCATCCCGAAATATTGATAGGGGTCTGTGTATAATCCCAGCTCCTTTCCCAGGGACTCGCTGTACAGCGCCCATCCTTCACCATATGCACTATACCAAAGCGTACGCCGGAATTCCGGCAGACTGGTGTTTTCCTGCTGCAGCGATATCTGATAATGATGTCCTGGAATAGCTTCATGCAAAAACAGATCTTCATCGGCAAGGATATTGTATTTGCGCACGTCCGGGATCGGCACGTATAGGATACCCGGGCGCGAACCATCAACGGATCCCTGCATATACTCCACACTTGCCGATGCTTCACGGAATGCCTCAGTACGTCGTATTTCAAAGGCGGTCTTCGGTGTCTTGTCAAACAAGTTGGGGATATTCGGCAGCACCCTCTGATAGATCGACTGAAAGTGATCGAGCACTTGCTCAGGCCTGGTGAATGGCGTCAGTGCAGGATCTGTCCTGAGAGATTCAAGGAATGTTTTCAAATCCCCGTGAACGCCCATTTCCTGTTTTACCCGCTCCATCTCCGCACGGATCCGCGCGACTTCCGACATCCCGAGACGGAAGATCTCATCGGAGGTCATATCGGTCGTCGTGTAATACCGGATCCAATAGTCATACCAGGCCTTGCCGTCGGGAAGGGCAGAGAGGCCATCTGTGGTGCGGCTCGCAGGGAGGTATTCGTCCTGTAAAAATGCCAGGAGTGTTTTGAATGCCGGGATCACTTTCTCTGATACCATTGCTGCGTATTGCATCCGGATTTGTTGTTTTGTGGTGTCCGCAAAATCTTCCGGCATCAGACCCACCGGGCTGTAATACAAATGTTGTTCTACCGGGTCCCCTGGTGAGGTCCGCGATTTGCGGGATCATCTTTTCTGTCAACACCTTTGGCAACACATAGCCCTGAGCGATCCCTTCGCGCATTCTGACAATGGCAGTATCGCACCATATCATGAGTCTGTCTACCCTCGTCAGCCAGCGGTCATAGTCCAGGGGTGTCTCAAATGGTTGAGCTGCTGTTCCCGAAGCGAACTGACCCATCGTCAGGATATCAGACCAGAACTGATTTAAGGGCATTAAATGCGAAGGAAATTTCAGACCGTCAAGGCCAACATTGCATTCCCATCGCAGAATGTCAGCGCTCATTTGTTCTTCCGGATCCAGATCAGTGACATCCACCTTGTCCAGGCGATCGAGATATTCATGATAGAACGCCCGCAGCGTATCGCGATATACCAGTGAAATATCAATGGGCAAACGGTCATTGTAGCGATCGTCACCGGCCACCGTGGCATCGAGTGGAAACAGGCGCAAATGTTGTTGATGATAATCATCCGCGAGTTGCGCAAGGACGGCAGAGGCATCTGAAGCGACTATTGGCGTGTGCCGCGGACCTGAACAGGATACGAACAAGACAACGAATCCTGCCACCAAAAGAAATTTGGACATGTGTATTTGTTTTTGGAATGCCAGAACCCGAAAATGTAATAAAACATCTTCGGGTATCAGGAGAATTCTGACCAGTACATTGTAATATCGGATCAACCGCCGTATACAATGTCTTGCACCAGCGACGCATCAGTGCACGGCTTCTGGGAAGGTAAAGAATGGGGAGTAGTGTTGAGTTGTATTTGCCATCATTAAGTTCTAAAGAAAGAACAATATTGCCGCGACTACCGCCGCTGCCGGGGCGAGGTAGCTTTCAGCACCTGGTTGTTGCGCAGGATTTCATCGCCGAATTCTACAAACCCCATGATACATTAAAATTAGCCCTTTCAGGCATAACAGAAGGAGGACATGGGCAGGCAATAAAAACGCCCGTCCAACGGACGGGCGCATCAAAACAAAACGAAAAACCAACTATGCCCTATATCCGGCTTCGCGCCGGGATTGGATGATATTGCAGAGTTGCTATATTTTCTTTCGTAATCGCACAGGGATGTCCACATAATTACCCTTCCTGTACACAGTGACATTAAGGGTGTCGCCGACTTTTGCAAACGTCATCACGTCCTGGATGTCCTTGAAATTGTCGATGGGACGATCGTTGACTTTCACGATGACATCGTTGGGTAGGATACCGGCATATTGTGCAGCACCACCATTGACCAGCTCACGGACGATCACGCCTTTATCAATTGATAAGCCAAGCTCCTTGGCATAGTCTTGATTGAGTTCTTCGACTGTGACTCCGAGATTGGTGCGCTCGATGACTCCGCCATTCGAGATCAGGTCGCCCGTGACGCGCACGACGAGGTTGATCGGAATGGCAAATGAATAACCGCTGTAAGAACCTGTTGGTGATGCAATGGCGGCGTTGATCCCAATCAACCGTCCCTGGGCATCTACCAGCGCACCTCCGCTATTACCGGGATTGATAGCCGCGTCGGTTTGAATAAATTCTTCGATCGTATGGTCACCCTGGATGATGTGCAGGTCACGGCCCTTGGCGCTGACGATCCCTGCCGTCACGGTCGATGTCAGATATTCAAAAGGATTGCCGACGGCAAGCACCCATTCGCCCACTTTGGTATTGTCAGAGTTTCCATTTTCGAGGGTCGGCAAGCCCGTAGCATCGATCTTTAGTACTGCGAGGTCTGTACTTGGATCACGTCCAACGATCTTGGCATTGTATTCCTTGTCGGCAGTCTTTACAGTCACTTCATCTGCAAAATCAACCACGTGATTATTTGTGACGATATAGCCATCCGGTGAAATGATCACTCCGGATCCCGCCCCTTCCATAGGCCTGTATTGCAGTCCGAAAGGGAATGCGTCACTTCCTAACCCAAAATCGAAAAAGCGGCTCCATGGGTCTTTCTGGCGTTCTGCCTCCCTGCGGTGTTCGGCAGAGGCTTCGCTTTCTTTAGCCTTGATCTGTACCACCACGGCCATGCCTTTTTCTGCTGCGGTGGTGAGATCAACGGGTTCGGCTACACTGGTAGTCGGATTATACAAGGTATTTGTTGTCGGGGCTGTCGAAGCGGTTTTCGCGTATGTTTCGACGTGTTGTGTGAGTGCAGGAATCGGCGTCTGCTGCACAATAACGACGGTAGCAAGGGCGCCAACAATTCCTGCTGCAAGCATCAAGAGGAACTGTTTCACGGCTTTTAAAATTTTTTAACGGATGTCAATGAGGTCTGTCAAAAGCACAAAATAAACGCGTCGCTCTGTGCGCTGTTACCACCCTATTTTTGTTTAACATGACTTTAACGCATTGGCACTGACGCGCGGCGACAGGACCTGGCTCAATGAATTTGCAGGAAGGCTCAATGACAGAGTAGGGAGTCGGTTATGAGTTTGACAGCCGGTACCAACGACTTTGCATCAACGTTTGCAGATGCACCGCCGGTGCATGAAAAGCATGATTAGGATCCTGCGTGATCCTTTTGAGCAGAACACCAAATTGCGGAGAAGCAGGGTCCATCGCGAAGTAGCAGAGCAACAAATCCCATTCAGCACGTTCTTTCAGAAGCGTATCCTCCTTAATGATAAGAAGGTAGCGCTGTCGGGCCTGATCAAAATCACGATGCCGGAAAAACGTCTCCGCTTCTGCGAAGTACGTATCTACTGCCCCTTGTTCGGCTTTCTGCCCTCTGAATGTTTCATGCGGTGTGGGTGCAAACATCCTCTCGGCAATCACATTGGGGCTGTAGTGGTGATGGACATACATGCGGATCCCTGCAGCCAGGATGATAAGGACAGAGGCTGCCGCTGCAAGACGTGGCAGTGAAAACAGAACCCTGCGCCGGCCAGTGCCCAGGTCGTGTTCAATGTGCTGCAGTTGTGCGCGCCTGGATGTCTGCAGGCCATACTTCAGCGCTGCCGCAGCTTTGCGGTGTCTCTCCACCTCTGCCTGCAGGGCTGTGTCTGATACGAGTTCCTGCTCAAATGCGGTCAACTCGGCAGGGTCTAGGGTATGCCCAAGATATCTTTCGATGCGTTCGTGTAAAATTTCCGGATCCATGTATTTCGTTTTGAGAAAGGGTTTTAAAAATCGATATCAATACTGTCAAGTAGCTTCATCAGCTTTTTTTTGCATTTATATTTCGTCTTCCGCGCCATCGCTTCACTGCTCAGGCCTGTAGCGTCGGCAATTTCTTCCATCAAATATCCCCCCGCCCACATCAGCAGTACCTGCTTGCAACGTCCCCCAAGCCTACTGAGCAGATGATCCAATGCTGCCTTTTTTTCTCCGCTGATCAAGATGTCTTCAGGTGAGGCATCATTTTCCTCATCAAAATGGCTGCTGTCTTCAATCAGGTCGGTACGGGCATCACGCTTCAGTTTATTTCTCAACAATCCCTTTGTGATCCCTGTCCAGAAGTGTACCAGTGAGCCCGCATTGTACCCATCCCCACAGATTTTTTCTATCATGATCAGGAATGCATCCTGGCACACGTCCACAGCGTCATCTTCAATACCAGAGCGAGACCGCAGATATCCACGGACCATGCTCAATACCGCTTCTCGATGCGTCCTGTAAAGGCAGTCGATAGCCCTGTCCAGGTGGGCGCCACCCTTGCGGATATCCAGGACATAGCTTTCATCTGAGGTATATTCCCTGCAATGCATAGAGTGCCCTTGTCTCAGTTTGCTACCGCTAAAATCAGAAATACGTCAAGATACTTAAACTCCATTGCGGTCTGGGCTGGTCCCCGGGTGCGCCTACGGCCCATCAGATGATTTTTTTTTGCACATCGTGGTCACAATTGATAGTTGCCGTGACACTCCAGACAGCAGTAGTACTAAGGACTGCTCTTTAAAGAAGGGGTGTCCGGAAATACTCGGCTCACACATGCCCGATCCTTTTCTTTTTTAGCCAGTTGATTGTTTTAGACCAGGCATCTCCCCGGTGCCTGGTTTTTTTTATCCGTACCTCTAAAGAGAAACCTTGAGATCTGAGATCGCTGTGCTTAAACTCCGGCTACGCTAGTCCTGATACCTGAGGCTCCGGAATGCAGTCAACGGATCATATGCAGGGTCATTGTACAGGATCACAATATCAACGCTCTGTCTGCCAACGGAATAGAGACTGATCAACGCGCCATATTGCTTTTCTGAGAAGATCTTCTTTGGGCTGAATAACGCAATCGCGCCGCGGTCTGCATTAAATGCAGTTTTCAGCAGATCTTCAGGAGGGATCTCAATCCGGATCAGTGCATTTTCATCATTGGAAGCAATCGTCGCCACAAGCCTGGTGAGCGCGACCGAAGCTGGCACCACCAGATCCGCATCGCTGGCAGAGTGAATGTGAAATCGCAACTCAAAATCATTCCTGTCATTTTGCAGGACAAGATCATAGTGCATCAGGCTATCATCCGGTGGCATGATGACATGGAGCCATTGTTCAGCAGGCAGATCATACTCCAGACCGGCTTCGACAAGGCGTTGTGTAAAAGCGCGTGTATACACGATCTGGGCATCCACAGATGACTGGCTGATCAGGGCTGATAAGAGCATGAGCCATGCGCACATCACAGGGCGAGGACAATGGAGCGCCCTCTCGTACCAGGACTGCTGAACTCTGTGTCTCCGGAAGCTAAAGAATACACATGACAAATTCTTCTTATTTTTGATGTACATCACCAGTACGAATTTCGTACAAGAAAACTACAAAAACATGAACAGATTGCTGTCAATTCTGGTCACGTTGTTCGTTCTGTTCCTGGTTTATCTGTGGATCAACCACCTGACCAATAGCCCGGAACAGCAAACCAACTCCGATCAGACAATGCTTTCCTCTCCGGCCGGAACTGACACCCAGGCAGAGGATACGTATACTACCAAAGAATCAGACCAACCATCCGGGTCCTCTGAGGAATCAGAGCCCGTGGCCACAACTCCAGATGATGACACTCCGGAGCCTGCCGCTCCTGTAACTGAGCCACCATCAAATCCTACACCCGTAAGCACTCCGGTTGCCCCTGCACCAAAGACCGTATCTAAGCCCCTGGAACATACAGGGGGCGTCCATCTTGTCATCGCAGGGAATTTCCTCGAACGAGCAAATGCGGAAGAGCGGGTAAAAGAGCTCAAGAAACTCGGATATCCGCAGGCTGAAGTAGTCAACTTTGAGCTCTCAGAATATCACACAGCCTGCGCAGGCCGGTACAGCGACCTCAATGAAGCGCGCAGGGTAGCCCGGAAGATCAAGGAAATGCACGGGATTGATACATATGTCCGCCTGGGCAACTAAAAGCGCACTTCATCCCGGCTTGTTTACTTTGTGCTAAAATCATGCATTTGCATAACACGCGTGATCTGTTGCTGGTATCTCTTCTCTTGCTCGTGCCGTTCCTGCTCAATGGCCAGGGCGTCAGGGGAGAGCACCATTTCGTTTCGATCGGGGTGAAAGCGAACGTTCAGGTCGTCGGCATCGCCAATCAAAATAACTATGGTCAGAACGAGATGGATTACCGGGTCACACCAGGCTTTGGCGGAGGGGTGGTTTGTGCCTATCACATCACGCCGAGGAATGCCTTGCTCGCTGAAGCGACCTTCCAGACCGGGGGGCAGGACTATGATGATCGGTTTAAGGGAAGGCATTTCATGAAGACGGTACGCTATAATATGTTCTCCATTCCTCTGGCTTACAGATATTATTTGACGGAGCATCAGGAAGGATATACCGGTGTCGGCTCAGGACGCAAACCCTATTGGTATCTGCTCGGTGGTCTTCAGTTGGATAAGATCTTTTCTCCTGAAGTACACTGGTACCTGGATGGAGAAGCTACAGGATTTGAGGCTTTTGTGCTCGAAGGAGGCAACCCCAATGAAGCCTTGATTGATGCACAGGGGCCACCTGCTTCAGACACAGACCTGTATACAAAATGGGACGCGATGTTCATTGCTGCAGGAGGATTTGAACTCGATGCCGTGCCCATGGGCGACGTTCACAGTAGAGCTGCGCGGAGGCATCGGACTTACAGATCTGAACGCAACAGCCTGGCGGCTGAAGAACAATAAAGGGATCTATGGCGCGTCACGCAATACATTTCTTGGCCTGCATGCAGGCGTGCATATGCGCATCGAAAATCAATAGGGAGAAAGAACTGCCCTGCGCGCTGATGCCGGTCTGCTAGAGCGCCTTAAACCAATCCTGAAAATACTGACCGACGATAGGGAGTGCTTTTTGTTCTCCGGAAGCAGCGCCGATCAAACTGATGATCCAAAGTACAAGCGCGGCAATACCGAAAATGATCCCAAGGAGTGGGATAAATCCGAGGAACGAAATGATGATCAACCCCAGCATTTGGCGGATGTAAAATGAGGCGTATTCATCTTTTTGCTGGCTGTTCAGTACGAGGGCGATAATCCAGCCAATCAGGGTGATGTGTGCGACGATTGCTTTTGTTTTGCCGTCCATAGTGTTCGTTTTTGAATTTGACGGAAAAGATACAAATATCCCGTTGGGGATGTATCTGACAGCCTGAAGAATATTCACAGGGATACGTACCGAAGTCAATCTATCTCGCTGCGGAGTGCTGCCAGCGCCAGTTCGGCCAGGTCAGCCCAGTCACTGTGATAGTAGTATGGCACCTGACGCCAGGAGCCGAGGACAACTCCTGTTTTGAAGGGCCGGTACTCCTGCGCCACACGAATACCGCGATCACTGAAAACTGCGGGATCCTGAAGTTTGACAAGGATCCCGTCCTGGCAACATACTGCAAAAGCCCGGCCTTTGTATTCTATGGCAGGAGCTGAAAGCATTGACCCACAGGCAAGATGCATATGCTTCTTCTCAAGGTTCTGAAGGATACTGAAAAAAAGTGCGAGCGGTGACATAAAGCGGGGTAGTTTTCAGCAGTGCAAAATAGAACACTTTATGGATACTTTTAATATGTAATCCCGATTTTTTTTGGGGGAAAAGGTATGGAGATCGGAAAAGATTGGACAGATTGGGAAACAGGGGAACCGGCGGTGCACCGAATCTCCCAAATCAAATCCCTCCAATGAACAGACTTTTCAATCTCTATCACAGTTCTTTGCGCAATCGTGCGACGGGGATATTCAATTGTTCCCGGTATTTGGCGACGGTACGGCGGGCGATATCATAGCCGCGCTCGAGGAGGAGCGTCTTCAGTTTTTCATCGGAATAGGGCTTCCGTTTGTTTTCCATCGCCACAATTTCGGAAAGGGCATTCTTGACTTCCAGGGTAGAAACCTCTTCGCCTTCTGTGGTGATCACAGATTCGGAAAAGAAATCCTTCAGCCTGCGCGTACCGAATTCCGTCTGTACATATTTACTGCTGGCCACACGCGATACCGTGGAGATATCGAGGTCCGTGATTTCAGCGATGTCTTTGAGGATCATCGGCCGTATTTTCCTGGCATCCCCTGTCCTGAAATATTCCTGCTGGAACTGCATAATGGCGTACATGGTACGATGGAGGGTTTGCTGTCGTTGCCGAATGGCGTCAATAAACCACTTTGCTGAATCGATCTTTTGCTTAATAAACAGAATAGCCTGTTTATCCTGCGGAGTTGTGGCCCCATTTTTTTTCCGGTTGTTGTAGGATCTGAGCATGTCGACATATTGCTCATTCACCCTGAGGTCCGGAATGTTGCGACTGTTAATTGTGAGCTCAAGGATACCATCACGATTCGTGATGATAAAATCCGGAACGACATAATTCATGTTTGGTCCGTCGGAGCCGGTATAGGCGCTGGCAGGCTTAGGATTGAGCTTCAGGATTTCGTCGATGGCACATCTCAATTCGTTCTCAGTGATCTCGAGCTGTTTCTCGAGTTTGTGATAATGTTTTTTGGAAAACTCTTCGAAGTAAAAGTCGAGGATCTTGTACGCGAGATCTCTGGAAGGGTGCACCTTTCCATCTTTATCGGTATCACTTTGCATTTTTTGCCGCAACTGGATCAGCAGGCACTCGCGCAAATCACGCGCCCCTACCCCCGGTGGATCAAAGCGCTGTATCTTCTTTAAGATCTCCAACACTTCTTCTTCCGTCGTCTCTACGGACTGGGCAAACAGCAAATCATCAATAATAGACAGTGGCTCCCTGCGGAGGTATCCGTCATCATCAATGCTTCCGATAATCTGATGTGCAATCAACATCTCGCGCTGATCCTGCATGTCGAGGAGCCCAAGCTGTTGTTCCAGGTAATCGTGAAAGGTGTTGCTGAGGGCGATCGGTGCACTGCCCTGTGTCTCCACCTGCGTGGCAGTGTTCCTGTAAGACATCGGGTCATCTTCGGCATAGTCTTCGATATACTCAGTCAGGTCGAAGGCATCATCCTGGCCGTCATCCTGGCCGTCCAGGTCTTCGGGATCGTCCGAAGTATCTTCCGGGGTAGTTTCAGTCTGGTTTTCCGGGCTTTCGTCAAGGGCCGGATTTGCCTCCAGTTCTTCTTTGATCCGCTGATCAATCGTGGCTGTAGGGATCTGCAAAAGCTTCATCAGCTGGATTTGCTGAGGAGACAGCTTTTGGAGCATTTTCTGACTGAGGTTCTGGCTTAGCATACGAATGATCAATTAAACACATGAAAAAGAAAGCAACCGTGGGATCTGCCTGTGCCGTTTACAAAGATGCAACATTGCAGCCTTTGAAACAGTTCTGTCAGGTACGATTTCCCCAGGGGACAACATACATGCAAAGATATATCAATATCTTATACATTACAATAAATAATCATGTGAATATCTAAGTGGGCCGGGAGCGCGGTTGTCCCTAGAAGGTGAGATGAAAATTCTTGTTATAGACCCAGATCAGCAGGATAATAAACAGGATCACAAAGACCAGGAACTGCAGAAAGCACTTCCCTTTTTTGCCGTAATTCATCTCATTCATAGCCTCGCAAAGAAACGTCAAATCTCCCGTTTATCCAACCCCCGGGACCGCATGGATTTAGCAGGCTTCGGATGAAATTGGACTGATTAATGTCCTATCTTTGCCGGATAACCAACCTGCCGCCTCCAATGAATCGGAGGTTTTCATCGTTGAATTAGGGCTTACCCGCAACAGATACTTCAAATATGCAGAGCGTCTTCCGGTTTCCGGTTCAAATGGTTGTGTTCGGTGTATCATGTTTCCTTCTATCGCTGCCCACCGGGTCCGCACAGGATCCGATGCGCGTAGAACGGATCCGCGTGATCCCTGAGAATATTCCGATCCTCAATATTTATGTGGATGATGATAATGTAAAATGGGTCGCGAATACCAAATCCCTTTACCGCGTCGATGCAAAAGACCAGGCGGTTCAGGTCCCTATCGCCCCCGGTGAAGTATCGTTGTTGCAATTCCCCGGTGGCAATGCAGATATTCGTTGGTCGGAAGATGTGATGGCCGGAATTCTGGGCCCCGCCAAAATCACAGCCGCCGCATATGACAACGCGTTAAAAACCCTCTGGATCGGGACCAATGGCTACGGTGTCTTCAAGTTTAAGACAGATCCAAACCTGCGCCTCGTGGAGCAGTTGCATATCGACAATTCAAAATTGCGCTCTGACTTTATCAATTCTATCTATGTCTCAAAGTCAGGCAAAGTCTGGATTGCCACTGAAGACGGCGCTGTTTCCGTGGTTGGCAATCAATGGACAATTCATCAGAAGTTTTTCAATATTCAACGCATTCGGGGGCACAGTACAGAATTATGGGCAATTGGCGATGACCTTATCTGGATCATCGATGCGAAAGACAACTGGACACCCATCGAAATCAACCGCAGACAAATCGAAGGGGAGATCCATGATATTGCCGTAGACAAAGAAGGACGTGTTTGGATTGCCTCGAACATCATGACTTCTTATCGTATTACAAGTGACTATTACCAGCATTTCGGGCCGGGCCAGTATTTTACCAGCCAGTTTGTCAACTATGTTTCGGTAGATGACGACGGCACGATCTGGGTGGGTACCAATGATAAGGGGTTGTATATCATTATCAAGGAATCTACAATCACAGTCACGAGTAAGATTGATAAATATCTTGACTGCAATGGATCCTCAAAAAATGCTGCGTTCACGGTACGGGCAATAGGCGGGAAACCGCCTTATCAATTTGTGTGGTCGAATGGCGCGAGTGGAGATCATCTGACAGACCTCGGGCCAGGGAAATATCAGCTCACGGTCACGGATACAGAGGGTTCTTCAAAAGTGGCGGTGGTAGATGTACCGGACCCCTCCATTCAGCTCTCCGCTGTTATGGACCGGCCCGAGAGTGATGCCGGTATCGGAGATGGGGCTGCATCTGTTTCGGTGACAGGCGGCGCGCCGCCATATTCTTACGAATGGTTTAGTGGTCTGGGGGAGGCTTCTATAACGGGGCTGAGCGAAGGATCCTATGGCATCACAGTGACCGATGCTGCCGGATGCAGTGCCATCACAAGTGTAGATATCACCCGGGTCGTAAAACCTCTTGCGGTGTCGCTTGAACAAAAAGAGTTTATTCGTTGTGCCGGAACTTCTGGGGCTGTAGTGGCGGCCAGGATCAGCGGTGGCAAGGCGCCGTTTACTTACGCCTGGAGCGGAGGATTACCGTCACAGGAATTCCAGGAAGGACTGGCTGTGGGGTCGTATAGTGTGACAGTGACAGATACGCTTGACAATAGCGCCATGGCCTCTATTGCGATCAAAGAGCCAGAGGCCCTCTCAGCGATTGTGCATATCGAGAGCCCGGCAAGCACAAATCAGAATAACGGAGTCGCATCGGTTGAATGTAAGGGGGGTAAACCTCCGTATGTCTATGAATGGGACAATGGTGAGTCAGGGACAATTGCAAAGACCCTGGCTCCCCGCCGGCATACTATCACAGTGACCGATGGCGCAGGATGTACGACCGTGGCAGCAGTAGATATCAGCGAAAATGTGTCGCCGTTAAAAGCAACAATCACCCAGACTTCCGGAATCCGGTGTGCCGGAGAACAAACCGGAAGTTTGACGGTAGAAGTGCAGGGAGGGAAAAGTCCGTTCCAGTATCAGTGGAACAATCCTGCCTTAAAAGGCGCCGAGATTTCAGGACTTTCCGGCGGCGCATATGCTGTGACTGTTTCGGATGCCGCCCATAACAGTGCAGTACTTTCATCAGAAATCGCTGAACCATCGCCGATACGTGCCACGACAATTGCTGAAACTCCTGCACTCTCCGGGAAGAATGAAGGTCATGCTGTCGTCCGTGCTGAGGGAGGTACCGGTAAGCTCTCCGCCAAATGGGACAATGGCGACGAGGGTACTAAGACGGTATCTCTGACCGCAGGTATACACACCGTGACGGTCACCGACGCATCCGGATGTTCTTTGGAAGCACAAGTGGAAATCGTGGAGGACTTCCTGCCCCTGACAGTGGTGCTTGAACAAACGGGCGAGATCCGGTGTGCAGGACAAAACACCGGGGCGATCAATGCTACAGTCTCAGGAGGAAAGGCGCCGTATGTCATGGCTTGGGATCATGGCCTTGGCAATAGTGAGCAACCTAAAGATCTCGCTGCGGGTACCTACAAACTCCAGGTGACAGATGCCGGGGGCAATGCAGTGACAAAGGAAATATCGTTGGCAGAGCCCCCTCCCCTGAGGGCCACTATCGATGTATTGAATTCTGCAACCGCGAACAATGCTGACGGCAGCGCACGGATAAACGCCCTGGGAGGAGTACCCCCCCTGGAGATCAAATGGCCAAATGGCGAAAACACGGCGCTCGTCAAAACCCTGGCAGCAGGACGCTATCCTGTCACCGTCACTGATGCAAACGGCTGCAGCACAATCGCCGCAGTTGAGATCACTGAAAATATCCTTCCGCTCGCAGTACAGATCAATCAAACTGCTGAGGTCTTGTGCTCCGGAGGTAAAACTGCCGCAGCAGAAGTATCCATCAAAGGAGGAAAGTCCCCATTCACATTTGCATGGGATGACGGAGCAGACACACAGCAGCGTTCTGCCCTGGGTGCGGGCCACTACGCAGTGACGGTCACAGATGCTTCCGGACTGAAGTCAACCGCTGCACTTGTCATCTCCGAGCCTGGTCCACTGAGTGGCATAATTGGTGACACGCGTGCCGCCACACACGAACGCATCCATGACGGGAAAGCAACAGCGCACATCAACGGAGGCGTGACACCGTATGCATTTGCATGGGACGATGGCGAATCCATGGCACGTGCAACTCAATTGTCTGTAGGCACACACGCAGTGACGGTCACAGATGCCCATGGATGTACGATCCAATTGGACACAGAGATCACTGAAAAAATTCTCCCGGAGCTGACTGCAGAAAATCTTGAAAAGGGAGAAGCGGTACGAATGGAGAAGCTGCAATTTGAAGCAGATAGTTCCAGCATTGATTCGAGCTCAATACCCACGTTGGAGGAACTCTATCAATTTCTCTATGACAATCCCACGATCGTTGTGGAGATTGGAGGACATACCAACGGCCTGCCGGACGACGCGTATTGTGACAAACTCAGTACTGCACGGGCAAAAGCTGTCGCTGATTATATTATACAAAAAGGCATTGACCCGAAACGCATCATATATAAGGGCTACGGCAAACGGCAACCGATTGCGACAAACATGACACCCGAAGGCCGGAGGCGCAATCAACGGGTAGAGGTCAAAATCGTCAGGCTATCTGAATGAGCGGCACATCCCTGTAATACTCCGGTATATTCCTCCGTGATGGATTACAAGATCAACGTTCCTCCAGCAATGAGGCAACCAGAATTAAAACCAGTTGTCATCAGGAGGGCAAAATCAATCGACTGGGGCCGTCATGTGCCAGTGTTGTCCAGAAGGTGGTCATAAACTCATGCATGAGTGGATGCCACAAACCGGGTATCAAATAACCAAATATTTAAAAATCTATTTTTATCCACTTGGCGGTCTTTAGCCATTTCTTCCCCTGAAGTATGAAGACATACACTCCGGAACGCAGGCGGGAGAGATCAAGCATCAGGAAATTGTCTCCCGGGGAAGCCTGTACTTCCTGATCGAGTACCAGCTGTTGGCGGGCATCCATGATCCTTAATGTCACTGACTCTGACCGGCCTGAAGACCATTTTAAATGCACAATATTTGTTCCTGGATTTGGGTATAGCGTAAAACCATATACAGCATCACCTTCCCCGTGGATTGGCAATTTCAAATCGTCTGTGCCCGAATCGGAATCGTAGTTGCCCTGGGCTGGAAGAATTAAGTGGACTATTGGCGAGACGAACATTCCATTCGCCGGGACTACGCGGATCAGCCCGGTACATGCGTCCATGCCATAGCTATCCGTAATCCGTAGTTGATATAACCGCCATCTGTTGAAATCTGCATTCTGCGCCGGCAGACACAACCTGTAGATAGTGCCATGATCACGACTATTCACAATGCCATTCGGTAACACATCGATACACGCCCCACTGGTGGTCCAATCAAACAAAATTGAACTTAAATACCGCTTGACCTCGATAACGGGGTCTGCATCAAAGGAACTACTTCCGGCATCGAGGTCTGCAGCAGAGATCAACCAGACATTGTCCGCACCGGGTCCGTCGAAATCCGGATCAAGGGGATCTACATAAACGGTGATCACACCACAAACAGCAGATGGCGGTCCGCCGGAGATAGGTACGCCGGAACAAATGCAATTTGCACCAATCACGTCATTGATCGTACCGGGATCACCATCGTCGCAGGGTGTGCCGGGTTCTGGATTTCCACAACCACAGGTGCCGGGGTCAATTTTATTGGGATCATTGGGGCAGCCATCCTGGGCATCACAGGTGCCGTCGTTGTCAGAATCCAATAGAACCCCTGTGCAGTTGCAATTTGAATCGATGACGTCGCCGGTGGTACAGACATCGCCGTCATTGCAGGGAGAGCCGGGCTCTGGATTTCCACAGCCGCAGGTGCCGGGGTCAATTTTATTTGGATCGTTGGGGCAGCCATCCTGGGCATCACAGGTGCCGTCGTTATCAGAATCCAATAAAATCCCTGTGCAGTTACAATTGGAATCGATGACATCGCCGGTGGTACAGACATCACCATCGTCGCAGGGAGAGCCGGGTCGGGATTTCCACAGCCGCACGTGCCGGGGTCAATTATTGGGATCGTTGGGGCAGCCATCCTGGCGTCACAGGTGCCGTCGTTGTCAGAATCCAATAGAATCCCTGTGCAGTTACAATTGGAATCGATGGCATCGCCGGTGGTGCAGACATCACCATCGTCGCAGGGTGTGCCGGGCTCTGGATTTCCACAGCCGCACGTGCCGGGGTCAATTTTATTGGGATCGTTGGGGCAGCCGTCCTGGGCGTCACAGGTGCCGTCGTTGTCAGAATCCAATAGAATCCCTGTGCAGTTGCAATTGGAATCGATGACATCGCCGGTGGTACAGACATCACCATCGTCGCAGGGTGTGCCGGGTTCTGGATTTCCACAACCACAGGTGCCGGGGTCAATTTTATCGGGATCGTTGGGGCAGCCATCCTGAGCGTCACAGGTGCCGTCGTTGTCAGAGCTCAATAGAATCCCTGTGCAGTTGCAATTGGAATCGATGACATCGCCGGTGGTGCAGACATCGCCGTCATTGCAGGGAGAGCCGGGCTCGGGATTTCCACAGCCACAGGTGCCGGGGTCAATTTTATTGGGATCGTTGGGACAGCCATCCTGGGCGTCGCAAGTGCCGTCGTTGTCAGAATCCAATAGAATCCCTGTGCAGTTGCAATTGGAATCGATGACATCGCCGGTGGTGCAGACATCACCATCGTCGCAGGGAAAGCCGGGCTCGGATTTCCACAGCCGCAGGGCCGGGGTCAATTTTATTGGGATCGTTGGGACAGCCATCCTGGGCGTCACAGGTGCCGTCGTTGTCAGAATCCAATAAAATCCCTGTGCAGTTACAATTGGAATCGATGACGTCGTTAACCGTACAGACATCGCCGTCATTGCAGGGAGAGCCGGGCTCGGGATTTCCACAGCCACAGGTGCCGGGGTCAATTTTATTGGGATCGTTGGGACAGCCATCCTGGGCGTCACAAGTGCCGTCGTTGTCTGTATCAGGGAGAGGTACGTGGGTGCATACGCCGCCATCGCAGAAATCGTCAGTACAGGGATCACCATCTTCACAGTTGCTGTCGTCGACGCACGATACTGGAATGCCAGCACAAAGGCAATCGATATTAATGGTATCTCCTATCGTTAGCGGGTCACCGTCGTCGCAAGGTGTGCCGGGTTCGGGGTTGCCACAACCACAACTTCCCGGATCAGTTTTATTAGGATCATTAGGGCAGCCATCCTGGGCATCGCAGGTACCGTCATTGTCAGAATCCACGAGTGTACCGGTACAATTACAATTTGAATCAATGACATCGCCGGTAGTGCAGACGTCCCCGTCATCACAGGGTGTGCCGGGCTCGGGATTTCCGCAGCCGCAGGTGCCGGGGTCAGTTTTATTGGGATCGTTAGGACAGCCATCCTGGGCATCACAGGTGCCGTCGTTGTCAGAATCTACGAGTGTACCGGTACAATTACAATTTGAATCAATGACATCGCCGGTAGTGCAGACGTCCCCGTCATCACAGGGAGAGCCGGGCTCGGGATTTCCGCAGCCGCAGGTGCCGGGGTCAATTTTATTGGGATCATTAGGGCAGCCATCCTGGGCATCACAGGTGCCGTCATTGTCAGAATCTACGAGTGTACCAGTACAATTACAATTTGAATCAATGACATCGCCGGTAGTGCAGACGTCCCCGTCATCACAGGGTGCGCCGGGCTCGGGATTTCCGCAGCCGCAGGTGCCGGGGTCAATTTTATTGGGATCATTCGGGCAGCCATCCTGGGCATCGCAGGTACCGTCATTGTCAGAATCTACGAGTGTACCGGTACAATTACAATTTGAATCAATGACATCGCCGGTAGTGCAGACGTCCCCGTCATCACAGGGTGCGCCGGGCTCGGGATTTCCGCAGCCGCAGGTGCCGGGGTCAATTTTATTGGGATCATTAGGGCAGCCATCCTGGGCATCGCAGGTACCGTCATTATCGGAATCGGGAAGCGGGATACTGATACAGATGCCGTTGCTGCAGGAATCCAGAGTGCAGGGGTCGCCGTCACTGCAATCACCATTTTGACCGCAAGTGACGGGGGCGCCTTCGCAAAGGCAATCCACGCCTATCGTATCTCCGACCGTGAAAGGATTGCCGTCATCGCACGGGGTACCGGGTTCAGGGTTGCCACAGCCGCAGGAGCCCGGATCTGTTTTATTGGGATCATTGGGACAACCGTCCTGGGCATCACAGGTGCCGTCATTGTCAGAATCAGGAAGGGCTATATGAAAACATACGCCATTGTCGCAATAGTCTTCAGTACAGGGATTGCCGTCGTCGCAATTCAATGGAATGAATTGACACTGGCCGTCCATGAACACATCGATAGTACAGGGGTCGCAATCATGGCAATCCTCCGAGCGATCCCAACGGGCAATTCTGTCGTTTCCACTTCCTCCCCCTGCCATCGTAAAAGTACCACCAACAAATACGTTGGGGCCATCAAGTGCCAAGGCGTCGACGTAATTATTTACGCCATTTCCAAGAGCCTGCCAACAGGAGCCATCCCAGTAGGCAACATGATCTGCCTGCACATTGCCGCCAGCGTCCTGAAATGCGCCACCGACATATACATTTGAGTCTTCAACGACAATAGCATATGCCTCTGCGTTTAATCCTGTGCCAAGAGGATTCCAGTTTGTGCCGTCCCATTCGGCAATTTTGTCGCCGTCGACATTGCCTCCGGCATCTGAAAACAGGCCGCCTGCATAGACGTGTGTGCCGTCTGACACAATCTTAAAAATGGCACTGTTCAAACCGGGACCCAAAGCGTGCCATGACACACCATCCCAGCGCGCAATGTTGTCTGCATTACCATCTCCTCCGGCATTTTGAAATATTCCCCCGGCGACAACTCCTCCCAAGAGGGTATCAATAGAATACACGATCCCCGAAACGCCTGTGCCCAGCGCAAGCCACTGAGAGCCGTCCCACCACGCGATATGATCAGCATTGGCATTCCCTCCTGCATTGGTAAAACTGCCCCCTGCATAGAGCATGCTATCTCTGAAACAAATGGCCAGCACCAGATTATTCAATCCACCGCCTACGGCATTCCAATTCACACCATCCCAGCGGGCGATATGATCCGCATCAACATTACCGCCGGCATCTGTAAAAGCGCCGCCGACGAAAATGTCCCCGTTAAACGTTGCGATACTATAAACAGGACCGTTGAGGCCGGAGCCTAATGCATTCCATTGTACGCCATCCCATCTGGCGACACGGTCCGCAGATGCATTTCCACCTGCGTCTGTAAAGTCACCGGCGATGTAGACATCAGAGCCCAATGTTGTAATACCGTAAACCCCTCCGTTGGCGACGACACCCATGTTGTTCCAGCCTGGGGCGAGGCTGAGGGGCGCAGAGGATGCATCGGGCGTGTGTATTGCAGCTGCCGTATTTACAAAAAGCACTACTGCGATGAACGGCAGAGAAAAAAAACTGAGATGTGAGAAATTTTGCATGACATTCTGTTAAAATGCAAGACCCTGTTCAAGGCCGCACAAGTCAATCCTGGATTTGTATCAATCCCTGGAATGTAATTTTCGCACCGTCGATATTAAGAATATCCCGCTCCAGCCCGGAGGTGTTCAATTGGAAAATGCAATCCTTGATCGTCATATCCGCAGACGCGCCTGAATTATAGATGGCCGATCCTTCGAGCAGGGAAGTATTGCGCTGAATGATACAGTTGTTGAGGAGTATTTTGCCTTCGCTATACAGGCCGGCGCCGGTATATCCCTGGTTGAAAATAAAATCTGCGGTACCAAACTGAACGGTCATCCCGTCGATCCTGCAATCGACACAGGAAGGATCAATCCTGCAGACGTGATATGCATTGTCCGTACTATCATTGACAGCTCCGATGTCTCCGGATACTACAACCAATGACGGATCTGAGGTACGTTCTTCAAGGGTGGTCTCATCTCCGACAAAGCCCCCATAGATCGCAACACTGTCCGTGAGCACAAAACTTGAATCCCTGTCGGAGACAGAAGGATAGTACGTGCCTTCGGCAATCCAGATCTCATGGACATTATAGTATTGCTGTACCGTGGCAAGGGCGTCCTGTAAATCGATAAAGGCATCCACCCACGACGTCCCGTTGTTGAGGCCCATGGCGTCCTTATCCACATAGACCACAGGGCTGGGAAACGGACATGGTCCAGTAATGATCACTTGTGTAACTACAGTGCTGTCACACCCGGTGGAAGCGATCAGTTCATCTGTATAGTACCCTGCTTCTGTCTGGTATGTCCCCCCCACGAAGACACTATCGCCATCACAGATTTCTGCCGTCACGCTGTCGAGATATGTTGGCAGAACGCTGATCGTAACGGAATCAGAATTGCGACATCCATAGACATCGGTACCCGTCACATAATAGGTATGCATACTTGAGGGTGTCGCACGCGGATTATAAATATTGAGGAGATTTAATGTAGAATCAGGTGCCCACAAAAAGTCATTGGCGCCTGTTGCGTTCAGGAAAATCACGTCATTCATACAGACAGAGTCATCCGTTCCCGCATCTACAGCAGGTAAAGGATGGATCATCAGGGGTTGCGAGATGGTGACGACACTGGTGTCCTGTACGTCTGACAACCGGATAAACACATGATCCGAAATCATTGAATCCGCCAACATGACGTTCGAGCGTGTCCCGGGTTGTCTCGGGCATCAATACGAAATAAGTTGTCCCACTGTCGACCGAAAATTCGACCCTGACGCTATCCGTGGTGACTTTGTTCCATCTTATAGACAGCGTATCCATGACACATAAATCATGACCGGATGGGTGTGTGAGCGAAATGCTG
The DNA here is from genome assembly GCA_963746925.1 of uncultured Bacteroidota bacterium. Lineage (GTDB taxonomy): Bacteria > Bacteroidota > Bacteroidia > Chitinophagales > Saprospiraceae > DATDQA01. The sequence continues at coordinate 66,258 of CAVVDK010000012.1, forward strand.
CGCGCCGGTAATATATATGTTGTGGCTTCTGCTATTTGTTTCATCGCCTCACGATTTCCGACAAGGTCTGTTGCAAGGACGACGAAACCATATGTCACTCCCGGTGTACCCTGAAACAGGTAGGTGGAATCCTTGATATCGTCCTGTACCAATGTGAAGGTGCCGCCGTCGACAGAAACAAACAATGTATAGTCGTCCACTCCAACCCCTCCCGGATCATCTGTTGCCGTCCAGATCAGCGGGATCGAGTCACTCTCCACGGTATCAGGAATGGGGGACATTACACTGACGGGAGGACCAGCATCGAGCAAATTTTGCCAGGTATTTGTCGGAATGGATGCGTTGATATCAAAGGTGATATCTGCATGGACAGTGACCGTATCACCGGTGACAACTGTCAATTTAGGCAATGCCGAAAAACGGACAAACCCTTCACCCGATGCTGTCAATGAGTCATTGATGGGTAAAAAACCTACTTGTGGATCTGCAGGACGTTGCCCCGTCAGAGGGTCGACAGATTCGAAATCCCAGAAATAGGCATTGGTATTAATATCATATCCGGCTACGACATCTACGTAAAGATTCAGGCTGTCTCTCAGGTCAAGTCGCTGTTGATAGTAAACGGTGCCATCAGGGATATGAAACTCATATGGTCCCCATCCGAAATCTTTAAGCTGAAGAGAGAATGGGTTGAGATTTGGATCCAGGGGCACTGTGATCTTCACAGACTGTGCTGGTGCCGTAGCGCTTTCCGGTGTATTCTCAAATTTTACAAGATATTCCATGCGGTCTTTTGCCGCCACCCATCTATCCTCTTCAATGCCAACAGGCCCGTTGATATAATTAGGATCTGAAGCACAACTGATTGCAGAAAACGCAAAATACTGACGGTGTTTTACCTGGCAGCCATTGTTATCACTTGACTGGAAATCCAAAAATTTAGGCCCCTTACCAAATGATGCCAATGATACCCGCACTGCATATGCTCCGGAAGATCCATTCGTCGTATACGGTGGTGTACCTCCCGAAGGCTGGGCGACAACAATAATAGAACTCGTACCACAGAGAAAATATGAGTCGGCACTGCTGGAAAGATCAAGCCGGAGTTTTGAGTCCGGCGCGTGTACCGTAGCCTGACCTGTTCCTGTGCAACCATGCGCGTCTGTCACGGTGACTGTGTACGTGCCGGGACCTAATTTGTCAATTGTTTTTTTGTCCGCTCCTGAGATGCCATTGCTCCATTCATACTTCTGGACAGGCATTGAGACGTTTGGCAGTCCTGCTACTGTGACACTGCCATTTTTATCTCCATTGCACTTTACATCTTTCTTGCTCAATACGATTTGGGCAGACGCCAGGCAGGACATCAGTAAGAGACAGCAAACTGTAAAGCAGATCCGGGTCCTCATACTCGTTGTTTATTTATTTTGAGTATTCTCTTTACTCGCGACTTCAATCAGGCGGTACTGGTGCGTCTCCAGGATGGTATTAAGATCCTTGAACAGTTTTTGTAAATCTTCCTGGAGACCATTTTCCTGCAGTACCGAAATTGCCTTCATCGCTTCATTTTTGGAGAAATAATACATTGCGCGCCGGATAGCTTCATCCGGCAAATCCTGCTGAGCAAGGTATGTCCGGAGTGATGTGAGTCTGGTATCACCTGTGGAAGGCTGTTCGTTTTCCCGGTACCAGCGTTTCTTAAAGACTTCCGCTTCCCTGCTTTGATCTGTTTTTTGACTACTGGTGCCCCATTTTTCCGTCAGCCCGTAGAGGCAGGATTCTTGCAGTACGTGATCGCCGGTGCTGCATGTTGTGATCAATTGTTGGGCGGGGTCATTATATGCCGACATGGTATTCGGATGAATGATGCACGCCGCCAACTCTCCGTGGAGCACCGCAAATAAGCCCATGACGTGCTGGTAGTGTGCCATTGCTGCACCGCCAATCGGGTACCATTGTTCGGAAACCTGCTTTGCCAGAAAGCTCATCTGCATCCGCGCATCGTCTTCGGTAAAGGAATACTGAATACATGCGACCGGTTCATTGTCCAGGGTGCCATAAAAAATGACCTCAGGAAATATCCTGATCGCGTTCATCTGCGCACGCCATGTTGTATAAATATTGTCTATCCCTGCGGGGAAGCCTCCCTGGTAAAAAAGACTTTTGTATTGATTGACATCATCGGGAAAATTATATTTATAAAACATGTCTTTGAGGGGATTGGTGTTTCCCTTCCATGTTTCAAAGGGCTCATCGCATATCGCCACCTGCCGTACCACGAATACGGTGCCATCTGTGAAACGCATCGAGAACGGTGCGCCTTCCTGACCTTTTAACATCATCGGCAGCAGAGTATATGTGCAGAGCAGAAATATTGATATCCGGAAGAAGTATTGTTTTTGCATATTATTGAAATTGGGTAAAATCAATTGTTGTAAATGGATCAGATTGCAGTGGATCCAGCAAATTATATTTACCACTGAGTTCAAGTACCTTGTTGTCGGGATTGAGATACCATACGCGGAATGCACCCTCGATGATCAATGGCTCCACTTTGATTACTGTTTTCACAGCTTGTGCCGAGAAATCAGGATCCAGACCGATCACAACACCTCCGAAGAGGGAACCTTCTATACCGAAAATATCCCCCGGAAAGAGTATCCCCGCCTCTCCGCCAACTCCGATCTTGATCTCACCTGAAAAATTCAATGCATCTATAGACCAGGTGGGAAGTACGGCTGTGCTTTCATCCTTCGATGCTCCCATGGTTAATTTGCCAGTGCCGGAGCCCAGGATATAGGTGCTGTACATAAAGACGGGGTTCGGCACGGATGAATATGGTGGCGGGAAGCATACCTTGGCTGTAAGGCTATAATTGATTTCTCCTTCAACAGATTTCTTGACACCTTTTTGTGGTGAGTTGAATTTATCCACAGGAGAGACCTTGTAGGAAAGATTGTGATCAAACCCCATATCCAGGGGCTTACAGGCAGAAGTTTGATAGGCCTCAAAACTGTATCCTTTCGTGACGGCATCTGAAGGCTTGACGTATTCTTTGAGACGCGTCAGGAGGGTTGTCAAAGTATGTGAGACGCCACCAAATGTCTCTTCATTAGCAGCGTCCCGCGAAACATAGACATGTTTGCCGCCTGCAGTGATATCAAGAAATGTCGGGCTGCCTGCGTCATCGCTCCACTCTGACACAAAATTACTGGAGGGCATTACTGTGCTTCCGGTCCAATCCGGCTGATCAGCCCCGAACGATTCACCATCATTGGGGACTGCTTTGAGCATCACACCATTGTGGCCGACGAGGTGCAGGGTATCGCCATTCATCGCCTTGCGCAGCGGATGTGTCGGATCTATGGCAATCACCTCTTTGACACCTACATTGACTCTGAATGGGCCTTCTGCATAGCAGTCTTCATCCCCGACGATGGTCGCACGAATTGTAATATCCCCGCTTTGGTGGCAGTAACTGATCTTGCCTGTAGTGGGATCTATTTCACATCCCAGGTGATCCGGACTTTGAATACTCCATTCGATAGTTGCTCCCGGGGGTTTTGAGGTCAGATGCGCCAATGCCTGGTTGGCCGTAGAATCGGGTTTCGTATAAGAAGGAGCAACGGTCACACCACCCGTAGCAACTGTGACTTTGACTTGATCTACGACCTTATTGGTAAAATTCGGTCCTATGGCCACAAGCGTGTATTCGGTAGTCTTGTCCGGCTGTGCCAGTGGTCGTTTGTCATGGATATTGCTGAGTCCGGCTGCCGGTGACCACGTATAACAATATTCGTTAGGTGCTGACGCAACTCCCAATTCCGCACCCACACCCTGGCAGATGGTCACATCGGGTCCGGCCCATTCCTGTGCCGCCGCAGCGTCGAGTAATAAGCAACAGATGCTTGTGACGATCAGATATATTGCATGCTTTGCCATGGCATTCGGAGTTTAATCTTCCACAGGGGTTAAGGTGAAGGTTGGATGCGGATGCGTATAGGCAAAAATTTCTACGACGTTGCCCGCTTTTGGCGGCAGGACACCGGGAGGGCCAAAGGCGCCTTGTACGGGAATTTCAAGCGATGTCTCCGTATGACCCGAAATCAGATCCTCATATGTACGCGCAAGAGCATTACCCCAGGGTGCTTCAAACCGGAACGATTTTCCGATGATGTCGGCGTCGCCGGCGTTTTGCATATAGATGGTAATTTTCATGGGACCATTTCTCCTGCCGACCACCTCTGGGTAGTCCATCTGCAATTGCAGATCTGGTTCTTCTCCGGTATCCGTAATTGTGAAAGATTCTACCCGTTCTGCAATCTTACCATCCCAACGGATGGCCTGTACTGTATATACGCCGGTAGGTACATCCTGGAGATTGAATGTTGCATAAGCCCTGTACGAGCTGATCTTGTAAATGCTTTCTGCATTGATACGCACCGTAGAATCGCGCACGAGATAGACACGGCGCAGCGTATCCATCTGTGAACCCAACAGTTCGATTGTCGACTGTCCACGGTTGATCGCATGAGAGGGATGGATGTCGAGCAGTTCGAAATCTACAATGCGCGCCAGCACACTGACGAGTTGTCCCGACGCGTGCATTGTCTGCCCCCGCAACATCAAATAATACGTCCCGCCCTGTACGCCATCGAGGAGCAATTCCTGGTCCTGTGCAAATGCATACAGATGCCGGGCATCGTAGTCTGCCTCTGTCGGAGCTGTGCCGTACTTGAGATACATTTCTGTATACAATCCGAGCGAGTCACCGTCCAGTGAAATTCTGAGGGTTTGTCCCTGGTCTGAATACGGGATAAACAACTTAAAATAGTTTTCATGGCCGTTGTAGATGCTGTCCATGGTCAGGCTGTCCAGGTAAAGCTCTTCGATAGAGACATTCATAAGATCTGCCGACGCGCCAATGTTATTTGTATCGTTACTCTCAGTAATATTGTCCAGCGCGTCTGTTTGGACCAATGCATAATAATTGCCATCTGCAACGCCGCTCACTGAAGCGGTGAGTGAACGTGCGACAGAATTTCCGGGAGGAATGTAGAGTGATGCATCCGACAGGCCAAACACCTGGTCATTGGCATCAAGGTCGGTATCATCCGACAGGTATGCAATTTCGCGCATGACGCCATTGGCGGGATTAGCGCCGATATTTTCAGTATTCCAGTTGATCGAAATTGTACTGCCTGCAAACACGCTGTCAGGGATCATGATGCTGGTCACTGTGAGATCCGCCGGCGGAGGTGTGCTGAATGAAATACTGCGCGAGACCTTGTTATTGCCTTCACCAAGATGCTCATATAACAGGTTGTCTGCATCCGTTTGTAAAATCAGAATATAGTTCCCGGTAAACTGACTGCCCACGTATACATTGACGGTATCCTGCAATTGATTTCCGGGTTGCAGGTTTGCCCCGGTGTGAGTCTCCGACGCCAACAGGATATCACCATCATTGATGACATTGTCTGCAGATAAATAAATCTTGTCCGTCCAGGATAAAGCGGCGCTGTTACCATTGTTTTGGATGGACCATTGGATATCAAATGGCTGACCAGAGAATGCACTCGCAGGAGCATCAAATTGTACCGGGATTAAATCGGGAGATGCAGACAATGCAATATGCACTGGCGTAGCCTGACCATTTTCTCTCAGGGTGTTTTGATTGTCCAGGGAATCCGGGTCATTGTTGATTTTTCTATCGTCGGCCACCGCAATGACATAATAATCACCCGATATCCCATCCGGCAGGGTAGGAGTTTTATTGATCGTGTAGGTTTGTCCATATCCCAGTCCTCCGACGCCGGCTTCTGTTTCGGAAAACAAGATATCCAGATAGCGGTCGTAGACAGAATCCACAGACAGGTAAAGGGCATCATACCAACCTGATGCCGCTGCCTGCGACAGGCTTTCATTCCGGACCGTCCAGCTAAAGGCAGCGGGCGTTCCCGAATAGAGTGTATCAAGCGGGCCCGTGAGGGTATCCACGTGTAAGTCTACCGGTGGTGCCGGTTTTACGAAAAATGGATCGCTGCGTTGAATATTATTGGATTCACCGCTCCCCTCAAATACCTTTGAAGTGGCGTCCGACTTGATATACACGTAATAGACATTGCTTGTTTGTGCGGTCGAAATGCCAAGCATCAGGTCGAACAGAATACTATCGTGTGCTGCCAATGCCGGAATATCTGCCCTTCGTCCAAGGACCTTGTTGCTAATGGGATCCCATACAGGACTAAAGGAGAGATAAAAACTGTCGGTTGTCGCAGCAGTGGCATTGACCGAACCAATATTCGCCGATGCATACATCAGCGAGAGAAGTTGTCCTGCGACTACGGTATCCGGGACGGCGATTTCCCGGCTTGTCAGATCCGGATATGGAGGTAAAGCGATTTCAATGGGTGTGAGAGAGGTGCCTACGTTATCTGCCTCTTCTCCATTTTCAAAAATTTGTGATGTCGCATCTGCAAAGATGTGCACATACCGTGGACCGCTGATGCCATCTGGTATTGTGAAAGACGCATTCTGCACCAGGGTATCACCTGCCTGTAAAACATTGATGTTTTGATATTTTACCTGGACGTAAGTGGCAGTTTGTTCATCAAATTCGGATGATGTCGAAAGATAAACCTTCGTGAACCATGACCGGTTTAGGATATCACCCGGACCATCATTGATCAGGTTCCATTGAACAGATACTTGTTGTCCTGCAATGGCGCTGTCTGGATAGCTGATATCAGCGACACGGAGATCAGGATTCAGAATGACAAATGTCCCCGGAGAGCGCACAATATTATTTGATTTCAACGTGTACTCAAATACATACTGACCCTTGTCTAAGTAAACATAATAGTAATACGGACCGGTAGCATTTACCGGTATCGTGATAGATTTACTTTTCGCCAGCGTATCAAAGGGCGCAAATGGACCATAATTCGTCACCGTGCCCATGCTCGTCAGGAAGTTCGTGTTATATACCGGTGACGGTGAGAGGTACACCTGATCATACCAGGAAGTATTGGTAATCGTGGAACCACCCTGGTTGACCGATGAATAATAGAGGGCAACAGTTTGATTATTGCTCACAGTATCCGGGTATTGGAGGTCCAATGCAAACAGATCCGGCGGAGGTGTCAGGACGACATTGATGGTATCACTGATACCAATATTATTTGATTCTGAGGCGTTCTCAAAAACGGTATTATTGAAATCTGTGACGACGTAGATATAGCGTTGCCCAAATTCATTGATGGGAATCGGGACATTGACCATAAGCTGGTATGTACTATCGACATCCAAAACGGAATTGTGCTGGAAGGTCGCGACGAGCTGCCCCCCGGCGTAATTGAGCGGATCAGAGCCGTAGAACACGCGATCCTGCCAGGAGGAGACCTGGGTTGGTCCTGTACCGATGTTCTTGATGGTCGCAGTAATGGGTATGGACTGACCGGAAAATGTATTCTGTGGAGCCACTACCGACTCCACTTTCAAATCGGGGGTCGGAGGGAGTGAGATCATCATCTGGCCCGCCGTGCGCTCCCAGTTATTTGTATTATTGGATTCGAGCAGGCTGTTCCACCGGTCGGCATGAACGAAGACATAGTAATTTCCGGAAATGCCGTTTGGGATCATAAACGTGTTGTTCTGCGCGTATGTGATACCGCTGTCGAGCGCAGTAAGATTTTGCACAGCACCGAGATAAATGTCAAAAGAGGTATTCAGTGTGGCATCCGTCGACAAGAAGACCGCATCAGACCAGAGCTGTGACTGTGTGCCGCCGCTTCCCTGGTTCCGGACATGCCATTCGACCTGAATCGTTTCACCGCTATAGGCTGTTGCAGGAGCAATGACAGTATCGACCACCAGATCTGGAAGGTGGCGTACTGTGAATTGCTGGATGGATCCTGGCACCATCTGATCACACGAATTTTTGGCTACGACGCGCCAGTTGTAAGTCGTGCCGTAGTTCAGACCATTATACAAGGTGTTGATCTGAGGCAGATTGGCAACCTGCGGATCAACAGGTTGTGCATCCCCCATTTGCCAGATATACACGTCGTAGACCGTGGCGTTTTGTGCAGGGGCCCAGGACAGCGGTACCGCGCTTTCCAAACCCATTTCCCCTTGTGCCGGGATCATGTTGGTAACCGAGTCTGTCAGGGCCGGGATATGTTCAACATCGACATGCAATGTGTCATTGCTCAGATCCTCGTCGCCTGTGAGGGAAGTACGGACAATAAAATGGTACGTACCGGGGACGCTGAGGTCTTCAGTTGGCGCAAACGTATAATCCAGGATTCCGCCGGCTGGAACGGAAAGACCACCGACATTTTCAACAACCCATGGAGCGCCATCCAGGGAATATGCCACGTCAAAACCTGACTGTGGATTGGAACTGTAATTCTGGATCTGCAAGACGACATGCTCTGTATCGCTCAGTCCGCAATAGGTCGCCGGAGAGATCAGGACACTGGCGCCAATATCATTGAGCCGTGCCATAAACTCATCCGCCCCGATGTCGGGAGTGATCACACTACGCGCCTCTCCCTCGATGTCAGTTGTCACGCTATCCACAGGCGTACCGCTGTTGTCCAAAGCTGCCTGGAGAGGATGGTAGTCCTCAGCTAGAAACAGGGGATCCTGGCTGACACTCTGCCCATTGAGACCTGAGTATGCCTGGAGCGCTGCCAGATCGCTGCGGTCCCCGGACCAATATGCAAGCACAGGTCCTGTACTATACAGATCACAATAATCCATCGTGTTTGTATGATACCCCGGAGGCCATGAAACATGCAGCGTCTTTCCACCGCCAAGATTGGCGAAAACGCAATTGCGGAGATTGATATTATGATAGGAACTCTCGTCGGTAAAAGCCCTGCTGTCCGGATCGGTGCTTTCGATGCGCACTGTGTTATAATCGAAATTATTGTAGTTGCCATTACTGTGATAGATTCCATACGTCTGTAACGACCCGCCTTGGATCAGGATGTAATTATTTGAAATCAGCGCTGGCGTTTCGGAATTTCCACTCACGTAATGCATGTACAGGCCCCAGGTTCCGCCATTGTAAAGACGAATGTCATTGCCACTGATGGATCTTGTGTTGATACATGCGGTGAATGCAATGCCCTGGTGAGCATTCAGGTTATTGATGACGACATTCTTATCGAAGACAAGACCGTCGTGATTATGCAAGTGTGCCGATCGGTAGAAACAATTTATGAATGTATTGCCAACGATATCGTCGTCTTTTTCAGGATCCCCCGCGCTGCCGATGAGATAGATACCATAATCGCCACGTTCAAATCTGCTGTACGTAATCGAGATGGAGTCCTCAGTGGTTGTAGCGCTGTAAATCAGCTGATGTTCACCTGTGGGGTATGTCACAGGGACTCCCATGAAGCGACAGTGATCAACATTAACCCTGCTCGATCCGTTCGAGATCTCCAGTATTCTGCCTTGCGTACTGGACATTGTGAGGTGCGAAAATGTGATCTGATGGGCATCGAATAATCCCACAGTATAGTTCTGGGAGCTACCGAAGTCCCGCTCTAAAGTGACCGTGCTGCTGTCTCCTGATTCGGAGGTAAATGTGACAAGATCATCCTGTGAGATTCTTGGAAAATTCCCGATCCGGAGTTGCATGGAATAACTTCCGCTGCGAATGTGGAAGGTGACATTCCCCAGGATACCGCCCTTGTTCAAGGCTTGTTCGAGTTGCGAGAACAAATTGAAATCAGGTAGAACTCCGCCGACGGTATAAAGACCATTGAGCGCCGGATAGAAATCATTGATGGCGAGGGTGTCATTGATATGCGTGCTGTCCGGGACGCCATTGGGCAGTTCTGTCCAAAAGATCATGTCGTGCTTCGTGTGTTCTGCAAAGTCAAAATTGCCGATGGTTGCGAAGGCACATTGGGCAGGAGCGGCTGCGCCTGACCAGGAGAATGGTGTCTGTTCCAAACCGTTGACCACCCAGTGCACAGTCACACTGGTAAGCGTATCCAGGCCATAATTCTTGATGGCGACCTCTACGGGCTGTATACCTGCCGCGAAAGGGATGACAGGCCCGTTGAGCATAAAGATGCCCGCATCGTTGTCATCTACCGGCTGGAATTCATCAGCACCGATATCGGGCATGGCATCCCGTGTATCGCCATCGATATCTGTTGTAATCCCGGTACCGGGAGTACCGCTGTTATGCAGTAAAATATTGGTCACATGGAGATCCACGTCGGACATATACTGTGGATTGGAAGAGAACGAATTGGCATCTCCTCCACTGGCCGCCTGCCATGCAGAAAGATCCGCCTCCTCTGCGCCATTCCAGAAACCCAAAGAGGACCCGGCCCAGGCGATATCATTGTAATCACTACTAAATCCGCTGTTATTATCCGAATAATATGCCGGGCCGGGACTCTGGGTGTTAAGAATGTTATTGAGAATATTTACTGATGCGCAATCCGTGATGCGGAGTGCCGCGTTGTTTGTGCTGGATCCTGTGGAAGAATAAACATTCGTGCTGTTGTGGTAAATATCGAGATCGCTGCAGCTGGTGGCAAGTATCCCATAAGCTGTATTTGTTCCGCCGGTACTGAAAAAATTATTGGCGACGACGTCATGTCCGGCCGGGCTTCCGGTGCATGAGCTGAGATATGCACCGTACTGACCGTTCGGTACCTGGACAGTATTACCCATGATGCGCATTCCATTGTCGCAATAACTCAGGTTGAGCCCCTTTGCCGTATTGGTATTTACAATGATGTCATTTGATAGGATTTGAATGCCTAACTCCTGTGTGGCCGAAATGCCGCAATAATAATTCTGATCTAAAAAATTGTTTTCAATAATCGTATTCGAATTTGCACTGCCGTTTCCAACTAAATAAAAACCGTAAGCGCCGTAGCGGATCCAGTTATTGCGAAATACGTCGGCGGTATCCAGGCTTGTATTTGACCAGATCACCGCATCATTCAAGCTGGTGGAGGTGCCCTCATATCCGATGATCCTGTTGTTTAAAAATTGATTGCAATGGGCGCCGTTGAAATATTCGATGACGCGCCGGTATGCAGGGTTGACAGAAGTCAGCGTAAGGTGCTTAAAAATCAACCCGTCAGCCCCGTCTAGTGTGATAATATTATCATCAATACCAAGGTTTGTGATCGTGACATTTGTGCTATCGCCGCTTTCGGATTGAAATGTCACGGGGGTGCTGCATCCACATCCGGGGAATTCTCCAATATTCATTGTCTCCAGGTACGTGCCGCTGCGTACATTGAAGGTCACAGCCCCGGCAGCACCGCCCAGCATAAGCGCATTGACCGCCTGACCCAGAGAGTCAAAGTCTGGCGTTGTTCCTCCAATTGTATACACGCCAATCAGACCCGGGTACAGATTCTGAACCTGCAATGTATCATTGGACGCGAGTTCGTCAGTGAGACCATTCGGGTTGCTCACCCAGACTTTAATATGATAGGGTTGATAGGGTGAAAAATCGTATGAACCAATATCCAGCGAATCGTAAGTCCCGGCTGAGGGGAGCAACCCTGTCCAGAAATATGTGGGCTGAGGGATATTGTTGACCTGCCAGTCTACCTGCATTGTGGTCAGTGTATCCTGGCCATTATTGACAAACTTGATAAACACCGTATTTTCTCCGGGAGGGAAGGGTTCTTTGGGATAATTAATAGACAGAATACCGACGTCATTGGTAAACAAATTGAATTCGTCAGCCCCGATATCAGGAGTCAGAGTGTCACGTGGATCACCTTCGATATCTTCGGTTACTTCCGGCAAAGGTGTAGCGGCACCATCGAGAAAAGAGCTCAGTACATGGAAATCGAGAGAGTCTGCAAATTGAGGATCCACAGAAAGAGAATGTAGGTCAAACCCTGTGCCCTGCCATAGCCCAAGATCTGCGTACGTGCCCGTATTTGATTGCACCAGAGTTGCGCCCGTCGTCAGCAGATCATTATAATCACACGTTATTACTTCAGACTCGTTCAACAGGCGCATCGCCGTACCTCCGGACTGGTCTGAGAAGATATTGTTTTGGATGAGAGTATTGGATGTGCCATGTACATATGTACAGTGAGAACCGGTGCTTGTCCCGGTGATTAAAACAGTATTATAGAACATCCCTTCGTACGCCGTCCCGGAAAGATCAATACCCACTGATGCCGAGCTTTGCCCGACAATCACAAAATTGTTCGCGATCACCCCGGGCTTCAATGCCGTGGCATAGCAGCTATTCAAATGAATGCCCTCTCCGTGCTGTTCTGGCAGCAGGATCTGGTTTGCACGGACGACAATGGCATCATTACACGTGATCAAATACATCCCCGTGAAATTGGAATAAGCGTTGGCACTGCTGATGACGTTTCCGCGAAGGACCGGGCTGGATTGTCTTCTGACATACATCCCCGTGTAGTAGGGATCAGTGACAGTGTTGTCTTCAAACCGGGTTCCGGTTTCATTGACAACACCATCCCAGTAAACGCCATAAGAGCCGTTGAGAATAGTATTGTGCACAAAGACATTTGCAGTATCAGTATATCCGCTGCTGTAGATTACTGACTGAGCGACGTTCGTTGAAGTAGTGGCCGGCACTTCAATGACGCAATTGTCAAAGGTGTTACAGTTTGCCTCATTGCGTACCTCAAGAGCGTGGTATGAAGAGGATGTACTCTGGATCGTGAGATTGCGGAAGGTTAACCCATCAGCGCCATCAAGGGTCAAGGCATGCCCCGAAAATCCCGTATTGTTCAGAATGACATCTGCAGGGGCACCGGACTCAGATTCAAAATATACCGGTGTACTGCAAGTGAGTGACGGTGACTGGGGGATCGTGATGGAAGCGCTGTATGTCCCGTTACGCAATTGAAAATGCACGGAATCCAATATTCCCCCCAGCAATAAAGCCGTCAATGCAGACTCCACATCTGCGACATCCGGGGCGACCCCGCCAATGGTGACGGTATCCGATACTGCGGCGTATAAATCTGTTACAGACACGGTATCATCGCCGTGATACAGATCGGTGACCATATTGGGCATTGCCGTCCAGACCTTAAAATCGTACGGTGTTGCCAGGACGAAATTGATAGTGTCCAGTACCACGGTATCCTGGGTCAGTGTCGGCAATGTACCGGTATAGTCGTATGTGGTTTGATCAATGCCATTGAGTGTCCAGTGGACCTCCACTGAAGTAATTGTATTGCTTCCATAATTGCGGATGACAGCCCGAAGAGGCTCATTGCCGCGCGCGAAAGGCATTGCCGGCATCACTGCAAAAGCACCTGCATCGTTTTCATTGGTTCCGATCTCGTCTGCCCCTATGTCGGGCGTGGCAACGTTGCGGGAGTCTCCGTCAAAATCTTCGGCAATTCCTCCAGCTGGTATCCCGGCTCCGTCAAGGGTATCTGCAAGGACATGCAGATCTGTCGTGGAGACAAATTGAGGATCAATACTCTTCGAACTAGTGTCAAATCCCGTTCCACTCTGCCACGCTGGCAGGTCTGCATATGCGACATTGTTCCACTGTCCAAGAGTTGAACCTGCCGTAACGAGATCGTTGTAATCTGAGGTCACCACGGGTGGTGTGACGAGTATATTCTGAAATGCACGGCCTGCATTGGCAACGAAGACATTGTCTTTGACATCTATCGTATCACCGCTCACAAGCTCAAAGGCATGGTGCCCTGTTGCATTCGTTCCGGCAGTGAAGGCATTGTTGAAATACACGTGGACATTCGTACTGTTCCATATATTAATTCCAATTCCCGACGCCGTACTTACCATATTATTATACACCTTGCTGATGCCCAGTACGCCAAGCCCGAAATTCATTGTATTGAGGTACATCCCGTCTCCGGCGACATCAATAATGACCTGATTGCCCGAAACCTCAGTAAGGATATTGGAATTTTCAACGGCGATTCCGATATACCCGTTGGCGGTGGTATTTGTTTCGACGAAATTGTCCCGGATTGTCAAAGTGCGTGTGCCAGTGATAGATACACCGCGGTTCCGTTGATTGATAAAACTGTTTTGCTCGATCAGGATATTTTGTGGACGGATTTCCGGCCCGAGAACGCTATAGAGATAGACGCCCTGCTGGCCGTTGAGGAAATAATTGTCGCGGATAATAAAATCTTCATTAATACCGGCATTGAAAGTATTGACCAACCGGCTTGTTGAGCCTCCGTAGTTGGGCCCTTCGAAATAATTGTGTTCCAGAGTGAGATGTGTGACACCATTGATAGCATCGATGATGTCCCCGTTCAGCACGTTGAGTGCCTTAAACCCGAGATTTCTGAACGTGACATAGTCCGTACCATTCAGTTCTATGACGTAGTTCTTATTTGAATTCATATCGTTGAATTCAATACTGACGGCGCTGCTGTCGCCGCTTTCAGAGGTGAACGTGATCGTGTTGGCTGTAGATGAACCCTGGATTGAATCGATGACCACTTGTTCGGTGTAGGTTCCATCCCGGAGACGAAACTCCACAGGTCCGCAGATAGTATAGGATTTCAGTGCATCCGCAGCAGCCTGGAGCGTGATAAAATCAGGAGCCGTGCCGCCAATCGTATAGGTGCCATTGAGAGGAAGTCTGTAGACCTGCGTAAGCGTATCATTGGAAAGGAGCAGATCTGCACTGCCGTTAGGCAGGGCGGACCAAACGACGATAGTGTCAGGTTGATTGCCAAAAACGTAGGTGCCGATGACAATGTGTGCTGTATCGCCTTCCGGGGCAAGCTCCGGTGTGGCCAGTACGGAGTCTTGTTCAATGCTGTCAACGGACCAGTGAATTGTCACGCTGTGCAGGCTGTCCGCGCCAAGGTTGATGAGCACGACTTCTACATTCTGTTCTTCAGTGCACACGCCAGCCGGTGATAAAAGTGCCTGAATCGCGGCATCGTTGGCAGGAGGCGTGAATTCATCAGCACCGATATCGGGATGCTGTTGGTTGCGTGGCTCGAGGTCAAAATCTACGGCTGTCGCAAAAGCCGGGCTACCCCTTCCATTGAGATATGTATTGGACACGTGAAGATCATCCGCTGCATCAAACAGCGGGTCCATCACGAGCGAATGTGTGTCATACCCTGTGAGTGCGGTCCATGTATGGATATCTTCTGCACCATTGAGCACAGGGGTATACACGCCAAATACCTGTCCCGTGCCGTAGTAGTCGTTGTAGTCGAAATAATTCGTGGAGACGGAGCTCGCCCCTACAATAGGACCGCCACCGGTATTTGCGAAGATATTGTTGAAGATGCTGTCTTGTACTCCACTGACATGATAGATGGCGTATGTCGCCGACAGGGCACTGCTGATCAAAACACTGTTGTGGATGATATCTGTAGCATTGGAATTATACACGCCGATCCCGGCATTGGCAGAAGCATATGGTATTGCGACCATGTTATTTGCGATCTGTGCTCTGTGTCCGCCGACAGGCGTTACCTGGGAAATAGAGATACCACGGTACCCATTTTCAAGATGGATATAGTTACCATAAATATTCAACGTATCGGTATCGTTCGAAATATCAATCCCGCGAACGGCGGTCGCATTCGAAATAAACGTGTTGCGATAGATCCGCAATCCTCGTGTGCCATCTGAAAAGAGCCCATAATAGGATTGATTCAGAAAAGTATTATTGTTGATTTCCAGGCCTGTCGGTGCATCCGCGCCAAACGGTTGGTGGTAGAATCCATAGGATCCGTTTGAGATCGTATTTTGGCTGATCTCATTATTTGGATTATTTGCTTCCGAATAGATACATGCGAGCGTCGTCGAGGTACTGGATGAACTGTGACCATTGATGGCGCAATTCCTGATAATATTATCAAACGAATACAAGGTAAGATCTAAGACCCTGGCATAGGTAGCACCCAATGCGGTCAGGGTCAAATTTTCCAGGACAATGTTATGGGCATTATTGAATTTTACGACATAATTATATCCCGGATCACTTGCGGAGAATTGTACGATGACTGAGGAGCTATCTCCATTTTCAGCCCGAAAAATGACTTTGCTGTCGCCAAAAGCACCTGGGATATGGTTCACCAGGATTTGTTCCGTGTATGTGCCCGGCCGGACATCAAAAATGGTAGAGTCACAGACGCCGATGTTTTCCAGATCCGCAATGGCATCGGCAAACGTCGCGTAATCCGGGTCCGTCCCCCCAATCGTATACACACCATGCATGCCGGGATGTATAACAGTAGTCACCGTATCATTGGTCGTATTGGGGTCACTCATCCCATTGGGATCGGAAGTCCAGACAACAAGGGTGTCTTCTTCTCCAAAAGTCAGTGTCTGTGGGCCCAGCGTTATTCCATAGCTGCCGTCCGGGTACATTGGAAAGAGAGTTGCGATTGGTGTTTGTGGCACGCCATTCCACGTCCAGTTCAAGGTGAGGCTATCAATGACATTGCTGCCAAAATTTTTGACAATAGAGACAATATCCTGCGGGCCGTCACAATATGTCTCAATATTCGCGTAAATGCCTGCGTCATTCTCCTGGAGTGGGATAAATGCGACGTAGTCATAGTATGCGGACCAGGAACTATTATTATTTCTATCTGCGATAAAAGTTGCTGCCGTCCCATTGCTGTTCTCAATTCCCTGAGTAGCAACATCGCAGTTATAGTAGTTTTCGTAGTACGAATGGATTTCGACAATATTCGAGGTCTCAAATAATTTAATTTGTGTTTCGATATATTCTCCGCACATCGTATTGAGACCATAAGACGCCAAAAAACGTCGGTTTGGGGCATCCCCGAGAACCTCATACGTGTAACACCCCCCGTACTCGCAATCTGTTGCGTCGAGGTCTGTCCAGAGGCCTGCGATCAGATTATTTGGAGCAGAGGGATCCGGAAGGGTCTGTGGATCCGAAGTCTGCCCGCCGCCGGGAGTGCTAAAGGTGATAAAGCCATCCTGCGCCATCCAAACGGTGTTTACCGTATCTCCATAAAACACAAAGTCAAATCCAATTGATATCGGACCGCTGTAGCCATTCTCCGGGACGGTGACTTCCTCAGGGTAGTCATATTCAGGATCCCAGGTGCCGGTCTGGTCAATCATATACACTACAGAATTCTCCGAAGTATCGGCCTGCGGGTAAAAGCCGACAAAGTCTTCGTCGCCGTCATCGACATACCAGTCTGTGTTTGCATTGCGACCCGGAGCATAGTACGCCAGGGATCCATCGGCATTTTCGATACCCTGGGTGGTATTCTCACAGGGAAATGCCGTGCTTGCCCACTCCTGGGTATGGATCTCAATCACATTCGTGGTCTCATACAGTTTTACCTGGCCATAGTAGTCGGCACCACAAAAATCTTCGTAGTCAAACGTGATGACAAGACGCCGGTCCGGAGCAGTACCGAATACTTCATAATGCACGGAGTAAAAATCCATGTCCGTCCAGGCAGGGGCGATGAGGTTGTTGGGTGCATTGGCGTCGGGGAGAGACTGTCCCTCGCAGCAACCTCCGCCTGAGTCGTCAAATGAGATGAAGCCGTTTTGCGAAATGTAACACTCGGTGTACGTTGTGCCAAAGAACTTAAAGTCAAAACCTATTGGAATCAATGTGGTTCCGTCAGGATCGATCGTGATATAAGTAGGATTATCAATCTCTATGTTGTACGTGCCAGACTGGCTGACGCTATAGGTCACCTGCGCCCATCCTGTTTCAATGAGACTGACCGCAAATAGGATGCTGACACAGCATATTCTGATTGTCTGAAGCAGTAGAGCTTTCATCAAAGGCGACGTGTAGTTAGATGATGACAAAGACGTTCTCCACCGGAAATGACTTCAGGATTTCAGGTGCATACAGGTTTATGTCCTGTCGTACCGAAAAGTCATCACCCCGCCAAGGTGATTTTCATGAATAGGACCTTCAAGGGAGGGAGTAGGCAGCCATAGAGGGGGGTTATCCTAAGCGGGCAGGACTTCTTCTGCGGATCATAAGCCGGACCATGATGATCAGTACAAGGGCGCCAATCACCCATTGCCACCAGTGCATGGCATGCCCAAGATCGACAACACCATCACTGCCCATCAGGACAAGTCCCGACCAATAAAACGGATGTCTGAGTTCCCCGTGGGTAGAGGCCAGATATGCGCGCTGTGCAGCAGCCAGGGCGTTCGATTTCTCCATTCCAGCCCTGAGATTTTTGTAAAACAACCGGATAATCTCCGCGGTACTCTGTTCATCGATATCCCATAAAGACATGACCACTGAAGGGCATCCTGCGTAGGCGAATGCATGAGCCAGTGACTCAATGCCGAGACCCGGACGATATGCTCCACTGCCAGTCTCACAGGCTGTCAGGACCGCCAGATCAGCAGATATCGGGATACCGTAGATTTCATATGCATGCAGATATCCATCTTCGTCGGTATCGAACTCCTTTGCGAGCATCAGACGTGACAGGAGAGGATTCGAATTGTCAAGTTTGGCGTGGGTGCCGAAATGCAACAACGCATAAGCGCCGATGGCCATTTTTACATTTGATTCCGTGGCTTCTTCAGTGCGGTACGATTTGCCTTGGAATTGCGCGCTGAGGGACGTCGACAGATCTAACATAAACGGTTGTGACAGCAACGTCAGGTAATTTGTGTCTATGTGGACAGTATCCGTCTGCCTGAGATAGGCATCTTTCATCTCTTGTGTAAAGCCGGGGGTGACATCCAAAATCCCCGTATGCCTGGCTCGATGCGGAACGCCGCGCTCAAACCACGCATCGACCGAAGGCGTGTAGCAGAAATCAAAATCCTGAACCAGGTATCTCCCGGTTGCAGGCACGAGGATAGATCCCATGCTGAGTTGATATAACACTTCATCCGGCCCAATGATCAGCTTTGTCACTGAAGGGGCCGGAAGTAAATCCCGGATAAATGTGTCATACAATTTTGCGCTGCTCCTACTGAGTGATGCAGAATCTCTGCTGAGCATTGAAGAGGTGTACATTTCGATTTCTTGCCGCACCACATCTGCCGGAAAGCGCATGACGCCGGCTTGATGCCTCTCAATCATAACAGCAAACAAAGAGGTATCTACAAATGCAAATTCAATATAACGATCCTGATCGTTGAGGCTTTGCTGCACCTGTTGCAGTGATGGTACGCTGAGATCAAATTTTAAGGCATAATACTGTGGATAGTCTTTGCTCATTCGCTCTTTAAACTGGGTGTAGGCTTCCAACGCGTTGGAGTACTGTGTTCTTGATTCCAGGCTGGAATCCTGGAGCATGTTCTGATAGCGCACGGCAATTTCACTCCGGAGTTCAGCCTCTTCCGCAAGGACCTTCTCAGGGAGATGCGCATAGCGCTGTATATTCCTGTCGTTGGCCTGAAGACGCAGGGTGAGTGCCTTGCTTTTCGTGATATACTCCAGCATCCTGGCGAGATGCAGTGTTCATGGGTGCTTTTCCAACAATCATAGTTGATCCTGACCCCGGCATCGTAAATAGCATGGTTTATCTGCATCACCGTGCGCAGTCCAAAGTCCGATCGCAACTGACCCATATACCGCGAAGCCTGCGTCTCATATCTCCCGATCCAGTCGCCGATGGTATTTGACAGGGCAACAGGGTCCTTGTATGGTTCCTGGGATAGCAGGAGTGAAATTTGCTCCTGGAACAACCCGAGCGTATACCCGGCCACAAAAAGTGAATCGAGGATGCAAGATGTTGTCCCACAGCCATGCGCTAAAGAAGCGCTTCTGAAAGCTGCATCCAGCGCCTGCTGTGCCGCGTGATATCCATGTTTCCGTGCCGCTTGTGCCAAAAGCAATTTCAGATTCACAACATTTTCATGCCAGGGCACATGGAATGATTCAAAACGGGCAGCCGCGTCCTTAAAATACCGCTCTGCGCCAAGGGTATCTCCAAGCTGCAGAAGTGCTTTTCCCATTGAGCTGATGGCATTGACGGAGATTTTATTGTCGCCCATGTTTGCCTGGGCATAATGGGACATTGCAAGCGCAGCGTAGTATTTGGCAGAATCATACTGTGCATTGCTCTCAAACAACGTCGACAGGAAGTTCTCGACATACGCGAGACTACCCCATTCCCGAGGGCCGGATTTCTTTTGGATCCGGTAAGCTCTGCGGATATATGCCAGCCCTTCCCTTGGGTTCCCAAGCACCTGGTAATTATCTGCAATGCCCGTGAGATTTGGGATCAGGACCGGGTTTTCGGTACCATATTGTTGCTCTGCAAGCCGGAGCGCTTTAAAACTATATTCTTGTGCGAGTTCGTACTCACCCATAGTAGCGTAGAGGTATCCGAGATTACCATAGGCCACAGCCAGATACCTTCCCTGGCCTTCCTTTAGATAGTTTTTGTAGAAGATTTCTTCACATTTCTTACGGTGATACACGGCACTATCGTAACGACAGAGATTCTGATAAATCGTTCCGAGTTCATTATGAGCTACACCGATATTGGGATGGTCCGCCGGATAGTTGATAGAAGTGAGTCGCAACATTTCCCGGCCGTAGATCAGCGCAGAATCATATTGTGAAGAATAGTTGTACAGCGTACACATCACGTGAACCGCGTTGCCTGTTTCGCGCGCGTCAGGACCATACACCACCCGTGACTCCCGGAGACTTGTCAAGGCATATTGTTTCGCCGTATCATATTCCCGTTTCTGCATATAGCAGAACGCCATATTATAGCGCAAATGCGCTTCCAGGGCTGTTGGTGTTGTTGTGTGGCGGAGGCGCTTTTGCACGATATCGAAATAATACAGTGCCGAATCCATTTGGAAATTCTGGTTGAGAATTTCCCCACGTTGCATGATCCCTTTCAGAAGTGCCTGGCTGGTATCCGCAAGATGTGGGGCATATGTCTCAAGGCCTCGTGACATTGTCTTCGCTGCAACTTCGAGGGTGTTGAGGATGGTCTCATTTCTTGAGACCAGGATTGTCGCCAACAGGGCACTGTCATACTTTCCAAGCGCGTCGTACTCCCCCACGGCACGCTGCGCCAGGAAGAGAGCGCTGTCACGCACATTTTTGTCGAAGAGATCCACGCTGTGCATGTAGTCTGCATGAGGATCCTGCGCGCACAGGATCCCGGACAAAAGCATTGCCAACGGGATGAAAAAAAGCGTCGTTCGCACGGTGCCGGTTTCTTCTATTCCAAGGTGTGGAATGAAGATACAGATTCTTTTTTCTGTCATTTTGATGGCTTGAAATCTGTCCGCAGGCAGCGGGCTACCGGGGATTGATCCGGTCGAGCAGTGCACGTGCACGATCTGTATACGGCCCGGGTTGCTGTGCAATTTCGGCAAACACAAGCCTGGCCTGTGCGACATCGCCCTGTCGTAATGTTGCCAGGGCCAGATACCACTTGCGTTTCAAAGCAAATGCGCCATTGGGTTCCTGCTTGAGATAATCCGTAGCAGCGACGTAATCCCCCGTGCCGATGCTGGCCATCGCCAGATAATATGTGAGGGTGTCCGGATAACGTCCTGAACCTACGAGGCTTTTCCAGGCCCGTAACGCTGCAGCGTCGTTTCCTGATTTATAGTCCACCATGCCCTGGTAAAACACATAGTTCTGACGGTCTTCACCCATCAGGGTAGGCAATCCGGGATCCGCAGTATAAAATTCCGCAAAGACCTTCCTGTACTTCGGCGGGCTCAATAAGAAATACAAAACACACGTCACGGCGGCGAGTGCTGCGGCAATGGAAAGCGTGCGCCAAAAGCGTTTCTTGCGCAATGTGTTGTTGCCCTTTTCGGGATACATCGTGAAGAGCGCATTCTGCACCTGTCCATATCCGATGGCATCTGCGATCGCCCTTTGATGCTCGAATGCTTCCCGCAGTGCAGGATTTACGTCCAGTTCTGTCTCAAACTGATGCCGCTCCTGATCGGGCATCCGATGAAGGAGATAAGCATCAATGCGCTCGAGCTGATATTGATCGATTTCTTTCACTGCTCGGGTTTTTCCCTGTTGTTGACCCACTCACGCAAACGGCTGATACATCTGTATTTTTGATTCTTTAGCGAATCCGCTGCTCTTCCGGTACGCACTGCAATCTCCTCATAACTCAAGCGTTCGAAATAGAATAAACGCAGCACCTCCTGGCAATTTTTACCCAGATGTGAAAGCCCGGTGTTCAGCATTTTTAACTTCTGTTCATAGTCAAGATCCGGCTCAGCCTGCACCAAATCAGGCAGGTCCCTGTCCAGGTCAGTTGTCTTGTGATATGCGGAGCGTATGTGATTCATCCATACATATTTGCATACCCCGAGGACATATGTGGAAAATGCCGCATTCTCGCGCAACTGATAGCGCCCTGTGCGTACATTGACCCATACACTCAGTATGCCATTCTGAAAACAATCCTGCGCATCCGCAACGGTACCGCCACTTTTTGCCACATATGCTTCAAATACCGGATAACACTTCCGGTAAATATGCTGTAACGCGACCTTCCCGCCACGGCGCAGTGCTTCAACAAGATCATGGTCATTTTGATAAGGGGCTTCCATCTACTTCCAACTGCCTTATCCGTGAAAGATAAGAGCAAATCGGATTTCAGAAAGTTGTCCCTTGATCATGCCTCATTGTCTGCAACCTTTTCTTCATCTGCTTTATGTAGTGACATCAATAAAAGTCATCATTTGAACTGACGCCCCCATGGTACATGTTGGCGGAGCCTCAACCGTGACAGTAAAAGAGAGGCCCGGGGCAGTATTCTTTTGTACGGAAAGTCGGCAAAACCCCCTACCTTCGGCCCTCACAATTCAATAAACCATTAAAACCTCCCTTACATGTCAAAAGAACGGGACGAGAAGCTCAAGGCTATCAAACTCACAGTAGACCGCCTTGAAAAAACTTACGGTAAAGGTACCGTCATGCGGCTTGGCGACAAGAAGGTCGTCGAAGTCGATACTATTCCGACAGGCTCAATCGGCCTGGACGTAGCACTGGGCATCGGCGGATTTCCACGTGGCAGAGTAGTGGAAATCTATGGGCCCGAAGCATCGGGAAAAACCACCCTTGCAATTCATGCCCTTGCCGAATGCCAGAAGCAAGGAGGACTGGCTGCATTCATTGATGCAGAACACGCATTTGATCGCACTTACGCAGAAAACCTCGGAGTGGACACTTCCAACCTCCTGATCTCACAACCAGACAACGGAGAACAAGGATTGGAAATCGCTGAAAACCTGATCCGCTCTGGCGCGATTGACATCATTGTGATCGATTCTGTCGCAGCACTGGTTCCCAAGAGCGAGATTGAAGGAGAAATGGGCGAATCCAAAGTCGGGCTCCAGGCGCGGTTGATGTCTCAGGCGATGCGCAAACTCACCGCGACTATTAGCAAAACCGGCTGTTGCTGCATTTTCATCAACCAGCTCCGTGAGAAAATCGGCGTCATGTTCGGCAATCCGGAAACGACAACTGGTGGTAACGCACTGAAATTTTACGCCTCCGTGCGCCTTGATATCCGTCGGAGCGGGAGCGCTATCAAGGATCGCGACGGCAATGTGGTGGGCAACCGGGTAAAGGTGAAAGTCGTCAAGAACAAACTCGCGCCGCCTTTCAAAATCGCAGAATTCGATATCACTTTTGGCCAGGGGATCTCAAAGTCAGGTGAGGTCGTCGACCTGGGTTCCGATCTTGATATTCTTGAAAAAAGCGGCTCCTGGTATGCGTATGGCGGAACGAAAATCGCCCAGGGCAGGGATGCTGCAAGACAGTTTATAGAAGACAACCCGGAAGTGGCAGCAGAGATCGAAGCAAAGATCAAACAGAAGCTCATGCCAGTGAAACAAATGAAGCAGGAGAGCGAGAATGGACAAGAGAAAGAAGAGTAGGCAGGCTTCAGTCCACAAGTAGGCAGTGCGCAACCCGCAACGAACCAGGACCGCCCTCTACGAGTTCGCCCGCCCGGACGGGGGCAAGCTGCGAACTGTAGAAGGGGCGCTGAGGCTATTCATATTCATATCCAGATCTGAAAATGTCTTTCGCTCCTTCAGAGCTCAACGGGCGGCCATCTCTCTGCATTGGGCGAGGCCCAATGCAGAATTTTGTTCAGCCCTTCAGGCTGGATAGAGCGCTTCGGTCAGCAGTTTCTACGCCCCATGCCCCATGCCTTCTTTACCTTTGCTCCCCATGGCTGACAGACATGTTCTCATCACGGGCGGAGCTGGTTTTATTGGTTCCCATCTTGTACGGCATTTTGTCAATACTTATCCCAATTATCGTATCGTCAATCTCGATGCCCTCACTTATGCCGGGAATCTTGAAAATCTGACTGATATCGAGGGGAAGGCGAATTACACATTTATCAGAGGTGACATCCGGAATGCAGAACTGGTGAAGGATATTTTCAATAGCCAACAGATCACACATGTCATCCATTGTGCGGCAGAATCCCATGTCGACAGGTCTATCCTGGACCCGCTGAGTTTTGTGAAGACAAATGTGATCGGGACAGTGAATTTACTACAGGCTGCAAGGGAAGCCTGGGGGAATAATACGAACCACTGCTTCTTCCAGATCTCTACAGATGAAGTGTACGGATCCCTGGGTCATACCGGCAAATTCACAGAAGAGACGCCATATGACCCGAGGAGCCCATACAGTGCGTCCAAAGCATCTGCGGATCATTTTGTCATGGCATGGTATCATACGTATCAATTGCCTGTGCTGATTTCAAACTGCTCGAACAACTTTGGCCCATTCCAGTTTCCCGAGAAACTGATCCCGCTCATGATCAGGAATATCATTACAGAACAACCCTTGCCTGTCTACGGTGAAGGCAATAATGTGCGTGACTGGCTATACGTGCTCGACCACGTTGACGCGATCGATTTGATTTTCCACAAGGGGAAAGCCGGAGAGACGTATAATATCGGCGGTGATAGTGAAAAACGCAATATTGACCTGATACATCTGTTGTGCGATCAGGTGGATCAGGCCTTGGGACGGGAAGCGGGTGCTGCGCGAAAGCTGATCACATATGTCCGCGACCGTGAAGGTCATGATTTTCGGTACGCGATTGATGCGACGAAGATCCGGCGCACACTGGGATGGGCACCGAAGACGTCATTTGAACAAGGGCTGCGGCAAACAATTGATTGGTATCTTACGCATCAGAGCTGGGTGGATCATGTTGTCTCCGGCGCATATCAATCTTATTACGAAGCCCAATACGCCACACGATGAAAGGTATCATTCTGGCTGGGGGATCCGGTACCAGGCTGTATCCCATTACAAAAGCAATCTCCAAGCAGCTCGTACCGGTCTATGACAAACCAATGATTTACTATCCCCTGTCAATGCTGATGATGGCAGGGATCCGCGAAGTGCTGATCATAACCACTCCGGAAGATCAGGCGCAGTTTCAACGCCTGCTCGGCGATGGCTCGGATCTTGGCTGTCGGTTCGTGTATGCTGTGCAGGAAGTGCCAAATGGACTTGCCCAGGCGTTTGTGATCGGCGCGGATTTTATCGGGCAGGACAGTGTGGCGCTGATCCTTGGTGATAATATTTTTTACCGCACGGAGATGGAAGCGTTTCTCGCAGATTGTCTGGCCCCCCACGGCGGCATCGTTTTTGCATATCCTGTCTCTGATCCGGAACGCTACGGTGTCGTGGAATTTGATGCACAGCGCAAGGTATTGTCCATTGAAGAAAAGCCGGCACGTCCGAAATCGAATTTCGCGGTGCCCGGTTTGTACTTCTATGATAATGCTGTGGTAGAGATCGCCCGGAATTTAAGACCATCAGCCCGGGGAGAATATGAGATCACCGATGTCAACAGAGCTTATCTGGAGCGCGGAATGTTACGTGTCAAAGTCCTCGGCAGAGGCGCTGCCTGGCTGGATACGGGCACATTTCGTTCTCTGAGCGATGCCAGCGATTTTGTAAGGATTATCGAGGAGCGCCAGGGTCTGAAAATCGGATGTGTCGAAGAAGTCGCGTATAGGAAAGGCTTTATCGGGAAAGCACAGTTACAGGCAGTTGCAAAAAACCTGGTAAAGAGTGGATATGGCGAATACCTGCTGCGCATCGCAGATCAAATCTGAGCGGGCATGACGGAAGAATCATACACGCAAATATCTCCCGACCGTGAGCTGACCCTCAAGGATCTCATCCTTGCATTTCAGAAGTTCCGCAGGGAAGCATTCCGCAAGTGGTGGCTGTACGGAATAGTATTTCTTGTTATTGGAGGAGCGCTTGTATATCGGGCGTTGGCGACACCTGTGACGTATGAAGCGAAACTCACTTTTATGGTCAATGAAGATGAAGGCAACCCCTTCGGTGGTGTCACTGGTCTTCTTGGCCAATTCGGCCTGGGCCGTGGCCGCGGTGGAAGATATAACCTGGATAAAATTGTTCAACTGGCGAAGTCACGTAGAATTGTGCAGGAAGTCCTGCTCACAAAAACGCAAGGGGACTACATCGGCAATCAGTTTATCGTACTTTATGATCTGGATGATCAGTGGGCAAAGGACGACTCCGCAATGGCCGGGTTTCGGTTTACCAGGGATTCTGTTGCTGCTTTTAACGAACAGGAGCGGAAAGCACTGCTGTCCTTGTATGCACTGCTCGCGGGCAGCCCGGACAAAGACGGGTTGATGACGGCAACCTATGACGATGAATCAAGTGTCCTCACCCTAACTTGTGAAACCACTGATGAACAGCTTTCTATTGATTTTGCCCGGACGCAGTTTGACAGGCTGAGTGAGTTTTATATAGATCAGGCCACAGAACGACAACTGCAGACATTTAATGTCGTGCGTGAAAAAGTGGACTCTATCCAGGAGGAGCTGACGAAAGCTGATATGAATCTTGCCGTGTTTTCAGATGCCAGCAACGGCATGTGGTCGCGTGTCGACTTATTGAAAAGGGATCAATTGCAGCGGGAGATCAACAAACTCTCTGCGATGCAGGTCGAAGCAGTGAAGAATATGGAGTATGCTGAGTTTTCGTTGAAAAACGCGAAACCTGTCATCCAGGAAATCGATATTCCGATTTCGCCATTGCAACCGTTACAGCCTTCACTTCTCAAAGCCCTTGTGATTGCTGCCGCAGTGGCTTTCATCCTCACGTCGTTGTATCTGATCGGACGCAAAGCAGTCCGGGAGGCCATGGCATAAACCCTACAATGCTACAGCGACCACGACATAGGCTGTGGCTCCGCAGACGATCGCAAGGATAAACAATGTGTAAGCAAGGCCGAGCAGCATATACTTGCGCTCGAGCACAAGACCGTTGTAGTACATATTTGTGACGAGCTGCTCATAGACATTCTCCTTTGACTGCATCACCACACGCATTTCCTCCCGGTACATTTCAAGTGTCTGACGATAAAAGTTCTCGAAAAAAAGAATGCTGCGACCCTGTTTCTTTGTCGTCCGGATAATTTTTGGCTTTAAGGCCAGAATGGCACACAATGCAGAAATCGCGAAGAACAAAAGCATCACTGATAATGGCAGCAGAAAATCCAGCTTTGCTGACACAGGCTCTCCATTGATAATTACTCCCGAGCTAAATAATATAATAATCAGCGTGATCAACACGATACTGATCGCAGCAATCACATTGGCCTTGTGATCTGCGATGGAGATCAGTGACATTTGATTTTTTGACCAGACCTGAAACAGTGTGCCGCGTAGGAATTCAAGGTCTTTGTCAATAGCCTGTTCGTGCTCTTCCATACCGTGTGCCGGGTTTAACGACAAGGTACGAAACAAGCGGCCAATGGCTACTCTTCATCCTCCCCAAACGGGGACTCCCGCAGCCGTCGTCTCATAGCGTAGTAGGTGAAGCCCAGCGCGATGAGCAACGAAATGAATGCCTGCGCCCAAAGGCCCGGGATAAACGAAATAAACAGGAAATAATCATAGAATCCATGTACGAACACTGCAAAAAACAATGCAAGAATAGAGTACAAACCGCTGCTCGTCGGAAAGACTTTTGCCTCGCCCACGAAAAACCCCATAATGACGGCGAAGACAGCATGTGCCGGGACAGCCGTAAACATCCGGATCATCGCCGTGCTGCCACCACCGTGGATCGCGTAGATAATATTTTCGGCACTGGCGAATCCCATTCCAATCATCACGGCATAGACGATGCCGTCATACGGCTCGTCAAAATATTTGCTCCTGTAAAGAATGCCGCGCAGAAATAAAAACTTGCAGGACTCCTCCAGCAGTGCTACAAAAACAAATGCGCGAATGAGCTGATCTGCCAGGTCCTCATAATCCAGATTCGTAACAGCGCTCAGGCCATACGCAATCCCGAGGGACAAGAAAAAAGCGACGACGCCAAAAAGAAATGCCCGGACGAGCATGCGCAGTGGTTCGGGCTCATGGACATCTCTGAAATAGACGAAGAGTGCAATCGCAAGGCCGGGAGCAAGGGAAAGCGCAAGAACGAAAATGAATTGCATCGCTTGTTATTGCAGACAAAACCGCCTAAACATAGTAAATACAAGCGGGACACCGGAGTATCCCAAGATCTGCATTAATGCAGTAATTTAAGGGAGACCATCCATTCGTCAAACATCCCCTTGTTGTCCAGATCCCTTGCGCGGGCGTACCCGACTGAAATCGTTGATGGAAGTAATGAAAACGTCACAAACCTGAAGTCCACCTGGCCTCCAAAATCTATGAATTTGTCAGGGTCGGTATTGGTATTGTCTGCATAGAGTAATGAAGAGAATAATGAGGGTTGGATCCAATTCGCAAAGAAATTGAAGCCACCCAATTTTCTGAAACGGATTGGAGGAAGGACAAGCTCTGCTGTGCCTTTGCCGAAACGCTGGGCAATGATGGATCGGTTCGCGTCATACCGCAATCCGGGGAATGCAAACGGCCCCCTATATTGACGGGTCGCCTGGTTATCGACATAGTTATTGCCGAATGCAGCAAATCCAAACCGCGTAAACGGGTTAAAAATATCGTCAAAGGCACTTCCTCCTGCCGTGCGCAACCACAACGAAAGATGCTTTCCCGGTAATTGGATCCCATAATCCAGAAGTCCAATGACTCTTGGATAAAAATTCCCCGCTGACATGGCCAGAGAACCCCACAGTGTCGCTGACAATCCCTTTTCTCCATCAACTGCCCCCAGGGAATTATTGATAGCCTGATAAGTCAGCGAAGAACTAAAATTGAAGAAGAAATTCTTGTCATAGCCTGTCAGCAGAATCTGCTGAAACTCCGGCGACTGATCAAGGCCGTAAAAACCTGTCAGCCCGGCGTGAAAGTCGAGAACTCTGGGAGGGTCATAGACAAAGTTTTTGTCAAAAGAAACCCCGGCGCGGATCCCTTTCCGCGAGCTCTGCGATGGTCCGAACAGATCGTAGAAATTCGCCTCATTGTATCCTGCACTGAACGTAAAACTGCCCGCTTCAAAAGAAAGGGAGGCATGGATCAATTCGTCATCATTCAGGGTGATAAAACTCGAATCACGGTCGGCGATGAGCGAGTTTGACCACATGCGTGGCGTGTATGCAATGGTAAAATTCAGGTTCCTGAAACTGAAAGGATCTGCAATATTGAAATGATAGCCGATCCCCACGTTGTTCTTGTACCCGACGACCACAGGATAGCCGTAGTTGTAATGCATTTCTTTGCCGGGGCGGTAAATCCCCCCGGTCGTATCCAGCGTGACAATATCAGAATCCTGAGGTCCTGCAATCTGCAACTGCCAGTCCTTGAGTTCCGGATATTTGGCCACGGTGATGTTCCCCAGAAAATCGATCGAAGAAATATCCGTGACGACGGCGTTTTTCAGAATTACAGGCTGAAAACCCTTGCTGGTAAAATTGAAGGCAAACAGCCGGTTTGTATCCAACAGGACAGGTCTAAAATACCCCGTGACACTGTTGCTCATTGCATCAATGGACTTTGTAGCCACATCCACCCTGTAAATATTACTGACCCCGGAATAATAGGATGTACCGTACAGATACTTACCATCCCGGGTGAACCGGAAACTCTGTGGTGAGGACACGTCAAAATCAAAGATGGTATCCGCGGTAAATTGGCCATTCTTCAGATCCTCTATCCGGTACAATAACAGCGATTGGCGGCCATTAAGATCGGAGACAGCGGCGCTGAGCAACGTCCCGTCAGGCGATACGTCAATATCAAAAATGTCCTGCCCGTAATCCAGCGTATAGATCTGTTCCCATGTGCTGTAGGGCTTGAATTTTGTATCCGCTTCACCATCTTTTGCTATCCTGGTAATTGTGGAAAACCCATTGAGGTGTTTGATTCCCCAGATCGATTGGTCTGCGGCATCGAAGGCAAGATCACCTGTGCGGACATCTTTCTGGAGTAGCGTCGACTTATGGGTCTTCAGGTTATAGCTGTTGAGGTCGCGCCAGGCGTCATTGTCAGTCGTAAAGTACAGGACATCTCCTGTTCGGTCGTAAGCCACTGAGGAGACGTAGAAGAGTGCCGCACCTTTGACATCCGTAAGTTTTGACAAGGCACCGGTCGCCAGATTCAGCGCGGCCAGGTGAGGTACTTGTCCGGGATTATTGACTGCCACATAAATCTTGTTGCGCAAGGAATCAAAAAATGCATAGGATACCGAACCGATTGCGTCGGCAGTGACTGGAGTATACTCCGTGACCGGGTGCTGCCGGATTCGCTGCAGGTTCTCCTGCTGCCATGAAGTCTCATAAGCGGTCCAGTCATTCCAGGCTTTATTAATGGGCTTGTCATATACATGTTTAAACTGACGAACAAAGGTGCGCCTGCTTCCGTCATTGCGCTTGACCCAATCAATGATGGAATGTGGGCCATAGGTATAGGACAGGTATCCCATAAAGCGTGTGCCGTAGAGATAAGAATTGGAGCGCCCCTGAAAATCAGTGGTCACCCCGGCCGACTCCAGGCCCTGGGCACTGTAAATACGCGCCTGCTCCAGAACGCGTGTGCGAAAGACCATTTCGTCGTAACTGCCCATGGCCAGTCCGACGCCACCCCCCATCCAGGTCTCTACATAGGATGCGATACCCTCGTGATACCAGCGGGGAGAGTAGCGTCGCGGACTCGTGAGATAGCTGTACAACATGGATTCGGGATGCTCGGACGACGGTTCGACTTTACCCAGGAAGAGGCCCTGGTAAAATCTATCCGCCCTGGTCGCTTCATCAAGGCACACAACGTGCACAAGCTCGTGATTCATCATACTGAATACCCGTTCTCCGGCAGGGCTTGTCTCAAAGGCATAGCTGAAAGGTGACAACCCCATACTGATTGCATTACGTGGTACAGCAGTGGCTCCGGCGTTCCCGTAGTCGCCAAAATCCTGGATCAGGACCCAAACTTTTTCCGTTGGAGTATAATCAAAGAGATGCTCATGAAATGCCAGTGCCCGGTGGAAACAACGGGTGGCATGAGGCAGAATATAGTGGTGGCCATAATCATAGGAGACCAGATGCATCTCATTCGTGGAAATCATACTGAGTTGAGCCCGGGTATCGAAAGATGTGAGAATCAGAAATGCAAAAAGGGTGATTCTGACCAACATGATAGTGTGTTTTGAGGTGTCAGGAGAGGGACTTCAACGAGCACTCGTACGTTCCCGCTAAAGAGAGAGATAGCTCCCGTGAAAGAGCTATCTCCGTTTCAGATGTTCTTATAGTTCCCAAAAAATATCTCCGTGCTCAAGCGTGTCGAAGCACATGAAAAGGCCTGATTTCGGGTGCAGCAGCCGGCCGCTTCTACATTGCAACTTTGTGCAGGGCTGTCTTTTCGAATTGTTTGTATTGATCGGCCTTGACAATGTTTGTCAATGTCGGACTGCGCATCACAGAACTGAATGCAGCACTGGCGATGACGTCTTTCATTTTCGGATCGTTCACAATAGATGCGAACGCTGGAGATTTCGCAAGGTCTGCAAGCTTGGGGTTATCCAGTATCCCCTTGCAAGATGCGCTGGCAGCACAACTCCGAAACGCCGGGTTCTTGATCACTGAGGACAACCCACCGGCACTGGCCAGCTTTTGAAAGTCCTTGTTATTTGCTACGGCGTCAAACTTATCGGAAGTGAACAGATCCATTGCTGTCGGATTTTTCCCGAGTTTGGCAAAGTCTGCAGATGAAGCCAGCGTTTTGAATTCCGGTGATGCAACAACACTGGCAAATTTGTTCAAATCAGCACTGGCAGCAATCTTTTTGAAAGCGTCGGATTTTACGACGTTCGAAAACGCCTTGTTATTTGCAAGGTCCTTGTACTCATCTCTTTTGAGCACATCCGCAATGGCGCCCTTCCGCAAAGCAGCTGTCGCGTTTTCATCTTTAATCAACTTTGTAAACACGTCATTCTTGGCGACTTCGGCAAAATCAGCGCTCTTCATCAAATCTTTGAAATTTGCATTTGCCGCGATCTGCTTGATATCAGGGTTGTTCGCCAGGGAAAGAATTGCCGGACTGGCCACGACGTCATCAAATCCTGCCTTATCTGCCAGTTCTTTGAATTCATCGGACTTGATCAGATCGACAAGAGAGTTGTCTTTGACAGTCGCGCTGAAAGCATCGCTCTTTGAAAGCTGTGCGTATTCGTTCGAGGTGACCAGATCAACGAGCTTCTGATCCTTGCTCAGCTCACTGATGGCATTGCTCTGAATGGCAGTGGCAAACTCGTCGTTCTTTGCCAGTTCTGTGAATTCAGGTGAACGCATCAGCTCTCTGAAGTTCTCATCCTGAATCAGCTTTTGAAAGTCCTGGTTTTGGAGCAGTTGCTGCACCTCAGCGCCATCAAGGTCGACTTTCTCGACTTTGGCTCCGCGGTATTTGCTGGCCTTTTCGACTCCATCAATGCCGGAACCAGCAGCGTCTCCTGCTGAGGTGCTGAACTTGCCGCCCATGATGAAGTACCCGCCAATAGCCACAATCACAACTACGGCAATCACGTAAAATACGCGTGATTTTTTCATGTTTAGAAATTTTAAGGTGAAGAAATAGTGTAGAGGTAGGAGCAAATATTCTTCTGGATTATCTCAGTTAGCATGTATTCCAGTTCGTCTAACATTGTCAATGTAGAGATAAGTTTCAAAGGTTGGCAAAAAAGTAAAATTCTTTTTTGAAAACGATTGGCAGCTCAAATACATATTAGGTCGAATTGTACTGTAATAGCTCTTCACCACGCGCCAATTATCGCGCGCTTAGGGCAAAATGAGGATCAAAAAAAAAATTAAGACAAAAGACCTCGGAATATGCCGGTAGAAAAGGAATAAAGAAGCTGGGTACAATCCACCCCCCCCCCCTGTTCGTCGAGAATTCGAAACACCATGAAACAGTGCACGACGGGGTGCAATGGCAGTATCGTGGCAGGAAAGTTGAAGGATAATGCACAACGCCGGATTTGTACCAAAATGAGTAATATTGTTACTCGTTTTATACATGATTGAGACACTGATATCATCGAAAACGCGGATAAAACTGCTGCTGAAATTTTTCCTGAACAGCAGTACTACGGCGTATTTGAGGAGTCTGGAGACACAATTCGGTGAGTCCACGAATGCCATTCGCATAGAGCTCAACAGGCTCGAAAAAGCCGGCATGCTGCGCTCCTTTGCACAGGGGAATAAGAAATACTTTCAGGCTAATACCGATCATCCCCTGTACCAGGACGTCCATAGCATTATCATGAAATACGTCGGTCTGGACAAGGTGATTGAAAATATCATCGAACGTCTGGGGGACGTCCAGGCAGTGTATCTCGCGGGTGAATTTGCACGTGGACTTGACAGCGATATTATCGATCTGATTCTGGTCGGGGGTATCAACCAGGAGTATTTGATGCACCTGATCGACAGGGCCGAATCGCTGGTGAGCCGGCGGATACGGTATCTGATCTATGATGTACAGGAGGCATTCGATACCACATGGCGAAGCAAGGACCCTATCCCGCTCCTCATTTGGTCACAGGATAATAAACCGACAGAATGAAAGACGTGCACGAACGGCCCGAATGGTACGCTGTGACCACTAAGTATAAGTGCGAAAAGTATGTGATGACCGCGCTACGGCAAAAAGGGATGGATGCATATGTGCCCGTGTTGCGCAGGACACGTCGCTACACGCGGAAGATCAAGACATATGAGATCCCATTGATCAGTTGCTACGCGTTCGTCAGGATGACCCCTGCTCAGAAAGTATCGGTACTCGAGGTCCCCTATGTGCACAATTTTGTGCGCTTCAACGGGAATATTGTCCCTGTCCCCGAGCGTGAAATGCAGATGATGCGCAGGGTGGTTGGTGAAATGACGGATGTGACGGTAGAGCCACGTTCATGGCTTACCGGGGACAAAGTGGAAGTCATCGCCGGCAGCCTGACAGGGATCCATGGGACACTGGTCGAACAGTGTGGGAAGCACGAGTTTGTTGTTGAACTGGAGACACTGGGTTATCAGTTGCGGATGGTCGTGGATCACCATGCTTTGCGCAAGGTATCCCGCGCTGAAATGCTGGCGACATAGGAGAATTCAACCTACAGAACCTGACATCATATCCACACTCAGGCAATAGGCGTGCGACCTATTGGAGGCGAAGCCCTGCATTGCTTTGAAGAATATGCTGCTTTCCCGATTTTTCCGACTTCACCGATTTTTCCCGATTTGACCGATTTTTCCCGACTTCCCCGATGAACTTGCATCCGGTATTTGATCGTATGGTCAGTCGCTCCGAACATGAGCGACGGCTGGGACAGCGGGGACGTGTCATTTGGTTCACCGGCTTGTCAGGATCCGGGAAAAGTACATTGGCAATTGCCTTGGCGCATCGACTGTTTGACGAGGGATACTCAGCACAGGTGCTCGACGGAGATAATATCCGGACCGGCATTAACAATAACCTGGGATTTTCTTCTGAAGACAGGACGGAAAATATCCGGCGCATCGCAGAGGTCTCGCGGTTGTTTGTCAGCGCCGGAGTGATCACGCTTAACTGTTTTATTTCGCCGTTGCGGTCCATGCGTGCACTGGCGAAAGAAATTATTGGAAGTGAAGATTTCATGGAGATCTATATCAGCACACCCCTGGAAGTTTGTGAGGCGCGTGATGTGAAAGGGTTGTACGCAAAGGCCCGCAGGGGCGAGATCCCTGACTTCACAGGAGTCCATGCGCCATTTGAGCCACCGGAGCATCCCGCCATAGTCATTGACACCAGGGACAAGAGTGTCGATGTCTGTACCACTCTCCTGTATCAATCAATACAACCCTCTATTCGTTACGCATGAAATATCATCTCGACTATCTCAAGGAGCTTGAATCGGAATCCGTCTTTGTCATTCGGGAGGTCGCTGCACAGTTCGAAAATCCCGTCATCTTGTTTTCAGGAGGCAAGGACAGCATCTTGCTGACATATCTTGCGGTGAAAGCCTTTCATCCGGCGCGCGTCCCCTTTCCACTTCTCCATGTCGATACCGGACACAATTTCCCTGAGACCATTGCGTACCGTGATGTCTTTGTAGACCAGTACAACTTGAAACTCGTTGTGGGATCTGTACAGGAGGCCATCGATGCCGGGATCCTCAAGGATGAATCTGGATACGACGCAAGCCGGAACTATCTGCAGACCCATGTGTTGCTGGAAGCTCTGGAGGAAGGCAAATACGACGTAGCATTAGGTGGAGGACGGCGGGACGAAGAAAAGGCTCGCGCCAAGGAACGCTTCTTTTCGCACAGGGATGAATTCGGCCAGTGGGACCCTAAGAACCAACGCCCCGAACTATGGAATTTATTTAATGGCAGGAAAAATTTGGGAGAGCATTTCAGGGCCTTCCCCATTTCCAACTGGACCGAACTCGACGTCTGGCAATATCTCGCCCAGGAAGAAGTACCACTACCCGGGTTGTACTTCGCTCATCATCGGGAAGTCTTCGAACGTGACGGGATGCTTCTGGCGAATTCGGAATATATCCGGAGACGGGATTCCGAGTCTGTTTTTGTGGAGCAGGTGCGTTGCCGTACGATAGGAGATATGACGTGTACAGGGGTCTGGAGATCTGCCGCTGCCACTGTCGAAGAGATCATTGCAGAAGTTGCGGCTTCACGGATCACGGAGCGCGGCGGACGGGCGGATGACAGACGCTCGGAGACGGCAATGGAGGACAGGAAGAAGGAGGGATATTTTTGAGTTGATAGGTTGATAGGTTGATAGGTTTTAATGCCGATAACCCTTGGCTGTTAGCCGGGTCATAGCTGGCAAAGGCCAAAAGCCAATAGTTTTTAGTAGATATGACAGGAAGAGAATTATTGAGATTCACCACGGCAGGTTCTGTCGATGACGGGAAGTCGACACTCATAGGACGGCTGCTGTACGATACCAAATCGATCTTTGAAGATCAATATGAGGCGATATCCCGTGCCACTGAGCGCAAGGGAGAGGAAGGGGTAAACCTCGCTTTGCTTACGGATGGCCTGCGTGCGGAACGTGAACAGGGAATCACCATCGATGTGGCGTACCGGTATTTTGCCACACCAAACCGGAAATTTATTATTGCTGATACACCCGGTCATATTCAGTATACCCGCAACATGGTGACAGGTGCTTCCACGGCCAATGTGGCGTTGATTCTCGTCGATGCAAGGTTGGGCGTTGTCGAGCAGACGCGGCGTCACGCAATTATTGCTTCACTGTTGCAAATTCCACACCTGGTCATATGCATTAATAAAATGGACCTCGTGGATTTCGATGAAGAAGTCTACAACACGATCCATGAGACATTTGAAAATTTTGCCTCCAAGCTGGACGTGCATGATGTGCATTTCATTCCTGTATCGGCGCTGCGTGGCGATAATATTGTGACGCGCAGCAATAAGACACCCTGGTATGAGGGACCCACGTTATTATATTATTTGGAAAACGTCCACATTTCAAGCGATTACAATTTTATTGATACGCGGTTTCCTGTACAATATGTCATCCGGCCAAATAATGACAGCCACCACGACTATCGGGGGTACGCCGGCAGGGTCGCCGGTGGGATTATGAAGCAGGGCGACGATGTCATGCTCCTGCCGTCAGGATTTACGACCCGGATCAGCAGTATTGAAACCTTTGACGGGCCCGTCCCCGAAGCATATCCACCAATGAGTGTCACGATCCTGCTGAAGGATGACTATGATGTGAGCAGGGGAGACATGATCGTTCGTGCGCTGAACAAGCCACAGGTCACTCAGGACATCGACCTGATGATTTGCTGGTTCGATCACGAAAGACCATTACAACTGAGAGGGAAGTATGCACTGCAGCATACAACGCGCTCCGTGCGTTGCATCATTCATGATGTCCGGTATAAAATGGATGTGAATACATTGCACCGCGATCTTGAAGACAAGGCCATTGGTATGAATGATATCGCCCGTATTGC
This sequence comes from uncultured Bacteroidota bacterium, assembly GCA_963746925.1. GTDB lineage: Bacteria > Bacteroidota > Bacteroidia > Chitinophagales > Saprospiraceae > DATDQA01. The sequence goes on from CAVVDK010000012.1 coordinate 103,666, forward strand.
CATCCGCACCACGCAACCGCTGTTTGTAGATGCCTACCGGAAAAACAGGATCACGGGCAGCGTCATTCTGATAGATGAGATGACAAATAATACTGTGGCGGCAGGGATGATAGTGGGGTGATGGAGCATAGGGCGTAGGGCACAGGGCATAGAGTTATTTCGAGCACATGAACTATATACTAACAGCCAATAGCCAGTAGCCGGTATATGGATTACATTAAAACAATCATCCGGGAAAGCATCGATGTCCGCCAGGCACTGCTGAGCGACCCGGCGTTGCTGGAAAACATCCGGCATGCAGCAGAAGAGTGTATCCGGGCATTGAGTCAGGATCACAAGATTTTATTGTGTGGAAATGGAGGCTCCGCTGCTGATGCGCAGCACATCTCTGCCGAATTTACCTGGCAGGTTTCAGAAGGACAGACCGGCTCTGTATGCGGAAGCGCTGCACGTCAATACTTCTGCGATGACCGCAATCGCCAATGACTACGGGTATGCGCAGGTCTTCGCGCGCCAGGTTGAAGCCATGGGTCGCAAGGGCGATGTGCTCATCGGTCTCAGTACGTCCGGCAATTCACAGAATGTCATCCTGGCGATGGAAAAGGCGCGGACACAGGGTATGACCACCGTGGGCATGACGGGGAAATCCGCGGGAAAGCTCTCCGAAGTAGCCGATGTCTTGATTGCCGTTCCGTCGCAGGACACCGCACGGATCCAGGAGGTCCATCTGCTGATCGGTCATATCTTCTGCGGTTTGATCGAACAACATTTGTTCGACAATATCTGAGCACACAAACAGGATGGACACTGGGAAGAGGGAATCAGTTTTGCAGATAAAGAGATGAGGAACAAGGGAGGGAAAACCTCTCCGGACTTTAGCCCGATATAATACAGTCAACCATGGAGATTTACGACGACCTCGTTGCAAAGCGTAAGAAGATCAGCGTGACAGGTCTCGGCTATGTCGGCCTGCCGCTGGCGCTGGAATTTGCACGGCATTTTAGCGTGATTGCATTTGATATCAACACGGAGCGCGTCGCGAAAATCCGCCGGGGGATAGACCCTTCGCAAGAGTTGGATGCAGATGCGTTTAAGGGGACGGATATGGAGTGTACCTCCGATCCCGGGGCGTTACGTGAAGCACACTTTCATATCATCGCGGTCCCCACCGATATCGATGAGCACCAGGTGCCCGACCTCAGGCCCCTGCTGTCAGCAAGTGCTGCTGTCGGGAAGGCGCTCAAGCCGGGCGATTACGTCGTCTATGAAAGTACAGTCTATCCGGGTTGTACGGAGGAGGACTGTGTACCTGTCCTGGAGGAAATGAGCGGACTGAAGATGGGTACGGATTTCAAAGTCGGCTATTCCCCGGAACGCATTGTACCCGGAGATAAGATGCGGACGCTCACCACGATACTCAAGATCGTCAGCGGCTGTGATCCGGAGGCCCTGGAAGAGATCGCCAGGGTCTATAGCCATATTGTCAAGGCCGGCGTCCACAAGGCATCATTGATCAAAGTGGCGGAAGCGGCGAAAGTGATCGAGAACACACAGCGCGATATCAATATCTCCCTCATGAATGAGCTGTCGATCATCTTCGACAAGATGGGTATCAGCACCCGCGAGGTGCTGGATGCTGCCGGCACCAAGTGGAACTTCCACCATTATTACCCCGGACTCGTCGGAGGTCACTGCATTAGCGTAGACCCGTTCTATCTTATACACAAGGCCAAAGAGCTCGGCCACGATCCCCAGGTCATTGCCGCCGGACGGAGAGTGAACGACTATATGCCGGAATTTATCGCCAAGAAACTCGTCCAGGCATTGCTGGACATCGATAAGAATCCCTCTGAGTGCAAGGTGCTGGTGATGGGGATCACTTTCAAGGAGAATGTCGCCGATATCCGCAACACAAAAGTGGTCGACCTCATCCGCGAACTCGAAGGGTATTCATTAAGCGTGGAGGTGACCGATCCTTATGCGGACGCTGAAGAGGTAGAACGGGAATACGGCATCAGGTTAGTGGACGAACCTGGTGAACACTATGATGCGGTGGTGGTAGCGGTAGGGCATAAGGAGTATGAGGCAATGAAGGAGGAAGAAATACGGCGATTGTTGGCTCCTGTTCATCCTGTTTTGTTTGATCTAAAAGGAGCTTGTACATATTTGAGCAGTTATGTGAAGATATTGTATTGGAGATTGTAAGCATAGATGATACAACGCGTGTATGAAACGGCGCCTGCTGTCTGACTTTGAGAAAAACGCATTAAAGGTATTTTCAGGTGCAGCTGTAGCGCAATTGATTCCTTGGGTGATCAGTCCTTTTCTGACGCGGATATATTCGCCGGATCAATTTGGTTTGCTCACGGTCCTTCTTTCAATTCTGACCATCGGGAATACCATCAATACCGGTAAATATGAGATCGCCATTTATTTGCCTGGGAATAATGAAAAGGCATGGACGGTAGTCGGCTTGAACGTTATTGTTGCTGTGTGCCTTTCTATGGGAATGCTGTTGGTATTTCTCTTGTTTGGCGGGTGGCTGAAGACACTCATGAACGCTCATGGGCTAGGCGTATGGTTTTATTTAGCACCGGCGATTATCTTATTTATGGGTGTTTACAAGATATTTTATTCATGGTTGAATCGGCTGAAACGCTTTACACAATTGGCAATATCCCGGGTCTTCAGGTCAGTGACGCTGGCGGGTACCCAGTTGGCGTTGGGGATTGCAGGAGTAAAATCCATAGGCCTCCTGATAGGGCAGGGAATTGGCGAATGCTGTGCCGCATTGTTTGTATTGGCCGGTGCAAGCAAGCACTTCGGAAATCGTTCGGACCTGGCCCGGAAGCACATCCAACAAGCGGCAAAGGAATATTCGGGTTTTCCGAAATATTCTCTGACCGGTGACTTTATCAATTCCATTACGAATCAAGTTCCTGTCTTTCTGTTTAGTGGATATTTTGGAACTGCTGTAGTAGGGCAATACGGACTGACGTTCAGAATACTTTCAGCGCCGGTGTCTTCTCTTTGCAAGTGCTATTCTTGATGTATTTAAACAGAAGGCCAGCGAAGATTATGCACGCGATGGCTCCTGCCGGGAAATTTTCGTGACGACGCTGAAAAAGCTTACTTTTTTTTCATTTCCGATATTCCTGGTTCTGGGAATTTTTAGTCCTGTCATTTTTGTGGCGCTGTTTGGAAGGGAATGGCTTGAAGCAGGACACTACGCCCGGATCATGTCAATCCTGTTTTTCACAAGATTTGTCGCAAGCCCGCTAAGCTATGTATTATATATCGCGCAAAAGCAACGGATTGATCTATTATGGCAGATTGCACTATGCATTATCTCTCTGCTTGCGCTGGCTACTGGGATTTATTTTAAAAGTATCTATCTCACGCTTTGGCTGTTTGCACTTTCCTATGCCGCGATGTACGTGGTGTATCTCTACTTGTCATACACTTATTCAATAAGAAGATAAAGTGGTCGTTGGTATTGTGGATTATGGAATGGGGAATGTCAATTCTATCAGAAACATGATCCGGCATGTCGGCGGAGAGGCACAGATTATTTCTCATCCCGGTGATCTTGATTCCGTAGACAGAATTGTGATTCCTGGTGTGGGGTCCTTTGACAATGGAATGCACAAACTCAGGGATCAGGGGTTTGTCGAAACACTGAACAGGCTCGTCATCAATGAGGGCAGGCCTGTGTTAGGGATTTGCCTCGGTATGCAGCTCATGACAAAGCGCAGCGATGAAGGCGCTTTGGATGGGTTGGGATGGATCGATGCGGTGACATATAAAATGCAGGAAACACAGAACGGTGAACACCTGAGAATTCCGCATATGGGGTGGAATACAGTCAAATTTCTGCAACACACAATTCTGACTTCAGGCCTGGAGGATGCCCCCAGGTTCTATTTCGTACATGGTTATGCAGTATGTTGTCGACAGCCGGAAGATATTTTATGCACTTGTGAATATGGTGGCGAGATCGTTGCGGGCATCATAAAAGATCACATTGCTGGAGTGCAATTCCATCCTGAGAAAAGTCACAAATTCGGGATGCAGCTACTCCGCAATTTTAGTTGTGTGAACTGAAATCATGTTGCGGACCCGCGTCATACCAGTGCTTTTGTTACAGGATGGAGGACTCGTCAAAACCATCAAATTCAAGGATTCGAAATATGTGGGGGACCCGATCAATGCTGTCAAAATATTTAACGAAAAGGAAGTAGATGAATTGATCCTACTGAATATCTCGCGATCACGATGGAACACAAAAATGGATTTCACATTACTCGCAGACATTGCGTCAGAGGCATTTATGCCTCTTGGCTTTGGAGGTGGAGTCAGGAGCATGGAGGATATCTACAAATTATTTCATAGCGGTTTTGAGAAAGTCATTTTGAATACTGAAGCCTGGCATCATCCGGAGTTTATCAAAACAGCGGTGCATGAGGCGGGTGGACAAAGCATTGTTGCCTCTATTGATGTCCGAAAAAATGTTTTTGGGAAATACCAGGTTTTCATAAATAGCGGGAAAACAGGGACGGGAATGCAACCGGTGGAGTTTGCCGGAAAAATGGAGGACCTTGGCGTTGGAGAAATTCTGATTCATTCCATAGACCGGGACGGGACACAATCAGGGTATGACGCAGCGCTGATACATTCTGTGGCGTCCGCGGTGGATATACCTGTAGTAGCATGTGGAGGTGCCAGAGGTATCGATGATTTTATAATTGCAATTCAGGCAGGCGCGTCTGCAGTCGCAGCCGGAAGTTTTTTTGTGTTCTATGGGAAGCACCGGGCAGTCCTGATTTCATATCCTGAATATTCCGCACTGGAAGCAGCGTTGAATCACGCATGATAGAAGAAAATCAAAATACGATTCTGCTCACACCAGGGTGGTCAGTGAAGGCTGTGCGCACAGGGAAGTTCAAACGTTGCACGAAGACAGTGATGGATACGTCAGACCCTAAAATCACCTTCAACGAAGCCGGTGAATGTCAGTATGTCGAATATTTCGAAACCACTATCCGGCCTTCATGGTTGCCGAATGAAAAGGGGACGCCGGAAACTCGAAGAGACGGTCGAACAAATGAAACGTGAAGGGAAGGGTAAAGACTACGATTGTATCATCGGGTTGAGCGGCGGGGTGGATAGCTCTTACCTGGCATACCTTGCGAGCTCCTATGGCTTGCGTATCCTGGCGGTACATGTGGATGCAGGATGGAATTCTGAATTGGCGGTAAAGAACATCCAGGATATTGTAACAAAATGCGGGATCGATCTGCACACACATGTCGTGGACTGGGGAGATATGAGAGAGCTGCAGTTGGCATTTTTTAAGTCCGGCGTGCCAAATCAGGATATTCCTCAGGACCATGCCTTCTTTGCCGCACTGTATCATTTTGCCCACAAGCACAAGATCAAATGGGTGCTACATGGCGGCAATGCCGCAACGGAAGCAGTATTGCCACAAGCGTGGGGATACAACGCAATGGATGGCAGCCATCTCCTCGATATTTATCGGAAGCATGGGAACAAGCCTCTAAAGAGCTACCCTGTCATCAGCTTTTTTCGCAATTATCTCTACTATCCCTATGTGCGCAAAATGAAGCAAGCAAGGCTGCTCAACTGGGTTGACTACCAGAAAGACAGGGCAATTGAGACTCTGCGTCGCGAAGTAGGCTTCAGATACTATGGCGGGAAGCATCATGAATCACGATTTACACGCTTCTTCCAGGCACATATGCTGCCGTACCGTTTTGGCTTTGATAAGCGGAAAGCCCATACCTCCAGTATGATCTTGTCAGGACAAATGACACGCGAAGCAGCTCTCGAAGATATTAGCAAGGCACTGTATGAAAATCCGCGTGACCTGGAGAGCGACAAAGCGTATTTTATCAAGAAACTCGGGATCGATGAAGAGCAATACCAGCAATACATCGATCAGCCATTGAGTACACATGAGCGATATAAAAACAACGAAGCACTGCTCGTCTCACTCACCCGACTGAAAAAGCGGATCATGTTCCGGTAACAGAAATACCTGGTATGCGTCAATTGATCATGGCACCAGAGACTGTCACACTCGCTTGGATGGCAATCTATACGCTGCTCGTGTATCTGCTGACAATGCGCTTTCTGACTTCGAGAAATCAGAAGATTCTTTATACACTATTCGCGTTTTGTTTTTTTCTGTACAACGGGTATGGATCCGCATATCCGCACGGGGTCTATCGTGGATATGTCCTGATGTATTTGGTTTTTCTCGGCACATTATCAACAAGCTATGTGCTCTTCCTTATGTTCATACACAAGGAAGTCCGATACGCGCAGCTCGGTACCATGGGACTTCTCAAACGCCTGTTTTATCGTCGCGATGTGGTTATCACTACGATAGGAATCTATTTCATCCTTATTTTGATTCCCCTGTGCTACCCTGCATATAAGCTCCCTTTACTGTTTCATCCCCCAGCGCCGGATATTGCCCAGGAATTTTATGCGAGATTTACTGAACCTCCCGGTAGAATCATAAAACTCATTCAGGCTGTCTCGTATTTGGTCTTTCCCTTCTATCTGATCTCGGTGACCTATTACCGCAGGCATATCTTGATATTTTCCGGATTGATTGCATTTCCCTATTATGTCCTGTATTGTTCTCAGAGCTATATCAGTCGGGGTGAAGTACTTGCGGCTATTTTTATTATTGTATCTGTCGAATGGTATTTCCGTCCGACGATCCGCAAATATCTGCTTGTCGGCGGGTTGGTATTGCTACCCATCATACCGATTACCTTGATCTGGTATGAAGAGGCCAGGTCTGTCAATGGAGATACCGATATCCAACTTTCGACCGGAGAGGCGTTTGAATATTTGTGGTATACGGAGACATTTTTTCCCGTTTTTTCAGAACAGATCATTTCATCTGGCAGACATATTAACCTGAAACGGTACTTTTTCTGGATAGCTACACTTCCCATTCCCAAGGGAATCATTGGCTCTGTACATGCTCCTTCAGCAGGTATGGAGATGTCAGAAATCTTGCTTGGGTTGAAGGAGGGACAGAGAGGATTTTATGCCTTGCTGGCAGGACTGCTGACAGAGAGTGTGTACATTTTTGGTGTACGCCTGTATTTTCTGCATGCCATCATGATTGCCGCTATCATGGCCTTTATTGCCCGGATTACCGAGAATGAGCCTCTCTTGTTCGTGATATTTATTACGATTGCAATTGATCTGACCTACCGGTTGAATCGCGCGGGTATTGCTGCGACGCTCCCTTCGGTAGTTAACCTGCATTTTATTTTATACCTGCTTTTCTTTCTGGGTTATCTCAAGATGCGGTGGAAGGCGTTTTAGCCCAAGAAATGAGACATACGAGGAAATGGAAAACAGTATGCATGCTCACGGCAACCTCGATCTTGTTTGATTCCAGAATTCAAAAAGAAGCACAAAGTCTTGCAGAGGCAGGATTTTCAGTGACGATCCTCAGTATTGAGGACCAGGGGTTGGTTCATTCTCTAAAGAATGAGCAGGAGATCCTTGAGGCCCTGAAGCGGAATCTCCCCGGTGTTGTTTGCCACAGGTATTTATTGAAATCCAGAGCCTGGAAATTTTTGCCTAAAGTCGTAAATAAGTCTGTTCAGGCCATTGAGTTCAGCATAAAATTTCTCGTCGGCGTGTTGAGTCACAGGGCGGATGTCTACCATTGCCATGACCTTTTGCCTGCAGTATTTTGCTGGGTGGGGAAATGGATTTATGGGGGGATAATTGTCTATGATGCCCATGAACTCGAAGTGGAAATGAGGGGATCAGGTGGGGTAGTGAAACGCATCATGAAGAATTACGAAAAAGGAATGCTGCGACGCAGCACCTTAAACCTGACTGTCAATAATGCTATCCGCGATATCATGCAATCGATGTATGCGCGCCCAGTTCATGTGATCCAAAACCGGCCCTATCACTACAGTATGGAGCAGCTTGACAGAGGGAAGTTGCGTCAGTTGACAGGCCTCACATCAGATAATACTATTGCAATCTATGTTGGGAATTTATCTATGGACAGGGGTATCGATAGACTGGTGATGGCACTCAGATATACGGATCCCCATGTTCATGTTGTGATCATGGGAACCGGCAGGATAGAGGAGTTCAGACAGCAACTGAATGCAATCATGCGGGAATATATGATAGACGAACATCGTGTGCAATTTATTGGTCCATTTCCACCTACAGAGGTTGTTCAATATTTGTGTGGTGCAGACATTTCATGTATGCTGTACCAAAAAACATCCGATAATATGTTGTTCAATGCGCCGAACAAATTATTTCAATCTATTGTGGCCCAGGTACCCATCCTGGCGAGCAGGAATGAAACATTCCCTGCCATCGTAGAAGCCAGTGACCAGGAACGGATCGGCGTCACTGTTGACGAATCCGATCCGGCATCCATCGCAGAAGGAATAGCCTATTTAGTGGATGGAGACATCCAGCGAAGATGCAGGGCAAATCTGGCTACGGCTGCGGTAAATGTGAGCTGGAGTTCTGAAAAACATAAATTTTTGGAATTATATAAAAGCATCCTTCCTGAAACGGCTTAAAGTATTGTATATCCACCATTGTGGTGTTGCGGGAGGTGCCTCGACAAGCTTGATCAATTTGCTCAGGAACCTCCCTAAAGATCGTATCCTCAAATATGTCATTACGCCCAAAGGACCTGTCACGAAACTCTTCCGGCCGTTGGCGGAAAAGACAATTGAACTGTCAACAAGTTCAGTATCCAGTTTTATGCCTTCGGCTGAAGGCATTGATCTTATTTTACCAAAGTCCCTTGTGGGCTATGTGAGGCATTATCCATCGCTGCATGAAATAGTTACCGTTACCAAAGCCATCAACCCCGATATTGTTCATATCAATGATACCCCTCTCTTACCGACGGCGATGACATTGCATAAGATGGGATTCCCTGTCGTTATGCACGCCCGCACTGCACCAGGGCGCAAACCCGGTTTTTTTGACCGACTGCAAAGAAAATGGATCAACAGGCACGTAGAGAAGCTCATATGCATCAGCGAAAGTGTACGGAAGGGGTTTGCTGATATTGCCAGGACAGAAGTGATTTACAACCCAATTGCCAATCCGGCAACAGGGCAACAGCGCAAACTGCCACTTGGGAAAAATGCTCAAATGAATTGCTTGTTCCTTTCTAATTTTTTACCGTACAAGGGAATATACGAGACACTGGAAGCTGCGCTATTACTTCGTGACAGAAAGGACATTCATTTTTATATTGCCGGATCAAACATTAGAAATTCGGGATTTTATCAGAGTCTGTTGGGGCGACTCCTCGATCGGATCAATCTGGTGCCGGACATCGAACGAAGACTCACCACCTTCGTAGCAAGGCATGATCTGCGTAATGTGACGTTGTTAGGACATGTAGATGATATTGACACACTCATCAGCACGATGCATGTCAACCTGGCTCCGATGAGACTGAATGCACCTCCGAGAAGTGTATTTGAGGCAGCAATCCACCAGGTTCCAACAATTCTAGCCCTAACGGATCTCATGGAAGATTGCGTTGAAGATGATAGATCTGGACTGATCATCCCGCCGCGAGATCCTAAAGCCATTGCAGAAGCTATTGTGAGATTGCGCGAGGACGAAGCATTGCGCCATGACATGGGATGGCATGCGATGCAAAAATTAACGCAACAGCACAATCCTGTGATAGGGGCAAAGAAGCTGATGAATATCTATTTCAATTTGACCGGCATCCGGGAAGTACAACCTGCTGTTGAAGCTGACGAGATGTCATAGTCATGCGGAAATATGTCTCATTATTTCTGTCGTCTTTATCCTGCTGCCCACTGGTTGCAACAATACAAGACAAGCTGGTAGTGGAAAATTCAAAAGCACAATGCAATTGAAACAGATGGGTGCCCAGGGGGATGGACTGAAGGATAACTCCGCAATTTTTCAGCGTGCCCTGGATATGGGCGTCAGGAAGCTCATTCTCGAAGCCGGCAAGTATTATATTTCAAAACCACTGGTCATCAATGGACCTGATGTCGAGATAATGGGGCAAGGTGCGGATGTCACGACCCTCTTCGGGAACGGCAACCTGCTGGTTGATGTCAGAACAAGGGCTGTCGCTTCCTGGCAGTATGATGGCAATATTCATTCAGGTACACATCGTCTGGCGTTCCCGAAGCAGTTCGACTTGAAAAAAGGTATGCTACTGCACGTCGCTTCACCACAGGGCATGCCGGAGACTACCTCGGGAGGGTATACCTCACATTATACAGGATTGATCTCTGAAGTCCATGGAGCAGATCTTGTATTGGATCATGACATCGAAATCCCATTCAATCAGGATATTACCATTACCGCCTATCACCCCAATGGATTTACGTTGAGCAATATTACACTGCAAACCGACAATACACCGTATATCGTGCAGGTACGTGGCAGGGGTGGTGTGCGGTTTGAAAATGTCATTTTTAAAACACCTGGCGAGAAGTACATGGGGGAGTACCGGGCTTCGAATCCTGAATTGGGCGTAACCGCAATCGCGGCCTATGGCTGCGTGGATGTTGAGGCCGATAGCTGCAAATTCGAGCATATCTGGTACGGTCTCATGGCACATGAAGGATGCTATGACGTGCGTCTGCTCAATAGCTCCGCCCTTGAATCCAGACACATCAATAATAACGGGATTGGGACTGATCATTTTCACGTCGAAAATTGTCTGGCTGAACGTTGCGAAGGCGGTTTTGACAGTCACCCTACCGCATTAGGAAGTACGTTCGTCAACTGCCGGGATTTGCAGGCGCGTGGAATGTCCAAGTTTCGAGGGAGACGCGACAGTGTTGTGAATTGCATCTTTGAACACGGTATGGAATTGAGCACAGATGATGGGATCCTTGATTTAGCCACTGACACTGTAGCTGTCTTCAAGACGATGACCAATACTCAGGTGTCCGGAGATAAACTTTCCGTGCGTGCTGCGAACGTGACAATCTCCGGCTGTGTCATCAACGCACCTGTGATGCCGACAAAGCTGAGCGGCAGGTTTGTTATGGATGAAGTTACGATCGACGTGCGCCTGGACACTTCTGAATGCACAGGTTTGACGATTGGTGATTTCCCGGCCGTACAGAGCACGTATATTTTCTCACTCAAAAATGTTACCCTTCTCGGGCCGTGGAAGCCCGGCGATGCATTATCGACGATCGGAATATACATTCCGATGCGGGCGGGCGTATCTGGTGAATTTGAAAACATAGAGATCAGTGGATTTGAAAAAGGTCTTGTGCTCTATGGCGGAGAAGAGTCCAAGGAGCGATATCATGGCATCGGCATGACTCAGGTAGTCATACACAATTGTGATTACGGGATTTTCCAACAGGACTTTTTCGACAAGACCTTGCGTGTCGACGATATCCGGGTGAGCGACTGTCGCGTCCGTGATAATGCTCCGGGAAGAATCAAACAAGATCAGACTGATCATTGATCTTTCCCTTGTTTTGCAAGGTGACCGCAATATTAATTTTCTGACATGAGCACTTATAAGGACTATGGGTACAAAAATGCGGCACCGACTGAAGCACATGGATATATTCTCCCTGTGTTATTGGAACTCCTGGCACACTGCGGCGCCAGGACTATCCTGGATGTTGGTTGTGGTAACGGAAGCCTGGACGAGCATCTGATCAAGGCGGGCTTTGATGTATATGGAATTGATGCTTCGGCCCAGGGTATCGGGATAGCTACGCAGCGATATCCGGGTCGGTTTTTTGTACAGGATGTTGCAAGTGGAACATTGAATCCGGGATTAGAAGGCCTTGTTTTCGATACCGTTATCTCAATTGAGGTGGTGGAACATTTATACGACCCAAGGGGATTTATCACGTTGTGTAAGCGTATCCTGAAGGAGCGCAATGGCGGTGGTAATCTGATTTTGTCGACGCCATACAACGGTTATCTGAAGAATCTTGGCATTGCTTTACTGGGAAAATTTGACAAGCATGTAACTGCGCTGTGGGATGGCGGGCATATTAAATTCTGGTCGCGTAAGACATTGTCCACGCTCCTGGAGGAACAACAATTCAGCATAGAGGAATTCCGGGGAGCGGGAAGATTGCCATATCTCTGGAAATCCATGTTGATAAGAGCCCGCATATGATTGGATTCTTTCATTCATAATATGGGGAAGCTATTGACAGTCATCGTGCTGACAAAAAATGAAGAACAGCATCTACAGAGATTGATAGACAGTTTCAGCGGGTTACAGGTCGATTTCTGTATTGTGGACTCCTATTCAAACGATCGGACTCTCGAAATCGCAAGGAATGCCGGAGCGCAGATTGCACAAAATCCTTTTATCAATCACGCCGTACAGTTTCAATGGGCGCTTGACCATTGCAGGATAGAAAGTCCATGGGTCATGCGCATGGATGCCGATGAATATCTGACGCCGGAACTCGCGAAGGAAATTGAGAATAAACTGCCCGGACTCGGAGACAATATCGGAGGTGTGGTTATCAAACGACGCGTTTATTTTATGGGAAAGTGGATCCGCCACGGCGGGTATTATCCCATCAAACTTCTCAGGATATGGCGTCACGGAACTGCCAAAATTGAGCAGCGCTGGATGGACGAGCACATAGTGTTGACAAAAGGGGGGACGATTGACTTTGACAATGATGTCGTCGACGACAATCTCAATAATTTGACATGGTGGACCGATAAGCACAATCACTATGCAACGCGTGAGGCTGTAGACTTACTCAACAGGGAGTATGCATTCATGGGGCCGGAAAGTCAGCATGGAAATATCGGAATGGAAAACCGGCGCAAACGCTGGTATAAAGATAATCTCTATGTGCGTGCCCCATTATTCCTGCGAGTGTTTTTATATTTTATGTACAGATATATTTTCCTATTGGGATTTCTTGATGGAAGGCAAGGCCTTGTGTGGCATTTTTTGCAAGGATGCTGGTACAGGTTTCTCGTAGACGCAAAGATCCTGCAAATAAAGTGGTGGTCTAAAAAAGAGGGCCTAACGATACCCGAGATCATTGAGAAAAAATACAATTTTAAAATAGGAAATTGATGTATATCCTTGGGATCAATGCATATCATGGAGATTCATCGGCGGCATTGTATCGGGATGGAATACTCATTGCTGCAACAGAAGAAGAACGTTTCCGGCGCATTAAGCACTGGGCTGGCTTGCCGGTAGAGGCGATACAATTTTGCCTTTTAGAGGCGGGGATCGGTCTGAGAGATCTCGACGTGATTTGTGTTTCACGCAACCCATTAGCAAAAATTAGTCGCAAGGCCTGGTATGTATTGACATCGGGTGTGACTCTCTCCAACCTGAAAGACAGGGTCAATAACACATTCAACATTCGCTCTCTAAAATCCGATCTCAGCGCTGCCCTGGATACTCCTGAAGCGGATGTAAAAGCAGAGGTGAAGTTTATAGAGCATCATCGCTCTCATATCGCATCGGCATTCCACATATCTCCGTTTGAAGAGTGCGCGATTCTGTCAGTAGATGGGATGGGTGACTTTACATCAACAATGCGAGCAATCGGAACGGGTACCAAAATTAAAATACTGGACAGCGTTTCTTATCCACATTCACTGGGGATGCTGTATACGGCGTTTACCCAGTTTCTTGGATTTCCGCATTATGGTGATGAGTACAAACTGATGGGGCTTTCTCCGTATGGAAAGCCGCAATACACGGAGCAAATCATGGGACAAGTCATTCAGCCCGGACGCAACGGACTGTTTCGGCTGAATAAAGAATTTTTCCGGCATTTCACAGAGGGTGTACAAATGAGCTGGAATAATGGCGCTCCTGAAATCGGACCAATGTTTTCAAAGGCATTCATAAAGGCATTTGGCGAACCCAGAAAGGGCGACGAAACACTGTCGCAATATCACAAAGATCTTGCTGCCTCTGTTCAGGCTGTGACAGAACAAATCATCTTCTCCCTTGCTGAAGACCTGCACAGGAAAACCGGGATGAAAGATTTGTGCATCACAGGTGGTGTGGCTCAAAATTCTGTGGTCAACGGCAAGATTGCAGACAATACAAACTTCGAAAGAGTATTCGTACCGCCGGCTGGTCATGACGCTGGAACTGCTTCCGGTGCCGCACTGTATTTCTGGCATCATATACAGAGTCAGCCACGTCATACTTTCAAAACGCAACCGTATACCGGAATTCACTTTGACAACGCTATGGTGGAAGCGGAATTGAAGGCACGTGGATTGCGATACCAGAGGATGGAAGACCGGGAGATCTATGATCATGTGACCAACCAATTGATCCACGACGGTGTTGTCGGATGGTTCCAGGGGCGCGCAGAATTCGGCCCCAGGGCACTTGGCAATCGTTCGATTATTGCAGACCCGAGACGCCTGGACGCTAAAGAACTCCTGAATATGAAAATTAAGAAACGGGAAAGTTTCAGACCATTTGCCCCTTCAATTCTCAGAGAACATGTAGGTGAATATTTCGAGCGCGTAGATGACGTGCCGTTTATGGAGAAGGTCTTTCAGATCAAAGCCGAAAAACGCAAGATCATTCCGGCAGTTACACATGTCAACGGAAGTGGAAGGCTTCAAACTGTCAGTAGGGAAGTCAACCCACGCTATTATGACTTAATTCAGACGTTTTATGATAAAACCGGCGTACCGATTTTATTAAATACGTCTTTCAACGAAAACGAACCCATTGTGAATTCTCCATCCCATGCCATTGAATGCTTCTTGCGCACGAAAATGGACATGCTTGTTATGGAAAATTGTGTCCTCACACGATAGCGTACCGCATAAATCTTAGACATTGACTTCCCCTGTGACAGACGAACGCAATGATGAAATAAATACACGTGTAAAGTCCTATTATTAATTTATTGATATGAAAAAAGCATTAGTCTGTGGCGCCGGCGGTTTTATTGGCGGCCACCTCGTCAACCGTTTGAAAAAAGAAGGGTACTGGGTCCGTGGTGTGGATCTGAAACACCATGAATTTGGAAATACCAATGCAGACGAATTTATCCTTGGCGATTTGCGTGACCCTGTTGTCGCCGGACAAGTCACAAAGGGGATACAGGAGGTGTATCAGCTCGCAGCGGACATGGGCGGCGCGGGATATATTTTTACCGGCGAACATGATGCCGTCGTCATGCACAATTCGGCGTTGTGCAATCTGAATGTACTGGAGGCAAGCAGGCTGCATGGTGTGGAACGGATCTTCTATTCCTCCTCTGCGTGCATGTATCCCGAATACAATCAACAGGATCCCGATAATCCGAAGTGTGCAGAAGACTCAGCGTATCCCGCCATGCCGGACAGCGAATATGGCTGGGAGAAACTATTTAGCGAAAGGCTCTATCTCTCCTATCATCGCAACTATGGCATGACAGTGCGGATAGCCAGGTTCCACAATATTTTCGGTCCCCAGGGGACATGGGAAGGAGGTCGAGAGAAGGCGCCGGCCGCACTGTGCCGGAAGGTGATCGAGACAGATGACCACAGCACGATTGAGGTATGGGGCGACGGACTCCAGACGAGATCTTTCCTCTATATCGATGAGTGCATTGAAGCCGTGCGAAGACTGATGCAATCGGACTTTACAGGGCCGGTAAATGTCGGTTCGGAAGAAATGATCTCGATCAACAATTTCGCGAGAATGATTATTGACATCTCCGGGAAACAAATCAAGATCAATAATATCAAAGGACCCGAAGGCGTAAGAGGCAGAAATTCAGATAACAGGCTGATTCGCAAAAAGCTGGGGTGGGAGCCATCATTGCCCCTGCGCGAGGGCATTGAAAAAACCTATCACTGGATTGAAGAACAGGTCAAGGCGAAAACGGCTGCATTGCGTTAATGCCTGAGCAGCAGATGCATATCACCGTCCTGTCCCAGGTATATTGGCCGGATGACGTTTCTACGGCACAACATCTGACGGACCTGTGTGAACTGCTCGGTTGTCGTGGAGTGACCGTAGATGTGATTACATCAAGGCACAAATATGAGCAGGTCCACGTGAAATATCCGCGCCGGGAGAACCACAATCGCGTCTCTGTAAGACGGCTGAATGATACTGGGTTTGGCAAGCGCTTTGTTCTGGGAAGGTTAATGGATTTTGCATCATTCAATGTTCTGTTATTCATCAGAATCCTTTTCGGAAAAAAACCGGACGTATATCTGGGCATGACATCTCCACCGCTGGTGTCGTTTTTTGGTACGATAGTCGCCAAATTGCGTCACGTCAAATTTTTTTACTGGACAATGGACCTGCAGCCTGAATTGTCGATACGATCCGGACTGATTAAAGAACAGTCGCTGATGTCAGGAGTATTGACGTCCATTGGAGACCGCATTTTCAGGAATGCTGATAAAATCATTGTGCTGGATACTTATATGAAAGAACACGTCCTCAGGCGCGGCGCCAGGGCGGATGCTGTGTCCGTCGTACCCGTGTGGCCTGTGATGTATACAAGATACAAGGGCGACAGGCTGGAGAATCCATTTCGCAAAAAACAGGGTTTCGGCGATGCAATTGTGATCATGTATTCAGGAAATCACTCGTATGTGCATCCCCTGGATACGGTTCTCAAGGCAGCAGTGCGCCTGAAGGATCATCCATCTCTTGTCTTCGCATTTGTTGGTGGAGGGATCCGGACAAAAGATGTCACGCGCTATCAGCGGGAATATGAACTCAGCAATATGGTGCAAATACCATATCAGCCCCGTGAATACATTCACTACTCCCTGAGCGCTGCGGATATTCATGTAGTTGTCATGGGAAATAATCTCGTGGGATATACTCATCCGAATAAGATTTACGGAGCAATGTTTATTGGTAAACCAATTGTGTATATCGGCCCGACGCCATCACATGTCAGTGATATCTTGCAAAATATCCCCGGGAATATTATTGTAAATCATGGAGAGGCGGATCGTCTTGTGAAAGAAATTCAGGCATTGACCGGGAAAGGGATTGCCGAAATGCAACGCATCGGGCAGAAAAATCTCGAGTATGCACAGGCGCATTTTAATCCCGAAGATTTAAAAAATCAAATGGTCTCTGTAATCCTTTCTACTTAAGAAGAATAAGAAGAATATAATTCATGTCAGTTTCCTCAAAGCTCGTCCTCATCATGGCCGGTGGCGCAGGCACGCGATTCTGGCCGGCCAGCCGGGCAGCAGAGCCAAAACAATTTCTTGACATCCTTGGCACGGGAAAGTCGTTGCTGCAGCAGACATACGAACGGTGCGCACGGATCACCACCCCTGAGCGCATTTTTGTTCTGACAAATGTCGACTACCGTCAGCGTGTGCTGGAAGAACTGCCTGAGCTTTCAGCAGAACAGGTGTTTGCTGAGCCAGCCCGAAATAATACCGCACCTGCAATTGCCTATGCCACGCTGAAGCTGCAGACGCGCTACCCGGATGCCGTGTGCCTTGTCGCTCCATCCGATCATATCATCGCAAACACAGAGGTGTTTCTGGAGACAGTGCAGGTCGCTATGGAGTATGCGGAAACACATGAGAGGTTGGTGACACTGGGCATGACGCCGACACGACCGGATACCGGCTATGGCTATATTCGATATGATACAAAAGGAGAGGATCACGGCGTCTTCCCGGTGCTGCGGTTCACGGAGAAGCCGGATACACCTACGGCAGAGAAGTTTATCAGTAGCGGTGGTTATCTCTGGAACTCCGGTATGTTTATCTGGTCGGTTCAGGCAGTGCTCAATGCCTTCGACAAGCACGCCGCTGGCATTACAGATCTTCTGCGGCCGGGACAAGAAGTTTTTTTCACGGACAAAGAGGAAGCTTTTCTCAGTGGGAAATATCCACAGACCGAAAAGATCTCGATTGACTATGCGATCCTCGAGCGCGCACCGAATGTCTCCGTCATCCCGGCCAGCTTCGGATGGTCAGACCTGGGCACCTGGAAGTCGCTCTATGATCATCTGCCGGCCAACGGTGCCGGGAATATTGAGATTCATCAACCGGTAGTATTGGATCAGTGTCATGGCACTCTTGTGCGCACCACCAACAATAAACTGGTCGTCGCTTCAGGACTCGAAGATATGATCATCGTCAATGAGAATGATGTCGTCCTCATTTTTCCCAAAGACAAGGAACAGGAAGTCAAGCGCATTCGCGAGATATTGAAAGAGCATGGGCTGGAGCGCTTTCTGTGAAATCAAGCGTAAGCAAGTGGCATGTCATTTTGATTTGATCTGTGAAAATCCCCGCCTCCACTGACTTACGTCAGTTTCGGACGGGCGGGCGTGAAATCCGTGGCATGTCTTTTTTTCTCTGTGAGAATCCCCGCCTCCACTGACTTGCGTCAGTTTCGGACGGGCAGGCGTGAAATCCGTGGCTAAATAAACCCTTGAGCAATTGCCGCGCAAGTATAAAATAGCACTCGTCGCAAATACCACCTGGAATATTTACAATTTCAGGCTGAATGTCATCCGCAAATTGCGCAGTGAAGGGCATGAGGTCATCGTCATGGCGCCGGTGGACAAGTATATTTCCTATCAATGGAAGATACAAGGCGTGCAGCATTATCCGATCCATACATTACGGCGTGACAGTGTCAATCCCGTGAGAGATATCCAGCTGACCATGGAGTTGTTGCACCTGTACAGGACACATCGACCCGACCTGATTGTTCACTATACAGTAAAACCTAACGTCTATGGCGGGCTCGCTGCACGTCTCGCCGGGATTCCATCAATTGCGGTAGTGACAGGGTTGGGATATGCGTTTATCCACAATGGATTCGTGAAGCAGACGACCAGGACGTTGTACCGATGGTCTTCCCGCTACCACCAAAGAGTTGTCTTCGAAAACCAGGATGACAAGGCACTATTTATTGATGAAGGGCTTGTGCGGCCGGAGAAGAGTATCGCCGTCAACGGATGCGGTGTTGACCTGAGATACTATGCGCCACTTGCCATGCATGATCAAAATGCTCCGATGACATTTACGTTTATCGGAAGATTGTTGTATGATAAGGGTGTGCGGGAGTATATCCAGGCAGCGCGCATTGCCAGTGAGGCACAGCCGCAGATGCGGTTCCGGATAGTTGGTGAGATAGACCGCGACAACCCATCGTCGATCCGTGAAGAAGACCTCCTGCGCTGGATCCGCGATGACGCCGTGGAATATCTCGGCGCTGCGCAGGACGTACGGCCGCTGATTGCGGAATCGGACTGTATTGTCTTGCCCTCTTACCGGGAAGGGATGCCCAGGATCATCATGGAAGCAATGGCCATGGAGCGTCCTGTGATCACGACGGATACTGCCGGGTGCCGACAGGCAGTGCAAAACGCCGGCAACGGCTACGTGATCCCCGTCGGAGATGTCGGGGCACTGGCAACGGCGATCCTGAAATTCGGATCACTGACAGACGAAGAGCGCCGGCAGATGGGTATTCTGGGCAGAAAACGGGCAGAAGAACTCTTTGATGAGAACCAGATTGCCGACGAGATCTATGCCATCATCGGGCAATCCCTGAGCATAAAATGACAGACAGCATCATGAATAGCAGTCATCGGGAGAATGGAAGTAAGAAGGAGCGTGCATTGTTGCTGATCGCGTACAAATTTCCTCCGATGCAGTCTATCAGTTGCAACAGGACATGGGCACTTTACACGGGCCTCAAGCGATATTTTGATGCAATCTATGTGGTCTCCACCAGCAACAGGCACATCCTGCCGCAGGACCCTGTAGACACAAGCGGGGTTGATGTGACGGACGCCAAAACTGTCGACTACAGGACGCTCTTTCAGGGAAACAGCAGGTCGGCAGTTGCGGGGGAGCGGACGAAAACTTCCCTGGCAGGCAAGGTCATGGCACGGATGCAATCCAGCTTTCCGACACTGCATTTGTTTGGGGAAGGGAATTTCTATTATGTCAATAATGCGGTCGCTGCTGCAGAGCGCATCCTTCGAAAACATCCAGTCACACATGTCCTGTCGACATTCCCGCCCTATGCCGACCATTTGATTGCATCCGCTCTTAAGAAAAGACACGCCGGCATTTTTTGGATCGCCGACTTCCGCGATCTCCATGTCGATCCGGCGCAGAATAATTTGTTCTGGCGAAAACACCAGGAGAACGTCAATCGCAGGATATTGAGAGCAGCGGACATGGTGACGACGGTCTCTGAAGGCCTTGCGGAGCATCTCAGGCGATTCCATCCCAATGTTCATGTGTTGAAAAACGGAATCAGCACACAACGTGAACGCTATGAGCTTCCCTTTCCGAAATTTACGATCGCATATACCGGGTCAATGTTCCAGGATAAGAGAAAACCGGAGACGCTGTTGGAAGCGGTCCGTGAGTTGCTGGACAATGGCACCCTGAAGAAGGCGGACGTCGATATTGCATACGCCGGCAAGGACAGCGCGGTGTGGTGGCCACTGATCCGCAGGTATCATCTCGAAGAGATCTTCACCGACTATGGGATGTTGTCGCATGATGAAGCAGAGCGTATCCAGCAGCGCAGCCACATCAATGTGTTGCTGACATATTCTACCGACACGTTAAAGGGGAATCTCACGGGAAAACTCTTTGACTATCTCGCAGCACGCAGGCCGATCCTTGTGATTGTCAACGGACCCAGGGATAAGGAAATCGAAGACATGATCTCAACCACGAAGTCAGGCAAGGTATGTTATCATGGCGATCGCCAGTGTGTTGCTGAAATACTCGCTCATCTTTACCGGGAATGGCAACAGCGCGGTGATGTCAACTGGGAATACAGCAAAGAACATCTGGAGGAATTGTCCTGGGATCATATTCTCAAGGCATTTTCCCGGAATATTGCCGAGGCTACACATCTGGTGGGTGCCTGAGTCACCGGTGCATTACTATCTTCGCAGGGACCCTCCCTCATTTAGAATCAGACAATTGTGATATTACAAAGTCAGCCGTCGACAATCCTTGTTCTGGCGCCGCATACGGACGATGGCGAATTGGGATGTGGCGGAACGATCTCCAGGATGTTGCGGGAAGGGCACAGGGTGTATTATGCAGCCTTCTCAACGGCGGATGAATCGGTGCCTGCGGGTTTTCCCAAAGATCAGTTAAACCTTGAGGTGCAGCAGGCGACACAAATCCTGGGGATTCCCCGGGAAGATCTGATCGTCTATAGTTATACCGTCCGGAAGCTCAATTACGTGCGGCAGGAAGTGCTGGAGGAGTTGATCCGGTTGCGCGATACACTGAAGCCAGATCTCGTGATGCTCCCGTCATCACGGGATATTCACCAGGACCACCAGACAATGTACCACGAGGGCGTCCGGGCGTTTAAGTTTTGTTCGATTCTCGGCTACGAACTGATCTGGAATAACCTTGGTTTTGAAACGGGGTGTTTTATCCAGATCGAAGAAGAAGATCTGCAGCAGAAAATACATGCGCTCGATGCCTATGTCACGCAACAAGGAAAGAATTATATGAATGCTGAATTTCTGCGCTCTATGGCTCTTGTCCGCGGTACACAAATAGGAGTGCCATATGCAGAAGCCTTTGAAGTGATCCGTTGGATTATCCATTAATTATTGATTAATGAAGAGACTCCCGGACTTTCTCATTATTGGAGCGATGAAGGCGGGGACGACCAGTCTGTTTCGATATCTCGCCAGGCATCCGGAGTTGAGTCCGGCAGCACGCAAAGAGCCTTCATTTTTTACGAAGAAAGGATTTCATAAAGGGCTGGAGTGGTATCAAAGCCTGTTCCCTGAAAATGACAACCTGAAATTCGAGGCGTCGACAAACTATGCGAAGTATCCTTATTTCGCCAATGTACCGGAGCGGATCTATCAAACGATACCGGAGGTGCGCCTGATCTATATTGTCCGCCACCCTGTCAAGCGGTGTATTTCACAATTGCATCATAATATCGTCCGGGATCCCTCCAGGGCGGAATTGAAATACGAGAGTATAGACTTTTGGAAAAAAGGGGGGAGACATATTGTCAATGTTTCTAAATACCATATGCAGATATCCCGCTACCTGCAATGGTTTGATCTATCGAAGATATTATTGTTGAAATTTGAAGACCTGATCGCACATCCCGCGATTGTCCTGAACCATGTACTGGAATTTTTGGAAATGCCGGGCGATTACTATTCGGAAAAAATGACATTCCGGCGTCACAATAAAAAAAACACGACCCACCGTGTGCAATTCCCTGCGGTACACTATGTATTGCGGAGGGCTTCCCAGGCGGGCATGTTTCCCCCGGCGCACAAACTCCTCGAAACACCTGTCCCCCGGCCGGTACTTCCGCTGCATGTCCGGCAATATATTTGGGATCAGGTGAAGTCAGATCTGCGGCAGTTCGAAGGACTTTTCGGCCACCGCCTGAAGTATGTTCCACCGGCATGACCGTTGCCATTCATCAGCCGAATTACCTGCCCTGGCTGGGATATTTTTACAAACTCTTTGCTGCCGATGTCTTTGTATTTCATGATGCAGTGCCTTTTTCCAAAGCCTCTTATACGAAGCGCTGCAGGATACGGAGGGACAAAGTGTCCGCAGAGACGATATGGCTCTCCGTGCCGGTATGCCACTTTAGACAGGGCACTCTGATTTCGCAAATCGCCATCAGTCATTACACGGACTGGAGACGGCAACATTTACGGAAAATCTCCAACACATACCGAAGCGCCCCCTACTTTGACACGTTTGCTGCGCCGCTGGAGGATTTGATGGAACAAGCCGCGGACATGAGCAGCATTGAAGACCATAATATCCACCTGATCCATGGTATTGCAGGGATGCTGGATTTACGTCCCGTGTACCGCCGTTCATCGGAAATGCCGGTAGAAGGCAAGGGCACGGCTCTGAACATGTCCATTGTGCGGCACATCGGGGGCGATACCTACCTCGCAGGAGCCGGAAGCCTCAACTATGAGGATGACAGCATATTTACATCCGAAAACATCCATGTGCTGCGTCACGACATCAAAAGTTGGTTGGATGCGCATCCCTATGACCAGGGCACCGGTAGATTTACAAATGGGTTGTCTGTGGTTGATGCGCTGATGCATCTGGGGGTGGCTGGGATCAGGGATGTGTTTCAGGGATATCAAAAGAGTGTCGTTGGCAACGCTGACTAATACAGTGCGCAGTTACGTGCATGCGCATGATTTGCGCTTGGCAAAACGCACTTACCTGGCCGTTGTCGCTCCTGTGTACAGGCTTTTGTCAGTGCCGTTGTACGATATCACGGCATCAATGAAATATCACTATACGTGGTTTCGCATACCGAAAAATGGTACGCATAGCATTATGGCTGTATTGCAAACGCAAGCTCCAGCGGATATCAACAGTTCTTATGTACCATATTTTAGACGTAAGCACGCCGGTCATTTCAAATTTTGTGTCATTCGCAATCCATGGGACAGACTTGTGAGTGTCTATTGTAACAAAGTAAAAATGCGGTTGATGTTTCGAGAGTGTTGGGGAAGAGACTTTGCGTATTTTATTGAATTTGTGTCTCGTCAAAATCTCCAGACTTGTGACGCACACCTTCGGAGGCAGACTTCAATGTTTCCAGCTACTGATATAGACTATGTCGCACGCATGGAGACATTTGAGTCGGACATGCATCACGTATTTGAAACACTGGGAATACATAGTGACGTTGTACATGCAGGAAAAGTGAGGCATCCGGATTACCATACATTTTTCGACCCTTCTCTGGCAGAACGTGCAGGAAAAATGTATGCCACTGATGTTAAATTCGGCAACTATACATTTTAAGTGATCTGTACATTCTATTTAGCAGGCGGAATGTTGGCCAGATGCATCGCGATCCAGTCCTTTTCCATGGCGCTGATTTTCCGATGAATGGATTTCATGTAGAGCGGCCAAACTGTATCTTTTTTAAGATCGCTGGCTGCATGGGCAAAG
Organism: uncultured Bacteroidota bacterium; assembly: GCA_963746925.1. GTDB lineage: Bacteria > Bacteroidota > Bacteroidia > Chitinophagales > Saprospiraceae > DATDQA01. The sequence continues at coordinate 127,660 of CAVVDK010000012.1, forward strand.
AACGGGCTACCACTGCTTTGCCATAGCTGATAAAATAATAAAGCGTGTACACCCATATAGTGCGGATTACAAAAATGCCGTCGTTCCAGATCGTACAACAGGTAGCGCTGGATACGATATCGCGGGTATATGATCAGGACACTTCGATACAGTTCTCTCATCGGCAGTTCAAATTCTTCTATTCCTGCAAGGCAGCACTCCATCATTGCCAGGAGGGCAAACAAACAGCCATTCAAGACGTGAGTGGCAGGCTCCCCGGGTACTCTTCAACCCAAGGGTAGCGCCCGTCGATCTGATACAGAACGCCGCCTGATGCAATTGGGAGTACCAATACCTTTGCACACCGCCACGCCGCCAGTTTGTAGTCTTCGTTACCTGAGATGAGATGTGCACGGAGCAAAAAAGACGCTGCCAGAGCCTGCGTGAGCCCTGAAACCCAGGGGGCAGCAACAAACGCCTTGGGATGGGCGATGGGATAATCAAAAAACATCAGGTCGCCATCTTCCCTGCCTTGTGCAATAAGATAATCGGCCATTTTCAGAATGGTAGCTTTGATGTCGCCGCCAGTATTACCGTTCTCGTAAGTATTGATATGGATCATTCCCCAATAGGCGGGGTATAGCAGATTTTCATAGTCACCCGAATCCTTGTAGTAGCGGATAGGAACGCCTGCACTATTAAAAATGAAATCGCGGCGGATCTGTTGCGCCCGAATAAAATGATATGGATGATACCTCAGAATAAACTTTCCATGAAGATGAATGGGTGCCATTGGGACAGCCAATGCTTGTCCCTCTGACTGCAGCATTCCGGCTCTGTACCATACTTCTGTTACTTTGCGGACCAACTTTTCATATAAAGGGTGCATGGCAGTAAGGTCTGAAATTTAAGCTGAAAACCAGTGAGCAAGATATTTGATTTTATTGCTGCATTGCTGGCCGATCCCCGTCTGACAGGTGCCGTACTACATGATGACCACTATTGGCGCCGGCGGTTTGCGCGACAACATGGACATGCCCAGCCTCTGCCAATGGTAGACATCACACAATTTATTGGGGAAGAAGCGACTTTGCCGACTTACACATTTCTCGGTGACGGCTCAATGGTGACGGATCTACTGCTGTTGCAACACCTCGCAATGCGTACTGAGGTACAGAACTATTTTGAGATAGGGACATGGAGAGGAGAGAGCCTGCTGGCAGTGCTTCCGCATATCATCCACGCCGGTAGCCTGGATCTGGCCGAAGAAGACATCGACAAGTTGGGATTCACCGCAAACTGGAAAGCGCAGATCGGCACACTTACCGGGAAACAAGAGAAGGTCACCTTTTTCCGGAGTGATTCGAAAGTTTTTGATTTCACTTCCGTCGACAGTCCTTACGATCTGATCTATATCGATGGTACACATTCCTATGCGTATGTCAAACAGGACACGATTGCCGTACTGCGGCACCTGGTGCATGAACAGTCCATTGTCGTATGGCACGATTATGCCCATGATCCTGAGAATATCCGCTGGGAAGTGTATGCTGCTATTCTCGACGCAGTACCTGCATCAGCGCATCAGCAACTGTATCACGTCAGTCATACGAAGTGTGCCCTGCTTATCCGCGATGAAGCGCTGGCAGCACAAGGGGCTCTCTTCCCGCAGGAAGTGAACGGCACATGGGAGGTGACATTGCGCCATAAGCGACGGTGATGCACTTGTTGTTTTGCACGACAATGTTTGAGCATGCCATGACCGGGGCAGGAAGATTTGCTCAGTGCGTAGCAAAACTACCTGAATACTATCCGGACGTTGAGGTGAGTATCTTGTCTGAAGACATCCCGGAGTCACGAGAGTCGGGATACTATCGTGTGACCCTTTCAAACGGTGCCACATCGCGCTATTCCGCCTACTGGTACAAAAGCGCTGATTATGCGGGCGAGATCGGACGTTGGATTGAAACGCTGCAACCGGACGTCATTTTTTTTAATGACGCATGGCTGGCATATCACTGGCTGAATTTCCCACAACATGGTCCTGTCGCAGTCTTTCTCCATGACGATAATGCGATCAGGATATGGGGGAATGCCGTCGCTGCGATTCCGGGATTGGTGATACGCCGATGGATGGAACGCCATGTCATCAGGCGTAGTACATGTGTCCTTACAAACGCATCCTACCTGCAACATCTCATTTCCCGGGTGTATTCAAATTCGGGAAAAACGCATGTGATACCTCTTGCGTTTACAGATTATTCAAAATTGCAAAGCACCGTACAAAACATTGACCCCGGGCAGCCGGTCCGTCTGCTGTTTGTAAAGAATGACCTGCGTCGTGGCGGTTTGCAGATTCTTGTTGAGGCATTGCGAGGACTGCCACGTTATCATTTTGAACTCACCGTGGTGGGACCACAGAACGATCGCCGGTGGAAATATCTCGAAAAACAAATTGACGACAGCCCAAATATTAAATGTGATTTTCAGGGCAGGATATTTGAACATGACCAGGTGCTCCGGCTTATGAATGCGCATCATGTGTATTGCGTGCCGGCTGTCAGGGAAGCATTTGGAGTATCCAATCTGGAAGCTTTGGCTTCCGGCATGCGTGTAGTATACTTCCAGACTGGCGGGATACCTGTGGCCTTGGAACAGTTCGGATGGGAATCAAAAACCCGCGCTGTGGGGGCCATTCGTGAAGCCATTATGAATGCAATCGAAGCTGATATTGAAGTCGTAGAAAAAAAGATCGAAACAGGCAGAAAATGGCTTATGAAAGAATACACTATGGGGAAGATGTTTATGGCACTATATCAGGAACTGCGTGCGACTTATCTCTCAACGTTGAATCCGAAGGCTTCCACCGCTTGAATTTGTTGTTCTGTGAAGAGCGAAAGGTTACCCTTATACCGACCGCTGGAGGGAGGCCGTTGAACAATATTTGCTAATTCTTCAGTGGGAGATTCAGGCTCGATTTGGAGAAAAGCCATGAGCTTCGTGATCTCATCTTCGGGGGCCACGCAGAGTTTGTCGAAATTCAGGACATAGTATCTCTCCGGCAAAAATTGTGGACACTGAGTGAGGACCCATTGATTTACTGCGATCCAAAAGTCGAGTCGCATGGAAGCGGTCAGGTGTTGATCACTTGGAATATCAATATAAAATGCATTTCCCCAATGCAGGAGTTGATGATTATTCTGCGAGAATGCCATATCGAGCCCATGTCTTACTACATGGATATAGCGCATTGTAGAAAATTGTCGTGACAGTTGATTCAAATAAAAATGTACGCAAGGATGTTTAAATCCCCATTCCACATATCTCTTTACGTGCCGCTGTGGAGGATACGCCCTTCTGAAATGCAGCCACAATTGTCTGAATTTTGGTGGTTGCACATATCGAAATAAGCGCATCGCTTCTCCTGGTGAAATGGGCTTTCCCAAATGCAGCTTCGCAAACAAATCAAGACGATGAAATATTTCACGACCTGAGCTCTTCCAGAGCTGTGGATAAGCAGCAATCATCCGTCCAAAAAAACCACTATCCATTTCCGGGTTGTGGTAGAAACCCATATACACGCCCGCGTCCTCCAGGATCGATGCGATCACGCGGGTACCGCTTCCTCCAATGCCTCCAACAACGATGGGCGCATTGACATCCTGCTGACTGGCATATTTTGACCGCTGGTTCAAGGTAGATTCTGGTTCTTGAACAATTCAATTCTGTCGTGATTCATATAGCCACTATTCACTGGCGTACGCCTCACTGGATCGAGCTCCAAATATCGATGCTCCAAAAGTACGTTTCCGTTCCATTCCGCCTTTACGGATATCTTACCGGTATTGACCGGTCGCATTACAATAAATTTGATGTTGTACTGAATGCCGAAGGGCTTGGACATGCCGATAAACTCGATGCCCTCGCTTCGGAAATCCTGAAAGTAGCTGGAGATCAGGATTGGATCGTATTTATCGATGGCGATGCGTTTCCCATAAACTTCCTCGATAATGCACTTGCGCGGCACCTCGATAAAGCACCTCTTGTTGCAATTCAACGTCTCGAAAATCTTGGAGAAAAGCACGCCCATCCCAGTTTCTGTGCAACAACAGTCGGGTTTTGGAAGGAGATCAAAGGAAGCTGGCAAAAGGGATACCAATGGATCAATGCACTCAATCTGGCTGAAACAGATGTGGGAGGAGAGTTACTTCGGGCCCTTACGCGCGAGAATGTGGATTGGATTCCTTTACGTCGGACAAACAGACAAGACATTATCCCCGTCTGCTATGGCATCTACGGCGACTTGATTTACCATCACGGGGCAGGGTTTCGCGGCAAGGAAATCAGGGCCATTTTGCATGCACATGGGGCGTTTCAGATAAACAGACGTTGGGATGCGCGCATCCTGAATAATGTGACGCCATCGAAATATTTAAAACGCATGCGCAACTCTTTCCTGCATCCCGAAGGTCGGCTCAAAAGAAAAATTCACAAACTCATGATTAAGACCGATGCTGAAATCGTGCACAGGCTGTTTGAAGATCCGGAAGGTTTTATCAGCGCTTTGAGATTGGGTGATAATATATTGTCAAAATGACCGCAGAGCGTGTAATTTATTCAGGATCTTTTCGCTTTCGTCTAAAACATCCGCATCGATATTTAGCAGCCTGGGCGAATGCGTTACCGAGGTTGGCAACAGCATTTCATCGAACGAATGATGACCCAGAGAAACATTCCATTGTTGCAACATAATATCCCGAAGACGCTGTTCTTGTGGTACGAGTTCATCTCCGTTGATCACGAGAAAGGCATTTGGATTCAATTTTTGCGTTAAATGCAACAAACAGTGGTTGAAATAATTCCAACAGATCAGATGCGGTAAATCAAATTGCACGCGGTGTGTGCCGAAATACCAATAATAAAGATGATCTGGTACGAAGCGATAGTACCTTCTTGTGTGGACCTTGCGCCAAAATAATGACTCCACAACCTCTGCCGGGTCTCTGTAAATCATGAGAACCCTTGCATCAGGTATCAAATCCATCCATAAGAAATCATATAACACGCAGCCCCGGGGATCTTTCCAGCCCCAATATGAGAACTGTTCTTTCTTTCTATTGACAATCCTCTTTGCTGTATCATGGAAGTGTCCCTTCATGTCAATAAACGGCTTACGTGCATTCAAAGCATTCATGCCTTGTGATTGCAATAACGCTTCATGCAACTGAACGACTTCCAAATCTTCAGCATGCAATTGTGGTGATTGTTCTGGTTCATACATCACCACCCCGTTCCGGTGCAGCCATGATGCGAGCAGTGAGGTATAGGACCTGTGCATCCCCAACACGATGATTGGACTTTCGGACATGGTGACGACAAGATATGAATAAGCCACCCTCCGGGCTACATGTTCTTGTGATTCCCGCGTGGATGCCGGATGTAAAAGACAGGGCGGCGGGAATGTTTATCATCGATCAGTGCATCGCGCTGCAGGAAAATACACGACATACCCTGGGTTTGATATTTCGGACTTCTGCTGTGGTGCCGCCGGAAGTTCTGGAAATGCTCGATGCCCACTCTATTCACTTTGTCATTGACAGACGTCCGTATATCCCAAAATTTCATTCGATTTTCATTTCATTGTGGGCAAGAGATTATCTGAATGTATTTCAGAAATATGTGAGCAAATACGGAGCCCCGGATATCATTCATGCACACAGTTATATTGCCGGATTTGCGGCGGCATACATCAGCGCGCTAACGGGGATCCCATTTATCCTTACGGAACATGCCACAGCCTTCCTCTCTGGAAATATTAAAGCGTATCAGCGCAGAACGTTGATCCAGGTATTCAATCAGGCATCTTGGATAATTGCTGTCGGGAGAAGATTGCGCGATGCCATGAAAACGTATACCCGAAGAGAAATTGCTGTCGTGCCAAATTGTTATAACGATACGATTTTTACTCCCGGTACCGGGGGAAAGGAAGAAGTGTTTACACTCATCGCCGTGGGCTCCCTGATCCGGCGAAAAAATTTCGACGTCTTGCTAAAAGCATTCTCTCTCCTTAAGGAAATGCCGGCCACTCTGATTATCGTTGGTGACGGCCCCGAGAAGCGCAGTTTGAAACTGCTGGCCACTCAATTGCGTCTCAACGGATCCGTCCAATGGTTCGGCTATTTGAACCCTTCTGTATTAGCAGTTCAAATGCAGCGCAGCCATGTCCTTATTTCTGCGAGCAATATTGAAACCTTCGGAATCACTGTTGTTGAAGCAATGGGGTGTGGTCTGCCGGTGGTAGTAACACGATGTGGGGGACCGGAAGATTATGTCGGGGAGGAAGAGGGCATCGTTTTGACGCTCCCGGTCAACCCGGAAAATATCGCAACAGCAATCAGGGAGATCCATAAAAGATATGACACTTACGACAAGACGTTAATTGCAGAAAAGGCGAGAACGCGTTTCGGGAGATTGCCGGTGTGTTCTATGATATCGAAAGTTTACGAAGAGGTTGTAGAAAGTCGATGATCTATTATGCGACAGTGCACTGGAAATCTGATCGCTGGATCGATATCCAGCTTGAGATGCTCCGGCGCTACAACAGTGCCGGTAACTACCGTGTCTATGCGTTCCTGGATGATGTGGCAGAGAGCCACCGGTCGAAGTTTGATCTCGTACTTCAGGATCCTGCCGCAACACACGAGGTGAAACTCGATGTCCTTGCAAACCGGATTTTGGAAGACGCAGACTCAGAAGACGATTGGATTGTTTTCCTCGATGGCGATGCGTTTCCCATTGCTGCCGTCTCAGAAGTTCTGTCAGAACAGATTCGGGAGCATCACCTGGTGGCAATACAGCGTCTCGAAGACTTAGGCGAGAAACAGCCACACCCGTCTTTTTGCGCAACAACTGTAGGTTTCTGGAAAGACATCCGGGGGACATGGGCTAAAGGGTATAAGTGGATCAACGCGATGGGCAATCCTGAGACAGACGTTGGCGGCGCGTTGCTGGGATTACTTGAGCAGCGTCATGTGTCGTGGCTTCCCTTGCACCGCACAAATACTGTAAATATCAACCCGGTTTTTTTTGGGATTTATGGTGATGTGGTGTATCACCATGGAGCTGGGTTTCGCGGTGGAGGGTGTCGCATCATTTGGTATGAACGAGGCTTGTATGAAATTTATAAAAGGCCGGACGCACGCATACTTAATAATGTTTTTCCCCGTAAATATTTGAAGGCTGTGCGCAACTCATGGATTCATCCCGAAGGGCGTCTGAAGCGCAAAATTGCGCGAGAATTGCAGCCTTTACAAGAAGAGATTTATCAAAAGATCAAAGCAGATCCCGAATATGTCCGTTCGTTTATTCAATAAATTACCGGATCAGGACCACTTTACCCACATCCCCATGCAAACGGTCAAACAAGTAACTTTGGCCTTCCATGTCCTTTGCCTGAATATGGTAAAAATAAAGACCACCAGGCACCTCTGATCCACCCTCACCACGGCCATCCCACGCCACGTCCACAAAGTGGGTTCCTACGTAGACAGTTCCCAGGTCATTTTCATCGAGTACCCGAACGATTCTTCCTGTCGCATCTGTGATCGTAATGCTGAACGATGCAGGTGCCGCATGGCCTGTCAGCAAGAAGTTGAAATGGGTTACATCCCGGAAAGGATTTGGCACACAGTATATCTGTGCGATCCGGGACTCTCCAAGGACCTCAAAATTGATCTCATAGGGGAGTGGTGAGCTGTTGTCGTTGCCATCCTTCGCATTTGCCCTGAAGCTATAATAGCCATCCTCAGCAAATGCCGGGTGCCATAGAATACTGGCGGTATTATTTTCGCTTCCCGGATCTGACGGAATAAATGAAATATCCGGTGACGAGAAGATCGACAGTCTCAAAATCAAAGGAGCCGGGACGCTGCAGAGACAACGTAAACTGATTCCTATTCGTAATGGGCAAGAATGTATTGTCATCAGTGAGTTTTACGACGATTTCGGGCTGAGCCGAAACGACATCTCCATCATTCAAATGGCGCCCGTCAAATGTGACATCCAGCACGGGGTCCGCATTGTCCGGAATGACGTAAAACGTCCGGAATCCATAATTATTGAAATGATGGATCTCTGGCGAAACACCGCCGGGATTCAATTCTGCCAAAAACAGATGATCGCCGGAATCGTCCCTCACCGGAACATTTAATTCAATGAGCGCATGATCATTTGGCGCCAGCGCAGGCACGGTATCGAGAATTTCCACCACACTGTTTTCCTTGTCTGTAATCCGATACCGGACCAGAAATGCATCAGAAGGATAGGGCGAGACGTTTTCGACAACTGTAGAGAAATGCAGAGGTTCACCAAAATGGAGAGAGTCGGAATGGAATTCGTATTCTGAAGCCGGATTGTATACAAACTCGGCACGCCCTTCATATAGCACGCGCCAATAATCCAGTTGAGGTGCTGAGCGGTTGTCCGAAGGATCTGCAGTATTCAGTTGTAGCCGGACATAGGGAAATTCCTTAGGATCCAATCCTGACAAATCAACCGTATTCGCAATTGTATGATCGGCTATGATCATCTCTGAATTGTCTTTCCTGACGGCATATACTGATAGAGAGATAGAGTCCTGATTCTCTTTATCACTGTACGCCCATTCCACGCGTGACCACATCGACGCAGGACCTGCGAAAGTAGAATACGCATTACCGGAAGTATTCAGTACCGGAAGGTTGACATCTACATTGATAGACGCATTGTAATCGGGAGCAACCTGCTCTTGCACAAAACCTCCGCCCTTCCTGAAAATCAGCGTATAGGGAACAGAACCTTTTTGGAGTTTTCTGATCCTGGAGTCCGGGAAGATATTTTCAATAACAGAAAAAAGATTCTCACCATAAGTGACCGAATCGGCGGCCCACTGTTCGGGATAGTAATCAAGATAACCAGTGCGCTGATAGGTATGCAGCACGACATAGTACCCTGTAGGAATGTCATTTTCCAGGAATGCCATGAGAGCGTGACGACTGTCAGCAGTAGCGGTGCTAAATGGAAATACAGGCTTTTGAGAAGAAAAGGGATTAATCGCCCCGTATGCCCCGCCGGCGGGATTCTTTACCGTCTTACCGGTAATCGGGTCATACACCGAGACAAAAACGTGTGCATCATAGCTTCTCCAATCGCGGAAAAAAATCGGATTATTGGTGTTGTCTACAAAGTATTTGAAGAGCTCCGTTTCACCAGTATCCACTGCGTTTTGTACCCAGACATTTTTTACTCCTTCGAGAAAGGCAAAACGCCTCTGATCATTTATCGTCATTCCATCAAAAGTATCTCGCAGGTACTGGTAATAGTGACTTTGGTTCCAGCCGCGTTCTCCGCCGGGCTTGTATAAAAAAGAACTGGTATCCCAGACATAGGATTCACCTTGGGAAGGCTCTGTACTGACCCTCCAATAATACACGGTTCCCGGAACAAAATTGAAATAGGGCTTCCATTTGAGCATACCACGAAATCCGGTAAAATATTCCCGCAAGAATAGGGGGCTGTCAAATTCCGCCGTGGTATCCAATTCCATTACAAAGGTTTCTGCTTTTGCAAAAGCATTTGTTTCGCTCGCAATCAGCTCGGGATTTTGATCCGTCACAATAGAAAATTCCAGGGGATATGTTGCGAGAGCGCGATTGTCCAGGATGAAGACGTCAAATCCTTCCTTTCCCTGCGCATCCTTCAGTGTATTGTTTTCTTCAGCTTGAGGATCTGGCAACTCTACAATAGTGTTGTCCGCATCAACGGTAAAATAGAACGTATTCAATCCGCCGGAATAGCGGCTGACCGGGAGAACAAATTTTAACGGAGTACGATATCCACTCAACTGCTCAATACCGGAAAATACTTGTGCCTGATGGCCATCGGGAAACTTCTGCGTAATGGTGACACGGGCCGAGTCCGGCACATTGGTGCCAATATTGATGACATCACAAGACAATGTCATTGAAGGATCATTGATTGTGACGTTTTCCGGTAAAGACTGCACCGACTCATAATCCCATGTATAATCCGGTCCGGGCGCACGATGAAACCGCAAGGCTGGATCGCCATTCAATGTTTCTTGCTCAACAAGAAGGACATCCTGGAATATCCCATTGAGCGTACTCAGGCTTGCATGAATGGTCTCACCCAATGTCATGCTATCTACCCCGTGTCCAAAAACATCGTACCATTCCACTCCCCAGTTGCCCAGCGTATTCTGGTACTGAGGTCCGGAGCCAGCAATAAATGCAATCGTCCCGGCATCGGGTTCAAATACAAACCGTTCACTCAGGCTTAGGTAGTCCTCGTGGATATTCCCTGCGCTGCAACCCATGGCGCTGAAAATCGGATACTTGCCTTTGTTAAGCCAATCGGCGGGATTGTTAATCTGGAAATCCAAAGCACTTGAAGAACTGTGGCCGAAGAACTTTACAATACTTGTACCCTTATGAAGGATCTGTACGATCTGTTCAGAATTGGACTCACCAATCGTATTTGTACTATTCTTTGAAAATGTCGAGACATCAGCACCGAATTCTGAATTGGTGACTTCATCAGCCATGGTATTCAGGAATCCAAGGATTTGATCCTGCTGCGCGGCATCCTCACCGCCTCCCATGTGCAATACTTCCTTTGTCCATCCCTTGTCAGCCAATGTCTGTGGGAGATTATCTACCTCATCGTATTCCTTCAGTTTAGAGAAATAGATTTGCAACTGCGCCTGATCTGTTACAGGAAGTCTCCCAACATTTAAGTCGGGAAGGCTGACACCATTCTCGGTAAACAACAGGTGATCTGCGCCGGGGTGGCCGAATGTTGGCACCAGTGATTCCTGTTCGCCCAGTCCTCCATGCTCCCGGGAGCGCGTATATTGTACACCTTTGCCGATGATCAGGACCATTTTGGCAGCACTCCAGTGATCCCGGATCATTCTATTGAAATTCCGGATCGCTTCGGGGTGTTTGTCTATCCCATATCCAAATTGGTCTGTCAGATCTGTGATCTCGTAAATACCCACATGATAACCACCACCTGCTGCACCGCTCCTGTATGCGGCATATTGCCCTACAATATCAGCGCCACTCCGCAGTGAAGGATGTGTAATAATAATATACTCCGTATTGTCTTTTGAATAGTCCGTAAATGTCCTGGGGGTGAGCTTGTCAATCGTATTTATTGCATTGGCCTGACTTGCCACAACGATATCCCTTGTTTCAGAAAATGCAGGGAGTTGGAATCGAACAGTATTTCCATTTCGATTCGCGGTCAGTCGCACGTCCGCGCTGAGATCAATCACAACAGGATCCATGCCTCCGTGATTGAAATTTGCAAATTCAAAATATTGCGCCACACCATTACCCTCATGTTGGAATTCTGTAAAGGTTTGTCCTGTAAAATCCGGTTGTCTTGGATACGTCCACTGTATCGTTGCGATCGCAAAACGGGCATTTGATACAGCGTCACTAATATTGAGTTCCTGGTTGGCTCCTAGGTTTCCTGCAGCCACCTCTTTCGACAATTGATATAATTTAAATGTCCCACCGGTGCCATGAGCGAGTAAAGTATCTCCATCAAACAATGCGGTAATATCATGTGATGTATAGGTGCTTGAAGCCAGGCGAATACTCAGTTGGGCATTTGGTCCTTGACCATAAATCAATGAAGTTGGTATGTCTAACGTAAATGAGGAATCATTCCTTGAGGCGAATCCCTCGCCTTGCTGATATTTTGCATAGCTGATGTCTGAACCTGGCGCATTGCGTGGATCAACAGCATTGCTGCTGTATACCCACTCGTCCCGTTGCATATAATATGGCTCCGGTGCAGGTGGATTGGACAGGTCATTCATGATTCCCGTGAGCCGTTTGCCGCCACCGCTGTCGTCCCACGTCAGAAAATATGCTGCCGAATCGGTAAACATGCTATACTCGGGATTGAGCTGCTCGGCATCCGGATCTTCATACAGGGCTCTGTCCAGCTCACCCCGGTTGCGCCTTCCCACGAATTCGATATAGTCGCCGCCTCCAAAGACACCATCCGTAGAGGTATAGATGGCCACTTCTGAACCCAGACGATAAAGGCGAAAATCAGATCCCTGGATAGCGCCCAGACCGGCTGCCGCAAGTGTGGACGCCGGGATACGATACACCCCGTCCTCTGTCAACTTGAACTTATAATATGTCTTGCTGAAGTCAATCCATTCATTGCCATATTGAGCGGCGGCGGCGAAGAATATTGCACAGGGTAAGATCGCAGTGAGTAATATTCGTTTCATAGTACATCAGATTGCATGTCTCCGAAAATCCCGGCACTCTTTACCAGGAAGACCAAAGTTATGCCATTTTCGGATGAGTTGACTGATCGGCTCTTTGCTGTTCGCTCCTGGCCTTTTGGCTCTTTCCCTATTTTACAACCTACAGAGTATCAGATTGATACGGATACCTTCCACGGCCCTCTCCCGGCGTTACACAATCACCGTCTCACCGTCTCACTCCCTCACAGTACCTTAGCGGCTCCGGTATGGCGACACCAAAATCCATCGCATTTCAGACACTCGGATGCAAACTCAACTACTCCGAGACATCCACACTGGCCCAACAATTCCGTGCAAGGGGATATCACATTGCAAGAGAAGATGAACCGGCAGATATTTTCGTTCTCAATACCTGTTCGGTCACTGAATTTGCAGATCGCAAATGCAGGAAGGCGGTGCGACAGGCATTGCGGCGCAATCCGGATGCCCGTGTCGTGGTGACCGGATGTTATGCTCAACTGCAACCGGAGGAAATAGCTGAGATACCCGGTGTGGATCTTGTTCTGGGTGCAGGTCACAAATTTCGTATGCTGGAATATGTAGAGGCTCTGGGCAGCGCAGTGGACAAAGCCTGGGTGAAGGCCGGTGGTATTTCAGACGTCGGGAGCTTTCAGCATGCGCATTCCTTTGGTGATCGCACGCGCTCATTTCTGAAAGTCCAGGATGGCTGCGACTATAAATGTGCGTTTTGTACGATCCCGAAAGCACGTGGCATCAGCCGCAGCCCGAAGATCACCGGGATCGTGGACCGTGCCCGGCAACTTCAGGAACAGGGCGTCATGGAAATCGTACTCACCGGGGTCAATATCGGGGACTATGGCGCGCATCGTCCGATGGACAACGAAACATTTTTAGACCTCATTCGCACCCTGGATCAGGAAACAGATGTACCACGATACCGGATCTCTTCTATCGAGCCGAATCTGTGCACCGATGCGATCATCGAATTTGTGGCTGCCTCGCCGCGGTTTATGCCGCACTTTCATATGCCGTTGCAATCAGGCAGCGACCATACATTACGCAGAATGCGACGCCGTTACCGGCGGAAACTGTATGCCCAGCGTGTGGAAAAGATCCTACACCTGATGCCGGATGCCTGCATTGGCGTAGATGTGATCGTCGGCTTCCCGGGAGAGAGCACTATAGATTTTTCCGAATCCCTGTCTTTCTTACAGGATATGGAGGTATCGTATCTGCACGTGTTTACATATTCTGAGCGCCCTGATACTCCGGCAGCGGAAATGCCGGATGGAGTGCCAATGTCTGAACGCAGAGAGCGCAATGCACAACTACAACTCCTTTCCCATGCAAAGCGACGCGCATTCTATCTCCGTCATCTCGGGCAGACCAGACAGGTGCTTTTGGAAACTCCTGACAGTAATGGCCAACTCCAAGGTTTTACGGACAACTATATCAAAGTGGCGGTCAGAAAATCAGGATACACCGGGAATTCATTGGTCAATATTCCATTGCAGGCATATTCTGATGAGGACGCCGCAATGCTGGCAGGGGGAGAAACGGGTGATGAATGATGCCTGCCGGATCTGCCAAAGACAAAGGCGGAGATGATGGGTCCTGAAATTTCACTGCCTTCAGTCAGGATGCTCACTGCGTTCACATGATGTGCTGGGCGTATGCCTTACTCTTTGACAACTTTATATGTGCCTGACATCCCATTAGAGTATGTGACCTGTACAATGTACAGCCCTGCAGGATAGCCATCCATTCCGATAGACTCATGTTGTGGCACAGCGTGTACGACATCCAGGAGTCTGCCCGTCGCTGAAAAGACCTTAATTGCATCCACCGCTTGCCCGGTGGAGATGGTCAGTACATGAGACACTGGATTTGGATACAGGGTGCTGATATTGTCAGAGATCTCATGTGTAGCAGCAGTAGTGCTTCTGATGTCCAGTGCAATACTTCCCGGGGAAACGCCGACATCAAAAGAAGTCAACACGCTGCCGTCGTAATCGAGGATATAGGCAATACCATGGGAGACAAAATCTGTCCACGTGCCGATCAGGTGCCCGTCCACGACATCGTCAATGAGACCATAGTACGCACCTGTTTCAGAGAGCGTATCAACCACATGAAGAGACTGCACATCAAATCGCGCGAGCTTGCCCACATTGTATTCCATATAATAAATACGTCCGGCGGCAAGGGTAGAGGTGCCGCATCCCGAATTTGCGGCGATCATGTCATATGTACTCACGTCTTCAGTGACCGGATCGATAATAGAGATTGAACTGCTCTGGTAGTCCTTATTATTGAGGGTATAAATGTGGTTGCCGTCCGTCATAATATTGTCGGGGTTGATCCCCGCCGGTCCGAGATCAAGTTCGCCGGCATAGACCTGATGGGTCAAATCGACAATGCCAATCACTCCCACTTCGTTGTTAAAATCGAAGCCATTGTTGATAGCCACAAAGGCTGTATCGTTGCGCACGACCATTCCTTCAGCAGCGTATTTCGGTCCGTCGGAGGTATCCAATGCATACAACAGTTGCAGCGTGTTTTTGTCATAGACCTGGAAATAGCTGTCAAACAGGATACCATAGTCACCGCGGGTGACCAACAACTGGTCTTTCCAAATCGCCAGTTTGCGGACTCCTGGTATCGTTGCAGTTTGCAGCCGCGTCAGCGTATTCTTGTCGTAGGTGATCAAGAGGTTGTCTGCCGCAACATAGATCTTGTCATCGACGATGATGTCAGAAGCAAAGTCTGCCTCTGGTATCTCATCGAATACCGTATATGTCTCTGCTATGGGATCATAAGCGCCGACCGACGGAGGAATCACCAGCGAATCACCGGCAAAGTCATAACGACCTTCATTGAGGAACAGGATCTGATGAATATACGACTGCTGCGCCGGAAGGCAGTTCCAAAGCAACAGACAAAAACCTGCAAGTAATCCTTGTTTCATGCGTGTGATGTTTTTCCGGTTTACAATGTCCCCCACAGGGACAAACGGCTAAGATAAACGGTTGGGAAATTCTCCGGTTAGATCGGATAGAGAGCTGCGTACACGTATAGCACTTCCGGGACTCACCGTGGCAACAAAGATGTCATTGGAGTTCGAGAGATACGCGGGATCTGGTGACGATACATCCACGACCTCTCAACCAGACTGCAATTGTGCATTCCCGGGATGACAAGGCCCTGGCGGTATCGACTTAAGATGCTGGTGCGGAGGTGTCTTTCTTCTCCTCCAATGTCTTGCGATCGGCTTCCTTCATCCCTTCTTTGATCTCATTCTCGATCGTCGAACGGGCAGCATTGAACTCCCGGATGCCTTTTCCGAGGCCACGCATCAATTCAGGGATTTTCTTGCCGCCAAACAGGAGGAGAACCACAAACAGAACGACAAACAGCTCCCAGCCACTTGGCATTAACAAATAAAAGGTTTGCATAATGAATGCATTAAGATTTAATCTGCAAAGTTACAACAAAACGGATCGCCCGGAAGTTTGTTCCGCCGGCACAGGATTATTAGACGTTCCCGGAAAGCCCGGGTTTATTTCTTCAGGCCGATCTCTGCCAGGCGCTCATCCAGATACGCTCCGGCTGTGATCGGAGCATAGGCCAGAGGCCGCTCTTCAGTGACAGTGGCAGGAAGGCATGTCAGATCCATTGCGCTGCGGGGGTGCAGGAAAAACGGAATGGAAAGACGCGGCCGGTGCCATTCATGCCGCGGCGGATTGACAACGCGATGTGTGGTAGATTTCAGGTAGTCGTTCGTCAGGCGTTGCAGCATGTCCCCGACGTTAACGACAATCTCATCTTCTCCGGGCACGACATCCACCCAGGCATTCCGCTTATTGAGGACCTGAAGTCCGCCAGAACTGGCCCCGACGAGCAGTGTTATGAGGTTGATGTCTTCATGCTGTTCTGAACGGATGGCGCTTTTCGGCTCTTCGGTGATCGGAGGATAATGAATCGCCCGAAGGATGCTGTTTCCATATTGGATCTTGTCGTCAAAGTATCCCTCGTCGAGGCTGAGATGCAGCGCAATCGCGCGTAACAGTGCACTCCCGGATTCTTCGAAAGCTCTATAGAGCTGCTTTCCGGTGGTAAGGAAATCCGGTAGCTCCGTCACTTCCACGTTCGCCGGATAATTGTCGGGGATGGACATTCCCGGGGGAACTTCCTGGCCGATCTGGAAAAATTCCTTTAGGTCGCCGACATTACTGTGTTTTGCATGCTCGCGACCGAAGGATGTATATCCCCGCTGGCCGGCCATTCCTTTGATTTCATATTTCTGCTTGGTCTCCAGCGGCAGAGAAAAGAAGTCCTTTGCCTGAACGTAAAAGTGTTCCACAAGATCTTTTGGAATGCCGTGGTGGACGACACCGACAAAGCCGACATTGTGAAACGCATTTCCCAATTCCTCTACAAACGTCGTCCGCTGTGCAGCGTTTCCATTGACATACATGTCCAGATCTACCAGTGGGATTCCACGTTCCATAACTCTGATTTTTAGAGGGAAACAAAAATACGGACATTCTGATGTCCGGGAAATACTGACAAAAAGTCGATTTGCCGGGACAAGTACGGGAGATCCGGACGAAAGATCACTCTACAAGTCATTTTCGAGCGCATAAAACCCAATACGCAGATGCATTCCACAGGAATAGACGTAAGTATGCAATAAATTCAAACTACGTCACTGCCAGGGGGAAACCCGGGTGACCTCGTGCGGGTTGTTATCGAAACCCCCCAGGCTATTGTGGCCTGTACCGGGCACGTTCGAGGATGTTCTGGGCATCGTGCAGGACGAGCAGATCAGTCATTTTCAACGAGGGCTCCCGCTGTTTCAGGGCATGAATGATCTTCCACCCTGTCCAATTGGCTACACCACCGGGGGCCTCTGATGGCATTCCGGGCACTGCCGGCGCAGGCGAAATCAATTTCTGGATATTGTTCACGTCCCGTGAATACAACAGATCATGATCCAGGAAGTGAGCCCACAAGTTCCGCTCGTTGGAGATACACCAGGAGAGCTGCTTGGGTGTGAATTCGAACAATACAGTGTCTGCAAGATCGGGCATGAGATGTTCGACGATATACAATTTGATCCCATTGTGTATCATCTCATCCACGAGCCTGTCGCCTGGTGGTGGTCCTACCAGATCATCTACCACGACGTCTATGGTGCGCTTGGCCAGATGGTCCCTGTTGTACGTACGTACGAGGTAATCTGAAAACACCGGACTGTCTCCTGTCATCAGACGATAGGGGAAGTCAGATCCAAGAAACATCTCCAGGCTGATGCCGAGGCCGTCGCGATTGCCATCCTCAAAAATGAACGGGAAATATCCAAAGCCGGAGATCAGGGTATATACGTTTGGCACGCGATTGCCCGGGAAGTAGTACTGCAAATACTGAAAAGCCGAACTCAGCTGTGCCTGGATATCATCCATGTCCCGATACTCCCGCGACACGCTGTCATTCAGGGCTTGCAAAAATGGATCTTTGATCAGTGTTTGCCAACGCACATTCGTGTCTTCCGGCGTGCGCATGACTTGTTTGAAATACAACTCCCAAAATGGAGTGTGTTGGGCGAAGATCGCTTTGACACTATCAGGATTTGCAAGTGAGTCCAGGCCAAACAAAATTTGTTCCGAACGCACCAGGGAGAACGCGCCGTCGAGATGCGAAACATCAGGGTGGCGATTGTCTCTCCGGCAGCCGGAACAAGCGAAAATCACAGCTATGAGAACAATAGCTGAAGTAATTTTTGCATTATTGCAACGTCGCATCCCATCTTTCAAACTCTCAGAAATCATCGTGCGGAGTTCTAAACCTGTGAAAATGTCCTGAACGTGAAACTCATCAAAAAAATTGGATTTCCGGTGTTGCTCCTGATCAGCCAGCATCTGGCAGGGCAGCAGAGCGAATTCCGGATAGGCTTCACGGCATCTACCGGACTGGCATGGATGACCACCAACGACCGTAGTATTTCTTCAGTCGGCTCTAATTTGACAGCTTCGATTGGAGCAACAGGTGAATTCAGGATCCTTGAGAAGATGGTCATTACGACAGGTCTTGGTCTCGGATTCAACCGTGGAGGAACCCTGCGCCATGCCATCGGTGGAAATTTCTTTCCGAATTCAAGGTTGAGCAGCGATGCCTACAATACGGGTGCAAAACCGCTGCCGGATGGTACCAGGCTGAAGTACAACATTCAATACCTGGAATTTCCACTCGGGCTGAAATGGCGGTTTGGGAATCCGGAACGCATCGGATATTATGCAGAGTTGCCTGTCATTACATGGGATCTGGCTATCCAGCGGCGCGGATCTATCAAGGCGGGAGAAATCGGAACAGCGAAAGAAAATATCTCAAGGGATGTCGCAGCGATGAATATCATGTGGGGATTGGGAGGCGGAATTGAGATGCCGGTCAGCGACGGCAAGACGGTCACAGCAGGACTCACCTTTTCACGAGGGTTCAATGACATCACCGGTAATCAGGCCAAAACAGCAATACCAAATCCTGACGACAACCCCTTCGACCCGAATGACGACTATCTTCTGCGTCCGGAGCATTCCCATGCATTGATGAATGTCCTTGTTGTGCGTGTCGGAATTTTGTTTTGAAGACAAGGTTGGTTGCTGGGCGGGGTTACCGCACCACTTTCAAACTGAGGTCCATAGCGCCGTATGAGTGTGTCAACGCTCCAACCGAGATACAGTCGACACCTGTCAGTGCATACCTCCGCACATTGGCGAGTGTGATACCGCCCGATGCCTCTGTCTCATACCTGCCACCGATGATATCGACCGCTTCCCGGATGATCGGGGGCTCGAAATTGTCCATCATAATCCGGTGCACACCTCCGTGACGCAGGACTTCATAGAGCTCAACGAGATTGCGCACCTCGATGGTGATCTGCAGATCCAGGTGATGTTCCCGGAGGTAGCTGTGCACACGGTCAATTGCCTGGGAGATTCCTCCACAGGCATCGATATGATTGTCTTTGATCATGATGCGGTCGTAGAGACCAAAACGATAGTTTACGCATCCTCCGGTCACCACTGCTTCTTTTTCGAGAAAGCGCATCAGCGGGCTTGTCTTGCGTGTGTCGAGGATCTTCACATCGAGATCGCTTACTTCATCTGCAAAACGCCGGCTCAGCGTAGCAATGGCACTCATGCGTTGCATCACGTTGAGTACAAGCCGCTCTGCCATAAGCAACGCCCGGCTCAGGCAAGAAACATCAAATACGATGTCCCCGGGATTTACATACTCTCCATCGGGTATGTGCAGTTGAAAATCGACGGTAGGATCTACATGCGCAAAGACATGGCGTGCAAATCCGGCCCCTGCAATAACCCCCGCGTCCTTGACGAGCAAATGGGCATGCTCGCGTTTATCAGGAGGAATACAGGCCAGTGAAGTGTGATCGCCATCACCGACATCTTCTGCCAGTGCCATGGTGATAAACCTGGTAAGTACGTCATTCGTCGGGATGTCAGCCATGCGTCGCGGTAGGCAATATCTGCATTGCCATCAGGGGAAGCGGATCAGCGTAAAGACGAAGAATGCCACCATCATGAGTAAAATAAGCCAAAATCTCATGTCTTTGTAAAAGACCAAACGCTCATCGTTCGGTTTATGCTCTGACGGTCTTCGTCCTGAGCTGGCAGATAAGCCTTTCCAACGGTCTTCCATGGCTGTTCCTATGACTGCTGATTCACGAAATGTGTTCATTGTTTCGTCGGCTTTGGAAATTATCATCGTGACAACTCCTGCTGGGGCTCCAAAAACGATGCCATAGCGGTTTTCAATAATACAAGAGGAAAAGCCGGAGAGGCGCTTGATTCTTCGCAAATCAACAATTCGTAATTCGTAATTGTCTCATTTCTTCGCCTCTACCACCGAAAGCCGCAGCCCCAGTATCCCGGGCACTACCTCCTGCCGCATATTCTGGACAAAGGTGAGGCTGTAATCTCCGGAGAGCGGGAACCTGAATCTTCGCTGCAAAGGGATTGTAAGACGGCATTGTTTCCCAGAACAGCTACCCAACCATCCTCCTGCGCCGTCTGCCAGCTCCAGGGAGATGACGTCTGTTTTTACGGAATCCCCCGGAAAGGCTGTCCGGATCAGGACATACGCGTTCTGCCAGGCATAGTCCTTGCCATGGACGACTCCGAGATTCAGATCGTAATACCGGCTCGTATCAGAAACTGAAAACGCGAAGCGGATCGAATCTCTGTATGCCCACCCGTCACCGCCGATTTCCGCAAACGCGGAATAGAGGATCTTATCTCTGTGGCAGTTGGTGAAAAATGCCAGTACAAGGATAGGTAGGATCCAGTATGGATGTGGGAGCCGCCTCCGGGTATCTCTGGCTTGTAAACTTGACATTCCGTCCGTCAAACATAGTGTAGATCAGGCATTGCCGCGGAAGTAATCCTTCATCCGCTCGAAGAAGCCTTTATCGCC
Source organism: uncultured Bacteroidota bacterium (assembly GCA_963746925.1). Taxonomy (GTDB): domain Bacteria; phylum Bacteroidota; class Bacteroidia; order Chitinophagales; family Saprospiraceae; genus DATDQA01. The sequence continues at coordinate 148,445 of CAVVDK010000012.1, forward strand.
CTTGCCGGGCTGTGGTTTGAAGTTGTCGGAATTACGCATTTGTTCCAAAAGCTCTTTTTCAGAGTCGGAGAGCTTCTTCGGGGTCCAGATGCTGACGTGAATTAATTCGTCGCCGATCCCATGGACCTGCACAGACGGCAGCCCTTTTCCTTTCAGTCTGAAAATTTTGCCGCTCTGCGTCCCCGCAGGCACTTTGATCTTCACCATGCCTTCGATGGTCGGAACATCCATCTGGGTACCGAGCGCTGCGTCGGCAAAGTTGAGATAGAGATCGAAGATCACATTCTGTCCGTCGCGATGGAGAAGAGGATGTGGTTTTTCTTCAATGGTGATCATGAGGTCACCGGGAGGACCGCCTTTCATCCCTGCATTGCCACGTCCGCGCATAGAGAGCTGCATGCCGTCTTCCACACCTGCGGGGATATCGATGCTGATCGTGTCTTCTCCGAGTTTGCGTCCTTCCCCTTTACACGAAGGACAGTTGTCGGTGATCACCTGGCCGGCTCCGTGACAGGTCGGACAGGTCGTCGTGGTCTGCATTTGTCCGAGGAAGGTACTGCGGACCTGGCGGACATAACCGGAACCGTTGCACGTGCTGCAGGTGCGCATCGCGTTGCGGTCCTTTGCCCCTGTTCCACCGCAAACATCACACGTAACGCGTTTCTTTACTTTGATCTTTTTTGTAACCCCTTTGGCAATCTCATCGAGCGTAAGAGTGACTTTGATGCGCAGATTGCTGCCGCGCTCCCCCGTGGAAGTGCGTCGTCCTGAGGACCTTCCAAAAAATGACTCGAATGGGCTATCGCTGAAGATATCTCCGAATTGAGAGAAGATGTCATCCATAGTCATTCCGCCACTGAAACCGCCGCCACCATTTTGAGATACACCAGCATGTCCATAGCGGTCATACCGGGCGCGCTTGTCCGCATCACTGAGGACTTCGTATGCCTCAGCGGCCTCCTTGAATTTTTCTTCCGCCTTTTTGTCGTCCGGATTCTTGTCAGGGTGGTATTGCAACGCCATTTTGCGGTACGCCTTTTTGATCTCGGCTTCGTCCGCAGATTTGCCAACACCCAGAATCTCGTAATAATCTCTCTTAGTCATCCGTCAATCCCAATATAAATGTTCCTTATTTACCGATCACAACCTTCGCGTGGCGGATGATCTTGTCGTGGAGGTAGTATCCCTTTTCGATGGTGTCTACGACCTTTCCCTTGAGTGCTTCTGAAGGCGCGGGAATCTCGGTCACCGCCTCATGCTCCTCAGGATCAAAGTCTTTGCCCGTGGATTCCATTTCTCTCAAACCAAGACCTCTGAGCGTGCTGTAGAGCTTTTGATACACGAGCTCAACACCCTCGCTGAAATGCTCTTTTGTAGCCGGATCTTCGGCGATCCTTTTCGCTCTGTCAAAATCGTCAAGGATCGTCAATAGGGATGTCAAAGTGTCCTGCGCTGCCGTGCGCATGAGATCCAGCTTTTCCCTGATCGTACGCTTCTTGTAGTTGTCAAACTCCGCAAAGAGACGCAGATACTTGTCTTTCATCTCATTGAGCTCAGCTTCGAGTTGTTGAAGCTTATCCCTGTCTTTGCGGGCTTTTTTCTTTGTTTTGGTCGATTCATCCCCACTTTCATCGGTTGCCTCTTGCTCTTTTGCAGAGCTTTCGTCCAAGATTTCATCCTGCCCTGACTCCATTTCATCCGCCGGATCAGGTGTATGTTTTTGTTCGCTCATATACGTGCATCAGATTAAACAATAGACGGCGCAAATGCTTTGCCAAATGGGTTTTGCGGCCATTTTGTCAGGAGAGGAGGTGCTGCGCTTGAATCCTCAAAGACGATTGTCTATGCTGTGTTTTTGGACGGTGAAGCCCCGAAGGGAGATCGCAACGCGATGAGGTCTTCATCCTCCCGGCGGTGCGTCCGCCTGTCCCAATTCCCATGATTTTACTCGACCACAATTTGATATGCTTGCAGTATCCCGGAACCTCGTGCATATAAGATGTACATGCCCGGAGGTATATTGTCAAGAGACATTCGGCAACCATATCGCTCCCGTAGAACTTTCCCTGAATAAAGCACCGGGATCCCGTCGGTTGTCATCAGATCGAGTTCAATAGCATTAGGACAGTCCCGGCATTCGATGTAGGCACTTTCATGAGCCGGATTAGGATAGATCAGAAGATGCGGTGCCATTCCCTGTAACTGTCCATCCATGCCTGATGCCACCCGGACTTCAATAGCCCCGATTGATCTTGGAAGATTAAATGTATTGCGGAAAAAGTCGCTTTCGGGATCAAAGACAGGGAAGCCATTGCCCATCGCCGGGCTAAGGATGTCGGGAGTGAAATCTTCGGAAAGCGGATCGGCGAGCAGTGGATCTTCCCCAACGATATTGTCGGAATCTTCTGCAGGCAGTGCAGGCCCAGTCCAACCCGGTTGTTGCTGATGAAACCAAAGATTATTTGAGAATGTAAAAGTCTCAGGCTTCGTATTCGGGCCGATGTTGCATACGACATTCACCGCATTGTCGATCACGATCAAATTGTTTCGAAAAGTGTTGTTGCTGCAGGGGAAGAACCGGGTCGTATCCACTGTCTCCTGAAGGATGCGCAGCACCCATTTATCCGGGAGGTAAATGGTATTATTGACGACATCAGTCTGAATGCAGCCGACATATGCGACAGGTGCAGTGGAACCGATGAAGATGTTGGAATAGACGTGCAGATCTGCTGCTTCATAGGGCGCATCCGGGGGCCGGAAAAACTGAAGACCGGTAGAGCCGCCGAGATTCAGGGAGCGGTCTCCGCAGTTCTTAAACAGATTTGCTTCGATGCGGATGTTGCGTGCGCCACCTTTTGCCTGTATTGCATTGGCACCCATATTTTCAAACCGGCACCCGAGAATATCTCCGTCATGACACCCGACCATGTCGATACCGCTCCCGCCTGCAGACCCGTTCATAAAGAGACAGTTCTTTACCGTGAAACTGTCCAGACCGGAAAGCTTGAGCAGGTCGTTATTCCCGGAAGCGTTCATATCGCGGAAGGTGCACCGTTCAAAAATGAGATGATGCGCCGGTGTCGCATACGTACCTCCATCATCAAAATTCAAGCCGTTGCCTGACTGATGTTCAAAAATGAATCCGCAGATATCTAAATATGCAGCATCGACAAATTGCCAGGCATTCGTTCCGCCGTCGAAGATCACGGATATCGCCGGTTGCCGCACAGATAGTGATCCAGTGTTCAGCGGCACCCTGAATATTTTCAATATAGAGCCCGCCTCCATACGTGCCGTTGTGCACAACAACTGAATCTCCCGGAACGACAACCGCAAGGGCCTGGGACAGGTCAGCGAATGGATAACCGGAACCCACATTCAACGTAGCCGTGAAGGCATTGAAGGTCATGAAAAGAAAGCTCAAACCGCATGCTGCCACAATCGGCAGCTGCCGCCAGCGAAGTCTTCCGATGCAGTCATCATTGGCCATCTTCTCATGCATTGCTCACTGCAGCACATCCTGCCACTCCTTCATCCGCTTAAAGGTGGCATTCGCGAATGGACAAATGGGAATCACTTTGATGTCTTCGGTACGCACGTATTCCACCAAGGCAGCCAGTAATTTTTTGCCGATGCCCTGACCTTTGAGCGACGCATCCACTTCCGTGTGCTCGATGATCATCCGTTTCGGTCCCGCCATCGAATAGACCATCTCCGCAAGCTTTTGTCCGTCATCCTCGTAGATAAACGCACCTTTTGAGGATGTCGCGAGGTGTTTGATTTCTGACATTGGACCAAGATAGGCCATCCTCCCGGATCATATATCGAACGGATCACTGCCGGACTGAAGCTCATATCCATAACAAGTGAACGTATCGTCATAGCGTTGATCGAGACGGGTCAAAATACAGCAGATCTCCTCACGGGGATCGTCATTTTTTCTACAACTCAGACAGAGTTGTGGCTTTGGAAAGAGATCGGGATTGACTTCTGTTCCATCATCGTCATAGAATGGAGGCATTGTGGTTTGGTTTAAGTGAATAAATACAAGTGGTCCCGTGAAGTTAAAGATATTTGACAGCGGCGTCAAGGATTTTTCAAAATAAATTTTTTCCAATCAATCTATCTTCGCCCCATGCAAAAATTTCAGGCGGACTGGATCTATCCTGTCTCTGCAATTCCGGTACAGAATGGCGTCGTGATCGCTGACGATGATGGCGTGATCATGGATGTCCTGCCGGCGCCGGAATACCCGGAAGGTGATGTTCTGCGACTACAGGGAACGATTGTCCCCGGCTTCATTAATGCACACTGTCATCTCGAGCTCTCACATATGAAGGGGAGGGTCGATACAGGCACAGGGCTAATTCCGTTTATCAACAGTGTTGTGCGGCAACGCAACTCCCCACCGGAAGTGATCGAGCAGGCGATCTGGGATGCTGAAGATGAAATGCTCCGCAATGGCATCGTCGCTGTCGGCGATATTTCAAATGTGGTGGACACCTTTGCGCAGAAACAGCTCGGCCGGATACGCTACTACACCTTTGTAGAGATGTTTGATTTCCTCCAGGATCAGGATGCACAACGATGGTTTGATCAGTATTTCAAAGTTTTCGAAATATTGGAAACACCGGAAGGGCATATGAAGTCCTGCGTACCACATGCGCCATATACGGTATCAAAAACCCTGTTCGACAAAATCAATGCGCAAAACAGCGGCCATCAGCGTACCATCAGTATTCACAACCAGGAAATGGCATCGGAGAATGCGCTCTTTATTGATGGTTCGGGAGACCTCCCCGGTTTCTTCGCCGGCTTTGATATTTCACTGAGCGCATTTCAACCCACCGGCACTACGGCGATCTATTACGCGATCAACAATATGGATCCCGCGCATAGGACACTCTTCGTACACAATACATTGACCACGGCGGACGAGATCCGTGACGCTCATGCATGGAGCGATCATGTCTATTGGGTGACAAACCCCAATGCCAACCTGTACATTGAAAATCGTCTGCCCGACTACCAGGCCTTTATCGATACCGGCGCGCGCGTCGCTATCGGCACCGACAGTCTCACTTCCAATTGGCAGCTCAGCATTCTCGAAGAAATGAAAACGATTGCCCGGTATAAATCCTTTGTACCGTTCGAAACACTGGTGCGCTGGGCGACATTGAATGGTGCGGAAGCGCTGGGCTTTGACAACACACTCGGGAGCATTGAAGCAGGGAAAAAGCCCGGACTGAATATCTTGAATTTCGACCCGGCGACCGAATCGCTGCATCAGGATGTGCAAGTGCGGCGGATATTGTAGATGGGGCTAATCCCGCAATCCGGACAAACCCGTTTCACGTGTTCATCGCAATCATCCGACCCCATTGCGATAGTCAAAGCATTTGTCCGGCCAGAGACACAACAAAAAAGACAGATGGATCACAATATTTCATATGTGATGCGCATTTTATAGGGACATCGTGCAGCAAGAATTCTTTGATCGACTGCTGCAACACATACAGTCCCCCCTTCCTTTAACATTCACTCCTTTAGTACGCGCTTACCCCTTTTGGCAATTGATAATATGCATGATCCGTGCCCGGAGGGTATGGGTGATAAAGATGTGAAAAACCAAAACCGATTTCATCATGACATTCCGAAAGAAGCAATTCCAGGGGGTCATTTTGCTCGCGTCAATATTGATGCTTGGGGCATGCAATAAGGAAGAGACCGCCGATACCACCGGCGAACTTCGCATCGTACTCAGTGATGCGCCTGTCGATGATCCCCGGATCAGTGGTGTTTTTGTAACCGTTTCCAAAGTCTATATCGACAATGAGCCGTGGGAAGGATTAGATACGAAGCAGACGATCGACCTGACGGCATTGCAAAATGGTCGGGTACAATCCCTGGGTACCGCTAATATAGAAACTAAGGCATATCAGCATCTTGCCCTGGTATTGAGTCTCGATACCGATGCTGCGGACCAGAGTCCCGGATGCTATGTGCTCACAAAAGACGGACAGAAACACAACCTGGCGGCAAACAATGCGTCAACTCTCTCCATCGACATCCCGGGTCCGCAATACATGGTGACAGACGGCAACACGAATACGATTGTCGTGGACTTTGATCTGCGCAAGGCGCTGAGATATGGCAATGCAACAGATCCGGCCAGTGCTTATGCATTTGGTACCAATGCCGAAATGCAAACAGCCTTGCGCTATGTTTCAACGGAACATTCCGGAGCAATCGAAGGCCATTGCAACAACCTGCTGAATACAGGCGATGAGAAGATCATCGTCTATGCGTATGTCAAAGGCACGTTCAACAGGCAACACGAAGTATCTCCCACCGATGACAGGCAATTTCCCAATGCCGTGGCCAGTACTGTAGTTGATGCGCAGGGACACTACAAGATCTCATTTCTTGGTACAGGGGATTATGCGTTGATCTTTGCCGCCTACAAAGAAGATGGCGCCGACGGGACTTTACATCTGCAGGGGACAATGAGTCTGAAGGGAGGTCAAGGTGTGGACCTGGACACGATCGCCGTGCATGCCGGATCTACAGTTTCGGTAGACGTCACATTGACAGGACTTCTGCCGCTGAAATGAATACGATTCTGAAGGGTATTCGCTGCATATTTTGAAGGCCCTGGTGCCGATGCCCGCGGCGTTTCGTCGCGGGCGTTTTTTATTGAGAATCAGGAATAGAAAATTGAAGTATGCCTTAGGCGTAGGCGCGCACATCCAGTTTTTCCATGTAGTTGATGAAGGCGCGGTTTGCAACCTTGTTGCCGCCGGGAGTAGGATAGTCGCCGGAAAAATACCAGTCACCAAGATGATTGGGACAGGCAGTGTGGAGATTGTCCAGGCTTTGATAGATGACGTCTACCCGGCAGGTGATATCTGGAGGCGTGATAATTTTTGCAATGCGCTGTGTAATGACATCATCGGAGAACTGGCCATACAGCGCTTTAACCTCATTTTGAATCTGCTCTTTCGGCAGTGCATTGGCTGCTTTGCAACGGTCATAAATCTCAAAGAGCAGACCTTCCTTGCCATGCTCTTTCAGTAGTTCGACCAGTGCGCGAAAAGCGACAAAGTCTTTCATCCGCGACATGTCGATGCCATAGCAATCCGGATACCGGATCTGAGGTGCTGAGGAGACGATGATAATCCGTTTCGGATGTAACCGCCAGACGATCCTGATGATGCTGTCATGGAGCGTCGTCCCACGTACAATGGAATCGTCGAGCAGGACGATCGTATCAATGTCGTTCTTCACGATGCCATAAGTGACGTCGTAGACATGCGATACCATTTCATGACGTGCGACAGCATCCGCAATGAAGGTGCGCAGTTTCTCATCCTTGACGGCGAGCTTCTCCACACGCAACGGAGGAGGCAACAATTCGTCCAGCGCTGTTTCTGTCAGAGAACCCTGATAGTCGAGCAGCGATTGTTTCAGGCGTGATCGTTGTTCGCGATGTACAGCATCGACAAGACCCTGGAATGCCACCTCGGCTGTGTTTGGAACAAAAGAGAAAACAGTGTTCTTAAAATCATAATTTACTGCTTCCAGCACCTTGGGCGCAAGCAACTCACCGAGCTTCTTCCTTTCCAGGTAAATATCCCTGTCCGTGCCACGGCTGAAGTAAATCCGTTCAAAGGAGCAGGCACGGCGTTCACCGGGCTCAGTATAGGGCACTTCACTGACGACACCATTCTTTTTGATGATCAGCGCATGGCCGGGTTGCAGCTCGCGGATATCGCGAAAACGAATATTAAACGCTGTCTGGATCGCAGGACGTTCTGATGCCGCAACGACAACTTCATCATCGGCATAGTAGAATGCCGGCCGGATACCATTGGGGTCCCGGATAATAAAGGCATCGCCGTGGCCCACCATCCCGGCGAGAACATAGCCTCCGTCAAATTTCCGGCAGGCTCGTCGCAGGAAACGCTGGATGTCGATGTTCTCCATGATCCGCTCATTGATCTCGACATTGTCCAGGTCATCGATTTTGTAAAAATTGAACAGCCGCTGCACCTCGTCGTCCAGGAAGTGGCCAAATTTCTCCAGGACAGTGACGGTGTCGGATTTTTCTTTTGGATATTGACCCAGTGCCACCAGCTCATCAAACAACTCATCGACATTGGTGAGGTTGAAATTGCCTGCGAGGACCAGGTTGCGCGTGATCCAGTTATTCTTCCTGAGAAAAGGATGGCAGGTCTCGATCGTATTCGCTCCATGCGTGCCGTAGCGCAGATGTCCAAGGATGACCTCACCTGTATACGGCTTGTTGTCTTTGAGCCAGACCGCGTCATTGAGTTGTGTTTCGTTGAGGCCTTCAAAGTTTTTGAAGATCTCCACAAACAGATCGCGCAGATATTGGGGAGAGTTGGTACGCTTGCGGCTGATGTATTTGGTACCCGGTTCAGGGTCAAGCTTGATCGTGACCAGACCGGCGCCATCCTGTCCGCGGTTGCGCTGTTTCTGGAGGAGAAGTTGCATGCGATACAACCCGTACAGGGATGTCCCGTACTTCTCCTGGTAGTAATCCAGTGGCTTGAGCAAGCGGATCAACCCGATACCGCACTCATGCTTGATTTGTTCACTCATGGGATGGCAACCTGAACGTCAAAGATACGATGCTCTTTCATGGCACATGTTCAAAACAGGTTGTGCCCGGGTTTTGTTTGAGTGACTCAGCTTGCGAGCCTTATTTTCAAGACGACAGCCATGGTCTCTTGACCGTTGTGCATTGGGAAATCAAGGGATTCGAATCCGGAGGCACTATTTCAGCATCTGTTCTATCTGAGGGATAAACCGCAGTATCAACAAAAATATCAGGACAAGGAGTACGACAAACGTCGCCAGGACAATCAGGCTGGACCTGTTGCGGGCTAGCTGACTCCCTTTTCCATAGCTACGGGGCTTCCGGAAGCCGGCACTGATCCGGGATTTCATCGCATCAGTATCTCCCTCTGCGGCATACCTCGCAGCAGTTATCCGGGCATTGCGCTCTTCCTTCTCGTGGTCCCAATATCTTGGGATATACAAGAAACCCTGAGGCCTGACCCGTTTACCGAAATTGAATAATCCCATATCAGATTCCAAAGATACAGATGTGCTGTAAACAGAAATCGGAGATATGGGCTCAAAACATAGCTGTACCTGTTTACCCTGTTTCTGTACTCAATTGATCTGGATTTCACAATACTATACAAAATGATAAAATAGCATATAAATCCGGTAAGCCACCAGTAGTTTTTCTGCCACCACACACCACATCTTTATCTCATTAATTCATTAGAAAATAATTGTCCTATGAAAACAATGATGAGAATTTCAATTATCCCGCTGTTTTGTTTGAGTACCGTACTCGGTATCGCCGGGTCTGTACCCGACGTCACCATCGTCCCGGCAGGCGGAAAAACCGTTGCGGTGTACCTGGGAAATACAGACCAGGACTGGAGTGTTGTGCGCCTGAAAGATGTAACGGGAGCGATATTACTGAATGACCGCATCCGTACGCATGAAGCATTCGCAAAGAAATATAACCTGATCAACCTGCCGGCAGGCCAGTATTTCCTGTTTGTCCAAAATGCGCAGAAGACAGTCGTACAGTCCATCATCCTGGATAAAGATGGCATCGCCGTTGTGCCGGACGCAATGTCGACCATCTTCGCTCCTGCGGTGGATCTCAACCAGAAAAAGCTGGATTTCACCATGCTGAACCTGAATGACCTGCCTGTGACGATTGAGATCTTCGATGATCTTGGCAGGAAAAACTACGCTGCAACAACGACAGAGCAGGGAAGTATCCAACGCAGATTTAACATCGCCGGATTGACGCCTGGCACATATACGATCGTCACCACTGTCCACGGTGAGAATTTCGAACAACGGTACAGTGAGGCATTTACGTACGGAAATTCCTACGCGAGCAATTGATCCGGTATACGAATCAGCAGTTCATTAAAAAGGGGTGGCCGGTTTTACGGCGCCCCTTTTCTTGATTTTTACCGCAAATCAATCCATCACTTCAGCGAAATCTGCTGGCGACTGAATGACTTGTCTCAATGCTTTTCTGTAGTCGGAAGGACTCTTACCCGTCATTTTCTTAAACAAGCGATTGAAATGGGAAAAATTATTGAAACCACTTTCAAAGCAGATGTCGGTGATACTCGATGGTTTCTCCGAAAGCAGCTTGCAGGCATGGACAATGCGAAACTCATTGACAAAGCGCGTAAAGGTCTTGCCGGAAAGGCGTTTGAAATAGCGGCAAAAGGCAGGGATCGTCATATTGACTTCGGCGGTAATCTCTTCGAGCGGAATCGTCCGCTGAAAATTCGCGCGTACATGATCGTAGATCGTGTTCACCCGGTCGTTGTCCGCATTTTCAACTTCAAACGTAAAGCCATCGGCGTTGAGGATTTCATATTCCGTGGACCACGCGAGATCCTGTAAGACGCACAACAGCTCGATCAACTTGGCGAAATTATCCAGGGCAGGAAGCTGTTCGATGCGCTGTCCGATTTTCCACTTGGAAGTCCCATGAAAGGCGAGACCTGCACGTGCGCGTTCAAAGAGTTGTGTGATAGAATACATTTCATCGCTCCTGAAGAAATCAGGTCCCATGAAATCTTCGCGCAACTGGATGATCGTCTCGGATTCATTGCCCGTGAGCCTGTCTGTAAATCCATAGTGCGGGAGCATCGAACCGATGAGCACGAGTTCGCCCTCACTGTAGTAGGACAGGTGATTGCCAATATGCCGCTTGCCACTACCACCTTTGACATAGACGAGCTCGAGCTCAGGATGAAAATGCCAAAAGGGGGCCCTCAGATTCGGTGACGGATCCTTGTATTGTTTTACGGCAAAAGAGCTGCCGATCTCAGGACTGATTTTTTCAAGGGTGGGCTTTTTCTTCATCATAGTATCGAGTTTCAGGAAAAAACACTGACTGCAAACCAATATAAACGCGCTTTTGAATGGAATGATCTACACGGAGTTGGCGGATATCTGTACAAAATTAACCCAAAGCCCTCTATTTTCTAAAGAATATGTTAAGATACTGCACTTTTGACCGCTGACGCAGCCTAAAAATGGACCAGCAACGTGGAGATCGCGTAACCGAGATAATTGCCGATGGCCAGGCCCAGCAGGCCTAATGCAATGCCCACAGAGACCAATTGGGGGTTCCGGATCGCCCTGGCTACCGGTGCGATAAATGGCGGCCCATAGATTCCCGCTGTCGATCCGATGAGGAAGGTATCCGTGTCGATATGCAGCAGTCTGCACAGCAATGCATGGATCACTATCGCCAGGCCCATCACAGTGGCGACGAATCCGAGGATCATCGGCGCTGCACCGAGGACGCGATGTACGTCAGCCATGCTCCCGACGATGACGCAGAAGATCAGAAGCAGGAAGTTGCCCATGCCATAGCTGCCGCGCATCTTCCGGATGGCTGGGATCAATGAAAACAGCAGCCCTGCCGTCGTGATCGTGAGCAGGATCACCAGGTCGCTCAGGCGTGATGGCACCAATTGCGACAATCCGAACGCCACTGCCAGGATGAGAATACCCATCACGAGTGCCAGCGATGATGTCTTCCAATACAGTCGTTCGTCCAGGCTGAATTCAATATCATTTTCTTCACCGGTATGGGCATGCAAGAACTTCGAGAAAAATGGCTTTGCCGCGCTCAGCAGAAACAGCAGCCAGATCCCGCCAAAAAGCATCTCCGCTCCGTTGACAACCGGAAATGCTTCATCACTGACATGTAAAGTCGTGCCGATCATTGTCAGGTTCGGAGTACCACCGGTATAGACGCCCATCAGCATGCTCCCGATCTTCCAGGCTTCGTCGACACTGTCTTTGAACAAATACGTGCCCGCGATCACCGCGAGCGTCACCGCGACAACACAACAGGCAAATGAAAGCAGCAGGCGTTTACCCAGCTTGCGCCATACCTTGAAGTCGGAACTAAATAACAGAAGTGGAATACACAAAGAGATCACCACACCGGAAATGGTCGTGCCTTCCTTTTCCGGCACCTGGACTCCGGGAAGATTACCAAAGATGATACCCGCGATATAACACAAGGTCACCACACCAACTTTGTCAACCCAGGGATAATGCTTCGCCAGGAATTGCAATACCATGGGTACCGCCACGGAGAATACAAAAAGGATGATCAGGAGCATAGTATCGGGATGTTCCTGGAATAAGAATACAACATTTTGTATGAGTGGATTTTTTTGGGAACAGAATAATTCTGTCTTCTTTCAGAAGCAGGAGAGAAGGATAAAGGCAGCGGTCTGTTCCCGCTCCGAAATCGCAGGAGGGAATATCCGGGAATGCACCTGTCTTTTTACCAACTTACTATCTTACCGGAAATCACACAACACGATATGACTCTTCAAATCAAATCATTGGAGCAATACCATGAGGCATACCGGCAAAGCGTTGAGCATCCGGAAGAATTCTGGGCTGCCCAGGCGGGATCCTTTTCATGGGATCGCAAATGGGATAATGTCCTTGAATGGAATTTTACAGAACCGCGGGTGCAATGGTTTATCAACGGCAAGCTCAACATCACCGTCAATTGCCTGGACCGCCACCTGGAGACACGCGGGGATCAGATCGCCCTCATCTGGGAACCCAATAATCCTGAGCGGGACAATGTGCGCTACACTTACCGTCAGTTGTATCACGCAGTCTGCAAAGCCGCCAATGCCCTGAAGTCAATGGGTGTGGAAAAAGGGGACCGCGTGTGTTTTTACATGCCCATGATCCCCGAACTGGTGATCGGGATGTTGGCCTGTGCCAGGATCGGCGCGATCCATTCCGTGGTATTTGCCGGATTTTCCGCTACCTCACTGGCCGACAGGATCAAAGATGCGGCATGTAAGGTGGTCATCTGTTCGGACTACAATGACCGCGGTCCGAAGCATATCCCTGTGAAGACAGTCGTCGATGAAGCCATCGCAATGGAATGCGACAGCGTGCGTCATGTCATCGTACAACGCAACACTGCCGGAGCAATTGAATGGATCGAAGGGCGTGACATCTGGTGGCACGACGCCATAGAGACACAAGAAGATACCTGCCCGCCGGAGAGTATGGATAGCGAAGACACCTTATTTATCCTCTACACTTCCGGATCCACGGGCAAACCTAAAGGTGTCGTGCATGCATGCGGAGGGTACATGGTATATACATGTTTTTCATTCCGCAATGTCTTCCAGTATGAGGACGGTGATATCTTCTGGTGTACTGCCGACATCGGGTGGATTACCGGCCACAGCTATATCGTCTATGGCCCCTTGCTTGCTGGTGCCACACAGGTTATGTTTGAGGGAATCCCCACATATCCGGATGCCAGCCGGTTCTGGCAGGTTTGTCAGAAACATGGCGTGACACAATTCTACACGGCCCCTACTGCTATCCGCGCTCTGATGGCAAAGGGCGACCGGTACGTCGATCCTTTTGATCTAAAGACACTCAAGGTGATCGGTTCTGTCGGCGAGCCCATCAACGAGGAAGCATGGCACTGGTACGATGAAAAAGTCGGCAGGAAAAGAGCGCCGCTCGTGGATACATGGTGGCAGACGGAAAACGGCGGCATCCTCATCTCTCCGATCCCACATGTGACAGACACAAAACCGTGTTATGCGAGCTATCCGCTTCCGGGCGTACAGCCTGTCCTGTTGGATACGAATGGGAATGTCATTGAAGAAAATGAAGTCGAAGGCGTCCTGTGCATCCGCTTCCCCTGGCCATCGATCATTCGCACAACGTATGGAGATCATGAGCGATGCCGGCAGACCTATTTCTCAGCCTATAAGGGCTATTATTTTACCGGGGACGGGGCAAAACGCGATGCCGACGGGAGGTACCGGATCATCGGACGTGTCGACGATGTCATCAATGTCTCAGGACACCGCATCGGTACCGCCGAAGTGGAGAATGCGATCAACGAACACGACAATGTCGTCGAAAGCGCTGTCGTCGGTTTCCCGCACCATATCAAGGGACAGGGGATCTACGCCTATGTGATCCTGAATGCGCCCACCGACGACAAGGTGCGGCTGAGCAAAGAGATCAATGCCGTGGTCACACGTGTCATCGGCCCGATTGCAAAGCCCGATGTCATACAGGTCGTCTCGGGGCTTCCGAAGACGCGTTCCGGCAAGATCATGCGACGTATCCTGCGCAAGGTGGCGGCAGGTGAGACGGATCAGCTCGGAGATATTTCGACACTGTTGAATCCGGAAGTCGTCGAGGAGATTGTGAAGGGGGTTGGGGAGAACACGTGAGGAAGAAAATCAAATTAATAATGGCAATAACAATGCCAATGAATAGAGGTAAACGGTTTTAACCTTTATTTTTATTTCATACCGCCATTTGCCTTACTGACTGAACCATTAATTGATATTTGATTGATTGATTTACTGATATTGGTGATGAAATGACCACCTTAGACCGCGGCATGTCGTTGGCGCTTTGCGGTATTTAAGAAACCTGTGCCGTCGGCTGAAGCCGGTGGGAAATAAATAAGGGGGGCTAAAGCCCCAAAAAATATTTAAGAGACCTGTGCCGTCGGCTGAAGCCGACGGAAAAATGGGCCGACGGGAAAATGAGCGGACGGAAAAACGGACCGACGGGAAAATGGGGAAAATGAGCGGACGGGGAAATGAGACGACGGAAAATGAGCCGACGGGGAAATGGACCGACGGGAAAATGAGCGGACGGGGAAATGAGCGGACGGAAATAAAGTAAAGGGGGGCTAAAGCCCCAAAAAAACATTTAAGAAGCTTGTGCCGTCGGCTAAAGCCGACGGAAAAATAGACCGACGGGAAAATGAGCGGACGGGGAAATGAGACGACGGAAATAAAGTAAAGGGGGGCTAAAGCCCCCAAAAATAGTTAAGAAGCCTGTGCCGTCGGCTGAAGCCGACGGATAAATGGACGGAAAAACGGACCGACGGAAAACGAGAAATAAAGTGGAAGGTTAAGTGGCTGTGGAGTCGACGAAAATTGAGAACGAAAAAGTAATAGGTTCTATCCCCCTCTTTGCGCAGCAGAGAGGGGGACCAAGGGGGTGAGTCCTAACCAACTCCTCTCACCCAATACCAGCTCTTCTACTGTGCGCCGTGAGCAGGAAGAAAATAATAATTCCCGTGACAAAGGCGGCGATGGAAAACAGCAGCAGCATCCCTGTAGGGTGGATGATCAGGATAGCTCCGATAAACTGCACCAGGATAATGAAACAAAGAAAATTGACAATATGGTGACGTTTTGTTTTACTGATCACAAAGGCACCGAGCGGTGCACCCAGGATACAAATCGGGATGCACACCAACCAATAACTGTACACAATGGGGTGTAGATCTGCCATCACATAATGATGCAGCAAAAACCCGACGATGGCATTGGAGGCCATCAGGATGACAGAGGTAGGCGTGGCGACCTTTTCGGACAAATGATATTTCATCGTCACGAATGAAAATGTGCAGATATCGATGCCGCTGCCTAACACGGCGCTGAGGATACCACCGATAAACCCGATCACGATCAGCTCTCCCTTCTGGAAGTTTGTCAGCCCGGGAAGCTGCTCCCGCACATCGCGCTGGCGATAGTAATTCACTACGTAAAGGGCAATCCCAAAGCTCAACCAAAATGAGACAAACAACATTTTGGCATATGCAGGTGCCGTATAGGGTGCGATATAGTAGCTGCCGAAGATAATGCCCAGTGTCCCGCCAATGATCCCGAGTTTCAGATAAGTTTTTTCAAAGCGAATTTGCCTGGCAACGATCAGCAGGGCGGCCGCACCCATTCCTAAACTTTGAATCGCAAGGCTGAAGTTCCTGGCGTCTTCCGGATGAATTTTAAAGACGAGCGTCATCACCGGAAATGCCACTGCTCCCCCTCCTTCCGAGCTGGCGCCCGCAATAAAGGAGCCGAACATCATTGTAATACTCATGTAAAAATAGTGCACGAAGAGTTTCCATGCATCGTTTGTGACCATATATGCTGTCCAAATTACGTACACGGCCGCAACGGGCAGAATATAGATCAGCATCCTGTTTGATTTAACGCTCACGGACCTGAATTTTGATTTCTGATTGTTTTGTTCATTGTTTGATATTTGGTTGTGAAATAATAAATCAAGGTGAATTCTTGAATCTGAATCAGGACAGGGAGTACATCCGGCGGTGAGACCCATTTTTCCGCACCCCCGTTTTGTTCAGGCCTGTATCTGCGATCTACGATCCAAAGAAACATGATTAAACGGATATATACATACGACGAGGATATTTTCTTGATATGGTATTACATATAAAATCTACCGGAGACGAGGCACAGCAATCACAAAATTGCAAGAACAAATATCGTTTTATAAAGGTCTGGTAATGGTATTCAATGCGCATTAGGTATCAGGATAGGGGACAGAAAGCTCTCCCAGTTGTTCGGCTGTGATCTCTTCCAGCTGGCGTTTCCGTGTTTCAACGCCGTAAACGGTAATGGCGATTGCTGCACAGATCAACGGAATGGCGCCGATGATCGCGGTAGCCCCAATGGAAGGGGGTGCGATAGCGACCACTACCAGGGCAATAATCAGCACACCACCGAACTTGCTGAAGCCTGCAACGAGGCCACTACCACGGGAGCGTATCCTCGTGGGATAGATTTCAGCCGCATAGGCCGACAGAAGAGAAATCACAGAACTTATTCCCCAAATGGGGATGATCAGCAGGATATACAACAATACTTTATGCTGCACAATGGAATCCCCGGCGAACAAAAAGCCGAGCATGGACACTGAGGTCAGTGCAGTGAGTAGAATTATGGTGCGTTTACTGCTCCAAAAGCCATACATCCAGGCGACAAAGAAGTTAAGAGGAAAACCAATAAGCGCGGCGTTCCGGAGCAATTGAAATGACCCGGCCTGTGTAAAACCCAGGTGCTGCAGATTAGAAGGGATCCATAGCTCGAATCCAAACTCTACAAACCCTCCGCCAAGTGCGAGGATGGCGACGGACGCGGTGATTCCGAGGAATGGCGGCCGAAATAACTGCTTAAACTGGTCTTTGACTCTTGTTTCAAGTTTGACAGAAGCTATCGTTTCCCTGATCGCCACGGCGCCAAAGCGTTTCATCACATGCTGTGCTTCCTTGATGCGTCCGTGGTTCAGGAGATAGCGGGGCGATTCAGGAATCCAGCGGTTGAGGAGTATCAGCATGAAGCCTGTCGGAAACCCGATCAGCCAAAGGATGCGCCATGTATAGTGTGGAACAAGCCAGGATGCCAGTGCACTCGTAATGATATATGCTCCTGCAATGTCACCGCCGATCAGAACCATCAGCCAGCCACGGTGTCTCGCAGGGATGCTCTCCGCCATGAGCGTAAACATAATCGGCAACATCCCGCCGACGCCCCATCCCATCACGAGACACATGATACAATTCATCCAGAAGGCAGGCATAGAGCCACAGGGACTAGTGGCAATAAACGTAATCCCCGCCATTAAGATGGAAGACCTGCGGCCAATTTTGTCACCCATCCATCCCCAGACAAAAGACCCGATCACCGTACCCGTAATACCGCATAATGGCAACAATGCGACCGGAATGGTGGCCCCTGGATTGATGGGCGATTTCAACCCATACTCGATGGCCATTCCCGGAACTACGAAGGACAGAATAGTGGGTTTCATGACGTCCAGGGTGATCGCCAGGGCCATGATGCACAACAGACCGATATGGGTCCAGTTGATCGGTGCATCGTCGAGTGCACGCACCTTCAGGTTAAATCCATGATCTTCTTTGAGTGCCGCCGGCGGGATCAGGCTATATAATGTTGTAATCAATCCGAATATCACCAGCGTCATCCCAAAATACATGCTGCTATCCATATGTTTGCCCACTAGCCTGTAACCGTCACCACTGGCATTCAGGTACATCGGAAGCTGTAGGGCAACACCAACCGAAACTGCCAGGAACCCTATCCAGAAGAGACCTTTACTTCTGAAATCGATTTTTCCTTCATACCCTATATGATTCATAAATTTCATATCGCCTGAAATTTTGCAAGTAACTGAAAGGTCGGATGATATTTTTCAGCTGAACAATACATTTGAAAAGACTTTCTATTGATTTTGAAGCTCTTTTAAAAAGCGTGTTACTTGATTAATTCTTTAATTCTTAACTGCTGTCTCCTGTGACGGTACCTGAAAATTGACCGGCGGCGCTGCCTTATGGATCCTCATGTCGATAAACTTGGCGAGGGGTCCTACGAGGAAGAGCGCATAAAATGGAGCGTAAATAAAATGATCCAGACGAAGCACAAATTCCACACACGCGACCAGAACAGCAACCAGGATACGACCCTTTTTCGTAGAGACGGAAGTTGGCGGATCTGTCATCATAAAAAAGATGAACAACTGGTACATAGGACCCGTGAGCGGCGCGAGTTCTGCCAGAAAGACATCGCCAACAATAAGACTGCGCAAATATGCGAGGACTACAAAGCTGATGACATAAGTGAGGGTGACATGAAACCGTTTTGCCCGGTATACGATCACCAGGCCCAATACCCAAATCACAGCCATCGCCAGAAAATTACTCCCCCATTGGATACTCAGCCCTGCCACATCCAGGGGTGCCATAAACAACATCCAGGAAACCCCAAAATTGGAGGGGTTCCACAGGTGTCTTCCTTTGTAGCGCAGGACATACTTGGACATGATCGAAAGGACCGCAGTAATGACATACGGCCATACCATGGTTGAACGGATCAGGATACCAACGCTGATCCCGGTGATATAGGCACTTGCAAGATTTCGCCAGGTCCCAAGGAGTAGCCTCGCCAATATTATTTCAGTCACCACAGCGGCGCCAATTGCCGCAAAGAGATTGATGTAACTATCCAGGAAATTGAACGTAAACTGACCAACCAACAAGATCAACGTAATGAATGCAGGAGGTACGTAAGTGAAAAAACCTTTATTGCTTTTAAATAGCCAGGGCATATGTATAGATAGATCTTGTGCTATATTTTATTAAATAAGGTTATCTGGAACGGAATTTTTATAAAGTATTTTGTCAGAGCAGACGTGAGGATCTTCACGGAGATCATTCCTGAGTGTTCCATTTCCAGCCAGCTATTCTTCAATGCTCTCTTCATTCACGTTGTGGAGCGTATCAATTTCAGGATTTGTGATGGTGGACTGCTTCCCTGAGGGCCAATAGATCTTCACTTGGTGGACGTTGCTGCTGGCTCCCAATCCAAAGTGCAGTCTATGCTGGTTTTGAGAGGAAAACCCCATCCCCGCGGTGACGACCTGAACCTGCTTTTTGTCATTCCAGTCGACGACCACTTTTGCACCGATGGCATCGGTATTACTTGCCGTGCCGTGCAGATCAAATTCAATCCAGTGATTGTTATTCCGAAGGACATTTTTATAGATCAGTGGAATATTATTTTGATTTGCCACGATGACATCTACGCGGCCGTCGTTCCAGAGGTCCGCCATAGCGACAGCCCTGCTGTCATATGCTGCGTAGGGACAGGCTTTGCCGGAAATATCTTCAAACAACCCATACCCGTTGTTGAGCCAGATTTTGTTCTGTTCGAAACCGGATTGGCTTTTACCTTTCATGTCCGGCCAGTTGCTGGCATCCTCAATAATATTACTATTCCCGCCGGTCACTTTAGAAAAATCATACCAATAAGAGGTGTTCTTTTCTGCCGAAATAAATCCGTTCGCCACATAGAGGTCCATGTTGCCATCGTTATTCAGATCTCCAAACTGCGCACCGTAGCTCCATCCGGCGTTGTCTATCCGTGATACCTGGGCCAGGTTGACAAACTTCGGATTTCCTGCCTCCTGCTGTTCGATGACGGGCTCCCAGTAATTATTATCCTGTATCAGGATACCTTTTTCGGTAATCGTTGTATTATATACTCCGACGATGCCGTTATTTTTGATGTCACCAAAAGAAACAGACATGCCGCTTTTTGGGATATTCCCGATGCCCGACTCCTTGCCGATTTCAATAAATTTACTGCCATCCGTATTCATGAAAAGTTCATTCACATTGTAATCGTTGGCGATAAACAAATCCTGATACCCGTCTCCATTAAAGTCTGCAGCAGCTGCCGCCAATGTCCATTTTGTAGAAGTCAACCCGTATGTGGCGGTGACATCCTGAAACTTGCCATTGCCCATGTTCTGAAGAAGATAATTTCTCCCTCCGTTATTGGCATAGCGGAAACTCTCGGGCATGATCTTCGTTGTGGTCAGATGCGTCAGGTCATATTTCTCACTAAAGTATCCTCCCAGGAAAATATCGAGAAGACCATCTTTATTGAAGTCAAACCAGATGGCGCTGTTGGCGTTGACCCATTCCGGCAGTCCGCTCCCGGCGGTGACATCTTCGAATTTCTCTCCGCCGACGTTGTGATAGAGTTCCGGACGGCCCCATTTATACAGGAACAAATCTTTGTAGCCGTCATTATCATAATCTCCCCATACGGCACCCATCGAACCGCCGGTACCTTTTTTGTTGACGTCGGCGACGCCCATTTCCGTGGCCACGTCCTCAAATTTCCCGTTGTGCAGGTTGCGGTAGAGGGCGTTCAGGCTGCCGGTACTGCTGTTGGTGAAATAGACGTCGTCCCATCCGTCATTGTCGACATCGACAATGGAAACGGAAGCCCCCATGGATGCAATTTGTGGCGCGATGTTATCCACCCTGGGGTCCAGATCGGGAGGGGTATGTCTGAAAGTGATGCCGAGGGCGTCGTCAGCAGGTTCCAGGAAAAAGCCAAACTCTGTCAGCGCGGATTCCCTGAGCTTAGCGATGTCGCCCTTGTTGTGCATATTTTCCCTGGAAGGCAACGCGGTGCCTGCCAGCAAGGCCACGAAGATCAGCGTCGTTACAATCTGGGGGATATGCTTTTTCCAGGCCATGGTCGTTATCTCTTGTGTTTATTCCCCGAAGGGGGTTTCCCTGCGGACAGATCGCTGGTGCATTTTGCGCCAAGTTAAAGAATCAGAGCGTTTCGTTGGGATACAGGCTGATCGTCGGCTGTGCAGGGGGACAAAGACGGCCCGCTGCCCTATCTTCGCCGCCACGAAATTGAGGCTGCAACTGGGATTTGGAAATTGGAATTTGGGATTTAAGATTTGGAAATTGGAATTTGAGATTTAAGATTTGGAACAATTGGGATTTAAGATTTGGAAATTGGGATTTGAGATTTGGAATTTTACTCAATGGGGATATAGCTCAGCTGGCTAGAGCGCTTGCTTCGCATGTAAGAGGTCAGGGGTTCGAATCCCCTTATCTCCACGAGTTGTTTAAAAAAGTTGTGGTCTTCTGCCGCGGGATGGATAGAAGCTCAGTTGGTCCCGAATTTGTCTGAATCTGCGATTCAGTTACAAATTCGAGAATTCTCGAAAGGGCTGGGCCCCGATGGGTCGGCCCTTTCGGAATTAGAGCGCTTGCTTCGCATGTAAGAGGTCAGGGGTTCGAATCCCCTTATCTCCACGAGTTGTTCGAAAAAGGTAATGGTCTTCTGCTGTGGGGTGAATAGAAGCTCAGTTGGTCCCGAATTTGTCTGAATCTGCGATTCAGTTACAAATTCGAGGATTTCGAAAGGGCGGGGCCCCGATGGAAAGAAGATGTGACCCTGCAAGGACTTCCCGACGCTCCACTGCGTTGCGGTCGGGACAGGCTTCTTGTCCTTGCAACATTCAGAGGATAGAACGGATTTCCTTCGCCTTCGCCTTAGCCTTTGAAAGAAGAGTGACCCTGCAAGGACTTCCCGACGCTCCACTGCGTTCCGGTCGGAAGAGGCTTCTCGTCCTTGCACAAATAGTTGTTGCGAGTTTTGGAAAAGAAGAGTGACCCTGCAAGGACTTCCCGACGCTCCACTGCGTTGCGGTCGGGACAGGCTTCTCGTCCTTGCACAAATAGTTGTTGCGAGTTTTGGAAAAGAAGAGTGACCCTGCAAGGACTTCCCGACGCTCCACTGCGTTGCGGTCGGGACAGGCTTCTCGTCCTTGCACAAATAGTTGTTGCGAGTTTTGGAAAAGAAGAGTGACCCTGCAAGGACTCGAACCTTGGACCCGCTGATTAAGAGTCAGCTGCTCTACCAACTGAGCTACAGGGCCTGAAAAGGCTGCAAAGATAAATGTAGAGGAGAAAGAAACAACAGGGCTCTGTTATGGGGGAACATCTATGCCTTCACCCCTGCATCCTCCCGCGCAAAATGGCATTCCAGTACATCGCGGGGAGAAGGTATTTCTTTAAGAGATACATGCTCCAGCGCTCCCTGCTCTGATCAAACGGGAATGTCTCCATAGGATGGTTGTCGTAATCGAATTCTGCGAGCATCAGCTTTCCGTATCCCGTCACGATAGGACATGAAGTGTACCCGGAGTACCTGCCTGTGCGTTGTTTCCCATCCATCAATGCAAGAAGATTCATGACGACAACTGGCGTCTGCTTGCGAATGGCAGCTCCCGTTTTTGATGTCGGCAGGCTCGACGCATCACCCAGACCAAACACATTCGGGTACCTGACATGCTGCAAGGTGTACTTGTCCACATCTACCCACCCGGCAGCATTGGCAAGAGGGCTGTTCCGGATAATATCCGGGGGCCCCTGCGGTGGCGTGACATGAATAAATGCATAGTCCACCCATGTCTCGACATCTCTGTTGTGTTCACCGATACCCGTAAAGCGGGCGCGGTGATTGGGACCATCGATCTCATCGAGGCGCTGGAAGAAATTGAGGTTGATCCCGTAGCGCGCTACGACTTTGGCGAGGGTCTTTTCATATTTCGGTACTGCAAACAAGCGGGTCCCACCACTCCAGAACTGTACATCTGCCTTGTCAGTGAGATGATGACGACGGAAGTAGTCGCTGGCGAGGTACATGATCTTATATGGTGCACCCCCACACTTGATCGGTGTCGGCGGACTGTGGAAAAGGGCAGTCCCACCCTTGAAATTCCTGATGCACTCAAACGTATACGGCGCTGAACGGAAACTGTAATTTGAACAGACATCGTTCTTCCCCAGGTTTTCCTCAAGTCCTTTGATGAGGCTCCAATTGATCTGGATGCCCGGGCAGACGATCAAGAAATCATAGGTATAGGCATCACCTGTCGCTGTCACAACGCGGTTTTCTTCCGGGTGAAAAGACGCGGCCGCATCGGGGATCCATGCCGCACCGTCCGGGATGAAGTCTCCTTCGTTGCGCTCTGTCTTGTGGACGTTGAAGACGCCACCGCCGACGAGCGTCCATGCCGGCTGATAATAGTGTTTAGTACTTGGCTCAATGATGCCGATAGACAGTGTCCTGCGCTTACGCAATATCAGGGCGGCGACAGAAATTCCTGCATTCCCTCCTCCGATCACCAATACGTTGAAATGAGATTGCATGATGACAATGCATTCACAAGTAATAAAACGCGCAAGGTTTGCCGATTGCAGAAAACAGGAAATGACAGCGATCAGCGGCTGTGATGAGATTGGATAAAGCGCTACCCGCCAATCTTAAAATCTGTGGAGGGTGTGCCTCTGAAATACCGCGGGATCCCCGGAAATGCATCTGTGATCACATAATAATATATGCCCATGGGATATTCGGGTGTCACCCCGTCACGACCGTTGGCAGCGTCCAGGGTACCTGCGCCGGAGACATATTCGTAATCATTGGAATAGACCCCATCATATTGACCACAGGGAGCCGTGATGCCATCGCCCGGACGCTCACCCGATTTCAGGCGATACCCGGAGGTCATGGCGACCACAGCAGACGCACTGTCATAGGGATCACTGTAGGCATATTTATAGTAAATAGGAAATCCGTCTGCGGCATATCCGATCAGCGTCATGACGTCGTCGCGGAGGTGGATCTCTTCAAGGTAGAGCGTCGGCACACCGTGGTAGTGATATTTCCCGATGGCTGAACGTGCGCATTATTGCAATCGAGACCTAGCCCGGCATTCAGGGCCTCCAGATTCCACGCCCAGTTCACGTTCGGATCTGACAGCCCGTGGTGTGGAAAAGGCTCGGCGGCGATAGGGTCCAGCTCCACGCCGTTTTTCACAATGCCAAACACATATTGCGGACCGGCATGGGGCCCTGAGGTGGCGAGCAGGGATGTCAGTGATACTGCTTTTTCAGGCTTTGTGGTGATATGGAAGACCTCCGCCTGCGTGGAGATAGCGTTCGGATTGAGCGCCCCCGCCACATGCCCGAAGAGTCCCACCTCATGATCGGGAATACCGTTTGCCGTGATGACTCGCACATCCCCGACGATCTGTTCTGAATATTGCTCCTGGTAGGGTAGTGTGACATCGCATACTCCGCGCGATAGATCAAGGCTCTCAGAAGGGATACAATCCGTCATTTGCGTGTTGGAATGGTCTGTGCTGCATCGTACAGCCAGCAACAAAATGACGAATGCTGCAAGAACCGGCAATGATGTGTTGTGCATGAAACTATTGACCACAATAGACGCGATTGGTTTAAACTGTTCAGGTTAGGTGCGGATTGACACGGAAGGAATTAGCCACGGATTGCACGGATAGACACGGAAGGAATTAGCCACGGATTGCACGCCTGCCCGTCCGAAACTGACGCAAGTCAGTGGAGGCGGGGATTGACACGGAAGGAATTAGCCACGGATTGCACGCCTGCCCGTCCGAAACTGACGCAAGTCAGTGGAGGCGGGGATTGACACGGACAGACAAGCCACGGATTGGCGATTTCCATTACTTCCCCTATTTCCCCTATTTCCCCAACTTCCCCTATTTCCCCTATTTCCCCAACTTCCCCGATTTCTCCTATTTCCCCGACTTTCCCCGATTTATTTAATTTCCTTTGACGCCACCGCATACACAAATAAGACATTGCCAATATTCTTGTATCCCTGGTAGGCTTTGAGACCGCCATGCTTGATGATCTCCGGATGGAAACCGAGCAATGTCAGGTCCGCATCCTGGGATTTCGCCGTGATAACGTCTTCCGTTAGCGTGTCTGCCTTGTGCGCCATAAACTCAACATTCTTGGGAGAAGATTGGGAGTTGTCCCATCTCGATGAGATTGTAAAGGCGTTGCTGTTCTTCGGCGATGTTGGCTTCAGGGTAAATGGCAAAGATCTTGATCTCGGCGCCTTTCCATTCTTTATGCCCCATAATGACATAAGACAACAGGATCATCAGGTTGGCATTCTGGTAGTCATTGCCGGTGATCCAGATATGAATTTGCTTGCGCAACCCAAATCCGCGTTCTGAAGTACTGAGGATGAGAACGTCGAAATCGACCGACTTGATGAGGTTGAAATTGTCCACGATCTCCTGGAGACCTTCGGGATGGCTTTTAGAAAACTCGAACAGCAGCAGGTTGTTCTCAGTGCCCGCGATACCCGGCATCTGGATGACCTGTGCAATACTCGCGGTATAGGAAGGGCTGATGAGGGTGTCTACATAAATGTTACTATTCGAAAGTTCTGTCATTTCGATCAGGCGTTCTTTACAGGCGCGTGCCTCGAGATTTGTTTCCCGTGAGAGATAGCCTTCAATATGATGAATATATGTACCGAAGCCGTACTTCTGGGCAATCCAGCGGAGCAGGTCGAAGGCGCCGAGCCGCTCGAAAGTATTGGCCGAAAATGCAATGGCTGAGGGACGCCAACTGCGTGCCTGCTCTTTTTCCGCTTTTTGTAAAAACACCTGCATCTGCCGGCTGAACTGAAAGATGACACCCTGGAAAATGAGGGCTACACTCCTGCGATCCCTGTTGAAATAGGCGATGCCGAAATACAATAATATCATCAGCGAGATTGCCATGAAGGCATATCCTGCATTCATAAAGAACATCAGCCCAAAACAAATCAACGCGCCAAACAGCGAGATGACCCATCGCGATTTGAACTTTGGCCGGTAAGAAGGATCTGCAGCAAAATGATTGAGGAAAGAGATCAGGCATAGCGATCCATAGGTGACCATGAAGAACATCGAGATGACCTTCGCCACACTGTCCAGCGCTCCGGCAAGGATAAATACAGCCGCGATACAGATCGTCAGCACGGAGGCGTTGAATGGTTCGTCTTGTTTGCCTTTCCCATGGGAGAGCCATGCATTGAGTTTCGGGATCGGAAACACGCTATCCCGCGCGATGGCCTGCATCGTCCGTGGGGCGATCATGATCGAACCTAATGCCGAAGAGATCGTCGCCGCTGCCAGACCCAGCGGAATGAGCCACCATCCCTGCCATGCGATATCTGACATCACCAGATGAGAGGTGTCTGCCAGGTCCTGCGGGCTTGCAGACACAGCGAGTTTGTAGGAAATAAAAATATAGACAAACATCCCGGTGACCGTCGCTGCCAGCGTGCCAAGGGGAATAGACTTGCCGGGATCCTTGAGATCACCGGAGAGCCCAACACCCGCCGTCATTCCTGTGAACGCAGGGAAAATAATGGCGAAGACCGTAAAGAATCCAAGAGGCAGTAATGGCAACCGCGAACCGCCGTTCGCATCCGCTGCCGGTCCGATCTGAGGCTCAGCAGGTGCAGCAGGAAGCAGGGTAGTGCTGTCTACCCGCAGTGTGTCGTGCTTTTGTATTACGGAAGGTTGATCAGGCTGTGCATGAAACGAAACCTCCGATATCGTATACATCGGATCGAAGTCATGCGTGCGACTGTATTCTGTCGTGCCCAGAAAAAATGCGATCAGTGAAACCACCAGGGTAGCGACCACGACATACAAGGCCTTCACCCCGAGATCCGCACCTTTCGTCAGCATAATATATGTCAGACCCAGAAGCGCTGGAATACCGACGGTTTGCTTCTGATCCAACAGCCACACCAACCACCCGGGCAAATCAAAGGTGTGGATCAGGTATTGAAACAATGGCGTGAACGCTTCAGTAAACGCCATGATATAGAACGCTACGCTGATGGCCTGGGAGAGATATAATGCAATGCCAATCGATGAACCGATGACAACACCAAAAGAACGCGAAATAATATAATATTCTCCGCCGCCTTCTACTTTCTGATTTGTCGCGATCTCGGCAATCGCCATGGCAGTAGGGATCGTGACAGCATGGCCAATGAGAATAATCGCAAGCGCTCCCAGGAATCCGACATTGCCCACCGCAAATCCGAAGCGCAAAAACATGATGGCGCCAAGAATGGTGGAGATCGCCGTGAAGAAGACAGGGGCCGTCCCGAATTTCCGGATATGTTGCAATGACCGCATCCGATTACGTCTATCTTCCTTTACTCAATGACTTCATCGTTGCCCAAGATATGATTTTGTGGAAAGGGAGTGAGAAGGTCACTGGCAGTGAATAAGAATGGACACGGATTTTCACCAAGGCCACAGATCAACACGAAATGCACTTGTCATCTGCCTACGTTCCAAGATCCGACCCGGTGAGCGTTCTTACGGCCTTAGAATGAGTCATCTGTGGCTCCTTTTTTTATCCGTGCAAATCTGTGTAATCTGTGGC
Source organism: uncultured Bacteroidota bacterium (assembly GCA_963746925.1). GTDB lineage: Bacteria > Bacteroidota > Bacteroidia > Chitinophagales > Saprospiraceae > DATDQA01. Next base: position 176,001 of record CAVVDK010000012.1, read on the forward strand.
TCCCTTTTTTATCCGTGCAAATCTGTGTATCTGTGGCTCCCTTTTTATCCGCGTAAATCTGAGTAATCCGTGGCTCCTTTTTTATCCGTGTAAATCCCCGCCTCCACTGACTTGCGTCAGTTTCGGACGGGCAGGCGTGTAATCCGTGGCTCCTTTTTTTTTGCAAATGCTTACCGCTTCAACCGGTCCACTATCTGCGGGAGCTTCCACATGGGTTCGGCATTGAACAAATGCGACTTCTCCAGTTTTTGAAAGTCAATACCATCGATAAATTGTTCCACATCATACTCGCCGAGAAACCCATCCAGGAGAACAAACCCGCCAAACTGATAAGCAGAAGTACCATCGTAGTCCTCCATATATAGTGTGAGATCTATTTTTCGTCTCCGGTGGTTGGCAGAAAAAAATACGTTTTCTGACTTGATCGTGGCGTGCCCTAGCGTAAATTCCGCTTTCATCATGGCATCAGTTGGTTTGCGTTGTCTGAAGGGCATGATGTCAAACTTCTCGAACGCAGGGGCGTTGTGCGCGAGATCGATAACGGTCTGGAATTTCTTCCGGTCACCGTTGGCAGAAAGCATGAATTGAATTTTGTCGTCATCTGCTGATTGCGTCAGCTCAAATGACAACCCTCGGTAGTCCCGCCTGAACTGTTTGCCAACTGTCTCAAGGGCTTGTTGCGGATCAGATTTCAGCAGGTCACACACCTCGTTCTGGTGTTCTTCCAGCCATTGCCAGAAGGATTGCGGTTGTGTTTTGGAGATAAATTTTGAGAACATATGGGTAAAAGTTTAGTGGTTACATCAACGGGCGTTATGTAAAACAAAGGGAAAAGTCTATATGGTAAGTGCAAGATAGGAATTCTTTGATTCTGCACAAATATGAGTGCTATTAATGAGAAGTAGCGCCTCTTGAAAACGGGGTTATTTAATGTGCATCTGTACGGAAAACCTTTTCCACCAGTTGTTTGCCGCACTGCAGGGTGATCCTGAGATAATATAACCCCGCCGGCAGACCGGAGAGATCCGGATTTGCACAGGTAGTCATGACGGGATTTCCACCGGCATCATAAATATCAACCCTGTAAATATCCGGGGACTGTTGTTCAAAATACATTTTGCCGGAAGTGGGATTCGGATAGACAGTGATCTCCCGCGCGGTCAAATCACGGCTAGCAGAAGACCCCTCATATTCATAGGCTCCGGCATCAATGGCATTCACCTGGGTTCTTATCGCCGAGCTCAGAGGTTGGACATATACGAAGTCAGGTATCAGAGAATGACCACTTACCGGGTCCAGGGCAATACCATAGTCAATCGCAGGCGAGTCCGGCAGAAGGTTATAGTCGTAATTCCCTTCATCCGCGAAACGGACGTCGGCTGGATTCATTTCGACCAGGTTGTTGTCCATGGCTGTCACAGTGCCGCTGGTCAACGTGCCCTTACCGGCGAAAATATTATTGGAAATATTTGCGACGTCAGGCTGCCCCCCGATGTCCACAAACAGACAACTCGCTACGCGCTTGTTGACCAAAGTATTATTGATAAAATAGAACTCATGAGGACTTGGGTTGGACAATCCTTCCAGCCCATAGCCCACGAGGTTATTGTTCTCGGCATTATTTCCCTGCATCAGCAGGTTCCCCATCATGATGCAGAAGCCGCCATTAGGCAGGTCGATGAGACGGCTTGAATTGCCTGTTTCTTCGTCCATGATCCTGTTGTAATAAATATAATTCTCATAGGCCCTGGATTTCAGGTTGTGCCCGACCACCGCATGATGAGAATAGTTGAAGCGAAATGTCAGCGAGTGGACATGGCCGATATAGAGATTGTGACTATATCCGTCGCCGTAGCCATTAGAATCGAACTCTGTGTATTCAATCAAAACATCGCCGACGCCCTGGTTGGAAGTAAGGATGCCGTCCTCATTATGGTGGAAGTAGCAGTGTCGTACCGTGAGTCCTGTTCCGTCGAGCCGGATCCCGGCGCCGTTCATATCGGGCACTGTAGCCCCTGAGAATTCAATATTTTCTACTGTGATATCATTCCCCGATAACACCCAAATGCCCTTGCCTGAAATGTATGCGCCCTCCGCCAGCATGCGCGGGCGTCCATTGACGCCCAGGATGACAAGGTTGTCTTTATTCCACACTGCGAGACAAGAGGTGCCACTATATGTCTCGCCGTCAATTTCAATTGTATCTCCTGCCTGGAGGATATTCGCCTGGTAGAGGGCATTCGGAGAAATATAGGGTCTTGTGGAGCCGACGCGAAAGACTGATGCGTGGGCAATGGTTGAGCATAACACGAAGAGCAAAGGGATGAAGTTGCTTTTGATCATGGAGTAAATTTTAGCAATTCGCGTGACTGAGGTCTGCAATGCGCTACTATTATTGTCTTGTTGGCTCGACTAAAATTGTCCGGAAGCCCTCAGGCAATCTTTTATTATTATCGTTAATCGTATCCGCTGAGATCTGTTGCATCAGCGCGATTGGGGTTCTATTGTCAGACCACAGAGATGTCGCTCTTATTCTCTCACCAAAAGGCTCACCGCCAGCCCGCCACCCGGCGCCAGCATGACCGACCGCGTATCACCCTTTTTAATGATCGCTTTTTCTATCGTGATGCTCGTTGGATTCGTCTTCCAGTCCGCATCGGGGCCATCTTCATAAAAGACCGCGTTGTATTCTTTGTCCGGGTCGAGAAAATCAAATGCAATATTGATCTGCCTCTTGTTCTCATCCGTCACGCTGCTAACGAACCAGTTGCCCGTGCCGCGCTCCTGCCGTGCGATCGTGACGAAATCGCCGACCGCACCGTCGAGGACGACAGTCTGTTCCCAGTCGACGCCGACATCACGGATAAACTGGAATGCAGGTTGCCCCTCATAATTCTCTGGCAGGTCGCAAGCCATTTGGATGGGGCTGTAGATCACAACATAGAGCGCCAGTTGTTGCGCAAGTGTGGTGTTGACACGGTTATTGGGTTTGCTCTTGAGCATAATGTCGAATGCACCCGGGGTAAAGTCGATCGGTCCGGCAAGCATTCTTGTAAATGCAATAATAGAGATGTGTTCGGGGGGGTTGCCGCCATCAGAAGACCAGGCATTCCACTCCTGTCCCCGCAGCCCTTCACGGGAAATGAAATTGGGATATGTCCGCCGTTCACCGGTGTCTTTGATCGGCTCATGCGCATCAACAGCGATATGATATTTGGCCGCTGTCTCCACCACTTTCCTGTAGTGATTCACCATCCATTGGCCGTGGTGATATTCTCCCTTCGGGATGATCTTGCCGACATAACCTGTCTTCACGGCATGAATACCCAGCCGACGCATCAGCGAGTATGCGGTGTCGAGCTGATGTTCATACGTACGTGGCGCGGCTGATGTCTCATGGTGCATGATCAGTGCCACGCCTTTTTCTTTAGCATAGCGCACCACTTCTTCGAGGTCATAGTCGGGATAGGGTGTCACAAAATCAAAGACGCCTTCCCTGTCGTCAAAGCCGATCCAATGCTCCCAACCTACGTTCCAGCCTTCGACAAGGATACCTCCCAGCCCATTCGCTGCCGCGAAGTCGATATATTTTTTCGCATTTGCCGTCGTCGCCCCATGTCTTCCTGTCGGCTTCATTCCTTTGAGCGTATACGAGGTCATGTCCTGCGACCCTGCATAGTCCCAGGTGCTTTTACCCAGGTGCATTTCCCACCAGATACCGTCGTACTTCATCGGCCTCACCCAGGAAGAGACATCCCCCAGTTTGTTGGGCGGGTTGAGGTTGAGGATGAGTCGTGACGTGATGAGGTCCTTCGCGTTGTCGCTGATCTGGATGGTGCGCCATGGCGTCTTGAACGGCAGTGCGCGCTTTACCTTCCAGCCGAATCTGTCCGATCCCACAAGCTCGCTCTCCATCGACAGTTTTTGCGGATCCACTTTAAGCGTCATGCCGGCATAGTTCGTGAGATCGGCTTCGTGAAAGCTGAGATGTACACCGTTCGCCATACGCATCGTCACGGGGGTATTGACAGCATTTTCGGGGATATATGTCTGCGCCAGGTTTGGATGATTGCGTTTGGAGATGGCGTCGATTTTTGAGAAGGGCGTCGTGTTATACAGGTGCTCGTAGATATCCCAGTCTCCCGGCTCCCACCAGCACATATGGTCTCCTGTGAGCTGGAACTGCGTATTCTCATCCATGATGATCACAGTGTCCACTCCTTCTTCTTCAGGAAATTCATAGCGGAAGCCGATCCCGTCGTCATACGCCCTGAAATAGATATTGAGTTTCCGTTTCGGCGCCTGCTGTTCCTGCAGGTTGACGACGAGCTCGTTGTAGTGATTGACGACACTGCGCTGTTCGCCCCATGGCATCTCCCAGGTCTCGTTGAATGTCCGTGTCTGGGATCCTGTCATTGCAAATCCTTTTTGCATCGACGGCTGGTCCCGGAAGTCGAAACTGCCCATTGATGAGGTATCGATGACCGCAGTACCGTTGTGCGCAACGAGGTAATGCGGAGCGCCTTCACTATCGAGAAAGAACGTGATGGTGTTGATTCCGGAAGGTGAGCTCACTGTAGTGGGCACAGGCTGCTGTTTTCCACACGCTGTCAGTATCAGGAACGTCAGTGGAATGATCAATCTGGATGTCCTATACATGATTCAATTTCAGGTTAGTTAAAAGGCAAGCGACACAATACGCCAGGATGACTGGCACAGGCGTTTACATACTTTAAGGTACACATTTCAGACGCCCGCCTGTTGAGACAAAAAATAAACCTAAAAAGCCATTTTGGCGGAGGCTTAATGATACTGGTTTAAATCGAAAATTCCGCGTATTTTTCGTCGCTTTTTCACCTAAAAACGTTTTGCCATGATCAAGAAGATCCTTCTCGGTATTCTCATCGTAATCGTCGTCGCCGTTCTCGGTTTTGCGGCCTTCGTCATGTTCACCTGGGACAAGGTCTACGACATTCCGTATCCCGATCTGAAAACGAGTACGGACTCGGCCGTGATCGCCAGGGGTGATTACCTGGTACACGGACCTGCCCACTGCATAGAATGTCATGTCGGAAGTTTCTCCGCCATGATCAATGCTGACAAAGGGAACCCGGAGCCCTTGCAGGGCGGTGTGCCTTTTGTGCTCGGCCCGCTAGGTACCATATACACGCGCAACCTGACCCCGGACAAAGAAACCGGCATCGGGCGCTATGAAGACAAAGAGATTTTCAGAATGATGCGGCATGCGGTGAAGCCCAATGGCAGAGCCTCCATATCTGTCATGATGCCGTTTTACAATATGGCCGATGAAGACCTCATCGCTATCGTGAGCTACCTGCGCTCAACCCCTCCGGTTCATCATTTTGTGCCGGACCCGCAGTGGACGCTCATGGGGAAGGTCATCCGTTCCATATCACCGACATTTAAGCCTGTCTATGATCCGACACCACCTGCCCAGGCGCCAGCCACGGCCCCGACGGTAGCACGCGGTGAATACCTCGCCAGGTATGTGTCGAATTGCGTTGGATGTCATACCCAGCGGGATCCGCAGACATTTAAAGCAGTGGATACGGAGTTTGCCGGCGGGATGGAATTCGAACCGGACCCCGGGCTCAACAAAGAACTAAATGTGCCCTTGGATCTGTGGGCGCGCTCACCCAATATCACGCCGTATGCCAACAGTGCATTGTCGAAGTTCAAGACGAAGGAAGAATTTATCGCGCGCTTCCGGCAAGGCAGGATCATCCCCTCGTCGCCGATGCCCTGGGGTGCTTTTTCCAGGATGAAGGATGAAGATATCGAAGCGCTCTATCTCTTTCTCCATTCGCTGGCGCCGGTCGAAAAAGATATCACCGAGACGACATTTATCAGAAAGGAATAATAAGTTCAATGTTGAGGGTTTGATGTTGAAAGTTGCGATGTCTTTCAAACCTCCGACTTTCGACATCAAACTTTTTCCAACACAATAGAAGACGCCCCGCCGCCGCCATTGCAGATCGCCGCGACACCGATCTTTCCATTTTTCTGATGCAGCACGTTATTGAGTGTCGTCACGATACGGGCACCGGAAGCTCCAAGTGGATGCCCGAGGGCAACAGCACCACCGAAGACGTTGACCTTTCCCGGATCGATATCCAGGATTTTATTGAATGCCAGCGTGACTACGGCAAACGCTTCATTTACTTCGAAGAAGTCGACGTCTTTCAGGGATAAACCTGCTCTTTCGAGTGCTTTTGGCGCCGCCTTGGCAGGAGTGGTGGTAAACCATTTCGGCTCTTGTTCCGCATCGGCGAATGCGAGAATCCGTGCCAACGGTGTGACACCGAGCTCTTTCACTTTCTCCTCACTCATGAGGACCAGGGCTGAAGCGCCGTCGTTGATCGTGGATGCATTGGCCGCAGTGACGGTGCCGTCTTTTGTAAATGCCGGACGCAGCATCGGGATCTTATCGAAGTTGACATTCTTGTATTCCTCGTCCTCGCTGATTGAGAGTGGATCGCCTTTGCGCTGAGGTACACTTCCGGTACGATTTCTTCTTTGAATTTTCCGTTCTGCGTTGTCTCTGCCGCCAACTTGTAAGAGCGGATGGCGAAAGCATCCTGTTCCTCGCGGGAGATCTTGTATTCCTTTGCAGTATCATCGGCGCAGACACCCATTGCCACATGATCGTAAGCATCCAAAAGTCCGTCACGGGCGAGGCCGTCGACGAGTTCTGCATTGCCGTACTTATATCCCCAGCGTGCTTTCGGAACATAATACGGGACATTCGACATGCTCTCCATCCCGCCGGCAAGGACGACATCATTGTGCCCGAGCATAATGCTTTGTGCGCCGAGCATGATCGACTTGGCTCCTGAGGCACACACTTTATTTACGGTGGTACAAGGCACGTCATAAGGGATGCCTGCCCCGAGAGCGGCCTGGCGTGCCGGTGCCTGTCCCAGGTTGGCAGAGCAGACATTGCCGAAGTACACTTCAGTGATGGCATCTGCATTGACACCTGCTTTTTCCAGGGCTCCTTTGATCGCTGCAGCGCCGAGTTCCGTCGCCGAAAGACTTGATAACGTGCCGCCAAAACTTCCGATCGGCGTACGCACTGCAGAAACGATATAGACGGATTTCATAGAGATATATTTTAAAATGTCGCGCGAAGATAGGGCGATGGGAGTAGAACAATGTCGACAGTGTACGGTTTTCAGTCCGCAGTCTTAAGTCTGCAGTCCATCATCGGGAGTTTTCTTGTAAGCTTCGCGTTTTCCACTCCTGGTGTGGGTCTTGCCTTCCTTTTCCTCTTTGCGTGACGCCATGTTTTCAATCTTATCTATGAGTACATTATTTCATACAATAACCAAGACGCATCAAGAGAAATCCTCCGCACGCTGTATTATTTGATCAATTTCTTCAACGCATCGATGCTATCCGCCTCCCCGGGTTTCTTGTCCTTGCGCCAGCGTGAGATGCGCGGGAAACGCACAGCGATGCCTGATTTATGACGGGATGAATATCCGATGCCCTCGAAGTGCAGTTCAAAGACATGGACTGCGGGCACGACACTCACAGGTCCGAAGCGCTCCAGCGTATTGCGTCCGACCCAGCGTGTGATCTCTTCGAACTCTTCGTCTGACAGTCCTGAATAGGCTTTCGCAAACGGCACGAGTTGGTCTTTGTCCCAGACGGCAAAGGTGAAGTCCGTATACATATTTGCGCGCCGCCCGTGACCGCGTTGAGCGTAGATCATGACGCAATCGACAGTATACGGATCGGTCTTCCATTTCCACCAGTTGCCGCGCTTGCGTCCCACATCATAGATCCCGTCGCGGCGCTTCAGCATCAGTCCCTCACAGTCATGGATCCGCGCGGCAAGGCGCTGCCGGTCATATGCGTCCCATGATGACTCCGCTACCAATTCGGATTGGATGAGCATTTCATTGACCAGGAAGTCCGTAAAAATGGGATGCAATATTTCTCTCCTCTCCCACAATGGTTTCAGGCGGATATCCTCGCCCTGCCATTCCAGCACATCGTAGACCATCGCACGGACAGGGATCTCATTGAGCATCTTTTTCGAGACATTTTTCCGCCCGATGCGCTTTTGCATATCCTGAAACGGCAACGGTCTGCCGTCGCGCCAGGCGAGGAGCTCAGCGTCGAGGACAGTACCGTGAGGAAGAATGGTTGTCAGCGGATGGAGTTCGGGATATTTGTCAGTGGCAAGCTCTTCGCCACGTGTCCAGATATAGATGTTGCCCTTGCGGACGATGATCTGCCCCCTGATGCCGTCCCATTTGCGCTCAACAAACCAGTCATTAGGATCACCGAGATCTCCCGTCGGAATGTCCAGGGCATAGGCGAGAAGAAAAGGGTAGGGGCGTGACAGGTCGGCTAGCGTGCCATCGCCATGGATGAGCGTTTCATAGGTTGTCGCCGCGGGATCCCACTTACCCATGAGATGGGCGGTAAGCGCCTTTTCATCTACACCGCTGTATTGTGCCAGCGCGCGTGTCATCAGCTTCTGCGAGACGCCGATGCGCAGGCCTCCGGTGATCATTTTATTGAAAATAAATCGCTCTTGTTGTGTCAGTTCTCGCCATGCATTTGTGACGATGTCTTTTTTCTCTGCGTCGGTTTTGGATTTCATTCCGGCGAGCAGGTCCATGTAATGAGAAAGAGGATATGTTGAATCCTTTTCCGGGGCATCCGGGAGGATCAATGCCAGTGTCTCGGCATAGTCGCCAACGATGTGATAGCTCTCTACAAAGAGCCATTCCGGAATTCCCGCCATTTCCGCAGCCCATTCTCCCAGCAACCTGTAATTGACGACACGCGGCGGACGGCGCTGCGAAAACATGGAGATCAACCACACCTTGTCAGTGTCCGGTGCTATTTCAAAATAACGCACAAGCGCTTCCACTTTCGCATTCGTCGATGTCGTGGCGTCGAGCTCAGAGAAGAGATGCGCGAGGCGCTTCATCGCGGGAAGATAGTCTTGTATAGAGTAACTATACGATGTTCGCTATTTGCCGATCGCCGTTCGTGGAAAATGGGTCTGGTTGCCGGGTCCCCGGTTCCCAGTGCAGTGCGTACATCGAAGCTTTGGCAAAGACATCTACTCCATGCTCCCTTCCCTCTGCTCTTCCCCGGCCTCCGAAGCCTTTGGCGAAGGAGGCTGCCCTACTGACACTTCGGTCAGCAGTTCCTACTGACGCTTCGGTCAGCAGTTTTTATGCCCTTTGCCCCTTGCTCTATGCTCAGGAATACACCAGCACCCTCGCCACCCTCTGCGAAATACCTGTAAGGATCTCGTACGCATTCGTATCGCAGACCTTTGCCATGGCGTCGACGGGGTGATGCTGTCCAAAGATGATGACCTCGTCGCCGGGAGTTGCTTCCGGTATTGCACTGAGGTCTACCATCGCCATGTCCATGCATACTTTGCCTAAGATCGCTGCAGGTTTATCATGGATCGTCACGGCATACTTCTCATGTCCTGCGCAGCGTCGGAGGCCGTCAGCATAACCAACATTGATCGTGCCGATGCGTATGGCTTTGGGAGCGATGAACGCGCGGTCGTAGCCTACGGAAGCACCTGCAGCGATCTCGTGGACCTGAGAAATGCGCGCTTTAAAACTATGTACAGGCAGGAGCTGGCCGCTCATTTCCGGCATGCCGGCGCCGTATAAGCCAATGCCGAGACGTACCGCCTCATATTGATATTCCGGGAAGTGCACGACGCCTGCAGTGTTGAGCACATGCCTGTCGGGACGGTATCCGAGACGCGATGAGAGTTTCTGGTAGAAGGCGTCGTAAGCATGGATCTGTGCCAGTGTGAAGTCCCGCTCCTTCGGATCTCCCGATGCAGCGAGATGGGTAAATACCGAGGCTACATGGACGGAGGTATGTGCCGTGAGCCAATCTGACAGTTTCGACACATCGTCCACATCGAATCCCAGCCTGTGCATCCCTGTATCTATCTTGATATGTACCCTGAATGTAGGAATGGCCTCACTCGCACAGAACTGTGCAATGGCTTCCAGCATCAACAAATCATATACTTCGGGTTCAGGTGGTTGCGAATAGAGCTGGTCGACGCGTGCCGGGTCCGGGTTCATGACGAGAATCGGGGCATCAAGGCCGCCGTCGCGCAGGTCTATCCCTCGTCGATATAGGCTACGGCGAATGTGGAGACATTATGGAACGCGAGGAAGCGCGCGATCTCGGCGCCACCGCTGCCATAAGCTGCGGCCTTCACCATAGCGATGATCTTCGTGGCTGGTTCCAGGCGCGCGATGAAAAGCTGGAGATTGCTCAGCAAGGCATTGAGGTCTATCTCCAGGATGGCAGAATGATAACGCCCTTGCATATGCTCCGCCAGCTCTTCAAAATGAAAATTGCGCGCCCCTTTCAACAGGAACGCTCCCGGCATCAGCGAACGCCACGGCTGTTCGCGGATGAACTGGTGCATGTCGCGGAACGCATGGAATGTTGTGTGATTGGTGAGTAATGCACCAATACCGGCGACATCAGCGCCGATCGCCAGTACGTGATCCACATCATGCTGTGCAAAGAGATCGGCGATCACCTTGTACGATCCGGCGTGTTGCTGGTCGATGTCAGAGACGATCACGGTACGTGCCATGCCTGCACTGTGTTGCTTCAGCGATTCCAACGCGACACCGAGGGAGCCCATGTCGAAACTGTAGGCGTCATTGATGAGCACGCTGTTGCCCGGCAGATGATGGATCGCCAGGCGCATCGAGATAGCATGCAGGCCCGCCATCCGGGCGGCAAGCACTTCTTGCGCATATCCCAAATGCAATAATGCGAGGCAACACGTAATACTATTGCGCACGGAAGCAAGGTCATTGAACGGAATGGTATACGTCCCTTCTTCCGAAAGCCAGCGATAGGTAATAACGTGTCTCGTTTTCGATGGCCTCGATGGCTTCGATCTGCAGATCTGCGTCACCTCCCGTGGTGTTCCATGTCAGCAGCGTCTTGTCAGGGCAGGTGTTGCGGACAGTGGTATCGATCCATGCTTCGTCAGAACAATAGAGGATCGTGCCCGCAGTATGAAAGAGCTGGAGCTTTTCGATCAGTTTTCTTCCATGCTCCCGAACCCCGCCTGGTGGGCATCGCCCATGTGTGTCAGGATGCCCATGTCCGGTTTGATCACTTCTGCGAGATGGGTCATCTCTCCTTTTTTGGAAATGCCGGCTTCGAAGATCCCCAGCGTATGGTCACTACGGATATGTAACACAGATAATGGGGCGCCGATCTGTGAGTTATAGCTGCGCGGGCTCTTGACAATATATTGATCCGGGCTCATGAGCTGGTAGAGCCATTCTTTGACCCATGTCTTGCCATTGCTGCCGGTAATCCCGATACAAGGCAACGAGAACTTCGCCCGGTGTGCTGCGGCGAGTTGTTGCAGGGCGCGTATGGTATCCGGCACGACAAAGACGTTGCTGTCGGGAAGGGCAGGCAATTGCAATCCTGACTGTACGATAAAATTACGGACGCCGGAATGCCACACCTGCTCCAGGAAGTGATGGCCATCGTGGCGTAGTCCTTTGATGGCCAGGAAACAGACTTCCTGCCCGTCGCTGATCTGCCGGCTGTCGATATTGATGGCTTTGATAACCGCAGCGGGGGCGGGAATTTGTACCGTGAGACCCAGAATCTTGCAGACTTCGGAAGCAGTGAACATATTCCTGCAAAGTAAGTGGATGCTACAGAAACCTGCCTGGCGGGTTCGTAATTGACAGGCTTCGCCATGTGGGAGCCCCTGTACGTCGCGTAAGTGCTCTTTCTTGAATGCCTGCACCGTAACTTGCCATCATGCAAGCTCAACATCTCACCGACGCTTCTCATACACGAGGTCAAACACCGCCTCTACGACGAATGCCTCGTCAGGATCGGGCTATGCCTGGACAAGCTCACCGACGAACAGGTCTGGTGGCGTCCAACCGCGCAGTCGAACAGTATCGGCAATCTGCTGTTACACCTCAACGGCAATGTACGTCAGTGGATCCTCGCCGGTCTTGGAGGACAACCGGATGCGCGCAGACGGCAACTGGGAATTTGACGAACGGACACAGATATCCAGGGATCAATTGTTAGAAACATTGCAACGGACGATGCAGGAACTGCTCCCTGTGTTAGATAGAGTGACACCGGATGATCTACTGGATAAAAGGTCGGTGCAAACCTTCGAAGAAACAGGGATGACGATCCTCATTCATGTGACGGAGCATTTCTCGTATCACCGGCGAGATCGCCTGGATCACGAAAATGCTGACAGCAGAAGACCTGGGATTTTATAGGACATTAAGCTTGAATAAAATGAACAAACGCTTTAATAAAGTACTCCGTGTACTCTGTGAGAAACGAACTTTGTGTACTCCGTGTACTTTGTGAGAAACGAACTTTGTGTACTCCGTGTACTCTGTGAGAAAACAAACTTTGTGTACGCCGTGTACTTTGTGAGAAACGAACTTTGTGTACTCCGTGTACTCTGTGAGAAACAAACATTGTGTACGCCGTGTACTCTGTGAGAAAACAAACTTTGTGTACGCCGTGTACTCTGTGAGAAACGAACTTTGTGTACTCCGTGTACTTTGTGAGAAACGAACTTTGTGTACTCCGTGTACTCTGTGAGAAAACAAACTTTGTGTACGCCGTGTACTTTGTGAGAAACAAACATTGTGTACTCCGTGTACTTTGTGAGAAACAAACATTGTGTACTCCGTGTACTTTGTGAGAAACAAACATTGTGTACTCCGTGTACTTTGTGAGAAACAAACATTGTGTACTCCGTGTACTTTGTGAGAAACAAACATTGTGTACTCCGTGTACTCTGTGAGAAAACAAACATTGTGTACGCCGTGTACTTTGTGAGAAACAAACATTGTGTACTCCGTGTACTTTGTGAGAAAATAACTTTGTGTACTCCGTGTACTCTGTGAGAAACGAACTTTGTGTACTCCGTGTACTCTGTGAGAAACAAACTTTGTGTATGCTGTGTACTCTGTGAGAAACGAACTTTGTGTACGCTGTGAGAAATATGGACGATAACAATACGATATCATCATCATCGGTGCCGGCGTCTCGGCATGACCGTCGGTATTGAATGCGAACGGCACGGCCTGCATTACCTGATGCTGGATAAAGGCATGTTGGTGAATACGATCTTTCATTTTCCGACCAATATGACCTTCTTTTCCACGTCTAAATTGCTGGAGATCGGGGATGTGCCGTTCATCTCGCATGGCACAAGCCGACGCGCACAGAAGCACTCGAATATTTCCGCCGGGTACAGGAGAAATGGAAACTCAATATCCATTATTATGAAGGTGTCACAGATGTCAACGGCAGTGATGGTGCGTTTACTGTGCACACGCGCAAGGCAGAATATCATACACGGAAGATTGTCGTTGCGACGGGATTTTATGATCATCCTGTGCTAATGCATGTGCCTGGAGAAGATCTGCCGAAAGTCAGGCATTACTATGACGAACCGCATCCCTACATTCATCAGAAGGTGGCGGTGATCGGCGCTGCAAACTCAGCCGTGTGATGCCGCCCTGGAACTCTTCCACAAAGAAGCCGAGTCGACAATGGTCATCAGGGAAGCCGGAGATCAGCGAACGTGTGAAAGACTGGATCCGGCCGAACATTGAAAACCGCATCAGGGAAAATCCATCAAAAGCGTATTTTAATACTACTGTCAAGGAAATTCGCGAGGATGCCATTGTATTAAATACACCGGAGGGCGAGGTGACGCTCCCCAATGATTTCGTCCTTGCCATCGACCGGCTACAAACCGGACTTCGATTTTCTCGACAAGCTCGGCGTCGAAATGGAATACAGACGAAGAGCAGCTGCTGAAATATAATCCTGAAACCCATGAATCCACCGTCCCCGGCATCTACGTCGCCGGCGTCGTCTGCGGCGGCATGCACACCAATAAGTTTTTTATTGAAAATGCAAAAGATCACGCGCTGAAGATCGTGAAAGATGTGATGTCGAAGACAGCACTGAAGAATGCAACGTCGTAAAATAAAAATAAACCTGTCCGAAGATTGCAACTTCAGACTACTCCCCGTGCAGCACAAGAACGCGTTCCGCCCTGTACAATCTTCCCGTGCCGCCATCGGTCAGCTGGATGAAATACAATCCTGAAGCCTGATCGGCGACACTGATCTCATTCATGCCGCGATCCAGTATGCCTGAACCAACAGTCCTGCCATAGACATCCAGCAATTGGTATTTCAATCCGGAAGAGATGTCCGCAACATCAACGCTGACAAGCGTCTGCGCAGGATTGGGGTAAATATGTATTCCCGCATAGGCAGGATCAAGAAATTGCACCGCCGATGTCGTATCGCGCACCTCGATGGTGATCGTCTGCGTCGTACAGCTATTCAATGGCAGGCAGTTGGTCATGCAGCCGGTGACAACGACAGGATAAATTCCCGGACCGGGAAATACATGTGAGATGTCGCCGGTCGACGTATCAATAGTGCCGTCGCCAAAATTCCATGAATAGATATCAGCGTTGGACTGCCCGACGGTGAAATCCACCAATGCCATTCCGCTGCTGTCTGCAGCATAGACAGTCGTATCCGTGGTGACAGTCCAGGTGGGATCTGCGCAGTGTGCGTCGACGAGATAGGAAACCGTATTGAGCGTTTCAATGGTATCCAACAACAGACCATTGGCGATCATCACCGGCAATCCGTACGCCGTGTCATACCATGTGTATTCGATCTGGCTCACGTTGAGCGGCACATTCAGTGTATCGGTACTCAGGGTATCCATGCGCGAGATCACGCTGCGTATCCGCAGCACACCATTCAAAGTATCATACGGTGTCATCAAGGTTCCCCATCCGTCGACCTTCGTCGTGCGTTGCTGATGCGAGGCATACTGGATGTTTTGTCCGGTAGGAGAGAGGTCGAGATTCCAGGTGATATGAGACGACAGGGTATCACCATACATCACGGGAAACTGCAGAATTGTATCCGGGCTGTGATATACGACGACAGCGGTGAAAGGGCTTCCGTTGAGATCTATGGTAAATCCGAAAAACGTCTCGAGGAGCTGTTGCTGCGTTTTGCGTTGAAAGCGCTTCAGGTCACTGATGTTGAATTGTATCAGCGTTTGCGTATCTGTCTGCAGCCAGGCTTGTTGGGTGTTATTGTAAATACTGAGACAGGAAAAAGGATGAATGCCGCCGAGACTGCAAAGAAGACTGAACGAAAGCGCATCGATCACCTGATCTTTCGGAACAATTTGCGACACGTCCAATGTGGTCGCCGGCAGGTTGCGTACATCCCATGTGATATCTGCGCCACCAATGATGATCTGATCAGTGGTAAATCCCGCCAAATGACGACTATATAAGTATTGGGTGCCCGGTCCTCCATAGTCGGCAGACGTGTATACCTGCTGTCCGTTAGCCCCCGTAAGAGCAATCAAATAAAAACAAATTGTAATAAGTAAAGAATGGCACAGTTTCATGGCATTTGATGTTTCTTCAGAATCAATCTGCAATTTATTACGGATTGTCTAATAATCTTTTCATTTTTATGCTGCAATAACACCTGAGATTAGCAATGAGATCACCCCTGTGTCCTCTTGCAATGCTACTGCTATGCCACTCACTGAGCATTGCGCAGACGGGACTTCCCTATGGTTCCTCACAGGACACTACCCTGCCGGAATGGACACAAATGATGTATAGCGCATCGCCGGATCCGGGAGCGGTGATGGATGCCTACAACGCGTATTACAAGACACATCCTTTCATACAAAACACACATACACAGTACTACAAACACTGGATGCGCGACATCTCCCGCGCATTGCCTCCTCTTGCGAAAACGCATCGCCGCAATCAAAGCCGTAGCGCCAATGCTGATTGGACATGTATCGGACCGCTGGACTGGGATCATGGGGCGGTGGACAAAAGTTACGCCTGTGGCGACGCACATGTCTATACTGTGGAGCAAGCGCCCTCCGATCCGGATATCCTCTATGCAGGCACCGCGACTTCGGGAGTTTGGCGGACAGAAGACAGAGGGATCTCCTCGTTGCCCGGTTTCACAATCGTACCGCTCGCTGACGGTGACAGCTCTCGAGATCAATCGCCTCGATCCGCAGACAGTATACGCGGAGCTGATGAACAGCGTGTACAAGACAACTGACGGCGGCGAACACTGGTCGCCGACAGGAGATGGCGCCTTCCAGAACCTGGCGCTTGATGTGGCTGATATCGTCATGCATCCTGTAGATACGGCGACGGTGTTTGCAGCGACGCAACTCGGACTCTATCGCTCATTGAATGGAGGCACGACATGGACATTGATCATCAGCGGAGAATTCCAGGAGCTCGAATTTCATCCGACCCGGCCGGACACGATCTATGCTGTCAAAAGGGTGGGCGACAAGACGGAGTTTTACAGATCCGTCGACGGCGGCGCGACATTCCAGATCCACATCGACGGCTGGCCTGACCCCAATACGGATGCAGGAGAACATCAGCGCCGCGTAGAGCTCTCCGTGAGTCCTGATGCGCCGGACGATGTCTATGCGCTCGCGACGGGTTCCGCCAATGGCGGCAGCGGCCTCTACGGTGTCTATGTGAGCACCGACGATGGCGAGACATGGACCTTCACATGCTGCGGACCTCAGCCTGCCGGCCCCCCCTCTCTCGACAATCCAAACCTGATGGGCTGGAGTAGTGACGGGACTGGAGATGGCGGCCAATATTATTACGATCTGGCATTTGCGGTATCGCCGACGAATGCCGACACGATATATGTCTGCGGTGTCAACCTGTGGGTGTCCGGCGATGGTGGAAATTCATTTGTATGCCCTTCAAACTGGAGTGAGTCTTATAAGCCGGAATACGTCCATGCCGACATTCACGACATCCACTTTACGGCAAACCCCCATGAGATCTGGGTCGCCTGCGACGGGGGCATTTTCTACTCATCGGATGCAGGTGCAGACTTCAACAGGCGAGTTACCGGTATCGAGGGGACGGACTTCTGGGGCTTTGGCGCCGGCTTCTGGGACGGCGATGTCATGCTCGGCGGCACCTACCACAACGGCACCTTGCTCAGCGATGACGACGTCTACGAAAATGGCTGGATCTCCACCGATGGCGGGGACAACTACCGCGGATTTGTGAATCCCGGAAAAGAAAAAGAAGTCTATAGCGACTATAATGTCAAGAAGCTCTCCGGCGACCGGATGGTAAACAATGCCACGCGGTCATTCGCACATAAACCCAATGCCAGCTATATCGTCGGGGCATCGAGTGACGTGCTCTTTCACCCGCAATACTATGGCACCTGGTATACCGGCAGCGATACCGTGCTCTGGAAGACAGAAGATGACGGCTATACGTTTACGCTCATCCACAACTTCGGAGAAGACATCGCGGCGATGGATATCTCCTGGAGCAATCCCAATGTCATCTACGTCTGTACATGGCCAGACTGGGGGGCCACCAAGCATATTTACAGGACGGAAGACGGCGGCAGCACATGGGTTGACATCACGCCTTCATCAGGGCAGTTGGGCGGCAATACATGGGTGCCGTATGATATCGCAGTAGATGCGCAAAATCCGATGCGCGTATGGATCGTGCGCACCTCGATGTATGGCGATACGAATCTCGATGGGGTATCTGTCTTCAAATCAGATGATGGCGGCAACACCTGGCAGAACTGGTCCACCTCCACGATCAACGGAGAGGCATTCACCTGCATCGCG
Source organism: uncultured Bacteroidota bacterium (assembly GCA_963746925.1). GTDB lineage: Bacteria > Bacteroidota > Bacteroidia > Chitinophagales > Saprospiraceae > DATDQA01. The sequence goes on from CAVVDK010000012.1 coordinate 193,785, forward strand.
CACCAGGCAGGAACCAATGGCGGCGTCTACCTCGGTACACGCGAGACCGTGTACTATCGCAATGCCACCATGAACGACTGGGCCTGGTGTGGGGATGGTCTGCCGGCGGCGACATTCTCGACGCGCCTGATCCCGTATTATCGCGAAGGGAAGTTGCGCAACGGCACCAACAGGTCCGTCTGGGAAAGCCCGTTCTATGAAAATTCAAGTCCTGTGGCACAGCCGTCGGTGCTGGACCACCGGCACAATTGCGTTGCCGATACCGTATACTTTGTCGACCATTCGGTGATCAGCGAAACGGACGCTTCGTGGTATTGGGAATTTCCGGGAGGAACACCTGCTACGTCTTCTGAACGCGACCCAAGAGTACTGTACAGCGCGCCGGGCATTTACAGTGTCACCCTCGCGGTATCCGATGTCAACGGTACTGATACCGCGACAGTCTTTGGCATCGTCGAAGTCCGCAACGAGTGTGCACTCGATACCGTCCCCGGCAACGCCTTGAAGTGTACGGCACTTCCGGACTATGCCTTGATTCCCGATCTCGGCGTGACGACAAATACATTTACCATCTCGGCATGGGTGAAGCCCAATGGTATCCAGAATGACTACACCGGAATTGTGATGAGCGATGGAATAGCCTGCGGATTCAATTTCCGTGAAGGGAATAATACTCTCGGCTATCACTGGGGCGGCGACGGCAATGCGTGGTCCTGGGACAGCAACCTCGAAGTGCCGGCAGATCAATGGTCCCATGTCGCCATGGTCATCACCCCGACGACGACAAGACTGTATGTCAACGGGAAGGAGGCAGTGCAGGACAGGACACACGCTGCACAGACGATTTCTACGATGAAGATCGGGAGCTACCAGGCATGGCAGGCGCGCAACTTCAACGGCCTCATCGACGAAGTATGTATCTGGAACCGCAGCCTGACGAAAGAAGAGATCAGGGCGACGCGCCATCTCACAAAAATGCCCGCCGACGATCCCGATCTGCTGGCATACTACCAGTTTAATGAAGAGAATTCTATTATTTATGACAAAGCGCATGACCACGATGGTGTGATCAATGGCGGCGCACAGAAAGTGCGGTCGCGGGTACCCGTGGGTTCCGGCGTCAGCCAGAGCCTCGAGATCGACGTGCCGGGCGTCTATGATTTTGATGAGACAGGGCTCACCATTGCTTTCCCCGACGGCGCGATGGTGCCCCAGGGCATTGTCTATGCCTCCAGGCTCAATGTGCTTCCGGACTCCCTGGTAACCGGCGACGTGCCGATGATGCGCGGCTACTGGATCCTGAACAACTACGGGAGCAATGAGCAGGTCTCACCACCGGATACCGTCGTGGCGGACAACCTGGCTTTTATTTCCGGCGCGATGCGCGACTCCCTGGACAATGCCATGTATGAGCGGAGTGATAATGCCGCCGGCATTGCGTGGCATGTGGTGACCGATGAAAACGGCATGGCCGTCGCCGGCGAATCAGGCGCCGTCACCTATCCTTCTACGAATGCCAGCTTCAGGAGCCTGGGACAGCTCATGGTCGTGCGTGACAGCATGCGGTATGGCAAGCCGCAGGTGGCCCTGACCGAGCCATGGGATACGAATGTCCTGCGTCGTGGTGCGAGTAGTGCGGCGCTGATGGTACAGAGCGCCGGCAAGGGCGTGCTGCTGCCGCAATATGCCTCCGATGCGTTGCAGGATGTGCCGTCGCCGGCATCGGGCAGCATCGCCTATCTCACCGACCTCCATGAGATCGCCTGCTTCGACGGGACGCTATGGCAGGTACTCACCTCGGATTATCTCGAGCCACCCGTATATGTGGGACTTCCGGAAACTGACGGCGTCAGTCTCGGGGGAGGATCTACACTCGGCGGATTACTCGGCTTCGGCACAGAAGCGGGCCTCCTGCTGCTGTCGGATTTCGAAGTGGACAGCCTGATGAATATCGACTTCCCCAAAGAAGGGCTCCTCGTCTATCGCGAAGACATCGGCCGCCTCGCCTATTACGACGGCATCAACTGGGTGTATCCCGGTGTTCAGCCTCCGGGCATGAGCGCCTCGACAGAAACGCCCACGCAGGATATCCCAGGCGTTCGTATCGGCCCCGGCGTGAAAGACCCCAACGCCCTCCTGCAGATCCTCGACACACGGCGCGGCCTGGCAATCCCCGTAATGCCCTGCAACGAAGTCATCAATCCGCAGGAAGGACTCGTGGTCTTCGACCCGCGCACCGGCGCGCTGTCCCTTTTTGATGGCGTGGGCTGGAAGATGGTGCGATAGGAGCGGGCTTTTTTTCTTCCTCTTCCCCAGCGGTATCCTCCACCTCAGCCTTCTTTCCCCAATGTGCCAAAGAACCTGCACCTTTGCCACTAAACCTAAAAAACGCTTAGTGATATGAAACGCAAAGGAAATGCTGTCTGGCAAGGCAAGGGCAGGGAAGGGAAAGGGCATCTCTCGACACAGAGCGGCGCCCTGAAAGACGTGAACTATACCCATGCTTCGCGCTTTAAGGACGAACCTGGCACCAACCCGGAAGAGCTGATCGCGGCGGCCCATGCAGGCTGCTTTTCCATGAAGCTCTCCATCCTGCTCGAGGATGCCGGCTATACGACGGAAGAGCTGAAGACAGAAAGTACGGTGACGATCGAAAGCGGGACAATCGAAAGCTCTGCATTGCAACTGCAGGCGCGTGTGCCGGGGATCACCAAAGAGGAATTTGAAGGCTTCGTCCGCGACGCCGAAAAGAACTGCCCGGTGTCAAAGGCGCTGAACGTGAAGATCTCGGTGGAGTATACGCTGAACGGGTAGGAATTAATTACGAATTACGAACTCAAGTTTCGGTGCTTGATTTTATCAATTTTAATGTTTGATAACGCGCGCGCAGCTCTCCCTACCATTGGCACTTTATTCAATACATACCCTGCCGCCGTTAATTCATCAACCGGACTGACGGTAGTTAAAATTACAAAACCAGCATTTCAAAACGGAGCCATGTCTTCATGCCATTGTTTGCGTTCCTCAGTAGACATAGCAGCCATTCGTCTTCCTATATCATTGGAGCCGAACTCATTTGGTATCGCTTGAAGTCCCCATAAGTCTATATTCTTTATTGGTTCATTGCTGGCGTAGTTATAGCTGCTTAGACTGGCAAATTTCTCAGAAATTGGATCCACTTTAGTAAACCTCCCTACCACCGGATCATACCCCGCCCGTCTTCGTCGTTCGGGCAGGCATCTTGCCCCATAGTCCCGCCTTCGTCCGGACTTCGGGCGGACAGGCGTACCATCCACATGTCTCCCCCCACTCCTTGCCATTATACCTGTACCGGTTGATGTCTTCCTGCTGGGGATTGAAGGCCCCCTCAAATTCCCGCCTTCGCCAATGTTGCTCATTGTTCAATAATACTAATTCTGGCCGGCTTCGGCGGGCAGGCATTGCAAAGGGATAGTAGTGATATGCCCCCGTGATCTCGTGCACCTCGGGATCGTTGTGGTCGAGGTCTACGACACCATTGGCGTTCTTGTCGACGATGCGGACTCGGGTATTTCCCATGGCTTGTCCCGAGCTTGTCGAGGCATGATCTTTGAGAAACCACGTAATCGTATTGCCGGGGATTTGATTACTACCGGGATTGATCACGGGCTATGGCTTGTTGAAATGGATTCTGCTCATCGAAACGTCTTTTTGCTTTTTCGTTTATCGTCGTCCTATCACCGCCAAAGAACAGAAGAAGCTTTTCCCAGATAGTGTATTTATAGCATGTTGTTAAGCCAACGACTACGGGCATTGCCGTCGCATAATCATATTTAGAGTCAATTGACGCAAATTTATTTATCACCAAGTAATTCCTGGTCGTTGAATTACTACAGAAGGCCAAAAATATTTTGTCAACCGATATTTTTGAATTTGAAGCCATAACAAAATAATCCACCTTATGCAAATCTAGATCATTATACACCAAGGTATCACGTAATAGATATACGGAATCTACAATAGCTTTATACAATGTGCATTGAGTGGACTCTTGAATTCCCTCCATTCCACAAGTACACTTGGATTCGAAAACTTTACGAATAATCTTGGCTGAAATCACATAAGTATCTGGAACATCTACAAAAAGTGTATTATGTAAATTCTGGCAGTAAGAAACTACGCTGTGAGTAATGAATACAGTTATAATAATACATTGTTTCATGTTATGGTTTTAATGAAGATCATATGATGGCAAATACCTTAATTGCTTACTCCCTGAGCCGTAGGGATTTTGAACTGTTCGTGTTGTACCATCAATAATCAGGTGCAATACTTTGGCTCGTTCACCATGTGCATCTTGAATTGGACCAGCCATAGTAGGGACCGAGAACCCTGGAATTATATTCATGGAACTAGGACGAGATAACCCGCTGCCGGCTGCATAAATCTTTGCATCAACTTCATTAGCAAGTAATGATTGAGTGCCTGGCAAGAGATTTTTTCCTTCAGCTTGCAGCATTATATTGAGCTTTATAATACGGCTCTATGAACCAGATCAATGTTATCAGCATAATATCAATTACTGATAATATTTTTCGGATTAATTATAATTTTCTCGATAGACCAATTCCAATCCCTGTCAAACCATGTCGCTATCGTGTAACCTGGCTCACATCCATCATTTGGAACATTTACGATCTTATTCAAATATTTATGTTCATTTATCTTTTCTATTTTAGCCACTGTTAATTCATCCATTAACACATAGTAACTTATCTCTCTACCATTCGATATGATGTCAAAAATGATTTGAGGATTACTGAATTCTGGCGTTGTAAAAACGGGATTTTGAATTAGATTCATGCAAATAGAATCAAATTCTATACCATTTATTATTGTGTAGTTTTTAAAACTAGATGCAACATCAATAAATGGAAATTCAAGAATCGACTGGACTTTTCGATAGTAATCAAAAAATCTATCTCTATATATGCTATCGCATATCGTTGTATAATTCTTGTCATATTCTAAATAGCGAATTGTCAATTTCTCAACGCAATCTTCTTTCCATGTCTTTTTATCCTGCATGAATGCTTCCTGACACCAGCAGCAATATGATAACAATATGATAATACAGGTACTAGTGAAGTACTTAATGGTCTCTTTGATATGTTTCATGTTGTTCAATTCTAATTTTATTTTCTTCTGCAACTGTTTTCTCTTCCTCTCTATTACGGAACTTTGGGTCACAAGCATCATTACTTACATCTCTTGTCCCTTCACTGTTGTGTTTAGCATGAATTAATTCATGGGCAAGCGCGATTATTGCACTTGCAATCCTTCGGTTACCATCTGTATCTGTATACATTGCCTCTACATCAGGGGAATATCTAACAATGCTACCCGAATGAATCTTAGGGTTTGAGGCCCCTTCTTCATTAGTAGCTGTTGTAACTGATTGTTTGCTAAGCATATCATCAGTCATTGCCTCTTCTTCACCATTTGCCTTTATCAGTTTAAGGCCTGTTACATCATTTGTAATCGTTGTAGTTTCTGGGGAGGCAACTAAACCTCTAACTAATGCTGTACCTTCTGATTTACTCACGCTTCTCTTTTCAACAACAACAACGGTTTTGCCATCCGAGGCAAATCCCAACTTGTCGTCCGTGAGTTTTTGCAAATTTGCTAGAGTTCGAGGACCATAGTTAGTTTCATCACCTCTTTTTGGTTTGATAACTATATCATTAGGCTCGCTCCCGGTTTTATCATAAAATCTTAAGGGGTTATTATAGGAGTAAGAAAATGTAGAGATAGAAGCAAATTTGGCACATGCGGGGTCGACTTGAAAAAACCTCCCCACTGCCGGATCATACCATCTTGCCCCATAGTCATACCATCCACATGTCTCTCCCCACTCCTTGCCATTATACCTGTACCGGTTGATGTCTTCCTGCTGGGGATTGAAGGGCCCCTCAAACTGAAACCCAAAGGGATAGTAGTGATATGCCCCCGTGATCTCGTGCACCTCGGGATCGTTGTGGTCGAGGTCTACCACGCCGTTGGCATTTTTGTCGACGATGCGGACTCGGGTATTTCCCAGGTGATCCTTTAGAAACCACTCCGCATACGTATGTGTGCCGCCGCCGTGCATCGGCAGCGCAGCGTTGTAGACAATACGGCCGTCTTCGTGATAGATAGATTGCATCACCCCGTCTTTGAACTCCACGCCGTCGAGGTAATCCCAGGTTTCCGTGTTTCCATCCTTGGTGACGAGTTGTCGCAATTTCTTTCCGTTGGCATCGTAGATGGGATTAATACCCCCTTCATATGTAAAGATGTAATAGGGTAAATCTAAGAAATCATAGCCAGCAGTGAGGCCTTTGCCCGTATCATCAGTGAGATTACCCACGGCATCATAGGAGTAGGCGCTCGATGAGGCTTTAAATCCCTTATCCGGCGATGCCGCATCTGAGGCGCCGGAAAGTTCGCTCGTACCCGTATACGTAAACGTCAGGTTGTCGATCATACCGTAGACGGGATTTTCAGGATCGTTATTCGTCATTCCATTCCTGAGGAGTGTTTTGATATTACCGATCTTGTCGTAGGAGATTCCCCAGACATCATAGGCTCCATCAGGGATATCCTGGAAACACTGATCGCCATTGACGCCGCGGTATTTCGCTTTCAGCAGGCGGTCCACACCGTCATATGTAAACCCATATTGCTGTGCCGACTCCCCGCTGACCTGCCACTCCATCCACGAAATGTTGCCGTTGTACTGCGGGGCAGCTTCAAGTTCGCCGTTCCCATCGGTATAGTGCAGCTTGAGATAGTAGACGTCTTTGGAGGGCTCCACAGGACCATGCAGAGCGGATGAGATACCGATGTTGGTGTTCTCAAGTGCTGCCTGGATAGCATTTTTCACTATTGGCGCAGGCGTTTGTCCTCTCAGGCAATTTTCCAGGAAATCCAGAATCTGCTGAAGTACAGGATCAACCGGTTGGGTTCCGGATCCGGTCAATGTGAAGGACTCCTCGTTGGTATATTCGGGTTCTGTGATACCACCGTTCACAGGGATCACGATAGCATTTTCAAATTCAATATATCCCGTATCAGACGCATATACCTGGCTGTGCATGGTGAGCCTCATCATCGTTCCTGATCCTTCCAAAAGGTCGAGGCAGTTATACAATAAACGATAGTCCGTCACCACAATGGGACCCACGCAATCAATGATCGGAGGATCTGGTGTGACCGGCTCATCACAGGGATCTTCGTTTACAATGCTTCCACCTCCGCCGCCGTCGTTGATAGACGCCAGCCAACCATTTGGTTCATAGCCATAGTCTATTGTCTGCAAGCCGCTGCCGATACTGCGGCGGACCAGCCAGTCATGATCGTCATAGGTCAAATTATGGATGTTCAATGTTCCAATTGTAGGGAACGTTGTCGTCGTTCCAACTAATCTGATCCCTTTGTCATAATCGTAAGTGCTGTTGACATCAAACCCGCCCCCTGGTCCTGAATGCGAGCGATCAGAGACACGTTTATTATCTAGATTATCGTATTGAAAATCAAATACTGACTGAGAACCGTCAATATAATCCTGTATCTTGCTGGTGACTCTGCCGATATCATCATAGGTGTATGATGCCGACAACATACTGCCTATACTTGTTCCGGTAAGAGTTGCGATCTGTTCCGTTCCTACCCAATCAGTTTTGAAATCGGCAAAATAGGGCGTATATTCCTTGATCGGTTGTCCATCTTTTGTGACTGAAAGCAGAAAGGAATTTTGCGAGCTATGGTATGTGTAGCCAAGCACGCTGCCATTCGGCAGAGTTTCCATCTCTTTCTGATCCTCTGTATTGTATGTGTAAGTATATGTTCCTTTATCAGGAATAGTTTTTGTGTGCAGAAGTCCATCATCATAGTATGAAAAAGTGTATGTCGCTCCTTGCGGAGGTTGTATTGTGGTCACCTGGTCGCGATCATTATACGTGTATTGGGTGAGCAACTCAGTGCCATTGTCAAATTTCTTGACGGCAATTTTTCTGCCCAAAATGTCGGTATACTCTTCCGTCTTATTTCCGTTTTGATCTGTGGTTTCTACTTTATGCAGGGTTTGCGCTGCATAACCAGGGACATCACCTGCACCATTGGTCATATACTTATAGGTAATTGGGACATCCGTAGCCGCAGGGATAAACGCTTTCAGTTCATTGAGAGCATGAGAGTGATAGACGTACATATCAGCACCACCTTTGCCAGGATCTGCCTCTGAATCCATTCTGCCGGCCGGATCATATGATTTTGTAGATATAAATGAGTTATTGCTTTGTGTGTATCCGAGTTTCCGGTCCTCTGTCCCCTTCCGAATCCATCAAAGATCTTTTCCTCTGTCATGGATGGAAGGCCAAATTGATTGCCTACGGGGTAAGAGCGAATATCCGTGATCTTATTCTCTCCACCGGAAATCAATCCGTAGTCATAGTTATACGTATGCAAGACTCGGCCTGAGTTCCCATTAGCGGTTTCAAGTCTCCATAGTCCATCGTAGGTAAATTCTGATACGACACCGGCATTATCGGATGTATAGGAGAGTAATCTTGCCTCATTATAGTCGTAGTCCCATTCCCTGACACCTTGTTCATCCTCGCGTGTGATCAACAACCCACGAGAATCCCAGGTATATTCCTGTGCCAATTTGTTTGCTCTGGATTTGATACTTCCCGGATTACCATTGGAGTCGAAATTGTAAGCCTTGGCAAGCAATTTCCAGCCAGTCAGGTCTTCGGGTCCGGCCACATAGTTACTTCCGGCCACCCGCGTATATTTCCTGGCAGGTAGGATCATGCCATCCTGTGCGATATAGCTGATTTTACTTCCCCCCCCAGTGCCCCCGTCAATGATCGTCTCCAATGGGATGCCGATCATATTCTTTGTGTTCATAGTGGCCGCTAAAGGATCCATCCCGATGAGATCCGGTGCATACTTGTATTCTGTGCTGCGACTAACGTTCCCTGAACTCAGGGTCTCCGAGTTCACACTATAAGAATCAGGGGAATATGAGTAGGTCGTGGTAGTCGCTACCGGCGTAGTGCCATCCGATCCATAGTATTTAGAGACAGATGAGGCCAATCTCTTCCAGGTTCTGAGATGATAATAGGAATTCATCGTTAGGAGGGTAAGACATTGTGGAGACGGGGCGGCAATTCGATACGCCCAGGTCCAGTCTAAGAGATCGGTACTGTAAGTATTTTCATCTTCCTGAATCAGCTTGTCGTCACTGTCGTATATACTCACTTTTTTCAACTGCCCCCGTTCTTGTTCATGACTGCTCGCGGGCACAATTGGTATGTCATATGATACATGATCGTCAGGGGCGAACTCATAATCATATTCTTTATACCCTCCATCCTGGAGTGTCTCTTTTACGTGGGTATAAAATACATGCGCTCCGGAGAGCATGTTATTGTAGGAAGAAGAATTGATTTGCATACCCGGACAGCTAATACAATTATCCGTGCCGCCACCAAATTGACATGAGACAGTATGTACAGCGGGTACAATGTAATTTGGAACATCTACCAATACGCCACTTGGGGTACCATCTTCCAAGGTGTAACTAAACGATCGTGTGCCGTCATTGTCGGTAATGGATTTGATCCTGACCCCACCGGATTTTGGATATTCGCTTTCGTCGGGATTCTGTATGACCTCCACATATTCAATGCGGGCCCATGCCGTTTCCTGGGAGGGTGTTGTCAGTACAACGCGATAAATTCCCGGAGGCAAGTCTACATAGAGTCCGGCAGCCGGCAGGTCAGCGGGAATAACGGCGAAAGGTGGCCCAATCGACTGGCCGTTAGGGCCCAAAATATCAAGCGTTTGCTGACAATCTGGCCATTGTTGACATGTACCGGAGCCGGTCACGTGGATTGACGGATAGGCCGCGTCAATTGTTATTGCGCGCATATCTATACAGGTCCCTGAGCTGCCCGGGCAGTTGACGTAGACGGAGGTTGCCTGAGCGACAGTAACAGGATTCCCATCGTCTTCAAGAAATCCATAATTGTGCAATTCATATGTGAATTTTCGGACCAACCCAGTTGGATAATTGATTTGACTGAGCATTCCGCACATAGCGCGATTTGACGGTTGTCTTTTACTATTTCCGAAATGCACTATATCATCTGGCACCTGGGGATATGGCAAATAAGGCACTGAAGGAGCCCAGTCATTCTGAAATCCCCAGTGATCGACAGAATAGCTATATTTTGTCGCCAGGTTGGAAGGATCGATATAAGCAAATGTAAAAGGCGGAAGGCTTTCCCCTGGGCCAGATTCCTGGATGGATTTGAGCTTCAAACGCTTCCCTGTTACATCTGAACTTGGATTAAAATATTCGTAGTCAAAATCTATTTTCTTTATTAATACATTATGTTTAGTCCGTTTTTCGATGTAATCCACGTATTCACCATTTGTAATATCTTCCCTAATGCCAGGAGTGGAGTAGTATACTGACATGTTATAGTACCTTGTAGAGATACCTGTTAGTTGTTTAGTGCTGATTGTCACGGTTGCAGGATCTGAATATTGAGGCGGCGTGGTGTGGCACACGGGACTCCCACATCCATATACCTCTTGTGTAGAGACAAATTGGGACATAGAAGTGGGTTGGGGCATATCGAGTTCGGGTCCATCGGTATATGTCAGGGTGATCGAGTCCAGCGAAGGATGTGTAATCTTTGTGAGGTACCAGGAAGTAATGGCTACTGTGGCGCTGCCACCACCACCACCATCTGACACAGTAGTCGTAGTCTCCCCTGCCTGGAATTCATAAATTACTCCGTTAAGATCTGTTACCCTCCATCCGTCTACTCCCAGGAATTCAAATTTCATTTTGCAATCTTCGTAAAACTTGACTTGCATATCTGGGGTTACGACAAACTTTCCCGAATATCCCATAAAGTTGTAACTGAACAAATCTGGCTCTGTGTCCCAATTACTCAAATACGCGTTTTGAACACTTTGAATGTCGTTGGGGTCGAAATTAACCTCCCAGTAACCCCGTCCCTGTTCATCATCCGGGCCGTCATTGATAGTTCGGGAAATGACACCGCCTGCAGTTATCGCCCACCCCAGTCCCACATCACTTGCTTCCTGGTGGGTGCGAATACCGTTGGCCATGTAATTCACTGATACTGGAAGAGTTAGATAGGTCGATTCCATATTGAATAAGGGGATATCCACACTCATTGTCCCAGTCGCCAAATTTACAGGCACGGCCCCGTATTGGGCGATTGCGGCCGCATTAGGAGACGGTGGAGTACGATCTGTGCCAAGGTCACCCGGCTGAGCCACCGAGGGTTGTGCAATAGTAGCGATGGAAACAACAATAAGTATTAACAGTTTGCTATTCATGACAAATGAGGAGTTTAAGTTTTTACTTTTCGTTAAGAAAGACAGCAGGGCTATCGTGAGTTATCACGATTGGTACGGACGGATACATTTCATGTTCAGTAGTCAACTTTAATAAGTAAACCCCCGAATAAAGTTGTGATACACTAAGAGAAGTCTTGTTTAATCCGATGTTGCAACCGGAAACATTATTAAAAACAGGCCTTCCAGTGATATCGTAGATTGTAAACCTCACAGGTCCGCTATGTTCGGAAGTGTATTCGACAGTTATTTTACTTTGTGCTGGATTTGGGTATACGATGCATTTATCTGAATATACAATCGGCGGCGGCTGTAATCCCTGCCCATCATAGGTTCCGACATACGTACAACTATCTGGGCATGTTACAGTGACACTATATGGATTATATTGTGGATCGTAAATAATTGCTGGAGATGTCTCTCCTGTATTCCATAAATACGTGGCTCCCTCGCATGGCTCCTGAACCTCCAGGAATTCTAAATTCAGTTCGATAATGATTTCTCTCTCCGGACAGGCTATTATTCCACAAATTGAGTCGCATAGCTCAGGATCTAGTTCAAAAGAACCCTCAGTCGGATATTCAAATGTCCAGTTCTCTATGTCTCCCAGGAAAGCGCTGAGATCGCAAATGTAGAGTTGCCCGTCACAGATAATAATACCGTAGAATTCTTGTTCATGATTGTCGAAATGCAATCCATTGCCTCCCGAATAGCCAGAGCCAATATCCACTTCATCGAGGACCTGCCCAATAAGCTGATACCCACCTCCATTTCTCATCCAGGCACCTTGATAGAGAACCATTGGATTCGGTTCTTGAGCATTCATCCCTACGTTGAGGGTGGCAGAAGAGCCCGCATTAGAAATGGAAAAGTCCTGCGTCATGTTGTCCCCATTGAGGGATACAGAAATACCATGTGGGTCTCCGAGGAGGTCGAAATTATTTCCGGGAATGACGATACAAAGATTACTTCCTGTGGGATATACAGAACCACCCAGATATGTAAATCCTATTGCGCCAATTGCGCCATCAGGGCTGCCATATCCAGTCCATAAATTCGTTAAGGAATCATATTCCGCTTTTGCAATTCCAAAGCTCATTCCTGGCTGCAGTTCTCTCGTAGTAGTAATCATGTAGTAGTCTGAACCCAGTGAATCAATGCTGCTGTCAAATCCTCTGAAACGCAAGTCGCCAGCAAAGAGCGGTACCTGATCAACGATACTTCTCACCTTTATGTTAAACTCGCCAATATTGACTTCCACTTGCGAAGTATCTGACGGTAGGAGGGAGATGGCGTATTCCGTGGAATCAGTAGCCCCTACTATCTTGGGTATTCTATATCGGAAGCAACCTGAAAGCGCATCAATCAAAAATGAATCCTTGTTGATGGCATCGAAATGATGTGAGTTTCCGGAAGAATTAGTAATTACATATCTGGCTGACGTGTCAAGAAGTAAAAATGATGCGTCCACTGAATAGCAGATATACATGTACTCCCTCTCATGTTTATCAGTGCTGGCACTAGTTATTGCTATAGTCTCCTTAGACTGTCCAACTACTTTAAAGACAAAGAATAAACACATCACTGCGTAGAGCGACTTTTGTAATATATGTGTCATTACGATGAATATTTTTATATTTTTAACTAATGTTAATAATACATTCCACTATATAGTATTACATACTTTACACTTAGGTGCATTACAATCCTTCCATTGCTTATTTTGCAGGTGGAATTATTAGATATCCTTATTGCGTTGATAATATGAGTATTTTAATATTTAATCCACTGGCGGCGCATTTATTTGAAAATGAGAAAATAATAATAAGTACTGTATCATACGATAACAGCGCAAAACATTAAGGGGGTATCCAAAATTTCACCAAATAGGTCTCCTTGGGTGAGGATTCGGGCCTAATCTCTTCTAAACTCCTCTCAAATTCAAAGCTGCAGTTTATTTCAAACTATCCCAAAAATTTTAACATAAATTTTTGTAAACTATTTGACAGAAGGCCAGCATCAACGTGCTGGAATGCAAGTAAAACAAGGGTAAATCAAAGAATTTGCAGTGTGTTGTGATGAACGCTCAACTCTGATACTTCACCTGCGCCACACCCCGGTATCTGTACAAATACAAATATGGAGTCAGCTCGGCGCCAAAGCCCTGGAAGAACGTATTGACTCCTTCCAGCATGCTCCCTTCGAAGTCGAATGCATGACCACGCTGTGCCGCATCACGGATAGCGTGCCACAACAACAATTGAAAGCCGTGCTTATTGTCTTTCCGGTTGCGCCCGCCCAGCAGATAGTATGTGGTATGTGCGTCCCATACTGCCAACAGTGCCGCCTGCAGCCCTTCCCCGTCGCGGGCGGCATACAGATGACACTGGTTCCGCTCCCGCAGGACGTCAACAATATTTTGCAGCGTCTCTGCCGACAAGGGAAGGTCGCGTTCGCGTGCAGCAAAGACGCGCTCCATCATGGGATACAATTCTGCGACGCCGCACGCCTCGACCCGGTAGTATTTATCTGCAGACTGCAGCTTGCGCTGGAAGTTGGAGGAAAAGTTTTTCTCAATTGCCGCGACGTCGATATGTGGAAAGCGGAATGTATAATGCGTCTCCTGGCGATATCCGCGCCAGTAAAACGGAAGCCAGTCCTGCAACGGCCATTGCACTTTCAGTTCGAAGATGTGGGCTTTGGGAAGTTGCGTGATGAGGTCGGACAGGATCTCATGTCTCAGCGCCAATTGTTTTTGTGGAGTCAATCCCTCCGCGATGTCGAGCCAGATCCCCGTGAAGGGTGTGATCACCGGCAGGCGTATCCATGTCATACCCCACTTCGTCCCTGTCTGAAATGCCCAGGCTCCGCGCACCGCCCCCTGGTCATCATACGACAGCACCGCATTCCATGGTGCATGCACGCAGACAGCATCCAGCCAGTACGGCTGCATGAAGAGCGGCAGCTCATCCCTCCCTGCACAGAAGGCACGATATGATTCCTGCGGAGTCATGTCTGTCCTGCAATATCACAATTTCATCGCGCTGTCGATGAAGCAGTGCACAGGCATACCATATTCTGCTACCACGCCGGCGCGCAGTAAGTCGACCTTATTGAGGCATGGACCGTTGACCAACAGCAAACCCCAAAGGACGCTCTGCCTTTAGCGCATGCTGCTAATAACCAAGGGACAAATGCCAATGTCCAAACAAATACCAGGGAACAAACAACAAGTACCAATGGCTGAAAGCCACAATGCCAACAGCCAACCCCAAAAGGACGCTCTGCCTTTAGGGCATGCTGCTAATAACCAAGGGACAAATGCCAATGTCCAAACAAATACCAAGGAACAAACAACAAGTACCAATGGCTGAAAGCCACAACGCCAACAGCAAACCCAAAAGGACGCTCTGCCTTTAAGGCATGCTGCCAATAACCAAGGGACAAATGCCAATGTCCAAACAAGTACCAGGGAACAAACAACAAGTACCAATGGCTGAAAGCCACAATGCCAACAGCCAACCCCAAAAGGACGCTCTGCCTTTAGGGCATGCTGCTAATAACCAAGGGACAAATGCCAATGTCCAAACAAATACCAGGGAACAAACAACAAGTACCAATGGCTGAAAGCCTCAATGCCAACAGCAAACCCAAAAGGACGCTCTGCCTTTAGGGCATCCTGCTAATAACCAAGGGACAAATGCCAATGTCCAAACAAATACCAAGGAACAAACAACAAGTACCAATGGCTGAAAGCCACAATGCCAACAGCAAACCCAAAAGGACGCTCTGCCTTTAGGGCATGCTGCCAATAACCAAGGGACAAATGCCAATGTCCAAACAAATACCAGGGAACAAACAACAAGTACCAATGGCTGAAAGCCTCAATGCCAACAGCAAACCCAAAAGGACGCTCTGCCTTCAGGGCATGCTGCTAATAACCAAGGGACAAATGCCAATGTTCAAACAAATACCAGGGAACAAACAACAAGTACCAATGGCTGAAAGCCACAACGCCAACAGCCAACCCAAAAGGACGCTCTGCCTTCAGGGCATGCTGCTAATAACCAAGGGACAAATGTCAATGTTCAAACAAATACCAGGGAACAAACAACAAGTACCAATGGCTGAAAGCCACAACGCCAACAGCAAACCCAAAAGGACGCTCTGCCTTTAAGGCATGCTGCTAATAGCCAAGGGACAAATGCCAATGTCCAAACAAATACCAGGGAACAAACAACAAGTACCAATGGCTGAAAGCCACAACGCCAACAGCCAACCCAAAAGGACGCTCTGCCTTTAAGGCATGCTGCTAATAACCAAGGGACAAATGCCAATGTCCAAACAAATACCAGGGAACAAACAACAAGTACCAATGGGTGAAAGCCACAATGCCAACAGCAAACCCAAAAGGACGCTCTGCCTTTAGGGCATGCTGCTAATAACCAAGGGACAAATGCCAATGTCCAAACAAATACCAGGGAACAAACAACAAGTACCAATGGCTGAAAGCCACAATGCCAACAGCAAACCCAAAAGGACGCTCTGCCTTCAGGGCATGCTGCTAATAACCAAGGGACAAATGCCCAATGTCCAAACAAATACCAGGGAACAAACAACAAGTACCAATGGCTGAAAGCCTCAATGCCAACAGCCTCCCCGCCCGGATCTTACATCGGCACAAAGACAAGGTATTTCTCCCGGAAAAACGGCTCGTCGAAAAAATCGCTGATCGCCACAACCTGCAGCCCCGGGCATGTCTTCAGCGCGTTGATCTCTGCACTCAGATCTCCTCCCTTTAATGCAATCAATCCCTTTCTTTGCGCTCCGACTTCGCCTGTTTCCTCCGCTTCCCCGGCTTTCCTCCCCCACTTCCTCAGCTCCGCCAAAGACGCCGTGGCGCGCGAGACAAACCAGTCACAGGGCTCATGAAAATCTTCAGCGCGGGCATGTACCGCCCTGGCATTATTCAATCCAAGGTCTTTGAGCATGTCATTGACAGCCTGGATCTTGTTTCCGCGCCCGTCGATCATCGTGACGAAACATTCGGGAAAATAAATTGCGAGCGGGATCCCCGGCAGCCCGCCGCCGGTGCCGATGTCCGTGATCCGTGTCCCCGGAGGAAAGTCTTTCCACTTTGCAATGGCCAGCGCATGCAGGATATGGTGCACCTCGAGATGATCGATATCCTGTCGCGAGATCAGGTTCACCCGTGCGTTCCACCAGCGCAGGCGTTCGCCGTACAACTCAAACTGCTGCACCTGGCGCTCCGAGAGCTTTGGGAAATATTTCAGGAGCGCGTCCATGTCCGCGGAGGTGGCAGCAATAGTAGTACCGAAAAGACGATGATCAGAATGCAATAACAATACGCCAGTACAGGATACCATAGTATGAGCGGGCGTTGTGCCAGGCGTATGGCTTCGCGGATAAATAATATCCAGAGGCTTGTAATCGCGAAGAATGCAACTACGAGCGGCCAGCCACCATGTATGACAACAAAAGGCAGATACGTCCAGGTGATCAGCCAGCTCAGCGCAAATCCTGTCGTCCGCCAGCGGGCGCCACGTGTATATCTCCTGGCGGTGGACAGATGCCTGCGTTTTTGAAAAAACCAGTCGCGCCATGAAGGGGCTGCCGCAGAATATACGAAACTCGCCGGGTCAGAGCAGACGGACACCCGCGCCTGTCCGCTGACTGACTGCACGAAGAGATCATCATCGCCGGATAGCATATCTCTGTGACTGTCGAATCCCCCCGCGGCTTCGAAGCGAGACCGGTGGTACAGCATATTGCGGCCCACACCCATGTACGCATGACCGCGCACGGCTGCGCCGATGTATTGCACGGCGATGAGCAGGTTGTCGAAACGCTGCAGGAGATTGCGCAACCCGGGTGCTTCATGAAATGGAGCATAACCCAGCACGATGCCATTGTCGTCGCCGAGGTGATGCACCATCGTACCGATCCATTGTGGTCCGGGTGTACAGTCGGCATCGGTCAGCAGGATCTGTGCGTATGCTGCAGCAAGGATCCCGGCAGCAAGGGGCGCTTTCTTTCCGGGCACTTTTTTCGCCGACGCGTCAAATTCAATAATACGCAGCTTGTCCCATCGCATGGTCGCGAGAAATTCCCGGATCGCACTATCGGGTCCGTCGTTCACCACGACCACTTCGAAGTCAGGGTATAATTGGCCTTGCAGACATTGCATCAGGCGTTGCAGGTCTTTGACATTGCGCTGCACACAGACGACGACACTGACAGGGACTCTGTTTACGGAACCGGGAGGCGTCTCATGCTGCGGCAAGAGCCAGTACCGGAACTGCACCAGTACGGCGATACCCCAGACGATAGATACGATGACTTCTGTGCTCAAGCCGTGTAAAATACAGAATGCCTGTCACCGCCGTTTGATGCGGATATGTTGCGTTGTCGGTCGCGGCCTGCTGATCGAAGGGCATTCGATGTGGCCGAGGTAGTGGACGATGCCTACGGTGAGGAAGGCATAGGCGTCGTTGTTTTTGCTATTGCCGCGCTGCCTGCCGGGCTGACCGATCGGTTCGGCCACCACTTCTCCGGAGCGGTCCGATAGGCGTACTGCCGTGTCGCCGCGCAGGTTGCGCAACTGCAGGAGGTTTGGATATACCGTGCTCACATCGTCGATATAATCGGTAAACAGTGCGCGGCTGCTCAGCTCTACATTGATGCTCCAGACGGCGGTGATGTCTGCCTTGAAGCCGATGCCATAGGCCACCGCCGGATGCACCAGCGAGTATTCACCGCCGATGGGCTGGCCTTCTGTGCCGAGGTGTTGTAGCGCGATCCATCTGCCGTCGAGTTCAGCCTTCGGGTTGGCATAGAAGACACCCAGGCCGAAGAAGATATAAGGTGTGTAAAAATTCTGTTCGCTGCCGTGGAAATATGGGAAGAAATTGAATTCTCCCTGCAGTGAGGCGTCGAGGACTCCCGTGCGAAAGCTCAGGTTACGCGCATGCTGGAAGGCATTGTCGCTGTCGCTGTCGCGAGCCTGGAGACGCCCATACGTGGCGGCGAGTTTGAGGCAGAGCCTGTTGTTGAAGTCGTAGCGGCCGAGGAGGCATATCGCCGGGCCGATGCGTCGCAGAGAATACGTGGTGTTGAGGTCGCCGAAATAATTCGAAATGCCCACCATGCCGCCGATCTCGAAGCCCTTCTGTGCCGGGACAGAGACTGCAACACAAGCACAGATCAGGACAGTAAGAGTCAGATGCTTCATTTTCGGCGCGCAAAGGTAGGTCTTAAAACGCTGTGAGACAGGATTATTGTGTCATCGGAAGGACATTACCGCAACGCTGCATGACCGGCATGGCTTTGCGGTTGTGTGGAATGGCATCTTCGGCCGCATCAAACAGCAGGTTCGGCAAAGGGTCCCGGCAGCTGAGCAGTGGGATAGGTAGAAAGGAAAAGGGAAGTCAGGCTGTAAGTGGTTGATTGTCAGTATTAGTTTATAAAAAGCCTTTTCATTGGGAAACGCAGATATGGGGCTGCCTGGGATAGCGTGATCCCAGACGTGGAAAAACTCGTAAGTTGTTGATTGTCAGCATTAGTTTATAAAAAGCCTTTTTATTGGGAGTGCAGACATGGGTGCCCCGGTATAGCATGATTCTAGAAGTAGAAAGACTCGTAAGTTATTGATTATCAGTATTAGTTTATAAAAAGCCTTTTCATTGGGAGTGCAGACATGGGTGCCCCGGTATAGCATGATTCTAGAAGTAGAAAGACTCGTAAGTTATTGATTATCAGTATTAGTTTATAAAAAGCCTTTTCATTGGGGAGCGCAAATATGGGAGTCCCCAGGATAGCATGATTCCAAACGTGGAAAGACTCGTAAGTGGTTGATTGTCAGTATTAGTTTATAAAAAGCCTTTTCATTAAGGAAAGCCGGAAAATCGCACAAATGAAACCCGCAATTTCCCCCCTTGCATAGTTACCCTCCTTCAAATCTTCAATAGTTCACGCAAAGCCAGCGAGTAAGGTCTATGAAAGTGACTTGCCAATAGCCAACGGCGAACAGCAAAAGGCACCTCACCACCCTTTTCATCATCAATCATCCATATCTTTACCCTCTTGGCTTTTTTCAAACCACCCCCTCTAACCGTGAATACAGAATCCGCTCCCATCACATCTGTCGCCCGGGAAAACGGCAGCGCAGAACGCTACAACTCCGGCGCCATCGAGGTCACCGGCGCGCGTATGCACAACCTGAAAAATATCGATGTGCATATCCCGCACAACAAGCTGACGGTCATCACGGGCATCAGCGGTAGCGGCAAGTCATCGCTGGCATTCGACACGATCTATGCCGAAGGACAACGCCGTTACCTGGAGACCTTCTCCGGCTATGCACGTCAGTTTATCGGCAACATGGAGCGACCGGATGTGGAACAGATCACCGGGCTGAGTCCTGTCATCAGTATCGAGCAAAAGACATCGGGATGGAATCCGCGCTCCACGGTCGGTACGATCACAGAGGTCTACGATTTTCTGCGCCTGCTCTATGCACGCACCGGCGAGGCGTATTCCCATGTCACCGGCAAGAAGATGATCCGCTATACCGAAGAGCAGATGATCACGCATCTCCTGCAGCATTTTGCCGGCGTCAAGGTGACGGTGCTGGCGCCCGTGGTGCGGGGCCGCAAAGGCCATTACAGGGAACTCTTCGACCAGGTGCGCAAACAGGGATATACCAGGGCGCGGATCGACGGGACGATCACCGACCTCGTCCCCAAGCTGCAGGTCGACAGGTATAAAACGCACGACATCGAAGTGGTCGTCGACCGCCTCAAAGTCGCTCCCGAAAAGGAGAGCAGACTCACCGCTTCCCTGCAGACGGCACTCCACATGGGCGACGGTTTCATCCTCATCCTGGAAGACGACAGCGGACAGGTACACCCGTTTTCCAAGCACCTCATGGACCCCGACAGCGGCATCTCCTATGAGGAGCCTTCTCCAAATACGTTCTCCTTCAACTCACCTTACGGCGCCTGTCCGGAATGTAACGGGCTGGGGCAGGTCAACCAGGTGGATATGGCCAAGGTGATCCCCGACGATACGAAGAGCATCAACGAGATGGGCATTGCACCACTCGGAGAGGTGCGTGACAATATGACCTTCAGGCAGCTCCGTCGTATCAGCAAATACTACAAGTTCACCTTCGCCACCCCTGTCGCCGAGATCCCCGAAGAAGCGTTGCAGGCGATCCTGTATGGCGGCAGCGACAAGTTTCCTGTCGCGGCGAGCGGGTTGATCCACGACCTGGCCTTCGACCTGGCCGCCGAAGGGCTGGTCAATATGTTGCGGCGCTGGTATGAAGAGTCTACCTCCGAGCGCATCCGCTCGTGGGCGGAAGAGTTTATGACCATCCAGCAGTGTGGGACCTGTGGCGGCTACCGCCTCAGGAAAGAATCCCTGCATTTCAAGCTCGCCGGAAAGCATATTGGCGAACTCGCTGAGATGGACCTGGGCTACCTCGGCGCCTGGCTCGAAGACCTCCCCGCTCATCTCGACGAGCGCCAGCTCCTCATCGGGCGCGACGTCCTCAAGGAGATCTCCATGCGCGTCCATTTTCTGCTGCACGTCGGCCTCGGATATCTCCACCTCAACAGGCCTGCCCGCACACTCTCGGGCGGCGAGTCGCAGCGCACGCGCCTGGCGACGCAGATCGGCGCGCAGCTCACGGGCATCACCTATATCCTCGACGAACCCAGCATCGGCCTGCACCAGCGTGACAACAAACGCCTCATCCAGGCGCTGCAAGAACTCACCGCCATCGGCAACACCGTCATCGTCGTAGAACATGACCGCGAGATGATGCTCGAGGCCGACTATATCATCGACCTGGGCCCCGGTGCCGGCAGGCAGGGAGGCGCGAAGGTCGCCGAAGGGACGCCGGAGGTGTTTACAAAAAGCGCCACACTCACGGCCGACTACCTCACCGGCAGACAGCAGATCGCGGTGCCCGCAACACGGCGCCGTGGCAGCGGAAAACAACTCGTCATCAGGGGCGCCTCGGGACATAACCTGCAGAACGTGACGGTGAAGATCCCCCTTGGGACGTTGTGCTGCATCACCGGTGTCTCCGGCAGTGGCAAGTCATCGTTGATCAATAGTACGTTGTATCCGGTCCTGCGCCGCTATTTCTACAAGAGCATCCAGAAACCGCTGCCATATGAGAAAATCACGGGAATCAACGATGTCGACAAAGTGATCGAGATCGACCAGTCGCCGATCGGTCGCACGCCGCGATCGAACCCCGCGACATATACAGGTGTCTTCACCGATATCCGGAAGATCTTTACTGAGCTGCCGGAGGCGAAGATCCGCGGCTACAAGGCCGGGCGTTTTTCGTTTAATGTGAAAGGCGGCCGCTGCGAGACCTGCCAGGGCGCCGGCATGCGGACGATAGAAATGAACTTCCTCCCTGACGTCATGGTCCACTGCGAGACCTGCCAGGGACGGCGGTACAACCGCGAGACCCTCGAGATCCTCTACAAGGGCAAGTCGATCAGCGATGTCCTCGACATGGCGGTCGATGAGGCCGTCGATTTTTTCCAGCATATCCCTGCCATCTACCGCAAGATGAAGACGCTCCAGGAGGTAGGCCTCGGCTATATCACCCTGGGGCAGCAGGCGACGACGCTCTCCGGCGGCGAGGCGCAGCGCATCAAGCTCAGCGAAGAGCTCTCCAAACGCGACACGGGCAATACGGTCTATATCCTCGACGAGCCCACGACAGGCCTCCATTTCGAGGATACCAGGCACCTCCTCGCCGTCCTGGACAGGCTGGTAGACAAAGGCAATACCGTCCTCGTGATCGAGCACAATCTCGACGTGATCAAAGTGGCGGATTATCTGATAGATCTGGGTCCAGAAGGCGGGAAAGGCGGAGGGAAGATCGTCTGTACGGGAACGCCGGAAGAGGTAGCGGCACACAAAAGCAGCTATACCGGCAGGTATTTGAAAGAAGAGCTCAGGGGAGAGCGGGTGTCAGCCCAAGGGAGAAAAAAAATGCCGCCTACACACTTTTAGAATTTGCAAAAGAAGGGATCATCTGCATGTGCGAAAGTAGCAGGCGGCAGATTGCATAACACCCAAAATTAGAACTAAGAACTTTGTCTTTTTCTATTGTTTTCTCTTACTGCCAGAGGCTCAGTCAGAAATTATCGCAATCCTCAACAATAAGCCCCAACGCAATTAACAAAGCAATCAAACCATTCATAGCGGTTATTCTTTTGATTAAGAGTCAAATCTATGTTCAAAGTTACTCCTTAGAACAACCGCAGTCATAACGATTTGCGACATCTTATGACTTCAATTTTAACGTAATTCAAAGAACTACTGCATCATAAAATGCTGGTAATCAACAGTTTACCACTAGCACTTGCGATGCAACTCGATAATCTAAAATGACATTACAAATGTAGTCTGCTTCTAGATTCAGGGTACAAACGTATTTTTATCAAACGTGACATTGGTTTGAAGGCCAGATTATATACAAATCTATGTATAATTTGAATATTATCAACTTATTAGGAGTATTAAATGGAGTTTATTAGAAGCATTGTAGCGGTAATAGACGGTGGTCAATTTTCTCAAAATCTAGGAGATTCGACTCAATTACGAGAATTCTATGAACTCGTTAAAAGGAACAAAGTTCAGACAGACGAAGAAGCGAGGATCGCATTGTATGGCACAAAAGGTAGCACCTCGGCTTATAAAAAGCTAAAACAACGCTTAAGTGAGAAATTATCGGAACACGTGCTTCATAATGGTGTTTCCGCCAAAAACCTGGATGACTACTCTCGGCTCTACAGGAAATCAATGACTAAGGCGCTAGCTATTAAATCCCTAATGCTGAGCAACGCAAGAGCTGCTGCTGTTAAAATTGCAGAAAACGTTATAAAAACAACGATAAGGAACGAATACACAGATTTAACACTTTATATTTCTCGAGAACTTTTTTTCTACTATAGTTCAATTAATTATAGCAAAAACAAAAGGAGTAAGTATGAAAAAATAATGGATAACGCGCAGAAATTGTATAACATGGAACTTGAGGCAAACAAATATTATTGTGACATGAGGGTGGTGATTGGGGCATCAAGAGGCTCAAAAAAGGAGTATGCCTTATCGAGGGCAACGATTTATACACGAAAGGTTTCTGAATTCGTTAAACTGCAACCAGTTTCTTACGAATTGCTTTTAAAAAGTTATTTGGTTATTGCAATGAGGTATGAACTGGCCAACGACTTTAAAAATTTGCTTAAGACATGTGACGAAGCAATTAGTGTATTCAAGAGTAGAAGGGTTAATAGGCAATCGGCTTTTTATTTATTCGATGCGAGACGAATTTTGTGTTATATACAATTTGAAATGAATGAAAGAGCAGAAAAACTCGCTCGGAGTTATATTGAAAAAATGACACCAGGAAGTGTTAACTGGTTTGACCTAAATATACAAATACTGCGAAGTCAACTTCATTCTGGAGAGTATGAAAAAGCATATAAAACCATTAATAGAGTTAGAGAAAGTAGGGCATTTGAAAGACAACCTGACAACATATTACAGGCATGGATAGTCTATGAGGCCTACATTGAATTTTTGGTTAGAGTTGATCAAATTAATGTTGAGAGCGACTCAAAATTTAGACTCTATAAATTTCTAAATGAAATACCCATTTATGCCAAAGATAAACGTGGTTTTAATATATCAATTCTTGTGGTTCATGTATTATTTTTATTGTTGCAGAAAAAGTATAATCAAATCATTGATCGAGTAGATGCCCTGAATCAGTATTGTCACAGACATTTGAGACGTGATGATACTTTTAGATCAAATTGTTTTGTAAAAATGCTATTGCAATTAGCTAAAGCAAATTTTAACAAGAAAAGAGCAGAAAGATATGTTCAGCCATATTTACGCAAATTGCATTCAATGCCAGTAACATTTTTAGATCAAGCGATTGAGGTTGAAATCATTCCCTATGAAAAATTATGGAGTATGGTGTTAGAGCTCTTGGATTAGGGTTAAACATCTCTTGCCATGATATTGAATTATCAGGATATTGGTAAGATTACAACACACGAGTATGAAATTTTTAAATGAGGTCGTTTCATTAGTTGATCAAAAAGAATTCGGTTTAGAAATAAAGCGCTCAAGTAAATTGCAACAGCTATTTGATTTAATGGCTAATAGACAAGTCACTAGTTATAAAGAGGGGGCTGTGATACTCTACGGAACTCATGAAAAAAGGGCAGCTTTCAAAGAATTAGCGGGTAGGTTGGAGCAAAAACTTATAAATTATGTCCTTCGTAATGGAATAAAACATAGGAAAACGGATGCGTTACTAGTAGGAATTAGAGAATGTTTGGTAAGTGCTGCTGTGGTCCGTATTCTAATAATGGGTACTGCTCGTAAAGCGTCGGTTTTACTAGCGGAAAAAACAATAAGAAGAAGTATTAAATATGAATTGACCGAGACTACAGTTTATTTGGCCAGAGAATTACATTACTATTTTAGTACATTGAGTTTGAATCCGAGCAAAGAAAAGCATTACAAGCAACTATTGAGCAAGTATTCTGAAATATTACAGAAAGAAATTAGAGCGCATGAATGTTTTTGTGAAATTCGTAGAGAAAATTTATTGAGTGTCGGTTCATTAAAGAAAAAATTATTAGCTAAGACAGAGTTATATAAAAAGGAATTGGAACAATATCTTAATGATGAAGACAAATTGTCGTACAAAATGTTAGTGGATATTTATAATATAATAGTGATGCATTATGAGGTAAAGCAAGATTATAATAGAATTATTATCACATGTGAGAGTGCAATAGATTATTTTAGGCGAAGAAATCCGGATAGACGAACGATATACTATCAATTTGATCTATATAAGATTGAATCGTATATACAATTACAGGAGTATTCAAAGGTGAATGAAATATTTAATAGATATAACTATATATTGATTCAGGGATCTGTAAATTGGTATGTATTAAGGATATATATGCTAGTAAATGCATTACATTCCAAAGCATATAATAGAGCTGTGGAGATATTAAAGGAGTTAAAGGAGACAAGTTGGAATGAAGAACTACCAGTTCATTTAAGAGAGATTATACATGTGTACCAGGCACACATGATATTCCTTTCGGTTAGCGGTAGGACGAGAGTGAAACTGAAAGGAGATTTCAGACTAAACAAATTCCTCAACGAGATCCCACATTATTCAAAGGACAAACGCGGCTTAAATATCGCAATCCTCATCATCCAATTTCTCTTCCTGCTCCAAAAACGGAAGTACCCGCAGATTATTGATAAGGTGGATGCACTCAAACAATACTGCTATCGCTACCTCCGAAAAGACGACACGTTCCGATCGCATTGTTTTATCCGCATGCTTCTCCAAATCCCGAGGGCCGACTTCAACAGGATACGGACAGAACGCTATGCAGAGCCCTATATCAAGAAGTTGCGCTCTGTGCCAATCCGGGTCTCAGAACAGTCTATTGAAGTAGAAGTCATCCCCTATGAAGACCTGTGGGAGATGACCGTTGAAATGTTGAATTGAAAAGTTGGAAGATATGCGCAACAGAACGCCGGGAAGCTCATCTCAGTAGCGTTCGAAGATACGTCGCAGGGCGCGTACCGTGAGCGTGAGCTCTCCTGTTTTGGAGTAGAGGACTTCCCCTGTGGTGTCGATGACCATGGTCACGGGGATGGCGTCGATGCCGAGATCTGTCATCGGAGTGGTGAGCTGCAGAAAGGGCAGAGAGACATGCATGCCGCGTCTGAATTTGCGCTGTGCCTCCACGGATTCGTCGGAGACAAGAATGACCTGCCACCGGTCCTGGTCGAGCTGCCTGGAAAGGGAGTCCAGTTTTGGGATCTCATCGACGCAGGGCATACACCAATACGCCCAGAAATTGAAGACAGTGCGTTTGGAGGCAAGGAGGCTGTCGATATGTACCGGCTGCCCCTCCAGGGTGACCAGGGACATCGACGTGACACTGACGCGCGTGCGCGAAGGGTGCGATCCGGCAGAATAGATCGCATAGATCAGCAAAAGCATGAACACCGAGAAGATAAAGAGATACATGCGTCTGGCAGACTGAGTCATGGCGGAATACAACTTGAAGCCTGGTGCCAGGGCTTCCACGCACCGTCTCCCTCAAGATCCTTCCGGCACGGAATCACATCAATATAAGGAAAATTTCACCGCACCGCGGCGGTGTGATTGAGTGAAGTGCAGGTCTCCGATTCAAGAAGACAAAGAATGTGCACGGATTGCCGAATCGAAGCATGTGCGTAAACTATTCACATGTCGTTTCACAGTTTACGAACCCAACATTTCTTACAATTCAGCCTCGTGCACATTCATTTTGACATACAACGATACCCTTCTCAGGAGGTCTATTTTTGTTTCTTATGTGCACTTACCAACCTGAGCGCATATACGATAAACAGGGCGCCGAAAGTCAGAAATCCTATACCCGAAGCAAGTGTTTTCCACAGCACACTGCCATTGACAACGTGCAGAAATACCGCGCCTGCCCAGATTGTCAGCACGAGGGCCAGAATGAGGGTGATCGTCGATTGCAGATTCATAGTTGATTGGACTTTGATGAATTAACAATAATTCGCGGCCGCCGGCAGAACAGAAGGCATTCCGGTCATAATAGTGTTACGCACAGTGTCGTCGTGTCTTTGTGACAATCAATTCTTTTTCAGCGTCTCAGTGTGTCGAGCACCGATCTAAGGTCTTCGGGATTGCGGGCGATAATCATCCCATCTGTATTCACCACGAACTTTGCCGGCACCAATGACACGTTGTAAAGTTTCCTGATCTGGCGTGTGTTATCCCTGAGATTTCGCCAGGGCAGGTTCAGCTTTTGCAGAGTCCTTTTCCAGTCGGTTTCGGAATCGTCTATGGAGATCCCGATGATTTCAGCCTTACCACCGTTGTAGATGGCCCGCAGAGCCGGCATGTCCCGCACACAGGGACCGCACCAGGAGGCCCAGAAGTCCAGGATGACAGGCTTGGTGCCGACGACATCGTTCAGACTGAAGGCGCCGCCATCAGAAAGCACGCCGTCGAATGTCCGCACCGGTATACCTTCCCAATGGTCATAGTACGCATTGATCGCAGAACAAATTCGGGCGTCATTGCTGTCGAGTGCAGTGCCGGTCCTGCACAGTGCGTTGATCTGTACGAGATCCGCAGGATCGATAAATCCTCGTTGCACCTGGTCGCTGACGATCAGTGAGGCAAAGGATTTGAGATTGCCGCTCCGGTTTCTGAGATAGAAACTGTCCACTTTGGCTCCGATCGCGTTTTGCAGCGTATCGTTCACAGAATGTGTACTTCTGTCCATCAATTGTGCAATGAGTGATTGCATGTCTGCGACGAAGCGTGAAAATTCTTTCTGGGTGGGAGTTCCGGAGTAGGTGGGATTTGTTTTGCTGTGTATTTCGACAGAGATTGAAGTGCGCTCAACAGCTACCGGCGCTGAAGTCGATGCCTGGTGATCATCGCGCAGACAGAGTAGCATGGCAGGCGTCACGCCATCCTTTAGAACTTCGGCCCCGGGACGCAGGGTAAAATCATGATCCCTGATGACTGCCGTGGCAAGCGTGTCGCGCGAGAATACATCCACGAGGAATACATTACCATTGGCGAAGGCATCAAAGTTGCCGTGGATGATGGCGTGAGGAAGCGTCTGGCACCTCAGGCATAGGAGGATACAACTTGCGATGATTATCCGCATGCGCGTTGTTTTTTCATTGACGAATGTTATTCGATGTTGCAACCAGGAGCATGCTTAATGTTGCAGCCCTCTCAATTTCGTAAATTTCTTTTGTAAGGTATGTGCGGACATCAGGAACCCTCCTGTTTTCGAATACAAGACTTCTCTGTCCCCGTCAACGATGATTGTCCTGGGAAGGGCGGCAATTCCGACCCGCGAAAATTCTGTTGTAAGTCCCAGGTATGTGCAATGCAAAGGATGCCCGTCCCTGAAGGTGCGTTGTACGGTCAGGGGCTCATCCGAGACAAGGACGATCTGCCATGCCTCGTCGTCAAGCATTTGCGACAAGGAGTCAAGTTGGGGCAACTCTGCGATGCAGGGCTTGCACCAGGTAGCCCAGAAATTGAGCACTGTGCGCTTGCCCGCGAGCATACTGTCGAGACGCACCGGCTGTCCGTCGAGAGTGACCAATGAGAGCGCAGAGATCCGGACCGGTCGTGTGACGGCATAGATCACGGATAGGAGTAAGAAGATAAACAGGAACCCCGCGACAATAAAGGCGTGTTTCTTCGACCGGTTCATCACTGGAGCGTCAACCCGCTGATGATGTGACCGTCGTGCCGCTGATGCGGTCGTGCAGGGAAGAGCCTGGTCCGTAGACAAAAAACAGGACAATCCCGAAGAGCAGGTTGATAGAAATGACTTTGACGATTGCACGAATGATGGCTTGGCCGAATTTCGCCCCT
The DNA here is from genome assembly GCA_963746925.1 of uncultured Bacteroidota bacterium. Classification (GTDB taxonomy): domain Bacteria; phylum Bacteroidota; class Bacteroidia; order Chitinophagales; family Saprospiraceae; genus DATDQA01. The sequence goes on from CAVVDK010000012.1 coordinate 222,739, forward strand.
GCATCCACTTTCCTTACAACAGTGAGCCGGAGCAGTTTTTTTCCGGGGGATCCCCCCCATAAGACGTCGGTAAGAAAATACAGGGCTGATACCACCAGACTCATTTGTGCAAAGGCATTTTTCACCAAACTGACCCCCGTTCCGGAAGTCCATAGAGCTTGTGGCGATATTCCCAGGATCAATCCAATAATGCCACAGAGAATCCCTATCAGGACGATGTCGATCAGGTAGGCTAAAATACGGCGCGCTCTCATGAGAATAGATTTATTTGAAATAACTAAATCTTGAATGCAATAAAAATACAAAGAATGTGCACGTACTGCTGAATCCGGGAGGTGTATAACCGCATTCACATGGCATTTCATAGTTACTAACCCAATATCCCGTCAATTCAACCTCGTGCACATTCATGATTTTATTTCGGCTTAAGAAGTCATTGAACAGGTTCAAATTCCAGTGGCAGATACCGGCCTGAGTCATCACGTACTACCGGATAGGTTTTGGGCGTCACACGATAGTCTTTCCCGTCGGGCAAGGTAAACACTGAAGCAGATACGACAGTGAACTGTTTAAGCCCACCTGGTGGGAGTTTCATTGCGGTTTCAATGGCCTTAATCATGTCTTCGGATGTACCCTCGAAAACAGTTGGAGTAGAGTTGCCACTTGCAATACTGCCTTTTAAATGGCACCCATAGTCTCCGAACAATTGGCCTGCACCAGGTAAGATCGCATCCGACCAATGCAAATGGCACGATAGAGTTACGCAAATTGAGATTAGGCCTCCATTGAAACAGACGCGCACATCGAAATTTGGTACTTCGGCATTGGATAATTTGGTGCCCCATGGCTCTGAATTACAATTCGTTTCTGCAAGACTCAACGGAGCCGCTTGAGCGTTGAAAGTCGAAAGTGCGAATGCCGCAACAATCATAATGATGCCAGATACTTCTTTGAGTTTCATGGTCCTTGTGGTTTAGTAATGAGTATAACAATTCCTACTTCTTGTTCAAGCGGTTTCGGGAGCCCGCTACAGTATGTTGGGTGATCCGCATGGCGCCAAATGCGACTCACGAGCATTGTGTCAAATGAATTTGTGTCATTGATCTTTGATCGTCATTTCCAGGTTCTGACATCCTTCGATGAGCAGATCCCCTTTTCTGATCGTTCGGTCGGACCGCCGGAATCGCAGATCATACGTCCATACTCCAATGGATAGCTGCAGGCTGCACTCCTGGTCCCGTGGTGCGATCACGAGGTCGCGGATCTCTTTGGATGCTCTGTGGGTGAGTATAACCGTAAGCGAGGAGTCCCGAGCATTGGCAATACAGAGATCGGCATACCGTCCTTTACATCCTGTGTCAGCAGTCGCGTTATTGTCAGAGCTAAACACTTTGATCAGCTCTACCAGTAATTTGCCGCCTTCCACGGCTTGATCTACCACCGACCTGGTCTGTGCGATCACGACACCGTTGATGACCAGGAGCAACAGTCCTGCAGCAATTCTTTTCATGGTTGGGTTTATTTTGGGTGATGCTTGTCCGCCGCATGTTGTGATTATTTTGTGATATCACAAACATCTCTGATGTCTCACAGATGGGAGCTAACAAAAAAAAATGAAATCAGAAGATCAGATTCTCCACTGTTTATTACAAAATAACCAGTTTAAGTATCTGATAATCAACATAAAGTGAGATTAGAAAGAATAGCGCTTAGGAATACTACTACGTCTGAGTGTGAAGAAGATATGCGATTTCTGATTAGACAAAACATACAGAGATTCTAGTTGCTGAAATTCAATAGCTTAGGATTTCAGTTATTTCGCAAATAAGAATAAATGTGAGCTCAATCTCACCGAATATCGTGCCCCCGGTGTGGGGTATTGGAGATGCGTCATACTCAGAAATAAACCCTGAATCCCGCCCCGCCGCCAAGGTCAAAATTCGTCGTCCTCACCAGTGACAGCCGTGGCGTCAACTGCATGAAGATCTCGAATTTCCGGATGAGGAAGTCCAGGCCGAAGTCGCCGCTCACGCCGACGTCCACCTCATCGTCCAGCCCTTCCGGTCTGTTGTGAATGCCGATGAATCCTCCCGGTCCGTAGAAAAAGTGAATCGTCTGAGCATCGTTGAGGTGCGCGTCATAGATGGCGTGGATGTTGAGAAAGAAGAAATTTTCAAGATCCCAGGCGGCAAGGAAATCGATGGAGGTGCCGGGATTGTAGACCTTCAGAGTCACACCGGTGGGCTCGCCGATGTGTACGCCAATCCCGACATCACCAGGGGCGCGTTGTGCAACACACGGCGCAGATGCACATATGAGGCTTGCCAGAAAGACAATAGGGAGGATGAGACGCAGCGGAACAAAAGCATGCGTATTCATAGCTGTGAAGGTTTAAAATTCCAGGGGTGGAGTATGCAGTTTCCGGTGAACAGGAAACACTGCGACAGAAAAACATATAACGCCTGTGCTATTGCAAATATTGTCGCAGCATGATGATACAGGGAGCGCTGAAAAAAGTGGACAGTGTAGCGTCACGGATTGTTGTTTTGTATTGTATTTATAAATCAAAAATTAAAAACTGCAGGATCAATAAATCATAAGTGACAGCGAAACAATACTCGTAATTAGTGAATCTGAGGAGGTGCATTCAACAGCACAAAAGTCAAGACTCGTAAAAGCCACCCAACGTGTTCCGGCGAGATGCCGAGTGCGATCACCTGCGCGCTCCCCGGACGACCTCACCTGCGCGACCCTCTACCATCTCCGCAGCAGGGGAAACAAGACGCACGACGTGGAATAATGTCTTGCCCGCCCCGGCGTACCGGACACCTGGCGACACAGACTTCTCCCCCGGTTGCGTCTGCCGGCACTTCTCAGATCCATACGAACAGCAGCCACCCGGTGCGTGAAACAATGGTATTTGGCCCCTTGGCAAAAAATGACAGAGTTCTGATCCAGGAATCTCTCTCGCTGCTGCCCGCATTTTTTGACCCGCACCGACAGCCACATTGCTTTTTGAAAGCATCGCGGATGACAACAATCTCCGGAGGCCGGGACTGCGGGTACGCACGGGGCTCTGCGTTAATCCACGATATCTGGAATTCTTCCTGTATTGATATTGAAGCCTCTCCAATCCTTGAGAGCACCCTCATTTTCGTCCATTGTACAGCCTCAATTGCGGTAACGGGGCGCAAAATGACAGGTTTATGACCCAAAACGACAGGCGTTTCTCATGCAGGTGCGTGTATTTTTGACCCGGCATCAGACAACAGTGATGGCTTTTGGAAATCATCACTGACAGGAACGATTTCTTCATGCATCAATCTTCGTTATGAAACTTCTTTATACGATCCTGGCCTGCATCCTCCTGACGCAAGGGGTGCAGGCGCAAAACGTCGGCATTGGTACGACGACGCCTGATCCGTCATCGAAACTGGAAATCGCCAGCGATACCAGCGGTCTTTTGATCCCCCGAATGACCACAAGTCAGCGTAATGCCATCTCCAACCCGGCCAATGGCCTTCTTGTGTTTGTGACCACTGACAGCACCTTCTATTATTATAATGGAACGATTTGGACCAAACTCAATAGCCAAACCAGGGAAATCGTAGACAAAGATGGGGATACGAAAGTGGAAGTGGAGCATAATCCCGATGATGATCAGATCCGGTTTACCAGTACGAATAAATCGATCATGACTATGAATCCGGCAGGGACCAGCCTCAAAGGGAATTTCCAGCAAACTCCTGATCCTCCGGTATTGGCAGGAAGCTGGACGGCTATAGGCGGGATGACTGCAGTATATGTCTCAGGCTCTTATGCCTATTGCCTTGACAATTCAGTCAAAACGCTTACGATCCTCGATGTATCCAAACCAAGTAATCCCAATCCGGTAGGGTCATACAGTTTCGGGGGTAGTGATCTGACTGATCTCGTTGTCTCCGGGAGATATGCCTACGTTGCTAATTGGAATGGACAATTGAGAATCATTGATATTTCCAATGCTAGTGCACCCACGTCGGTTGCTTCCTTTTCAGTCGGGGTTTATCCTGCCAAACTGTATGTTTCCGGGCGTTATGTGTATCTGCTGGATCAAGATGGTCATTTGAACATCATCGATGTCTCCGATCCTGCCAATCCTTTCACGACTGGCTCTGTATATCTCGCGGATGTAGGATATGGAATATTTGTATTGGGCCGATATGCCTACATTCCATTCTTGAGCACAGGTGATTTTAAAGTCATCGATGTGTCCAATCCAAGCAGCCCGTCTATTGTCGGCAGCCTTAACCTTGGAAATCACCCCTATGCCCTGTATGTTTCGGGGCGATATGCCTATGTCGTGTCGGCGTATAATAACCTAACTCTAACGGTGATCAGCATCGCGGATCCCACTGCACCCACTTTGGTCACCAGCTTTGACACGGGTTTTTATGGATCTGTTGTAGGTGCTGTGTATGTATCTGGTCGCTATGCTTACTTAACCTGTGATCTTGATCATTCCCTGATTGTCGTGGACGTGTCCAATCCAAATCAACCGTTTTCAGCAGGAAGCCTGAGCGTCGGTGCCGCCCCTGGGGATGTGTATGTTTCGGGAAGATATGCGTATGTCGTGGACAATGGTTCATCTCACAACCTCAGCGTGATAAGCCTATCCGGTAGTGAAGTATCATCGCTCTCTGCCCATTCAATGGAAGCCGGTAATATCCAGGTGCGAAATGATATCATCACCCAGGGCCAGCTGCAGGTAGCCGGTGGGATCACTGCCGGAATCGGAGGGATTTACGCTGCCGGTGATGCCGGAATTTCAGGTAATCTCCATCTCGCCGGTAACCTGGGTATTCGAACCCCCACACCACACTACGAACTTGAAATTGGAAATACAGGTCGCGCTTTTTTTGGCGATGGTGGTGGCGACAACAGGAAAGGCCTGCTGCTAGACGGCATCGAAGGAACTAATGCTGCACGCATTGAGGCTTTTAATTACCAGACACAGACAGGAATGAACCTTGTGCTGAATACATTCGGTGGCGGAAACATAGGCATCGGAACAACAACTCCGACAAAAGCGAAAGTAGAAATCGCCGGCTCTGCATCCAATAACTTAAGCTATGGCTATCTCAATAGCCTGGGAATTACTGGTACTGCCTCCGGCACAAACGATTATTCGTTGTATGCCGATCAACGCATAGCCGCGGGTGAATTCAATGCATTCTCCGACGCCCGCATCAAGCGAATCCTGGGTATCTCCGACAGCCATAAAGATCTCCAAACCCTCATGGGTATCGAGATCACTGATTACCGCCTTATTGATACCATTGCCAAAGGGTCCACTCCGCAAAAGAAAGTGATTGCCCAGCAAGTAGAAAAAGTATTTCCGCAAGCCGTCACCGCAGATCTCACTGATGTGATCCCAGACATCTATCAGCGCGCCCATGTAGAGGACGGATGGATCTTGCTGCCCACAGATCTCAGAGCAGGCGAGCGGGTGAAGATGATTACCAGTAGCGGAGCAGAAGTATACAACGTCCTTCAGGCTGAAAGCACACGCTTTAAAGTAGAAGGTTTCCCCACTCCCGATACATACGACTCTACCATATTCGTCTATGGTCGCGAAGTAAAAGACTTCCATACTGTGGATTACGAAGCGATCGCCATGCTCAATGTGAGTGCCACGCAGGAGCAGCAGCGTCTTATCGAAGCACAACAGAAGATGCTGGTGGAGTATCGTACTGCCATCGACAAGCTGACGGAAAGAGTGGATGCATTGGAGGCGGGTACGTCGGATGCTTCCTGTGACACCACGCTTTCGGGTACGGCCAGTGATTGAATTCCCCGGATATGGGACTTCGATGGAGAGGGCCACTACAGTACTGGTCAATGACGGTGCATTTCAGCGTAGTAAAGATGTTAGGTCAATCAGAGCCAAGGAATGGTCTGCATGAAATGGGAGGTGGATCAGTACAAGCAGTAATTTCGCACGCAAAAGTTTTGGGATCAAAGTGACAATGGTTTATGTTGAGACGATTTGTGAATAAATATTGAATATATCGTCTGGTGACACACCACTGTTTTATCAGAGTGCAATGATGTTCCCCATACATGTCGGAAGCTTCCCGTAGTTACATAGGAAATCAATAAATTCATTTGCTGAACGACGAAGCTGATATCGTAGAAACCGGTAATGGAAAATACTAAACCTATGAGCAGCCGCTACATTAAAATCCTCTTTGGTGCCTCAGTAAGCCTCTATGTGCTGCTTGTCTGTTTTAATAATATCTCCGACTACGATTCGAATTTCCAGTTTGTGAGCATGGTCTCGGGCATGGATGACGTGTTCTCAAAAACGACCACAGGCTGGCGTTCCATCCAAAATACAACACTCCATCACGTCATCTACGTGTGCATCATTGGATGGGAATTGTGCATCGCCGTCCTATCATTGGCCGGCATGTTCAGAATGATCAGGAGTGTCAAATCCGATGCAGATGAATTCAATCACTCGAAGCAATTCCTCATCACCGGGTTAGCGCTCGGCGTGTTGTTATGGTTCGCTGCGTTCATTGCCATCGGCGGCGAGTGGTTCCTGATGTGGCAGTCCAAAACCTGGAACGGACAGCAAACTGCATTTATGCTGACTATCTGTTTCCTGCTGTTTCTGATCTACATGAGCAGGCACGACGAGTGAAGAAGGGGGCAGAAAAACGCAGCGTCAATTGGTGTAGAGAGATTTTGGATTGCCGTTTGCCGAATGCGCACGCATGTTGAATTTATGTAGTACACGTCATTCTTCCGTGAATTGCTTGTCTGTCACAAGATTTGTCAAACAGCCTCGCTCAAACTGATAACTTTGGCGGTCAAACTCTCAAGAGATGTGCATGTTGTCACTGCGTCGCCTGCTGATCCCTCTGCTCATCATTGGCTCCGCAGCGGTGTACGCTCAAACTACCCTTCCTGATATCTCAGCAATCCTGGTGCGCAACAAAGGAGCTCTGGGACTGAGCAGTGAGGACCTCTCCGGATACACAGTCTCTGATGCCTACACTACGGCACATCTGGGCGTTACGCATGTCTATTTGCAGCAGACATACCAGGGCATCCCGCTGTATAACGGGATCCTGAATCTCAATCTCATCGGCGACAAGCTCGTCAGCTTTGGCAATCGTTGGATCACAGATCTGCGGGCGAAGGCACCGTCGCATTCCCCTGAGATCGCGGCACAGTCCGCCGTAGAAAGAGCGGCTTCAGAACTTGGCAAGAACTTCCCGCAGGCTGTCGAGATCAGAAAGGAACAAAACAGCCTCGGACAGGATACGAAGGTGGTCTTTGAGCCGGGGAATCTTTCGCAATCCGCGATCACCGCGGAATTGGTGTGGTTGAAAGAAGCACATAGGGAATCAGTCCTTCTTTGCTGGAATGTGGAGATCGCGGAGACCGATACGGAAAATGTGTGGCGCATTTTCATCGACGCTCATTCAGGAGCTTTTGTCAGGAAAGACAATCTTGTCTTACACTGTACGTTCGACGGGGCTGTCAGCCCATTGCGCAGTGTTCGCCGCGCAGGAAATACACTGCTGATGCGGAGTCCTCTGCCGCTGTCACAGGATAGTAGTTACAACGTCTTCGCCATGCCCATAGAGTCCCCGAACCATGGCGATCGATCCATCGTGGTCACGCCCTGGCATAGTGCAGGTATGGACAATGCGGCTGTCACGTTGGGCTGGCACGATGACGGGTCGACAGCATATACGATCACGCGCGGCAACAATGTCTATGCCTACGAGGATATCAATCACGACAACAATCCGGGTTACAGTCCGGACACTTCGAACCTGCGGTTTGATTATCCCTTTGATCCGCAGCTCGACCCGGTGGACAACCTCGGAGCTTGTGTCACGAATCTCTTCTACTGGAACAACCTGATGCACGACGTGACATACCAATATGGGTTCGATGAGGTCTCTGGAAATTTTCAGAACGACAATCTCGATCGCGGGGGCAACGGCTCAGACTATGTGCTCGCGGAAGCACAGGATGGGGGAGGATTAAACAACGCGAATTTTTATACGCCCTCTGATGGCAGTAAAGGGCGGATGCAGATGTATCTGTGGTCACCGGTATCTGAGACATCTCCGCTGACAGTCAACAGCCCGGAGTCTTTGGCAGGCCCGATCAATGCCGTGGAATCGGCGTTTAGCAACAACAATCTCCTGGTAGATATCGGCCTGACGATGGGCGACCTGGTGCTCGTGCAGGACGCAGACAGCATGACACATGAAGCGTGCGGAACGATCAGCAACGGGGACAGCCTGGTGGGAAGAATTGCAGTGATCGATCGTGGTAATTGTGATTTCGTGGTGAAAGTCAAAGCTGTACAAAACCTCGGTGCTATCGCGGCGATCGTGATCAACAATGTCTCCGGATCGCCATTCGCAATGGGCGGTACGGATAATACGATCGTGATCCCGGCAGTGATGATCAGCCTCAACGACGGCAATCTTCTCAAGGCCGTGATGGATACTGCGGTAGTCAACGTCTCCCTGGATTCTGTGCCCACGATTACTCCGGATGGTGACTATGACAGTGGCGTCATTTGTCATGAATATTGTCATGGTGTTTCAAACCGCCTGACCGGAGGACCGTCAATGGTCAGTTGCCTGAACAATGAAGAACAAATGGGGGAAGGCTGGAGTGACTATCTCGGTCTTATGATGACGACAGACTGGACGACGGCGACAGCTACTGATCTCCGCGGTATCGGCACCTATGTCATCGGGGAACTCCCGGGTGACACCGGTATTCGGACTTATCCTTACACCACCGACACGACGGACAACCCCTTCACTTACGCCGACATTGCAGATGCACCTGTATCCGGCGGATCTCCGGACCCGCATTTTATCGGCTCGGTGTGGTGTACGATGCTGTGGGACATGACCTGGAGTATTATTGAAATTGCAGGCGCTGATCCTGACATGTATCACGGAACGGGGGGCAATAATATTGCATTGCAACTGGTCATCGACGGCTTGAAGCTGCAGCCGTGTAGCCCGGGTTTTGTCGACGGACGTGATGCGATCCTGCTTGCCGATCAACTCGACTATGGTGGACAATACGACTGTGCTATCTGGAAAGCCTTCGCACGACGCGGACTGGGGATAGGTGCTGATGAGGGCAGCTCCAACGATTACCAGGACGGGATAGAGTCCTTCGCCATGCCGAACGGCGTCTTTATCGACAGCAAACCTGACACGACCCTGGCCGGAGAAGGCCAGGAGGTGACGTTTAACTTAAAAACGACGTGTGGGTGTGAGGGTAAAAGCAATCTTCAAATCTCAGACGTATTGTCCGATGATCTGATATATATTCCGGGATCAGGCGGCACCCTTGACGGGAATATAGTTGAATTCAGCGCTGACACATTGAGCCCTCATGACTCCCTGGACTTTTCATACCGAGCTTATGTCAGTCCTTGTTCAGCGTCGGAATCGATGCTGCTATCGACAGATGATGCCGAAGGTCCAGATCAGTATCATTCGATCAAACTGGCGGGGAGCGGAACACGACGATGGGTGAAAAGCACCTCACTATCTGTGAGCCCGACACATTCGTGGTATGCGGAAGACTATTCCCATCTGGGAGATTTTGCGCTGACCCTGATCGACCCAATTGCGGTGAGCGGGCCGGTAGAGATTGCCTTTTATCACCGTTACCAGACAGAGCCGCATTTTGATGGTGGCGTAATAGAGTATTCGCTCAATGGCGGCACGACGTGGCAGGATACCGGACCGTATTTTATTGAAAATGGATACCCCTCTGCCATCAGTAGTAATAGCGATAGCACGAACAGTCCGCTCCTGGGCCGTGCTGCATTCACTGGGAACAGCGATGCGCAATTTGACACCACAGGGTTTATTCATAGCGCCATCCGTCTGCCATTAGCTGGCAGTCAATCGCTACTGCTCCGGTTTCGTTTTGCCAGCGATGGTGGCGTTGCCGGCCCCGGGATTGACGGTTGGTATGTCGACGACATCACCATCAATCAGCTCTCAGCGGTCACAAATCAGACGCGGGTAACTGCAAACGATACGCTTGTAGACAGTCTTTACTACAGTTTATCGACGAGGAAATTTGTGGGAAGTGTCGTCTATGTGGATTCGGGAGCGACAGGTGTCAGGGATGGTACCTCCTGGGCCAATGCCATGCTCAACCTGCCATTGGCGATGGAAGTTGCGGGTTGTTATCCCGGAGACAGCGTCTTTGTGGCAGAGGGCACATATCTCCCCAATCAGGAAGGCGACAGAACACGCTCATTTCACATTCCTGACAGCACTTCTGTCTTTGGTGGCTTTCCTTCAGGAGGGAGTTCGTTCACCGCTCGCGATCCTTCGACGTACCATACAGTGTTCTCGGGAGATTTGGGCGCGCAAAATGATAATACCGATAATGCGTTCCATGTCCTGGAGATCGATTCGGCACAACAGGATATCCTCCTCGACGGCGTCACGATCAGTCATGGCAATGCAAACGGCACTGATGATCACAGCCGCGGTGCTTCTGTCTTCTGTCGCGGCGGCTTGACGTTACAGAATATCACCATCTCCGACAACCACGGCCTGAGCGACGGACAGCTCATTTTCATCAGAGATGCTATCGCGCATCTGCGGATGAAAGACTGTACCATCCATGCACCGAACGACAGCCCTGCCAAGTTATTCAATACGGATTCCGGCCAGGTGACGATCCAGGGAAATACGGTGTTTATCTTGGAGTGATCAGACACTGGCGACGGCTTGCATGTTCTCTGCTCCGTTCGATCTCACCCTACTGACGCTCCTGCCGTCTGTCAGTATCTCCGCTACGCTCCGATCCCTTTCATGCCATCCGTCGTGGCCTGTACGTCGAAGGCGGGCCCGTCTCACTCCCTCACCCTCCCCGGGTTCTCCTTCAAAAATTGTTTCCAACCCGGGGCGCCTTTTGCAGGCTTGATGGTGTGGCCGTTGGCATGCTGGAAGTGACAATAGGCGACTGCGAGAGCGTCAGAAGCGTCTAATGCACTTTTGCCAAACGCGATACCCAGGAGATGGTAGAGCATGGCGGCGACCTGCTCTTTGGCGGCATTGCCGTTGCCGGTGACGGCCTGCTTCACTTTTTTGGGAGAATACTCGACGATCTCCAGTCCCATGGTGATGCCCGCGGCGATAACCACGCCCTGAGCCCGCCCCAGCTTGAGCATCGATTGGACATTCTTGCCGTAGAATGGCGCTTCTACCGCCAGGATGCCCGGAAGGTATGCCTCGATCACTTCCTGGACCTGGAGAAAGATCTCGCGCAGCTTGTCCTGGTGCAGGTCGAAACCCGCCAGACGGATCGTACCGGTATCTAAAATCTGCACAACGTCACCGTCGACATCGATCAGGCCATAGCCCAGCGCGTTCGTGCCGGGGTCGATACCAAGGATCCGTGTATGGCGCAGCCGAGTAGACATTACGGATACGAAGATATGTAGTTCCAAGACGGGCCCGGCTTTAGCAGGTCATATTCGGCATTACCGATTGTTTTAACAGATGGCAAAAAAGGGGATAAATCAAATTGAAATATCAGGGATATGAATAGATACCTGGTCGGCTTTAGCCGAGCTTATTAGGCATTGCCGACTGTTTTAACAGACGGCAAAGAGGCAAGGATACGAAGATATGTAGTTCCAAGACGGGCCCGGCTTTAGCAGGTCATATTCGGCATTACCGATTGTTTTAACAGATGGCAAAAAAGAGGATAAATCAAATTGAAATATCAGGGATATGAATAGATACCTGGTCGGCTTTAGCCGAGCTTATTCGGCATTGCCGACTGTTTTAACAGACGGCAAAAAGGCAAGGATCGAAGATATGTAGTTCGAAGGCGGGGCCGGCTTTAGCCCATCAAATCCCCGGGTCGGCTTTAGCCGAGCTTATTCGGCATTACCGACTGTTTTAACAGACGGTAATGAGGCAAGGATCACTGTTCTATCCGTAGCTCATTGATCAGCCGGCTACCGGCCTGCTGCACGAAGTAGATATAGACTCTGTAGCTACCATTGTCAGTAGTCAGCTCACCGATGGTGTAGGTGGAGTCTTGCGTTTTAGAATCACCGGAATGCATCATTTTGTATCCTTTGGCGGCATGCGCTGCATAAAATTCGCGCAGGCGACTCTGGGCCTCTGACTTTGACACTGTTTCTTCTTTGCCTGTAATGGTCAAATCCAACTTGTCCGTAAAGAGGCCGGATATCGTTGTCACATCACCCTTGCCCAGAGCATTAGAAAGCCCGGACGGCAATGCCGTTGCAGTGGCTTGTGCCATGAGGAACATAGGACAGAGTGAGATGATCAGGACAATGAAACCCGTTTTCATAACTACGATGTTTAGATCAGAAAATTAACGAAAACGTCGGACGAGGGGTAGAGAGTTCGATTTGTCGTAAGTAATAATGTCAAAAAGATTGCCAATATTGCTCGAACTGAACGTTGAATCTCATCCATAGCGCATGTTAACACAAAAAGAATCCCGTATGTTGCTCGTCATCCTCGACGGTTGGGGCCATGGCCCTGATCCGTCGGTATCGGCGATTGCACAGGCGGATACACCGGTGATGGACAAGATTTATGCCACTTATCCCAATGCAGAGCTCACGACCTATGGCCTGGCGGTAGGACTGCCGGAAGGACAGATGGGAAATTCCGAAGTCGGACACCTGAATATCGGCGCCGGTCGCATTGTAGACCAGGAGCTGGTACGCATCGGTAAGGCAATCCAATCCGGCGCTTTACACAGAAACCCTGTATTGCTCGACGCGATCCATACCGCCAACGACCGCGGCGCGCACATCCACCTCATGGGTCTTGTTTCCGACGGAGGGGTGCATTCTCATATCGATCACCTGAAGGCACTTTGTGAGATCATGAAGGCGGAGGCGAAAGTGCCCACGTTCATCCATGCGTTCACCGACGGCCGCGATGTTGATCCGCACAGCGGCAAAGGCTTTATCCGTGAAGTCCTGGACTTCATCAAGGACAAAGACATCACCCTGGCGACTGTGGTGGGCAGGTATTATGCCATGGATAGGGACAAACGCTGGCAACGCACGCGCCTGGCGTATGATGCTCTCGTCCACGGCACCGGAGTACATGCCACCGACATGGTAGAAGCGGTCCAGGAAAGTTATGATGATGGCGTGACCGATGAATTCATCAAGCCGATTGTCTACACAGATCCGCATGGCGATGTCCCCGGCATTATGCATGACGGCGACCTCATGATCTTCTTCAACTTCCGCACTGACAGACCGAGGCAACTGGTGACGGTGCTGTCTCAAAAGGATCTCCCGGAATACGAAATGTCGAAGCTGAACCTCAAAGTCGTGACGATGGCGCCCTACGACCATACCTTCAAAGGCGTGCAGGTACTCTTTACGCAGGAGGATCTCAAACAAACGATCGGGGAGATCCTTTCCAATGCCGGCAAAAGCCAATTGCGCATCGCGGAAACAGAGAAATACCCCCACGTGACGTACTTCTTTTCAGGTGGACGCGAACAACCATTCCCGGGGGAAGAGCGCATCCTGATTCCTTCGCCGAAAGTGGCGACATATGACCTACAGCCCGAGATGAGTGCCCCGGAAGTCACCGAGGCTGTGTTGAAAGCTATCGCCGAAGAACACCCTGACTTTATCTGCCTCAACTATGCCAATCCCGATATGGTCGGACACACCGGCGTCTTTGAAGCTACCGTAAAAGCTGTGGAAGTCATCGACGGCTGTGTTGGCAGACTCGTCGCAGCTGCGCTGGCCCAGGACTATGGTATTATCATCATTGCCGATCATGGCAACGCCGACATGATGATCAATCCGGACGGCAGCCCAAACACTGCCCATACCAAGAATCCCGTGCCAATCATCTATGTCTCAAAACATCCTTCGAAGTCAATACAGGGAGGCATACTGGCAGATGTGGCACCCACGATCCTGGCATTGCTCGGTATTCCGCAGCCGGAAGTGATGACAGGAAAGAACCTGTTACCCTGATCGGCGGATTGCCTGATCTGTCTGAAGGGCAGACAGATCCCTGCATGAGACCTCGCCTCATGCAACAGAGACCAAGCGGTATCCGCCCTGAAGGGGCGAAAAATCGGCATCTGTAATCCATGAAAAATGACGCCCGTTCCCAACCAGGTATTTTAAGTGCGTACAACGTTATTATTGAATTTCTGAAACAGCCCGTGCTCAGCCCATGATACCCTTTATCAGTCCGGGCACAGTCTGCTCAATCAAAGACAACAAAACATGAAACATTATAAAATATGATAATTTCATAATACATATATGTCTGTATCAAAGTATTCTACATATAAAATCTCGCGATGTCTCCTGGGAATAGCAACCTCTGGAGAGGCCTGGACCGCAAAACATTTATTTATAGTGCGTTACGCATTGGTAAAAACAGTCTTTGTAAATATTTCAAAAAAATTCATGTGAATCACCATTCCGGCTATTCAGTATTTCTATTTTTACGCTTCTCAATTTTCTATGAAAAAACACAACTTCAGCGCCGGTCCTTCCATCCTCCCCAAATCGGTGTTTGAGGAGGCTGCCGCTGCTGCAGTGGACTATCACGGGACAGGCCTCTCGATCATGGAGGTTTCCCATCGCGGCCCTGAATTTGACGGTGTATTGCAGGAAGCCAAGACTCTCGTCCGGGAATTGTTAGGCCTGGATGACGCCTATAAAGTGCTCTTTTTGTCGGGTGGGGCGAGTTCGCAATTTTTCATGACAGCAGAGAACCTGCTCAACGCCGAAGACACGGCATACTTCATCGATACCGGCGTCTGGTCTACCAAAGCATTGAAAGAAGCGATTCGATATGGGAAGACTGTGGTGCTGGCAAGTTCGAAGGAGACCATGTATGATCGCATCCCGAAAGGGGTTACGGTGCCAAACGATGGCCGATATCTCCATATCACGAGCAACAATACAATTTACGGGACGCAGTACCACCAATGGCCTGAGTCTCCGATCCCGGTGGTTGCGGACATGTCGTCTGATATTTTCAGCCGCTCATTTGACGTACAGCAGTTCGCCCTGATCTATGCAGGGGCGCAAAAGAATATGGGGCCGGCAGGGACCACCCTTGTTGTCATCCGGGAAGATCTTCTCGGCCATGTGACAAGGGACATCCCGTCGATGCTCGATTATCGCAATCACATTAAACAGGATTCTTGTTTCAACACACCGCCGGTTTTCCCGATTTACGTCTCAATGCTGACTCTGCGGTGGTTGAAAACACAAGGCGGCATAGGGGCGCTGGAAGAACGAAATCGTTCCAAAGCGACCCGCCTCTATGCCGAGATCGACCGCAACGGATTGTTCAAAGGCAATGTACAGCCAGAGGACCGCTCCATGATGAACGCCACATTTGTCACTACAGATGCGGCCCTGGAAAAACCATTTCTCGACGCCTGTGTCACAGCAGGGATCGTCGGTATCAAAGGACATCGCAGCGCGGGGGGATTTCGGGCCTCGATGTATAATGCATTGCCGGTTGAGAAGCGTGGACATATTGATCAATGTCATGAAGGACTTTGAACAGAGCCATGGCTAATCGAACCATCCTCCGGAAACGCGGCAGAGTGACTATCGACGGGAATCTGATTCCGGTCACGGTCTTCTTTGAAAAGCGCTCAAACGCGCGGGTTTCTGCAGGCAAGGACAGCGTCCTGCTGCGTGTGCCAGTGCGTTGCACAGAAAAGCAGCTGACCGAATACAAGCAGTGGTGTAGCCGTTGGATCCGGAAGCAATGGGCCTCCAGTCCACGCTTCAGAGCGGTCTACGCATTCTTTGATATTACACGATGCCGTCAAATCTATACGGCGGACAAACGCTTCTCAGTACGCCTTGTGCACTCCGACCGTAAAACGGCAAAAGGTATGATAGAGGATGCGGTGATCACCCTGGAAATGCCTTGTGACTGGACGGATACTGTCAAGTCAGACGTGGCATACCGGATGATCCACGACCTGCTGGCACGGATCTATAAGCAGTCCTTTGAACGGCGCGTGCGGACGATGCATGGTGGCAGGTTCTCAAAGAGGATCAAGTCCATCACATTACGCAACATGTCAAGCCGCTGGGGCAGTTGCTCTCAATTTGGAGAACTGAGTTTCTCCACCAGACTCCTGTTTGCGCCCCGTGCCGTCCAGGATTATGTCATCCTGCACGAGCTCTGTCATCTGGACGTGCTCGATCACTCGGACCGATTCTGGAAACGGGTAGCGTCATTCGATGCGCACTATGTCCGTAAAGAACACTGGCTCGACGACAATGGCCACCTCTGTGATGTCAAGCATCACAAGACGCGCACGACACTTACCCAGACTTCCTGAGCGCGTTACCGGACTTCAAAACTGACTTTGAGGTTGACTCGGAAATTCACCACTTTGCCGTCCTGTACGGTGACACTCTGATCCTGAACCCACGCGGATTTGATATTCGATAGTGTCTCGGAAGACTTTGCAATAGCCCGCCGTGCGGCATCTTCCCAACCTTCGGGTGAATCCGCCATGATCTCAATGACTTTCAGTACTGACATAATAGCATCTTTTGTTTTCTGGGGTCAATATAAAGAAACAGTGATTGTGTCAATCTGTAGTTTGTGCAATTTCATCCAGCCCGAGCACTGCGAAGCGCTCAACGGGACATCACTTCCGGCAGAGGTTTCCCTTCTGCGATAAACCGCATCAACAGTGAATTGACACAATGCCGTGTATTCTTTGCGGTAAGACGTTCTCCTGTAAAGACATGCCCCAGGTGTCCTCCGCAATTGGCACACAGGATCTCAGTCCTCCGTCCGTCGGCATCAGTCTGACGGATCACTGCTCCCGGGATCTCGTCATCAAAACTCGGCCAGCCGCAATGAGAGTCGAATTTATCCCCCGAACGATACAGCGGGGCATTGCAGCGGCGGCAAATGAACGTACCGCTTGCCTTGAAATCATTGTACTCGCCTGTCCAGGGGCGCTCTGTCCCCTTGTTGACGAGGATCTGTTCTTCTTCCGGTGTGAGCTTGTTGTACATGGCGATCAGTTTACGTCATCATCCTCACTGAAATCTCCCCGGAGCATCCGGTAGCGCTTTCGGGCTTCGATGCTGAATGTGCTGCCGGAATAATCCACGAAGATCTTCTCATAGAGATCTTCGGCTTTTGCGGGATTGTGCAGTTGATTTTCATACAAACCTGCCAGGGCAAACAAGGCATTGTTGGCACGGATCCCGTCGGGATATTTTGTGTACACTTCTTCGTACATGTCTGCTGCGTCCTGGTACTTGCGCTGCTTCATCAGGATTTGCGCCTTGAGATATAAGATATCATCCTGAAGACCGTCATCGGGATAGAGATTCGCGAGGATCGTGAGTTGCTGTAGTGCCGAGTCGAGCTTATTCTGGAAGACCAGTAGCTCGGCTTGCGCATACATGCTCAAGGGATGTGCAGTACTGTCCAGACCGAGATTGTCCATGATAAACACCGACATATCAATCGCATCATTGGAGATCATTTTTGATGTCGCGGATTTCAGAATATCAAATTGTGCCTGAGCCCATTCAAAATCGCCGTTGTAATAGGCCAGGCGGGCATTCCGGAAACGCGCTTCTTCACCCAACGGATCTTCTTTGAGCGCTTTGTCCACCTGAGAATACAGCAAGGTGGCTTCCCAGATCTGGCCTTTCATCAGCTCGAAGTCAGCGAGGTCCAGTTTTGCCTTGGAGTAGATCTCGGTAGACACCCCTGGGATCGCGAGAACCTCTTTGAGGAGGGCAATGGATTTGTCGAGGTCGTTGATATAAAATGCCTCGAGCCTTGCTTCATCGGCGATGATGGATGCTGTATTCTTATTGCGTCCTGTCGCATCGAGGAATGTCTCGTATTCGCCTTCCAGTTTGCGCAGATCGGCCATCGTATAGTCGTAGTCGTTGACGAGCTTGCGTCGCTGGCAATCCAGCGATGCCTGCTTTGCACTCAGGTAGTATGGTGAAGCATCGCCTTTGGTCGAAACGATATACTCATATGCCTCAATGGCCACGTCATAACTTTTGGCATTAGCCGCCATATCCGCCAGGCGATAGACTCTCGTACCATTTTCACCCAGGCGCTGATCCAGTGCTCTCAGCTGACGCAGCGCTGATGGAAAGTCCTTTTCCTGGATAGAGACCCAGGCGAGCATCTCTGCATAATAATCTGCATCGGGGTCATCCTGCAGCAAGGTATAGAGCTGTGCCTGCAGCTTGGGGTAGTCTGTTTTTTCGAGATAGCGCTGTAGCGTCGTCTGAATGTAGACCAGGCGTTGCGGGCTATTCTTCAGGCTGTACAGATAGTTTTCAATCATCTTGTCCGTATCACCCTTCCTCCTGTATAAATCGGCGAGATTTTCCGAAAACAAGCCTGGACGGTGAACAAGGACCTGGCCCTTTTCGAAGGTCTCGATGGCTTCATCGTATTTCGTCAGGTTGAGAAACGCATTGGCGAGTTTAGCCACTTGCCCGAGGTCTGCGGGGAGGTTATCGATCGCTTCGCGAAATACTTTGTCCGCTTCGTCATATTTGTTTTGTCGTTCAAGGACATTGCCGAGGATGACATAGAACGAAACATTTTCCGGGTCCTCTTTGATCTGATCGCGCACAATCTTCTCACATTTATCGTATTCCTCCATCGCGAGCAGGCACTCGATATACCGGTTGAAATAGTAGTCGCTGCGGCTGGAGTGTTGGTACAGACCGTCGTAGAGTTCAGCCGCTTTTTCGTATTCGCCATCCAGGTAATACTGATCTGCCAGGCGCGAGTCCTGCTGGCTGTAGATGGCAGTGCTGACGGTGAAAAGTGCGAGCACAATACCAATCCTTGTAAATGTGGCTGTCATCTGTATGATTTCAGTGTGTTCCTAAAACGTCGCGCCAGGGCGAAAAGTTATGAAAAAGGCCATCTCCGGTATGGAAGATGGCCTTTATTTCGCCAGTGATTGTATGTGTCAGTCTATTGGAGCTTGAAGGACACGGGGAGGGTAAACTGTACGCGTACAGATTTTCCACGCTGTTTTCCCGGAGTCCATTTCTGGCCCATATCATTCATAGAGTTGACCACGCGCAGGGCTTCATCACCACATCCTGCCCCGATATCTCTTACGACCTGTGCATCTGTGATCGAGCCGTCCTTCTCCACAACAAATTGCACCACAACGCGTCCCTGGATCCCATTTTCACGCGCAATTGCGGGATACTTGACATTCTTGTAGATGTATTCCAACAACTTTTGCTGGGCACATTGATACTTATCTTCATTGCTCCCGCTCACGTCTTCACAGCCTGGGAAGCGCGGCATTTGTTCTACCACTTTGAAGATCTCTTCAGGTTCTTCTTTTGGAGGAGGCGGCGGCGGTGGCGCGACCGGCTTCGGTTCTGGTGCAGGGGCAGCGACCACGTCCTGTTCCTCTACAGACTGATCCATAAAATCGGGCTGTTCTTCCTGCTGGATTTCTTCTTCCGGCACTTCCTGGATCACCGGAGGAGGGGGCGGCGGCGGAGGAGGAGGCGGTTCTGCGGTACGCGGAGGCTCAATTTCAATCGTCTCGTCAAGCAACTGCGCATCATCCGGGATATAGACCGGCTTTTCATATTGAGTCCAGCTAATTGTCAGAAGAGTGATACCCAGGGCAAGGGCAAGCCCAAAGAGGATCAGCGTTCCCCGGAACCTAAATCCGTCCACGGATGGATATTTGACCCTTCCCCCCGTCTCTGTTTTATCCAGGGCTGGATGTTCGCCTTCGATGTCAGCTCGGGATTTAGCACGCAACTGATACCGCAGGAACATGATCGTACCAAATATCAGGGCGGCAATGACCACAATGCCAAATATCAATTCCATGTTGTTAACTTCCATGATCCTTCGTTTTAAGAATGACTTTAAAGATACAATAAGCCAAAAAAACACCCGTCACATTGGCCACCATATCCGCGTATTCAAACTGTCTTCCAAGATGCATCCAGCGTTGCAGGATCTCAAGTATGATACCGAATGCACTACATGATACAACCGTAAGAAGACCAACATACCTGTATTGTCTGTGCAGGCTTAGAAACCCCCATAACACCAGCAATTCAAGGATACAATAACAGCCGGCATGCGCCAGCTTGTCAAGCCCAATGATCCCCCGCCAGCTCAGATTCGGGACAAGGGAGACGGATATCAGGGATAATATCGCTACAAGCACTGCCCAGAGTATGGCCGGCAGAAATCCGGCGACGTTTCGCCAGAAGGTGTTTATGTCCAAGATGCGTACATGGTTGATTGTGGTGTGAAGATGTCAACTTTTTTCAACCGAATGAAAGCAATCGCGATACAGCTCCGGAATACCTCTCATCGCACTCCGCCAAACCCGCATTTGTGCCGGATCACCCGGTGAATCAGTATCACTGCACTTTTGCCGCATAGGCATCCGCTTTGAGCAGCGATGTCAGCTCTCCTTCATCACCAAGTGCGACCCGGATAATCCACCCCTTCCCATAAGGATCTGCATTGATCAACTCAGGGTTGTCATCACCCTTCTCATCAAGGGAAGGATTAAACTCCAAAACCTCGCCACTCACAGGCATAAAGAGGTCGGAAGTGGTCTTCACAGCTTCTACGGTGCCAAAGACGTCATGCTGTTTCAGCATTTCGCCGACAGTCTCCACTTCCACATAGACCAGATCTCCCAACTCGCTTTGCGCGTAGTCAGACGATCCCGATCTCCGCGATTTTCCGTCCGTCTGGTGTGCTGGTATCAGTGACGCGCAGCCATTCATGGTCTTCAGTATACAGAAGGTCCTGAGGAAAGTCCATATCGTGCGTTGTGTTTTACGGTGAAAAATATTTGACCACGGCGAAAATGCAGAAAATCTTACTCACCGTCAAAACAATCAATATTCTCATGGATGCATATCTCGGACAATGCCATATGCATAGATGAAATCGAGGCAACACGTGCATGTGTGCCAGTGACCCCTGACGCACTCTCAGATGGTGCATCTCTGTATCTTGTCCGCATCTTGCCGCATGCCCCTGTACCGGCGCAGTATATTTTAAGGAAATATCCAGACGCGTTGTGAATGACACCCCGAATTACGATGTCCTGATCGCCGGCGCCGGAATTGTTGGTCTCGCTTCTGCCTGGCAGCTTGCACGCAAACGCCCCGACCTCCGTATTGCAATTGTAGAAAAAGAGCCCCGACCTGCCATGCACCAGTCCTCCCGCAACAGCGGTGTGATCCACTCGGGGATATATTACACGCCGGGTAGCGCCAAGGCCATCAACTGCCTGAAGGGATACCGCATGCTCCTGGAATTTGCCGACGCGTACAAAGTGCCTTACCGTATCTGCGGAAAGATTATCGCTGCCATTGAAGACGCGGAGCTTCCGGTCCTGCACGAAATCCATCAGCGCGGGATCGCCCACGGACTCAACGGCATTGAATTGCTGGATGCTGCAGCCAGTAAAAATGCGGAACCTCATGTCCAGGCTATGCAGTCCATTTGGGTACCACAGGCAGGGATCATTGACTTTGGATCGGTCTGTACGGAACTGATGCGACAACTCCAGAATCTCGGAGTCACCCTGTATTTCGATCATGAGATCATGGAATTCCGTCGCGAGTTGCATCACGTTGCGGTGACGACGCGATATGGAGACTTCAATACAGCCCTGTTTGTGAATTGTTGCGGTTTGTACGCCGATCGCATTGCATTGCTCACAGGCATGAGCGGCCGTTTCAGAATACTGCCATTCCGCGGTGAATTTTACCGCGTCACAGGGAGCTCTGCAGGGCTGGTCCGGCATCTGGTATATCCTGTGCCCGATGAACGGTTTCCGTTTTTGGGCGTGCATCTCACATTGCGGATGGATGGTGGACTGGAGGCCGGGCCCAACGCTGTGCTGGCATTTTCCCGGGAAGGATATCGCTTGCGGGATTTCAATGCCGGCGACATCTCGGAAATGTTGACGTTTACCGGCTTCTACAGGATGGCATACAGGTACTGGAAAAAGGGTTGGCAGGAGATGTACCGGTCATTTTCAAAAGACGCCTTTCTGCGCAGCATGCGGCATCTGGTCCCGGCGGTCAAGGCAGAAGATGTCGAGTATCGCAGATCCGGCGTGCGTGCACAATGCGTTGGTGCCGATGGAAAAATGATCTATGACTATCTCATGCTCGAGGATCCGCAGATCTTAAATGTTGTAAACGCCCCCTCTCCTGCAGCGACTTCCGCTCTGGCAATCGGAGAGTTTATTGCTGATAAAACACTCTCCAAGCTGAGTACGGCGGAGTAGCGCGTTCTGTTGGAGAGCTACCAGTCAAAGGCACACAGTTCTTATCTTTCCGACTGTCCATCACTGTGGGAACCAACGTCAATGGCGAAGAGATCCGGAAAGAAGAAGTCGCGCAACGTCAAATCAACAGCCTCCGCGTCTTCTGCTACCGCCAAATCGGCACCAACACTGTCGCCGGTATTTACTGAGAACCAGGAAACACGTATTGCGCTGATCCTGACTATCAGTCTGTATTTGCTCTATGTCGTTTGGGGACTTTCCAGCAATGGCACCTGGGACGAAGACTGTCCCACCCGGTATTACAATACCCTTGCGGCCCTGACGGATCCCAGGATGTTTATTTCCTTGTGGAACCGGCCATTGTTCATTCTCATTTTCTTTCTACCCGTACAACTTGGGAAGGCATCGATCCCAATCCTGATGTCTGCGATCAGTGCCTTCGGTGCAATGATGCTGTTCAGGAGTGCGCGTGCGCTCAAGATGCGGAATGCGTTTCTCGCAGTTCCGTTCCTCATGCTGCAACCGTATTTCCTTGGAGTAGGACGCGATGCCATGACAGAACCACTTGCCGCGGTGATCATTTGCATTGGGCTCTATTTTGCCGTAAAGAAGAAATGGATCGCCTTTGCACTGATCGGCGCCTTACTGCCATTGGCAAGAACCGAGATGGCTACGTTGCTGCCATTATGGGCGATGGTGCTGATCCTGAATAAACAATGGAAAATCATACCCCTGCTTGCGGTTGGCATGATAGCATGGAATCTGGCAGGATGGTTGATCGACGGAGATCCGTTGTATATCATAACGCAGACGCTGTATGGAAGCCCGGAAGAAAATCGCTATGGCCATCAACCCTTCAACACCTACTTTACGAGGTATTTCTATGTCATTGGTCCCGTCATCTTTTTCTTTCTTATCCTCGGGATTACTGAGAGGATAAAGTCACGGTCATGGCAGTGGCTCATCATGGGGCAGTTTGTTATTGGGCTTCTCGTCTACACGCTCTTTGCCTGGAAGATCAACCTCGGACAGTCTGCCGGTTTCCTGAGAAACCTGATCCCCTTGTCACCGCTCGCCGCCATCCTCGCATTGTACGGCATCAATTTCTGGTTCCGAGGGATGTTTCTCCGAAAGGATCGCTGGATCATCCTTGGCGCCGCAGTAGCTGCGGTGGCATTGACCGCGATCTTTTTCAGAAACAAGATCAGGATACACCATCTTCTGACCACGCATTTCGATCCTTACAACTTACCTATCGTTGGATTTCTGGGCCTGATCACACTGCTCCTCGTGCTGTTTTACAAAGGGGAGAAAAACAAGAGGAGTCAGCGCGTTCTCCTGAGCGGTGTATGTCTGTTATTGGCGGGTCACACACTTGTCACTGAACCCCCTGACGCCAATATGAATCCGGAGAGAGATATGATCGACGAAGTGGTCACAGCCTATCAAAAGCTTGGATTGGAACAGGCTCCACTGACATTTTGCAGCCACGGGTGGTTTTTCTGGGCAGGACACTACAATAAGAACGATGCCCGGTTTAAGCCAATGCGCCTTGACGATATCCACAGTGCTCCTGCCGGGAGCGTGGTAATCTGGGAAAATCACTTCTCCAACAGGCTGGGTGCGGATGTCTCACTCGAAGCCCTTCAGCAGGACAACAGCCTCATGCAGGTCGCACAATTTTATTCGGAAGACTTTGGGAAATCTGCGGACATTTTTGTGAAACGCAGCGATGGGGAATCGGCGTCGGCATATCTCGACACGGCTATCCAAAAAGCACCGGATGTGGCAGAGCTCTACCTCATGCGCTACCAACTGGATAAACAGCAACAACAGATGTCCCAGGCCGGTGAAGATCTCAATCGCGCGCTCACACTGGCTCCTGAAAATGCCTACGCGAAATGGATCCACGCAGACTATCTCAAAAACGAGAAGCAATATGATGCAGCACTGAAAGAAACCGACTGGCTCATTGCGAAAAATGAAAATAATCTGAATGCATTCATGCTCAGGGGGATCATTCTCTATGACACTAAACAGTACCTCGACGCTATCAAGGCATTCGCTGCTGTCATCAAAAACAACAACAATGTGGCTGAGGCCTACTATAACACCGGCCTGTGTTATGCAGGGCTCAAGGACAACAAGCAAGCATGCGCCAATTTTACAAAAGCGCTGAACCTGCATATGAGCCAGGCACAGGCTGCGGTGGACAAATACTGCGGGAAGTAGGGAAAGATTGCGGATTGCGCCTGCCGGTGAGTCAGGGATTTCGGATTGCAGACATGTGATGACTTGACGTAGTGACCGTTACTATTTCTGAATGTCCTTATTCACAAGGTGAGGCATTGCGGCAGGGAGCGCAGGGCAGCCTCCTTCGCCAAAGGCTTCGGAGCCCGGGGAGGGGCAGAGAGTGCCAGGGCACAGGATCAGCCAGAGCCCGGTCAATTTTATTCAGGCATGTACTTCGCGCCAACGGCCAGCAGCCAACAGCTTCTTATCCCCATTACTCATGACAGTTCGCCCTATTCCACATTCCCTGTTTCATTACCTTTGGCGCGTTTTTCAGGGCGCTATTACTGAGGATAATTTCACGACAACACACTGAGAGGAGATGTATGCGTATGTCAGCGGACAGATTACTGTAAAGACACCGACGCTGGTCGTCATCGAAACCGGGGGAGTCGGCTACGAGTTGCAGATCAGTTTGTTCACATATAGCAAGATTGAAAAGGCGGAGAAAGCAAGGCTCTGGACTCAGTTGATCGTGCGGGAAGACAGCCATACACTATTTGGTTTTTTTGACATTGCGGAGAGAACACTGTTCAACCATTTGATCTCGGTTTCAGGTATCGGGCCAAACACTGCGAGGCTCATTTTGTCAGGAATGACACCGCAGGATGTGGAAACTGCGATTTTGTCTGGTGATGAACTTTCCTTCAAGCGCGTAAAAGGTGTAGGGCCTAAAACTGCTGCACGGCTCATTGTAGATCTGAAGGATAGGCTGATCAGACCTGCTGCAGGGAGCACGACAATACCCTCGCGCATGGACAATACAGCGCGGAGTGAGGCGTTATCAGCCCTGATTGCCCTGGGATATCCGGCAGCACAGGCTCAAAAAGCCCTCGCCGGGATCACCGCGAAGATGGGTGAACAGGCAGACGCCGAAATGTGGATTAAACAGGCGTTGAAACAATTGGCTGGATAGGATCGCACAGGACGGCGTTAAAACCAGACAAGGCAGACAATCCGGGGAATACTCTTTCGTTTTGTAGAGAATGTTTTGAGAACCTGAAATGCACGTATTCAGAAGAAATATCATAGGAAAATCATTAAGGGATCGATTGCCGAACTAAGCTGAATTTGACGAACGACTACATGCGCTTCTCTGTCTACCCTTTTCCAATCTTTCTGACGCTCTCCCTATGTCTGGTTGTAGCTGTGGATTGCATGTATGCCAACGGCGGTTATACCGTCCCTGATGCCTTTGAAGCAATCGCCCAGGATACTCTTCCGCCGATTGAAGACCACCCGGGCAATTTCGTTGACGACCCCAACAACAATCCCTTTGATCTCCAGGATCCGGCACTGGTAGAAAAGAATATTGAGTACGATCCCGACTCGAATCAATATATCATCACCGAACGCATTGGAGATCAGTACTACCGGATGCCATCGTACATGACATTCGATGAGTATCTCCAGTGGAGCGCGCAAAAAGAACAGGATGATTACTGGAAGCTGCTTGCCGGAGTCTCTTCAGCCGATCGCAGTGCAGGGGGTAAGGTCGACCCTGTATCCGTGGTAGATATCTCGAAGGATCTCATTGACCGTTTGTTCGGAGGCTCTGACGTCGACATCAGGCCTCAGGGGAATGTGGATATGACCTTCGGAGCAGATTTTTACCGCCAGGACAATCCAACACTGCTCGAACGCCAACGACGACGCGGTGGATTTAACTTTAATATGGACATCCAGGTCAATGTGGAAGCGAAAATCGGTGAGAAACTGAACACTTCTTTCAACTACAATACCAAGTCTACATTCGATTTTGAAAACAAGCTCAAGCTCAATTACGACAGTAAGCAGTTCGGTGAAGATGCCATCATTCAAAAGATTGAAGCAGGCGATGTGAGCCTCCCTCTGAGAGGGTCATTGATCCAGGGCAGCCAGAGTTTGTTCGGCATCAAGACAGAGCTTCAATTTGGACATCTGAGACTTACCGCAATTGCGTCGCAACAGAGATCACAACAAAATGACCTTACCATCCAGGGCGGGAGTGTCGTACAGGACTTTGAAGTGCCTATTGATCAATACGAGGAAAACAGGCATTTCTTCCTCTCGCATTTCAACCGCGAGACATTTGAGATGGCCCTTGCCAACCTGCCGCAGATCAACAGCCTTTTTCGCATCACCAGGATAGAGGTGTGGGTCACCAATGATAAAAACCAGACAACAGATGTGCGCGACATCGTCGCGATCGCAGACCTCGGTGAATCCCGCAGAGTGACGCCAGGGAATGAACACTTTGTCTCTACGCCTGACACCCTGATGCTCAAAGACCTCTGCCACATCAATGTACTTCCCGACAACGATGCCAATACGATCATCAGGGATCTCGATGCAATTCCCAATAGCCGCTACCTGGAAAATATCAACGGGGCGATGAGTTCCCTGGGACTTAAATCTACCCGGGACTACGAGAAGATCCGCGCCCGCAGACTGTCCCCCGCGGAATTTACATATCACCCGGACCTCGGTTTCATTTCTTCTCAATACCCGCCTCCAATCCGATCAGGTCGTTGGGGTGGCCTTCGAATACACCTACAACGGAATCCCTCACCAGGTGGGGGAATTGTCTGACCTGATCCCTGTCGATCCACAAAATCCTTCGGTCATCTATGTCAAGATGATGAAGAGCACGACACAACGCGTGGACCTGCCGATTTGGGACCTCATGATGAAAAACTTCTATCGCGTCGGCGGTGGGGACATCAAGCCGGAAGAGTTTCAACTCGACGTCTTTTATGACGACCCCGGGGAAGGATTCAAGCGTTTCCTGCCGGCATCTACCGGCGTTGGCAATACACCGCTGATCACCTTGCTCAACCTTGATAATCTCAACGTGACCGGTGATCCACAGTCTGACGGTCGCTTTGACTTTGTGCCGGGATTGACCATTTATCCGCAACAAGGGCTGGTGATGTTCCCGGTCCTGGAACCCTTCGGATCTTCCCTGGAAAAAATCCTGGAGGAAAATGGCACGACGAATATTGACAAGTATCTCTACAAACAGCTCTATGATTCTACCTTGACGCGTGCGCAGGAGTTTCCCGAAAACAACAGGTATACTATCAAAGGGAAGTCAGAGTCCAGCACTTCGGCTGATATCTCTCTTGGGTCATTTAATATTCCAAAGGGATCTGTGTCTGTATATGCCGGAGGTCAACGCCTGCAGGAAAATGTCGACTACGAAATCAATTACAGCCTGGGTCAACTGCATATTATCAATCCGGCGTATATCCAGCCCGGCACGCCGATCAAAGTTTCGTTTGAAGACAATGCGCTATTCAGTTTTCAGAAAAAGACCATGCTCGGGCTACGCGCCGATTACGAGGTCAATAAGCATCTCAGTGTCGGCGCCACCTATATGCACCTCTTTGAACGCCCGTATACTGAAAAGGTAAATATCGGCGACGACCCGATCAACAATCGCGTCTTTGGTATGGATGTGGCGTACAGCAATGACGCCCCCTGGATCACCAAGCTCGTGGATAAGCTTCCCGTCATCAGCACCAAGGAACCTTCCAAGATCAATTTCCAGGCGGAAGTCGCGGCATTGAAACCGGGACACTCGCGGGCGATCGACGTCAGTGGAAATAAAGGCGGTGTTGTGTACATTGACGACTTCGAAGGCACTTCCAGCGAATATGACCTCCGCAGTCCAGAGACGCGATGGCAAATCTCCAGTGTGCCTCAGGGTGCAATAGTCACGGATATCAAGCCCACCGAACTCTTCCCGGAGTCCGAACTGCACGATACATTGATCACGGGTGTCAACCGTGCTCACCTCAACTGGTACCGGATCGACCGTAGTATCCGCTCTACAAGTGAAGACCTGAACAACCCATATACCAAGGCAGTGAACCAGCAGGAGATCTTCCAGGGGCGGACACTGAGCTTCGGCAATAACGACTTCAGGACATTTGACCTGGACTATATTCCCTATGATCGCGGCGCATATAATTTTGATCCGCCGCAGGGAACGGAATATTCCAGCGGCATCAATAGTGATTGTGAACTCAACACTCCCAAATCGCGCTGGGGAGGGATCACACGCGACATCCCGAATACGGATTTCGAATTGTCCAATTATGAAGCCGTAGAGTTTTGGGTATTGAATCCATATATCCTCGATTCACTTGGAGGTGACGGATACCTTGTCATCAACCTTGGGAATGTGTCGGAAGACGTACTGAAAGACGGACGGATGTCCTACGAGCATGGATTGCCCGGTCCGAACGACCATACGCTGATCGATACAACACGCTGGGGACGTGTGCCGCGAGTCCAGCCGGTCGTGAATGCATTTTCGAATGACCCGGATACACGCCGGGCACAGGATGTCGGACTGGACGGATTGAGTGATAATGACGAGAGAACATTCTATAAAGACTATGTCAACGCGATTCAGAATTCGACATTCCCTATAGACTGCAAGAACAAGATCCTCGACGACCCGGCCGATGATGATTTTACCTATTTCCGGGCTTCGGTGTATGATTCGACAAATGCCAATATCCTGCAGCGCTACCGCCGGTTCAACGGCCTTGAAGGGAACTCTCCGCCGACACCTCAAAGTAGTCAGTACATCACGGCAAATACCAACCGCCCAAACAGCGAGGACCTCAACGATGACCTCTCACTGAGCGATGGCGATGAAGCATACTACCAGTACGTCATCAAGATGCAGCGCGCACCGGGGACAAACAAGCCGATATTCACCAGCATTGGCAAGGACAATTTGTTGGTCGACTGGGAGCTTGATACGATCAAGGGAGAGACGGGCACCTGGTACCGGTTTAAGATTCCGCTCGATGACGGAAAGGCGATCAACGGGATACAGGGCTTCCGTTCCATTCGCTTTATGAGAATGTACATGACGGGCTTCGACCAACGCACTATTCTGCGCTTTGCAACATTGGACCTCGTGCGCAGCCAGTGGAGGAGATTTACTCGGCAGGATACTTCAATCGCCCCGGGCTATTGCTTTGGGCCTACGGAGACCTTTGAAATTGATGCCGTCAATATTGAACAAAACGGCAAGAGGACCCCATTCCCTTATGTCCTGCCCGAAGGGATCAGGCGTGAACGTATCGTTGGAAGTACATTCCAGGATATCTTCCAGAATGAGCAGTCACTCTCCATGCAGTTCTGTGATCTGGGTGATGGCTGCGACAAACGCATCTACCGAAACCTGAATCTCGACATGCGTGTCTTCAAAGAGCTCCTCATGTTTGCGCATGCGGAAAACAATGATCAGCTCAATCCACAAAATGTCATTCAGAATGGAGACCTGAGCATCTTTATCCGCCTCGGCAGTGATTTCGAAAACAACTATTACGAGTATGAGCTTCCGCTCACTGTGTCCAAAGATCCGGGAGCTGCGAATATCTCCGACGAAGTATGGAAACCGGATTCCAACAATATTGATTTCAAACTGGAAGAGCTGACGAACCTGAAGATCGAGCGCAATGTCAATAACGTTTCTCCTGCGAATGAATACGAACAAGCGTCACCGCCGCCAGAACAACGGTACACCCTCAAGATCAAAGGCAATCCGACGCTGGGATATGTGAAGCAGATCATGATCGGCATCCGCCATCGTACTGAAGGTCCGACCTCGGCGCCATTGTGTGGTGAAGTATGGATCAATGAGTTGCGTCTTGCGGGCCTGGACGAACGCGGTGGTGTCGCAGCCACGGCCAGGGTGGATATGGATCTTGCGGATTTCGGTACGTTGGGTGCTTCGGCAACGTACAGCAGTATTGGGTATGGCGCCATTAACCAGAAGCTCGATGACCGTGCAAAATCCAGCAACCTCCAACTGGACTTATCCACGAGCCTCCAACTCGGACAGTTCTTCGGAAAGAACGCGGGTATTCATGTGCCATTCTATGCCCAGTACAGCGCAACGATAGAGACGCCGCGGTACGATCCCATTGACCTGGACCTGGAACTGAAGGATAAATTGCAACGACAAACCAGTGCTCAGGCAAGGGATTCTATCCGAAAGCAAGCTGAGGACTACCAGGCGTTGAGAGTGATCAATGTGACGAATGTCCATAAAGATCACACGGGGCAGGGACCGCCCATGCCCTGGAGCGTCTCCAACTTTACGGTGAGTTATGCATACTCGGAGTCGCAGGCACATAATGAAGTAGTGAGCAAGGATGCCGTGCAACAGCACCGGGGGCAGCTGGATTATAATTATGCATTACCTGCCCTGTCGTTGCAGCCGTTTAAAAACTTGTCGAAAAGTAACTGGCTGAAGCCGATCACAGAGCTCAACCTGGATCCCTTGCCGAAGACATTCGCCTTCAGCACGGTCATCGACAGAAGGTTTGGAGAACGGGATTACCGTTTTTCCGATCCGATCTTCAAGACATGGTTTGACAAACGGTACACCTGGGACCGCGATTACACGCTCTCCTGGGATGTGACACATTCCATCAAAGTAGATTTCAATGCAGCCAATGCATCGGTTATCGACGAACCCAATGAATACAAGGACCGGGACAACCTCATCAGGATCACAAAACAGGAGCGCACTGACAGCATCTGGAACAACCTGAAACACTTCGGCCGCACCAAGGACTATACGCACAACGTCAGGGCGAGTTATCGTGTGCCGACCAATCTGTTCCCCTTCCTGGACTGGGTCCGTGCCGATGTTTCATATGATGCAGAGTACGGCTGGGATGCGGCATCCATCAATACTGATTCCCTGGGGAATGTGATCCACAACGGGCAGGACCGTACAATATCCGCCGACCTTGATTTTACGCGATTGTACAGCAAATCAAAATTCCTTGGCAAGATCAGCGGCAGGTCCAGCGGCGGTGCCACGCGACAGTCGCCGCGCACGCAACAACCGCTGAAGCCCAAGCAGGAGCCGGATAAAAACAATAAAGGTGATGACAAGGGCAAAGGCAACAACCAAAAATCTCAGCAGAATGCCGACCCCAGTACATTGGCACGAATACTCATCCGGCCACTGCTGACCATCCGCAGGTTCAAGCTGGATTACAGGCAGGAGTATACGACCGTCATTCCCGGATTTACACCAAAAGCGAAGTTCCTCGGCATGCAGGATTTTACTGCTCCCGGATGGGGTTTCATTTTTGGTATTCAGCCCGACATCGGCCGGTTTACGAGTAGTACAGGCGACTGGCTTCAGAAGGTCGGATATCAGGGCAGCAACTGGATCACGGACAATGCATTTCAAAATCAACCTATTCTCCAGACAGATAAGCAGACGCTGGACGGAAAACTGACACTCGAACCTTTTACAGATTTCAAGGTCGAAGTCAATGCCAATCGCACTGTCGCTGACAATTTCTCCTTATTCTATAAAGATGTCACCAAGGAAAAAGGTGATAATGCTTTCGAACGACGCACACCACGCGAAGTGGGAAGCTTCTCCATCTCCTACCTGACGCTGCCGACATTATTTGGTGACAGCCCGGATCAGTTGATGGCGTTGTTCAATAAATTCGAAGCCTATCGCTCAAACATTTCACAGGAACGCGGTGTACAGGGTACAACACATCCATTGGACGGATCTGCCTACACAGAAGGATTCGGCTCCAAACAGCGCGATGTGATCATTCCTGCGTTTATCGCAGCCTATACCGGGAAGTCTCCTGAGAATTTTAATGTTTCCGACATGCTGTCGTGGATTCCACGACCAAACTGGCAGCTTACCTACAACGGATTGCAAAAAATCAGCTTGTTCAAGGATATTTTCTCCAGCGTGCGCATCACCCATGGATATAAGTCTACGCTCAGTATCAATTCTTTTGAAACGGATCTGAACTATCAGCCGCCCCAGATCAATCCCGATAATATTAATTCAACGACGCAAAACTATTACAGCCGCTATGTGATTCCTGCAGTAGGGATCGACGAGCAGTTTTCACCGTTGATCGGCATTGATGTGCGCACCAAGAACGACATGAATATCCAGTTTGAATTTTCCAAGCGACGTATGCTTCAACTGGGATTTGTTTCGAGCGAACTTGCTGAAACCCGGGGAACCACTGTCAATATCGGCTTTGACTGGACAGTGAAAAACGTAGAGTTAAAGTTCCTTCCGGGATTTAAAGCCAACAAGGATACCGGCAAACCACCACCTGGTGGGGGTTTCCCTCAACAGCCGGGGGGCGGTGGAGGGAGTAATTTGCGCGGCAATGATCTTGAGTTTTTATTTGATTTCGGCTTCACCGATAATATTACAGTCAATCACTATCTCGACCTGGACACTCCGCCACAGGCCACGCGGGGCCAGAAGGAGCTCTCTATTTCTCCAGCGATCAAATACAATCTCAATAAAAGTATCAACCTGCGGTTTTTTGTGGATTACCGGCGTACCGAGCCATATACCACCGCCCAGTATCCAATCACCACGACCGAGGGTGGAATCACGGTGCAGGTGGTTCTCCAATAGCGGTTATTCGGAAATTTTATTGATTTTCTTTTCGATCAGTTTTTCAATTGCGTGTAGCTTATAGCGATCAGCTTTACTGACCAGCGTGATCGCCACTCCGGTTTTGTCCACTCTTGCGGTACGTCCTACGCGATGTACATAATCTTCTGCATCATTGGGGACATCGTAGTTGATGACTAGGTTGATGTCCTTGATATCGATTCCCCTGCTCAGTACATCAGTAGCAACGAGGATCCGGGTTTTGCGCGCACGGAAGCGCAATAACACCGCTTCGCGTTCAGCCTGTTCGAGATTTGATGAAATGGCTTCTGCCGACATCCTGTGGCGACGCAAATCATTCGTGATCTCTGACACCCGTTTCTTTGTGGATGCAAAAATCAGGATGCTTTCATAGTGCGGTTTGTCTCCAATCAACTTCCGGATCACGTTGATCTTTTTCGCATCTTCTACCAGATAAACGGCCTGCAGCACACCACTCGCCGGCTTGGACATGCTGAGTGTAATCGAAGCCGGTGACTTCAGGATCTTCTGTGACAACGTCCTGATCTTCGGCGGCATCGTCGCACTAAACATCAGAGTCTGTCTTTCCTTGGGCAGAAATGAAATGATCTTGAGGATATCATCATAGAATCCAATATCCAGCATCCGGTCAGCCTCATCAAGGATCAGGGTATGGATGGTGTCGAATTTTACATATCCCATATTGAGATGCGCGATCAGTCTTCCGGGGGTGGCTACGATGATCGACGCACCACTCGAGAGCGCTGTTTTCTCCTGGGCGTATTCCCATGCTTCACCGCCACCATAGACGGCAATCGAACTAATGCCGGCGAAATATGTGAAGGCTTGTATTTGCTGATCTACCTGGATTGCCAACTCCCGTGTTGGCACAAGGACCAGCGTGTCGGTTCCCAGGCTGTCCTGTCGGGCAATCCGGTCCAGCACAGGAAGGATAAACGCACCTGTTTTACCGCTGCCTGTTTGCGCACAGGCGATCAAGTCCCGCCCTTGCAGGATCACAGGGATCGCCTGCTCCTGGATCGGGGTAGGCGTCACAAATCCCATGTAAGAAATCGCTTCCACGAGCCGTGGGTCCAATCCGAAGTCTCCAAAATTCATGGGGCGAAAATAGACAGACAGAACGGTGCAGGCGACACCGTGTCAGGTCTTTCTTTTCGGGCCGTTGAGAAAGTAGATACCAATTCCGTAGTTGAAATAGTCTTCATGCACCGGTCCGCTTTGTATTTCGGTCAGTGCCGTTTGCATTGGTCCCAGGTCGTAATTTGCCCAATTGAACTGTACGAATGGCGCAACCAGCAGGGCTACGGGCCCGCTGCCCTGCAACACCAGGCCCATCGAGAATTCGGACCCCCAGCTATTGTCCTTAAATACCGTT
Source organism: uncultured Bacteroidota bacterium (assembly GCA_963746925.1). Lineage (GTDB taxonomy): Bacteria > Bacteroidota > Bacteroidia > Chitinophagales > Saprospiraceae > DATDQA01. The sequence continues at coordinate 257,250 of CAVVDK010000012.1, forward strand.
TCTACAGCAGGTTGCTGGAAGTTGACCTTGTTGCGGATGTAATTGTAGTCTATCGACGCGGAAAGGCGCACCGGGCCGAGGTATTGTACGGCGGCAGTATAGAATGACGCCATCGAATATTCCAGCTTGTTTGTAAACGGCACCGATGTATGTGTCCCCGAGCCTTCCTGCCGGTTGCGCTTGACACGCCATCCTGCCTGAAGCGCAAAACTGTCCCAGCGGTATTCCAGCCCGAGATCAAGCCCGTGCAGCACATTCAACTGCTTAAAATGTTGTCTGTATGACTCAGATAATGTCGCCTCATGTGCAGCGATCACGCCATTTTGTCCCGGGGCATCCAGAAAGGACAACGTATAGCCGGCAGTGAGATTGATCTGTGCAAATGACGCTGATAACAACAGACAGAAAATAGGTGTTACATGCCATCTTTTCATATACGTGGATCTCTTTTCAAGTGAAAAATATAAAAAACCTGTTAATATCGAATTTACCCGGAATCTGGCCTTGAAACCCCGGCTCACGCTGTTTCCCCATACATGCATTAGAGAAGTTGCTAATTTGGCGGTTCTTTTTTAAGCGAATAGGGATGGCCAAGCGATCCAGAAAGAAACCACAACCAGCCACAAGGCGCGTCAAGAAAAAAGTGCGTCCTGCACTGGCAGATATTTTCACCGCACAACGGCGGTTTTGGGTGTCACACTGGAAAGAAGCCGTCATTGTTTTTATTTCTGTTGTTGCGCTATACTATCGAACGCTCCCATATGAGTTTGTCCTGGATGACCAGATAGTGATCAGCGACAATAATTACACCAAAAAAGGATTTGACGGCATCAAAGACATTTTTACCCATGATAGCTTCACGGGGTATTTTGGTGAACAAAAGGACCTGGTGGCCGGTTCGCGGTACAGGCCGCTGTCTCTTGCCCTGTTTGCCATCGTAGATCAGTTTTTCGGGCTGAATACCCGCGTCTATCACGGGCTCAACGTTCTCCTGTACGGGTTGCTTTGTCTGCTGATCTTTCGCGTACTGTCGTTGCTCTTTTACGAGCACATGGAACGCGCCCGGTGGTATGCCTCCATCCCGTTCATTGGCACGATGGTGTATGCACTTCACCCTGTGCATACCGAAGCCATTGCAAATATCAAGGGATGTGATGAGATCCTGGCAATGCTGGGAGCCATGGCGGCATTGTATGCTATCCTGCGGTTTGTCTATCGCAAGTCGTGGTTTTGGTTGGCCGCTTCGGCCTTGTTGTTTTTTGCAGGGCTGATGGGAAAAGAAAACACAGTCACCTTCCTGGCAGTGATCCCGCTGACCTTGTACTTTTTTACAAAAGCACGTCGCGGCACGTGGATGCTTGCGACACTTCCTGCCCTGGCGGCGGCATTGATCTATATCGCTATCAGGTATTCCGTGATCGGATACCTCTTTGGAGCGACCCCATCGCATGATCTGCTCAATAACCCCTTTCTCAACATGAACGGCAGCGAGAAAGCGGCGACCATCATGTACACGCTGGGTTTGTACGTAAAACTGCTGTTTTATCCGCATCCTTTGACACACGATTACTATCCTTACCATATCCCGATTATGGAGTGGGCGGATATCCGCACGATCCTGTCTGTCGCCGCATATGTGGTCCTGTTTGGACTGGCCATCCATGGGCTCCTCAAAAAACGCATCTATGGATTTGCCAGCCTGTATTTTATGGCCACCCTGTCGATTGTGTCGAACATTTTTTTTCCGATCGGCACCTTTATGAATGAGCGCTTTCTCTTTATGCCCAGCCTGGGCTATTGCATGGTTGCCGGATATTATGGGGGGACATATCTGCACAGTCCTGTACTCTGGAAGCGTGCGCTGGCGGGGGTGCTTACCCTGGTCCTGATGACGGCATTCTTCTGGCGGTCATGGGTACGCATCCCGGCGTGGAAAGATGCCATGCACCTCAATCAGGCCGGCGTGGCAGTGAGCAAGAACAGTGCCCGTGCAAACTGTTTCATGGGCACGGCGCTGTACAAGGAAGCCCAAAATTCAACGTATGCTGATGAACGATTGTCTCTGACGCGACAGGCCGAAATCTATGTCGACAGGTCGCTGGCGATCATTCCGGATTACCTGAGTGCAAACCAGATGAAGAGCGGCATTGCGGCGGAGTACTATCGCTTCGACAGGGATCTTGACAAACTCCTGAAAAGCTTTGCAGAAATTCTCGAACGCAAACCCAATGTCGACTACATCGCACAGTATTGTGAGTATCTCAATGGGCAGGAAGTCGATGTGCACAAGTTGCTGAACTTCTACTACCACGTAGGCTATGAAATCTTTTCCGAAAAACTCCATTTGTATGACTATGCCCTGAAGTATCTCACGTATGGCTACCAGTTGGATCCGAATGATGCCAAAATCAACTACGGCATGGGCAAGGCGTATATCGGATATGGCGACCTGCAGCGCAGTCAGTATTATCTGGACAGGGCATACAGTGTCGATCCAAGTCTCAGAAGTCAATAACTTTATCACCACTAAAAAACCCGCTGAACCTACATTGCACGAAGATTGGCTGTACCAGATTGCACTCAGCAAGATTCCCGGGGTGGGAGGTGTCATCGCACGAAATCTTGTGAGCTATTGCGGAAGCGCGAAGGCTGTCTTCCAATGTCGAAAACACCGTCTGCTGAAGATTCCAGGAGTAGGGGAAAAGCTGGCCGCAAATATTACGGACCCGGAAGTGCTTAAACTCGCGGAAGCAGAAATGAACGCTGTCGTGCGCAAGGGGATCACATGTGTGTTTTACCTGGATGATGCTTATCCGGAACGCCTCCGCCAGTATCCACACAGTCCTGTGGTCCTTTATGTCCATGGCGCAGTCAATCTCAATCCGGAACGCTGCGTAGCAATTGTCGGCACCAGGAAGCCGACAGCATATGGCAAGGCACGGTGCGAGCAGATCGTGGCAGATCTAATACCGTTCGCTCCATTGATCATCAGCGGCCTGGCATATGGCATTGACATCACAGCACACAGGGCTGCCCTGAAACATGCGCTGGCTACTGTCGGCGTCATGGGCAGTGGGTTTGGTTATGTCTATCCGCAGGCGCATATCGGCATCGCAGCCCAGATGCTCTCGAATGGCGGTTTAATCACAGAATTTGGTTTTGACACCGGACCGGACCGTGAAAACTTTCCGGCGCGCAACCGCATCGTAGCAGGACTCGCCGACGTCATAGTGGTCGTAGAGTCGGGACGCAACGGCGGCTCAATGATTACGGTGGCCTACGCCGATGCATGCAATAAGGATGTTTGTGCGCTGCCCGGCCGCGCAGGCGATCCGGCTTCCGAAGGATGTAACTACCTGATTAAAACACACAAGGCGCATCTCATAGAATCAGGACAGGATGTCGCTGAACTCATGCAATGGACACAGCAGACTCAAAAGGAGCAGATCCAACGCCGTCTGTTTACCGATCTTTCAGAAAGCGAACAACTCCTTGTCAGTCTCATCGGTGACGACGGAGAAAAAGATATAGACACCCTTGCCTCCCAGTCCAAAATGCACCTGAGCGAGTTAGCCTCTGTTTTACTAAGTTTGGAGTTCAAGGGCGTCGTCATGGCACTGCCCGGAAAACGCTATATCGTAGTTTCATAGGTACAATCTGAGTTATGTTGAAAAGTGTGTTGAACTTCGCACATGGCTGGACAGGGCGACTTGCCATTTGCCTGGTGCTGTATATTCTGGGATGTACGCCGAAGATGCAGCCATCGGCTCCTGCATTGCCGCCGCCGTTACCACAACTTGTCACTGAGAGCAGTCCGGTTGAAGTACCTGCGAAGAATATCATTTTCCTCATCGGTGATGGCATGGGTCTCGCGCAGATCACTGGCGGAATGTATCTCAATCATGACTACACAGCCCTGGAAAAATTTCCCGTCGTCGGTCTGCACAAGTCATATTCTGCGGATAATCTCGTGACAGACTCCGCCGCCGGAGTGACAGCGTTTGCCTGCGGGATCAAAACAAATAATGGCTTTCTCGCAGTCGACCCGGATGGCCATGTATACCGGACAATCCTCGAAGAGGCTTCCAAACGTGGACTGGCGACAGGCCTGTTGGTAACTTCTTCGATCGTCCATGCGACACCTGCCGGGTACATCGCCCATATCCCTGACCGGCGCCGCTATGATGATATCGCGCTTGCATTCCTGAAAACACCGATCGACATCTTTATTGGTGGCGGCCGCGCCTACTTTGCTGAGCGTCAGGATGGCCTTGATCTCTATGCCGAACTCCGAGATAAGGGATACGTCGTCGAAGACTATTTGGACAAGCCGTTGCAACAAGTGACCATTTCACCGGACTCCAAATACGCCTATCTCACGGCGGACAAAGAACCTGTATCTTATCTCGACGGGCGCGATTACCTCGTCCCGGCAACACGAAAGGTGCTCGACTACCTGACCCGGCGCAGCGACAAGGGCTTTTTCGTGATGATCGAAGGATCACAGATCGATTGGGGTGGCCATGCCAATGATGCCAAATACGTTCTGAGCGAGTTCAAGGAATTTGACGAAGCGATCGGGATCTGCTATGAATATGCAAAGCGCATGGGCAATACGCTTGTCGTCGTCACAGCCGACCACGAGACAGGCGGTTTTGCAATCAATCCCGGCTCAAAAATGAACGACCTGAATATCGGATTTACCACTGGAGACCATACGGCGGTGATGATACCGGTCTTCGCATACGGCCCTGGCTCGGAACAGTTTGGAGGGATCTATGAAAACACCGCTATCTATGACAAGATGCGGGCTGGATATGGCTGGAAATAGGTCTGTGCAATCCTGAACTGTGCTCAGGAGAGTGCTGCCACATGCTTCATCAGGCTGCTCTTGAGATTGGCGGCCTTGTTTTTGTGCCATGTATTTCTGCGCACCAGCCGGTCAATCATGCTGACAACCTTGGGAAGGAAAGCCTGCGCCTCAGACTTGCTGGTCATTTCCCTCAGTTTCTTGATCGCTGTGCGTGCCGACTTCTTGTAATACCGGTTAGTCTCACGGAGATTAACGGTCTGGCGAATTCTCTTCTTTGATGATGCGTGTTGTGCCATAACTCCCAAAAAAATGGACGGCAAAGGTAAAATTTTTTGCAAAACGCAAGGGATGTCCCGGGTCTATGGAAGGGTTCAATGTGCCTGCGCCTTGAAGGGGCGTTCATAGCGTTGCATTGGGCAAGACCCAATGCTTGAGAGGAGAAAGGGGAATTGAGCTCTGAAGGAGCGACACAAAACCCTTCTTGCCTCCAATGGCCGTATTTTGCCGCCCCGACAATGCAATTTTCCATTACAGCGAAAGACCCATCTTCCGGCGCCCGGGCCGGGCTCCTCTCTTTGCCCCATGGAGATATCCTCACACCGATGTTTATGCCCGTCGGCACGCTGGGCGCTGTGAAAGCTGTCAGCCACCAGGAACTCGCGGAAGTGATCGGCGCCCAGATCATCCTCGGCAATACCTATCACTTGTATCTCCGGCCGGGAACTGAGATCCTGCGCGGCGCCGGAGGAATCCACCGTTTTTCCTCCTGGGACAAACCCATCCTCACAGACAGCGGAGGATACCAGGTATACTCGCTCAGCCCGATACGAAAGATCTCTGAAGAAGGCGTGCATTTCAGGTCACATCTCGACGGTTCGGCACATTTCTTTTCCCCGGAAAACGTCATCGACGCCCAGAGAATCATCGGAGCGGACATCATGATGGCGTTTGACGAATGCACCCCATGGCCGTGTCCATATGACTATGCCAAAACATCGATGCTTCTGACGCACCGCTGGCTCGACAGATGCATTGCGCAGTTTGAAAAAACTGACGCATTGTACGGGTATGATCAGGTCCTGGCTCCGATTGTCCAGGGCAGTACGTATCCCGATCTGCGCAAGGCGTCTGCAGAATATGTCGCAGAAAAAGGCATGCCTGTCAATGCCATCGGGGGGCTGTCTGTCGGCGAACCGGCAGAAGAAATGTATGCGATGACGCGGGAAGTCTGTGCCATCCTGCCGCCGAATGCACCGCGGTACCTGATGGGTGTAGGCACCCCGGTCAATCTGCTTGAATCCATCGCCCTCGGCATCGATCTCTTCGACTGCGTACTCCCTACCCGCAATGCACGACATGGCTTGCTCTATACCCGCGAGGGTGTCATCAACATTAAAAATGAAAAATGGAAAGACGACTTCAGTCCTCTTGACGCTGATGGCTCGGCATGGAGTCGTCGTTATACAAAAGCGTACGTCCGCCACCTGATCATGAATAGCGAGATCCTCGGGGCAATGATCACCTCTGTACATAACCTCAGTTTCTATGTCTCACTGGTGCGCGAAGCCGGAGAACGCATCGCGGATGGGACTTTCAGCGAGTGGAAAGGAACGATGGTCATGAAGCTGGATAACAGGCTGTAAGGTTGAAAAACGGTCGACCTTATTCAGGCATGAACCACGAACCATCGGCAAATAGCCAGCAGCCAAAAGCGAACAGCCTGATAGCCATTCAGCGTTAATGTATTTTTGACCCGCAGTATGCTCAGTCTGTTCGACCGCTATATTATCCGGCAATACTTTGTCACGTTCTTTTTTTCGGCTTTCCTCTTTACACTGATCGCCCTGGCGGTGGATTTTAGCGAGCGCATCGACAATTTTGTCAAGAGCGGGCTTTCTGCCAGCACTGTCATTACCAAGTACTACTTCAATTTTATCCCCTGGATCAATGGCATCCTCTGGCCGTTGTTTGCGCTGATCGCCGTCATCTTTTTCACCGCACGGATGGCGAAGAACTCAGAGATCATCGCCGTGCTGAGTTCAGGGATGAGCTTCACGCGGATCCTGCGCCCGTACCTCATTTCCTCGGGGATCCTTGCGTTGATCCACCTGGCGGGCAGCCATATTTTCATTCCCAACGGCAACAAGACGTTTATCAATTTTGACAATACCTACATTCATCCGGGGAACGAGAGAACCAAAACAGACAACATCCATATCTTCCTCACGCCTGACTCACGCATCTTCATCCGGAACTATCGCGCCAGAGACACCAGCATGCGGGATGTCACCCTGGAGCAATTTGACACAACGGTATTGAAGACCCTGATCAAGGCAGACAAAATGGAGCTGATCAAGGCTCCCAATACCTGGCGCTTGTCTGACTATGAAGTGCACACATTTGGCCCGGGGATAGCAGAAAACCTTGTCGTCCATAAAAAGGAACACCTCGATACCACCCTGAACCTGGAGCCGCGGGATTTCGTGCGTTATATCAATGAAGCTGAAATGATGACGACGCCTGAAATTCTGGACTTTATCGCCTATCAACATTCCAAGGGCCTTGATGCCGCACGTAAAATGCAAAGCGAGGTGCACAGGAGATCCGCGGACCCGTTTACCATCATCGTCCTGACGATCATCGGGGCAGCCGTTGCTGCGCGCAAAGTCCGGGGGGAGTTGGGGTGCATCTGGCGGCGGGAATTACGATCGGGGCGATCTATATCCTGTTGTCCCGGTTTGCAATCACCTTTGCCAATCAGCTTGATATCAATACCGGCCTGGCCGTCTGGCTGCCAAACATCTGCTTTACTGTGATCGCGGTGTGGATGGTGATGATTGCGCAAAAGTAGTTTTCAAAAATTTTTGAAAACTTTAACATAAACCAAAACAACACAAATATGTTGATTATCAACTAATTATGTATATATACACCTCTAACCCAGGTTTGCTATGGGTTAAAATGATGATTTTGAACAACCTCAATGTTGCTTTTTGCACAACATACTGCTATCTTTGAAACGTTATTTGAACAAGAAAAAATACTTGGAGGTATATTATGTCGGCCCTTGAATTTCAATCGCAATTTGATCAGTTCACCAAGATCTTGCAAGGGTTTGCCTACAATCTGACGAAAAACAGGGAAGAGGCAAAGGACTTATTCCAGGAAACAGCATTCCGGGCCCTGAGCAACAGGGACAAGTTTATTCCCGGTACAAACCTGAAAGCGTGGTTGTTGACAATCATGAAGAACATCTTTATCAACAATTATCGGAAGAAAGTCAAAGCGAACACGATCATTGACTCTACAGAGAATCAATTCCTGATCAATAGCGGCAATAACGCGGTCAGCAATGATGCAGAATCGCAAATCCTGATCGATGAGATCACGGAAATGATCGAACGGCTGGACGATAGCCTGCGGGTGCCATTTGAAATGCACAGAGTGGGCTATAAGTACCAGGAGATCGCAGATAAGCTGAAGCTGCCATTGGGTACTGTGAAAAGCAGGATTTTCTTCGCCCGCAAGGCGCTGAAGGAATTGATCCAGGCGCGGTATCCCAAAGTCCTTGAGCGACTCTGATCCTCTGACCGCCGTCCGGTAAATCTGCTTCGAATTCTGATCTTCGTCTGCAATGGACACTTCTCCAAGAGTGATTGCCCGGCGCATCCTGAAATGGTCAGAAGAGCATCCACGGTGGATGCCATGGAAGGAAACAAAAGATCCTTACAAGATCTGGTTGTCAGAAATTATCCTGCAACAGACGCAGGTGTCGCAGGGGATTCCGTACTACGAAAGATTCACAAAGCATTTTCCTGATGTAGAGACGTTGGCAGCGGCGTCGGAAGATGAAGTCCTGAAGGAATGGCAGGGGCTCGGATATAATTCCCGTGCCCGGCATCTGCATTATGCGGCGAAGATCATCGTCAATGAATATCGCGGCCGGTTTCCGCAGACATATGCTGAGATCCGCGCACTGAAAGGCATCGGAGATTATACCGCTGCGGCAATTGCCTCGTTCGCATATGGATTTCCCACACCTGTTTTGGACAGCAACGTCATCAGGGTCGTCTGTCGCATCTTCGGCATAGAAGATCTCGTCGGATCAAAGGACGCACAGCACCAGATCTATGTGCTTTTGAGGGAAATGATGCATGGCCACGATCCGGCATTGTTCAACCAGGCCATGATGAATTTTGGTGCGATGCAATGTGTTGCACGTGTACCTGCCTGTAATGCATGCCTTTTGTCGTCACGATGTGCAGCATTTCATCAAAGGGATCGTCGATCTGCTCCCAGTCAAAAAAGCAAAGCCGGTGAGACGGCGACGCTTCTTTCATTACTTCCTGCTCCACAATAAAAACGGGCTGCTCGTCCGCAAAAGACTGGCCAGGGATATCTGGCAGCATCTTTATGATTTTCCACTGATCGAGACATCATCTGCCCGGATGCCTGGCAACCAGACACGCCGGGACGTCTTTGCAGATTATGGGATCCATGGTCCGGTGAAGGTGCTGGCGCGCGCACAGTACACACAGATCTTAACACACCAGAAAATCTTTTGTACCTTTTACAGCATGGATGCCTGCCGCATGGCGCGTAAGGGCTTGCCGGAAGGGTGTCGCTTTGAATTTTTCGAAAACTTAGAGAACTTTGCCTTTCCGAAAGTCATCCGGACTTACTTGAACGACAACTCGATACATCTATCAAAAAACCCTACTGGGACCAACATATGATTAACAAAGCAATTCTCCTTGGCAATCTGGGCAAAGACCCCGAGGTGCGACACCTTGAAGGCGGAGGCATGGTAGCCCGTTTTTCACTGGCGACGAACGAAAACCGCCGCGACAAGAACGGACAGTGGCAGAAGTATACCGAATGGCATGATGTCACTGCCTGGGGTGCGCTCGCCGAGCGCATTGCGCAGCAACTCCACAAGGGTAGTCTGGTCTATGTCGAAGGAAAGATCACACATCGCAAATGGCAGGACAAGGAGGGACGCGACCGGTATTCGACTGACATCGTCGCCAATGTGATCCGCAATCTGGATAAGAGGGAAGTGCAGCGGGCTGCCGCAGGAGAGGACGAATCCGCCGGCGATGAGATGCAGGATACTGGTGGTGATGACCTGCCGTTTTAGTCGCAAGATGATGTTTCAACAATTCTGACGCTTTGGACACTGAACCTCCGCATGCCAGCATTCTTTTCAGTACAGCGCCCCTGTCTGTTCTGGTGTTTTCGACGACAATTCCTTTTGGGGCGATGCTGCTTGTCGTACTCCTGATCTGCTCTGCCCTGATATCCGGATCAGAAGTCGCGTACTTTTCATTGACCCCGCAGGACCTGGAGGACCTCCGCAGCGAAAAATCACGCACCGCACATCGCATTGTGAGCCTGCGGTCAATGCCACGGCGGCTGCTGGCAACGATTCTGATCTCGAACAACCTCGTCAATATTGCAATCGTCCTCGTATCGGCATTCCTGCTTTCACACGTCTTCCCGTCAGGGATCTTTCATCACTGGGCAGAGACCCTCGTGCAGCTTCCTCTGCTCAGTGCAATAGACGCCGCAGACATGGCAGCAGCGATCAATTTTGTGGTCACAATAGTCCTCGTTTCCTTCCTCTTGGTCCTGTTCGGAGAAGTCGCACCAAAAGTCTATGCCAAACTCAATAAAATGCAACTGGCCAGGTTTATGGCAAGCCCCCTGCATATCCTGATCGGCGTATTCAGCCCGGTGAGCAGTATCCTGGTGGGATGGACACAGTTTGTGGAAAAGCGCCTGCAACCCAGGGTCAATGGAAGCTCTACCGAAGCAGCCATCAAGGACGACATCGACAAAGCCATCGACCTCGCCATGCCTTCGGATGCGAACTCACGTCTCGAAGCCGGCATTCTGAAAAGCATCATCAAATTCAATGACGTACCGGTGAAACAAATCATGCGGTCGCGCATGGATGTCATTGCTGTGGAAGACAACATGCCATTTTCGAAACTCAAGGAAATCGTTCGGACAGAAGGATATTCGCGTCTCCCTGTATACCAGGAGAACCTCGATAATATCCTTGGCATCCTGTACGTCAAAGACCTGATCGGGTATATGGATGCAGAAGACAATTTCAGATGGCTCGACCTGGTCCGCCCGGAGGTATTATATATTCCTGAGTCGAAGAAAATCAACGAGCTGTTGAAGGAATTTCAGGACGAGCATATGCACATGGGTATTATCGTCGACGAGTATGGAGGCACTTCAGGTATCGTCACGCTGGAAGATGTGATGGAAGAGGTGATCGGAGAGATCAAGGATGAATTCGATGAAGCCGGGGATGGCGAATACCGGAAGATCGATCCGCACACCTTCCTTTTTGAAGGCAAAGTTTTGCTCAACGATGTCTGCCGGATCATTGGAGTGGATAGCGGTCAGCTCGATTCCGTACGCGGCGATGCAGACTCCCTTGCCGGACTCATCCTGGAGCTCAGCGGAAGAATGCCTGAGCGTGGAGAGGTATTTACGGTGGCAGGAATCTCCTTCACCGTGATTTCCGTTTCGCTGAGGCGCATTGAAAAAGTACGGGTTCGTCTTTTGGAAACTGAAGAATGAGGAGATCAGGACAAGGCAGCGTCAAGGGATTGGTGACGGGCATGTTGCTCCTCGCCTGCAGCATTGGATGTGGACATGAAGAAGCGCGGATCCCGAAGCCACGGGCCTATCCGCGCATTCACTTTCCGGACCGGCACTATGTGCAATTTCAGGAAACGGAATGTCCGCTGACATTTCAATACCCCGACTATATGGACGTAGTCATGCAGGAAGATGACCCTCAGGGGAAAGCCCATCATCGGTGCTGGTTTGATCTGAAGGCAAAGCCACTGGGCGCAACCTTGCACTTCAGCTATTACCCGATCGGTGCGGAAAAAGATTTCGATGCCCTGGTGTCTGATGCTTTCAAGATCGCAGACCGCATTAATGCACGCGCCAATTATATGGATGAGATCCGTGTCGCCAATGCACAAGGCGTGAGTGGGTTGATTATGGAGTTTACAGGATCGGCGGCATCGCCATTGCATTTTTTCCTTACCGATTCAACAGCACATTTCCTGAAAGCATCACTATATTATCAGTCAAGGGTTGAACCCGATAGCCTGGCGCCGATGACTGATTTCCTGCGCGATGATATCGGCGTCATGATCAACAGCCTGACGTTCCGGTAATGCTGCGATCCGGGCCCAACGCTTTGGCCCACAATGACGCGGAAATGAATATCTTACCCCGTGAAAAGTTTGACTAAAAATATCCTTATGCATCTGAAAATCCATCGCTTCCCTGTTTTGGCCGTGCTGGCGATACTGTGGCTGTGCCAGAGCTGTAGTGTCACTACCATGGTACACTTCAATAAAGACTATTCCGGAGACTATTCCACGGAGGTGGATTTGTCCGAGGCAATGGGATTTGCAGCGATGGCTGATACGACAGGCAAAATGGATCAGCAGGAAATGATCTCCCGGATGCGGGATTCCCTCAATGCGCTCAATCTGGCAGATGCCTATAATGGAATGAGTGGCATCAGGGATGCAAAGTCTGAGGTCACGGACGAAGGAAAAATTGTGATCAGCTTCAAGTTTGATAATATCGATGCGTTCAATGCTTCTTTTAAGGCCATACAGGATCGGACAAAGAATAAATCTGAAGAGCTCGAAGGAGCAGGCAGCGGCGATATGGATATGCTGACTTCGGGATTTCTCAGCGACGGCACACAGATGTTCACCAGGAACAATAAGACTTTGACATATTCATATGACTCCGGAGAGGGGGGAGGCCTGTTGGGCGGCGGCGATGATGCGGATTCCACGAATATGGATATGATCTCTTCGATGATCGACTACACGATCAACCTCTCTTTCGACCGCAAAGTAAAATCTGTCGATGTCAGCGGAGCAAGTATCCTTGAGAAGACCGACCACGAAGTCAAAACAAGGGTGGATTTCGGCAAGCTCCTCAAGAATGGCAAATACACCATTTCCGTCAAGACAAATTAACTTGTTCAGGACTGTATTACAGTCTTGCCTTTATCTTACTCCTGACAACAACTGCCGGCGCAACATCCTCCTGGCTTCAATGCAGACAATGTAACACTGAACAGACCAACACCGGATTGCGTGAAGGCTGCTTTTTGCGCGGCATCCAGATACTGATCCAATACGGCATCACTGAGTGTAATGCGATGCTCTTTCTGAATCGTAATGTCCGTAAAGCCGTTGTCACGGATCACTTGCAGGTATGTGTCATAGGACATGGCGCCGCTGATACAACCAGCGTACAATTCGGCCGCTTGTTTCACCGTCTCCGGAACATCACCCTTGACGACGACATCTGAAATACAGAAATGACCTCCGGGTTTCAGGATGCGATATGTCTCGGCATACGCCTTGTTTTTGTCCGGAACGAGATTCATCACGCAGTTGCTTACGACAACATCCGCGGTGCTGTCAGCAAGAGGGATATCCTCGATCTCTCCGAGCCTGAATTCGACATTCTGAAAGCCGAGTTTTGCCAGATTTTGCTTTGCCCGGCGAATCATTTCTTCGGCCATATCAATCCCGATCACCCTGCCTGACGCGCCTGCTTCACGCCTGGCGATAAACACATCGTTCCCTGCTCCGCTGCCCAGATCGACCACTGTATTCCCGGGCTGGATCCCGGCAGACTGGGTGGGCAATCCGCAGCCCAAGCCCAGGTCGGCATCACCGACATAACCCGGTATTGTCTCATATGCTTCTCCGATGAAGCTGCAATCTTCCGTGCCACAGCAGTTTTGCTTTGTAACGGCGAGGGCGTTGTATTTGGCTTTCACCTGTGCCTTTATTTCTGTTGATGGTATCATTGTGATAAGTATTTATTTATGCGTCAGCAACATTTTGTGGAAGTCCGTACTGCATTGGTCAACGCTTCGATCGCTGCAATACATCGCGCCCACCGCACTTTGTGCAGGCAGTAGCGGACACTCGTGCCACTAATGGTGCCTTCGATCAGTCCGGCTCTCTTGAGTTCTCCCAGGTGCTGGGAAACTGTCGCCTGTGCCAGAGGAAGCACGTCTACGAGATCACCACAGATACACCTGTCTTCTTTTACCAGGTATTGAATGATGGCAACACGCGCGGGATGGGCGAGCGCCTTGGCAATCGAAGCCAGCTCGTTTTGTTGCTTTGTGAATGCTTCTGTCCTTGTAATGCCCATATCTTTATCGTTATATCGCAATATTACGATAAATACGCGAAAATGTTGCAATGGGTCAATTTTTTTTTGAGCGCCCTTTGCCAAGGGGGTATGTGACAAAACACAGCGTTCAGGGTATGGGTGGTTCTTCCACTGTCAGAATTCGCTTGTCATGCCAGGCGCAGCGAAGAAGTCATACCTAAGGAGGAAGGCAGCTCTTGTCATTCCGAGTGCAGCGAAAAAGTCATACCTAAGGAGGATCGCCACCTCGACTGAGGAAAGACGCGCAGTCGGGGAATCCCGAAAACCTGCATTTGTCCTGTACCCTTTTCAGGCGCATTGGAGCGATCCGCGTATTTTTGCGCTCTCATGGCGGCAACCCCGGTATTGGATACGGATCAAAAGGCGCTCGAGATCAACCTCGACGAGCATATCTACGGCACCTTTGCTGAGATCGGGGCTGGCCAGGAGGTGGCGCGGATCTTCTTCAAAGTAGGAGCCGCGGCAGGGACGATCGCCAAGACGATGTCGGCTTACGACAAGGTGTATTCTGATGAGATCTATGGTGCAGAGCCCACTGGCCGGTATGTCTGTCAGCCACGGCTTTACAAAATGCTGAACCACGAATACCAGCTTCTCGAGCAACGCCTCCAGCGTCAAAAACCCGAGACCAATTTCTTCGTCTTTGCCGATACTGTCGCCGCCCTGGACTTCCGGCGCACGGTGAGCGGACATGGATGGCTGGGCATCCGGTTTCAGCTCGATCCCGACGGCGCTCCCAATGACCTGGTACTCCATGTGAAGTTGTTGGACAGGGATGCCCAACAACAGGCATCCGCCATCGGTATCCTTGGCGTGAATGTGGTCTATGCCTGCTACCGCTATGCAGATGACCCTGAGACACTGGTGAGATCGCTCATCGATGGATTGAAAGGAAGAGTCGTCGTCGACATGATCCGGCTCACCGGACCAGACTTTCAGCATTTGGATAATCGCTATCTCTCCCTGCTGCTCGTGCAATATGGCCTCACCGAGGTTGCGATGTTCGGTCCCGACGGCCAGAATGTACACGGCTCTGAATTTCTCTACCGCAAAGCACTGATGGTCGCGCGTGGACATTACAAGCCACCGACGCTGGTCAGTATTGACGCAATTCAATCCAGCTTTGCACAGTTTATCGCCGAACCTGATGTAGATGAAAACAAAGCACATATCCTGTGCGAGCTCACATTGGATACGCTGCAGGAAAATGGCATGATCTCGAAAACGGATTTTCTCGATCGTGCGAGAGCGCTCGGAGCAATCGGCCAGTCGGTCATCGTCAGCAATTGTGAAAACCATCAGCGCCTGATCAATTATTTGTCGGACTTCAGGATCAGCAGACTGGGACTCGTGATGGGCGCACATGAACTGCTGGATATTATCACTGAAACGTATTTCGAAAATAAAGACGACAACCTGCTTGTCGCATTCGGAGAGCTTCTTCACCGGGAATATCCGGATCTACGTCTATCCGGCGTTGAAGAGCGCAGCATCAAACGTATTATTGACTGCGCAGACATTGCCGGTACCCGAAGGCATCAAGTTCCTGTATCAGTATTTGCTGGAGAGTCAGCATATCGTGGACGTGACGTATTACAATGAAGAACTGTTGCATATTTTCCCTCAAAATATGCTGCAAATGATCCAGTCGCATGCGTCCGGATGGGAACAATATCTTCCGGAGACCCTGGTAAATTTGATCAAAGAAAGAGGAATGTTCGGATGGAAAGCAACTGTGCCGGTGCAACCTTAAACATCAAACACTAATCGTCAAACGTCATTTATCTTCTATCAAATATGAATCTCAAGATATTCTTCTATTCCCCGGTCGTATTGTTATTGGCATGTCAAAGCAATGACAAGACCACAGGTGCGGCCCACCAGGGCTCCCCAAATGCCCAGGCATTTATTGACAGGTATACGAAAACATACGTCGATCTGTATTATAAATCTTCTCTTGCAGAGTGGAAACTCAATACCTATATCGTCGAAGGCGATACTGTGACGTCGAAGCAGGCTGAAGATGCAGACGAGGCATTTGCAAACTTCACCGGCAGCAAAGAAAATATCGATAGCGCCAGGTATTACATCGCGGACTCGACACATCTCACCGATCTGCAACACCGCCAGCTTGACGTCATTTTATATACTGCAGGCTCCAATCCTGAAGTCGCCGGTGATGTGATCAAGCAAAAAATCCAGGCTGAGACGGAACAGACGCGCAACCTGTTTGGCTTTGATTTCAAGATCGACGGGAAGTCTGTCAGCACCAATGAGATCGACGACATCCTGAAAGGGTCCAATGATCTGACTGAACGGCGCAAGGCATGGGAGGCAAGCAAAGAAGTGGGTAAAGGTCTGAAGGACGGTCTTGTGCGACTGCGCGAGTTGCGCAACAAATCCGTACAGGCGCTGGGATACGACGATTACTTTCAGTACCAGGTGTCGGACTATGGATATACGGTCCCTGAGCTGCGCGATGTCTGTCACCAGATGATCAAAGACCTGTGGCCGCTGTATCGCGAATTGCATACATGGGCGCGGTACACGCTTGCCGAAAAATATCACCAGCCTGTCCCGGAGTACTTGCCTGCAGACTGGCTGCCCAACCGCTGGGGCCAGGACTGGACGAATCTTGTCCATGTGGAAGGGCTCGATGCCGACAAGGCGTTGCGTCAGAAATCTGCCGAGTGGATCGTGCAGCAAGGTGAAAACTTTTACAAGAGCCTCGGCTATAGCGCATTGCCGGCGAGCTTCTATGAAAAGTCCTCCTTGTACCCGGCGCCGAAAGATGCGGGATACAAAAAGAATAATCACGCCTCAGCATGGCATATGGATCTGGATCATGATGTGCGTTCACTGATGAGTGTAGAGCCCAATGCGGAGTGGTGGGAGACCGTGCTGCACGAGTTGGGACATATTTATTATTATATCACCTACACAAATAAAGATGTTCCGCCATTATTGAGATCCGGCGCCAACCGTGCTTATCACGAAGCCATGGGCACGCTGATCGGGCTCGCATCGATGCAGAAACCGTTTCTCGCCCAGTATGGCTTAGTGGATTCTTCAGCGAATGTCGATCAGACGCAGGTGCTGTTGCGCGAGGCGTTGAATTACGTCGTCGTGATTCCATGGGGAGCAGGGGTCATGACCTCGTTCGAGGATGATTTATATACAAAAGACCTGCCGGAAGATCAGTTCAATGCAAAATGGTGGGAGCTCAAAAAGGCCTACCAGGGCATTGTACCCCCGGCAGAGCGCGGAGAAGAGTATTGCGATGCGGCCTCCAAGACGCATATCAATAATGACCCGGCGCAGTATTACGATTATGCGATCAGCTATATCCTGCTCTTTCAGTTTCACATGCACATCGCAAAAGATATCCTGCACCAGGATCCGCACAATACGAATTACTACGGCAGTAAGGAGACAGGTGAATTTCTGCGCAGCCTGATGTATCCGGGTGCCAGTGTAGATTGGCGCGTGTTGCTGAGAGATAAGCTCGGTGCGGATATGAGCGCAAAACCGATGCTCGAATATTTTGCGCCGTTGATGGATTACCTGAAGAAGGAGAACGCTGGCCGCCAATACACTTTGCCGGAGCAACCCGAGTCGATCTGATGGCAATGGGACTCCTGCCACGCCTGGAAAATGCGTCCGTGCGACGCGGCATGTTTTTGCTATTGTTGTTCCTGGTCACGGCCGTCTTTTTCGGGCTGATCTCGAGTTTTTTTATGGCGTGCTTCTGGGCTGCCATCTTCGCGATTTTGTTCCAGGGTATTTTTCAATGGTTTGTCACAAAATTTCACGGACGCCACAATGCGGCGGCACTGGCCACGTGCCTGTTGATCCTGCTACTGGTGGTATTGCCGATCGCTGTCATCAGTATTGCCATGGTCCAGGAGAGCAAACTGCTGTATGAGCACATGCAGCAGGGTGATGTCAGTGTAAACAAAGTCATTTCAGTCATTGAATCAAAGCTGCCGGCCGTCCAGGAATTGCTCGGTCGTGTGGGAATGACCCTGGAAGATCTCCGCGGACACCTCGAATCTTTTGTGTCGACAACATTGTCTATGATCGGCTCAAATACATTGAAGTATACCCAAGGCGCGATTGGCATTGTCGCAGAGTTCTTCCTGATGATGTACTTGTTGTTTTTCTGGCTGCGCGACGGTCAGAAGATCATTGCCTCCATTCGCAACGCCATCCCCGTCGGCGACGAGATCGAGAATACCCTCTTCCGCAGATTTGCCCAGGTGGCGCGTGCCACGCTCAAGGGGACTGTGGTAGTCGCTGCATGCCAGGGGTTTATCGGCGGCGTGCTGTTTGCCGCTCTCGGGATCGAGGGTGCCGTGCTGTGGGGTGTGCTGATGGGATTGTTCTCGCTCTTGCCCGTAGCGGGAAGCGGTGTCGTGTGGGTACCTGCGGCAATCATCATGTTTATCCAGGGTCAGGTGACCGACGCGATTATTATTGTAGTTGTCGGCTCCCTGGGTATCGGCCTCATCGACAATCTCCTGCGTCCCATCCTCGTCGGACGCGAGACACGAATGCCGGACTACCTGGTACTCCTGGCGACGCTCGGCGGGCTCGCCTGGGCAGGGCTCTCGGGATTTATTATCGGCCCGGTGATCGCTGCGCTGTTTATCACTTGCTGGGAGATCACGGGACAGCTGTTTGGCGGTACGGATGCGTGAATAAGGCATAGGGCATAGAGCACAGGGCATAGAGCATAGGGCATAGGGCACAGAGCATAGGGAACAGGGCATAGGGTGGGGTGCGTCTTTGCGAGAGCCTATGATGTTCTTTGCCCGCCCGGCCCTTTGCCGTTCGGACGGGCGCCCTTTGCGTGACCCTATGATGTTCTTTGCCCGCCCGGCCCTTTGCCGTTCGGACGGGCGTCTTTTGCGTGACCCCCTTGATGTTCTTTGCCCGCCCGGCCCTTTGCCGTTCGGACGGGCGCCCTTTGCGTGACCCTATGATGTTCTTTGCCCGCCCGGCCCTTTGCCGTTCGGACGGGCGCCCTTTCCGTTAGCATAGAGCATAGGGAACAGGGCTTGGGGTGGGGTGCGTCTTTGCGGGTCTTTTGCGTGAGCCCTGAGATCTTATCCTGTAAGGCCGGCGATAGCATCAAGCATCGCATCGTAATGCT
The DNA here is from genome assembly GCA_963746925.1 of uncultured Bacteroidota bacterium. Taxonomy (GTDB): domain Bacteria; phylum Bacteroidota; class Bacteroidia; order Chitinophagales; family Saprospiraceae; genus DATDQA01. The sequence continues at coordinate 276,473 of CAVVDK010000012.1, forward strand.
CAAATGTTTCTGCACCAGGTACACAGCGCATCGCAATCCCATCGACTGGGAGATCAGCCAGCGTCGACAACACAATTTTTTCATTGGCAGAAATCTCCACCCAACATTTGTGCGTCGCACGCTCTTCCTCTAGCGTATTCCGGAAATGCTCACTCAGGCCATCACCAGGTACTGGCAGCAATACAATATCCCGGCGGTATGTTGTGGTTCCCATTGATGCAGTCATGCGCCGGATCACCAGTCCAGAGTACCACTCCGGGACTTCGATATCCGCAGCAACGCAGATTCCGGTGAACCTGTCTTTCTGCGATATTTCGAAGAGCAGGTCCGGGTCTATAGCGTCAATTTCTACAAAGCACTGCGGCCCAACCACCCAGTCAGCGATTGCAGAGATCTCTTGCATCGGCATCCTATCTGCATCGAATCCCAGCCAGTCCATGCCCATGGCCGCGAAATAGCGGGCCTCGTCGAGAGTCGTGATGCCAGTGGCAATGCGAAGGAGAGTTTTTTGCGATGGCATAGGTGCGAAGTTGCAAACTTCATACAGAATCGCAGTATGAAGTTGGGGCGTGCTATGCCAGATCTGTTGGATTACCACCCCTGGCGCCTGTCCTAAATCCAAAGGTCCACTTTACTAAGAAGCTCGGCGTCGACGATGACAGCGATGGCAAGGCGTATAGTTTTTTTTGCAAGCGACCATCCAGCAATAAAGGAACTCAATAGTCATTACTTATTTAAAGCGCATTCAATGAATATAAGCAAACTGGTAAAGACAAAGGTGAAACCAGATGGGGAGCATTGGATGTATTTGCTACCGGAACAGGTAATTGGATGCAGATGATGGGAAAATATAACTATAATTTTGTGCAATTAGGTAACAAAACTTTGACGATAATAAGCGACGCCAAAACGAGAAACTCATACTACTTTCACGGATTTGGATTGTTTAATGTGACCAACTATAGGCGAAGCACTGGAAATGCATCCGGCGGTGCAGAACAAACAAATACTTTTCAGACGTATTTGTTTTATCGTACACCCACTTCAATTTATGATAAATATCCTCGGTGATTATTATGCCAAAAAAAATAGTTATTGTTGGTTTACTGCTGACCATATTGCTTTACTCGTCGTGTAATTATATCGGGGATCGAAATTATAAGATTTCTGATTTAAATGGCATTTATGTCATTCGCAACTATCTGGATGATGGTTGTACCATTGGGCCTTCAAATCATGATACACTTTTTGTTTGCGATGGTAGATTTAGAAATATTTACTATGGTCTGGGCACATGCTCTGTGATAAAAGATAGATGCTATAATGAGATATTGGTTAAGTATAGCACAATTATAAATCCTAAGGCACATGGTATAGCAGGAAGAATTGATACGATATATTCTGGTTCGGGGCTTCAAATTGAGCAACCTTTATGGAGTAAGGATATTTTACTTATGATTAACTCAGATTTGAACTACTATTATGAACGTATAAGTAAAAATTGCCCGGATATATTTAATGAATAGAGTATCAAACCTTATGCGCAGTTTCATGCCTCCAGCACCTTTCTACCGACAGGTGGAGATGAATGCAGCGCATCGAACTTCATGCCTCACACTCATCCCAAACCTTGAACGCAATTTGCAACTGCGCTCCCCACTTCGAACCCCACACCTATTACCAAGTCAGAACCTCATGTGCAGTTTCATCCTTGTACTACGAGCTCTCCAATCACCCTTCGACCTCGCTCGCCAGGCAGCTACGCAACGCATGCTCAGGGCATGCTTAGGCAATGTCCTCACCACTGTCACCGATAAAAAGCTCTGCATAGATGACATAAAAATCAAAATTACAATTGCAAATGTCCGAAGTGAAGACAGAAAGCGTGAGAAGTTTGCGTTCCGATCGCAATACATGAGCGGGTGGGTTGTGCTAAATGTTCTTTTAAAAGCAATGTCACGTCCTTCATATATCTTGTGACGATCAATGGCGAAAAAGAAGCAAAAACCCGGAAAACGTGCGCAAGCAGAGCAGAAACCTCCTGCGAAAACCCGAAGACCAAAAAGACAAAACCAAAGCATCGTTCGCGCCCTCCCGGTCATACGGCCTCTGCTGTTTCTCGGCGTGGTAGGGCTGCTTATGACTTACAACAAAGGCTACGACCGCTTGTACAAAGAAAACATCGTGGGTCTGATACAGCAGATGCATCAATACAAGGGGATGTCATACGAAGAGAAGCTCGGGAAATTGCTGCCACAGGATTATCCGTACCTGTCTTTTGTAAAAAAATCGACACCACCTGATGCCGTGATCCTGGCGCCGCCACGTTCCGTCTGGCAGCCGAAAGACCAACATCTGAAATTCAGCAGGTGGATCAGCCGCAAGGATTATCTGACCTATTTCCTTTACCCGCGAAAAATTGTCTTTGATGATAATAATGACCGGGACAACCCATTAAAGCAACAACTGACCCACGTGATGATCGTGGACTCATGGGGATATGATAAGCTGTCATACGAGGTATCGAACCCACAGGCCCTCACGGTAATGCCCATTCAACACTAGCCTATGATCGCCGTTGCACTCATCGCCTGGATCGTGGTCTTCTTGTTGGGGTTTTCTTTTATTCAATTATTGTGTGACGGGATAAGGCCTGTAGAAAAATTTGGTTTTGCGTTGCCTGTAGGGATGGGGCTTTCCAGTGCATACATGTTCGTCCTGAATCTTGCCGGGATACATTTCAATCATATCCCTGTCTTGTTAGGCGGTGAAATTTTACTCTGCGTCGTTTTCTTCGGCTGGTATTACAGGAAGCATCAGCGCTTCGGGCTAAATGTGCGCTCTGTGTTGCGTGGGCTGGAGAACCCGGGAAGAGACTTCACATATTATTTAGCGTTAGCGGTGATCGCAATCATTGTCGTCGCGATTGGGGCGAAAGCGCTTCTGTGGCCTGTCGTGAATTTTGACTCAGTGGCAGGGTATGACCTGCTGGGAAAAATCATCGCACACGAAGGGACAATACATAACAGTGTCTTTGACAAAATCAATTCTCTCGAAAGCAATCGCACGGGATATCCTCCTTTGTACCCGTATACGCTCGCTTTTGCACATATCACCGGCGCTGTCAATCCGAAAATTACATGCATCTTTTTCTATGTGCCAATGGCCATTTGTTTCTATGCCCTGTTGCGGCACTATGTGACTCCGCTCGGGAGCGCGTTGTTCACTTTGCTGTTGATCTCGGCGCCCGACTATGCTGACTTTTCGAGCTTGTCGTCGAATAACACACCGCTTGCGTTGTATGCCGGCTTGGGACTGATCTGTATTTACATCTGGTATGACAAAGGAGATGCCGGATATTTCCGCCTTGGTACTGCGCTGACGGCATTCGGCATGTGGGACAGGCTGGAGGCTGTGTTCTTTTTTGCTGTGGCAGCACTCCTGGTTGCAGTGCACTGCAGGAAGTACAGGAATTATAGGGACTTATTGATCTATGCGGGAATTTCACTGCTGCCGTTTATCGTGTGGGAATTGTATCTGCGATATGTCCTGCATGGGATTGTCAATATCAACGTGAGGTTCTATTTGTTCTGGGATCCGGAGAGACTGCGCATCATGATCGGCCAGATCAGGGATACAACATTTAAGTCCGCCTATTGGGGTATCGCGATCAATGCATGTCTTGCGTTGATTGCAGTCAATTTGTTTGTGGCATTGATCCGGCATAAAAAAGACAAATGGATATTACTCGCTTATACGTTCATGGCCTGGATCTTATACCTTGTTCTCTTTTATCAGATGGACGCAAATTTTGAAAATGTGGGCTGGCTGCTCTTCAGTTATAAACGCGGTTTATATTCTTATCTGCCGCCGCTGATATTTGGCGTGGCGATATTATATAGTTGCAGTTGGGCATTCGGGCTTGATTCGCGATTTAGGAAGATATGATCAAGTTTTATTAAAATCCTATTCCCAATCCTGCTCAGTGAGCGATATGCATCACTTCCTGCCAAATCCGCCATGTTACTCTTGTGCAATTCCGGTGTGGAGCAACCTTGCAGGTTTAGCAGAGGCCATGTTACTCTTGTGCAATTCCGGTGTGGAGCAACCTTGCAGGCTTAGCAGAGGCCATGTTACTCTTGTGCAATTCCGGTGTGGAGCAACCTTGCAGGTTTAGCGGAGGCCATGTTAGTCTTGTGCAATTCTGGTGGGGAGCAACCTTGCAGGCTTAGCAGAGGCCATGTTACTCTTGTGCAATTCCGGTGGGGAGCAACCTTGCAGGTTTAGCGGAGGCCATGTTACTCTTGTGCAATTCTGGTGGGGAGCAACCTTGCAGGTTTAGCGGAGGCTATGCGGGTTGGCCTAACCTGCAAGGTTTAGCAGGGGTGACGCGTGGTGGCCTAACCGGCAAGGTTTAGCAAGGGGCTGCAAAGACACTTCTTTTCACCAATTTCCCGAATCTTTATGCCATGCAACGGCCGCAGAAAACGCACTACTTCGAAGCAGTCTATGAGGTGGTCCGCCAGATCCCTCCCGGCAGGGTCACGACGTATGGCGCGATCGCGGACTTCCTGGCGCTGGGGTCGGCACGCATGGCGGGATGGGCGCTACGGAACCTGATGCCGGGGGATGACGTACCGGCGCATCGTGTGGTCAATCGCTCCGGCGTGCTCACCGGACGCCATCACTTTCCTGATCCCGGCCAGATGAAACTCATGCTGGAAAAAGAAGGCGTCAAAGTGAAAAAAGATACCGTGCAGGATTTCGCTAAGCTGTTCTGGAATCCCGCTGAAGAGCTGTTGTGATATGAAGAGCGTATTGTCATTGCGGGAACGGATCGGTTTGTTGAAGTCAGTAGCGATCTACTACTGGAAGCCTTTTAATCAGCGGAGACTGCGAAAGTTCTACAGTCAGTTTATCAGCGCCGGCGATCTGTGTTTCGACGTTGGGGCACATGTGGGAAACCGGACGATCGCGTGGGCAGCGTTGGGCGCAAGAGTCATTGCTATCGAACCACAGCCGGCATGTATCCGGTATCTCAGAAAGAAGTGCGCACGTCATGATAAAATCACAATCGTGGAAGCCGCAGTGGGACACCATGAAGGCGTGGCGCCCATGTACGTGAATGCCGCGAATCCTACGATCAGCACCTTGTCTGACGACGCGTGGAGGACGCAACTGGCGAAGGACGCCCGCTATCCGATCCGTTGGGAGGCGCAAATAGAGGTGCAGGTGACCACACTCGATGCTCTGATCGGCAAATACGGCCTGCCGGCATTTTGCAAGATCGACGTAGAAAATTTTGAGGCGGAAGCATTATATGGATTGCATCGCCCACTGCCCGTGCTTTCATTCGAATACTACCCGCCACGCCTTCACAGCGCCCTGGATTGTCTCGACAGATTGGCGGAACTCGGTGATTATGAATACAACTGGTCCTTCGGTGAGTCACTACGGTTGAATGCTCTGCAATGGGTTGATTATGAGTCAATTAAGAAGATCATCAGCGAATATACCACGCGTTATCAGTATGGCGACATCTATGCGCGGCTGAGGCATGGATAGGAGGCATCCCGGAAACGCTGCCTGTGCACTCTGATTTTTTCCAAACGAGAAACAATAATTAGACAAACTTGAGGGTTATGCATGCGAATGTTTTTAATCAGTAACCAAACTTCTTTATGGAGCAAAGTTTTACCCTTAATCAATGTGTACGGCTGATCTACGGGGAAACGACCCCGGAAGAGAGCGCGATGCTCGAAGAGATCATTTCAGGAAACGACCGCGTAAGGGCTGCATATGAGGACATGCAGAAAGGGTTTCACCTCTTGGGAAACGTCTTTCTGAGCCCCAAAGCGGATGTTCTGAAATCTATCCTCAAACACAGCCGTGACACGGCCTTGCATCTGAGCTGCTAAAAAGTTGCCGAAGCAAAGGCCAATCACCCCCTTGGACAGGTCTGTCATGAGATGGAATGTGTAAGGGGGTTTTTTTATTTTATCAAGGTGAAGGAGGTACAGGTACAGGTGCAGGAGGGTGATTCCATTACTTCTAACCTATAACTATGTCCTCGTACCACGCGCTTCCGAAATACTGACATTCAAGAATGTAAAGTCAGCACACCTCCGAAATCCGCAATCCTGAATTTTTCTAAAAAGGCAGATCGTCAAAATCGTCCGGTCCATTCTCTGCGGCGTCGGAGCCCTCTTCTGCCGTCCCATTCTGATCACTCCCCGTCAAAGACGGTTGCCGCTGGCTTTGTGCCGGAGCGGGTGACGAGCCGACGGCTTCGATGCGCCAGGCGTTGAGATTTGTGAAATACTTGTCCTGCCACTGCCTTCCGCGCAGATCGAAATAGACCTTGATCTGTTGACCTACGCTGTAGGCGTCGATGATGTCGCAGCGGTCCTGTGTGAGTTGGAACTTGATAAATTGTGGAAACGATCCCTGCAGCGACTCGATCACGAATTCACGCGCGCGGAATGACTCCGTCTTTTGTTCAGTATCATACGCTTTGATCAGCTTGCCTTCGATTTCAAATGACATAATCTTCCCAGGTTTAGTTTAGACGCAAGGTAGGGAAAAGCTTTGTGGAAAGGCGAAGACAAAGGGAGAAATCAAAACCTTTTAATGAACCCTTCAATATGCCTTTGCAAAAGGAACGCGCATCGCAGATGGCTTCCCTGTCAGAATGCATTTGCCTGCTTCCTCTTTGGCATCCATCGGAATACAGCGGATCGTCGCTTTGGTCTCTTCCTTGATGCGTGCTTCAGTTTCGCTGGTGCCATCCCAATGTGCATAGACAAAGCCGCTGTTATCTGCTATGAGCTGCCTGAATGTGTCATAGTCATCCGCGATGGGAGAATGTGTCGCCCTGAATTCCAACGCACGGTTCAGAAGATTGGATTGTATTGACGTGAGCAGATCCTGAACATACGCAGCGACACCGGCACGTGGCACAGACGCCTTCTCGCGCGTATCTCTGCGCACGACCTCTATTGTTCCATTTTCAAGATCGCGCATGCCGATCCCCAGCCGTACCGGGATACCACGCATTTCATGTTCCGCAAATTTGAACCCGGGGCGCTTTGTGTTGTCACGATCGTATTGGGCACTAATGCCTAACGCCCGGAGTTCAGCAATGATCTGATCTGCGACAGCACCGATCTCGGCGTTTGGTTTGGGAATGGGTACGATGATCACTTTGACAGGAGCCAGCCGCGGCGGCAGCACCAGTCCGTCATCATCGGAATGTGTCATGATCAGGGCACCAACCAGTCGCGTGGTGACCCCCCATGAGGTCGCCCAGACATATTCTTCGACATTCTCCTCGTTGAGGAAGCGGACGTCAAACGCTTTCGCGAAGTTCTGCCCGAGAAAGTGGCTCGTCCCCGCCTGGAGAGCACGGCCATCCTGCATGAGCGCTTCTATGGTCAAGGTATCTTCAGCTCCTGCAAACCGCTCGCTCGGGGTCTTGGCGCCTTTGATCACAGGCATCGCCATGTACTCCTCTGTGAATTGTGCATAGATATCATGGATGCGCCGCGCTTCTGCAATGGCTTCTTCGGAGGTGGCATGCGCCGTGTGCCCTTCCTGCCATAAAAATTCGGTGGTGCGCAGAAAAGGCCGGGTGCGCATCTCCCAGCGCACGACATTCGCCCACTGGTTGATCAGCAGCGGGAGGTCGCGGTAAGACTGGATCCAGTCCTTGTATGAGTTCCAGATGATCGTCTCAGAGGTGGGACGGACGATCAGCTCTTCTTCCAGCTTTGCATCGGGGTCGACGATCAGGCCACCGCCGTTGGGGTCGTTCATCAGGCGGTGATGCGTCACCACAGCACACTCTTTGGCGAAGCCTTCGACGTGTTCTGCTTCCCGGCTGAGAAAACTCTTTGGGATAAACAACGGGAAATACGCGTTCACGTGCCCGGAATCCTTAAGCATGCGGTCAATTTGGTCCCGCATGAGTTCCCAGATCGCATATCCGTATGGCTTGATGACCATGCAGCCGCGCACGGCCGAATTGTCAGCCAGGTTTGCTTTCTTCACAATGTCCAGGTACCATTGTGAGTAATCCTCGTTTCTTGGAGTGATCTCTTTCGCCATAGTGCTGTTAAATAAGGCTTAAACCGCAGGTCGGGAAGAACCCCTGATGGCTCAATTACGTCATTCTTTATAGAAAGAAAGATTTCAACACCTCCTTAAGGATTTTAACGGCCCTATTCCGGCACTTTAAAGCATCCTTAACGAGGCGTAAGGGGCAAAAGTACTAATTTGGCCCATGGAAACGGAGAGATGTGAATGTTGCGAAAACGGTAATCTCGAAACTGCTCAGCCATGAAAAATTTAAAGCGTAAATCATTGTTGTCACTGATCCTCGTATCGGCGATGACTTCTCTTGCCCTGGCGCAACTGGATGATATCTACTATGATCCGGACGCAAGCTCTGACAATTCCTTTGCGAACAACTCAGGTAGCTATCAGTCGGAGGACAACTATTCCAACAATGGCTATGATGACCAGGCATACGATGACGACACATATGACTACTACTATTCCTCACGGATAAAAAGGTTTCACCAACCATACGTCGGACTGGGATTCTACGACCCGGTGTTCGTCGATATGTTCTATTACAGCCCATTCTACACTTCGCCTGGAACGTCGATCTACCTGAGTTTCGGGGGATACAGGGATTACTGGGACTGGAGAAACTGGAACCGCTGGAGACGGTGGAACAGCTTTTACAACTGGAATCCTATCTCGAGATACTACAGCTATAATTACTGGTATGGGCCGAGCTGGACCATGAATTACTGGAACGGTTGGTGTGGCAACAACTATTTCAACAACTACTACAATTATGGTGGGTATTACGACAATTTTTACGGGGGGTATGGTTCTTACTACAACAACTACTACAACTCCTATTGTCCGTATCCGCTTGGAGGATACTATCTCGGAGGCGGTTACTACAACGGTGGTAGCAGTTCAAATGGAGGGGGTAACGCCAACGGAAGGTATTACGGCCCGCGCGAGACTGGCACTGTCACGAGTTCACCGCGAGGCCCTGTGAAGACAAATCTGACTGCAGCCCGTGATGCACATGTCACGGCGCAAAGTAATCCCTCTACTGAGCCGGGAATTGATAATGCAGGCACTCCGCTTCCCAAAAGACCAACTGTTTCAGAACCGCAGTCGCCTGTAACTCAGGAAAGGGTCCCTGCGGACGGAGTACCGAAAACCAACAACCCTGCCTATACTCCGCGCACTGAGCAGCCGTCATATCAGCCCGAGGGAGACAAGCCTTCCGGAAGGAATACGCGTCCCTCCTATGTGCCGAGTTACGACAAGCCATCGCGTCAGGGCGGGAGCAGTAGTGGTGGTGACAGGTCATACTCGCCGTCCTCACAACGTGGCTATGATTCAGGATCTTCAGGAGATCAGGGTTCCCAGCGCGGAGGCTATGAGAGACCTTCATCACCTGCACCGAGTTATAGCCCCCCGTCACGGAGTTATAGTCCTCCCAGTTCTTCAGGATCAACGGGCCGGAGCAGCAGTCCCCCACCGAGTCGTGGAGGGATGAGTTCTCCTTCGCGCGGGAGTTCAGCACCCTCAAGAAGCGGTGGCGGCTCTTCATCTGGTGGTGGTGGAAGGAGAGGCAATTAAGGACGCTCAGAAGGCAGATTTCAATCAGATATGAAACTTTTATAAGGGCGGGGAATGCGTCCCCGCCTTTTTAGTCTCTAAACGAAAACCGTACAAATGAAAAAGTTCTCCCTTACGCTGATAGCGATGTCGGTGATAAGTGCACTGGCAGGAGCGCAAACGGCATCCGAAGCGCTGCGTTATTCGACATTCGATGTCCTCGGTACTGCGCGTAGCGTTGGGACTGCCGGCTCCATGAGTGCGTTGGGCGGTGACTTCTCTGTTCTCAACCTCAACCCCGCCGGGATAGCTGTATATCGTGGCTCTGAGTTTAGCATTACCCCGGCATATTTCAATAATAATACCGACGCCTCATTGAAGGAATCGACAGGGTTTCCACTCTCCAATACCACCAGCCAGGTACTGCTCGCCAACCTTGGTTTTGTCATTGCCACTCAGCCCCGGGACGCGAACTGGAAGACATCAAATTTTGCTATAGGCATTACAAAAGTCGCAGACTATCACGAACAGTTTGGGTTCAGGGGAAGTACGCCCGGTTCGATCACGGACCATTACCGGGAATTGGCTCTGGGGAAAACGACGGACGAGCTCACAGGAGAAGCGGCGTTGGCATATAATACCGGCGCCATCTATGATTTCAACGGGGACCTGACATATGAGACAGACTATGGTCAAACAGACGGTGTTCCGGTGCTGAAACAGCAGTCAGTCGAGTCCAGCGGATACAATACGGAATTGATGTTTGCCTATGGTGCCAATTACAAGGAACAGATCCTGTTCGGTGTAGGGATCGGCGTGCCAATCCTTTCTTATGATGAACACAAGGTCTACCGCGAGACTGATGAAAATGGCACTGTTCCATATTTCAATGCACTGAAATCTGAAGAGTTTCTCTCCACGAGCGGCAGTGGATTTAATTTTAAGGCCGGCGTTATATTCAAGCCGGCGAAATGGGTCAACATTGGACTCGCATATCATTCACGGACGCGCTACGCACTGTCAGATAACTTTTCATCAATTCTGACGTATGACTATACGGATCAGGACAACAATGGTCCTATCGAGAGTGATTCACCGGATGGAACCTTCAGATATAACCTGCGCACGCCAAGTACCCTTTCCGGGGGGTTGGGTTTTGTGATCGCAAAATCAGGATTCATTGCGGTGGATGCGCAGTATGAGGATTTCGGAAATGCACACTACGTGTATTCCGGTCGTGGAAACGGAAATGCATATGCGGAAGAAGAACACATGGTCAATCAATCTATCACCGGACAGCTCTCCAATGCGCTCACAATCCGCACGGGCGGCGAGGTAGTCATGCAGCGATTCAGAGTGCGCGCAGGTGTCGAGTTGGACCAGTCACCATTCGTCAACGACAATTCCTTCGATCCCACATACAATGCAGGCATCGGATACCGTGGGGATGCGTTCTTTATTGACCTTACATACCAACATTTTACATTGGATCAAGGCTACCTGCCATATGTCGTTGACATGGCTACACAGCCCTTCGTCGTCAAGAATATCTCGAATAACCGGATCTTTCTCACCCTTGCATACAGGTGGCAGAAATGATAAAATGTGATCACCTTTCGGCACCCTTTCTCTCCTGCGCCTGACACAGATTTGCAGGGTGCATGAATAAACGGCGGACACTTCGGTCCACCGTTACAAACTATCATTCGGTCTCTTTGAAATTTTACCTGCTGACAGCAATCCTCTGAAGATTCCATCCGAAGTTCGTCTCGAGCATCACATAATACATGCCTGTCTCAAGGCTGCCCAGATTGATGGTCGAAGGATTCAATTCTTCCATGTGAAGGACTGTCCTTCCGATGACATCAAAGACACGCACCCTGTGGATCACAACATTATCATGAGTCTCAATCCGCAATATCTCTGAGACGGGAACAGGGTAAAGCCTGATCAGCCGATCCAGTGCAGGATTGAAGGTATACGTGCCGCAATCTCCTCCGGTCAGTTTTGTCACCGCAATGGAGTTCGACAAATCAAAACAACCGGAAAGCGTATCGACATCAGCTCCCACGGCAAGACCCCCGACCGTGCCATCCCATGCAACGCGCCAGATCAGGCAGACGCCGGAAGCCTGTCCTTCGAACGTAAAGAACGCGGTATCTCCCAGGGCAGGCAATGATAAGATGATGCCGTTCGTATCTGTGACGATCCAGGAGACATTCATACCCACCGTCCCCGGATGACAGATCACGTTGATGGAATCTACGGTGCCGTCATCGACGCATATCGTCGTCTCACTCTCTGTGGAGATATCACATGCCGCCACATCACATGAACAACTCCCCGGATCAGATACTGTCGCTTCGATACTGCAGCCCGGGTCTCCGTTGTCTATTATGGTGACAGTGATATTGCTGCCTCCGGCGCTGCCCGGGTTCAGAGTGAAAGTGGTCGTACTTCCGTATGAACCAACAGTCGGCATGACTGTACCGTTACTCACTGCAACGGCATACGTTGTAGCAAGCGATGCTCCGGTTGGATTCATTGAAAATGTAATGAAATCATCGGATCCGTCCAGAGTGCTGTTGTTGTTGCATGCGACATCCGCCAGCCCTGTTCCTGTCAGCATACAACTCTGGGAACAGACACCGGGATCTGAGATCACTGCACTGACAGTGCAAGCCGGATCGCCCACATCTGTGACAGTGACTGTGACATCTCCGCCTCCTGCACTTCCGGGATTCATTGTGAATGTAATCGTGCTGCCATAGTCTGCACTGTCCGGCATCACAATGCCACTGCTGACGGCAACAGTGTAACTGGCTGCGAGTCCTGTCCCTGATGGATTCAGTGCAAACGTGATGATATCATCGCCCATGTCCGTAGTTCCGTTCGGATCACATGAGACCATGGAGAGTCCGACGTTGACTAGATTACAGGCTCCGGAACATGATCCGGGATCGGCAATGGTCACATCCAAAGTGCACGACGTATCACTCAGGTCTGTGAGGGTGACAGTGACATTTCCATTGCCGGCGCTGCCATTATTCAAAACAAATGCCGTGGCCATTCCATAGGCACCCGTATCAGGTGCGATGGCCCCGGTGCTGACAGCTACCGTATACATTGCGCTGAGATTCCCTCCCGTCGGATTCAGACTAAATCCAATAAAATCATCCGAGGGATCAGCCGGTGTGCCCGCGTCGTGACAGGTGATCATGCTCAACCCTCCATTTGCAATGCCACAGGATGGAGAGCAGCTTCCGGGATCGGTCACTGTTGCAGATACCATGCACATCAGATTACTGCCGTCAGTGATGGTGATCATGACGTTGCCGCCTCCTGCGCTGCCGTTGTTGAGAAGGAAAGTCATCGGTGTGCCATATGTTCCGGTCGTGGGGGTAATGGCTCCCGCACTGACTGTTACAGAGTATGTGGTCCCGAGATTGACGCCCACCGGATTGAGTGTAAAGGAGATGTAGTCGTCGCCGGGGTCGCTGGGACTGTCATTGTCATTGCACATGATATCGGCGAGTCCGGCATTACTGAGATTACAGGATTGCGAGCACGCCCCCGGGTCGGTTATGACTTCCGTAATGCTGCATCCGGAATCATCGTCATCGAGGATCGTCACCGGGACGTTGCCACCGCCTGCGCTGCCATTGTTGAGCGTAAAAGGGACGGGGCTTCCATAAGTTCCGGTTGTTGGATCAATGGTGCCGGTGTTTACTGTGACGCTGTATGTCGTACCCAGATTATTTCCGTTTGGGTTGAGTGTAAACGTGATATAGTCGTCACTGTCTGTCATTGTGCCATTGTCGTTGCAAGCGATATTATCAACACCGCCATCGAGCAGTTCACACACGTCGGAGCAGGTGCCGGGATCTGTCACAACCACTTCGGCTGTGCAGCCGCCATCATTGCTGTCGGTGACCGTCACGGTCACATTGCCATTGCCCGCGCTACCATTGTTCAGATGAAAGACGGTCAGCATCCCGTAGGGCGCACTCGATGGTGAAACAGATCCGTTGCTCACAGTCACCAGGTAAGTAGCAGCGAGATTTAATCCTTCGGGATCGAGATTAAACATAATATTGTCGTCTGAAGGATCTGAAGGCGTGCCTGAATTATTACAAAAAATACCGCTCAACCCTGCTGTCGAAATTGCACAAAGATCGGAGCAACTACCGGGGTCTGTAATATCCACATCCAGCGTACAGGGGCCGTCATCACTGTCAGTTATGGTCACGGTGACGTCTCCACCTCCGGCAGAACCCGCTTGCAGTTGAAAGTTCGTCGGGCTGCCATAGGAGGCACTTGTCGGCATGATAGTACCGATATCCACCATAACGGAATAGGTTGCCCCAAGGCTAATGCCGGTAGGATTGAGACTAAAAGAAATATAGTCATCACTGGGATCAGAAGGACTATCATTGTCAACACAACTGACGTCCGCCAGCCCGGCATCGGAGATAGAACAGGCGACTCCGCCACATCCATCCAACGAGTTTGGCATACAGGGGGACGTCGGCATATCCTGGCTAACCCAGTCCGTGGAGGCATCGCCGCTGCCGTCATATTCCAATGAAGCGCATGCAGACCAGTCCGGGACAAAATCTCCCGCCGTCCAGATCCCTGCTGCTTGTGCAACAGAAGAGCGCACGTGCCCGGTGGAGCCCCATTCCACGTAGTCGGTAATGTTTCCCGGGCTACCAAAATTGCCGTAGGTAAAGTACAACCCCAATTCACCGTCGGCAGCATTAAGGGTAATATCTACAGTGACAGCCACCAGCGATCCACCTTCAATCATCAGGTCGCCGCCACAGAGGAGCGGGATATTCGAGAGCTGGTCATAGGTCGGAAACTGGCACAGAGCATAACCGGAAATATCAACGGTACTGCCTCCCAGGTTGCGCAATTCTACAGTATGCGGAGGGATGATCTCATTGATCACGATCTGACCCGGCAGGGTCTCCGGGAGAAGGAGTGACAGTGTCAAGGTGTACAAAAACGTCCTCATATAAAGCGGTGGTTTTGGATTAGGAATTTAAACACTCGGCCCCTAATCTCTTGCTGGCAGAAAAGATGTTGTGCAATTTAATATTTTCCGGTCGATTTGTCCTGTTGGCCATCCCCTTGTGACGATTTGCCGACAAGCTCCTGAACAATGCGGGAAATGCCCGGCGCCATCTGCACCATCTTGTCATGAAAGGTAAACCAGTGATGGATCATCACAGGGAGCGGATCTGTTTGCGGGATGCCTGTAAAATTACTGATAGACTCTTGCGTCCAACCGCTGATTTCCTCAAGGCTTTTCCACGTTGCGGGGATATCACTGATCGATGGAAGGCTGCCCTCCGCCCTGATCAATAATTCGGCAAATGCATGCAATCCTATCTGGTAATAGCGGTCAGGGCGCAGGAAACCTGCATTCAATTGTTCAAGGGAGAAAATGACTGTCCCGTCTTCATGTTCTGTTTCATAAGCATGGATCTGATCAGGGATCTGCGGAGAGAGAAAAGGATGGAGGTAAAGGACGATGCGCCCATAATGGGTGTACATAAAATCAGCTTTTTCAAAACTCACCATGACTGCGTAATAGGCAATCAGATATTTGATGTCTTCGGGCATTTCCTTAAGGCCCTGAGCAATAAATTCCTTGGCTTCTATAAAAAGACTTGCGCGCATCCTGAATTCTGCTTGTTGTGTGGTATTCAGGCCAGCATAATACTTGCCTGCATCCACGTACATGGCTTCCATCTCGGCAGGAAATTTTGGCGGGTATCTGCGGTACCACCACCAATTGATCTGGTACTGGAAAATGTATGAACACGTCACAAGGAAAACACCCGTCGCCAGCCCCCACACAAAACCGGGGATGTGTTGAAAGAGATACAGGTAAGCAGAGACCGCTGTCAGTAGCAAACTCAGTGTCAGTATCCGGCGTGAAAGCATCCTTTAGTGATTTTAAACCCAGGGATCCTGGTGTCTAAAAATAAAAAAAGGCAGCTATGACAGCTGCCTTCACTCTTCAGTGATGATCCCTTCTCACCTACTGGTCGAGTAAATAATAGATTTTCGTGAGCCACTTCGAAGAGTCTGTTTCCTTTTGTGGATCAGTGACATATTCTTCAATCACGGGCTCCTTCACAGTGACCCCGGTAGCCTTGATGTAATCCTCCATCGCATGATGGGCATTTCCCATCTGATCATAAGGTCCGTAGTAATCAATGAAAAGTGATTTTGATGCCTTCAGTGAGATCAGTTCAGTGCCCGGAACAGAGACAGGCGATGCCACGGGAAAGCCAACAGCCATATCAGATGTGCTGTCCTGGACATTCCAGGTGTAATACAACCCACAGGCTGCTCCTGCCGGCTGCCCGCCTGCCTTTGACAAGGCCGCAGCAATGGCGCCTAGATGTTGGGTGAAATAAGCCGCAATCTGACTCATCTTCAGCGTATCGTGCGATACCAGGTACTGCGTCGCAGGATGGTCTGCAATCTGAATGGTATAGCCATCATACGCTTTGGAGATATCACTTTGTACCATCGCCCTGAGTGAGTCCAGCCCTTCCTCAAACATCGGCCCGATACCTTTATCCATGTTCATAAACACCGAGAAGATCCGACCGATAAAGTTATTGTCACCGCGGATACCCCAGGTGACTTCAGAGCCTTTGCCTGTATTGGCTACATATGCATAGCCTGTGGATGTTTCTTCTCCCCATGGTGCATAAAACGTCAACTCTGTCTCCACGCTATCATCGCCAACCGATTTGATCTCCTGCTTTCCTTTACCAACTTTTGGTCCTTCCCAGCTGGAAACGAAACCGACAGTGCCATCCTCTCCCTCATACGAGACCTTCATTTCCGGGTCCTGTCTTTTCCAGGGCCCCCATGCGTTCTGTTTTTTTACGGATTTCAGATAGGGAAAGACCACAACTGCAGGGGCATCGATGGCTACTGTCCGACTGACGTCGTAATTTTTTTTGCCGGCGAGTCCCAATAAGATCAGGACCAGGACAACCGCCAGGAGGATATACAGGATGGTTTTTAAGATCTTCATAGTCAAGGAATTAACACCACCCATCCGATCGCGCTCACTGCACCTGAGATTTCACACATGCTTTGGATGTCACGACACATTCACCGGGTTCAATGTGATCTGCGAAAATATGAACAAGACAGACAATTTCTAAATTGGCATTCAATATCGGAAAATTTTATTGAATGCGATCAATTTTTCTGCTCTCTCTGCTCTCCCTTGTATTGCTGGTCGCCTGTACTTCTGACAAAGAAACACATGTTGACGTCAAGCGTCCCTATCAGCCTTGGATTGTACGCTCGGTACTTGATGGAGTGCCGCGGATGCTCACCCTGGCGCTACACGAGGATCTATGGGTGTCTTATAATACAGAACACTGTTCCATAAGTAAGGCCTGGAAGGGCTATGTGAAATTCGATGGCCCGGTATACACTACCGTCCACGGACCGCAACCGGAAAGCGTCGGCGATGCATGGTTTATGGATACGATATCAAAGCCATGGCAGATTTATCAGGGTGACTCCGGACTTCCCACAACGGCATCCTATGCAGGTCATAGAATTCATCACGGGCATGCAGAGCTCATGTACACACTCCGGGTCGGAGGGATTGATCCTGTCACGGTGTACGAACAAGTGGAATATGCCCGGGGAGACAAAGATCAGACGGGTCTTGAGCGTACCTATACAGTCGAGCATCTGCCCAAAGGCCTTCTGGTGAAGCTGAAGACAGATCTCAGTTCTATTGCGTCGTCAAGGAATATTGAAACTAATGGCACTTTCTCTGTCACACATACTTCCACCCGTCGCTTTGGCACCTTACAGGTCCAGGATCTTGAAGGAGATCTTACCCTGAGACCAGAGGGGAAAACGCGTTTTGTGACCTGGTTCGTCAGCAATCCTACGATCAAGGGAAACAATAGTGAGGTAAGCGCAGAGGAGGAATCCCAGCCTTTGGGTGAGCGGTTGATCGCACGCAATGACTGCAAGACTTGTCACAATGTGAAATTGCGCATCATCGGCCCGGCGTTCATGGAAGTCGCCAAACGGTATCCAACAAATGATGAAACGGTGACACGCCTCGTCAACAAAGTCATCACCGGCGGGACAGGGATCTGGGGCGTACAGGTAATGAGTCCTCATCCGAATTTGTCAAAAACTGATGCCGCGACGATCATTCGGTATATCCTCAGCCTGGATAGCACCGAAACGTCGGAACAGGGAACAACTGCGGCCGCAGAGGTTGTCACATCTCCTGCCGTGCAGGTCAATCCCGATGAACTCTATCCGGGAGCAATTACGGAGGTATATACATACAAACACGCATTGGACAAAATGCCGGCATTTTCAGGTAAGCCACAAATGGCAGGTGTCATGCCGGACTTTGACAATATCAGCGGAAGCAGGTTCATCGGGCTTTCCGAGAATTTTGCGCTCCATGCCCAGGGCTATCTGCATATTCCGGAGAAAGGCGCATACACATTCCAGCTTTGGAGTGATGACGGTTCTACGTTCAGCCTGAACAACACCTTATTGATCGATAATGACGGCCCTCATGGTACGGCCGCTGTAGAGCAAACGATTGCACTTGATGCCGGCTATTATCCATATGATCTCAAATTTTTCCAGGGTGCCGGCGACCGCTTTCTCTCCATGGATTGGAAACGGCCGGGAGCAACGACATTTGAAGTCATACCTGCATCGGTATATTATCACACTGCCAAACAGCAATCTGTCACTTCCGGAATGACGCTGCCGATGTCCACTTTGACGGTAGTCCCAGGCGATCGCATTCCGCTGGAGGCAGTGCATCCGAGCTATGATTTATTCCAGGCCAGGCCATACAATTTTCTGCCCAAGGTCGGGGGCATGGACTTCATGTCAGATGGCACATTGGTGATCTGTACATGGGACCCAACAGGTGCCGTTTACCTCATCAGAAATGTCAATGCAAAAGACCCGAATGAAATCACCGTCAAACAGATTGCAACAGGTCTTGCTGAACCGCTTGGACTGAAAGTGGTGGACGATACCATCTATGTCCTGCAGAAACAGGAGTTGACGAAGCTTGTAGACACCGATGGCGATGAAATCATCGACGAGTACAGGACCGTATCGAATCAATGGAAGGTATCAGACAACTTTCATGAGTTTGCATTCGGCCTGGCATACCGCGAGGGATATTTCTATGCCACCCTGTCAATAGATCTGATCCCCGGAGGAGCCAGTGCACAACCCCAAGTGCCTGACCGCGGGAAAGTGATGAAAATCTCAAAGAGCAATGGCTCGGTAGAATTTATTGCAACCGGCTTGCGTACCCCGAACGGCATCGGCTGGGGTGTCGATGATGAGCTGTTCGTCACGGACAATCAGGGAGACTGGCTTCCATCCAGCAAGCTCTTGCATGTGACCCCGGGGGCGTGGTTTGGATCACGTGCCGTGGATTTTGAAGGAACGGCAAATTTGAAAGAGAAACCACCCGTGGTGTGGCTTCCTCAGGATGAGATCGGTAATTCACCAAGTACGCCGGTAATGCTCAGGGACGGCCCGTATGCAGGACAGATGATGCATGGAGATGTGACCCATGGCGGCATCAAACGCGTTTTCGTGGAGAAAGTCAACGATGAATACCAGGGTGCGGTGTTCCGGTTCATCCAGGGCCTCGAAGCCGGGGTCAATAGATTGGTATACGGTCCGGACAGCTCGATATTTGTCGGCGGCATCGGCAATCCTGGTAACTGGGGTCAGACAGGTAAGCTCTGGTATGGACTCCAGCGATTGAAATACAATGGGAAACCCACCTTTGAAATGCTGGCTGTACGGGCGAAGTCTGACGGCGTCGAAATTGAATTTACAGAACCATTGCGCGAAGGGGATGGTTGGGACGCCGCTGATTATGAAGTGCGCCAATGGCGCTATGTGCCGACAAAGGACTACGGTGGCCCGAAAGTAGATGAGACCGCCCTCAGCGTATCGTCAGCACATGTCTCTCCCGATCACAAACGCGTCTTTCTCGCATTGGGTGGAATGAAAGCGGGAGAGGTCATCTACATCCATCTGCGCAATAAATACGTGAGTGCACCGGGGGATGGACTCTGGAGCACAGAAGCCTGGTATACGATGAATCAAATCCCTCAAAATACTCCGGGTGATCGCTGGAAACAGGAGTCACCCTATGCCAACAATACGCTCACCCCCGAAGAAGAAGCCGAAGGATGGAAACTCTTGTTCGATGGAAAAACACTTGATGGATGGCGGAATTATGGCAAAGCAACTTTGGGAAAAAGCTGGATCGTAGACAATGGCACAATCACTCTTGATGCAACAAAGAAGGCCAATGGAGAATGGCAGGTCGCCGATGGCGGGGATATTCTGACAGATGGAGAGTATGAAAACTTTGAGTTTGACATCGACTGGAAAATTTCAAACTGCGGCAACAGCGGGATCATGTACGATGTCGTCGAATCACCGGACAATCAATACGCCTGGAACTCCGGGCCGGAGATGCAGATCCTCGACAACAGTTGCCATCCGGACGGGCGTATCAGGACACACCAGGCCGGTGATCTCTATGACATGATCTCATGCAGCTATGTCACCGTGAAGCCCGCAGGAGAATGGAACAAAGTGCGGGTTATCAAGAATAACGGTCATGTGGAGCACTGGCTAAACGGTGTCAAAGTAGTGGACTTCGAGATGTACAACGATCGATGGAAAGAGATGATCGCCAATTCGAAATTTAAAGACATGAAGGGATTCGGCATGGCACGCAAAGGAAAGATCGTGCTTCAGGATCATGGCGACAAAGTATGGTTCCGCAATATTAAGATTCGCGAACTCTGAGTTCCGCTAAATCACAGGGACGCCGTTAAAAGAGAGCGATCCTGGGGAAAACTCTGCGAGATTCTTGGTGAAAGACGAATGTACTTACGGTTCTTGTCGATGCATACGGTCCTGTTCTCCATGAGAAGGTAATCCGAGAATCCCGTCAATCTGTGATCCTGAAGCTTCCCTGATTGCGTTCAGGTCAGTGACAACAAATTGTGTCGGGGGAAGTGCAATACCAGAAGCTTTCAACCCCGAGGCTTCAATATTCATCGTACGGACGATCTTTTGATCTGCCGCCACAAGTTCGATAGGATCAAGAACCTCGACGTCTGTATTCCAATCGGTCAGCACAGCATGATCAATCAAATGGGATCCGGACCCACTGTCAAGAACAAACCTGTATGATCTTTGACCATGTTGTAGGAGGACGATAGGCACGTGGTCCTGAAATTCGAGTGGCAGGGTCACGGAAGGCTGTCTGGCCATCATTTCCGGAATAGTGGTAGAAAGCTCCATTGTTCTTTGCCCGTAATCGAGCAAGACATAATACCCGTCAAAAACATCGAGGCCGACCAGACCGTCGATTCTGCTGTCAGCCGCATTTTCCAGGTAGGTGAGGTCAATGGCATAGCCATCTGAACCACTGGTCTTATAGCTGTTCCACTCAAATGTCCATCCCGGCAGGATAGTGGTGTGCACATCGCCGTTGAGACCCTGAAGTCCGGAGGCGAGGGCCTTGCTTCCCTGGCGATACTTCGAATTTAAAACCAGTCCTGGTGCGCCGGTATCAAGGATATATGTGCCTTCAACACCATTCACTTTTGCCATCAATACAATGAACCCTCCCCTGATATCAATCGGGGATGCATGCGTCGCCGCCACTGATCCCGCTGGACTCAGCAGCAGACCAAAGAGACATATGAAAAGGACCTGACGCATTTACATTGAATTAACCTTATCCTGTATCTTTCTTGACATCACCGCTAAATCCCCCCAGTATCCGTATACGAATATAGGGCAATTTATGTTCCATTAATGTAAAGTTTACACTGATTTTACATTAGGGCGATGCCGGAATCATCCCCGGGGATGATCCTCATTCATCAGATCTCAGGACCGGGAGCTTCGGAGAAAGGCCAGATTGCGCTTCAGCCCTTTGAAACCAGTGCGCTTGACGGCAGATCTGCGAAAGAGCTCAGAGAAGGTTTCTTCGGTCATGCCATGCCAGGCGTCTGCGGGCATTGTCATCATCTTTTCGGAAGGCTCAAACGCAGGTTCATGATGTGGTGTTGAAAAGCGGTTCCATGGACAAACTTCCTGGCAGATATCGCAGCCGAAAGCATTGTTCTCCATCTTTCCTTTGAATGCTTCGGGAATCATGGCGGCGCGCAACTCAATCGTAAGATAAGAGATGCATTTACTGCCATCTACCTGATATCCGCCGGGTTGAATAGCTTCCGTCGGGCATGCATCGATACAGCGGGTGCACGTGCCGCAAAAATCCTGCATGGGGGCATCGGGGGCCAGTTCCAGGTCAAGGATAAGTTCTGCCAGGAAGAAATACGACCCGGCACGGGGATTGATCAATAGGGTGTTCTTCCCGATCCAGCCGACACCAGCACGGCGCGCCCAGTCGCGCTCCATGACGGGTCCGGAATCCACAAAACAACGGCCTGAGATCCTGCCAAATTCCTCGCGGATTGCACGTAACAATTTTTTCAGCATATGGCGCAAAACCCGGTGGTAGTCTTCTCCATAGGCATACATCGAGATTCTGGGTGCACCGGGGTCTGTTTGTTCCTGAGGGTTGTAATAGTTGTACAGCAGGGAAACCACTGACTTTGCACCGGGTACCAGCCTGGTCGGATCTGTCCTCAGGTCGAAGTGTCTTTCCATATAAGACATTTCGCCGTGATATCCTTTTGACAGCCATTCTTCAAGATGTTGTCGCTCAGGATCCAATGGTTCTGCCCGGGCGATGCCAACGAAATCAAACCCGTGTTGTCTGGCAGCATCCTTGATCCACGCGGCCCGGTGTGTTGCGTCCATGCTTCCAAAAATAAGTGACCTGTTGAGGTCGTCTTCTCAGTCAGAGTTGGCGCTGAGGTCAAATTCCAGGCGCATATCGTAAGACTTTGGGGTGATCTTCCACAGGGAGATGCCGACTTCCACACCGAAAACAGGCAGAGATGTAATTCGCTTTACATCGGCAAGACCGGGAAAGGGATGAATGACTTTGCGCGTATTGGAAGGCACAGGATCCAGATAAAACACTTCCGAATTGACGTTATCCGGGTCCGCAGGATCAAAGACTCGCACAAAGACCTGGCGGATAAAATCCAGGTTGTCATCTTCAAAGACAGTGGAAAGAGCAGCGTATTTCGGGGTAATGCTGATCACGTCGGAATCCTGACGCCCGTTCGCATCCAGTTGCACCTGATACTGACTGAGGATCTGGTACTTGCGAAAAAAATGCGTTTCAAAGGTGTTCAATCCCGCCTGAAGCTCGAAATCCACCATATACGGAAGGACAAAGAGCTCGTGGCGCCGGTCGTTCCTGCAGGATGAGAATAACAACACCACAGCAAATAATGTCCCTATCTTTAAACAGCGTGTCACCATTGGTGCAATCTAAACGCGAAGGCGATCAAAAATATTGATTTAGAGGACAGAGCGGAGTCTCCGTGAGCGCGGGAGACGACAAAAGTCCTATTTCTATCTTTAATCTTTAAAGCAGATTTCCTGCAAATGGGCGAAAGCAAGGTCACACTGATGGAGGACAAGGCGCAAATGCAGCTTTTCATGCACAAGTTGCTGCAGGACGTCCAGGCATTGGAGTATATGCTCTATGCAGGGTGGTTCGAGACAGACATCGTGCGGATGGGGGCTGAGCAGGAAATGGCATTGGTGGACTGCGAGACATTCAAACCCGCGTTTGTCAACATGCAGGCCATGGAGACCCTCAAGCAGTATCCCTGGATAGATACAGAACTCGCCCAGTTCAATCTTGAAACGAATCTTTCTCCCAGAGAACTCAAAGGGCGCTGTCTCTCGGAGATGGCGGCGGAAGACCTGGAATACCTGCAGATCATCAATGATGCACTGGTGCCGCTCAACGCACGTGTGGTCCTCACAGGCATCCTGCCTACGGCACGTAAGCACGACATGGTCATGCAAAACCTCACGCCAAAACCCAGGTATAGAGCATTGATGGAAGCGATCGATCGCCAACTCGAAGACAAAAACTTCGAACTCCGGCTGGTCGGTATCGACGAGCTGCGACTGAAACACGACTCGCCGTTGCTGGAAGCTGTCAATACGAGTTTTCAGGTACACCTGCAGGTGACACCGGACAACTTTGTCCAGATGTATAATATCGCCCAGGTACTGACTGCGCCGGTGATGGCTGTCGCGGCAAATTCTCCGATTGTGTTTGGCAGGCGTCTCTGGCATGAGTCACGGATCGCGATGTTTCAGCAGTCCCTGGATACGCGCACGTCACAGAATCATATGCGGGAGCGCAGTCCGCGGGTGAATTTTGGAAACCAATGGGTGCGCGAATCGATCCTTGAGGTTTATAAAGAAGACATTGCGCGGTTTAGGGTATTGTTAGGAGGCCAGGTCGACGAAGATGCACTCGATATGCTGAGAAATGATCAGGTGCCGAGACTCAAGGCGTTGCAGATCCACAATTCTACCGTCTACCGATGGAACCGGCCCTGTTATGGCATCAGTGTCACAGGGAAGCCACACTTGCGGATTGAAAACAGGGTGTTGCCCGCCGGACCGACCGTGATGGATGAAATCGCCAATGCTGCCTTCTGGCTTGGCTGTATGGTGGCCTTTGGGAGGGAATATTCAGACATTACCCGGTACATATCCTTTGACGATGCCCGCGATAATTTTGGCAAAGCCGCCCAGTTCGGGATAGATTCAAAGTTTACCTGGTTCAATGATGAAAAAATTACGGCTGTAGAATTGATCCGAAACAGACTGCTTCCCATGGCGCGTGAAGGATTGCAGTCTATGCAGGTCGACGAAGAGGATATCACTTACTACCTGGATATCATCGAAGGAAGAGCGAAAAATCATATGAACGGCGCACGTTGGCAACTGCGGGCATATACCGCGCTGAAACGGGAAGTCTCCGAAGATGAAGCCCTTACTGTAATGACCAGCGCGATCATTGAAAACCAGGACAAGCCTGTCCATTTGTGGGAGCTGCCGGATCCGGCGAGCCTCAAGATCTACAAGCCGGTAAACGTCAGAGTAGGGGAATTCATGACGACGGATTTGTTCACAGTACAGGAGGATGATATTATCAATCTTGTAGAGGAAGTTATGAACTGGAGAAAGATCCGCTATATCCCTGTGGAGGACGGGCGTGGGCGGTTGGTAGGGCTGGTCACGATCCGTCGCCTGCTAAGCCATCTTGTGCGAAACCGCGACGATCCAAAGGCGGCGATGACGGTGAAAGATGTGATGATCCATGATCCAATCACGGTGTCCCCTGAAACGACGATCAGTGAAGCCCTCAATATCATGCGGGAGCGGCGTATCGGAAGTCTGCCAGTGGTTCAGGGTGATGAACTGGTGGGGATCATTACGGCAATGGATTTCCTTCGGATCACAGGAAGATTGCTCCAACGCTTACAGATTGATCCCAGGGAGCCGTCCAAAATTTGAGGACAAAGTCTTTTATTCGCTGCTATGAGAAGTGTTTGCGATCGGTGACGTCCATGGATGCGCTCGGACATTCAGGAAACTTATCACCGAAGAGATCAATATCCACAAGACAGATCACATTTATTGTATCGGAGACTATGTCGACCGTGGCCCGGACAGCAAGGGTGTGATCGATTTCATCCTGGAGCTCCGCCATTCGGGATACAACATCATCACTCTTCGGGGCAACCATGAACAAATGATGCTCGACGCGAACAACAGTCGCAACGACCTCCAAAACTGGTTCTTCAACGGTGGACAACAGACGCTGGACAGCCTTGGCATTGATACTGTGGAAGATCTTGCGCCGCAGTACAGGACATTCCTGGAGTCCACGGAATTTTACCGGGAATGGGAACAATATATTCTCGTCCATGCAGGCCTGAATTTTCAGATTGCAAATCCGCTTCAGGACAAACATGCCATGCTCTGGATCAGGGACTTTGTCGTCGACAGGAAATGGCTCGACCAGCGCATCATTGTGCATGGACATACCCCCATGCCCGAGGAGGCTCTACTCAGTCAGGAGCTGAATAGCGCGATCGATATCGACGCCGGGTGTGTCTATAATATGAGGCCCGGAATGGGACATCTCTGTGCATTTGACTTACTGGAAAAGGAGTTTCTCTGCATTCCTAATATTGATCTTTAAAGAACTCCTTTCCGGACATTCCTGACAGAAAAATTTGACTTGCATGGGAAGGGATGTTCTCTTTGTTCCGTTCGGTTAACTTTGGGGCGATTCCATTGTTTCCCTGGTGAATTCTATTTAAGATTATAAACATCAGATCTATGGCATTTGATATTGACATGATCAAGGCAGTCTATCGGGCATTGCCTGAAAAAATTGCTGCAGTGAGAAAGATATTGGGACGTCCCCTCACATTGTCTGAAAAAATTCTGTACACCCACTTGCATCCGGATTCGCCGTTGCAGGAATATCAGCGGGGCAAGGACTATGTCTTTTTCGCTCCGGATCGCGTCGCCATGCAGGACGCTACGGCCCAGATGGCACTGTTGCAATTTATGACAGCCGGCAGAGACACGGTCGCAGTGCCTACAACCGTGCATTGCGATCACTTGATCCAGGCCGAAGTAGGCGCAGCGGCTGACCTGAAGAACGCCCTGAATGTCAATTCTGAAGTCTATACGTTTCTTTCTACGGTATCTAATAAATATGGCATCGGCTTTTGGAAACCAGGTGCCGGGATCATCCATCAGATTGTCCTTGAGAACTATGCATTTCCCGGGGGAATGATGATCGGCACCGACTCTCATACCCCAAATGCAGGCGGTCTTGGGATGGTGGCGATTGGTGTCGGCGGTGCGGATGCTGTGGATGTCATGGCGGGGATGCCATGGGAATTGAAAATGCCGAAACTGATTGGTGTCAAACTCACTGGCAAACTCTCCGGATGGACTTCTCCAAAGGACGTCATCCTCAAAGTCGCGGGCATCCTCACGGTCAAAGGCGGCACCGGCGCGATCGTTGAATACTTCGGACCTGGCGCTGAATCTATGTCCTGTACTGGGAAAGGCACCATTTGTAATATGGGTGCAGAGATCGGCGCGACGACTTCTACATTTGGCTATGACGCCTCCATGTCCCGCTATCTGAAAGCCACAGAACGTGCGGATGTTGCTGGGCTCTGCGATGCGATTGCAGCAGAACTGACCGGAGACGCAGAGTGCTATGCACACCCGGAGAAATACTTCGACAGGGTGATAGAACTCGATCTGTCAGCCCTGGAGCCACATGTGAATGGGCCGTATACGCCCGATCTTGCGTGGCCGATTTCTGAATTTGCTAAAGCAGTGAAAGAAAAAGGCTATCCGTCTAAACTGGAAGTCGGACTGATCGGGTCATGTACGAATTCATCATATGAAGATCTCACACGCGCGGCGGCGGTGGCGCAGCAGGCAAAAGACAAACACCTGAAAGTAAAGTCTGAGTTTACTGTCACACCGGGGTCAGAGCAGATCCGCTATACGGTGGCGCGCGACGGCATTCTGGATGTCTTCGAAGAAATCGGAGGGATGGTCCTCGCAAATGCCTGCGGCCCCTGCATCGGACAATGGGCACGGCATATCGATGATCCGAACAGGAAGAATTCGATCATTACATCCTTCAACAGGAATTTTTCAAAACGCAATGACGGCAATGCCTCGACACATGCGTTTGTCGCTTCTCCGGAGATTGTCACTGCACTGGCGATTGCTGGTGACCTCACATTCAACCCTCTGACCGATACATTGACGAATGACGCTGGAGAAACTGTCCGGCTGGACCCTCCTACCGGGATAGAACTGCCGGTATCAGGCTTTGCCGTTGAGGACGCGGGGTTTGAACCCCCGGCAGCGAACGGCCTGGACATTGAGGTCAGGATTGATCCGCACTCAGACAGGATACAGCGTCTCAAACCATTCGTGGCCATCACCACAGATCAACTGCAGGGAATGCGCGTATTGATCAAGGCAAAAGGAAAATGTACGACGGATCACATCTCGATGGCGGGGCCATGGCTGAAATACCGTGGTCACCTTGAGAATATTTCCAATAACTGTTTTATCGGTGCAATCAATGCATTTAATGATGAAACGAACAACGTCATCAACTATGTGGCCAACGCATATATGACGGTACCGGATTCTGCCCGTACCTACAGGGACCATGGCATCGGTATGATCGTCTTTGGGGAGGAGAACTACGGAGAGGGTTCGTCGAGGGAACATGCAGCCATGGAGCCGCGGTTTCTTGGCGTGAAGGCGGTGATCGTGAAGTCTTTTGCGCGCATCCACCTGACCAATCTGAAAAAACAGGGGATGCTTGCGTGTACATTCGTAAATCCGGCGGATTATGATCTCATACGCCAGGATGACATCGTTGAGATCGCCGGATTCGACACCTTCGCTCCGGACAAAAATCTCACTGTCATCCTGAAGCATGCCGATGGAACGGAGCATCGCTTCGCTGTGGAGCATACATATAATCCGGCACAGATCGCATGGGTGCATGCAGGATCTGCACTCAACAAGATCAAGGAAGAACTCGCTGCCCAATGATTTAGACTGAATGAATCGTAATAATGTATTTTTAGTGCAGCGATTGTTCAACTAAATCGTACAGGTGATGCTGAAAGAATTTAAAGAGTTTGCCCTGAAAGGAAACATGCTGGACATGGCAGTGGGCATTATTATTGGCGCAGCGTTTGGTACGGTCGTCAAGTCTCTGGTCGATGACCTCTTAATGCCGGTGGTATCGGGGATTTTCGGAACCCCGGATTTCTCCAATTTATTCGTCCGTCTCAAAGAAACGGAGGCTGCAGCAGCGGCGACGAACCTTGCGGATTTCAGAGCTGCCGGCGGCGTGGCATTTGCGTATGGGAGTTTTATCAATGCCGTCATTGCTTTTATTCTGGTGGCCCTGGCCTTATGGGTCGTTATCAGGAATATGAACCGGCTGAAGAAAAAGCAAGAAGATCCGGCGCCCGCGCCTGCGGGACCTTCTGCCGAAGATTTATTGAAGGAAATCCGGGACCTTCTGAAATCAAAACCCTGAAGGTCTTCATGTGTCTGCCTGTGATGCCGTTTGCCGTAAACTGAGCAGCTCCTGAGCCTGACATTTTCCCCCAGGAATCCTCCCGGGTGGTCCTCGTGGACAAAGTCTTCAGCGATGCGAAAAGGCTACCTTTGCGCACCCAATTGATTTGATTTCACGAGTTCTGTTGTATGCACATTACTGTTATTGGAACGGGATATGTCGGCCTCGTTACCGGCACCTGTTTGGCTGAAACGGGCAATACTGTTGTCTGTGTCGATATCGACGAGCGCAAAGTGCAGATGTTGCGCAACAAACAGGTGACGATCTATGAGCCTGGATTAGAACCCATTTTTCTGCGGAATATCGAGCAGGGCAGACTGTCGTTTACCACGGACATCGCTGAAGGAATGAAGGAAGCACAGGTGGTCTTTCTGGCCTTGCCGACACCTCCCGGTGAAGACGGCAGCGCAGATTTGCGTTACGTCCTCAAGGGTGCGGAGACTCTTGCCGGGCAGATTCATGAATACGTCGTCGTGGTAGACAAGAGCACGGTGCCCGTGGGCACATCCGACAAAGTCCACGAAGTCCTCGCCAGATATGTTTCAGAAGAACTCTTTGACGTTGTTTCCAACCCTGAATTCCTGCGTGAAGGTGTCGCTGTGGAGGATTTTATGAAACCCGACCGCGTGGTGGTGGGTACCGGCTCGGAGCGGGCACGGAAGATCATGCACAAGCTCTATGAGCCTTTCGTCAGGCAGGGCAACCCGGTCCTTTTTATGGATACGCGCTCGGCTGAAATGACAAAATATGCCGCCAATGCATATCTGGCCACACGGATTTCATTTATGAATGAAATCGCCAACCTGTGTGAACAGCTGGGAGCCAATGTCGACGCGGTACGTCATGGCATCGGAAGTGATAGCCGGATTGGCAAACGGTTTTTATTCCCGGGGATCGGCTATGGCGGGAGCTGCTTCCCGAAGGACGTTTCTGCACTGGAGCAGATGGCCTCACAGCACAAGTATGATTTCCGCATCCTGCACGCGGTCATGGAGGTCAACGATCGCCAGAAAAAAGTCCTCGTGCACAAACTCAAGGCACATTTCGGCGGAAACCTCACGGGCAAAAAAATTGCACAATGGGGCCTTTCATTCAAACCTAATACTGACGACATCAGGGAATCACCGGCGATCGCGACGGCGCAATATCTCCTGGAAGAAGGTGCAATAGTGACAGTGTTTGATCCAGAAGCAACAGAAAATGCCAGGACAGTCCTCGGAGATGGCGTCACCTATGCCGGCGATATGTACTCTGCGCTCAAAGATGCTGAGGCACTTATCGTCGTCACAGAATGGAATGTTTTCCGCAGCCCCGATTTTGAACAGGTCAAACAATTGATGCGCAAGTATGCCATTTTCGATGGCCGCAACGTATATACTCACGAAGAAATGCAAGAGCAGGGATTTTATTATGAAAGTATCGGCAGACCTTAAACACAAGACCATACATATGGTCGATCTCGTAGGGCAATACGAAGAGATCGCTGACGAAGTGCAGGCTTCCTTTGACAGGATTCTTCAATCCGCCGCATTTATCGGTGGCCCGGAAGTAGAGAATTTTCAGCATGGACTTGAGGCATACCTCGGAGTACGCCATGTCATTCCGTGTGCCAATGGTACAGATGCGCTCCAGATCGCGCTGATGGCGCTTGATCTGAAAAAAGGTGATGAAGTAATCGTGCCGGCATTTACATTTATTGCTTCTGTGGAGGTCATCGCCCTGATGGGATACACGCCGGTGGTTTGCGATGTATATTCCGATACGTTCAATATGAACGTAGACCAACTCGAATCCCTGGTCACTCCCAATACGCGGGTCATCCTGCCGGTGCATCTGTTTGGGCAGTGCAGTAATATGGAAGCAATCATGCCGGTGGCACAGAAACACCATTTACATGTCGTCGAGGACAACGCTCAATCGATCGGAGCGCACTATTTGTTTGCAGACGGTACACAAGCATCCGCAGGCACGATTGGATCGATCGGCACTACATCATTTTACCCCTCTAAAAACCTAGGCTGTTACGGAGATGGCGGCGCCCTCTGTACCAACGATGATGCACTGGGTGCATATATCAAATCCATCGCGAATCATGGGATGACGCGGCGTTACTATCACGACCATGTCGGCGTCAACTCACGATTGGATGCCTTTCAGGCCGCAGTCTTAAATATTAAACTCAAACGCGTAGAACAATATCACACAGCGCGTGTCGCTGCAGCGGATCAATATGATATGCTCCTGAAAGAGATTCCACAGGTCACGACGCCGGCGCGCTCTGCCTTCTCGACACACGTGTTCCATCAGTATACCATCAGGGTACCCGGTGATGCCAGAGACAAGCTACAGGAATATCTGAAAGCACAAGGCATTCCGACGATGATCTACTATCCGGTTCCGCTGCAGGATCAGAAAGCTTTCGCGGGATTGTTGCGCACTCCGGTATCGCTTTCCGTCACTGAAGAGTTGTGCAAGACCGTGTTGTCGTTGCCAATGCACAGTGAACTGGCTCCGGAGCAGGTCGAATACATTTGTGAGCAGATCAGAGAATTCTTTACCGCATAAATGGAAGACGCATTTATTCATCCTACGGCGATCGTCGATGCGGGTGCAGTCATTGCAAACGGGACACGCATATGGCACTTCTGCCACATCATGTCCGGAGCGCACATCGGTACGCAGTGTGTCCTGGGCCAGAATGTCTTCGTAGGACCGGGCGTACATGTTGGGAATGGTGTGAAGATCCAAAATAATGTCTCTGTCTATCAAGGCGTGGAAATCGAAGATGACGTTTTCCTGGGACCGTCGATGGTCTTTACAAATGTGGTCAATCCGCGCAGTGCCATCGAACGCAAGGATGCATTCAAACCAACATTGGTACGACATGGCGCTACCATCGGTGCCAATGCGACGATCCTCTGTGGCCTGGAACTGGGGCATCACTGCTTCGTCGGCGCGGGCGCTGTCGTGATCAAAGACATCCAGCCGTATGAGCTTTGGGTAGGCAATCCGGCACGGCGCGTAGGCTGGATGAGTGAACGCGGATGTCGATTGCGCTTCGATAATAGCGGACAAGCCACTTGCCCGGAAAGCGGAGAACATTACACGTTGGAACAAAACCTCGTCCGCAAAGTCAACTCGTAATTCGTAATTGAACATTTCGTAATTGATCAGCGTCACTCTGCCCGCAGGATTTCAACAGGAACGCAGCTATGTCTTTCACGTACTCCTGCATGAACTGTTGGGCCTGGAATATCGAACAGAAATCCGGGAGCATACTGAGTCGTATCATATTGATATTGACGGGAGGGAGATTCGTATCAGAGACGCCTTTTTTTCTCAATTCAAAGACCGGGAGACATATCTGTTGCCTGAATCAATTCCGTCATCATCGATGGTTGCCCGGCATCCTGAGCTCAACGACATT
The DNA here is from genome assembly GCA_963746925.1 of uncultured Bacteroidota bacterium. GTDB lineage: Bacteria > Bacteroidota > Bacteroidia > Chitinophagales > Saprospiraceae > DATDQA01. Next base: position 308,746 of record CAVVDK010000012.1, read on the forward strand.
GTGTGCATCTTCGGGGAGGACACATTTGCCACGAAGGAGGATACGATAGACTGCGGTGTTGATATCATTGCAGGCGCTTTTTTTATGCTGACGCGATGGGAGGAAACTGTCAGCCCGGTGCGTGACGCTCACGGCAGATTTCCCGCGCAGGCCTCACTGGCATTCAAAGCTGGATTTCTGGACCGTCCTGTTGTCGACGAATATGCAGCGCTTCTGAAGCAATGGCTGTTGCAAAGCGGTGTCCCCCGGGATGCTTTTCATAAACATCAATACAAGCTGTCTCTCCAAAGCGATGTAGATACCGCACAGTACTGGACATCGCCGTTTTCAATTTTCCGGAAAATTGGATTTCGACTGTTTAAACAAAAATCGCTGGCAAAAGCCCTGCAGGAATTTGGCGGCTATGTGCGATATCTGAGAAAAGGTACCGATTCCTACAATACCTACGACGATATCATGGATCTCGCTGAGCAGTGTCATCAGAAAGCCTGTTTTTTCTTCCCTGTCGCCGGCGAACATCAGAATGACAATACACAGGTCCTCGGCGATAAACACGTATTCAACATCTTCGCTCACATTGTGATGAGAGGGCATCACACCGGCGTCCACTACAGCTATCTCTCGGCAGACGATGCCAACATGATGGAAGAAGAGACAGCATTGTACCGCAGCAAAGAACCCGAACAACCGCTTTGGGGGCGCCAACATTTTTTGCGTTGCACCGTTCCGGACACGTGGGAAGCATGGGAGCAAAGTGGCGTGCGTGAGGACTTTACGATGGGGTATCCGGAAGCGCCGGGGTTTCGTTGCGGCATTTGTCACCCCTTCCCGCTGTTTGATGTCTTGAACAGACGCATCCTCAATGTCCGCGAACATCCGTTGATTGCAATGGATATCACCTTTCACCGATATTTAAAATTGACCCCGAAAGAGGCAATCGATAAATGCAAAGCGCTGATGGAGACTGTCCGGAGATACGACGGCGAATTCGTACTGCTCTGGCACAATTCATCTTTCGATCAGGAATGGAGAGGGTGGGAGAATGTGCTGGAGGAAGTCATGCTCGAAAAATAATACCAGGTAAGCCAGGGGAAGCACAAAAAACGCCCAAAAGGGTGAATATCAAAACGCCGATAGTCAATACTATTGCTGCTAGTGTTAAACAAGCGCGGTGCTCCTCAGCGTGGTTGCGATGCCCTGGCAATGGTCCATCGTGCAGACTATGGGGGTCCGGAGTGAAGAGGTGGCCATCCTCGTGCACCGTGACATGGGTGCCTCTCTAAGAGAAAAAGTTGTTTGATTCAGAATTGCTCATGAGATTTAGAGGTTCTCGTTGTACGGCAAGGCTTGGGATATCAGTTGAAATGGCCTGAACCTCTGAAACAAGTGAAGATCAGATCAGAGATGCTTAAAGCATTTGCGAAAGTTGTCTTACTACAGTGCGTTCCATTAAGGTATTTTATCAAAAATATGACCATGGCAATTTCTTTTCCCTGCCACCATCTCAGGATACTGCTCCTGTCGGCCGCTATTTTTTGCTGTAGCCATTTTTCCTTTTCCCAGGATCATCAGAGATGTAGTTGTGGCCAACCTTTGTTCTGCGAAAATTTTACCATATATACGTTCCACCAGATCGAGGATCATCCGGTGTTCAGCCATGAAATGGCGCTGGATACTGGCTGTGCCAATCCGGAATTTTTTCCGACCGTGAAAGTGGTGGCGGATGGCACACAATCCACAGTGCTGAAAATTGAAAACCTGCGATGTAATTGCGGCACTTTTGATGAGGGTTCACCCATCATATTACAACAACAGGATGAAAATGGTAATCCGGTGGGCAATAGTCAACCCGATGATTACGGCGGATTCACCTTTCTGTCGTTCTCTGACAAAACATCCATCTTCAAGTATCAACACCCGAAACAATTGCCGGATCCGGGCATGACGAGGAGGTTTTTTGTGCACATTTACCAGAATGAGCCCACTGATAATTACGGCGGCTTCTGGATTGAAGTGTTCAGGCCGCCCGTGGTCTTCGTGCATGGGTTGTGGTCCGATGAGAGCGCCTTTGATAAAATGTATAACGCGTTATTAAATACCGGAGACTACGAAAATTATCAACTCTACAAGGCAGATTACAGCACCTCCAATGCAGCGTCTTTTGACGCCAACAATTTAGTCGTGCGGAATGCTGTCACCCAGGTGATCGACAATTGTCTGTATAATGGGCTTTCTGTGGGCAAGGTGAATATCGTCGCGCATTCGATGGGCGGATTGTTGAGCCGGCAGTACCTCGAAGCTCTTTATTATCCAAGCCGTCATGATGTCAACCGGCTGATCACTTGCAATACCCCGCACGAAGGATCGCAGATGGCGAATTTCCTGCTGGATACAACGCAATATGGCCCGGAGGTCAGCTTTGTGCTGGGCGAGCTGGGAATGGACTGCTATGGAGGCGCCGTGGACAATTTGCGGGTGAATAGTCCTGAACTCAATGTCATTCAACTTGGCACGCAGCCCCCGGACCTGCACTATCACTCTGTCGTTACCACTGCGGAGCCATCCACCTTGTTTGCCAATTTTACCACGTCCATGATCCATATGCATGTTCAAAGCCTGCTGCTGGATTTTGTTGTTGGTCAATGTGGCAGCTCCTTCATTGATGATGTATTTGATCATGACGAGAGTGATGGGATTGTCGCTGCTGAAAGCCAGGCGGGCAGTTTGGGAGGCGGACAGATGACCCAGGTCCAGGATCAGGTCCACATCGGATCCGTAGCCAACGGAATGGTGATCGCAAAAGTGCGTGCTTTGCTGAATGCGCCGTTCGATTCAGATAAATTTGCTTCTTCCTATACCCCGCAGTTCCTGAGTTATAGTCTCGATGTCCCTTGTCTCCCTCTATGGAATGGACATGGTATCACAAACGACAGGGGAGCAGATTCATTTTCATTGCATATTGACAGTCCATCTTCAGGCACAACAGTCAAAGGGGGCGACACGCTGACCGTCTCCTATTCAGCGTCCATGTTGGATAGTGTTGTGATTCTAATGGCTTTTCATCCGGATTCAGTAGCCTTGATCGCCAATTCAGCTTCTGCAGGAAATGTGCGTTTTGTGGTGCCCGCTAACGTGTTAGGTCATCAACAGCTCATCGCTATTGGGTTTGGATCTGATAAAAAAATAGGAGCCACCGATTCCATCGATCTCAATATCACCACCGACGCGACCTTAACCAAATTATTCTTTTATCCGCCCGTGATGTATCTGGACCAGCAGGATTCCCTGCCCTTCACTGTGAACGGTATGTACAGTGACGGCATCCGCAGGAATCTGACACGCGACCCCGCTCTGCTGTTTGATTTCTCCTTGGGCAATGCGGTCAAAACAAGCAATGCTTTTATCAGACTTGACTCCCCGGAGAGCGATACACTTCGGGTACGCGTAGATTCTATCGTATCGATACCGGTGAGAATTCAAAAAGTAATATCCGGCAATGCACCTGCATCCTATCTGTGTGAAGATCATCTCGGGACCATAAGTTGTATGGATACCATCCCGTCAAATGCCAGTCTCGTCTCGCCGCAGTTGGATACCGATGCCGGTAATTCCTGCTTTTATGTCTGCTCCAATTCCGTGCTCAACCTGACGGACAATCCCAATGGCCCCCATGGGGGTAATGATGTGTTCGTAGATCAAAATGGAACGGTCAATATTAGCAGTAACGCAAATAATGTGGTGGCGAGAGCTCCTTCCACAGTGAACCTGCTTCCTGGTTCGGCGGGGACGACAGTCGTCTGCATGACCGGCGTTTCTGTATTTCAAAATGGCATTCAAATATTTCCATGTACCTGCGACTCGGTGGTTTTCGACTATGCATTTTTTGATAATGCCTGTGGCACCACGGGGGTAAATGCAGTAGAAAGGGCTGAAAAAGAATTGAACGTATTCCCCGTTCCGTCTTCTTCCTCTGTCACCATCACCCTTGACGACGGGAATACGCCCATGAGACACGTCTATGTTTTAAATGTGGAAGGGAGAATAGTGATGACACTACGCGGGCCACGGGATACATTTTCTGCCGATGTTTCCTCCCTGACGCCGGGATTATATTTTATCGAGGCCGAAACCGATAGAGGTATTTTATTTAAAAAGATGCTGGTTGAATAAGTCTGTTGCAGCAAGCCAATACTGAGCAGGATCATCCGGCCTTCACCGGGAAATTGAAATACCTGTCCGGATAGGGTTCGTCTTTCAGTGTAAAATGCCACCACTCCTCGGGATACGGATTAAACCCGTGTTTGATCATGACGTCATGTAGTAAATCCCTGTGTTGTCGTTGCACATCGGAGACTGTTGCATCGTAGTGGGAAATATTACCGAAGAAATCATACGTGCCTCCCATATCAAGTTCATTTCCCGAAGCCAGGTCGATCACGGTGAGATCTACGGTGCTGCCGCGCGTATGCCCTGAGTGTGCTGCGATGTAACCAAGGTTGAATAATTCGGTCTTCGGCACGTCCGGATAGTATGCACGCTTGTTTGCAGTGTCGGCTAGGTCGCGTGCCCATTGCATGAAGTTGTCCACAGCACGCTGAGGCCGGTATGCATCAAAGATCTTGAGTCCCAACCCCATGGTGTGAAGCTCAGCTTGTACTGTGCTCAGTGCAGATGCAGCCTGTGTTGTCAGATAGGCTCCCGGCCCTTTGTAACCATTTACCGGCCTGCCCATGAAATTGTTACTGCCGGCGTACCTGATCTCGTACCGGACATCCGGGATGATGTTATTCACTGAAACGAAACCCGAGTGATGGATCCTTGCCTGATAGGTCACGCAGGATGTCAAGGCGATGCATGCGATGGCGATACATGATCTTGAAAACAACGCAGTCGGATTATTATTGATCAGAATTGTTCTGTTACAGGTGACGCTCTGCATGATAAGAGCTCCTTACCAGCGGCCCGCTTTCCACGAACGCAAACCCACGGGCAAGTCCTTCTTCCTTGTATTCTGCGAAGACATCGGGATGAACATAATCGATGACAGGGTGATGCATTGGGGTGGGTTGCAGGTATTGACCGATCGTGAGCACATCACACCCATGTGCATGCAGGTCATCCATGATCTTCAGCATCTCATCGCGCGTTTCTCCGAGACCTACCATGACACCGGATTTGGTCCGTTTGCCATGCGCCTTTGTGCGCCGGATTTGCTCGAGGCTGCGCTCGTATTTCGCCTGGGGACGCACACGGCGGTAGAGGCGTTCCACGGTCTCCATATTGTGTGAAACCACTTCCTGGCCTGCGCTGATCATCCGGATGAGGGCATCCCAGTTGGCCTTGACATCCGGGATCAGGGTTTCTATTGTCGTCTCTGGGGATTGTTCTTTGACGGCGCGTACGGTTTGGTACCAGATCTCGGCACCACGGTCTTTGAGCTCATCGCGGTTGACGGAGGTGATGACGGCGTGTTTGACCTGCATCAGCCGGATTGCTTCGGCGACGCGGCGTGGCTCGTCTTCATCGTACTCAGGAGGCCTGCCGGTTTGTACTGCACAAAATGAGCAGGCCCGCGTGCAGACATTGCCGAGGATCATAAATGTGGCAGTACCAGCACCCCAGCATTCTCCCATATTCGGACAATTACCGCTCTGGCAGATCGTATGCAATTGGTACGTGTCCACCAATTGCCGGACATGGCGGTAGTTTTCTCCGATAGGGAGCTTTACCCGCAGCCATTCCGGCTTGCGGCGCCGTGGAGATGAGTCCGCTGATACAATTGGTAATTCAAACACGGTGCAAAGGTAACGCACTGGATACAAGAGAGTTCTGGGGGCATTGATGAAGGAGATTTGGCAGCTTTTTGGATGATATCAAATCAACGTGTATTAAATCTTAGTTTTACCTTTAAGGACTTCCAACGAAAGGGGTATGTCAGGGTGTAGAAAAAGTCATAAAGCCATATTGGGGATTGCAACGCTGTTGTGTCTGCCGGCATTTCTTATTGCCCAGACCACCATTCAGCCAAAGCAGATCGACTACAGCATGCTCGGGGTATTGTACAAAACCGAGCGCACCGGTGACCTCCAGGTGCATACCAACGGCCTCGCGCTGGCGTATACCGTCGGCGATATCCGAAAATATTACCTGACGCGCTATAAATACTTCGGTCTTGGAATCCTCAAAAATCCCAGAGAGTACCGACAGTCCGTCAATTTTCACAATGGCAATATCCTGCTGAAATCTTCTTCTGCCTTTGCCTATGGCAAGCAAAACAACTTTATTGTCCTGAGAGCGGGCATTGGAGAAAAGCGGTATTTCTCGGAAAAAGCAAAACGCAAGGGTGTCGCTGTAGGTGTCAGCTACGAAGGCGGTCTTTCGTTGGGGGTTCTCAAGCCTTATTATCTGATCCTCAACAGGCTGGAGGCTTCCGGCGGCAGCTATACGTCGACGGAGAAATATTCTCAGGACAATGCGGACATCTTCCTCGATGTGAGCCGCATTCAGGGGGCCGCATCGTTTTTTAAAGGCATCGACGAAATTTCGATCATGCCGGGATTTCATGGAAAGATCGGCGCGCATTTCAGTCTGGGAGCATTCGAAAAAGATGTCCGTGCACTCGAAGTGGGGGCCATGTTTGATCTGTATTTCAAACGTGTACCCATCATGATCATCAAAAACAATCAGCCGTTTTTCCTGAACCTGTACGCAACACTGCAAATCGGACGGAGGTCATAGCCTGGCAGTGTTTATTTCCTGAATACACACTATGCTGCATCATATCTGTAAAGACAATTCAATCGCCGGGGTTTTTCTGGCACAGCTGCGCGACGTGAATTTCCAGAGCGAGCGAGCAGTATTCCGTGAAAACCTGGAGCGCCTGGGAGAAATCTTCGCTTATGAGATTTCCCGGCTGCTCAATTATAAGACCGTGCAGACAGAGACGCCCCTGGGGACGGCGCAATCCAGAGTATTGGATGACGAAATCGTGATTGCCTCGATCATTCGTGCCGGTTTGCCAATGCACCATGGATTTCTGAATTATTATACCGAAGCAGAAAACTGTTTTGTCGCAGCACGCAGGATACATCACAAAGACGGCTCCTTTGATGTGGCTGTCGAATATGTCACCTGCCCTGAAATTGACGGCAAAGTCCTCATCGTATGTGATCCAATGATTGCCACCGGCAGTTCAGTGCGCAAGTCGCTCGAAGCCATCCTCTCCAATGGCGACCCCGCACAACTGCATATTGCAACCGCGATTGTCTCTTCTTATGGCCTGGACTATGTCAAAAGGCTTTATCCCCGCGCCCATATCTGGTTCGCCGCTGAAGACGAAGAGCTCACCGCGAAATCCTATATCGTCCCCGGTCTTGGCGATGCCGGTGATCTGGCATATGGCGGGAAGACACAAAATCTCGGGGAGTGACTACAATCAGCGTGGACTTTTCACATATCTAACAAACAGGTAGTAGTTTTGCGGCACCACCAAAACGTGACTTGTTGATCTCATAACATGGGTTGGGTCAGACAATTTCTTCTATCCTCATTGGGCCGTAAACTGATCATGAGCCTCACAGGCTTGTTTCTGATCTTGTTTCTGATCGTACATCTCGGCGGCAATCTCCTGTTGCTGGTTGGAGACAACGGGAAGTCGTTCAATCTGTTTTCACATTTCATGACGCATAACCTGCTGATAGAGCTGATTGCATATGTGCTTTATGCCTGCATCATCATACACGCCCTTCAGGGTATCCTGATCGCCCTCCACAACCGCCGGGCACGGCCGACGCGCTATGCAGTCGGTCATTATCCAAAGGCACCCTGGGTGTCACGCCAGATGGTCTTGCTCGGCATCCTCGTCTTCGCTTTCTTATGCCTGCACATGGGTGATTTTTGGGTCAAGGTAAAATTTACCGATGTTCTGGGAACGCAGCATTATGCAGGCATTACGGGAGGCGTGAGGGATCTGTACGGCAGGGTCGACGCAGCATTTCATCAACCATGGATCGTGGCGGTATATCTGGCCGGAGTCTTTGCGTTGGGATTCCATCTCTGGCATGGCTTCGACAGCGCATTCCAGACATTGGGTCTGAGACATCTGCGGTTTGGGTATTTGTTCCGGCCAATAGGCATTGTCTACACCCTGGTGATTTCACTGGGATTTACCATCATTCCGCTGTATGTGTATTTTATCCGTTGACCTGAAAAACATGATGAGCGCAGTATTGTATGAAGCTTGAAGCAAAAATTCCCCCCGGCCGATTGGCTAATAAGTGGCGGAGCTTTCGTGGCACAATGCCATTGGTGAGTCCGGGGAACAAGCGGAGAATCGAAATCATCGTCGTCGGTTCAGGGCTGGCAGGCGCTTCTGCAGCAGCCTCACTTGCAGAACTGGGCTATAACGTCAAGTGTTTCACCTTTCACGACAGTCCACGCAGGGCGCACAGCATTGCCGCGCAAGGTGGGATCAACGCAGCCAAGAATTATGTGAATGACGGTGATAGCATTTACCGCCTGTTTTATGACACTATCAAGGGAGGAGATTACCGGTCCAGGGAGGCTAACGTATACAGGCTCGCTGAGATCAGCAATCATATCATCGATCAATGTGTCGCCCAGGGGGTGCCGTTTGCACGCGAATATGGAGGCTCGCTGGCCAACAGATCCTTCGGCGGAGTACAGGTGTCCCGTACGTTTTACGCGCGCGGCCAGACAGGACAACAACTACTGCTCGGCGCATACCAGGCATTGTCCCGGCAAATCGGCCTTGGCACTGTCGAAATGTACAATCGCCATGAGATGCTGGAACTTGTCGTGATCGATGGCAAAGCACGGGGTATCATTGCGCGCAATCTGCTCACCGGTGCCCTGGAACGCTATGCCGCCCACTGTGTCATGCTGGCGACGGGTGGATATGGCAATGTCTATTACTTGTCTACCAACGCGATGGGCTGCAATGCCACCGCTGCCTGGCGTGCCGTGAAGAAAGGAGCGTTGATGGCGAATCCCTGCTTCACACAGATCCATCCTACCTGCATTCCGGTCTCGGGGCACTACCAGTCGAAACTGACGCTGATGTCCGAATCCTTGCGGAATGATGGGCGGGTCTGGGTGCCGAAAAAACATGAAGATGCTGAAGCTATCCGCCAGGGGAAGAAAAGGGGCCGTGATATTCCTCCGGAAGACCGGGATTACTACCTCGAGCGGCGCTATCCTGCCTTTGGCAACCTCGTGCCGCGCGATGTGGCATCACGGGCCGCAAAGAAGGCCTGCGATGATGGCTTCGGAGTAGGTAAAACAGGACTGGCAGTGTATCTCGACTTCGAAGATGCGATCATGGCGTATGGCAAGACTTCTGCACATGCGAAAGGAATGCCGGACGCTTCACCCGAAGTGATACGCGCCCTGGGCGAACAGGTACTCGACGAGAAGTATGAGAATCTCTTCCAGATGTACGAAAAGATCACCGGGGAGAATGCGTACAAAAATCCGATGATGATCTATCCGGCGGTACATTATACAATGGGCGGCCTTTGGGTAGACTACAATCTCGAAACGACCATCCCGGGGCTCTTTGCCCTGGGAGAATGCAATTTTTCCGACCACGGCGCAAACAGGCTCGGAGCATCGGCATTGATGCAAGGTCTCGCCGATGGGTATTTTGTGATCCCGGCGACTGCAGGAGTCTTCCTTTCCCATGAAATCCGCACTCCGAAGATCCGGCCGGATGACGCGGCATTTGACGAGGCGGAGCAGGCAACATCTGCGAGACTTCAGAAATTGATCGACAACAAAGGAAAACAAACGGTAGAGAGCTTTCACAGAAGGTTGGGGAAATACATGTGGGATCTGTGCGGGATGTCCAGAACCGCAGAAGGATTACAGCAAGGCATTGAACAGATCAGGGCATTGCGCGAAGAGTTCCATGCCGACGTCTTCGTCCCCGGGCGTCAGGATGAATTCAATCCGGAGTTGGAGAAAGCGGCCCGTGTGGCTGACTTTATGGAACTGGGAGAGCTCATGATGCATGATGCCCTCCATCGCAACGAATCCTGTGGAGGCCACTTCAGAGAAGAATATCAGACTCCGGAAGGCGAGGCATTGCGCGAAGACGCGGACTTCACCTACGTGGCGGCCTGGGATTGGAATAAAGGGAATCCGGAGATGCACAAAGAACCGCTGGAATTTACTGAAGTAGAATTGAAGACGAGATCGTATAAATAGGTGGGCAGGAAATTTTGATGACTAAGAAATGAAGCTGAAACTTAAAATATGGCGCCAGAAAAACAGCACTGCTCCGGGAGCATTTGAGATGTATGATGTGGAGGCGAATCCGGACATGTCATTCCTCGAGATGCTGGATGTCCTGAATGAGTCGCTGATCCTTGAGGGGAAAGATCCGGTGTCTTTTGATCACGACTGTCGTGAGGGGATCTGTGGCGCGTGCAGTATGGTCATCAACGGCAGGCCGCACGGTCCGTTGAAAGGCACTACGACATGTCAGGTACATATGCGGCATTACAAGGACGGTGATCTGATCACCATCGAACCATTTCGGGCAGGCGCTTTCCCGTTGGTCAAGGACCTCGTCGTCGATCGCAGCGCGTTCGACAGGATCATTCAGGCCGGCGGATTTATTTCCGTCAGTACCGGCCAGGCGCCTGACGGCAATATTATTGGAATTGAGAAAGATATTGCAGCGAAGGCTTTTGACGCCGCAGCATGTATCGGGTGTGGCGCTTGTGTCGCAGCTTGTCCCAATGCTTCTGCAATGCTGTTTACAGGGGCGAAGGTGTCGCATCTGTCCATGCTGCCGCAGGGTGAACTCGAGCGGGCGCACAGGGTGAAGGCAATGGTCATGCAAATGGATGAAGAAGGCTTCGGCGCTTGTTCGAATACCTACGCGTGTTCGGCGGAATGCCCTAAAGAAATCCCTGTTTCTGTTATTTCGCGGCTCAACAACGAATATTTCAGGGCGGCGGGACCGTCCCACAAGGGTAATTCGTAATTGAACGATTCGTAATTATTTATAAGTCCAGCTCTTCTTTATTTTTCTCCAGCACAGCGATAATAAATGTGATGAGTTCCGGGAGTTCCCACCCAAGCAATGCTGCGCCCTGGTAGACTTCATCGCGGTCCACCTTCGCCGCAAACGTCGCTGTCTTGAGTTTCTTCAACACTGACTTGGCTGCCAGACCTTCGATCTTCGTCGGGCGGATCAACGCAGCGGCGACAATAAAACCCGTGAGCTCATCGGCTGCCACAATGGCTCTGTCCATGAGCGTGCTGCGCGGGATATTCCATTTTGTGTAGTGCCCGGCGATGGCATGGGCGATCGCATCTTCACCCATCTCCTGGAGTTTCTGCACAATCACACCGGGATGTTGCTCCGGATATTTTTCGTAGTCCGCATCATGGAGCAAACCGGTCACGGCCCATTGTTCGGTATCTTCCCCATAGTGATTGGCCAGCGCTTCCATCACGAGCTCTACGGTGCGCGCATGACGCCGCAGTGACTCCGTCTCAGTCATTGTACATAAGAGCTCCCGTGCCTCTTCTCTATTCAATTACGAATGATATTCTTACGAATTGAAAATTCCAATTGAAAATCAAGAATCTAAAATTTGAAAATCAATTGTCTCCGGTCAGTTCCTGTGGAATAAAAATAAACTCCGGGTCAATCTCACTGACGACAAACAGACAGAAGTGCGTATTGGGATCGCGATAATGCTTTTTGAAGCCCGGCACATTTTCTTCTTCGATCAACTGTCGTGCGACAAATTCCTCCAGCGTGGATGCATTCACGGACCAGTTGCCTGCCACAGTCTCACGGTCCACGAGGACGACGCCGATCTCGACCTCCTGCTGGTGGAAGACGAAGATAGGGTAGTTGGACACATCCTGGTCACGGATAGTCCTGCTCGCTTCCCTGAGCACCTTCATGTAGGGCTTCAGCTCTTCGCGCAACTTGAGATATTTTACCGAACGCATGCTCATGAACGTCTCTCCAGCAAAGCTACATTTTCCACGTGTGCGGTATGCGGAAACATATCGATCGGCTGACTCTTTGTGACGTGATAGTGGCTTGCGAGGAGCTCCAGATCACGCGCCTGGGTCGCAGGATTACAACTGACATACACGATCCGCGGTGCATTTATTCTGACAAGACCGTCGACTACCTTTGAGTCCATTCCAGCCCGTGGCGGATCTGTGAGGACGACGTCCGGCCGTCTGTATTGTAGCACATCGGGAGCATTGATCAACGTCCTGACATCGCCAGCGTAAAAGCGGGCGTTGTCAATGTTGTTATACTGTGCATTCAGCTTGGCGTCCTCAATGGCTTCCGGGAGGAATTCTATTCCTACGACATGACGGACATCCTTTGCCAGGAACAACGCAAAACTGCCAATCCCGCAATACAGATCATACAGGAGCATATCAGGCATTGGGGCAGTCATTTCCTTTACAACCCTGCACATCGTCTCTGCCTGCAATGTATTTGTCTGAAAGAAAGATTTCGGACCTAACCGGTACGCGATATGTCCAAGTTGCATGTGCAGATACGGGTCGCCTGCCACATGCACGAATTCAAGATCAGATACCGCGTCATTGGGTTTGGTATTAATGCAGTAGTACAGGGAAGTAATGCAGTCAAAGGCGGAGAGCAGGGCTTCAAAAAGCTGCTTCCGTGAATCCGCATTTTCTGCGCCGAAGACCAGTGTTACCATAAACTGACCTGCTGTATTGTTGCGTAGGATAACGTTGCGCAGAAGGCCATCATGACGCCGTACATTTTGGAACCCCAAATCGTGTGCGAGGGCATAGTCCCGGATAAAATTGCGGATCGCATTTGCGGGTTCCGGTTGCAGGAAGCACTCCTGGATGTTCGTCACGTGTGCAAACGCGCCTGCCACATGCAGCCCCAGGCCCTGGCGTTTTCGGAAATCAAGCGTATCGTGTTCTTCTTTCGAGACCCAGCTTTGATTCGTGAAGGTGTACTCCATTTTGTTCCGGTAGTAAAACGGGTCGCTGCACCCGATAATCTGGGCCACCGGAGCTTCGGGGATGTGCGCGATGCGGGTGAGTGCATCCCGCACAAATTTTTCCTTGAACTCCAACTGTGCACCGTATTGCATGTGCTGCCATTTGCATCCTCCGCACATGCCGAAATGGCTGCATCGCGGTTCCGTACGCAGCGGCGAGTACTCAATGAATTCGTGAGGAACACAAACAAAAGCCCCTTTCCTGCGCCGCAAGGTGAAGACATGCAATCTGTCACCGGGCACTGCTCCTTGTACGAAGACAGTAAAACCGTCAGGCGTCTTCCCTACGGACATCCCTTTAAATCCCGTATCAACGATCAACACATCTTCGATAATCTTGTGCTTTGGCATCGCCACAAAGGTATTGGTCATTGAATTCCCTCAGCTCAATGATATTTGGCAATAGAAAACTGATTTGCACGGATTCGATGGGTGAGCGCGGATTTCATTTTTTTAGTGGAAAAAGAAAATCCGTTGCTATTCGTCGCATCAGCGTAGATCCGCGTTCTATGCCCATCTGAATACGAGGTAAGATCATCTACCGGAGTCAGGGCTGAGAAGAGGACATGCCTGCCCGCCGCGGGATTTGCACGGATTCTACGGGTGAGCGTGGATTTCATTTTTTAGTGGAAAAAGAAAATCCGTTGCTATTCGTCGCATCAGCGTAGATCCGTGTTCTATGCCCATCTTGAATACGAGGTAAGATCATCTACCGGAGTCAGGGCTGAGAAGAGGACATGCCTGCCTGCCGTGGGGTTTGCACGGATTCTACGGGTGAGCGTGGATTTCATTTTTTTAGTGGAAAAAGAAAATCCGTTGCTATTCGTCGCATCAGCGTAGATCCGTGTTCTATGCCCATCTTGAATACGAGGTAAGATCATCTACCGGAGTCAGGGCTGAGAAGAGGACATGCCTGCCCGCCGTGGGGTTTGCACGGATTCTACGGGTGAGCGTGGATTTCATTTTTTAGTGGAAAAAGAAAATCCGTTGCTATTCGTCGCATCAGCGTAGATCCGTGTTCTATGCCCATCTTGAATACGAGGTAAGATCATCTACCGGAGTCAGGGCTGAGAAGAGGAGATGCCTGCCTGCCGTGGGGTTTGCACGGATTCTACGGGTGAGCTCAGATTTCATTTTTTTAGTGGAAAAAGAAAATCCGTTGCTATTCGTCGCATCAGCGTAGATCCGCGTTCTATGCCCATCTTGAATACGAGGTAAGATCATCTACCGGAGTCAGGGCTGAGAAGAGGAGATGCCTGCCTGCCGTGGGGTTTGCACGGATTCTACGGGTGAGCTCAGATTTCATTTTTTTAGTGGAAAAAGAAAATCCGTTGCTATTCGTCGCATCAGCGTAGATCCGCGTTCTATGCCCATCTTGAATACGAGGTAAGATCATCTACCGGAGTCAGGGCTGAGAAGAGGAGATGCCTGCCTGCCGTGGGATTTATATGGATTTACGCGGATTTCAATGCTTAATCCCCGAGTTCTACCGGCACGAGGTGCACGATTTCAATGGAATTGCCACGCAGCACATGCAGGGCAACGCGTTGATCGATATGAGAGGCATCGAGGACACGGTGCATCGCATCAATCGATGGTGTGGGCTGATCGTTGACCCCGAGAATGACATCACCTTTGCGCAAGCCCGAACGGGATGCCGGTCCCATGCCTTCAATGTGTTGGACCATCACGCCTGAAGGAGAATTCAGTTTTAGTGCCTCGACGAGTCTGCGATGCAGTGATACGGTTTGTCCTGCGATACCGATATAGGCGCGCCGCAGTTTCCCTTCAAGGACAATTTTACCGACGACATATTCCACGAGATTCGAGGCTACAGCAAAACACAACCCCTGTGCGCCCCGGATCAATGCTGTATTCATTCCAATCACTTTGCCATTCGAGTCAAGGAGCGGACCGCCTGAATTCCCGGGGTTCAATGCCGCATCTGTCTGGATGACATCGTCGATCAACCTGCCCGATTCCGAGCGCAGTGTTCTGCCCAGTGCACTGACCACGCCTGCAGTCACCGTGTATTGAAACCCAAATGGATTCCCGACGGCGATAGCGATCTGCCCTACCTGCAAAGCCGCCGAGTCTCCAAAGGACAGTTTGCGCAATCCTTCAGCATGGACCTGGAGTAGTGCCACGTCTGTCGATGCGTCTGACCCGAGTTTCTTTGCAGGCATGCTTCTCCCATCCTGCAACGTAACGGTGATTTGCTCTGCCCGCCCGATGACATGGTGGTTGGTGACGACAAAGCCATCGGAAGAAATGATAAAGCCTGATCCATTTCCTGCCGACCTGCCACCCTGCTGCATCCCCTGAATCTGCACGACCGCTTCACTCGCGTACTTCGCCACGTGGGTAATTGTCCTGCTGTATGCATCAAGGCGCTGATCATCTGTTTCTGTGCCTGCCTTCACTCCATCCATGACCGGATGATCATCTGCGAGCAAGGCCAGTCTCTGATCTTTCATGATTTTGAAGGTTTAGTGTGGATAAGAACACCGTGCCCTGCACGATGGTTGCGGATCAATGACCTTTAGTGTATTTCCATACCATCTGCAGGCGGCGCATGAGCAAACGTGCGTTCTTTTCTTCCTAATGTTCGCCTGAGACCACTCGTTCTGACCTCAGCGTGAAATATGCAATCAGCGCGCTTGTAAACATGAGCAATGCACCAAGGAGAAAGGGCACCCCCGGCACCTTGACAGGAGCTTTTGGCCCGGTGAAATATGCGAATAATGAAGTCATCAGGGGTGGACCGATAATGGTCGTCAGGCTTACCAGGCTTGTCAGCGTTCCCTGCAATTCTCCCTGTTCATTGGGCGGGACATGACTCGTCATAATCGACTGCAGTGCAGGTCCCGCAATACTCCCAAGACAATAGGGTACAAGGAATGCGAACATCATCCACGACTTGTTGGCAACACCAAACAGGATCAGTCCAATCCCATAAAGGATGAGTCCGATATATACGCTCTTGCGATCACCAAGCCAGGGATTGACAACGCGAATCAATCCGCCTTGTACCCCACCAACCAATAATCCCACGAGCGCCAATGACATTCCAATCATCCCTTCACTCCAGTTGAAGAGATACATGGTATAGTAATTCCAGTTGCTCTGGACAGAGTGTACGGCAATGTATATCAGGCCAAAAGCCAGGAAGAGGTTAATGAGAGCGGGATATCTGCGCAGGTGCATCAGGGAACCCACGGGATTGGCGCGCTTCCATTCGAAAGGTCTGCGCCGGTCCAGGGGAAGGGATTCCGGAAGAATGAAATACCCATACAGCCAGTTGACAAATGTGAGAATAGCGGCTGCGTAAAACGGTACGCGGGTCCCGAGTTCGCCAAGCAGACCTCCAAGAGCGGGGCCGATGATAAATCCGAGTCCAAACGCCGCACCCACCATCCCAAAATTCTTTGCCCGGTTGGCAGGGACACTGATGTCAGCGATATATGCAGAGGCAGTGGTAAAACTCGCCCCTGTGACGCCTGCCAGCATTCTTCCGAGGATCAGCCATCCATAAGTAGGGGCAAAGCTGAGAATACAATAGTCCAGAAAAAACCCAAACAGCGATATCAGCAAGACCGGTCTCCTGCCGTAGCGGTCGCTCAGGTTGCCAAGGACAGGGGCAAAACCAAACTGCATGACCGCATAAATAGAAGTCAGCCATCCTCCATACTTACTCGCCTCATTGACCGGAATGTGGAGCATGCCTGAGATCAACCCCGGGAGCACAGGGATGATCAATCCAAAGCCGGTGACATCGATCAAGAGGGTGATGAAAATGAAACCGATCGCGGCGGTGTTGTGACTGCGGCTGATACGCATTGGCAGAACTATAAATGCAGGCAGTAAGAAATTGACATCTCGCGGGTTGTCTTGGAATGCATTATTCTCTAAAAACCGGCGCAAATTGCCAAGAATTTTCCGGGGAATCAAACACGATTTCGATCGCCTGCCGCAAAGCTTCCCCGTACCTTCGCTCAATGCCAACCGTATTGATTGCGGACTACGTCCATCCACTACTCATCTCGGGACTGCAACAGCGTGGGTATCATGTGCTGTATATTCCGGAGATAGAACGCGGGCAGGTGCTCGACTGGATCGGAGAGTGTACGGGGATTGTCATCAATACGAAGACGGTTGCTGATGCAGAACTGATCACCAGAGCAGTCCATATGCAATGGATTGCGCGGTTGGGCTCGGGGCTGGACACAATTGATCTTGCGGCTGCACAACAGCGCAATATTCGTGTGATCAGTACCCCGCAGGCCAACGCAAATGCTGTGGCCGAGCATGTCTTTGGGATGCTACTCTGTCTTCTCCGCCACATTGCCCGGGCAGATCAGGAGGTGCGTGACGGTCAATGGCATCGTGAATATCATCGCGGCAGTGAACTCCAGGACAAATGTGTTGGAGTCATCGGTTTTGGAAATACAGGCAGCGCCTTTGCGGCCAAGTTTCAGGGCTGGCAGGTAAAGGTGGTGGCCTACGACAAATACAAATCAGGGTACGCAGAGGACCTGGCGTTTGTGGAAGAATCATCTTTGGAAAGAGTCCTTCATGAAGCAGACATTATTAGTTTGCATGTCCCATTGACGGACGAGACAAGACATATGGTCAATCATTCGTTTCTCGCGCGTTGTAAAGAAGGAGCCATCATCGTCAACAGCTCCCGCGGAAAAGTTGTGGATACCGACGCACTTCTCGAGGCCCTGGCAGACGGCACGATTGGTGGCGCCTGTCTGGATGTCCAGGAAAATGAATCCCCTGTTTCCTTCGGTCCACAGGAACAATCGCGACATGCCACCCTGGCAGCCATGCCGAATGTCGTCCTGACCCCTCATATCGCAGGCTGGACATTCGAATCAAAGCGGCGGATCGCTCAGGCCATACTCAGTGCGGTCCCCGTCTATGCTGCAGGGGAGGATCACAGTGACGTCCGGGCTACAAGCAAATAGGGGTGGGAGCGCGTTCGTCGTGTCATACGGATGACAAATAGATGAAAACGCGTTGTTGACCGATATTGTCGCCCGGGTTACGAACAGCGTTTTCGACCCCGATACTGTTTGTTTTTTTAGTAACATTGCGTCTCTTCTGGCAATATATCAGGTCAAAATGGTAATCGTATGATGAAATTCTTTACTCTGTTCTTTGCGGGCATGTTCATCTGTACTTCCGGGTTGATTGCGCAGACGTCACTCGAAGGCAAAGTTTCAGATCAGGAAAGCGGCGAGCCGATCATTTTCGGGACGGTGTCGTTGTATAAAAACGGTGTGTTGATCACCGGTACGGAGACGGATTTCGACGGCAACTACGCCTTCTCGAATATTGACCCCGGTACGTATGATGTCGAAGCCTCGTATGTAGGCTATGGGGCACAAAAGCAAGTCGGTGTTGTCGTCCTTGCCGGAAAAGCCATCAAGCTGGATTTCAAGCTGAGCTCGGGGGTGGTCTTGCAGACCGTGACGGTGACAGATTACAAAGTACCACTGATCGAACAGGACAATACCACTCAGGGGGGTATCAAGACAGCAGAACAGATCCGCAATCTCCCGGTCAAGGATATCAATGCTCTGGCAGCGACTACTGCAGGTCTGTCTTCGATCGACGGCGGCGCAATTGCCATTCGGGGATCGCGAACCAATGCCACCAATTATTATCTCGACGGGGTACGCGTGAGCGGCAATCTGCCTCCGCAGTCTGAAATTGATCAACTTCAGGTGATCACCGGGGGTATCGAAGCGCAGTATGGTGATGTGACCGGAGGGATTATTTCACTGACCTCGAAAGGGCCTTCCAGTAAATTCTCCGGAGGCGTTGAAGTGG
Organism: uncultured Bacteroidota bacterium; assembly: GCA_963746925.1. Lineage (GTDB taxonomy): Bacteria > Bacteroidota > Bacteroidia > Chitinophagales > Saprospiraceae > DATDQA01. The sequence goes on from CAVVDK010000012.1 coordinate 327,633, forward strand.
AGACATCAGAGTTGTTGGATGCCTACGGCTATAATCTGGTCAGCGCAAATCTCAGCGGACCAATTCTCAAAAATAAGGATGGAAACTCTATCCTGGGATTCAGGGTATCCGGGCAGTTTCTTGACCTTAAAGATGATAGTCCACGGGCATTTGGTTTTTATGCTGCAAAGAGTGATGTGATTGACCAGATCGAAGCCAATCCACTGGAGCAGGTATCCGGTACTATCCAAAGTACTGCAGAGGCTTTGACAAATAATGACGTGATCCTACAGAAAGCGGCGCCGAATGAACAGAATGCGAAATATGATTTTACCGGCAAACTGGATGCAAGGCTTACCGACAATATCGATGTGACATTATCCGGCACATACAACCGGGTGAGTGACCGCTTTTCTCAGGGACGTGGCTGGGGATTGCTCAATTGGCAAAACAACCCCATCGATGATAACAACCTCTACCGCATCAACTTCCGGTTTCGGCACAGGATTGGCAGCCATTCATTGGAAAGCGCCAATGGTGCAGCCGGAAAGTCATCAGTCATTCGCAATGCTTCGTATACCCTCCAACTCGGATATCAGAAATCTCAGCGCACAGTACAGGATTACACGCACAGAGATAATTTCTTCGACTATGGCTATGTCGGAGATTTCGAAAATGAATGGGTTCCTGCTGTCGGAGAATCTCAGTGGAGCGGTGCAACACCGATAACGCTCCCAAACGGCTCATTTGTGAATGTCGCGCATTCAGGATATGTACAACAATTTAACGGGTGGACACCCGGAACAGCCAATCCTGCGTATGCCAATTATAATAAGCTGCTGACCGATGTCCCGGCAATGAACCAATACAATGCCTTCAACAGCTTCTTGTCGAGTAGTTATAGTGATACATGGGGGGGCCTGAATACGAATGTCGGTGGCATTTATAATCTGTATCAGAATTCTCAAGGCGAGCGCTATACGGTAAGCGTCTCCAGCAATTTTGATTTGTTCCCTGGCGGGTCAGATAAAGGGCGCCATAGTATTCAGTTTGGGATCCTCTACGAGGAGCGGATCGGAAGATCATGGGGGATCAATCCGTACCGACTTTGGGAGATCGCACGCTCAGAGGCAAATGCACACATCCTCGGTGTGGATACGAATAATATTATCGGAACTTTCTTCGACACGACGACCCAGATGGAGTTTGCACAATTCCAGACCCTGATCGATAATGCGGTCATTCAGGATGCCGACGCCCAGTTTTATAAAAAAGTCCGCGAAATCACAGGACAGACAGTCTATGATTATGTCAACGTAGATGGGATCTCACCGGACCTGATGTCCTTGAATTTGTTCTCACCGCAGGAGCTCAATGACCAACGTATCACGAGTTACTACGGTTACGATTATGTCGGGAACAAGATCAGCAACAAGGCGACGTTCGAAGATTTCTTTACCGATATTGACGAAAACGGACAGCGCAAATTTACGGTGGCAGCCGACAAACCCATTTACCAGGCCGCCTATATCCAGGATAAGTTCACGTTCAAAGACATTATTTTCAGGCTGGGTTTGCGCGTAGATTATTACGACGCAAATACAAAAGTGCTCAAGGATCCTTACACGCTCTATGAGATCATCAATGCCGGCGACTTCTTTAGTGGGCCGGCTGCAACGGAGCAGGAACCTCCAAACGTGCAGGATTCCTGGAAGGTTTATGTCGAAGCTCCTGGATCCACAACGGTAAAAGCATATCGCGACGGAGATCAGTGGTATAATGCCACCGGTTCTCCCGTGAACAGCGGTAACTCGATTTTCGCCGGCCAACTGGTACATCCCTACTATGTCGAGCAGGATGTTGCAAAACGCAATATCAAGAGCCGGGACTTCGATCCGAGTACGATCTTTGAAGACTATACACCGCAGGTCAATTGGATGCCGCGACTGGCATTTTCTTTCCCGATCTCGGATGAGGCAAACTTCTTCATGCACTATGATATCCTGGTGCAGCGTCCACCTTCGAATAATATCGCAACCGCCTTGGACTATTTTTATTTTGAAGAAAAACAACCCTCTAACAATCCGAATCTGAAACCTGAGCGTACCATCGACTGGGAAGCAGGATTCAAACAAAAACTCACAAACTCCAGTGCCCTGACGATCTCCGCATACGTGAAGGAGTTGCGTGATATGATAGAGACACGCTATCTGGTCAACCTGCCACCGCCAATCAATCAATATCAAACGATCGGGAATATTGACTTTGGCACCGTGAAAGGATTTTCGCTTTCATATGACTTACGGAGAACCAGCAACCTTGAAATGACAGCCAGCTATACACTACAGTTTGCTGACGGCACAGGATCTACGGTAGAATCCCAGCGTGATATCGCCCAGAATGGGAACCTCCGCCAGCTGATCCCATTGAATTATGATGAAAGACATCGCTTTGTTGCCAATATTGATTATCGTTATGATTCAGGGAAACGCTATAACGGACCACGGTTATTTGGTGCGGATATCTTTAGCAATGCAGGGGTAAACGTGCAACTGATCACCGTTTCCGGCAGACCTTATACGAAGCAGCAAAACCCGGAACGTTTTGGGGGTACGGGATTTCTGGGAGCCATCAACGGCGCTCGCTATCCCTGGAATTTCACGATCGATATGCGGGTGAACAAGCAATTCCACCTCTCATCCAGCGATGAAAGCAAAAAGCCGCTCTATTGCGACGTGTATTTTCGGGTTCAAAACCTTCTCGATACAAGAAATATCATTGGAGTGTATGGCGCTTCAGGTTCACCGGATGACTCCGGCTATCTGGCTTCATCCTTTGGTCAGGATGAATTGCGTACGTTGGAGAGTGCCGGAAGAGACGTACAGGCATTCTTGACTGCCTACCAATGGCAATTGTTGAATCCGGGATTCTATACCCAGCCTCGGAGGATGTATATCGGTGCATCCGTACAGTTTTAATGCAATCAGCCCTCCTGGAGGGAGAAATAGAAAGCAGAATATGAGATCTTTCATTTTACAATCTCGCAGCATGAAATCCATCTTCAGACTTATTGCCGTCGCCGGAATCACACTATGTGCCATTCCGGCCTGGTCTAACATCAATCCCGACCTGTACAATGTCGCTCCCAAAGGAGGGACTGTCAGCCCGCGGAGTG
>CAVVDK010000013.1:0-413969 GCA_963746925.1 uncultured Bacteroidota bacterium
ATTTCCTGTGCCCCGCCGCATATAACCAGTTCCTGCTTGCCGCTGCGAATCAATTCGGCAGCCTGGCCAACGGCATGACCACCACTGCTGCAAGCGGAACTAATTGTCCAGCATGCTCCTTTTGTGCCGAATAAAACATTGAGATTCATCGTGACATTGGAAGTCATGGAACGGAAAATATAACCGCTATCCAGGCCGCCGGTACTTTTTATATCTTTAGTAATCACAGCCTGCTCATACGCGGCAAGATTACTCGAATCACAACCAATGATTAAACCTGTTTTATCATTTTTAAGATTTTCGGAGTCCAATCCTGTTTGTTCTATCGCCTGCAAAGCCGCTGCATAACAATGAATCGTAAATAAAGTCATCGTTTTGGACATTTTACGATTCACATATTTTGACGAATCAAATCCTTTTATCATCCCGGTTAGCGAACTGCGAAATCCAAGCTCTTTTCTTTCCGGATCGCATACAATACCGGATCGCCTGTAATATAAAGATTCAGCAATTGCATCCGTATCGCAACCCAGACATGATATTGCTCCGATTCCTGTTATCGCTACTCGATACATAATTTCAAAAAGATATATTAAAGCCCTTTTTCTATTTCATTAAATATAAACGCCGCCATTTACACTCAGTACCTGCCCGGTAACATAGCTTGCCGATTCGGAACATAAAAAGGTTACTACCGATGCGACTTCCTGAGCGGTTCCAACACGACCGAGCGGAATTGTAGGAAGTATTTTATCCAAAGGTAATTCTTTGGTCATTTCCGTTTCAATAAATCCTGGCGAAACAGCATTTACAAGAATATTTCTCGCGGCAACTTCTCTTGCCAAAGATTTTGTCGCGCCAATAAGACCGGCTTTTGCGGCGGCATAATTCGTTTGTCCCGGCATTCCGGTTTCTCCTGAAGTGGAAACGATATTAATGATTCTGCCTTTCCTTTGCCTTATCATACTGCCAATAGCAAGTCGCGTGACATAGAAAAAGCCGCTCAAATGCACATTAAGCACATCGTTCCATTCCTGAGTTTCCATCCAGAAAAGCATATTGTCACGGGTAATGCCCGCATGATTTAATAAGAGCATAAGGAGTTTTATCTTCCAATGCTTTTCCTAATACGCTTTTTACTTCATCTTCATTCGAGACATCGAATTGCAACAAAGAACATGACGAACCCAGCCGCTCGATTTTTTCCGCAACCGCCTGCGCTCCGGCGGTATCTGTGCGATAATTGAGCCATATATCGAAACCCGAACGCGCAAGATCAATTGCTATCGCGGCACCGATTCCCTTACTGGCCCCTGTCACTAACGCTATCTTTTTTTGTTCTTTATTATTCATATATCAATTTCAACTTACTTGTTATCGAGGTTAAGAATTCTTATTTCCGATTTATAACCTTCTTTAAAATTCTCTATTTCAATGTTCGTAAGAGTTTTGTTTGTTCTGTTCGCAATTGCTTTGAAATGAACTTTGTCTTTTAGAATTGAACCCCACCCAGGCTTGTTATTCTCAATTACAAAATATCTTGCCCCGCCTGCCAGTTCACTATTTGTTTGCAACCATAAGGAACCATCCATCAGATTCTTACGGATACAACCCCCATCTTCGGGTGACGAATAGTACAACAAAAGAGCATCACACAAAACACTCCTCTCAAGTAATCTATCCGGCATGCCTGTATTATTTTTTATTATTTCAAAACGATTATCCTGCCATCGAGCAGAAAAAATCGTGATTCCCAATTCACTGATACCCGCTATATCAATTGAGCTACTATCAGTTTTATGAGCGATGCAATTGGCAATCAATGTCTTATTGTGCCATTGTAAAGTATAACGGTATTGTAAAGGATCAGGGAATTCGATAGGAAAATTTTGCTGAAAAATATTATAACCCGTACCCTCACAATTACCCAAAGTTGCATCAGGTAGTGATTTGCAGCCGCAAAGTATTGTCAATGATATTAAAACAAATAAGAAAAGATACCAGCGGCTCATATATTTTATTTTTCTGAAATTTCCTTTGTATTGTTTTCTTCGTTTTTGATTGCGTTTTGATTTTGCGAAAACAATTCTTTACATTGTTTCGCCGTTTGCGGGTCAGTAAAACAATTATCCGGTAATTTACCGTTTATAATTTCCTGCTCGAATATCAATGCAAATCTATCACCTTCAGGTTCATATATGTCGATTCTTGTAATATTATATTCAGGCGGATTTGCGACATGGATTCTAATTTTTTCTATGTACTGCCTGAATTCTTTCGGAATCGGATTTAAGTCAAGAATAACGTACCCATTTGGTTCGTCTGGACCTATCGCTAAATCAAAAATGCGACTTTGATTGGAAAACTTACCCTGCATCCATTGGCCAATCTGCTCCATCACGAGAATTATACTTTTCCCTGCGGTGGATTGAACCGAATTCCATTTATTATCTACACATTCGTATCGCTCGATATTTTTGCCGTCAAAAAGCATCGTCGTCTGAAACGGCTCGGTAATATCGAAACGAATTTTTTCCGGAGATTCAAAAACAATAAAACCCTGCGAAACAAGCGGCACATCCATAAATGAAAAATGCTTTTCCTGCTTAAATCGAGCCGCAAGAGTATTCATATTACTATGCCGCTTCTCAATGCTTACTAAAAAGTTGTCTAAAGATGGAATTGTATCCTTTTTAGCTTCCGTCGCAAAAGCAGAATGAAATCAGTACCAGAGTAATAAACGTACTTTTATTAAACAAGCGTAATATGTTATGACTTTTCAACATTTCCCTTTTCAAGAGAATATACAACTTTTCTCAGATAATCTACCACATCCTGAGATTTATCCATTTTCGCAAGCGCCTCGCTTGGTATAGTATCTCCGATTACAAATTTTACCGTCGTGTTACGAGCTAACAATATCTCCCGTAAAAAAAACAGCTTTCCGAGAGATTTATGTATTTTACTAATACATTGAAAAAGAAAACTTGTTTGCCCATAGAAAAAAACAGGAAGAACATTCGGCTTGCATCTCCTAATAAGTAATCCAAGACCTTTGGCCCATTCATGATCTTCTATAGTAGTTTTATCCAATAGATGTTTTCTTACTGAAAATTCTCCTGACGGAAACATTATTAAAGCATGACCGTCTTTGAGCCACTTAATACTTTCCATAGTAGCCTGATAATTTCTTTTTTTGGATTTTTCAGAGTTATCAAGCTTTACTCGAATTATATGCTGTTTAAGATTCGGAACCGCCTTCAGCCCGGAAATTGTTAAACCTTTCATATCCGGCCGAATAGCTCTTATTACAGTGGCAATAGCAAATCCATCAACTAACGCAAGCGGATGATTTCCGACAACAAGCAATGGACCTTCACGTGGAATCTGTGCTACTTTATCCTGGTTATAACTTGTCTTTACATCAAGAGAATCAAGTAATTTATTATAAATAAATTCATCTGTTCTGGGATCTGTAGCATAACGATTACTTATCTTTTGAAATTTATCAAAATGCACCAGCTTTAATAACGGCCAACAGAGAAGCTCCAAAATACGTGTCAAAAGAGAATTCGGTTTGCCGCAATGAAGATATATCCCTTTTCTTTCTTCTGAATATCTTATTAACGTTCTTGATTCTTTCTTAACTGCTGGTGCATTTATTTCCAAAGCTTGATTCTCCGTGCATCCCACTAATTTCGAATCTTCTTCTAACAATTCTAAAACCATAAATTATCACAATTTTCTACACATTAGCATATTTTACTTTAAATATAGAGAATTGCTAAATTCAAACTTTCAACTCAATTACTTTTGAGCCGGCAGATCCTTCAGAATTGAGCTATATAATCTTGAAACCCAGCTATTATAATTACGATGAATAGTACCATCAACATAGTTTAGGTTCCTACTATCTTTATAGATAATGCTAATCTTCTTTTCGGTATACTGAATCTCTACTTTCGCCATAGACGAACGAACATTTAATGCCGCATCAATTACGCCGTCATCTTTTAACTGTGCAATCCAGTCATGTTGTCGACATGCTTCAAGAATTGCTTTTCGTACCTGTTCCATCGAATATGTAGTACCATCGAGTTTGGACGGCAGATTCTCATTTTCAAAATTCAAAACAGCCTGGCCTGTAGGCTCAGGAGATTCCTTAGCTGTTAAATATTTAAAAATGGTTTTATGCAGATTTGTAACCCAGCTATTATATGTGCGATGAATATTCCCATCTAAATAATCAAGATTCTCGCTATCTTTATAAGTAATACTAATCGTTCTTTCATTATATTGAATTTCAACTTCAGCTTTAATATTTCGAGAAAATATTGACGCATCAATTACACCATCACCTTCGACCTGTGCCGCCCATCCTCGTTTTTGGCAGGCCTCCAAAATAACCTCCTGCACTTGTTCTTTTGTGTATGTAGAACCGTCACTTTTTGATGGGAGCAATTCATTTTCAAAATTAATGACAGGCCTGATTATATAACGGCTTCTGCAAGAAATGTTAATGATCAGTAAAAGAAAAACCGGGCACAATTTAAGCATCTGTTTTGACATAATTATCATTCCTTTTATTATAATTCTGCTTTTTTACAAATAGTAGTTACAGCACATAATTTTAGTTTTTAGACTCCGTCCCCGTCAGTTGCAATTGTAACTTCAGGGATACAACCTTCCTGCAACTTCTTTAGTTCCGAAAAAAAACGCACTTGTCCTATTCAACTACTATCTAACGTATCAGGTATATATAAGTCAGGCACCCTTGTTTGTCAAGCCGAAAATCCACGCAAAAACGCTTTATCAGCCTTAAAACGCTATTTTCAAGCCAGAATCGTATTAACAGAAATAGAAAAAATCACATATTATTTTATAAAATAATTACTCTCAATTATTCGATAAAATGGGTAACCCCATCTAATAAACATCAAATCTAACTCATAATTTTTTTTTAATGAAATAAAATGTATTTTCTATTCTCGCAAAGGCCAACGCTGACCAAAAATGAGTTCCATCTGCTTATGTATTTCTTCGGATCTCATGGCCGGTGCAAATTTACCTGACGTGGACATTAGAAACGTAATACTATTATTGTAATCAAGGCTTCCATGTGTCATAAAAACATGTGCCATATCAAAAAACATCGAAGGACCAACACAATAATTATCTTTTAATGAGACTATAACATCCGCTCGATTTTCAACTCTGCAAAAATGAGCTTCCCACAAACGCTGTAACGGAGCTGCGATATATATGCGTAGTTGTTGCTCGCAATAAGTCACTTGCATCATAACTACCTCGCTCATCAGGAGTTATATTTCTCAGAATAGGCTCCAGTAACAAGGGATCACCTTTTTGCGGCTCATAAAAATATCGTCCATCATTCTTACGAATAATTGCATTCCCATTTTGAGATAAGACTTTAACCGAATCTTTAACAGCATAACTAACAAGATCAATTCCTTCACAATCTATTAAATCTTCCGATAAAGCCTCCGGCCGACGAGTATAAAGACATGCGTACGTTACAATTCCAAGGGTACTTAGCACAACATCATTTGGATTTTCTAATATGGTTTTTCTTCAGTACCCAACCCTTATTTTCAAGATATTCTCCCAAATAAGAGCATTTGACTTTTTCATAACTTAATCCATCAATGAGCAAGCATAGTAACTTTTAACAAGCCTCGACTTGCCAAAGAAGCTCAATTAAAAGTTATTTAATTTATCGAAAAGACACTCGATTTGCCCCGCTGCTCCGTCATGCACGCTAACAGCGGCAGAACTTACAAAGTATGCAATCACTTCCTTAAATTGGCGTTTGTCGAACAGTCTTTTGACGGTTTTTAGCTTGAATCGAATGTTGGTTTACCAAAAATATAACCGGAAACATCAACACGTTGCGGTGCACGATAGGTAAGTAATAAATCGAAAGGTTCGTTTTTACCTTCCATATAATCCATAATGCCGCCAGACATGGAATTTGTTTTTCTATCGAAATACTTCGACTGAACCGCCTTGGAGGCAGACATAACTATCAAAATAGCCGAAATCGATAATTCTGTCACAGACGGATATGGTGACACTACACGCGATGGCGGGTAGAACATTTGTGTTTCCCGGACTCAAGAAATTTACTGACTACATCGTATCCAAAACCGTCGGAGATAATACTCAGAATGACGACATCTTGACGGAGGTATTTCGTCCATATTGATAATAACATCAGGCAAACCATCAACATCATTATCATAACCAATACGATTTATCCTGCCGCTATCGTCAATATAAGTAAAAAAATCAGCTTTTCCATCTCTATTTGAGTCGTAATAACTATCGATTCCATCTTTAGCGGATAAATTTAATTCGTTTAGTTTAAAATATGAATGTGTTTGGCAACCACTCAAAATCAACACTAATGCAACAAAAGGAATAACAAGAAATTTGTTATTCATCCGGAATCCCTTCACAGATAACTTATAAATTATCAAAATCAATATATCCTACTAAAACACAGTAAATACAGGCCTATGAGATTTTTACTTAAAATTACCTGTTATTTTAACTTTATTTTAGGTGAATTCTTTTTGGATTAAATCATTATGAATAAAGTATCATAACAAGCCGACAATTCGTCAAGCTTAATCAAAAAAATATATATTGACATAAGGAATTAATAAGTATAATTTGTCAGAATAAGGTCAAAGAAAATTCGTATCATCATTGAAAATTTAACAGGAGGCACAGCTATGAAAACTACAAGTTGTCTAAATTATGTTTTCGTGATTTGCATTTTATTGACATGCAATATTTGTGTTTTGGCACAGGATTGGCCCCAGTGGCGCGGCATTAATCGTGATGCTAAAGTAACGGGTTTTACTGCACCTCAAACATGGCCTAAAGAACTTACCAAGAAATGGAACATTACTGTCGGCGAAGGTACTGATTCCACGCCTGCACTTATCGGTGATAAGCTTTATGTTTTTACACGAAAAGAAGGCGAAGAAGTTATCCTATGTCTCGATGCAAAAACAGGAAATGAAATCTGGAGTGATAAATATGAAGTTCCCGCCATAACAGGAGCCGACCAGGGACATTCCGGCCCACGAAGCACACCTGTAATAGCCGATGGAAAAATATTTACATTAGGTGTAATGGCACTTTTTCATGTCTCGATATTAATACACACAAAGTATTATGGCGTAAAAATGACTTCCCCGGTGCTTTTCCAAGATTCCATACTGCCATGTCACCTGTAATAGCAGACAAACTATGTGATCGGGCATTTTGGCAATGCATCCAACGGTGCGATCGTCGCATATGACCTGACAACGGAGACCAAAAATGGAAATGGTCCGGAGGAACAGGTTACGGCCCTTCATATGCGTCACCGGTTATGGCAACAATCGAAGGCACAAAACAAGCAATCGCACAGACAGAAAGAAATGTAGTAAGCCTGGCGGTGGCGGATGGAAAACTCCTATGGCAGGTAGAGGCATCAGGAGGCCGATATGCCGCATCTTCTCCGGTTGTTGACGAAACTAATTCTACGTTTTCGAAATGGGAGGCAATGGCTGTTATGCATTCAAGATTACAAAAGAAGGAGATGAATTTAAACACAACAACACTGGTACAATAGCAAATAAGTGCAGAATATATACACGCCGGTCTTAAAAATAGTCTTTTATTTGGTATATCTCAACGAAATGATTATTTCTGTGTAGACGCAAAGACAGGCAAAACCGCATGGTCAGTTTCGGCCGGTGCAACCGCGGCTGAAAATATCAGTACTTTAATAACACCGGCAGGATTCGGTGGTGCCGCGGCGGCGGTATGGGAGGAAGAACCGGAGGTAGCGGAGGCGGAATGATGGGCGGCGGCTTAGGTTACGCTGCATTTGTTGATGCCGGTTCCGTAATGTTTGGCCTTACTTCAAATGCAAAACTTCTCGTATACGAACCAAATGATAAGGAGTACAAGCAATTTGCAACCTACAAGGTTTCGGATGGACAGATATACTCATATCCGATTATATCCGGAAACCGAATATTTATAAGCGATCAGACATCTGTAACTGCTTTGGACAATAAGTGACATAATTGAAGAACTACAAACTGTCATACCTGCGCAGGTGGTATTCTAGAAAAGTCTAACAGCTACTGGATTCCTGTCGGCATTGGAATTACATGGTCGTGTCTGAATTTGTTGTTGTTTTATGTACTAAAGAAAATTTCTTATAAATCGTTGATAATAACATTTAAAATTTCTTATTTTTAATTTACTAATTTTTCTTTTAATTATTTCTTGACGGCTTGTTTCTCTAGTCGACGCCCAGGATCTTATTTATATTTTCTGCCTGTTAATTCGTGTACAACTTTCCAGGCGGCTATACGTGTGCCTAAGATATTTACCTTCGAGAGCGGAACAACACTTGGAAATTTCCGGGCCGGTTTTTACGAGAAGTTCAACTACCCTGCGTATTTATACCTGCTTTTTATGCCCAAGCAAACCGATTAGGTCGTTTTGGTTATTTGTCTGGATTTAGGTCAGGAATATCTAATATATCAGGAGAACTATCAGTATTCTCCTGTAAGCTTGGACATACTTGTTGTTCCCGTCTTAGTATGAGTATATTCGTCTATATCGCGAAGTAATTTAAAATAATCAGATGCTTCATGATAACCGAGCCAATCGCCTACTATTTCGTCATATATATTAATTACAATTGTTCTTGGCAGTGACTTGATTTTGTATGCTTTGGCAATATCGGCCTGTTTATCAACATCGATTTGAACACAAACAAATTTTTCAAGTTCCTTAATAACCTGCGGATCGGTAAAAACTTCTGTCTTCCATTTTTTCGCACCAGACACACCAGGAAGCCTCAAATTTTATTAAAACAGGATTTATCTTTGGCTTTTGCAATCCAGTGCTTCAGGATACGAAGTTTGACCATTTCAGATTTGATTCGGACTTACCGAATATCAAAAGTCAAACGACAACGACAAGATTATTAAAAAGGAAACAGCAATATTTGTTCTCTGTCGGATCGATTTGACTTCGTCGAGACCATGAGTGATTTTCTCCCAATATTCTTCTTCATTAAATTCAGGACTGTTCTCCTTGTCGTGACAGGTAATGCAGTCTGTTTTTTTCATTCCAATTTTTTCAAGTTTGACTTTCTCGTCATTTTCAAGTTTGACATGGTGATCGCCGCGGCCGTGACAGGCTTCACATGAAACGTTTTTAAGCTCAGGTGTAAGTTCCTGGCTGATATAACCGTCCGAGGCCATATAACCGACTGTATGACACTGTAAACATTTCGGATTATAATGATCGTTCTTATCTGCAAGTGCCTTGAACGCATTCGTATGCTTCGAATCTGACCATACTTTATACGCACTTTTGTGACATTCCTCGCATTGAGCTGGACCGATATATTTATCGGCGTTCTTACTTCGCACCGCGGTTATCGTCGAAAGACCTTCTTCGTCGTCCTTAATAGGATGAAATTCCCGTCTCTTTTAGCTGCATTTTATAATCATCTACTAACTGGGCAAGCATCGCATCTCGATCCATCGATTCGGTGACGACGAAAAGTTCGCTTTCATATTTCAATTCTTCGCCGGAAGCATATTTCACATTCAGCCGCCCTACGTTTTTACCTTTATCGGTATTTAATACAAGAATAGAATGATTTTCCTTTATCGGCAATGTACTCGATTGCAAAACGTCACCACCTACGATGACATCTATCTCGAAAAATTGCTTTGCCAGTTCCCTTATTATTGACCGCGCGGTACTGATTGAGATATCCCGCTTTATGTGCCTTGATGGTGTAGGATTTATTCAGGGGGACATCGAGAATCAGCAACCCGGTCTGGTCTGTTTTTTCGCGGCGCATCGTCATGCCTTCGGAGACTTCAAGGACAGTCTCGGGAAGGGGGCGTTTGCCGATACGTGCGCTGTTGGGATCGCCGGGAGTGGCAAAGACAGGCTCCATGGTTTTGATCGCGAGATACAGATGGCTTTGCGTCGGCAGCGGTTTTTCTTCTGCAGTGACTTCGGGAGGCGGGGGCGTTGGACGCACTTTCTCATAAGAAAAGATGTCATCGCCGTCTTTTGCATTGCGGGAGGATGCAAAATATCCGCGTTCCAGGATGTCACCTTCGGGTTTGCTGAAGGTGTCTACGACAAACCCGAAATCATCCCAGCCTGAATTGATTGGCGCCTTCAGATTGATCGGCGGCGTCCATTCTCTCCGCGCGTCAAGGTATGTCTTGAAAATATCATAACCACCGAGTCCGGCATGATCGTCTGAGCTGAAATACAATGTGTCGTTGTAGACGGATGGAAAGCGTTCATTCCCGATCGTATTGATTCTGGCGCTCAATGGCACGGGGCTCGTCCAGCCCGTATCGGAGCGCAGGCTGTAATAGAGGTCGTACCCTCCCATGCCCAGCGGGTCGTCGGATGAAAAGATGAGGAGACTGTCACTGCCGGCGATGACCGGGTTATCGTAGTTGACACCCTTCTTTACAAACGGCAGGACCTCCGGTTCGCTCCAGGACGCCCCGCGCAGGTGGCAGGTCATCAGCTTGCAGTGACTGTCATATTCATTGTCCGGGAAGCAGCGGATAAAATACATTTCACTGCGGTCGGAAGTCATCGCCACCGTGCCTTCATTGTATTGAGTATTCAACGCATGCTCGAACGGCTGCACGACGCCTGTGCTCAGGTTCACAGAATACAGATCGCTGAAATTTCTCCCCGTCCATTTATACACACCATTGCCTGTCGATGGCTGGCGGTCGGAAGTAAACAGCAGGACATCAGGCCCGAGGACATATGGGGCATATTCAGCATCTGCAGTATTGAAATCTGTTGCCTTGACTTTGTATGGATTGGTTGGGGCGTCCTTTTTCCACTGGATGGCCTGGTTGCACAGCGTAATATCTCCGCGGTATTGCTGTGCGTCGGCCCCACCTGACATGAGCTGCTGATACACCGTGATGGCTTCGGAATATTGCTCGGATTGCCGGAGCATATCGGCATAGTGTTCCAGGGCTTTGGTCCCGTAATTGTCATCGAAAGCTTTCTTATACCAGGGAGCTGCTTTGTCCGGTTGGCGCATTTCCTCATAGCACTGGCCCAGCATAAAGGCACGTGTTGCGCGATCTTCAGGCCGTTGGCTTGCCGCATATTCATCCTCGAGCATCGGAACGGCGACGGCATATTGTTTTGCCGTAAAGGCGTCTTTTCCCGATTGAATCTTCTGGGTGAATGTACAGGCGCCAAGACTACCTGCCAACATGCAGAGAATTAGGATATGCCTTGTCATATGGGCCGAAATTAGCCAGATTCAGACAAGGAACGCGGGAGCCCTGTTGATGTTGTATCATTGGGCGGGCACCTACCTGCTTCCCGGGATCGCAGAGATAAATGAAACGCTGTCAATTTGCTGCGCCAATCCCAATGCACCGGCCTCAGAATGGAGTATCTTATGAATCCCTAAGTTTGCGCTTGCGCTATGAAAATCGCCGTATTTCCCGGATCCTTCGATCCGATCACGATTGGACATGTAGACCTGGTCCTGAGAGCATTGCCGCTCTTTGACAGGATTGTTGTCGCGGTCGGGATAAACTCAAAGAAACAATCCTTGTTTTCACTGGAGCAGCGCATTGCGTGGCTGGAAAAAGTCTTCAGGGACGAGCCGAAAGTGCAGGTGGATAGTTTTGAAGGGCTCACTGTCCACTACTGTGCAAAGATCGATGCACAATACCTGCTGAGAGGCCTGCGCAACGGCTCTGATTTTGATTATGAAAAGACGATTTCACAATTGAATCACATTATCGGGAATCACGTGGAGACGGTGTTTTTGATCAGCAAGCCCGAATTTTCACACATCAGCTCGACGATTGTCCGCGAGATCATCGTCGGCGGCGGCGATGCTACGCCGTTTCTCCCCGGCGATGTCGAGATACCACCGTCACAGCCGGCAGGAGGTCAGTCCTGAAGCTGTGGTGCAACAGAGAACCTGCTTTGACAGATCAATAAAAGGAATGAGGTTATGGCAAATGCATTATTTGAAGTCCCGCACGCGGTGAATGAGCCGGTGCGCTCTTATGCACCCGGGACACAGGAACGGGAGGAATTGAAGACAGTCCTGAAGAAGCTGAAAAGTGCTGAGGCAGAGATCACTCCGGTCATCAACGGTAAACATATAGAGACAGGGACGCGCATCCCAGTGCATCCTCCGCATGAGCGCAATCACGTGTTGGGATATTATCACAAGATCGATGCGACGCATGTCGCCCAGGCGATCGATGCTGCTGTGAAAGCGCACCATGATTGGGAGCGGATGCCATGGCACGAACGCGCAGCGATCTTCCTGAGAGCTGCCGATCTGCTTTCAGGACCGTACCGCGCGAAAATGAATGCCGCGACGATGCTCGGGCAATCCAAAACAGTGTTCCAGGCCGAGATCGACGCTGTCGCCGAGCTGGCGGATTTCTTTCGCTTCAACGTGCAGTATGCCACGCAGATCTACCGGCAGCAGCCGGAGAGCGCACATGGTATCTGGAACAGGATGGAGTACCGTGCGCTGGAAGGATTTGTCTTCGCCATCACGCCATTCAATTTTACTTCTATCGCCGGCAATCTCCCTTCTGCGCCGGCATTGATGGGAAATACCGTCGTGTGGAAGGTTGCGGAGACACAGATCTATTCGGCGCAGGTCATCATGGATGTGTTTATGGAAGCGGGACTCCCTCCGGGGGTGATCAACCTGATGTTTGTAGATGGTCCTGTCGCCGGCGATGTCATTTTCAAGCATCCCGATTTTACGGGACTGCACTTCACGGGAAGTACGGGCGTGTTTCAGAATCTCTGGCGTACCATCGGCATGAACATTGACAAATACAAAACATATCCACGCATTGTAGGGGAGACGGGAGGAAAGGATTTTGTCGTCGCGCATGCTTCGGCAGATGTCGAAGCGCTTGCAGTCGCACTGGCGCGGGGCGCTTTTGAATACCAGGGACAGAAATGTTCTGCTGCTTCAAGGGCATATGTTCCCAAATCCATCTGGCCGGCCCTGCGCGACAGGCTGGTGTCTGATGTAGAGAGCTTTGGCATCGGCAGTCCTGAAGATTTTTCCAACTTCTTCAATGCCGTCATCGACGAGCGCTCCTTCGACAAGATCTCGAACTATATCGCTAAGGCGAAACAAACCAACGGCGTCACAGTGCTCTGCGGCGGCACCTGCGATAAGACAGAAGGGTACTTCATCACCCCGACGATCCTGCAGGTAGAAGACCCTCAATATGTGACGATGTGCGAGGAGATCTTCGGGCCTGTGTTGAGTATCTATGTCTACGACGACGACAAGTATGCTGAGATGCTCAATCTTGTCGACAGCACGTCTCCATACGCGCTCACCGGCGCCATCTTTGCACGTGACCGTGCGGCGATCGCTTTGGCGGATGATGTCTTGCGCCAAGCTGCCGGTAATTATTATATCAACGACAAGCCCACCGGTGCCGTCGTCGGACAGCAACCCTTTGGTGGGGCGCGCGCTTCCGGCACCAACGACAAAGCCGGTTCGGTACTGAATCTCTACCGCTGGATCTCTGCCCGTACGATCAAGGAGAATTTTGTGCCGCCGAAGGAATACCGGTATCCTTTTCAGTTGAAGGGTTGAAGGATTGATTTTCAATTGTCCATTGACAAAGCTCAGTTCTATTTAATTGAGAGTAGACAATTTGAGTTGAATGCTAATTTCAGAAATTAGTTCAAAATCGCATACGTGAGGACTCACCCCCTTAGTCCCCCTCTCTGCTGACGCAAAGAGGGGGAAATAAAAGGCACGTAGTTCCCCCTCTATGGCAAAAAAGAGTACAAGAAATACTTCTCATCCCAAGAGTAGCTTCTTTTTTGCGAGAGAGGGCAGGGGGGTGAGTCCTGCTGACGCAAAGAGGGGGATATAAAAGGGACGTAGTTCCCCCCTCTATGGCAAAAAAGAGTACAAGAAATACTTCTCATCCCAAGAGTAGCTTCTTTTTTGCGAGAGAGGGCAGGGGGGTGAGTCCTGCTGACGCAAAGAGGGGGAAATAAAAGGCACGAAATTCCCCTCTCTTGTCCGCAGTTTCCGCCCTCTTTCCGGGTCGCCTTACCACCCCTACAAACTTCACCCGAATTGATATTTGAGTTAAATAATACTGGAGGGCACCATGACGCAATTGGTCATGCTTCGCTCGCTGCAAAAATGGGATTCACGGGCAATAAAAATTGGAGTATTATTTGAATCATTTTGACTTATTATTTTCACTCTCTCACTCTACTGACGCTTGTTCCACCCGGTCAGCATCTCCGCTCCGATCTCACCGTCCTTCGAACATCGCCAGCGCATGCTGAAACGCATCGACGCCCACGACCTTACCAATCAGCCTGCCCGGCATATCATCGGCAGGAGGATGGATACCGCCCCAGATCCGGGAAAGGCTGGTCTGGTCGGACGCATCACGGTAAGTAGCCCACTGCAGGGTGATGTCTTCGCTGGGGCCGTTTTCGAATTTGAGGAATTCATTTTTGGGGGCATAAAATTCTCCGATACCACCTGGAAAATATTCAGATCCTGTGAGCAATGTCATCACCTCTGCTGCGGCGCGTGAATACGCAGAATGTCCGGAAGGATATCCCGCAAAAGGTGGGGTCACAAAAGTTTGGCGCTGATATGGCCACCAGTTTGCCGCACGCATCCAGCCGACACCGACCTCCTGCGTTTTGGGATCGATGAAGTGGACGAGGTCACCACGCCAGGCACGGATCTTGATCTCTCCGACATGCGCATACGCATCACCGATGACAAAGTCTTCGCGGAGTGCCAACGCGTCACTGCTGTCGATAAGCCCGACATAGCCGGGGATCAGGGGAATCCCTTTTGGATTGTAATGTGGCTGCTTCGGATCAGAACATTGCCCGAAATCCGCCATCATCCGAATCGCTGAGATAGGCCTGATATAATCATACCAGCCTTTGGTACTCCAGGCGGAGATCGCAGCATCCTGGACGGCACCGCCCAACGTCAGGTAGGCCTTGACATCCCATTCCAACGCATCCATCACAGGACCTTTTCCCTGGAACCTGCGTTGGAACAAAGGATGGTCGTCGACATAATTGAGGATCACAAACCAATGTCCCGGTGGCGTCTCGGACTGTGGCCCGTCAGCCCAGAATTCTGCCAGCACGCGTGTATAATCGCCACGATGGACAATGTTCGGAGCATAGGGTTTGCCCGTATATGGATTGATGCGGCGCCCTTTGCTGTGTGCCCCGCCGCTGAAATAATTGTAGAAAGCCCGGTACCCTGCGAACAACTTCGGAAGAGAATCAAATGGCGTATTGCCAAAAGAGCCTGGAGAGATGTCGATCATCACGCCATCGGCAGTGTCCAGTTGCGCAGACCAGATGGCCACCATGAGGAAACTCCATTTGTAATTGTCATCGAGACAGAGATTCCCGGTAGTGTCGAGATACGGCGGAGGTCCGGGATCGTGATAGACGCAATAGGTGTCGCCATTGCGATGATATACGGTGAGGTCGGAGGAGTCCAGGGCGAAGGGTACGACATTACCCCATTCTGCGCCGAGAAAAGGCACAGGTTTTCCGAAGACGACAGGATGCCCGCTTTGGTCAATAAAAACGCCCAGATTGAGCGCCTGCCAGCGGTTCGGATCTCTGACAGTGGGGTCGCCATCTACGTCCGGCAGCATGGGAAGATTCACGGGTTTATAATATTGATTTGAATAGGGAGGAGTGCCGCCTTCATTGGAGCCATCCTGTAGTCCGAACCGGATGTAGCAGTCGGCGATATAATTTCCCAACGCAGCAGGAGGCCCATGGCGATAGTCGGTAGCAAGATAGCTGCTGTCATAGCCAAGCACCTGCAACAGTGAGTCCATCAGAGGGAGTGTCACCGCCGCCCCCGGAGAATGTGCGAAGCGGTGTTTCAGGAGACGATACGCCGCATAACTGATGGCTTCCTCGCGTGCACTTTTAATATCAGCCGGTAAGCTCACACCGTCGAAGGGACAATTGAAGCCTCTTACTGTTTGTCCCAGGAGAAATGGTCTTGCCACGCTGTCATACGCAGCCCACGCATCATACATCGCCGCCGAGACATGGAAGAGATTCCGGGCATGGACAACGGGGCGTGCATAGTCGACACGGATCGCACTGAGCAATGCTTCATTCCACTTTCTGGCGACACTGTGCTGGCACCATGCGTTTGTGTTCCACATACTGCAAAGCACACAGCATGCGCAGAGGAAGTGCATCTTATACCTCGGCAACAGACAGGACATTTCGGATAAAATTACATTGTTCATCAACCAACATATCCGGACACAATGGGATACCGTAATTTCACAGGACAACTCCCAGAGCAATGAAACGGTATTACAGAGAATCCTGGTTGGTCATCGTGATCTTTCTGTATTGCGGTCAATCCTTTTTTCTCGACGCACAGGCGCCATGGGAATCTCTCTTCAATGGTGTCGACCTCACGGGATGGACGCCGAAATTCAGCGGTTATCCTGCGGGGGAAAATTACAAGCATACGTTTGTCGTCGCCGACAGCGTGCTGAAGGTGAGCTACGCGGAATACGACACTTTCCGCAATGAATTCGGCCACTTATTTTATCAGACGTCCTATTCGGCATTCAGGCTGCGCCTGGAGTATCGTTTCACCGGACATTCAACGCCGGGTGCTCCCGCGTGGGGCGTCCGGAACAATGGGATCATGATCTTTGCACAGTCTGCGCAGAGTATGGGGCTCAACCAGGATTTCCCCGTCTCTGTCGAAGTGCAGCTCCTCGGAGATAACGGCACTGGCGAGCGTCCTACCTGTAATGTCTGCACGCCGGGGACACATATTTATATGCATGATTCGCTGATGACGACACACTGTATCAATTCAACAGCGCCGACGTTTCCTGACAACCGGTGGGTCCATGTCGAAGTGGACGTGATGCCGGACGGTATGATTTATCACATCTGCGATGGAGATACTGTGATGCGGTATTCTGATCCGATCATCGGCGGGGATTTTCTTCCAAAGAATTACCCAGTAAAAGAAGGGCAGCGGCTCACACAGGGGTATATTGCACTGCAGGCAGAGTCTCATCCGACGGAGTTCCGGCACATCATGATACAACCGATTACCAAACAGTGAAGTGAAGATCCTGCATATGGCCAGACATTCCCGTTTGCGATTACTGCACGCCTATTCCCTGCCGTCGACCTTTCTCAACATCCGGGTCGCGTTCATCGTGTTGCTGGGTGAAGTTGCTGCGGGTACCATCGGATATATCCTCCTCGAAGGATTTACCCTAAACCAGGCCTTTTACATGACGATCATCACGATCTCCACCGTCGGGTATTCGGAGGTCAAACCGTTGAGTGATGCAGGGCATTTGTTTACGAGTCTTCTGATTATCGCAAACGTGGGTATTTTCACATATACGCTGGCCGTCTTTTCGTATTATATTGTTCAGGGGCAGATCTTTAAATCATTTCATACATCCTTGATTACAGCACAGATAGACAGACTCCGGGACCACGTCATCGTCTGTGGCTATGGTCGCTATGGACGGGAGATCATCAGCTATTTGCGGAAGCACGGGCAGTCGTTTGTAATCATTGAGAATGATCCGCAGAAAGTTGCAGAGATGCAAAAGGATGGGGAGATCCTGTACATACAGGATGATGCCACGCACGATGAAGCGCTTATGGCTGCAGGGATCAAACATGCCGGCGCCCTCGTCTCGGCCTTGCGGGATGATGCCGAAAATGTATACACGGTGTTGACCGCGAAGCAGCTTAACCCCAGGATCCGCATCATCTCCCGCGCTGCTGATCCCAAGGCAAAAACGAAACTGGAGATTGCAGGAGCTGAACATGTCGTCCTGCCTGAACTCATCGGCGGTTTTTATATGGCAAACCTGGTGAGCCGGCCGAAAGCGGTGGAGTTCTTTTCTTTCATCACGAATGAATTTGCCACCGATATTGGTTTCGAGGAAGTGGCCTGCGATCTGCTGCCGCAACAATTTAAGGGAAAGACACTCGGTGAACTCAATATCCAGGGACAGACAGGGGCCAATGTAATCGGACTTGTCTATCCCGATGGCTTGAACATCATCAATCCCGAACCCCATGAAGTTGTTCGCGCCGGATCGAGTATTATCATCATCGGTTCACCAGGACAGCTGGAGCGCATGCGCGTGTTATTATCACTTCCGGCGTGATGCCTCCGGATGTTGTTCTGCATACAGGCGTTTGAGCAGCTGGATTTGCCCGGCGTGATAGATGTCGTGCGCGGCCACACCGATGATCAGGTCGCGGTTGGCCACTTTGCCGCCGTGATCCAGGACAGACGGGTGCATGGCCTCCACTGCCGAAAGCAACGCGTCATGGTATTCTTTCAGAAGGCGGATATCGGATTTCAATGCTGATGGACTTGGTTCTTGAGGTCTCGGGAAAAAATTTGAACCTTTCAGGGCAAAAGATCCCCGTGTCTCGCCGGTGATCTTGCGGGTGACAACGTACTTCCAATAGGCGGCATGCACGATCAGCTCCCAGATATTGTGTCGTCCGGGATTGGGCCGCCACGCTGCGACTGCCGGCTGCAGGCCGCGGAGAGAGCCATGCAGATTTGTGCCATGCCAGGAATGCACGTTGAAAGCCTGCCGCAATTGCCGGAGCATTAGTTCTTTTTCAGTCATTGATCAGAAATTTTACGGAGATGCGTTTGAATCAGGAAATGAGCACAAGAACAAGTTCGCGATTTTGTCATATCAAAGAAACAAATATCTTAGGGTGTCTGTATGAGTGAAACGGACAAGGGTCCGAAACCAGTCAGAAGGATGGAAGAGAAGCCATACAAATTCAAGGAGTTCAAGGTTTATTCCTCTACGGAATGGCTGGCGGAAAACAAAAAACGCTATCGCCAGGTCTATGACAGGAGAGATACGAGCTTTGTATACGCCGAGCTATCATTATACAACAGGTTGTTCGACAGGGAAGAGTGGGAGGCCGACGCCACCCTGAAATGCTTCTTGTTGAAAGGCAATCGCGAAGTCTGTTCACTCGACCTACACATCATCGTGCCGAAGACAGATCATGTCGTTTTTGTGCGTGAAGGATGGGGCAATAAGAAAGAAGGTGTTTTCTGGAAAAAAGGCGCTTACTACTGGGTCGCATACGTCAATGGCGAAAAGCTCGGTACCAAGTACTTCTACATCGAAGAATCCAATTCACCGCAAGATCCCGATGGCCTCTATGTGCTCCTCGACTCGTTCCGTCTATATGAAGGTCAATATGATGATGTTGGTGAAGACGACCGCACGTATTTCCGTTGCTTCAACGCGGAAGAGACACGCTATATCTATGCCGAGGTGGACCTGAGCAATCTGAATACGATCGAGAAATGGCAGTGTGAGCTATTTGTCAAGTTTTATAATGAAGCCCGCGAGCTGAAAGGCCAGGTCGTCCGCATGCAGACGGTCAATAAGGGGGATAAGGATATCCGCATCACGGCTGGCTGGGGCTCGAATGTCAAGGGTTCCTGGCGCGAAGGCCTCTACTCGGCGGAGCTGATCTTTATGGATCATCTTCTCGGCGTGATTTATTTTGAGGTCGCCGACACGTTCGAAGAAGGCGTATTGCCGGTGCATATGCCGGATCATCCTGCGCCGATTTTTTTACAGGACGACGAACTCCGCCATCTCACCTTCGAAGATGTCCTTGGCGAGCTCAATGCGCTCATCGGTCTGACGGATATCAAACGCCAGGTCTTCGAACATTCCCAGTACATCAAATTCCTCCAGTTGCGCAAAGACCGTGGCTTCCAGGAACGCGACGATATCAGCATTCATTCTGTCTTTATTGGCAACCCGGGAACAGGAAAGACGACAGTCGCCCGGATGATGGGCAAGCTGTATCAAAAAATGGGTCTGCTGAGCAAAGGTCATATCCATGAAGTAGATCGTGTCGATCTCGTCGGAGAATATATCGGGCAGACGGCGCCGAAAGTCAAAGAGGCCATCGAAAAGGCGCGCGGTGGAGTGTTGTTTATCGATGAAGCGTATAGCCTGGCGCGGTCGAATGAAGACACCAAGGATTTCGGCAGGGAAGTAATCGAGATCCTGATGAAAGAGATGTCGAACGGTCCCGGTGATCTCGCGGTCATTGTCGCCGGTTATCCGAGGGAGATGCGCAATTTCCTCGACAGCAACCCAGGGCTGAAATCGCGTTTCAAACTGTACTATGAGTTCAATGACTACCTCCCGCAGGAACTCCTTCAGATCGCCGACTATTCCTGTCACGAGATGGAAGTGACGCTGACAGAAGACGCACGGGCGAAAGTGGCACTGACGATTACCGAGGCGTATCGCAACCGAGACAGATCTTTTGGCAATGCGCGGTTTGTGCATGGGATTATTGAGAAAGGAAAGATCAACCTTGCGCTGCGCGTGATGTCGCAGGAGAAGCCTGCCGCCCTTGAAGACGAAATGTTGCAGACGATCACCTTGCCGGATATTGAAGCCATAGACCTTGTGGCACAACGGGCTCTGCCTGCGATCCCGGTCGACGACGCGCTGCTGGCATCCTCACTCTCCGAGTTGGCTGCACTGATCGGCATGCAGAAAATCAAAGACCAGATCCATGAGCTCGTGGCGCTGGTAAAATTTTATGGCCAGACAGGACGCAGCGTGCTCAACAAGTTTTACCTGCACACGGTCTTTGTCGGCAACCCGGGAACAGGAAAGACGACTGTTGCGCGGATCCTTACTAAAATCTATAAAGCCTTGGGGATCCTTGAGCGTGGCCATATGGTAGAGACAGACAGGCAGGGCCTCGTCGCAGGATATGTGGGACAAACGGCGATCAAGACATCCGAGAAAATCGACGAGGCGATCGGCGGTGTCTTGTTTATTGATGAGGCGTATGCGCTTTCCTCCGGGAGTCATCCTTCTGATTACGGCAACGAAGTCATCCAGACGATCCTGAAACGCATGGAAGATCAGCGCGGACAGTTTTTTGTCTTTGCCGCCGGCTATCCGGACAATATGGAGGCATTCCTAAAAGCCAACCCGGGGCTCAGTTCGCGGTTTGACAAGATCCTGCGCTTCGATGATTATTCTCCCGAAGAGCTCCTCGAAATCGCAGTCAAGATGTACCATGACGAGGGACTCAAGATCAGCCCGAAAGCAGTCGATTATCTGCGGCAGTACTTCCAGCAAATTTTCACGTATCGCGACAAATTTTTTGGCAATGCGCGCTCGGTCCGCAATGTCGTCACGGAGTCTATCAAAAATCAGAGCCTGCGCCTGGCTGCCAGTCATGATAAACAGTCGTCGAGATCTCATACCAGTGTGATCACCTTTGAAGATGTGAAGAGTTTTTCCAAGGAAAAACAGGGATTCGCATTTGGCAGAAAGGCGATTGGCTTCCAGCGGGAGCAATAGTTATTATCTGAGCAGACGCAAGGGAACTCTGCCAGGAATGATCTGGTAGTGCACGGGCTGTTTAAACTCTTTCCTGCGAAACAACAATCCAAACCAATAATAGTCGAGGCTGCAATGGATATCCGGTGCGCGTTGTAATTGAGCCCATGCGCCAAACATTCCCGGCGACCAGCGGATGTCATCGATCATAAGAATAGCATCTTCCGACAAATACGGTTCTATCACTTGATAGTATCGCAGAAGGGCGTCACCGCGATGGTCTCCGTCGATGAGGACGAAATCCAAAGATTTCAATGCGGGTAAAAGAGAGGGCAGGACTTTGTCAAACGCGCCTGTGTGGAAACGGATGTTCTCCAGGTTCAGTGCAGCCGCTACGCCGGCAGCCTGCGCCGACAGATCAGGATTGCCTTCTACGGTATGGACAGTTGCATAGTTGCCGGCTGCTGCGAGGTAAGCCGTCATAATACCCAGCGAGGTACCCAGTTCCAGGACGGTCTGCGGTGTTTCATGGGCCAGGAGACGGAATGTCATCCGGCATTTTACGGAAGTGCTGAGAGACGTCTTAGCGATCTGGCGTACCGTGCGATTTGTCTTCCGTTCGGCTCTTCTGCTTCCTGCACCAAGGTCAATGGTTGGAATGACCGTTTCGACAGCGAGCAACCTGGCGCGCTGCTTTTCAATCTTGTCGAACACATAATACTCACGGCTTTCATCATGGATAAACATCAACAGGTCAAACAGAAATGGAGAATGCATTTGTGCCGGGGTACGGGCTTGTGTCAGGTACCTGATCAATTCCGTGACTTGCTGCAATCTCCACATCGGGCAAAAGTAGATGTAACGGTTGACGCTGAGGGTGCCGTTCATTGTAGGGAGTGGGCAGACAGTCTACTACAGTGAATAGCGGTTCGGAACGGTTTAAACGGTTCGCATTTGCCAGGCGGGGTCAACAGAGTTGAGGTGTATGAATCAAAACAGCCGTTCATTGTAGGGAGTGGGCAGACAGTCTACCACAGTGAATAGCGGTTCGGAACGGTTTAAACGGTTCGCATTTGCCAGGGAGGGCTCCATAGAGGGACACGATTGCACCGGAACAACCGTTCACCTGGCAGATGTAAGGTTGGTATTGTGACTGGAAGTAACCGTTCGGAACGGTTTAAACGGTTCGCATTTCTCAGGTGGGATCCATAGTGGGACACGATTGCACTGGAACAACCGTTCGTTTGGCAGATCTAAAGTTGGTGTTGTGACTGGAAGTAACCGTTCGGAACGGTTTAAACGGTTCATGCCAACCATCTGGCCCTGGTCGGCCACGAGCTCCCTGGAAAGAAAACAGAACCGCTTGTTTATGCTTTCTGAACCCTTCTCCGGTCTCGGAAACAGCTGCAGAGACGGGGCCATGGGATCATTTGAGGAATCTAAGTGTTTGAGGTGGCTGGTTGTTGGAAATCGCCGTCTGGCGCTCCGGGGGCTTAGAAAAAGCGCGATTGTACGTGCTGGCTCCTGGTCCGGTGCTGCACAGATCGAAACAACCCGCAATACCATATTTCCGGGCATCCTCCCTTACATCCATTTCTTACTTAACTTGCAGGGCTCAAAAAAACAAGAACTATGACGAGGACATTGATTTGCCTGTTGTTCATTGGATTGACAATCCCTGTGGTTGCCCAGATCCATTTCCGGCAGGCCGGTGCATACCATACAAAAGGCTTCAGGAGTGGAGTGGCCGTGATGGTGACTGACGCCAACGGGGATGGCAGGGATGACATTATCAGGCTCTTTGGCGGTACACGGCTCACGGTGACATTGCAGGGACAGGGTGACCGTTTTTTGTCGACTTTTTTCTACCAGATGAGCGGCGGTGAACAGTGGAATATCACCGGTGGTGATCTCGACAATGACGGTGGATTTGATATCCTGATGTCAGGTGTCTATGACAAAGTCAAAATTTTCCGGTCAGTACCGTTGAGCGATAATTTCACTTTTGAAACCATCAATGACAACACCTTCTTTGGCCAGGCCAGCAGCCTTGTCGATATTAACAATGACGGTTTCCTAGATCACTTTGTATGTCACGACGACGGGGCGAGCATCATTTTTATGAATGACGGCAGCGGCAATCTCGTTCGGAACGATACAATTATTGATTTTTCGACGATGCCTCCTTCCGATAATTCTGGCAATTACGGAAACATCTGGACGGACATTGACTCTGACGGCGATCTCGACCTCTATATCAGCAAGTGCCGGATCGGAGTGACCAACCCGGCAGATCCAAGACGTATCAATGCGTTGTATCTCAATAATGGCGACGGCACGTTTACGGAATCTGCGGATTCATTTCATCTCGCAATCGGTGCGCAGTCATGGACGGCGGATTTCGGAGATATCGACAATGACGGAGATTTAGATGTCTTCATCACGAATCATGACGTCCCGGGAATGCTCCTGGAGAATATTGGCAACGCATATTTCAAGGACATTACAGCCAATTCCGGTGTCAACGTCACAGGGGTCTCCATGCAGGGCACATTCAGGGATTTCGACAATGACGGCTTGCTCGATCTCATTGTGAGCGGTACATCGAATTATCTGTATCACAATATCGGCGGCAATCAGTTTGAACCGGTTCGCTGCCGTTTTCGGACAGACCCATTACTTCCTATGGCATCGGCGACCTCAACAGCGACGGATTTCTGGATGTCTATGCGTCTTACAACGATCTGTACAATACCCCGAGCAGCATTCTTGACGATATTATCTGGCTCAACGACGGCAACAGTAATCATTACCTGAATGTCCATCTCACCGGCACCGACTGCAACCGCAGCGCTGTAGGAGCCCGGCTGTATCTCTATGGTCCATGGGGCATGCAGACGCGTGAAGTGCATGCCGGCGAAGGCTATGGCATCACGAATTCATTCACCATGCACTTCGGCCTCGGCAACACAACAACAGTCGACAGCCTTGTTGTACACTGGCCATGCGGTCACCGTGAAGAATACTCAGGCATGTCCACCGATACAACCCTCATGATCACCGAAGGCGGGTGTATGACCTACCTGATGGATTTGCAAGGCCCCTTTACCCAATGCCTGGTTGACCAGTTCGCGATTGATGCCCCTGATGGATTTACAAGCTATTTGTGGAATACCGGCGATACGACACAGGAGATTTCAGTTGTCGATCCTGGGATCTATCATGTGAGCATGACGGACGCAGAGGGTTGTATATGGCTTGCGGGACCAGCCATCGTTTCACCTGCAAACCAGGTCGAACCAAGCGCCATTTCAGTTGGCGTCGCAGGCCCTACCGCTACCTGTGCAGGCGATACGATCCGTCTGTCCGGTCCTGATGATGCCTTGGCATACGCCTGGAGTACAGGGGATACCACGCAGTCAATCTGGGCGACTTCCAGTGGATTGTTCTCGGTGCAGGCAGTGTTTACCTGCAAAACGCTCTCGTCCGATACGGTGACACTGCAGGTATTCGATCCCAATGATTTTTCAGTAGCTAATGATACGGTGTTTGAGGCTGGTTCGGGTATGTTCATGACGACGGGTGATTCGATCCTGTGGTACGACAATATGGGTGGAGATCCGGTTGCCTACGGACCTGAATATATGACGCCGTCAGTGGATACTACTACGACATATTATGTACAACACGTGGATGTCATCCCGGGAGAGCACTATACTGTCGGGCAACACGATCATACCGGGAACACACTCTACAATTCGAATACGGCAAACGGCGCCTTGCGCTTTGATGTGCTCAATCGCTTTCACCTGGACTCAGTACTTGTGATCACGGGATTCCCAGGGACCCGCTCGATCCTGATCATTGATGAGAATACAGATACAATTTATAAGCAGAGTTTTGCAATCGACAGCGGCAGGACCTATCTCCCGTTGAATGTCTGGCTGGACCCGGGTATTGACTACCTGATGACAACAGACCGGGATACAAACCAGGCCGTACTGGGAGGTGGAAGCCCGCGACTGTATCGCAGTGATGGAGGATTCATCTACCCATTTACTGTTCCCGATGTGGTCAGCCTCACGGGAACGCAGTCAAGTCAGCAGTTTTATTATTATTTCTACGACTGGCATGTGTCACTGGATGATCGATATTGTGAGGGTGATTTGATTCCGGTCCAGGTTGTCGTCGTGGATACCACTACCGCGACACAGCACCTGAATCTCACTCCGCTCACCATTGACCCTAATCCGGCTGGAACATATGTGCGGCTGAATGGGGGAGAAATCATTCCTGAGACGGCGGTGATGATGCTGTTCGATGCAGAAGGTCGGCAGGTCGGCGGATGGCAGGCGGATCGCGCTTCCGGCAGGTTGATGATCGCAAACCTGCCGCAGGGATTGTATGTGATCAGGACAGAAACTGCAGGTCATACGTATGTCGGGAAGTTTATGAAGATGTAAGCACCCTGCGCCGGAAGGCGCGGGGTATTATGGTATTTGGGAGCTCACAATAACCAGCGATGTTCCTCAACTGTCATTCGTATTTCAGTTTCAACTATGGCTTGTTGTCTCCGCGACAGCTATTGCAGGAGGCACAACACCTGGGGGTACACGCACTGGCATTGACGGACATCAATCATACCGGGGCTTGCCAGGATTTTGTACGCATGGCGACGTCGATGGATGTACGCCCTGTCGTTGGAGTGGATATTCGCAATGGTGCAACACAGTGTTTCGTGGGTCTCGCGAAAAACAACGAAGGCTTTCGTGAGCTCAATGATTTTCTCGCACAGCATCTCCACCGGCAGAAACCCTTTCCGGCACGTGCTCCGCGATTTGACAATGCATGGGCGATTTACCCTTATACCGCTTATACCGGATGGCCCCTGGAGCCGCATGAACTCGTCGGCATTGGTCCTGCAGACCTTAACCGCTTTGCAGGCAGCACCGATATTCTTCCACATGATCAGCTTGTGATCCTGCACCCTGTGACCTTACGTCAGGGGGAGGACATGGAGCTGCATCACATCCTGCGTGCGATCGGAGAAAATACGCTGCTCTCGAAGCTGGACCAAAACAACGGAGCCCAACCATCTGACGTGATGCTCAACCGCAAGGATTACCTGGCACATTATGGCAGGTTTCCGGACATCGTCCACAACACAGCCCGGATCATGGAGACTTGTGAGATCTCATTTGCATTCAAAGAGCAGCATGCGCAGAAAAATCTCAGTCATTACACCGCCTCTGCAGAGGAAGACTTCCAGCTCATCCGGCAGCTGTGTGAGGAGGGTATCCATTACCGGTATCCGAAACCGACCGCGGCCGTTCGCGAACGTCTGGAAAAGGAACTCAATCTCATCCGCCAGAAGGATTTCGTCTCCTATTTCCTGATCAACTGGCACATCATCAGTTATGCGCGGCAGCAGGGATATTTTTATGTGGGTCGTGGCAGCGGAGCAAACAGTATCGTCGCCTACCTGCTGCGCATTACAGATGTCGACCCTATTGAGTTGGATCTCTACTTCGAGCGCTTCATCAATTTGTATCGCACCAGTCCGCCTGATTTCGATATTGATTTCAGCTGGCATGACCGTGAGGATGTGACGCGCTTCATTTTCGAGTCTTTCTCAAACGTGTCGCTCCTTGGCACCTACAGCACATTCCAGACACGCGCCGTCATCCGTGAAGTGGGGAAGGTCTTTGGACTGCCAGCGGAAGATATTGAAAAGGTACAGGAGGGCCAGGTACGCCGCGATGCGTTGTCGGGGCAGATATGGAGATATTCGGAACTGTTGCACGGCCTGCCGAGTCATATGAGTGTGCATGCCGGCGGCATCCTGATCTCCGAAGAACCCATTCATTATCACACGGGGACATTCCTCCCGCCAAAAGGCTTTCCGACAACGCAGTTCGATATGGTGACCGCCGAGGATATCGGTCTGTATAAATTCGACATCCTTGGGCAGCGTGGCCTGGCAAAAATCAAAGAGGGCCTGGCTGTGATCCGCCGCAATCATCCCGATGATCCTGAAATCGATATCCATGATATCCAGCGTTTCAAAGAAGATGAAAATGTCAAAACGTTGTTGCGCGACGGTAAAGCTATCGGATGCTTTTATGTGGAATCGCCGGCAATGCGTATGTTATTGAAAAAGCTGAAGGTCTCCGACTACCTCGGACTCGTCGCTGCCAGCTCAGTGATCAGACCGGGGGTGGCACAGTCGGGGATGATGCGCGAGTATATCCTGCGATTCCGCTACCCGGAACGGCGAAAGGATGCACATCCTGTCCTGCTCGAGATCATGCCGGAGACATTTGGTGTGATGGTGTACCAGGAAGATGTGATCAAAGTGGCACATCACTTTGCAGGCCTCGACCTGGGAGAAGCGGATATCCTGCGGCGCGGCATGTCGGGAAAATTCCGCTCCCGCGATGAGTTTGCAAGAGTGAAGGAGAAGTTCTTTTCCAATTGTATCGGGCTGGGACGCGATGCCGGGCTGACGAAAGAGGTCTGGCGTCAGATTGAAAGCTTTGCAGGCTATGCGTTCGCGAAAGGGCATTCCGCCTCGTATGCCGTCGAAAGCTATCAGAGTTTGTTCCTCAAAGCGTATTACCCGATAGAGTACATGGTTGCCACGATCAATAACGGCGGAGGATTCTACCGCTGGGAAGTCTACCTCCATGAAGCCCGCTTACATGGTGCTGATGTAGAAGGACCTTGCGTCAATCACAGCGAAGGCGGCGCCTGGGTCGATGGCACGACGATCTGGCTGGGCCTCGCATTCGTGAAAGACATCGAGAGCGACACGATACATCGCATCGGGACAGCACGCCGTCGCGGTCCCTTCAAAAGCCTGTATGATTTTATCAAGCGCACGGGTGTTCCTCTCCAGCAGATCACGACCTTGATCCGTGCCGGCGCGTTCAGGTTTACCGGGAAACAAAAAAAGGCATTATTGTGGGAGGCGCATTTTCTCCTGTCAAAAGCAAAACCCAAAGTGACGCCGGCGGAACTGTTTGACGTCGAACCACAATCTTATGCTTTGCCACCGTTGCATTCCCTGCAATATGAAGATGCGTTTGATGAAATGGAGCTCCTTGGCTTCCCGTTGTGCGGACCTTTTGTATTGCTGAAAGAACAGGGCGCAGAGGGCGTGCTCTCCTCTGAGTTTCCTCAACACACCGGGAAATCCATTACGACACTCGGATATCTTGTCACCGTCAAGCGCACACAGACGTCAAAAGGAGAGAGGATGTATTTCGGGACATTCCTCGATCGCGCCGGAGCATTTATCGATACCGTACATTTTCCTCCCGTCGCTGCGAAATATCCCTTCAGAGGGACGGGCATTTACCGGATCACGGGCAAGATCACCGAAGAGTTCGGATTCTACACATTGGAGGTAGAGACACAGGAGCGCATGCCCTATATTGACGATCCGCGCTACGCCGAGATTCCACTGAGGGCAGGGGAGAAGAGGATGTAAATTAATTGCGAAGGATTCATTGACGAATGACGAATGCTTGAATGACGAATTTGCCAACAGCCAATAGCTAACAGCCAATCAGCCTTTTCAATATAATTCAAGGATCAGCGGGCCTTCTCCTTCCAATTGTAGAGCTTCCGTCATCTCATATTCTTTCCCGGTGAGCACATCACGTCCTTTGGATACTCCTGTGAGCATTTCGTGAAACGGCGAAAGGTCGAGGCTGTACGGTGTCTTGTTTTTATTTAAAATGACCATGACTCTTTTAGCATCATCATAACGGAAGTACACATAGACATTATCCATCGGGGCAAAATGCATGAGTTTCCCGGTATGGATCACAGATGCCGTCTGCCGCCAGTGCAACAATGTCCGCATAAAATGCTGTGCGTCCTGCTGCTGGTCCGAAAGACCATCGCCGGAAAATCCATTCACAGGATCACCGGCCCATCCTCCGGGGAAATCGGAGCGGATGATGGTATGCTCATCAGTGCCGGCATTATCCATCAATATTTCCGTGCCATAAAATATCTGTGGTACGCCGCGCATCGTGAGTATGCAGGCCATTGCGAGCCGGTAGAGATCATAGTCTTCATTGACCTGTGTGTAAATACGACTCATATCATGGTTGTCTGCGAAGATCATCATGTCCATTGGTGAAGCATAGACATCATCCTGTGCCAATGTCTCATAGACAGGGACCCATGGATCTTCTCCTGCGCTGATGGTATTCAACGCGTGCACGAGGGTACTTTGGAGGGGAAAGTCCATGAGAAAAGGAAGATTTGACACATAGCCGTTCTTATTGACAAACCCCTTTTGCCAGGGTGCAATGACCGCAGGGCTCATGTGCCAGCATTCCCCGACAATAAATAAATGCGGATACTCCGCCAGAATGGCCTTGCAATACTTTGAGCTGAACTCAGGATCGGAATAGGGATATGTATCGATGCGGATTCCGGAGAGGCCGAGATATTCCACCCACCAGATGGCATTCTGTGTGAGATATGTTGCCAGCAGCGGATTGCGCTGATTGAGATCCGGCATGGAGCGCACAAACCAGCCGTCGGTAAATACCTGCAGATCGTATGCAGAGGCATGCAGGTCCAGCGGCGTGGTCTTGCGGTGATTGGTTTGCGTGTAATTGTCCCAATGATGGATCCAGTCCTGCGAAGGCATGTCGTGGATCCACCAATGTTCTGAGCCGCAATGGTTCGGGATCATGTCCATGATTTGCTTTATCCCCATCGCACGTGACTCCTGTACGAGCTTCTGGTAAGCCTCATTGGAGCCGAAACGCGGATCTACCTTATAGTAATCGGTTGTCGCGTATCCGTGGTACGAAGACCTGTACATGTCATTTTCGAGTACCGGATTCAACCAGATCGCAGTAAAGCCCATGTCGTGGATGTAGTCCAGGTGCGTGCGCACGCCTTCAATATCACCACCATGGCGGCCACCTTTCTGCGCCCGGTCAGCAGCTTCCTTGAGGCCTTCCACCGTATCATTCGAAGGATCGCCATTGGCAAAGCGGTCCGGGGTGATCAGGTAAATGACATCAGATTGGTCGACGCCAGGGCGTTCCGCTGAACCCGGTTCACGTGCTTCCAGTTTCCAGGGCTCAGTGAGCAGCTTTGTTCTTCCGGCATAGAAGTCAATGGTGACGGTGCCGGGTTTGCTCTTGTTGCTGACAGTGAGGTCAACGAATAAATAATTCGGGTTTTCTGTCGTATGTGTGCCGGTGATCTTTACGCCGGAATATTTGATGACAGGATTCAGATCCCGGATGCGTTCTCCATGGATCATCAGCTGAACAGCCGGATTCTTCATGCCTACCCACCAGTTCGGCGGTTCGATACGGTCAATACTTTGTGCAGAAAGCGACAGCGCCAGGAATGAGCAGAGGATAGAACAAAAGCGTGCTGGCATTGGTGTGGTATTCATTGATTCTTCATTCATTGAGTCACTCACTCCTTAAACAATCAATCAATCAATTAATCAATCAATTAATCATCCATCATCAATATTTCATTCCTCCTTCACCTTATCATCTACAAACAACACTGCGATTGCGGCGATAAACATCATACATCCTCCGAGCATTACGGCGGTCAGGCGGTCGTTGTGCAGCCAATGGTTCATCACGAATCCAAAAAACAGGGTCGCCATGATCTCAGGAATTACAATAAAGAAATTGAAGATGCCCATGTAGATGCCCATTTTCTCGGGAGGCAGTTTTGGTGCGAGGATAGCATACGGCATGGCGAGGATACTTGTCCAGGCGATACCGACACCTGCCATGGAGAGGAACAGCCAATATTTATTTGGCACCAGTCCGACGGAAATCAATCCAAGACATCCGATGACCAGGCAGATGGCATGGACATATTTCTTTCCAAAGCTTCTTGCCAGCCCGGGAATAATAAATGCAAATAAAAATGTGACGACGGAATAAAATCCAAAGCAGATATTTCCCCAGGCGACGCCTTCTGCATAGAGATCGGAGTGCGTATCCGGGGCGTGGAGGACATCATTGGCAACGGCAGTGGTGAAATAAAACCACATCAGGAACAATCCAATCCATGTAAAAAACTGTACAATGGCAAGTTGGCGCATCACTTTGGGCATGTGTGTGATGTTCGACAGGATCTCGCCAACCATATGCCCGAAACCACTGCTTTCTTTCTGCATCGTCTTGAAGGCCTCCATGTCGGAGGGAGGGTATTCCTTCGTTGTGCGGATCGTCCATAATACGGCAGCCAGATAGCAGACACCGCCTATTGTAAATGCCAGTGTCAGAAACGGAGGAACACCATGGGGCAGGGACTTTGCCATACCGAATTTTTCGGTCAGCAGCCAGGGCAATACTGCAGCGAGGACCGCGCCCACGCCAATGAAAAAGCTCTGCATTGTAAAGCCACGCGTCACCTGTTGCCTCGGTAGCATGTCCCCGACAAATGCACGAAATGGCTCCATACTGATATTGATCGACGCATCAAGGATCCACAACAGACCTGCAGCCATCCACAACGCCGATGAATGCGGCATGATGATCAGCGCTGTCGAGGCAAGGATGGCACCAGTCAGAAAATACGGCTTCCGTCTGCCCAGCCTGTTCCATGTGCGGTCGCTGAAATATCCGATCACCGGTTGTACCAACAGCCCGGTCATGGGCGCCGCCAGCCACAGGATCGGGATATCGCTGGGAGAGGCCCCCAGATACTCATAAATGGCGCTCATATTCCCGAGTTGCAGCCCCCATCCAAACTGTATCCCCAGGAAGCCAAAACTCATATTCCAGATCTGCCAGAAAGTGAGCGTGGGTTTGTTCTGCGAGGGCGCATAAGCTGCGTGCGACATCATGTATTCTTTGGTGAGTAAGGTAGGAAGAAAATGAGGCTATTGGCTTTTAGTTGTGCACGGAGTTCACAAAGGATTTCTCGTCCTCCTCCTCATGCGCCGGGTTCTCACAAAGTGCACGGAGTTCACAAAGGAATTCTCGCCTCCTCCTCATGCGCCGGGTTCTCACAAAGTGCACGGAGTTCACAAAGGATTTCTCGTCCACATCCTCATGCGCCGGGCTCTCACAAAGTGCACAGAGTTCACAAAGGATTTCTCGTCCACCTCCTCATGCGCTGGGGCTCTTACAAAGTGCACAGAGATCACAAAGGATATTCTCACCTCCTCCTCATGCGCCGGGCTCTTACAAAGTGCATGGAGTTCACAAGGATTTCTCGTCCTCCTCCTCATGCGCTGGGCTCTCACAAAGTGCACAGAGTTCACAAAGGATTTCTCGTCCTCCTCCTCATGCGCTAGGTTCTCACAAAGTGCACGGAGTTCACAAAGGATTTCTCGTCCACATCCTCATGCGCTGGGGCTCTCACAAAGTGCACAGAGTTCACAAAGGATATTCTCACCTCCTCCTCATGCGCCGGGCTCTTACAAAGTGCACAGAGTTCACAAAGGATTTCTCGTCCTCCTCCTCATGCGCTGGGTTCTCACAAAGTGCACGGAGTTCACAAAGGATTTCTCGTCCACATCCTCATGCGCCGGGGCTCTCACAAAGTGCACGGAGTTCACAAAGGATTTCTCGTCCACATCCTCATGCGCTGGGGCTCTCACAAAGTGCACGGAGTTCACAAAGGATTTCTCGCCACCTACTCATGCGCTGGGCTCTCACAGAGTGCACAGAGTTCACAAAGGATTTCTCACCCACAGATCTCTGTATGAAGAAAATAGTGACGTCCACTCCGCTAAATCACAGCAGTCCGCAATCCGAAATCAGAAATCTGCCCTATCCCAAATACGCCCGTATCATCCACGCCATCGTCTCATGCTCCTTCATCAGGCCTGATATGAAATCCGCGCTGCCGGCATCTTTGTATTCATCCGAGAAGACCGGGATCAGGCGACGCAACTCGTTGATAATCGTCTCATGGTCCCTGAGGAGATTTGTGAGCTGTATTTTCTGGTCGTTCGAATATTCCTGCTCCAGAAGGTTCGTCAGTTTCATGATGTCCGCGAGGCGTCCTTCGGCATAGTGGCCGAGTTTTCTGACACGTTCGGCGACGCCGTCGACGATGTCGTCAAGGGCATTGTACTGAGATTCGTAGAATTTGTGCATCTCCATAAAGTTGGAGCCTTCGACGTTCCAGTGATAGTTGCGCGTCTTGACGCTGAGGAGGATTTCAT
This sequence comes from uncultured Bacteroidota bacterium, assembly GCA_963746925.1. Lineage (GTDB taxonomy): Bacteria > Bacteroidota > Bacteroidia > Chitinophagales > Saprospiraceae > DATDQA01. The sequence continues at coordinate 33,700 of CAVVDK010000013.1, forward strand.
CCGCGAGGATCTTATTCAACGCCAATGCCGTTTGTTTGAGGTGCTCGTCCGCAATTCCGATTTGTGTTTTCATTTGTTGTTTATTAAGTGAAGAATGAAACGCTATGGATTGTGATATGTTTCCGGTACGCCGGTGGATTGTTGATCCTCCTTATTGAATGTAAAATATCATATTCGTATTTCATTGGAAATCAAACAATAGTTTGAACATTTTAGGCCTGGTGGTGTTACAATGATATACCCACTATACCCAATACGCCATTTGCCGCCCTGAAGCAACGTTGTCGCGAGCATGGATATGCCACAAGATGTGCGTGCAAATTGTGGATTCATCATATTATTTCATCTTCAAAAATTTCACCAATGGACAAACAAACAATGGACAAACAAACATTCAGAGAAAATGCAAAGAAACGGATTGACGCTGTCTTTGATAAAATGAACGAACTCGAATCTAAAAAGGACAAGGTCAGTGCTGCGATGAAGGCATCATTCGATGAGCGCCTTTCATCGCTGAAAGCAAAGAAAAAGGACCTGGAATCCACCTATCATAAACTGGAGCACACTGCAGGGGACAATTGGGAAGCAGCCCAAAAGGAGTTTTCGAAAAGTACAGAAGCCTTCAGGGAAGGCGTTTCGAAGCTCGCCGCGACTGTGCAATAAAACATGTCGCACATCCGCGATCGTAAACCACGGCGGACTTTGTTGCAGGTGCAGATCATCAGCGGCAAGTCCGCCGTTTTTGTTTGCTACTTCCTAATGCCAAAGCCAGCCAAACGTCCCGGCGGTGACCAGTGCGAAGACCAGGCCGTCGAACGCGGATGTCCATGTCGCGCGCCAGCTTCTGGACCCCCAGATGGCGTCCTGGAACAATGCGAGTGAGTACCCCATGAAGGCAGCACATCCCACGATACGGAAGACAGCAAGGTAGTGGGCGTCAGGACCCAACGTATGCGCCCCGATATACGCGGCGAAGATGCCGACCACGATGGAATAGATAAACCATTGCACAAGGCTCTTTCCCATCCCCATGACAGGCTTCCTCACAGTCATGAACATGACAGGACCCTTCTGCATTTTGGCCTTGTGTTCTTCGGAGCTGAATTCTTTCATGCTGGAAGCTTTGGGCATGACATAATAACCCGGGGGAATGTTGAGCGCCCGGAGTGTGTCCATGGTGCCATCCTCATCCGGGAGCTTCTGCAAATCCGCGGCGTGGTAGCCCAGGAGCATGTGGATCACCGAGCTGACGATGAAGACGAACACTGCCGAAAGGATAATCGGCAACCAGAGTGTAGCGATAAAGTGCATAGCATGTGCGTGTTTTGGTTGGTTTAAAGTTAAGCAGTGGATGCGATATCAGCGGTAACACACACGCCGCAAGAAATAATAGTCTTCTCTTGTGCGTCAGGGAGTCCAGACGTGGATAATATTGAAATTGCCCTTTATCCAGTCAGGATAAGACGATGATATGTGATCTTGACCTTTTTTTCGATTTCCCCGGAGGAAAATTAGCAAAAGTCTGTTCAGGCTATCGTGCAGCTTTCAACTGAGCAACCTCTGCCTGCAATGCGTCGATCATTTTCTGTTGTTCCTGAACGGCCTTCACCAGGGGTACAACAAACTCGCTGTAGGCGAGGGTATAGTAATCGCCATCATTTTGAGGTTTCCGGACACCGCTGAAATCGTAATTGATGTCAGATGCCGCCTGTGCGACCTCCTGCGCAAGAAACCCGGTATATACCATAGACTCTTTCTGCGTCCGTGCTTCCATGGCAACGGCGTCGAGGCTGTCGCCGGCCATCCTGGTTTCTGAAGACTGCCCCCGATCGTGTTGGTGCATAAAAGATTCGAACGCCTGGAGATCATAATGGTAGGTCACGGGATGCAGCCTGAGGATAAAGTCAAGACCGGGCACATCACTCCTGACGTTCTTTTTGAAGCGTTCATCCGAGAGGTTCGACCATGGCGCAAATCCTCCGATGGAGGTGACACTACTGTTACCCAGGCGTACTGGTTACTTGCCGTGGCGCTGGCCTCATATCCGATGGTTGTGGTATTGGAGAAGGTATTAGTGTTGATAGAAGCATTTGCTCCAATGGCGGTATTCCAGTTTCCACTGGAGCAGTCAGCCAGAGCCCCCCAGCCGACAGCGGTATTTAGGGATCCGGTTGTCGTTCCGCCCATTGAAGTATAACCCATGGCGGTATTCGAGTGGCCGGTGGTCGTTTCATCCAATGCATAACTGCCGAAGGCCGTATTCCAGCTTGCTCCGGCATTTGCATATAATGCATGTGTACCCATCGCTGTATTATGATGCCCGGTCGTATTTGAGTAAAGTGTTTTACTGCCGACAGCAGTATTGTTGTAAGAACCCGAACCGTTCACACCCTGATGGTACAACGCAGAGTCGCCAATGGCCACCATGTTATTTCCTGTGGTACTGCTGTATAGCGCACGGGTCCCGATGGCGACGTTTGAATATCCTGTTGAATTAAATCCGTTTGCGGAGCGCCCGATGCTGATATTGTTTGATCCGGTCGTATTGTAGTAGAGAGCGGTGACACCAATACCGATATTTTCAATGCCTGTCGTGCTGTACCGGAGTGCACTCTGACCGATCGCCGTATTGTTCATGCCTGATGTGTTATCATTCAGTGCGTATGTGCCGATCGCGGTGTTATTGTTTCCGGTATCGTCATTTTCCAGTGCCAGATCGCCGAGTGCCAGATTGGAATTTCCTGATGTGGTAGAGATCAGCGCACTGATACCGAATGCCAGGTTGGTCGTTGATACAGAGATGAAACCCGCAGGCGTATTATTGACTTTGAAGCGCAGCGACTGGTTGTTCGTAGTGCCGATGAAGTCGGAGGCAGAGGCGGCATTTCCTCCCAGCATCCATCCCATAGACGATGTCGCCAGCCTGGACCAGAGAGGCAATACGGAAGTCCCCGAATTATAATAGTAGCCAAAGCCGAATATCCCATTGGTGTTATAGACCAGCAAGCCCGTCGCAGGACTGGGGATGGTCACATTATCATTCACACCTGTCAGGGCTACTTTCGGAAACAGTACGCCTTTGGAAGAGGAGGAGACATCTAAAATCGCACTGGCATTTGCCGGTTGGCCGCTCGTATTGATGGCGACATTTTGAGCAAAACCTGTGATCCATGTCACGAGGATGATCGCCTGAATACCTATTTTCTTCATCTTCGGATTTGTTTATGCCGGCGAAAATAGATGCTCCCGGTCGGCCATCAAGGAAAGATGACTCTGCGGTCGCTCCAAATGATTGTGTGGAAGAATGCCGAATGGTTTGAGGTTGGATGTTGGATGTTGGGCAGTGATATTCTGTATACATTTACCGCTGTACTTCTCCTGGCTTTGCAGCCCTGTTAATAATAAACAGTCATCACGTAATTTGTTGATAGCATGAAGAGGCTCACCACATTGTTTTCATTGACCCTGCTGGCGGGGATTTTGTCTGTCGCAACTGCGCAGACCGCATTTCCCGAAGGAGAGTGGATCGATCTGAGTCATTCGTTCGACGACCAGACAATCTTCTGGCCTACGGCAGAACCTTTTCATCTGGATACGGTCTTTGCCGGGATGACAGATAAGGGATATTACTGCTCGGCATTCCAGTTTTGCCTGGCAGAACATGGCGGCACGCACATGGATGCGCCGATGCATTTGCAGAAGGGAAATGGTCTGTCGATCAGATCCCTGTCGACCGGGGTATCGGCGAGGCCGTCGTCATTGACGTCACAAGGAATGCGATCAAAAACCGCGACTATCTGATCTCGATCTCCGACGTACAACAATGGGAGCATGTGCATGGTGAGATCCCCGCGGACGCCATCATACTTTTCCGCACAGGGTATGGCAAGTACTGGCCCGACCGGAAGTTGTACATGGGCACCGATGAACGCGGTGAAGAAGCCGTTGCCAAACTGCATTTCCCCGGCATCGATCCGGACCTGGCCAGATGGCTTGTGGACAAGAGGAAGATCAAGGCCGTGGGGCTGGATACGCCCAGTCTCGATTACGGGCAATCAACACTCTTCGAAACGCACCGCACTCTCTTTGCAGCCAATATCCCTGGCTTTGAAAACCTGGCCAACCTTGAGCAGTTGCCGGAGACGGGAGCCTATGTCATCGCCCTGCCGATGAAGATCAAAGGTGGCAGCGGCGGACCACTCAGGATCGTGGCGCTGGTACCGGGTGAAGATTGAGACAGCTCTCCAGATCAATACCGCAGACCTCCTCGTGAATAGATGTACAGGGTGTATGTCATAGAACTGTCCAGACGAGTCTTCACTGAGAACGCCAGGTTCCGTGATGCCAATCCCCAATACAATGGCGTCCTCGAGTGCCTCTATGTTGGCATGACAAGCAAGACACCCCAGCAGAGGTTTGAGCAGCATATGCAGGGACTGAAGGGCAGAAAAGGACAGAAAGTCTATTCCAATATCGTCCGCAAATACGGCTTATACCTCAGGCCCAGCCTCTACGAACATGTGGAACCCGTGAGGAGCAGGACAGAAGCGTTGAAGATGGAAAAGGAACTCGCCCTTGAGCTGCGCAGGAAGCGTTATGCCGTGTGGGTGAACTGAGAAAGCAGAAGGCGACGGGTGAGTGCTAGTGGATCATCTGATCTACTGCCGCCGTAAACTCGCCAACTGTACTTGCATAGCCGGTCTTCCCAAGGCATCGATTTCGTAGTTGCCATTGTCCGGGTTCTTCGAAAGGTTGAACACCCAGATCGTCGGGAACCCCGTGATCTTGAAGGCATTGCTCATTTTGTAGTTCTGCCGCTGATATTTGTCAGGGAGCTGAGTGCGTTTTGGAAAGTCGAGTTCCAGGAGAATGACATTATCCTTTGCCCACTGTTTGAATTCGGGTTTTGAAAACACTTCCATAGAGAGCCTCTTGCACCAGCCACACCAGTCGCTCCCGGTGAAGTTGGCGAGGATTGGTTTGCCTTCTTTTTGGGACATGGCATAGGCCTCATCGAGGTCTACCAGCCAGCCGGGGTTCGAAGCAGTATACTCAGCTTCCTGCGCGAGGGCCGGAACAGACAAATCCAACAACCAGGAATACACAGAACCATTTCATATGACGGATACTATATTCCGGGGCAAAACTACCGGATTTAGAGGGAACTCTATCGAATTCCATGCCATTTAACGGGACTTTAAGAGGAGTACGCCTATCAGAGAGAAACCAAGAACATTATTTATCCACTAACTTCTTATGGACTTCTGCCTTCCTAAACCGGACTGATGATTATCTTTGCCGCCCCTCGTCTTAGAGCAGACGATGGGAATGGAAATTGGTGCTTGAAATTTGGAATTTACTCGGAGTGCCGAGTCACGGGGTGTAGTACTGACGTTCCTGCGGAAGTCAGCACAAGCGCGTCCGGTTAGCGCACCATGGAATGGAAATTGGTGCTTGAAATTTGGAATTTACTCGGGTAACCGAGTCACGGGGTGTAGCGCAGTCCGGTTAGCGCACCTGCTTTGGGAGCAGGGGGTCGTGAGTTCGAATCCCACCACCCCGACAAAACAAGAAGCCTCGTCGCGATAGCGATGGGGCTTTTGTGTTGAGGCGCGAACTTGTTCGCATGCCGAAAACGCAAAAGCACCAAATACGAGCATAGCGAGTCGAGGCTTCTTGTTTTAGTTCACCCCACAAAAGGGATCGACGCAGTCAATCCCACCACCCCGACCAATTACAACGAGTCCCCAAGCTGCTTGATTACAGGCGGTTTGGGGATTTTTCGTTTCCGGGCATACGAGATAAGTCCGGTGGTGGATGGGCAGATTTGGGCGAAAATGTTTGCACCATGTTTGCACAAGCCCTGAGACGTTGGATTGCAATGCAAAAATTGTGGCGACTCTCAACGTCATTTTAGACTTACGCAGAACAAACCCGTCAAAGACATTCCCTCTTCGCATTCGGATTACACACTGGCGGAAGTCGGTATACCTGTCGTTGAACTTAGAAGTGAAACGAAAGGAATGGGATGAAACAAAGCAACGAGTTCGTGCCAATCATCCGCTGTATAAGAAGATCAATGCGCACTTGTCACGTACCCTAATTCAGATTCAAGACATCATACTGGACAAGGAACGTCGTCAGGCGGCATATACCGCTTCAAGTATAAAGGCGGCTTTCCAAAGAAACCCAGATGATGAAACCATCCGGTCGTTTGGAGATCAGGTTCTGAAAATTCTTTCAGACAGCCACAAATATGGATCGCGCAGGGTTTACGAACACACGCTATCTACACTCAATAAGTTTTCAGATATCCGGCGACTCACGTTTATGAAATCGACCATGCCTTCCTCACGAAGTATGAAGCGCACCTTCTACGACGTGGCTTGAAAGTGAACAGTGTATCAGTCCACCTTCGTACATTCCGGGCACTTTACAATCGCGCTATTCGAAATCGGATCGTTGATCGTAGTCTATATCCATTCCACGACTTCCAAATCCGGTCAGAAGAAACTCGAAGCCGGGCAATGACCCTCGATCAACTTCAGACATTTCTCAAGTTTCCTGTTCCAGTATCAAGTGCAACATGGTTCCACAGGCAACTTTTCTCAATATCGTTCGCATTCATAGGCATCTCATTCGTGGACATGGCTTTCTTGCGCAATAGTGATATTGAAAATGGCAGGCTTCAGTATCGTCGTCGTAAAACTGGAAAGATGTACTCAATCGGAGTCAACGATATCAATCGCCAAGTTGTCTGTGAGCTCCTTGAAGTATATCCAGCCCATTCACATTTCCTACTCCCGATCATCAAGAAAGGTTTTGACAGCGGCGAGCAGGAACAAGTATATTCGCGAGAGGTCTATCATCGATGTAACAAACATCTCAAAAAGCTTCTCAGTCTCATGCGGACTGAATCTACCTCTATCAACATATTGGGCGCGTTACACTTGGGCTAATATTGCCCGGTCTTTGGGATATAGCAAGGATATGATTGCTGAGGCCACTCTACCATAGCACCGGACAGCGGAGTACTGCCTACGCGCTGATCCAGCTCTCGTTGCAGGCATATCTCAAGGCGGGCCTCCTGGTGATCAACGGACATCCGGAGGCACAAAGTGCGATTGTCCAGGCTGCCCAATTGCTGGGGCCGGTGAATGCACCGCAGTATCGTCAGCATCTGACTACATGGATGACTGCGACAGGTGGGTGTTGAACATTTGAGATTTGAAAAGCCCGCAAGGGGTTCAACCCATCCGGGGTCGTGTGACAATAAATTACCCGTGAATTTGGGCACACTAAGGCAGAAGAGCGGATTCCCGTTTTAACATATTTTCTATGTTTTGAAATATACCACAGATCTCCCTATAGCGTGCACTTACCTGGAAGGTGACGGGAATGTCTCTGATGTATTAGAGGATGCAAATACTTTATTGTAGTACCCGTAAGCCAACAGCGGGGTAGGAGAGGTCTCCATTTCTCAGGCTACCTATGAGCGCGTGAAAGATGCCCATGGGTTGGTGTTTACATCGCGCGGCATGGTCATGGCGAAGGGCAAAGGAGAAATGGAGATGTATGTCGTCAACCGTTCGGAATGACAATGTTTAACCCCTGAGCGAAGTTTGCAACCTCGCACATACACGTATTTAGCTCGCTACTCCAGCGCCACCGCTACCTGCGTCTGATCCCATTCAAAGATCAGCTTCAATCCATCATTGTCATCTATTGAAATCGTAAACTGTTCTACCACCGAGGGCAGTACGCGGACAGGCGCTGTCACCGAGATCACGTCGTATTTCGGATCTCTGCTTGCTTTGCCGTGGCGATCGATGCCCCACGGATACATCTTACTATTGAAAATAACCTGCCATTGTTGTTCGCCGGGGATCGTCCACAGCGTATACTTGCCGGCAGGGAGCTTCTTGCCGTCGATGATGAGGGTCTTATTCGTCGTGAACGTCGTCGCTTCGTTGGCGCCGGTGCGCCATACCTCGCCGTAGGGCACCAGGCCACCGAAGATCTCGCGGCCCTTTTTATATGGACGATTGTAGAAAACCTCGAGATTCAGGTCATCGCGGGAAAACGTCACCGTATCCTCCGGGCTGTGGCTCTTCGTCTGCCACAGGTTGATGCGATAACCGGCATAGCCCACGAGCCCCAGGGCGATGACGATGATCAGTATGCGCTTCAGTGTTCTGTTCATATTCACGTGTTATTGGAAGCAAAAGTTAATAAACTTCGGGTGAGTCCAGCCGGGTCTCTGCCGGATGGAAGCGGGAATGTCTCCTTCCTGCACAGCTATCTGTAAAACCAGTATCTTACGGGTCACGTTAAGAACATACATTATTTCACCCTTTAAATACACACTGCCATGCCCCTTTCAGATCTCAAACCTATCGACAAGAGAGTATTTGACACAGGATCATTCGAGGTGCCGCCGGATGCCGGGAAACAGGAAAGCCCGGATCACAGGGTATTACCCAACCTTGGGGGATGGGCCCCGGGTTCAGCGGAAGTCATGTTTTTGGAACTTACAAATGAGCCGCAGTCCAATTCAGAAATTGGTATCGATCCTGACGTTGATGATGTGCTGCAAGTGAAAGTGTACAAAGATCCCAATCAAAAGGAAATGCTCGTCCAATATTTCAGCGTTACGATGGCCAAGGGCTCCAGGAATGCAGAATGGCAACTCAATTTTGATATCTGGAATCGCGATGTCGCACCAATTGACACCCAATACACCGGTAAATGGATGTTTACGAAAGGCAAGCCTACCGTCGATCCTCTTGCGCGGTAATGATACAGACCGGCGTGGATCAAGAGGATGAGCGCTCCATGGGGAAGAGTGAATCCTCGCCATTGTCATCTGTTATTTTTGATATTGAAGATGCTGCATCCAATAAAATGCATCGCTCTGGGATTGTTATTGACCGTACCATCAGGTATCCGGGCACAACGCGACACTGCCGCGGAGCACGGATGGGTAGATAGCGTATTGCTCCTTCTGGGCACGGATCAAACGCTGGATGTAAGGACAAAATCCGATCTGGCGGATTCGGCATTTCATATCAGCCAGTCTCTCCACGATACCTGTCAGCAGGTGTTGGCATTAGCCGTACAGGCGAGTTTTCTGGATGCAATGGCAATGTCAGATTCAGCACTGACACAATTGTATCGCGTGAGTAGTCTGAATTCAGGCGGTTGTGATAGTGCACAGATCGTCATGTCTTTCTTTGCCAGTCTGACGAACGTGTATCTGTCCCTGAACGAATTCGATCGCATTGACTCAGTAAGCCGCATTGCCCTTCAGCATTGGAATCCTGCGTGGAAAAACAAAGAGACCCGTTTTATTATTCTGAACAATCTGGGTATTGCCCGTTTTTACGCTGACGATACGGCTTCCGCGATGGCGATTTTTCACCAGGTCTATGATGAGGCTGCATTGAATAACAATGTCAAATACATTCAACAAGCACTGTTAAACCTTGGGTCGATCAATGGTGCAATAGGACGTCTGGACAGTGCAGCGTATTTTTTGAATGCCGCCGCCCTTCAAGCCAGGAAGAATGAAGATGTGGACAATTTGATGCACCTGTTGATCAACCTTGCAAATCTCGATGGCGAACGTGGGGATTACCATGGCGCAGCCGTTTTGCTTGATTCTGCCTATCAGATGGCCGAAGCAAGGGGAAATACCGATCTCATGGCCGGAGCTCAGAATGCAAGGGCTGACCTGTATGCGCAGATGCATCAATACAAGAATGCCTATGACTATTTAAGAGAGTATACAGAGGTGCGTGAGAAATATCTCGATGATGAAAAGGTCAAGGCGGTGGCGGATATGATGGAGAAATATCAATCGGAAAAGAAAGCGCGGCAGATCCAGCAGCTCAAGGTGGAGAAGCTCGATGCAGACCTGAAGAACGAGCGCGTCACCAGCACCCGCAACCGCCTGATGTACGGAGGGATTGTCGTCCTGTTGATCGCCGCAGGCCTCTGGAGCCGGCTGCGATATGTGCGCAGGTCACGCGCTACCCTCCAGAAAGAAAAGGACATTTCCGAGGGACTACTCCTCAATATCCTCCCGGAGTCCGTGGCTGCCGAGCTCAAGGAGAAAGGGTATGCCGATGCGAAATATTACGACGCAACGACCATCCTGTTTTCCGATTTCAAGAGTTTCACTTCGATCTCGGAACAGCTCAATGCAACGGACCTTGTAACAGAGATCAATGTCTGTTTTAAGGCTTTCGATGAGATCATGACGCAGTTCGGGATAGAAAAGATCAAGACCATTGGCGATGCCTATATGGCGGCCGGTGGACTGACAGAGACGGGCGACGGATCAGGTGATCCTGGCCGGACTGGCCATGCAGCAATTTGTGCGCCACCGGAAGCAGGAACGGGATGCGCAGAATCTGCCCGCCTTCGAAATGCGCATCGGTATCCACACAGGACCAGTAGTTGCAGGGATCGTCGGAGTCAAAAAATTCCAATACGACCTCTGGGGCGATACTGTCAATATCGCCAGCCGGATGGAAAGCAATAGCAAACCGGGATGTGTGAATATCTCTGAGGTGACATACCAGCTGATCAAAGACAACGCATTATTCAGATGTACGCCGCGTGGGAAAATTGACGTCAAAGGAAAAGGCGCCATGGAGATGTATTTTGTGGATCAGGCATCATGAGGATGCCTGGAGTTCCATGAGGTGCCTTGTCTATCCCTTCTCTTCAGGATAACAGTGAATTGTTCAGGATGCGTAACTTAATCGGTAGCATCGAAAACAATAGAACATGGCAATAACAGCTACGCTGCATATCACGAGTCCTGCCTTCAAAGAAAGCGCACCAATTCCATCCCGGTATACCTGTGACGCCGACGACATCAATCCCGCTCTGCATATCGAAAGCATCCCTGCGGAGTCAAAAACGCTCGCACTGATCATGGACGACCCCGATGCGCCGCGAGGAACATATGTCCATTGGGTCGTCTGGAATATCAGACCTGCCGCCGATATCCCAGAAAATTCAACGCCCGGAGAAGAAGGGCGAAATGACTTTGGAAGATCAGGCTATGGAGGACCGTGTCCGCCTTCGGGAATACACCGGTATTATTTCAAGATCTATGCGCTCGATACAGCGCTGACTCTTGAGCGCGGCACCACAAAACAACAATTGCTCGACACGATGGAGGGACATGTGCTGGCGCAGGGACAGCTGATGGGAACCTATGCCAGAGGGAGTTAAAAGTTGAAGAGTTGAATCAATAGGCCTCTTATTCCAAATGCTAGTGCCTTGCCAACCTTGCAGGATTAGGGAGAGCCATTGTGCGATGGGGATCCTGCAAGGTTTAGCATGGGAGATCCTGCAAGGTTTAGTGTGGGGCATGGTATGTGTTGATGATGATTAATAGGCCTCGTGTTCAAGGTGTTTAGTGCCTTGCCAACCTTGCAGGATTCGCGCGAGCCTTGTGCGGCAGGTATCCTGCAAGGTTTAGCGTCGGGTATCCTGCAAGGTTTAGTGTGGGGCATGGTATGTGTTGATGATGATTAATAGGCCTCGTGTTCAAGGTGTTTAGTGCCTTGCCAACCTTGCAGGATTAGGGAGAGCCTTGTGCGGTGGGGATCCTGCAAGGTTTAGCGGTGGGGATCCTGCAAGGTTTAGCGCGGGGCAGAGTATGTATTGATGATGATTAATAGGCCTCTTATTCCAGATGTTAGTGCCTTGCCAACCTTGCAGGATTAGGGAGAGCCATTGTGCGATGGGGATCCTGCAAGGTTTAGCGTTGGTATCCTGCAAGGTTTAGCGTGGGGCATGGTATGTATTGATGATGATTAATAGGCCTCGTGTTCCAGATGTTAGTGCCTTGCCAACCTTGCAGGATTCGCGCGAGCCTTGTGCGGTGGGTATCCTGCAAGGTTTAGGGCGGGGCAGAGTATATATTGATGATGATTAATAGGCCTCGTATTCCAAATGTTGGTGCCTTGCCAACCTTGCAGGATTCGCGCGAGCCTTGTGCGGTGGGGATCCTGCAAGGTTTAGCGTGGGGCATGGTATGGGTTGACGATGAATTGCCAGGCCTCGTGTTCCAGATGTTAGTGCCTTGCCAACCTTGAAGGATTCGCGCGAGCCTTGTGCGGTGGGGATCCTGCAAGGTTTAGCGTGAAAGTTTAGGATTCCGTGCGATGTCTTTAATTTAGCTGCGGATAAATACCTCAGACGATGGGCAAAGGAGATCGCAAATCACGACGCGGAAAGCTGTGGCGCGGATCCCACGGCAAGCGCAGACCTAAACAAAAACCACTGCCATCAAAGGAGAGCCCTCCACCGGCGAAAAAAGCTGCAAAACGGGCGAAGAAGAAAGCAGAATGACCTGTACCGGGGAGCTCCGTCCCTGACAAGAAACAAGGGAGAGTTCCTGTCCGGACAGTGTCTCTTGTGACCAATATCATAGCACCTCCTGACCGGTGACATTCCTTATGAGTCCCTTGGTGCTCATTTTCGCAGGGCCGTTTAGGGTCAGCGAAACAGGAATATTATGAAAACAATTGTCAACCTCAAGGATTTGTTGGTCACTCAAATCCAGGATCTCTATAGTGTTGCAATCGAGAAACTGAGGGTCATTTCTCTCCTCAGTGACCAGGCGACGTCAATGGATCTGAAGAAGATCATCCAACAGCACATCAACGAAACACATGAAGAGGTGATCCGCCTGGACTGTGCCTTCGACAGCTTGCACGAAAAAGCCGCCAAAGAAGAGAGTCCCTTTATGCACTGTTTTGTCGATCAGGCCATGGCGTTGTGGAATCTGTGTGCGGAGCCCTCAGTGAAAGACGCCGCGATCATCACCAGCCTGCAACATATGAACCACTATGAGATTGCGAGCTACGGCAGCACGTGCAGCTATGCCAACGAACTCAATGCCTATGAAGTGGCCGCCCTCCTGCATGAAACACTGGAAGAATCCAAATACTTCGATAAGTTGCTTTCAAAACTCGCGAAGGAAAAAGTGAACAGGGCTGCTGCGGAAAGGATCCTTGTGAAATCAAAGCCTTGATCAGAGCCCGAGTTGTGTCTTCAGATCCTGGGGTACGGGCAATCCCTTTTGCTGCATACTGATCGCCTGCGCGCGGGCTTTCTCCATATTCCCCGTTTGGATATAAAGTTGAAGGAGATTTTTATTTGCGAGTTCATGCGTCGGCGAGCGTTTCAGGAAGCTCTCGAGGTAGTGAATGCCTCCCTGGAGATCACCTTTTTCCACGGCGACGCGTGCCAGCATAAAATCCACTTCGACATAATCAGAGCGTTCTTTCTCTTTCAATAAATACGGTTCGGATTCAGGGATAGAATCTTCGTACTGCAGCATTGCTCCGTAATAATAATTGAGGTATTTCTCCGTAGAATCGATCGCATAGGCTTTTCGAAAGAGCCTGGCGCCGTCCTCCGGATTAGGCAGCTTGGCGCCGAGCATCATGAGCGCATATGCCGAATGCGGTGATGTCTTCACCGCCTGCTGCCAGAACGAGAGCTCGTCGGTGAAGTTCCGCTGATGCCTCAGGTTGAGCACTGCAAAAAATGCCACCAGGACAGCCGCCATGATGACCAGTTGTTTTTCGTTCAACCGGTTTTTGATCAGGATGGATTGCGAGAAGATCAAGAGCATGCCGATCATCGGCAGGTAGAGACGGTGTTCGAAAGTCTGGGTATTGATCGCCTTTGGCACAAGAAATACCGGGATGAGGAAGCTCAGAAAGATCAATGCGCCGGCAATGACGATCTTCCAGTCGACATGTTTTGCCAGGGCCAGGATGGCGATGAGGATTCCGATGCTGATGATACCATAGAGATATCCCGTGTCTTCCATGATCGGGAATACGCTCAGGTTGAACGGCAGGAAGATCTTGCCGAGATACTGGATGAGGACAGGCACACGCGCAATGAAGCTCGACCACAATTCGGCGGGTTGCATCTCAGAAGGAACGATCGTTGCCATCGCCCGCACGCCATACCAGATAGCAAAGGCGAGGACCCACGTCCCATATTGAATGAGGTTCGATCGTGCGCGCCAGTTGGTTTTCAGGACGAGCACCAGGATAAGAAAGGCAGTCACGGGAGCAAAGACGGCTGTCTCCTTGGTGAAATAGGCACAGAGCAGCCAGAAGAAAGACCAGAGCAGGGCAGGAGTCTTACCGTGTTCCTGGTAGCGGATGCTTTTGATCAAAAACAACAAGACGAAAATGGCCAGCAGCGTATCGTTGCGCCCGGGGATCCAGACGACATTCTGGGTCAGCACAGGATGAATGGCAAAAATAGCGGCGAGGATCAGCGCATACAGTTTCCGGATGCGGAGGGCGATCAGGAAGCGGAAGAGCAGGAGCACCACGCCGAGGTGGAGCAGCAGGTTGACGAAATGATAGCCGGCGATATTCTGTCCGCTGAAGATATTATTGATGATCATCGCGTCGAGGAACAGCGGCCGGTAATAGGTGTCTTTCGTTTCGTTGAAGACACCGCGCTTGAAAGAGGTGATCAGGTTGCCGAGGTCTTCATTGTAGGCTTTGTAATCCTGGATGAAGATGGTGTCGTCGAGTTTGGTGAATCCGAAGCCCACCGACGCGCCATAGACGACGATCACGAGGACGGCGAGGACGAGGAGTGGCCGTTTTTCCAGGAAGGCGACAATCCCGGTTTTCGCGGCCTTCCTGCGTGTTTTCGATGCCCGTTTTTGCTGCGCCATGCCGGGTAAAGATATTGTTTCGTATCATAAGAAAATGCGATATGACGGAGCAGCATGTGACTCGTCCGGAGTCATGAAACATTCATGTGATGGCACAACCGACCCCGTAGGGATCCCATGATTCATTCCATTCGAATAACCCTGCCAGTTAAATTTGAACGGCGTCAAATATTTTTCTTTGATAAAATGCCCGTAGAGCCTTATTAACCTCCCGGACCAAATCCGGCAGGGAGCATGTCGGCGTCATGCCGGTCAGGAAATGAATTTGGTTTGAGACACCATTGATCACAAGCATTTTCAGACCCTTTCTACCTCATTCGTGGAATATATTTATACAGTTCTTCTTCCCATTCGGGATGGATAAAGCATTTGTGGTTATCGATCGCAAAAACGATATGAATATCAATACCGTTACGCGTGTGCGCCAATGATAAATGTGGTTTTGGTGTCGTGGTGATTGCAAGAGAGATCCTGCACAAAAAATGCAAGCTCATCACTGCACCGACGTCCCACGTCAATCGCCCAATACGGACGATTCGACCATCATCGCAATGTGACAACACAATAGAATTGTATGGTGGTAGAGGCCAACAGTTTGGGCGTGCAGGTGGTTGCCGTTTAGCACTGAACTCGGGGTATATCCTGCTGTTGGTTGCTGCGCTTATCAAATGCCCGGCGGGCATGCTGAAAACGGAGCTTCTGGCATTCTCATTCCAATGGCAATGAAACCAAAGGCGGTTCTTCAACCATTTTATCTCATTATTATGACAAAATCACAGAAAAGTAAACGCGCACAATACACTATTTTTGAATATCCAAAGCCTCTCGCGCAATTACAAGAACCCGGAATCCATGCTGAGAACCCCGAAAATGACATGAAAAGATATCTAACACCCTCATTTACAGGGTCATCTTTGAGGAGTATCGACAGGAGAACGGGCCTGTGCCGGCTGTTTACCTTTTAAGAAGAAAATCATTAGATGACAAAGGACGAGTTCGAAGACGTAGTACAGCGACTGAAACAAGGCGACAATTCGGCTCTGTCCTTTCTGCATCTGTATCAGCAGAGATGCATCCGTGCCCTGATGCACAGAAGTGACGGACGATGCAGTAGCGATCAGGGGTACGACATTTTTATTGACAGCGTGATGGATTTCCGGTCCAATGTGTTGCAGGACAGAGTGGTGTACCAAAATATTCCCGCTTACCTCCACAGGATTTGCTGGAATAAATGGCTCGAACAATCCAGGAAGAAAACACGCGAGGCAGGAGCAGTACAATTGGCAAATTCCCTTCTCACTTCCGACGTCCAGGATCCCGAAGCAGTGCAAGAAGCAGAGGATATGCAGACAAGACAACGGGCATTAGTGGAGCAGGCAATGCAGCAGATCAGCGGGCAATGCCGCACGATATTATGGATGGCCATTGCCGACAAAATCTCCATGGCAGACATCGCAACGCAGCTCAGGATGGCGAGCGCCGATGTCGCAAAGACAACGAAATCACGATGCTATAAAAAATTGATTGAGATCATCCGCAAACTCTCCCAACCATGAACCAGACTTTCACAGACCGCTGTTATGCTATCCTCAGGGATGGGCCGGATGGAGAGACATTCCGCCTGTTTGCCGGAGAACTCGCACACGACAACACCTTGCAGCAGGCATGGTATGATTTTCTCGCAGAGCAACTCTCAGCGAGACACTCAATAACGCCTGGCAACAATATTGTGCGCACATCCCGCAATTCGAACAGCTGGTGGCATACCATCAGGAAATCAATAAAAATATTCACGCCATTCGCCGGCAGTCCCTCCTGGAGGAAATCAGGGCACTTTTCCCAAAGCAGTCCCCCGAACGCTCTCCCGGTGAGCCATCGCCGACGTTGATGTGGTTGTGGCTGTCGGTAGCTGCCATTGTATTGATAGGCATCGGGCTCTTTCTCAATAAATTCTGGATCAATGCACATGCGGCGTCACACGCTGCCGAACCCCCGGTACTGGTGGTAGAACCTTTCGAGTTGGAGGGGGTCACAGAAGACATGATCGTACATGGGATTCCGCAGCGTATCCCTGCCAAGCTCGCTGTCTCAAACGACATCTACCCTGTCGCCCAGGGTGCGGTGAGCTATGTGTTGCGGTACAACCAATCGCCCACATCAGCCCGGCTGCTCGGCGCACAGTATGCCGTGGAAGGCAGTATCAAACAAGTTGGCGACGAGCTCAGGGTAGAAGCCAGCCTGCATAATGTCACAAACCATGCGGCGCTGTGGCAGGAACGCTTTGTCATCAATGACAACCCGGAAGCCTTCAATGCCCTCCAGGATACGATGATCCTGCGCATCGCACAGGCCCTCGGTGTCTCGCTGACCCCTGCCGAGCAACAGAGAATGTCGATGGATATCAGCCAGGACGAAGACGCCATCACATTGTTTCTCAATGGCGAACGGCTGTGGGCCGAGCGCACGAAAACATCGCTGCAGGAGGCGATTGAGATGTTTCGCATGGCAGCGCAGCAGGACAGCACCTCGCCAATGATCCGCGGATATCTCGCGCTGGCACTGGACACCTATGTGTCTGCCGAATATGGTGACTCCACGTATTGGCCGCAGGCATTCGCGGTGGCGCAACAGACGTTGCAGATGGATGCAGGCAGCCCGGAAGCACTCATCGTGATGGGCGACCATGCACTCTATGTCGACAGGGACTATTCTGCCGCGGCCGCATATTTTGACAAGGCTTTGGAGTCCGCCCCGGGCAACGCCGGCGTGCATCAGGCGATTGCCGAATTACACCTGGAAACGGGAGATTTCAAGACAGGGTTGAAACACATCTTTATCGCCCGGAAGCTGGACCCCGAACAAAAAGTGATCCGCTGGGTGGAGACAAAATATCTGACGGGAATTGGACAACTGGAAAATGCGCGGAGTGCCGCCGATGAGCTCATCAGGATGTATCCCGACTTTCCATATATCCAGAATTTCTATTGGCAATATTATCTCACCAAAGGCGCATATGACAGCGCCATCGCCGCGATCCCTCAATATGACTCAGGGGAAGATTGGCGTCGCAGGTATGCGCTCGGTATCACATACCTCGAGGAAAAGAAGTACCGGGCATTACACCTGCTCTACCAGGACAACGATGTACCGCCGTCACTGGAACTGCTCGAGCATGTCCAGAAAGACGAATGGGATCAGGCAGATACATTACTGCGGACGTTGCTGGCTGCAAAAAATTTTGAATTACTCCCGCTTGCGCAGACCTCAGACTTTGAAATGTTCAATAAAATGAAGGGCGATCAGGGGATACAAGAGATCTTGTCGAAGTATGGGATCACCGTAAATATCATCCCGCATGATCATCCGGATATCTGAGGCCAGGAGTTTGAGGTATTTGATCTATAGATGACAAAACATTGAAATTTCGCCGGGAGCAGGTGAGATGTCGGAGAGAAGGCGTATATTCAAAGCCAGAGTCAACGCACTATTGAGGAAGTGAGGTGGTGATACTATCGCATGGAGAGCACACTTTGAATATCCATGATTCTTAATCCTTAAAAGCGACCACCATGAGAAGCCCTTTGCAGCGAAAAGTTTCCTACATCGGCACATGCCTCTTCTGTCTCATTGCATGGACAGCCTTTTCCCAGAAAACCGGAGAACAGCCTTCCGGACATATTGCCAACCTGCTTTCCGCGACAGCGAAAGGCACGGGCCAGACGACAGGGCATATCGCCAATATCACCGTCACGAATAAGACGAACACGCCGTTTGTCATCGCGCCGCAGACAGTATACATTCCCTCGGACGGGAGATATCAATCGTATGTCGGAAGAATTCCGGAAGGACAGACTGTCGCACCAAACACCACCGCGAATATTCCGGTAGATGGCTATTGCACAGACATCCACAAACCCGCTGTCCCGGAAAATACCGCCATGACACCCATCGAATCGTGGACGCCAGTGGGGACAGCGCCAACCGAGGGAGGCCCGATTTCAATTATTCCAAACTCGCCTGTCCCGGCATTTGATCCTTCTCAAATACCGCAGATCACAGAAATGCCAGGGTTCAAGCCCGCAAAGGAACCTATTCTGCACACCGGTATTACGTGGCCCGGTACAGAGATCCCCGTGAACGGCACCATCGATCCGAAGGGTCATCCGCGGGAGTGGGCGCCATTGATCGTCAATGTCGTGGAACAGATTGAAAAAGGCGCTGCGGTGGTGCAACATGATCCAACCCTTTCGACACCATATGCCTCTAATCCTGCGCACGAAAAAGAAGCACTGATCCAGCAGACCATCTGGATCTATATGGGCGCCATCATGGGCGATCCTTATCAAAAGCAGGACTTCACCGACAATGTCTACCGGCAATACAATGAGAACACGGGCACTCCGGTCTCCACATTGCCAAAGGAAGAAAAAGAAAATGTCGACGCGGGCATTGATCAGTTCTGGAATGCCTTCCAGGCGACAGGAGCTGCTGCCAAAGTGCTTACAGACACCAATACACAAGAGGATAATGGATCTGACGACGGCAACGTCCTCATCAGCGCAACCAAAGACAACTGTGCATGTGGGAAGATCGAGGTGCCGCTGACCATACAGGTCCAGAAGAAGAACGGCAAGGAATGGAGGGACGACGGGGCAGCGGTCAGCCGCACCCTGAAGGACAATACCGAGGAATCCATTAGCCACAACCCGATGGGAGACAACGGCTTCCAGGTCGTAATGCAGTTGGGCGCCATCGTGACGGAATGTTTTTGTATCACAAAGCAGATGCAGGACGCACAGGACGCCCTTGATGATATGAACAAAAGCACGAGTGCGACAAGTAAAGCGATTGAAGCAGCCAAAAAGAAACTCGCGGAAATACAGGACGAGCTAAAGCAGGTGGAAGACCTGGAAAAAAGAAGTTGCGGACAAGAATTCAGTGAACGCGAGAAGTAAATTAAATATCAAGTGGAAGGCGTACATGCCTAAGGATAGAATGAATGAATTTGACAAGGACAATACACAAGGAAAGAGGGATGCACAGCTCAAAGAACTTAAAGACGCCATCAACGCAAAAATCGAAGAGGCAAAAAAGGCGCTGGCAGAAGCTGAGCAGCCGCTGAAGGAGAAGCAAGACGAGCTAAAAAAGCTGGACAGTGAGAAAAAGGATTGCACTGTCTACAATACCAGCAGGAAGAAAACACCGGGAGCGAAGATCACCGTTGCATCAGGGTCAGGGACGATTGCGCCGTCGGACGGGACGTATACATTTTCCACGCACAGCCTGAAGTTTACGGTCAAAGTAGAATATTATTGTATTGGCGATCCGTGTAATGCGACACACTGCAGTCGTACATACACCGTGAGCTTTACAAAGTGAGTATGCAATAGTGAAATTCTCGTTTGCACGCGTGCAGACTTTGGCATCTGATATTTTCGGAAAGTGTAAATGAGGGTATCGCACCTGTTGAAGAGTTTTGGTGTGGGTTGTCGTAGCGATACCGTCCCGGTTGTATACAAAGACACTCTCTTCAAAACAGGATGATGTCAAAACGATGAAGACCCCGCGCACATTTCTCCTCGGTTGTGTTTGCATGGTGATGTCACTGTCACAGGGATTGATTGCACAAAAAGACTGCGACACTTTCCTTGGCACGATCACCGACCCTGACAATGACTGCGCGCCGTGTACCAATGGCATGGCACAACTCATGCAGCCGTTTCTTCAGAATAAAAACGCCAACGACCTGCTCAATGCCATGAACACTGCCCTGGACACATACCTCGATCAGAAGCAACAACGGATCGACGACCTCATGGTAAAGCAGAAACAGACCGACCGTGTCCTGAAAGAATGGGGCATCGGCGATCTCAACGGAGGTCCTGCGATCACGGACCCTGCGTACCTGCAGAATACTATCGACGACATGAAGGCCTATGCCAAACGCTTCCCGGAAGAATCCGGGTGGTTTCAGACATGGATCGAACAGTTTGAGCAGTTGATTGCGATGATCAAAGAATGCACTGCACTGCACGACAGCGCCGATGCATTGGCGGACCGCATCCGCAATCACGATTACGGGGATCTTCTCGCAGATCGCCTTTGACTGTTGCCCGGACGCTGTCAGCGAGGGGAAATTCCTGCCCGGCCAGCTCAGTAATCTCAAGGATCTGGAAACGGCGATGCAAGACCTCTACGACGCGGAGCGGAATTGCAGGAAGAGGATGACGGACGAAACTGCGCGGCTCACAGAGCTCATGGACCAGATGCTTTCCGAGCGGGCGCAGGAAGAAAAAAAGGCCATCGATCGCCGGGATCAATATGCGAACGGGCTGTCGGGATTTCTGATGTCCCAGATGCAGGCCGGTATCCAGGCGCAGATCATCCAGGCATTCCGGATGATGGGATATCCCCTCAACCCGGCGCAGATCGGCGCGCTCAACGCCTTTTCGACAGCCGTGACGAATGCCGCCGGCGCCATGGGGAACGGCGGCGGGCTCGGCAGTGTCTCCGGAGCGTCAGTGCAGATGATGATCGATGCCGCCCTGGCAGATATGCCGGAGAATGACCGCAAAGCGCTCGGGTTCGTGTCTAATGCCGTATTCTCACAGATCGCCTCGGCGATTGTCGAACAGGCGATTGGCGAGGCGGTAGAAAGTTCTGTGGGAAATTTTCTGCTCAAAGGCGCGGGAGAAGCTGCATTGCCATTGACACTCCTGGATCGCATGATCACCATCGCGCCATACCTGTGGGAAGACAAGAACAGGATGATCCTGGAAGGTGCCTTCGACCGCATCATCCTGGGACTGCTGCAAGGGGTGCGGCTCACGGAAAGCACAGGACGGTTTGCAGATGAAGGCCCGTTGCGCGCATACCTGGATGCCCTGAAAGGACCCAAAGAACGCGCGATAGAGATCTGTCTGCCGGAACAAACGATCGATCCGCCCACAGCGCAAAACATGAAAGACGCCTTCTTCAGAGCGGCTTTCCCTGACGCGTATGTGGAATCACTGTCGGCAAACGAACGCTTCGAAGTCGTCGCGAATGGCGACAAGCCCTACCTGGAATATATCTTCGAAAACCGGATCCGCATTCATGCGCGTTTTGGATGTTATTGCGGAAAACTGCAGGAAAAGATTGCGCAACAAGCAGAACCGACCAACGGCCCCTGGTCGCAGATCGACCTCACAGACCCGCGCATGAAACCCGGCTACCCCTTTGCCCCGCATGCATTCCCCTGGATACCTGTGAGCGGCGGTGTCGCAGGAGCAGCCATCATCACGACGGTGGTATTGGCGAACAGTCACAAATCACAGGACTGCAATTTCTTCGTCTCGGTACAGACCTCTGCTGCCACGTGTGGCCGTGCCAATGGTAGCGCAGTGATCTCCGTGACGCCGGGCGATGGCTACGACTATCTCTGGTCCAATGGTTCTGCGGCGACATCGCTGACGACATTGCCCGCCGGGCCCTACAGCGTCACTGTCACACGGTCGGGAACCTCATGCACACGCGTGATAGATTTTACCATCGAAAATGTGGATATCACCTTCAGCGCTACCGTGGGGAGCAACCCTGCCACATGCGGCATGAGTGACGGCGCCGCGTACGTGGATGTCGACCCCCCGGGAAGCTATTCCTACCTCTGGTCAAACGGAGGCATGGGAAACATGCAGACGAACCTGGCTGCCGGAGCGTATATGGTCACGACTAGTGCCGGAGGGGCATGTAAGGTTGTCCAATCCATCACCGTCGAAGAGCTGCCGCCGCAGTTTCAAATCGACATCACCTCCACGCCGGCACATTGCGGGAGTAGTGATGGCACGGCGACAGCCCTGGCCTCACCCGCAGGAAACTATGCGTACCTCTGGTCTACTGGAGCGACAGGACAACAGCTCACAGGAGTCCCCACCGGGCAGTACCAGGTGACGGTGACGATCGCGGGCACTTCCTGCAACCGGACGAGTGAGGTCACCGTCGGGGAAGATCCTGCGTTATTTATGCTCAGCACCACAAGTACAGATGCAGGATGCGGTCTCTCCAATGGCTCTGCAACGGTCACCGCAGATCCCCCCGATACATATATATATGAGTGGTCGAACGGAGCGACGACAGCCGGGATCACCGGTGTGCCGGCAGGACAGTATTCGGTCACAGTCACGCGCGAAGGCACGGCATGTGCAAAGTCTGTGACAGTCACTGTCGCGGAAATGCCTGCAGGTTTTGGGGTATCGCTGACTACGACAGCCGCCACCTGCGGGATCAATGACGGCAGCGCAACGGCCTTGGCAGATCCGCCGGACAACTATACCTATCAGTGGTCAAACGGCAGCACGACAACAGCCATCAATAGTGTCGACGCCGGCGATTACACCGTCACAGTGACGGACAGCGGAGGATGCAGCAGCACGGCGACAGCCACTGTCCCGGAGAACCCCGCAGACTATATCGTATCCGTCACCCCCGTCCCCGGTAACTGTCTCGGGGAAGGCGCCAACATCATGATCACCGTGCAGACGCCCGGAACAGGGCCTTTGCAGATCGTCGCCACAGACCCCCAGGGCCATCCGAACATGGTCACAACGATCCCCGGCACTGTCAGCCTCAAAGGGTTCTTCACCATCATCCCCGGAAGCTGGACACTGACGGTCACGGACCTCAGCCTGCCCGGCCGCTGCAGCGACAATGCAACGGTGGTCGTAGCAGACAATACGGTATTCTCACCGCTGGAAGATGCCTATGAGACGACAACAGACCAGCCGGTAAGCGGCAATCTCCTCGACAACGACACGGGCACTTCTCTCACCATCACGGACCACACGACTCCTTCAGGAGGCACGCTCACCGTCAACGCCGACGGCAGCTTCACATTCACACCGCCGCCGGGAGAGATGGGCACATATACATTTATGTATACTGTCGCGGATGCATGCGGACACTCAATGTCTGTCAATGTCACGATCACTGTCAACGGCACCGACTGCCTCTTCGATGTGACCGTGACGACGACGCCGGCGCACTGCGGCCTGCAGAACGGCGCGATCACCCTCATGCCGGTGCCTCCCGGGACATATACATATGCATGGTCGGACGGAGCGACGGACCAAAACCGCGTTGATATCGCGGCAGGGACATATCAGGTGACCGTGACCAGCGTCGCTCTGATGTGCAGCCATGAATATTCTGCCGATGTGACCGAAGTGCCCAATACCTATATCACGGACATCACCACTTCACCGGGCAATTGTACCGGCGAAGGCAACATTCTCATCACTCTTCAAACCCCCGGCGAAGGACCGCTTATCGTCATCGTTGACGGTCCCGGGGGTTCTGTTGAGCTGACACTCGATCCCGGACAGCACGACCTCTCGTCTTCCATGAATATCCCTTCGGGCGACTATACGATCACGGTGTATGACGAAGGGGCAGGGGAGAGCTGTGCAGAAACGATGACAGTCACCGTGCCGGACAACACTCCTGCGCTGGTAGCGACGGATGACGCATACCAGACGGACTATGAAACTCCCATCAGCGGCAATGTCCTGGACAACGATGGTGGCCTTGGACTGACACTCACGAATGTCACTGCAGAAGTCGGCGGCACCGTGGATTTCAATGCCGATGGCAGCTTCACATATACGCCCGACCAGGGGTTCAGCGGTATCGGTTCCTTTGAATACACAGTGACCGATGCCTGCGGCAATACTGCGACGGCATTTGTAGAGATCACGGTAGCGGAAGTGGTCTGTGATTTCACCGTGCAGTTTGTCAATACAAATGCATCGTGCGGGCTGGTAGACGGCAGCGCTTCTGTCGTCGTGGATCCTCCGGGCGCTTATCTCTACGACTGGAGCAACGGCGATACCGGGCCGATGCTGAGCGATGTCAGTGCAGGCATGTACTCCGTCACCATCGAAGATGTCAATCTCGGCTGCTCGCTGACCTTCGACACGGAGATCGGAGAAGATCCCGCCCAGTATATCAGCAATGTCCAGGTCACACAACCCGTCTGTCCTGACAATGGAGAGATCACCTTCGATGTCTCGTCGCCATCGGGAGGACCTTTTGAGATCACCGTCATGCATCCCAATGGCATAGATGTCTTCGATGTGCCGGAGGGTACCGTCACGCTTTCTGAGTTTATTGAGATTGCATCCGGCGACTATAGCGTCTCCGTGACCGACGTCAATGCCGGCCCGGACTGCGTCGACAGCTTTGTGGCGACGATAGACCCTGCGACGATGGTAGAGATCATGGTCGTGGAAGTCATCCCGCCGACAGACTTTTCGTCGAGTGATGGCGCCATCATCGTGGATATCACCATGACAGGTGTGGCGCCCTATACGATTTTGCTGAACGGTCTCATCTGGGGCGTGACCACCGACCTGGAATTTACCATCGACGGGCTGATCTCCGGCGACTTCACCGTCCAGGTCCAGGACGCCAACGGCTGCCTCTCGAACCTCGTGGAAGTGACCGTCCCGCCGCCCGGCGGAGGCCTGCAGTTCGGTTTCGGCATCACGACCCTCAGTGTCCCGCAGCCCGAACATCCGGCTGTCGAACGGACTATCGTCACTTCGTACATAGACGCGTCATGGCGATATCCCATCGCCGGGATAGGGCAGGAGAGCAGGGTGATGATGATCCCCCATGGCGATGGCAATGCATTCCGGTTCTCACAAATGATGGGAATATGGGAACATCATACAGGGTCTATGACACTTGGATTGAATGGAGGGGTTTCGGCGGATGTGCTGCGAGATGTTCCCGTAGCGCAGCATTGGGAACTGCAGGGGAGGGTGTCGAAGAGGATCGGGAAAGTGATGACAATTTCGGGATCGATTAGCCTGAGGGGTTGGGGATTAGTTAAGCGGCCAGGTATAGAATTGGGCTTTAGGCTCTCACTCTGTCCGCTGTAGCCTTGGCGAAGGTGGGCTCCATCTCACGTTCTCACCGTCTCACCGCATTGAGCCGCAGTTTGAGATAGGAATGAAGGTGGAGGTGAAGCCGAAAGTTTCGCATATGCGGTAGATTTGGGGGTATGAAGGAGTATTTTGTTCGTATATAAACGAGTTATGTGCAACCCTATGGCGACAGTGCAACCTTGAACATTACAGCTTTGAACGAACATTTTTACAACAACATGGACAACAACAGACACAGCTTTGAACAGACGGCCAACACAATGAAGTTTTATTTTTTGCCACCGCACATTTTTCGTTTTTTAATTTTTTTGCCAACGCACAAAACACACTTTCATTTTTTTTGCCGACCCACAACCCAACCCGAAAAAAAATGAAAGAGTGTTTTCGCCAACGCTTTTAAATACGGCACATTTACCTTTTAACTATTTTGCAAGCATATATGAACAAGAATAAAATCGGCTTTTGGATATTTGGAATAAACGGAAATATCGGCTCATCCCTTATTGCCATTAATCACATATCAAGTCATGAAAAAGGCATTTTCAATAACTGCCTTTCTAATGACAAGCAATTTGAAAATTTAAACTTAATTGACTTTAGCAAAATTTGCATTGGAGGTATTGACTTGCACAAAGCAAATCTCAAGGACAAATTCAAGTATTTAATATCGGAAAATATTATTCCTTCAAAGTATCAAAATCTACTGAACAAATTAGACGCTAAAAAGTATTCCATCGAGAGCTATCAGAGCTACTTTAAAAACTTAAAATCATTCGATGAAATTAAATCTCAAACTGAAATAATTAAAACTACTCGTGACATCCTTAAAAATTTTAAGCAAGCAAACAATCTTGATAAAGTTATTTGTATCAATCTAATTTCAACAGAAGAATCTTTCCATAAAGTAAATCAATTCGACAATTTGAGTTGGAAGGAATTCGAGAGAACAGTCATTGGCAAACAGAAATTAAGCAATAGCACCCTGTATGCAATTTCAGCATTGCAAGAAAACTGTCATTACATCAACTTCACTCCTAATACTGATATAGAAATTTTGCCTTTACAGAAATTAGCACAGCAAAACAAAATCTGTTTTGCTGGCAAGGATGGCAAAACAGGTGAGACATTAATAAAATCTGCATTAGCCCCACTCTTTGAAATCAGAAAACTAAATGTGCTTTCATGGCTTAGTTACAACCTACTTGGAAACAATGACGGAAAAAATCTTTCCAACCCAAGTAAAAAGCAAACGAAGGTTACTTCTAAAAATGAATATTTGTCAAAGTCTTTAAAATCAAGTAAAGAATTGTTTACAAAAATTGAAATTGATTATGTTCCTTCCTTAGGCGATTGGAAAACTGCAATGAACTTCATTCATTTTGAAGGAATCTTGAATACAAAAATGACCATGCAATTCACTTGGCAAGGATGCGACACAACTCTTGCATTACCCCTGATAATTGATTTGGTTCGTTTCACAGATTATTTTTCGTCAACAAAAAAGTTTGGTTACTTGGATGAATTAAACCTTTATTTTAAATCAGGACTAAATGAAAATGACAATTTAGTCAATCAGTATAATCACTTTTTAAACTCTTTAAAAAATGGGTAAACTGATTTGGCCGAAGTGGCCTGTAATTGACGGTAACAGTTTTAAGTTCACTTCAAGTGGACTTATGAATGGTAGGTTTTCAATTTCTGGCAATGAGTATAATTCAACAAGTTTCATAAGAGTTGCTGAAAAGAAAATGGAAACTTTTACTGGTGCTAATCATTGCATCCTAACATCAAATGGTTCATCATCTATATTACTTGCACTGCAAAGTTTGAATATTGGAACAGGGGATGAAGTCATTCTTCCAGCACTTACATGGGTTGGCGTTGCTACTGCTGTTTTAAGAGTAGGAGCAAAACCAATTTTCGTTGATTCATCTACACTGAATCCACACATGGACTTTAAGAATATTGAACGCCAAATCACAAATAAAACAAAAGCGATAATAGCACCTCATTTGTATTCAACTCTGATAAGTATTGGCTTGCTGAAAAAACAATTTCCAGAAATACCAGTTATTGAAGATTCATCGCATTGCAGCGGCTTATATGAAAGTGTTTTAAGACCAAATCAAACGGCAGCGGATATAATTATTTTTAGTTTACAAGCGACCAAATCATTGACTTGTGGAGAAGGAGGAGCATTATTAGTAAAGGAGAAAGAATTAGCTGAAATAATTTTTAGTCTCAGAAACGATTCACGAATTTACAATAACACTGATGTAGAAAAATTTGAACTAATCGCAGGTAAGTATCACGGTGCTAATTTGAACTTATCGGATGTTCAGGCAGCACTTCTCTTAGACCAACTTGAAAAACATAATGCCAATTGCTTACAGCGAGCAAAATCTTTTCGACATTTTAATGACTTGAATAAAAACGATTCAACTGTTGAAGTTACTTTCAGCAAAGAACTTACTGATAGCGGTAATTTTTATGGAGTTCCATGTAAAATAAGATGCACCGACAAAGAGTTTTCAAAACTAAAAATGGAAATTGAAAAGGAATTGAATTTGAAATTATGGAATCCATACACACCAATTCCATTTTCAAAACTATACAGACCTCATACAGTTAAAAGTTATCCAAAATCTGACCAATTCGTAAAAGCAAAATTCAATAATTCATTTGAATGGATTAAGCATCGTTTTATTATTCCTCACCAAGCATTTCTTTCAAATGAAAATCAAATTGAAATTCTTTACAATGCCATTAGCAGAAAAAAAGTCAATAAGTTCAACAATAAGAAATCATCTTCAGAAGATGGTATCTCTGTAATAATACTTACCAAAAACAGAAAGGCGAAACTCCTTAAAGCAATTAGTTCCGTTTCAAAACAAGATTTCAAAAATGCTATTGAGATTTTATTAATCGGAGACAATTGTGATTACTTAGAAAGTATTGAATTGCCAAAACTCTCTAAAAATATAACTGTAAAAAGACACAACATTATCCTTGATAAAAGTATTGATAAAAATCTGATTGTTCATAGAGTTGCTACCATAAGAAACTTTGCAATTAAATTAGCTTCTCAAAACTGTATTAGCTTTTTAGATGATGATAATTTATGGGAGACAAATCACTTATCTTCTTTGATGGACACTTTGCAAACACACCAATGTAAAGCATCTTACTCATGGCGAAAATTATTTCTCAATAACGGAAAACCTTGGATACCTACAACATGGCCTTGGATAGGTTCAGATGTTCCACAAAAGAAACTGCTGCACATTTATGAAAAATTAGAGATGCTTGATTTGAAAACAAATATCTTGAAAGATAAATTTGAGGCAGTTTATAATAATCGTGATTATGCAACAATTGACATGGGGGCTTGGCTATTCAAAAAGGAATTATTTGATGTTGTTTCATTCAAAACAGATTATACTAAGGAGGAAGTAAATTGCTTAGTTACCGAAGACGACCAACTGCTACTGGATTTAAAAAAATTAAATTTTACAGTTCATCCTTCTAAGAAGTCAACTCTTAAATATTATTTAGGCGGGTTCTCAAATTTATATAATCATGAATAAAAATATCACTCTAAACAGCGAATTAAATTTTCGGGAATATCAAGAACACAAAACTATTCTTGAAAGCTATCCTCAGTATTTGATTGTTGAACTTACAAGAAGTTGCAACTTAAAGTGTCCTATGTGTAGAGATTCAAACAAAGAATTTGCGGGACACAAAATGTCTATGGAAATATTCAACAAAATAGATTTTGAACTATTCGACAAAGCCAAGATGATTGATTTGAGAGGTTGGGGTGAAAGCCTCATACTGGATAACATCATTGAAATAATTGAACGAGTTGCAAAAAAGGGAGCATTGATACGATTCGTAACTAACCTCTCCTATCGCAGAAAAGATGTCTTTGAGATTCTTGCAAAATATAATTGCAAAATTGATATTTCACTTGATTCGGTTGATGAAACCATTTTAAATCAAATTAGAGGCGGTGCAAATCTGAAAATCATTAAAGAGAACTTGAAATTACTTTCAAGTCTCTATACTCAATACCATGGTAATGCAGATAATATCAATTTACTGACAACGGTTCAATATCCAGCATTGAATACTTTGTATCAGTTAATTCCTTTTGCTGCCGACTATTCGATTAAGGAAATTAGATTATTTCCAGTTGCAATAAATCCTGAATCAATTCTTTCTTTAGAAAACAAGGATGATGAAGTAAATGCGATGCTACAAAAAGTGAGTTCGCTTTCAAAAGAATATAATATCAATGTGATTGCAGGTTCAAAAATGGGATGCCTACCAACAAATCCATTAAACATTCCATCGTGTATACATCCATGGGCATATTGCTATATAGCTTACAATGGGAAAGTTGGTTTTTGTGACCATCTCATTGGGCCAGCATTTGATGATGTTCTAATTGGAGATTTGCAAATAAATTCATTTAGCGAGATATGGAATAGCATTGAATGGCAAGACTTGCGAAGAAACCATTTATCTGAAAGGAATAAATCCATTCATAATTTTGAACATTGTAGTTGGTGTTATGAGAACAAATACATTGACTTTGAAGATATGTTTGACAAATCTCTTACAAACAGCAAAGTAATTTTATGAGTTACGGAAAAGCATATACAACTGATGAAAATTTTATTTATACCTACGGTATAGAATACTATTTAGCTGAACATTGTAATTTATCATGCAAGGGGTGTTCTGAAAGCAGCCCTTTTGCCCCTAAAAAGTTCAGTTCAATTTCTGAATTTGAATTTTGTCTACAAAAAATAAAACCATTCTTGAGACCTGATAGAATTTCATTTTTGGGTGGTGAGCCATTGCTCCATCCTGAAATAATTGATTTCGTCAGATTAGCAAAGAATTCCAAAATATTTAATAGAATCATTCTAACAACAAATGGAATACTATTAAAAAAGGCACACCCTGAATTATGGCAGTTATTAGATGCCGTTGAGATTTCCATTTACCCTGCAAACTACAATTCAATAAATAAAAACATTGCTCTGTTTTTGCAAATGGCTAAGGAAAACAATACGGAACTTTCGTTTTATCCGAAAGACAACTTTAATCATATTCTATTTTCAACTCAAATACCAAACGAACTTGTAAAACTGATTTACAACAAATGCTTCTATAAAAACTATTGTCACACACTTAATGATAAAAAATTTTATAAGTGTGCCCCAAGTGCATCAAGCCATCATTATTTATCTCATTTTAACTCAATCAACAATTCAAATGAGCGTGATTATATAAATTTAGAAAACACAATGAATTTAAGAGAGGAATTAATAAATTTTCTTGACAATAAAACTCCTTTGAACGCTTGTAATTTTTGTGCAGGAAGTTCTGGAACAGCATTTCAAAATGAGCAACTTTCCAAGAATCATATTCCAAGTAATGAGTTTAACAAAGACAAACTGAATCTTAATGGTTAATCACGATATATATGATTTTTATATTCCTAAATATATGGAATTAGGAATCGGCTCAGCCCCAAATAAAAATTTGCACAACTATTATTTAGAGTATGTGCTAAAGAAAAAAGAGGTTTGTGTTTTGGAAGTTGGGTATGGAACTGGATTATTAACCATACCGCTTCTAAAGGAGAAAATAAAAGTTATTGCCATTGATAAATCTAATACCAGTAAACTATTCTTAAATAAAAAATGTCAAGGGCAATTCTTTTTTGACAATCTACAAATTGAAACAATTGATATAATTGAATATAACTCACATTCAAAATTCACTACAATAATTGCGACAGATGAATTCTTAATTCACTTCCTTTCTTCAAACCAATTGGATTTGTTTTTAAAAAAAGTGTCTCAATTGCTCAATATAAATGGTGAGTTTGTAACTGATATTAGAAACAGCAATGAAGATGAATTTGCAAAATTGAATTGCTATCCCATTTATACTCTTGATGAAGAACTTGAAGGAGTCAAATACATTCGTTGCACCTCATGGAATAATTTATCAGATGGAAATATTGTTCTTGTGAATTATAAATATGAAGAACTGGATTCAAGCGGTAGAATAATAAATAGCTTTATAAGAATATTAAGGCAGGGCAAATTTTCATTTGAAGATTTAAGAATATTAGCTACTAAAAACGACCTTTCTTTATCTATAAAAAATGAAGTTGATTTAGACTGTAGTATTTTACAATTTATAAAAATAAAATGATTCTATTTTCAATAGTCGTTCCTACATCAAATAGACCCGACAAATTAAAATCTCTATTTGAAAGTGTAATTCGTAATGGGTTTGATGCAAGTATATTTGAATTAATTGTGGTCGAGAATGGTGAGGAACAAGTTTGTGATGAACTCTGCTCTGAATTTATTCATAAACTTCCTATTAAATATTCCTACCAAAAGACCGAAGGGTTTTCAGCAGCAGAGGCGAGAAACATTGGCATTTTAAAATCGAATGGGAGATTTATTTTATTTTTTGACGATGATGTCATTTTAGAACCCAATTGTATTAAGGAGCATTTGTTTCATCATTTAAAAAATGACAAGCCCAAAATAGTATTTGGGTATAGAAATAACATTTTGAATGATACAACAATTAACCCAACACTGGGAACTATTGAAGACGATTACAGAATAAACTTAAAACTTGAATCAACTGATAAGAGCAGATTATGGTATTATGCTTACTCGTGCAACCTCTCCATTAATGTTTCAAAAGGGAAAGAATACTTTGACAAGAATTTTAAAACATGGGGTAATGAAGACCAAGAATTTGCATATAGACTTTGTAAAAAAAAATATGAAGTAATAATTGGGACTGGATGTCTTGTCAACCACTCAACTGATTCAAAAATACGAAGCCCCTTTTTGAAGATAAATACGGACTTGATTCCGATTATAAAGACTTTCTTCTTTCAAGGTTATATTTTTTGAGAAAGCATTGGAAAGATGCAGACCTAAGAAATTTTATTATGGAAGACTTGAAATTATATGAGTATCGAAACGAAAGGTGGGTAAGAAATGAAACTCCGAACTCTGATTTTAACTTTAACGAACTTGAAAATAAATTGGACTTTAATTATCAATTAAAATGAATTACAAACCGAAATTACTTTTCCTTGAAATCACATCCGAATGTAATTTAAGATGTAAGCAATGTTTTATGTGGAAATTAAAAGATGATGAAAGAGGATTGAAAAATGAAGAATATTTACACCTGATTGACGAGTTTAATAAAGTAAATCAAGACGGAGCAGTAATACTTACAGGAGGTGAGATATTTTTAAAATCAAACTTGGTATTCGCTATTCTCACTAAATGTAATGAGATGAATATTGAAACTGTAATCAATACAAATGGCACTCTTATACCTGCTGACAAATATCTTGAGCTAATTACCAATGGACCCAATAAATTGGTCTTTTCATTAGATAGTCACAAGGAAGAATTACACGATTATATTAGAGGTATAAAGGGAACATTTCAAAATGTAATTTCTTCAATTGAGCACCTTGGGGCATTGAGAAGTAAAGCTGAATCAAACGGAAAGAAAATATACATAAGCACAATACTTCATAATGAAAACATAAATGAAATTGATGAAATTATTTCATTTGCGAAAACTTTAAAAGTTGATGGAATTGTTTTTCAAGCACTCACTCCAACATTTTACAGCACTCTTGAAATTGAAAAGGATTACTTTTTTAATAAACATTTCTTTAAGGACATCAACAATGCGGGTGAAAAAATTGATAAGTTAATTGAAGCAACATTCAAGGACAGTTTTATTCTAAACACCTACTTCGATTTATCTAAAATAAAAGAATACATCTACAGTCCTCATTTTACAACCAGTGTAATTTGTAATGCTCACGAACGAAATTTAGTTGTTGACCATTCAGGAAATTTGAAATACTGCTACAACATGGAAGCTGTATTCCCCGAACAAGTTGGCAACATTCGAGAAAATACAATAACTGAAATTATTCATTCAGACAAATCAATTGAAGCAAGAGAAAAAATGAAATCTTGTAATTTAAGTTGTGGGATTTTGAATTGCAACAAATAATTGAGAAGATGAAAACGGAACCGTTAAGAA
Source organism: uncultured Bacteroidota bacterium (assembly GCA_963746925.1). Classification (GTDB taxonomy): domain Bacteria; phylum Bacteroidota; class Bacteroidia; order Chitinophagales; family Saprospiraceae; genus DATDQA01. Next base: position 67,492 of record CAVVDK010000013.1, read on the forward strand.
ATCAATTAAGCTACAGAGACCAACAGGCATTAAAGGTCATAAAACACGATGGAAAAGGACTTGAATTTGGTGCTTTAGATAAACCTATTGTTTCTAAGGAATTTTTTGATGTAAAATATATTGACCACCTACCCAAAAGCGAACTTAAAATAAAATATAGAAATAATGGGTTTGTAAATTTGAGTAATCTTGTTGAAGTAGATTTTGTAACTAATAATAAACCATTAACCTCGGTAATAAAAAATCAACGATTCGATTTCATAATAGCGTCACATGTTATTGAACACATTCCAAATTTTATTGGATTTATAAACGAATGCTTCACACTTTTAAATCCAGGAGGAATACTTTCATTAATTATTCCCGACAAACGCTATTCATTTGATATTTATAGAAGGCAATCTACATTTTCAGATATGTATTCTGCCTTCATTGAAAAAAGATTTCAACCAACTGTTAGAGATATTTGCGACCATTATTTTGAGGTAGTAAAGGTTTCTCCAAAAGATTTGTGGAACAAAAGTAAAGCTCCCGTTTTCGGTAAATACCATTCTTATAAAGAGGTAGTGCGAGTTGCAACACAAGCATTAACTGAATCATGGAAGATTGATTGTCATGTTTGGATTTTTACTTACGATACATTTTTATCACTTATTCATCAATGCCAATTTCACAAACTAATAGAATTTAATGTCAAGTATAGTTGTGAGCCAATTTTGAATGAAATGGAATTCTTTTGTTCACTTGAAAAACCTTTTAATGCTAATTGATGAATAGAATAATTCAAATATCAAAACTGACGAAGGATGAAATTATTCATCAGGTAAAGAATTTCGTTGACGAAAATAGTTCATTGAATATTGCTGATATTAAGTCCTACTTAAACTCAAATGATACAATGGTGAGATTCGTTGTTCTTGAGTTAACACCCAACTATTTGGAAAAGCACGAGGCATTATTAGATACGCTTCTTCTTCATTATAACATTGAACAAGACACAAATAATAGAAGAAGAATTATCAAAGGATTAAGCAAATCTAAAAACAGTAAAGTGATTGTTCCCTTTCTTTTAGAAAAATTTGAGACAGAAGAAAATATTTTCATTAAGGCGGCTATCGTAAACACTTTAGTAAAACTTAATTTCAATGACTGGCCACAATCAATTTTAACCAGCAAAGAAGGGCCAGTTGCTTCAGAGGTTAGGAAAATAATTAAAACTAAAATTGTTGCAGAAATTACTTTAGAGAATAAAATTCATAACCCGACCCGTCCAGCAGGTGATTATCTTTTGTCTTTTGAAAAAGGCTTGGAAGATTCTACCGTCTATGAGCTTTCACAGATTCATAATATTGCTCCGTCAGAAATTACCTTGCTAAATAATGAAATGTTGATAGCCAACATTAAAAAACCAAATGAGACTATTCCAAATTTATTTACCATAAAGAATAACTATTTCTTAATTCACCATTTTAACCACATCTCATTATCAAAAATATTTACAGACGAAAACATTAAACTGATATTGAGCAAACTCAAAAATATTCTATCTTCTTATCCAACTGTCAGAACTTACAAATTAAATATTACAGATTTTGTAAAAGAGCATAATTACAATCACTATTTTAATAAGTTCAACGAGAATATAAATGAGGCACTCAATCTAATAGATACTCCTAAAAATAACGAGATTGAGTTATTGCTTTTAAGGTCAAACCAAAACATATCATTTTGCATTACTGCAAAATTTTGGGAACAACCAAGACAACATGAAGTGATTTCTAAAATCCCTGCTTCAATTAATTCAATTGTCGCTGCATCATTATCAGTCCTTGCTTTGATAAATTTAAAAAGGAAAACACCAGTTCGTTTTATTGACCCTTGTTGTGGTGCTGGAACAATAATTAAAGAGTTTTCAAGATTTTTTCCTGATGCATTTATTACTGGCATTGACATATCAAACCAAACAATAGAAATTGCTAAGAAAAATTTGTCTTCAATAAAAGCAAATTTGTCTTTCTTCAAAATGGACTTCTATGACTTCACACCGCCAGACAATCAATTGTATGATGTTGTAATTACCAATCCACCATTTGGAATCAGAGTTAAGAGCAATATGTCTAATGCGAAATTATATAGCAGATTAATTTCAAAATCTTTGTCCCTTTTGACTGACAATGGAATATTGATTCTCCATGTTGCAGATTTTCGAGCACTCGGCTTAAATAGCTTTAATAACATTACACTGATAAAACGAATTGACATTTGGCAAAAAGAGGGAATGATAATTTCCATTTGTGTATTGCAGAAAAATTCAAATTGACATGAACAAGAAAAGCCAACGCACAAAAAATACACTCTTGCAAGTAGCACAAGGCAACCGCACAAACCAAAACTTGCAAGAGAGTATTTTTTCTCCCACCCAAAAAAAAATAAAAAACAAAAAATCTTCCACCCTTCAAAAAAATAAAACTTCATTCCACCGCACCGTGCTAAATCTGACGGACATCGCTTCTAATGTAAATCGCTTCGGACAAAGTGTGTGCGAACTTCAAGCGACACATCTTCGGACAGACAGCAGGGCAGCACATAACAAGGGCTTAAAAGAAATGGCGGGTGAAGTGGTTAATCAAACATTTGTGCATCTAATAAACAGTTGTGGCAGGTTGACAGTTTGTGCTTCTAAACCGCCACTTCTTTAAGCCCAGAAACGTTATATGTGTGATTAAGTAAACAAGGTACAGAATGGATTTTGAAGTAAGCAAAATTAGAAGGTTAATTAAAACAATGGCTCCTGAGGCTGACTTCGAGACTCCATTTAACTTCTATTACGATGAGACAAATAACATCAAGAAATTTTATGTAAGGGAAAATGACTTTAACTATACATTTTCCGCGAATTTTGTTTTAGGCGGCTTAGTTCACGTGGGCAGTCCACCGAATGTACAATCTCTCATAGCCAGCTTGAAACTACAAAATACTACTACTGAAATTAAGTTTAAACACATAGCGAATGGCACTTTTCTTGAATGCCTCAAATCGAATAGATTAACGCTCTTCCTAGACTTTGTACTTAGAAGCGATCTCTATATTCATTATTCAAGTTTGAATATTTTATATTGGGCTATTGTGGATATTGTTGATTCTGCGATTGTAGGTTCTGAAGTCGCCAAAAATAAAGGTCTGCCATTCGTTAACCACCTAAAGAACGATTTGTACAAATTGGCTAGACTAGAAATTGCGTCAGTAATTGATCTATTTTATCGCTACCAATATCCGAACATCAAGAAGGATAAGATTATTCCTTTTATAGAAGATTTAGTTTCCTTGTTTGACTCGTATATCTATTCAATCGAGTTTCATTTGGGATTAGAGTCTTTGCGTCAACTTCTTGAAGGTGCTAAAAAGAGGGAAGAATTAGCCTTTATCATGGATGACGAAGATAATATTTTACTAAAAGATCTCTCTCAGTTCTATCTGAGACCGATTTATATGTTTAAAAATTCCTTTCACATTTTTGACAATGAAGATTCCATTTCCGAAATACTTTCCGATTTTCGAGTTCTTGAAGGTGATTTCGAAATTAAAAATTACTCATTCGTTGATTCAAAGTCAAATATACTAGTACAGCTTTCCGATGTGTTCGTTGGACTAATTGGGAAGCTCACTCGCTATTTCAACACGAGCACAAGAGAACAAATCCAAATGGATATGGATGCTCTATCAGAAATTCAAAGAACCAATATTAACTTACTAATTGACAATATTGACAAGTCGCATCAGAGAAATATTGGATTCTTACATTCGACTGACAGCATAGAAGAAATGAGTAAAATAGACATTGTTAGGAAGAATAGAGTAAAAAACCACACATAACAGGCCGTGATGATGCCATCCCGCCAAAGGCGGGACGTCGCATACGGCCAGGACGTTGGCTGCAAGCGTAAAAAGACAAAGACACGGGTGACAGTAACGAACTGACAATTGAAAAAAGAGAAACCATTTGACACTTGGACAAGGACATACAGACAATATTTTAACCGGACAAGGACTCGACCGGCTCACACTGCTGACCCTGTTGTATTTTTTATTTTCCCCACCGCACAATTTTTTTAACTCAATTTTAAGCCGACCCGCAATGGCACATTTGCAGGTCGTGCGTTTTTGGCTGTGGAAAAAGATACAGCCAAAAACCGCACGGCCTTCGGCAAACCTGCAAAAGAGCCATTTTTGCCTACGCATTATTACTTTGTGGAACTTGACAAACTGAGGAATAAGAATTTGAAAACTGAGAAACTGACACGGAAAGAAATTATAGACCAGCGACTAAAACAAGCCGGTTGGAACGTGACTGATCGTACTCAGGTAATCGAAGAATTTGATATTCACTTAACAGTTGTTGAGGAACCTCAAACACCTTATGCCGGACACCAATACAGCGACTATGTTTTATTAGGAAAAGATGGTAAAGCCACTTGCAGTTGTTGAAGCAAAGAAAACTTCTGTTGATGCAGCAATTGGACGGGAACAGGCTAAACAATATTGCTACAACATTAAAAAAACCCAGGTGGAGAACTCCCCTTTTGCTTTTACACCAACGGACACGACATTTATTTCTGGGACTTAGAAAACTATCCTCCTAAAAAAGTGTATGGCTTTCCTACCCGTGATGACCTCGAACGTTACGCCTATATACGAAAAGCAAGAAAAGTTCTAACCGGAGAACTCATCAATACAAAGATTGCCGGACGAGATTATCAGATTGGTGCCATACGTGCCGTTATGGAAGCCATTGAAAGAAGAAAAAGAAATTTTTGTTGGTCATGGCGACTGGCACGGGCAAAACAAGAACATGCATTGCATTGGCTGATGCATTAATGAGAGCAGGTTGGGCAGAAAGAGTATTGTTTCTTGTTGACCGGATTGCATTCCGTGACCAAACTCTGGAAGCATTTAAAGAACATTTGCCCAATGAACCCAGATGGCCGAAACAAGGTGAAAAAGAAATTGCAACCGACAGGCGGATTTATGTTTCAACTTATCCGACAATGTTGAACATAATTCGAGATGAGAACAAATCTTTAAGCCCTCATTTCTTTGATTTGATCGTAGTTGACGAAAGCCACCGCAGCATTTACAACACTTATCAGGAAATTCTTGACTACTTCAATACAATAACACTTGGGTTGACGGCAACTCCAACAGATGTAATTGACCACAATACATTTCAGTTTTTGAGTGTGAAGATGGTGTTCCAACATTTGCCTATTCCTATGATGAAGCGATAAATCATATTCCGCCTTACCTGTGCAACTTTCAGGTAATGAAAATCAAAACCAAATTTCAGGATGAAGGAATAAGCAAACGGACTATTTCACTGGAAGACCAGCAAAAGCTGATTCTTGAAGGAAAGGAAATTGAAGAAATCAATTACGAAGGAACGGAGATTGAAAAGAAAGTAATCAACAATGGAACAAATGCATTGATAGTCCGTGAGTTCATGGAAGAATGTATCAAGGATGCCAATGGTGTATTGCCCGGAAAAACAATATTCTTCTGCATCAGTAAAGCCCATGCCCGGCGAATGGAAGAGATTTTCGATTCACTTTATCCGGAATACAAAGGCGAATTGGCAAAAGTTATTGTAAGTGAAGACCCACGGGTGTATGGCAAAGGCGGACTTCTTGATCAGTTTACAAATAACGACATGCCCCGCGTTGCGATAAGTGTTGATATGCTCGACACCGGAATTGATATTCGGGAATTGGTGAATTTCGTTTTTGCAAAGCCTGTTTATCAGCTACACCAAGTTCTGGCAGATGATCGGCAGGGGTACACGATTATTGGAAACTGAAAAAATAAAGCCCTGGTGCACTGAAAAAGACAAATTCCTGATTCTTGACTGCTGGGACAATTTTGAATATTTCAAACTCAATCCGAGAGGAAAAGAATTAAAACCACAGATTCCTTTACCGGTACGGTTATTTGGACTTCGTCTTGAAAAAATTGAAAAAGCAATAGAATCAAGGCAAAGAAGAAATTGCCGGAAAAGAAATCAGAAACTTAGAATCAAATCGAAACTCTTCCTCAAAACTCGGTGGTGATTTTGGAAGCAAAACACGAATTGCAAAGATTGGAAGATGAGAATTTTTGGAACAATCTGACTTCCGACAAAATGGAATTTCTAGAGCTGTTGTAAAACCATTGCTTCGAACGGTTTCGGATGCTGGATTTTAAGGCCATGCGTTTTGAAAAGGACATTGTTGAGGTTTCGCTGGCTCATTTGGCAGATGAAAAAGATAAATTTGAAACTCTGAGGGAAAGCATTATTGAAGAAATTGGCGAATTGCCTTTGAGTGTGAATATTGTTGCAAGAGAAGAAGAACTGATTCAGAAACGCCCAGACAAATCATTTTTGGGCAACAATCACTGAAGAAAAATTGGATGAACCTGATTCAGAAAATTGCACCTTTATGAAATTTCGTGAAGCGGTTATTCCACTTGGCTCCTGCTAAATTCAACTTCAAAGACATTGTCAGCGAAAAAGAATTTATTGAATTTGGCCCGCAACATGAGGCATTAAGCGTTGCCAAATATCGGGAATTGGTAGAGCAGAAAATCAATGAATTGGTATTCGAACAGTCCGATTCTGCAAAAACTGAAACAAGGCAATGATAATTACAAACGAAGAAGCCGAACAAGTTGCAGAAGAACTTCATAACGAGCATCCGCATATTACAATAGACTTACTTCGCAAAGTTTATAATCACCGGAAAGCAGAATTGGTGCAATTCATCAAACACATATTTGGAATTGAAGAACTGGAGACATTTGCCGAAACAGTTACTAAAGCTATTTGATGATTTTGTAAAGCAGCACAGTTACCTTACAAGCGGCAATTCAATTTCTCGACTTGCTCAAAAATTTCGTAATGGAAAAAGGCGAAGTAAGCAAACGCAACCTGATTGAATCGCCCTTTACAATGATTCACCCCGAAGGTATCAGGGGAATTTTCAATGCAAAAGAAATTAATGAAATATTTAATTTAACTCAAAAAGTATTAGCAGCATAATATGGCGAAAAATAAAACCATCAACGTAAGGGGAACGGATATCATCTTGTTTGAGAATAACCAGGAAGATTTTATCAGTCTCACCGATATAGCCCGGTACCGGGAGTTCAGAAAGAAGCGATTACATCCTCCAAAACTGGAGATGCGTAACCGGAGCACCATCGAATTTATTGGGCTTTGGGAACAGTTTAATAACCCTGATTTTAATTCCATCGAATTCGATGGAATTAAAAATATGTCTGGCTCCAACAGTTTTTCGTTGACCCCAAAACGCTGGATTGAAACCACAAATGCCATCGGTATCGTTTCCAAAACCGGACGGTATGGCGGCACGTTTGCACATAAAGACATTGCCTTTGAATTTGCCTCATGGTTAAGTGCCGAATTCAAATTTTACCTCATTAAGGAATTCCAGCGGCTCAAAGAAGAAGAGAACGGTCGCCTGAAACTGGAATGGAACCTGCAGCGAACACTGGCGAAGGCCAATTACCGCATTCATACGGATGCTATCAAGGAAAACCTGATTCCACCTGCCCTTTCAAAAGACAAAATCAATTTTGTGTATGCCGATGAAGCCGATATGCTGAACATGGCCCTATTTGGTATGACGGCTAAGCAATGGCGGGAGACCAACCCGGATGCCGAAGGAAACATCCGTGACACAGCCACCATTGAGCAACTGGTGGTGTTGAGCAATATGGAAAGTATCAATGCTTTGCTGATACGACAAGGATTAGATCAAAACGAACGACTGGAACAGTTGAACAAAATTGCCATTACGCAGATGCGGTCCCTTTTGAATAATAAAAATATCAAGAAACTGAAATAATGTTACAAAATAATTCCACATTAAAATCACTCATTGACAAACTCTGGCAGAACTTTTGGGAAGGAGGTATTGCCAATCCTTTGACTGCCATTGAACAAATTACTTACCTGCTTTTCATGAAGCGACTGGACGACCTGGAAACCAAACGGGAAAGAGATGCAGAGTTTACCGGTGAAAAATACTACTTCCCGTTTTAAAGGCAAATTTATTGTTCCCGGAAGCAATGAAAAGTATTGACAAAAACGAATTACGATGGAGTGTATTCAAACACAAACCGGCTGATGAAATGCTTCTGCATGTCCAAATGAAAGTGTTTCCCTTCCTAAAGATCTGAATGGTGCAACTTCCCCATTCACCAAACACATGGCCAATGCCGTGTTTATTATGCCCAAAGCCAGCTTACTGGTTTCAGCCATCAACATTGTTGAAGATATTTTCAAAGAAATTGAAAAGGATGCTACTGAAGGTGGACATGCTTTTCAGGATATACAGGGTGATGTATATGAAATGCTGCTTGAGTGAAATTGCCTCAGCAGGAAAGAACGGACAGTTCAGAACGCCACGGCATATTATTAAATTGATGGCGGAATTGGTAGCACCCAATTGGGTAACGGATAGCAGATCCCGCTTGCGGAACAGGAGGCTTTCTATTGGGAGCTTATCAATACATCCTTACTGATTTGGTGCGGAAGAAAGAATCCGCTAAACTCAGTAAAGGATGAAGACGGATTTGAACGGGCTGCTATCAGCGCAGGACTCACACAAAAAGTAAAAGACATTCTCGATGACAGTTTTACCGGCTATGATATTGACACGACAATGGTGCGCCTGGGCATTAATGAACATGATGATGCATGGTATCGATGAACCACAAATTGATTATAAAGACACTCTTAGCAAAAGCTACAACGAAAGCAGCAGTTCGACATAGTAATGGCTAATCCACCCTTTACCGGGAACATCGATAAAGGTGATATTAATGAAGGCTTGCAATTGCCCACCACCAAAACCGAATTGCTGTTTGTGGAACGTATTTTCAACATGCTACGCATGGGCGGAACGGCCGCGGTAATTGTGCCGCAGGGAGTGTTATTCGGAAGCGGAAATGCTTTTAAGACATTCGTAAAATGCTCATTGAAAAAGCAGAACTGAAAGCAGTAATTGCCATGCCATCGGAGTATTTAAACCCTATGCAGGTGTAAGTACTGCTATTTTACTTTTTACCAAAGGAGGAGAAACAAATCATGTCTGGTTTTACGATATGCAAAATGATGGCTATACAGTCTTGACGATAAACGAAACAAAATTGCCGGAAGCGATTTACCCGATATTGTAAAACAATACAAGGCACGGAATCCGAAAAAAGACACCGACCGCAAGCAAAAATGGTTCATGGTTCCGAAAAAGGAAATTGTTGACAATAAATACGACCTGAACCTGAGCACTTACAAGGAAGAGGAATACGAAGAAGTTGTTTATGAAAAACCACAAACGATTTTAAAGAAGCTTTCTGGATTAGAAAATTCAATTAACAATGGCTTAAAAGAGCTTTCAGAACTAACGAAATGAAGAAGTTAAAGCTCATAGATATTGCTCCATATTCCGGTAAGCGGGTTAAACCTTTTCAAGGGTTCAAGCGGTACATGTCAACAGGAGACCTCAAAGATGAAGAATTGAGTTTCACTGAAATTGATTTTCCGAATAAACCATCAAGGGCAGATATTGAAGTAACGGAAGGAGATGTGTTATTTGCTAAAATGACAAATACCAACAAAGCCTTACTAGTTGACAAAAAACTTGACGGAATCATTGTATCAACGGGATTTTCCGTGCATAGACCCAAAGAAAACGAATTAGATGGTGAATACTTAGTTCATTATCTAAAGCACGATTATTTCCACCGTCAAAAGAACAAGTTGTGTACAGGAGCAATTCAATCTGCCATCTCAAATAAAGGTATTGAGAAAATTATGGTTCCTGTTCCAACCTTTTCAGACCAACACCACATTGCCAACATCCTCAGCAAAGCCGAAAACCTGATTGCCCAACGCAAAGAAAGCATTGCGCTACTGGATGAATTTTTGAAGAGCACGTTTATCGACTTATTTGATAATCCGGTAACCAACCGAAAAAAATATCCAATAGTTTCTTTCAAAGAGCTCATTACATTTTTAACCAGTGGAGGCAGAGGGTGGAAAAAATACTATGCCAAAACCGGAGATAGGTTTATCCGATCGTTAGATGTCCAAATGAATTACATTTCAGATACTGACATAGTATTTGTAAGTCCGCCAAATAATCAAGAGGCCAAGAGAACGAAAGTTTTACCTTTTGATATTCTGCTTACAATAACCGGTTCAAAAATTGGACGTGTTACTATGGTCCCTGAGAATTTTGGAATAGGTTATGTTAGTCAGCATGTTTCTATTATACGAACAGAAGGAATCAATGCACTTTATTTGTCCTATTATTTGAGTAATGAAAATTGCGGTCAATATCTAATCAAGAAAAGTTATTACGGACAAACAAAACCCGGCCTGAATTTCAAGCAAATCGAAAACTTTGACATTTTAGTTCCACCTGTCGAACTCCAAGCCCAATTCGCCCAAATCGTAGAAAAAACGGAATCTCTCAAAGCCCAATACCAACAGAGCTTGCAGGAGTTGGAGAATTTGTATGGGAGTTTGAGTCAAAGGGCGTTTAAAGGAGAACTAAAGCTAAACGAAAAGGAAGAAAGTGTGCGAGTGGCTACCAAGCAGGAAGTACAGTATCAGGCACAAAATCAACTTTCCATTCCTGCCAACAAAAAAGGCTTTGCCAAATTGGTTCTGGCCGGAAAAATCATCAACGAGTGTAAAGACAGCCCGGAATTTACCAACATCAAATTCCAGAAACTTCAACATCTGGCAGAACACCTCATGGAAGCAAATTTAAACCTGAACTATTACAATCAGGCAGCCGGGCCGTATGACAACAAATTCATGCATACGCTGCATAATAAGATGCAGCAACAAAAATGGTTTGCTTCCAGAGGGTACAAATATTCGCCTTTGGAAAAATCCAATGAGATTAATGGACATTTCAGCCGATATTTTGGAAACGGTAATGAACAGTTCTCAAATCTTATCAAACTGCTTGGCAAAGCATCCGAAGACCAGTGTGAAATTATTTCTACCCTTTATGCCGTTTGGAATGACCGTATCATTAAAAGGGAACTGGTAACCAATGAAGCCATCATTCAGGATTTCTTCAATTGGAGTGAACGCAAGCAGAAATACAACTCTGGGCAACTGACAAAAGCTATAAAATGGATGAAGGAACACAGTCTTGAACCGAAAGGCTTTGGAGAATTGATAAAGCACAGTAAAAAGAAGAAGAAAGGTGAAAATAAAAGCCATTGAAATAACGAACGTCAAAGGGATAGGCCATCAGGTTTTTAACCTTGATTTACTTCCGAATAAACCCAATCTCTTGGTTGCCCCAAACGGATTCGGGAAAACTTCCATTGGTATTGGATTTGACTCACTGAAAAGAAACAAAATCGAACTGGATAGCAAACACTATCACCAAGATAATGAAGCAAACAGGCCGGAGTTGTCAATTACGGTTCAAGATGGTAGCGGAACACGAACCTTGTCAGCGAACGACACTCAGAATACAATTTCAGATGAATTTGATGTTTTTGTAATCAATAGCCAGCTTTTTGCAAAGGCAACAAAACTCAACATTAGCGGAAATGTAATCGTAAAATCTTCACTTGAAATTGCTCCCATAACTTTAGTACCTACGATACCGCCTAAAACATTTTTCAATTACAGCCCTGCTCAAGCTAAAAGGGATTTTGGAACGAATGGTAAGATACTTCCAAATATCACAAATGTGTTTTCATGCGCTCCTTTGCTATGGGATATTTCAAATGAGGTCAATTTCGGAAAATTTGGCCAAGTTAAAATTTCAAGAACGCTTGACAGTATAAAAGGAGAAATTAACGGACAACAAGGAACCGCTGACGCAATCAGCCAATGGATTGCAGCAAATAAATTGGGCGAAATGCAAGCCATTGATGAATTCAACCATTTAGCCTCTCTGCTTAGGAAATTTGATGAAATTCAAACTGATACAGACGGTTTTCTTGCAGCTTTTCAGGTAATAGAAGTTCAGAAATCCATGGGAAGTGATTTCAAAAAAGCAGTCAATTACGCTTGCTACCTTGACGACAAAGACTATTACGAAAAAACTATAACTGACTTCAATACTACAAGGCACACTATAAGACCAAAGGAAGATAAAAAGCATAACAGGTTGATTGTGGAATGGCCAAAAGCTCACGAGATATCGAACGGACAAAGGGATGTCATGTCTTTCATAACCCTTTTAATGAAAGCAAAAAGAAATTTCAGAAAGCAGAACTGCGTTCTGGTGATAGATGAAATTTTCGATTATCTGGATGATGCTAACCTTGTTTCTTTTCAATACTTCGTTACTACAATCATTGAAGAAATGAAGTCAAAGGGAAGGAATTTCTTTCCTATCCTAATGACACATTTAGACCCGTTGTTCTTTAACCATTTTTGTTTTAACAGACATAAAATAAAAGTAGCGTATTTAAAGGATGTACCCTTTCAATCAAACCAGCATGTCCTGAAATTGATTCGGAAAAGAGAAGAACCTACCATTCAGGCAAATATTGATAAATATCATTTTCATTTTTACCCGACTCATGTCAACATATCAGCAGAATTTACTGCATTGGGACTACCTGCTTCCTGGGGGAATTCTGAAGATTCCATCAATTTATAAACGGAGAAGTTCAAAAATATCTGAATGATCAAACAGATTATGATCCGTTGGCTATTTGTTTTGGCGTTCGTGTAAAAATAGAATCATTGATTCATGGAAAAATTACTGATCCAGTGAAGAAACAAGAGTTTCTTGATAAGCATGGAACCAAAAAGAAGCTGGACTATTGCGAAGAAATTGGGCACGATGTGCCTGAGACTTATTATTTACTTGGAATAATTTACAATGACAGGCTTCATTGGAGAAACGGTTTGGATATAGTAAGACCAGTCGCGATTAAGCTGGAAAACATTACCCTAAAAAAATTGATTCGTGAAATATTTAGTTAACATAAGCCAACCCACAGGTGCAAGCACATTTGCAAGCCACACAAACACAGGCACAGGCCAAAAATTGCAAAAGAGCTTCCAAGTTTCCAGCCCGAAGGAAAATTATTTTTTAAATCTCCTTCCCTTTTAAAATTTTAAAAACGCAAATGTACAAACCCGACAATGACGGTAAGACTCCATACTGACACTGGTTGCGACAAGCGGACGACAGAAACGCCAGCCTGTAACAGCGTATTTGCGACTATGGCGGGCGAAGTGGGTAGATTAGCGGTTGTGCATCTAATAAACTTTTGTGCGGGCAGGCAGGTAAGTGCCCAGAAACCGCCACAGCGCAAATACGCAAGCCGTTGGCAATAACTTACCCAAAATGTCTATCTTGTAAGTCATTAATCACATCGAAAATGCCCATCACACACAAATACCTGTTCTTTCTCGTCGCCCTGTTGGTCGGTATGGTCAGCCCAGAATGTGCTGCGCAACACAAATTCGAAGTAGGCCTCAGGATAGACCCGGTCGTTATCCCCGTCAATCTCGGCACGTACCACGAATATGGATTAGGGTACTACGATATCCGGGCAAAGGATAATATCACGGAGGCTGCCTATGCGGACTTCACGTATTGGGCGTTCCCTCATTTCGGTGTGTCGTTGGGGATGGGACTACACCGGTATCAGTCTCAGATCTCGTACACCATACCGGATATCCCCAATAACGATGGCGTGCTGCCTTTGCATCGCGTATTTCAATATAGCGCTGACGGCGCGGGGCCCGTGCTCTCCGTGCGTTATCGCGGGGAACGGTTCAGGGCGGGTATGGGTTTGAGCCTGGTGAGATTGAAGAATCAGGTGTATTCGAGTCTTCTCGATCAGTGAGGAAGTGACGGAGTCAGATCCCGCCACAGGGGTCATTTCGGACATTAGACTTGAGGAAGAAAGCTACTGGAGATTCATTCCGGATGTATACGCATTGTTTCAAATGCAAGCGCAGTACAACTTTACCGGCCATTTCTATGCGACCCTCGGTTTTGAAACGTCGGTCAATCGGCGCAGTATCTACGACCCATACACCCTCAGGATCACCGGGTTCACTGAGAATATGTCGCATGTCGATCATCTGCTGAATGACTTCAGGAAGACCAATGTGTATTCGGCGGTGACCGTCGGTGTGGGATATGTATTCGGTTTTGGGCATTCCCGTGAGGACCAATATGACAGGGGCATGGCATTCCCGGGACATGCGCGCTGATATCGCAGCAGACACCAACGCAGGGAAAATGACAGCGCTCAATCAATCTCTCGTTCTCTTCCTTCTCCTCCTGCTGACCGCGTGCCAATCAAAACACGAGCCTGCTGCACCCTACACGATCGACAAGACCGACAAGGCCTATGTCATGATCGAGATCGTCCCGGGCCACACAGCAGGAGAACTGGTAAATACCCTGAACGCCGTCAATGCAGCGCAGGGATATTCGGGCTTTCACTTGTCAAGTTCCCGGGTGTCCTCGGATACCGGCACCAGGGATTTTCTCGTCATGCGGGGCTTTAAAAATTTCAAGGCCGCAGAGAAGTATGTCGGGCTCCTCGCACAACGACACACGCCAGGCAATCCATTCCCCGTGACCGAGTCACAATTCAAGGAATGTATGGATGCCATGGATTCTGAACAGTACAGGGCGTTTTACCGGGAGAGGCGGTGAGAGCATGCATTCCAGCAGTGCCGGAAGTGCCCGCGCCTCATGTCTTTATCATTTCTTTCCACCTTTTGCCGCCAAAAGGTGCCCGCCTGACCGGAAGGGCAGGGAGCCAAAACCGTCCCGCCATACAGCGGGATCGCCCTCGACGACCCACTAAGAGATGCTTCATTGCAACGCCTCAACCCCGCCGACTCTTACTAAGTCATCATCCCGGGTAGAGACCTGGTGACTTGTTTACATTTTGCCGGATTCGTCATTTAGATATGCATACTACTCAAAAAGCATTGCCGGGAGAAGGGCTCTTGTGCGGGATGTATTGAGTGTTGAGATTGAGGGATCTTAACGGCCGGAATGCATTGAAGGCCATCGCGGACCCGCCCCTTTCTGAAGAAGCCAATGCGGCAGACATAATCCTCGTGCTTCTACTACGGGTTTCACACAAATGACCGGGTATATTTTTCTGTATGCTAAATCAAAATTTATGTTCAATAAAATGATCCCTCAGGAAAAGCGCATGGCCGCAGTCATCGTGATGATTGGACTGGCCGTTGCGAGCTGTCATTTCTCGCAGCAAATATTGCCGGCTGACGCCGGGAGCGGCTGTGAGTCCGGCCCCCAGGCCCTGACGCCTGCTGAATTCAATACCTGGTTTGAATCAGGTTCCGTTTCACTGGATGGCGTGGTAAAACCTGCCAATAGCGTATTGTTTCCGGACATCCCGAATTGCAGTTTTTATAAATGGACAGAGCAGATGTTTCTGTGGCTTACCTCACCCGCTCCTCCAAGTTATGGCGGCGGTGGGTTGATCCTGAGTTCCCCGGTATTTTTCGATGTCTCCCTCCCCGGGAGTGACGGCATGAGACAATTCCTGCCGCATTCTCCCGGATTGATCAAAACATTTAATCTGCGTACCGCACAAAAAGGGTTGCTGGATCTGGACGTCATTCGCGAAAGACGGACGTTGCTCCCCCTGGAGATCATCCCGCCCGTGATGGCACCTTCAGGTAAACAACTGGTCCTCGATAGCGATAGCAATGAGAGACAGATCGACACCGTAAGGATCGGTCAGGATAACCGGCCGGTATTTATTGATGTCAACGGACAAGAAATCAAGGGCCCCCGCGCCATCATGCAGATGAAAGGAGATACCACCGTTCCCAGGTTTCTCGAAAAATCCAGAAGATTTGAGAATTTCGACAGGACTTCTCTTGTAGAGAAGATCGTGATTGGCAAAAGAATATTTTTTCTGGACGCGCTCGGCAACTTTCATGAAACAGAACAAGGGCAGGCGGACGGCAGTGTGCTAATGGCACAAAATGGCTCTTTGGTGTACTATGCCATAACGGTGAACAATGTCTATATGCTCTATCGGACAATGCAGGGAGCTACTGTCCCTCCAAATACCAGGTTTCCGCTGACACAAGCGAACCTAAATGCGATTTCAGCCTTTTCGGTGGCCAATGGCAAATCTCCCATCAAAGATTCCATCGCGTTGGCAATAGAAATCAAATCCTCCTGGGTCGAAGCAGCCGGCCTGCCCGATGCCGATAAGTTTATCAAGATGAAAGGCATCATACCTACCTATGATACCTCCAACCCCAATGACTGGGTGCCGAACGGGACGAAAACGGTGGAGCTTGCGATGGTCGGGATGCATGTGGTCGGAAGTACCGGCTCCACAAATCCTGCGAACGGCAATCAGGGGCATCCTGAACTTCTATGGGGGACATTTGAGCATGTGAGTAATGATCCTGCCGCAGATTATACTTACCTGACCACCTCCAGTACTAACACCACGATTTCCCAAAACACGGCCGGGAATTGGGTCTTCTGTGCAAATGGAGCAGTAGCGCCGTTCAACGATACACACATGACAATGGGTGGCTCAGACGGAAGTCACATCGTCGCGACCTCAGGTCATACGATCAGCCCTTCGAATATCCTGAGAGAATTTCCCTGGGGGCTGCCCGGAGTAAATTCTTCCGGCAATGCGGAAGTCATCGCCACAAATAATATCGTCCGTTCACTCCTGGATCCGAATGACATCAGGAGAAACTATATTCAAACGGGCACGACATGGACGATCTTTGGAAGCAGTCCTTCGGCAGGCAACCAGGTGGGAACAAATAAATTGTCCAATACAACCATGGAGACATTTACGCAGGGAGGGAATTGTTTTTCCTGTCACGCGACCAATACAACATTGGTAAGTCACGTCTTTGATGAAACGAAACCATTTTTCTGATCGCGCATGATGCGTCACCTGTTGAGAGATCCACAGAGCAATTGAAGTGTCGGTCATTGCCTGGCGCGGAGTTTTTATTGTCTTTGTGATCAGCGCGGCGTCGAAGTTGTAGCGGTTCATTTTCTACTCCTGCATCATCAATAATTTTCGAATCCATTTTGAAATTCCCAGGGATGTCACAGCCGAGATTCTCAATGTGTCTGAACCAACAATCTATCGCTGGATTCGAACGAACAAAAAATTGGACAAGCGCTATTCAGTTCAATTGTTTGAATTGACGGATCTCTTCCTGTACGGATCAGAAGTTTTTGAGAGCAGGGAAAATTTTTCAAATGGCTGGGAATGCCAAACATGGCTCTTGGTGGACTGGAGCCCAAAGAACTACTTGAAATTCCCGGTGGAATTTCGAAAGTAAAGGACGTGCTGGGCCGGATTGAATATGGTGTGGCGCTCCAACTATGAGTAAGTCTAATGTGCTGTCGCCATCTCCGCTTCCTCAATCCCTCTCCGGTGATAATAGATATGCCCGAGATGCCATCCCAGGTGCCAGATCAGGTGTATCAGGAAGCATTGTGTCGAAGCTCCGCTCAGGGATTCCGGTGTTGGCCCCGGATAAGGCTGGGCCAGCGCTGCATTGTCCAAATTTTCGAGGATGGGGATGATCGTGTCCCGGCATGTGCGGATCTGCAGGAGGATCTCGTCGCGCGGCACATCGCGTCCGCTGAATTCCACGTCGCGGTCTCTCACATAACCAGTGTTGCCTAACACTGCGCCGATCCTGGACAGCAATGTTCCGGCGCTGTGTAATGCCAGCGCGCCAGGCGGATTTTTCTGTGCGCCGATGGTCGTCCAGAGATCGGCCTCGCGGTGATATGCCGAGATTTCACTGGCAAGCCGGTCGAGTTCGCGGCTGTAGATCCGGGCAAAGTCATGTCCCAACGCATTCATCGGTGTCGAATATTGTCAAGTAATCTTTCGGCGGTTAAAGATATCACACGGAGCCCATTCAAGGGCTGAGACGTTTTTTGTACGCAAGGCTTCAAGAATTCAAAAATCCATGATGTTTGCCTACCTTGGATGAGTTGCGAAATAACTCCAATTCATGACAAGACAGAATGACAAATCGACGCCACAGAGCGCAGATACCTTCATAGCTATTGGCAAATCGAAACAATTGATGTGTCAACTGACAACGCCCGCGCTGCAGCAACGCAGGGAAACGGTTTTTGCAAAGTTGAAAGAGAAAGTCATTGACAGGAAAGAACTCCGGGATGGTTTTGCATTCAAGTTTCCGGGTACTGATGAGGTCCTCGATACACTCACAGAGTTTATCAAAACCGAAAGAGCGTGTTGTGATTTTTTTGTTTTCGGTCTTTCCGTGAGCGGTGATACGAGCGAAGCATGGCTCCAACTCACCGGACCCGAAGGAGCGAAGGATTTGATTGCAGCCGAGCTCTCCTGAGGTCTCTTTCAGGCTTGTTGTGCTGACACTTGAAAAGAGTCACTCTCAGCCTTAGCCTCGACCTCAGCCTGAGCCTGACCTCAGCCTGAGCCTGACCTCAGCCTTAGCCCCGACCTCAGCCTCGACCTTCACTTCCATTGGGCGATAAAACCGCTACATTTGCACCCCGAAGAATTTATAGCTTCGTAAAATCCGATACAGGGGCGGCCCGGTGAACTATCCTCTCATAACAAATATCAGGCGGAAATTTTCAGAGATCATCACACGGCTCAAAGTGCAGTTTGACTCCCGGCGCAGCGCTATCCGGAACAGGACCCGCACATTCTTCGCAGACATAGACAATCATCCGCGGTATCAAAAGTTCAGACGCCGGGCCATAGAACTCAAGACATGGCTCAAGGTACAGTTCGACGCCATCGACAATACTTTGCTCAAGAAGAACCTGCTCCACGCGATACCGTTCTGGGTAGGATCGTTCATCACGGGTCTCGTTGCTGTCATCTATGCGCGAGTATTTTCGTGGACGGAGCAGAGCAGCATTTACATTTTCAACCATCTCGGCTGGCTCTTCTTTATTTTGTCTCCCTTGTGTTTTCTCCTCGCCGCGCGCATGGTCAGCGCATTTGCCCCATATGCCCGCGGCAGTGGCATTCCTCAGGTCACCGCCGCGATCGAACTGGCCACGCCAAAAGAAAAGCACAAAGTCAACAGGTTGCTCAGCCTGCGGATTATTTTCATCAAGATCCTTTCCAGTCTGACGATGATCTTCGGCGGCGGTGTCATTGGCAGAGAAGGACCGACGATCCAGGTCTCTGCAGCAATATTTAAAAAGATCAACGAAGTCTTGCCTGCGTGGTATCCGAAGATCTCGAAGCGGAACATGCTGGTGACCGGCGCTGCCGCCGGACTCGCTTCTGCATTCAATACGCCGCTCGGGGGGATTGTGTTTGCCATCGAAGAGCTCACCAAAACGCATTTTAATTATTTCAAATCCGCACTCCTCGTTGGCGTCATCATCGCCGGATTGACGACACTCAACCTGTTGGGTCCATACCTGTATTTGGGTTACCCGCAACTCAATAATATTCCGCTGCTCATTATTGCTGTCATCATACCGGTGGCGTTGTTGTCAGGTATCTGCGGCAGCGGCATGGGCAGGGGCGTGCTATATATTTTCGAAAGGAAAAAATACTGGAAGAAGAATTTTAGAAGATACGCCTTCCCCGTGATCTGCGGTTTGATCATTGCCGCTATCGGATATTTTATTGATGTGCGGGCAACGGGTTCCGGCAAAGGCATCATGGTGACGGCGCTCTTTACCGACGACAAACACGTGGCCTGGTACCTGCCGCTGCTGCGATTGGTTGGGCCGGTGCTGTCTTTTTCTACCGGTGCATCGGGAGGGATCTTTGCCCCATCTCTGAGTGCCGGTGCGAGTATCGGCGCTTTTGCTTCCGACTTCTTCCAGTTGTCGGCGTCCGAGACGAACCTGATCATCCTCTGTGGTATGGTAGGCTGTCTGACAGGGATCACGCGCAGCCCGTTCACCTCTTCTATCCTCGTCATCGAAATGACCAACAGCCATAATATCATCTTCCATCTCATGCTCACCGCAGTCCTGGCAAACCTCATCGCCAATATGGTGAGCAGGCAATCTTTCTATGACGAGCTCAAGGATCAGTATATCCGCGAGATCAATATGAGCGAAAACGGTTGGACGAAGGACGCGGATGAAGGATGAGGGATTGAGAGGCCTCGTATTCCAGATGTAGTGCCTTGCCAACCTTGAAGGATTAGGGCGAGCTTGTGCGGGGGTATCCTGCAAGGTTTAGTGCGGGGGTATCCTGCAAGGTTTAGGGCAGGGTATAGGTTGATGTTGAATTGAGAGGCCTCGTGTTCCAGTGTCAGTGCCTGGCTAACCTTGAAGGATTCGGGGAGCCTTGTGCGGGGGGATCCTGCAAGGTTTAGGGCAGGGTATAGGTTGATGTTGAATTGATTGGCCTCATGTTCCAGTGTCGGTGCCTGGCTAACCTTGAAGGATTCGGGCGAGCTTAGTGCGGGGGGTATCCTGCAAGGTTTAGGGCGGGGGTATCCTGCAAGGTTTAGTGTGGGGGTATCCTGCAAGGTTTAGGGCGGGGAAGTTTTCAACTTCATCAGAATATTTTCAAAGGCGCTAAAAGAAACGGGGCAAATGTTATATTTACAAAAGCAAAAGCAGACCAGAAACTACAATAAAAAGGGGCGCAAAACCTATCGGCTGTTCAAATAGCTAAATACACCATCAAAATGAAAACCGCTCTTGCAGTATTTAGCGGAGCCCTTATTTTACTGGTTATGACCAGTAGCTGCACAAAAGATCCCTGTGAATCCAAAGTATGTCAAAACGACGGCGTCTGTAGTGATGGAAAATGCCTTTGTCCGGTCGGGTATGAAGGCGATAACTGTGAAACTGAGACAAGAGCTAAATTCTACGGGACATATGTTGGCCAGATGTCGGCCGGAGGCCAGACTCAAAATGCGACCGCAACTCTGATGAGTTATCCGGACAATGTGCGGAGAATCTTCTGGGATGACAATCGCTATTTGGAGTTGGCTGGGACGAATACCGCTGATATTCCCTTGCAAACTATCTTCGATTTTCAGAATGGCACTTACACGATTGATGGATTAGGCTCGCTCAGCGACAATCAACTCGTTCTGACTTTTCTTGCCACCTACCAGTTTTCGCAACCTGTTCTTTATAAATTTATCGGGACGAAATAATGAGGCTTGAAGAGTTGAAGAGTTGATGAGTTTAAAAACAGGCATTAGCCAAAAGTCATTAGCTAACAGCTAACAGCCAAAATCCACCAGCCACCAGCACGCCAAAATCATCCCGCCGTCGTCGGATCGATGATCGTCTTCACCTCGTAGACTTTGTCAACGGGGAAACAACCGAGGGCAGCGTGCTTCCTGATGGTCTCTTCATCGGGTGCGATATGCACACAGAAGATCTTGTCATCGACGACGTAGCTATGCAGCCAGTGGTATGGCTTGCCAAGCTCTCCGATGACAGCATTGGATTTCTTTGCGATTTCCGTGAGTTCGGCGGGAGTCATCTGACCGGCGCCGGGAATGGTTCTTTCAACGACATATTTCTTCATAACTCAAAGTTTCAATTTTGTTGGGTCAAAAATGCAGTTTCATTTGAATGCGGTCTATAGAAATCTTCCCCAATTTACGCAAGAGGATTACCTATTTTAGAATCCCCAGTTCTTTTGCCCTGGCAACAGCCTTCGATCGTGAGCGGACGTCGAGCTTCGTCAGGATCGCGGAGATATGATGATCGATTGTTTTGGCAGAAAGAAAGAGCTGCCCTGCGATTTCTTTGTTTTGCATGCCTTCCGCGATGAGTCCGAGGACGTCCATCTGGCGCCTCGTGAGTCCGGCGGCATTCTTAGCCGTGGATGCCCTTGGCCCGCGCGGGATATGCCGGATCCCCTGGCTGCGCATCTGGGCTTCCACTCTTTCTGCAGTGCGTTGTGCACCGAGTGTCTTCAACTGTACAAGAGCCTCACGTTGGTGCTCATCATCGCCTTCTGACAACCACAGCGCCTCGAGGTACGGATTGCCCTGCCGTATCCTGTCGAGACACCTCAGCGCGATCTCACGTCTGTCCTGATCATTTCTGCCGTTGATACCGTTGAGTTCTTCAGGAAGCATGTCCATTGACTTCCATGACCAGAATGCGATATCAGGATAGAGCCACGGGTTTTTCGCTTTCAGGAGCCTGGCGATACAGAGACGCACCACGGGCATATCGGTAGGTTCCGTGCCGCGCATCCAGGCGTCTTCCAGCAGGACCTTTGTCACCGGGACAAGGCGATGCACTTCCCCGATCCGAATGACATCGGCCAAAGCAGGCTGTAAATACTGCTCTGCGGTAGTTCCTCTGCGGATACAAATAGTGGCCAGAATCGACCGCAATGTGATCTTTACATGGATCTGCTGCTGGTGATTTTTCAGGAGCTTGTTGCACAGTGTTTCTGCTTCGTCCCACCTGCCGGTTTCGAGGAACAACGCCGCCTGTGAGCTCTGCAAGTAATACATCCAGGAGTGCAGATCACGTGCATCACAATAGGCAATCCCTTCATCAAAAAGGGTTTCGGCCGCATCGTACCTGCGCATCTCCACACAGGCTGAAGCGAGGTTTGTATACGCCCTGGCCGCGTGCTCGTGGTATTCATGATCCAGCGCCAGGCGGAGACTTTCGCGCAGCTTCTCTTCTCCTTCAGTAATACGCTCCGGAACGCAAAGGAGCATCGTCCCAATATTGTTCAGGCTATGACAGAGTACTTCCGTATCATCCAAAGCCACGGCGAGGGCAATGGCTTTTTCACCCCAGCGCAGACATTCGATACTGTTGTCTCC
This sequence comes from uncultured Bacteroidota bacterium, assembly GCA_963746925.1. Taxonomy (GTDB): domain Bacteria; phylum Bacteroidota; class Bacteroidia; order Chitinophagales; family Saprospiraceae; genus DATDQA01. The sequence continues at coordinate 90,329 of CAVVDK010000013.1, forward strand.
GAGCATCATCAACTGGGACATATTGCTGTAGGCCAACGCAAGCTCCCTGGAATCAGGTGTCTGCGCGCACAAGTCGACGGCTTTCAACCCGAAATGCTCTGCGGGCTCCATTTCTCCGGCGAACCAATAGAGCCTTGACGGGAAGCGAAACGCGTTTCCCTTGCGCAGGCTGTTGTCGTCCTTCCAATATTGTACGGCATGTTCCAAAGCCTCTATGGCCTCGGGAATCTGGTTCGTCAGATAACATTCATAGCTGTAATCCTCGTAGAGATCTGCGATGTGCTCCGGAGCGGAGTGCTCCTGGTGCTCCAACGCAAGCTTGTAGAATTTGGCCGCTTCGAGATGCGAGCCCAGAAGCGCCGCTTCCGCGGCTGCTTTTGGCGCGAGTTCCCGCAGTCTCTGTGTGTCTTTTGCAAGCCTCGCGTGGTGAATGATCCGCGCCGTGGGTACTTCAATACCCGTGACTATCAGCATCGCATCGGTGACGAGCTTGTGCAACTCCTGTCGCCGCACAGGGGACAAACTCTCCTCGATTGTCGTCCTGAACAATTCATGCTTGAACGAGATGGCATTGGTTTCATGGATCAGGATACGCGCATTAAAGCAGAACTCCACCACTTTTGAAAACGTCGGGTGCATGATCCTGACGACCTCCATGTCGATGCGTCCGGGAATGACGGAGACCATTTCCCAGAGATCTTTTGTCGCGTCGAATTGGCGGTGATACAGCGACAGGATGGAATCCCGCACCGTTTCCGGTATCCCAAGGTGATAGCTGGCAAGTATTTCGCGCACGAAATACGGGATACCGCCGGTGAGCTGATACACCTCAGAGCCTTCGCGTCCCGCTTCTTCCGCCAGCGTCTGCACGGTACCCGGCGTGAGTGGCGGCAGGATGATCTTCTGATAGTCCGTCGGCGGCAATTCGCCGAGAATCATCCGGTAGGGGTGGCCTGATGGCAGCTCTGTGTCGCGCAAAGTCAGGATGAACAGACATTGGATCTGTTTGATCCGCCGCGCCAGGAAACGGATAAAATCCAGTGTGGCCTCATCTGCCCAGTGGATGTCCTCGAAAAACAAAATGACAGGGGCGCCCTGGCTATTCAGTGCCTCGAGCGCTGCCGGAAAGATGAGGTTGCGGCTCGGGTTTTCTTTCAGGAGCCGGACAAAGTCATCTCCGAGCAACGGGGCAATATCGAACAGCGGTCCGAGCGGCCTTGCTGCAAATAGCGAATCGGAATATCCTTCCAACAGCAAATAGGGGGTGTCGATCTCCGAAATGAATTGCCTCACGAGGGCCGTCTTACCGATCCCTGCCTCGCCGGCGATAAACACACTGCGCCCTCTCCCGGCTATCACCTCCTGGAAAGCGGACCGGAGCTGGTCCATGTGCTCTGAGCGTTCAAGTAATTTCATCTCCCCGATAGCGAAGTACCACAAAATTAGGGATCGCGTCTCGATAAGATAGGGAAAACCTCTGTGAGCAGGGGCGCAAGAGGACCCAATCTTTGTGGCATTAGTTCACCAAATCATCTTATTATGAAAACATCAGTTGTTGTAGTTGCCATGATCTCCCTGTTCTGCCTGGGAGTGCAACACGCCCTTACCGCGCAAGACAATGCTTCGGGCGGGGACAAGTACTTTCTCGACGTCCATAAACTCGAGCCGGGTGGTGTCACCTATGCCGATGTCGCCGGAGCGCATCAAAAGGATCTGCAGACGGAGGGTAAATACGGGGTCTCCTTTGTCAAGTATTGGGTAGATGCAAAAGACGGCTATGTATACTGCCTCAGCAAGGCGAACGAGGCCTCGGATATCCGTTCGACACACGCAGAGGCACACGGACTGATTCCGGAGGAAATCTATAGTGTCATCGCCGGGGAAGCTTCCAATTACACAGGCAACGGACAGTTGTTCCTCGATGTTCATGACCTGGGTCCGGGGAATGTCTCGGCTGCCGCTGTCGCGGAAGCACATCAAAAAGACCTTGCCACCGAGGCGAAGTACCACGTGAATTTTATCAATTATTGGGTGGATGAAAAAGACGGCAAAGTCTTCTGTCTGTCGGAAGCGCCGGACAAGGATGCTGTCATCGCGACACATAAAGAAGCTCACGGATTGATTCCCGCCGAGGTCATCCCCGTAGAGCAAGGGCAATAGTCATACAGATCATAGACAACAACGATGTCTATACTGAGGCCGGATGCGGAAGTGTCTGGCCTTTTTTTGTTATTTAAAGGTGGATTTGAGAAATGGTCTCAACCGGAAATGGCAGATGTTGTATAATGTGCTCTTGACTTTGATCCTATGTCTTTAGTTCCTGTACCTTTCGGTTTCTACGCAACATGGGATGACTGACCTCTCTTTAAAGAAATCGATTCGACGCGCGGGACTTCTGGCGATCGTGACTGTGGTCTATAATCTCGCCGAAGGCATGGTCTCTGTCTGGTTTGGCACGCAAGACGAAACGCTCACGTTGCTGGGGTTCGGTGCAGACAGCTTTGTCGAGACAATCTCTGCCCTGGGTGTAGCGCACATGATCTATCGTATCCATAGACACCCCACATCTTTGCACGGACAGTTTGAAACACTGGGCCTGAGGATCACGGGTTGGTGTTTTTATGTGCTGACCGCAATACTGATCTTATCGGCTGCATTCACTGTCGTCAGAGGACATACCCCCATATCGACTGTTTCCGGTGTGATCATTGCGCTGATCTCGATCCTGTCCATGTGGATATTGATTCGAGTCAAAATACGTACGGGTATGCAGCTCAATTCAGCAGCGATCATTGCCGATGCGCGATGCAACCAGGTCTGCCTGTATATGTCTCTTGTACTGCTGGCAGCCAGTGGCCTGTGGTGGTGGCTGCGCATCCCGTATGTCGACGCACTGGGAACAGCAGCCCTGGCCTGGTTTTCATTCAGCGAAGGGAGAGAGGCATTTGAGAAAGTAAATAGATGATTGATGATTGATGACTAATGATTGATGATTAATGATTAATTAATAAGTCCTCAGTAAATCAATGAATCAATCAATGAATCAATCAATCCACAACATTCATCTCATCCACGAGATATCCTGCGCCTGCGAATTTGTCGATGACGAATAATACATACCGGATGTCTACCATGATATTCCTGCAAATCTGCGGGTCATAATGAATATCACTCATTGTGCCTTCCCAGACGCGATCGAAATTGATTCCGATGAGGTTGCCCCGGGCGTCGATCACGGGGCTTCCGGAGTTGCCTCCTGTCGTATGATTTGTCCCGATGAAACACACGGGAAGCTTTCCTGTCGCCGGGTCTGCATAGCGCCCGTAATCCTTTGCCTTGTAGAGCTCCATTAGCCTTGGAGATACATCGAATTCGTAATCACCGGGCTTGTATTTCTCAATAACGCCATCGAGATATGTCATCGGTTCGTACGTCACTCCATCGCGGGGATGGTATCCTTCGACGGTGCCATAACTCATACGCATCGTGCCATTGGCATCAGGCCAGAAGCGTCTGTCCGGATAGACCGTCATCAGCGCTGCCATCCACTGGCGCTTGAGCCCGGCAATCCGGGCACTGTATGTATTGTATTCCGGGGCGATCAGGCTGTCGCTGTAATGTCGCACTTCGGCATAGAGCCGGTATGCGGGTTCATCTTCGAGCTCTTTCACAAAACCGGCACCATCGAGCCGGAGATTTTTGCCATCGCCATAGAATCACACATCTGAGGAGAGTATAATGTCGCAGTGAAATCAGCCAGGGTATACCCATGCGTAAACAGGTATTTCTGATCCAATTCCTCAGGCAGGAATTTGGATTCAAGCGTTGACGACATGTGGAGGAATAAGGCCTGGCAAATCTGCCGGTCCAGTCCGCAATCGAAGCCATCGTAAAACCCTTTCGCCCAATTGCTGTATTGCTCTGCCGCAGTATGAAAGGCATCCTCACCATTGCTTTCATAAATCCGCCGCAAACGATCGAGCCTGGCGATAAGCTGAAAGAGCTGGACATTGACGCCAAAAGTCTCTGAATAGTAAATGCGTGCCTTTTCGAGTGGATTTGTTTGTGAGTAGAGCGTTTCGAACTGTGGCAATACATCGCTATAGGCATTTGCCAGTTTCCGTTTTCTGCGGATCTGTTCTTTGAAGTCCTCTTCCTGTGCTCTTTTGATGCCAACGGCGCCGGTACGGATGAGGCCCTGCCGTTCTCCGAGCCATTTCTTCCAGCTATTGGCTAATCCTGCAAAGCGCGGTGCCAGTTTCAAACGCGTGGCTTCATCCTGTCGCATTGCCTTATCCATGATCTCCAGCGTGATGCCCCGGATACCTGTGCGCGCAGGATCGATCACATCCACGATCTGTTGTACGGCATAGGATGTGAGATATTCATCCGTTCTCCCAGGGAATCCAAAGACCATGGTGAAGTCGCCTTCCTTGACGCCAGCCAGTGAGATGGGAAGGGCGTGTTTCGGATGCAGCGGCACATTGTCCGGTGAATAGGCTGCCGGTTTGTTGTCCGGCCCCGCATAGACGCGGAAGATGCTGAAGTCTCCCGTGTGCCGCGGCCACTCCCAGTTATCCGTATCCGCTCCGAACTTCCCGATCGATTCCGGTGGCGCACCGACGAGCCGCACATCCGAATATGTCTCGGAGACGAACAGGAAATATTGATTCCCCTCATAAAAAGGCTTCGTCATCACATCCTGGAAAGACTCATGTGCAGCGGTATCCCTGATGACATGCAGATTCTGATCGATAACCGACTGGCGCAGCGAATCGTTCATGGCATCGGTGACTCCGTTCAGCGCCGCTGCCGTTACGTCTTCAATACGTACGATAAAGGTGACATAGAGGCCGGGATTGGGTAGTTCTTCCTGGTGTGTCTTTGCCCAGAACCCGTTTTTGAGCAGATTATTTTCGACGGTAGAGTGACTTTGTATCGCGCCATATCCGCAATGGTGATTTGTCAGGAGCAGGCCTTGCTCGCTGATGACCTCTCCCGTGCAGAATCCGCCAAACAGCACGACGGCATCTTTGAGACTGCCATGGTTGACAGAATAGATATCATCTGCGCTCATCTTCATCCCCATGGCCTGCATTTCAGGCGCATTCAGGCTACTCAGCAGGAGCGGCAGCCACATCCCTTCGTCGGCATGGGCGAGCGGCACTGTGAGCAGCAGACACAATGCAACAAGTAAGTTCCGTATCATCAGTAAGTCAATTTCTGGATTGACACAAATTAAGAGAAAAGCGGACGTCTGGAGAACAAGGATCGACGATTGTTATCTGCCCGCCCGGCCATGGCCATTCGGACTGGACTTGTGGCAGTTTCGATTTAGCCGATTAATACCTTGGTAAGTGGGAGGTAAACTAAGAATCGACGATTCTCGATGCTAGAGCAATGACGGGCGTTAGAGGGGTAATCATCAAGGATCGACGATTCTCGATCTAACCGATTAATACCTTGGTAAGTGGGAGGTAAACTAAGAATCGACGATTCTCGATGCTAGAGCAATGACGGGCGTTAGAGGGGTGGTCATCAAGGATCGACGATTCTCGATCTAACCGATTAATACCTCGGTTAGTGGGAGGTAAACTAAGAATCGACGATTCTCGATGCTAGAGCAATGACGGGCGTTAGAGGGGTAGTCATCAAGGATCGACGATTCTCGATCTGACCGATTAATACCTTGGTAAGTGGGAGGTAAACTAAGAATCGACGATTCTCGATGCTAGAGCAATGACGGGCGTTAGAGGGGTGGTCATCAAGGATCGACGATTCTCGATCTGACCGATTAATACCTTGGGAGTGGGAGGTAAACTAAGAATCGACGATTCTCGATGCTAGAGCAATGACGGGCATTAAAGAGTAGTCATCAAGGATCGACGATTCTCGATCTGACCGATTAATACCTCGGTAAGTGGGAGGTAAACCAAGGATCGACGATTCTCGATGCTAGAGCAATGACGGGCGTTAGAGGGGTAGTCATCAAGGATCGACGATTCTCGATCTGACCGATTAATACCTCGGTTAGTGGGAGGTAAACTAAGAATCGACGATTCTCGATGCTAGAGCAATGACGGGCGTTAGAGGGGTGGTCATCAAGGATCGACGATTCTCGATCTAACCGATTAATACCTCGGTAAGTGGGAGGTAAACCAAGAATCGACGATTCTCGATGCTAGAGCAATGACGGGCGTTAGAGGAGTAGTCATCAAGGATCGACGATGTTTAATTGCCCGCCCGCCCAGAATGGCCATTCCTATGGCAGTTTCGATGCCAGAGCAATAACGCACAATAGAGGGTAGTCATGAAGGATCCCGATGGAGGCGTGATATTAATTATCGGAACGGGATACGGAAGACCCAACATCGTTCACCTGCTACGCACATGATGAACATTCATACGTCGTTCTCATTGATCTAAGAGCACACGTTTATTTCACAATCAAATTATTAGAGACAATGAATGCCGAAGAAATCTTACATCTCATCACCCAAGCTGTCATCACCTTTGCACCCCGACTGGTTGGCGCGATACTCGTTTGGATCATCGGACGCTGGGTCATCCACGGCCTGGTACACCTTTTTGCCCGGCTACTGGAGAAACGGAATGTTGACTTGTCACTCCGGCCGTTTCTGAAAGGAACTGCCCGCACGCTGTTGATGGTCATGTTGGTCATCTCCGTCCTCAGTATGATGGGCATCGAAATGACCGCCTTTATCGCCGTTCTTGGCGCCATCGGGCTGGCCGTGGGGATGGCGCTTTCAGGAACATTGCAAAACTTCGCCGGTGGGGTGATGATCCTGTTGTTCAAACCGTTTAAGATCGGTGACTTTATCGAGGCCCAGGGATATGCCGGTTCCGTCAGTGAGATCCAGATTTTCAATACGGTACTGAAAACACCTGACAATCGCACCATCATCATTCCGAATGGAGGATTGTCGACGTCGTCTATGGTAAACTACTCCAAAGAACCAACCCGGAGAGTGGACTGGACGTTCGGCATTGGTTATGGTGACAGTACGGAACAGGCAACAGCGTTGTTAAAAGATGTTGTCAATCGTGATGGACGGATCCTTAACGAACCGCAAGAGCCCTTCATTGCAGTGTCGGAGCTTGCTGAGAGCTCTGTGAACATTGTAGTGCGCGCATGGGTTGCTGCCGCCGATTACTGGCCGACGTTCTTCGATATGAACAGGACTGTGTATCACGAATTCAACAAGGCAGGACTGCATATCCCGTATCCGCAAATGGATGTGCATGTACACCAAAACAATGCACCCGGAAGATAGCGCCCGGAACATTGATGCGCGCATATTGTTCGTAAATGCGGTATCTTGTGCGACTCAATAACACAACTGCGTCATGCAAAATAGAATATCGCTTCAGGTGCTGTGTCTTGCTGTGTTGACCATCGCTATCTCTGCAGTCTCAACAGCACAGACAACTTTAGGAACAGAAAAGCCGAATGCAATGGATCAGGGACAAACCGCAAAGAGTTTTTATGATTTTACAGTAAAAACAATTGATGGGAAGGACTTTGACCTGAGTCAATTGAAAGGAAAACGTGTCCTTGTCGTCAACACTGCCAGTAAATGCGGCTTTACACCACAATATGCAGAGCTCGAACAATTGTACAAAAAATACGGCGGTGATAAATTCACCATTATTGGATTTCCTTCCAATGATTTTGGCGGACAGGAGCCAGGAAACAACACCGAGATCGCTGAATTTTGTAAACAGAACTACGAGGTCACATTCCCGATGATGGCGAAGATTGATGTCAAAGGCACTGATATTGCGCCACTATACGCCTGGTTGACACAAAAAAGTGAAAACGGCGTGAGCGACGCAGAGGTGCAATGGAATTTCAACAAATTCCTCATCGATGAAAATGGACAGTGGGTGCGGCATTTTGTCTCAAAAGTGACCCCACTCGACAGTCGCATCACGGTGTTCGCCTCCGGCGGCATGTGGTAATCACAGCTCGAGCGTCAACTGTTTTTCCGATCCTTCGAACCCGGACAACCCGATACCCAGGAGGCGTACCGGCCGGAGCGGCTGGGGGAGGAGTTCCAGGAGATCCTGACATGTGGATTTCACCATCCTTTTCTTGGTCACAATCTGATCAAATGTCTTTTGTCTCGTGTGCGTACTAAAGTCGTCAAAACGAACCTTGAGGACGACGGTATGGGCTGACTGATCGTTGTGCGCATATCGCTCCATGAGCTCATCCTGCAGTACTGCGAGTCCCTGATCGATCGCCACGCGATCCGTGAGGTCCTGAGCATATGTCCTTTCGACACTCAGCGATTTGCGTTCACGGTTTGGCTCTACAGCTCTGTCGTCGAAGCCGCGTGCGACACGGTAGAAATAACCGCCGACCTTGCCGAAGCGTTTTGAGAGCTCTATTTCGGAAAGGGCTTTGAGGTCGCGTCCCGTGCGGATGCCCATAGCATGCATTTTCCCGGCCGTGACTTTGCCGACGCCATAAAAATCCTCCACGGGCAACATATCCAGAAAATGCTGCACCTGGCCTGGCAGAATGACCGTGAGCCCGTCAGGCTTGTTTTGTCCGGAAGCGATCTTCGCCAGAAACTTGTTGATGGAGACGCCGGCAGTAGCGGTGAGGTGCGTCGTCTCCAGGATACGTCGCTTGATGTCCAGAGCCGTCTTGATCACTTGATCCCAGTCAGGACACACTGCGGTGACATCGAGATAAGCCTCATCAAGAGACAGGGGCTCCACGAGTTCCGTGACGCTGAGCAGGATCTGCCGGATGACACGGGAATCCTCGCGATAGACCTCAAAGCGTGGTTCCATGATCACCAGTTCAGGACACTTCCGCAGAGCAGTTGATGTAGGCATTGCGGAGCGCACGCCGTATTCACGGGCCTCGTAGCTCGCAGCGGCGATCACCCCACGTGGTCCCTTTCCGCCCACAGCGACAGGCTTGCCGCGCAGCTCAGGATGATCGCGTTGTTCGACAGAAGCGAAATACGCATCCATGTCAATATGGATGATTTTACGATCCGGGAAGAGCCTGGCGTCCGACATAGAATCTTCCAAGATAATAAGTGTCCCCCGCAAGTGCCGGGCTAAGGCTTTTTCACCTTGATCGCGTCAGCGGTGCTCTCCCGCACCATCGTATTCAGCTTAGGGATATCGGTATCCCGGATCTGGTAATATTGCTTGAGTTGCACGTCGATCTCTCCGGACAGCTCTTCCTTAGTCGCATAGTCTTGTTGCGTCGGCCGGAAGCTGCCCATCGCACTCAAAGACTTGACACCGGCAAGCTTGTTGGTCAGCTTGATAGGGTAGTTGAGCGGGTCCTGCCCACTCTGATTTTTCGTCTGGTACAGTGCGTTTTCTACCACAGACATAGCAGAATCGATCTCCATGGCTTTTTGTACAATTGCCGCCTTACTCTCATCATCTTTCATGCGATCTTCGAGTTCCTTCAATTGTGTCCGGACGTCGCGAATCTCAATGATGACCTCATGTGCCTGCGTGATCTTTGCATTGATGTCTTCAATAAAATCAAATTGTGCCTGAAGATCGTCGGTGGTGGCAGTGACACGCGGGTCCGGCAGAATTTCAAATTCCTGTTCCTGTGCCTTGCCGTTTACGGTGAGGCGTACTTTGTATTTGCCGGGGAGCGCCACTGGTCCGTCAAGGTCGGCCGCCCAGAAGATCCTTCCGTCGAAGTCTTTCGCCGGCGGATATTGCATGTTCCAGTCAAAGACATTTCCTCCGGGAACAATCTCCGTCAGTTTATGGGGCGCTTTCGGAGCTGTCGTTGAATAAGCAGTGATACTGTCGCCATCGGCTTCGAAAAATGCAATTTCAATATTTGCCGCACTCGTGTCTTTCAGGTAGTAATTGACCAATACACCACCGGGGTGATTTTGTCCGGCACGCAGCGATTTTCCTGAAGATCCGCCCATCCGGTAGCTATCCATAGGCTGATACACGATGGCGTCCGACAAAGCCATCGTATCGTTGAGCTGGTGCAGCACGGTGATGTCGTCGATGATCCAGAATCCCCGCCCCTGCGTCGCCGCGATCAGGTTATTCTCTTTTATTGCCAGATCGGTCACCGGGACGATGGGCAGATTGAGCTGGAACTGTTTCCATGTGGCTCCGTCGTCGAATGAGATATACATCCCGCTTTCCGTCCCGGCATACAGGAGTCCTTTGCGTTCCGGATCGGCGCGGACGACGCGGGTGAAATGCTCCGGTGCGATGCCGTTGACGATCAGCTTCCATCGCTTTCCATAGTCCTCGGTCTTGTACAAATAGGGCCTGTAGTCCCCGAGTTTATATCGCGTGCCGGCGATATATGCGGCGCCAGGGGTAAATGGATCGGGCTCGATACTATTGATCATCATCCACTCGGGCATATCCGGGGGAGTGACATCCGTCCAGTGCTTGCCACCATCCCTGGAGACGTGGACCAGTCCGTCATCGGAGCCTGTCCAAAGCAGATCCTTTTCGTAGGGAGATTCGCAGGCGGCGAAGATGGTGCAATAGTATTCCACACCTGAATTATCCTGGGTGATGGGACCTCCTGACGATTTGAGGCGTGCGGTATCATTGCGCGTCAGGTCGGGGCTGATGATCTCCCAGGAGTTGCCACGATCGTACGAGACGTGGAGATGATTTGAAGCTGCATAGAGCTTGTGGGGATCATTGGGGGAAAAGAAGACCGGGTAGTTCCACTGAAACCTGTAGCGCATGCCTTCTGCGCCGGAGCCCATGGGATCGTCGGGCCACACATTGATCGCCTGCTCCTGGTGCGTGCGGTGATTGATCCGTGACAGATATCCGCCATAGCTGCCCCCGTAGACAATGTCATTGTCGAGCGGGTCGACGGCGATATGCGCGCTTTCTCCGCCGGCAGAGGGTTCCCAGTCCCGCTCACCAATAGTGCCACCATCTGTGCGGGTGCAGGACACGGATCGTACTGTTGTCCTGCTGAGCGCCGTAGATCCTGTAAGGGAAGTAGTTGTCCGTGGTCACGCGGTAGAATTGTGCCGTCGGCTGGTTGTGGTAAGTGGACCAGTTATCCCCGCCGTCGAAGCTGACCTGGGCGCCTCCGTCGTCTCCAATGATCATGCGTTGATTGTCTTCAGGTGCAATCCAGAGATCATGGTGATCACCATGCGGTGTACCGATCGTGGTGAAAGACTTCCCGCCGTCTTTGGAATGATGAAACTGCACATTTACGACATAGACGCCATCTTCATCCTGGGGATCGGCGTAGATGCGTGAATAGTACCAGGCGCGCTGCCGCAGGCTGTGGTCGTCATTGATGAGCTTCCACGTCTTGCCGGCATCGTCGGATCTGTATATACCGCCGTGTTGATTTTCTATCAATGCAAAAACACGGTCGGAATTGACAGGGGATACGGCAATGCCGACAATCCCCCAGACACCTCCAGGCAGCCCTGCATTCCCGGAGATATTTGTCCATGTATCTCCGCTATCTGTGCTCTTCCAGAGAGCGGAACCTTCACCTCCGCTTCTCAAGGCTATAAGGTGTACGACGGACGCGCCAAGTAGAGGCATAGATGATCCGCGGGTTGTTGGGATCCAGGATCAGCTCATATGCCCCCGCATCAGCGTTGGCAAACAGCACGCGCTCCCATGTCTCACCGCCATCCTTGCTGCGATATACGCCACGTTCATCGGAGGACTGATACAGATCTCCCAGGACGGCAGCGTAGACGAGGTCCGGATTGTCCGGATGCACGCGTACCCGAGGGATATGCCGCGCATTCTTTAGCCCAACCTGCTTCCATGTCTTCCCTGCGTCCACGGATTTCCACATGCCATATCCGAAAGAGGTGTTGCCGCGCACCGTGCATTCACCACCGCCGACATAGATGACATTGTTGTCAGAGCGCGCCACTTCTACCGCGCCGATGGAGCCTCCGAAGAAACCGTCAGAGATATTCTCCCATGTCTGTCCGCCGTCTTTCGTCCGCCAGACGCCTCCTCCTGCAGATCCCATATAAAACAGATCAGGCTTGCCGGAGACTCCTGTCACGGCTGCCGATCTGCCACCGCGATAGGGACCAACACATCGCCATTGCAGCCCGCTGTAGAGTTCTTCTTCATATGACAAAGCCTTTGTTGAAGGGGATGGTTTGTCCCGTTGTGCAGACAGATTAACCTGCACTCCACAACAGAAGAGGACTAAGAGGAACAGTATCTCTTTTCTCATGATCCGGATTTCATTGACTCGGCGTACGCAATTTAGGAAAATCGACACCCGGCAGATCTTCAGCTGTGCAATACACGTGGTACAATCCCGAATCCACGCTACCTTGCCCTCATGGAAAGAGCATCTACCATCTTCCTGGACTGCAAGGTGACATTTGATCGCCTGAATGCTCTGCTGACGCAGCAGGGACCCATTGAAGCGCCGGGGAATGTCAATATTGAGAAGATCAAACTCAGCGGCGACGCCTGCTCGATTGATCGCCGAAGCGTCTGTCAAAGGCCCCTACAATGGCAAGGCCGTGCTCCACTGTACTCCGGGGTTCGACAATGCGGACAAGCGGTTTACGCTCGAAGACCTCGATATCAGTCTGCCGGATGACGGCATTCTGGCGAAGCTCGCAGAGAAAATGATCAACAACCTGTTTAACGCGAAACTGGATAGCAAGCTCGAAGCACTGATCAACGAAAAGTTCCTGTCGCTCTTCGAGGAGATTGTTGCTCAGTTGCGGAAGGTCACATTACCGAAAGGGGGGACCTTACATTTCGACACGCAGTCGTTCAATCTTGACCGCCTCACGACAGATGCGTCGGGCCTGCAATTTGTGGCTGAACTGACCGTGTCGCTGCAATGGAATATTAATCAAAGACGAAATGTTGAATTCCGAATGCCTGGCTTAGGAGAGGATGGCGAATTATCCATTTTACCACTTCACCTATATGCCTCCACGCAGTACGCTGCCATATATGTCTCAATAATGAGTCTTCCCTTCTCACCGTCTTGCCCGGGGATCGCATAGATATCGGGCTTGAAGTCATCTGAGCCGTCGTGAGATTTTTTTGGATCGAGGAGCCATACGGGCTTGCCGGTCTCTGTATCTGCCGCCTATTACATTATTATTAATCACTAGATTGGCATCAATAAAGTATAGCGGTGAAATGCGTAGCAATGGTTTATGCAGATGAGAGAATTATCCATATCCAGGTACGCATTCGGTTAGTGGACGAAACCTCTTTCGCCGGCGCGCACGGCAAACGGCAGGTGATTTTGAGGAGGAGGGATCAGGCAGGTCGCAAACTCCGTGTAAGCACAGGGTGGCGTATATGCTTTGTTGAAATCCAGTAGCGCATGTCCATCAGGGCCGGGACGGGGCATGTCGATATAGCGGCCGCCGCCATATGTTTCAACATCTGTCGTGGCGTCTTCAAACATGATAAACAGTTCATTTTCGCCACCATCCAATGCGAGTAATGAGAAGGCTGTGTCACGCCAAGCACCATGTAACGTGCCCATGATCGCATTCGGACGCCTGAGTCCCAGGACATCGTCAATCAGGAGTGTGGTCCCTGAGTCCGCCGGTATAAACATCACTGGTATCTGCCAGTGCCGTTGATCGGGTAGCATGCGATCTCCTGTAGCTCTTGCCTGCGCGTGCTCAATGTGTCCCAGAGGCGCACATAGTATTTTCCCGCACGTTCGATAAAGGTCCAGTACAGGGCATTGAGATGCAATAGAGGGGATTGCTCCATATCTATTGTCCCGCCGGGGAAAACGGTACCATCTTCCATCTGGACGGCAACACCCGGTACGACTTGAATAGAAAGTTTCGCTGAATCCAGGTCTATCGTCCCGATTTGATCCGGGGCGGGATGAGGAAAACGGATCTTCATTGTATCGCCGCTCCCGAAGGAGCTTTTGCCGGGAGGTATCGGATAGAGACCTGCGAGTGACAGCCAGCCGCGCGCGCCATGAATGCCCTTCATCCTGTCAGCGTGCCATTGTTCAACCTCGTGGATATACAGGGAGTTCTGCCGGCATCCAAAAACCAGGCCGGCCAATATGAGGCAGCAGAGTATGGCGACGGCTTTTACACTTTGCCGTACTTTCATCCTTGTAATTTTCATCCTTGGAAACGAATGTACGGGACATTAATATCAGTCGGTGAGTTGCAGGCATTGCGGGATGTAAAGGAGAATCTTGTTGTCGCAGATTGTCGTTTTTTCTCTCGCCAACGTGCAATGGGGCCTGCAGGAGTATGCACATGGACACGTCCCCGGCGCGGTGTATGCAGACCTCAACAGGGACCTGTCGGCTCCTGTCGTTGCCGGCGTTACCGGAAGACATCCTTTGCCAAAGGAAAAAGATTTTCTGGATTGGGTAGAGCGGTCGGGGATCAGTCATACGACGCAGGTTGTCGCCTATGACCAGGGAGGCGGTGGTATCGCAGCGCGATTGTGGTGGCTCATGCGCTGGATAGGACATGAGGCAGTGGCGGTACTGAACGGAGGATGGCCGGCTTGGCGACATTCGGGACTGGATGAAGATACTGCGGTGCCTTCCCCTGTGCGCACCGCATATCATCCTGTGCATCGTCAGGACCTCACCGTCAAAACAGAGACGATTCAACATTGGTGTCATGATCCCAAACATGCGATCGTAGACTCGCGGGACGCACGGCGGTTTACCGGGGAAGAAGAGACCATCGATCCTGTCGCCGGGCATATTCCAGGTGCGGTCAATATCCCGTTTATGGATAATGTCAATCCCGATGGGACATGGAAGTCGCCGGAATTCCTGCGTTCCAGGTTTGCACAGCTAGTCAAAGACAAAGGATGTGCAGATGTTGCATTTTATTGTGGCTCCGGCGTGACGGCCTGCCAGAATGTGCTCGCATTCAAGCACGCGGGCCTGGGGGATGCCAGGCTTTATCCCGGGTCCTGGAGTGAATGGATCACTGACACCACAAGAGGAGTAGACGTCGGCACAGAGTAAGGCTGACTTCCATGCACCATCCCATGATCATCACTTGTCGTTCGGATTTATTGAATTTCATTGCGCCATGAACTCAGCGCGGCGATATGTTCCGGTGTCGTGCCACAACAACCTCCGATGATCCTTGCGCCTAGCCCGTACCATGTCCGTGCATCATTGAGATACGTGCCGACACCTCCTTCTTCGAGCTGCCATCCGCTCACGGGATCGGGGCATCCGGGTCCGTTTCCATATGCGCCAATGATTCCCGGGTACGCATCTCTCAGAGTTTGCAACGCTGCAGCGATCTGATCTCCGGGTCTGCAATTGACGAGGAGTGCCAGCGGATTACAGGATTGTACCTCATCGATCACATGCCTGAACGGAGTGCCGTCAAGCAGACGTCCATCCTCAACAGTGAACGACATCATGAAAGGAATCGCGTGTTCATAGAGATACGCACCTGCGGTCCGGATCTCGACAAATTGATCATGGTCTCTGCGAGCACGACATCCACACCTGCTCCGGCGAGAATTTTAATTTGTTCAGCGTAAGCAGCCCGGATCACATCCTCCGGGGGGACCAGTTCCGGACTGTAACAATCTTCAAGGGGCGCAAGAGACCCTGCAAGGAGGACATCCTTTCCTGATTCACGGATGGCATCACGGGCGATCTCTACTGCACGTCTCGTGAAATGTTCTGCCGTGTGAGTGTTGTTCTGTTTAGAAAGAGTGTGCGATGTGGTACGGAATGTATTCGCGGTGATAATATCGGCGCCTGCATCTATGTAATCGTCGTGGATCTGCTTTACCAAAAAAGACGCTTCGGTATTCGCCAATGCAGACCATAGTGGGAGCGTGGTGTGGTACCCTCTGCGCTCGAGTTCTGTACCCATGGCACCGTCCAGGATCAGGAAAGGGTTCTCCGTAAGTCGATCAGCGATACTGGCGAACATTCAATTCCGGGGGCTTCACAAGACTTTGTTTAGTGGTGTTCTGTGTGTCCGTTTTCTGCATGTGCACTCTGCTGACGCGACTTGATCCACTGTTTGGGGGTCGTGTGAAAACGTTGTTTGAAGGCGCTGATGAAGTGGCTCGGGTTTTGGAATCCTACGGCAAATGCGATATCGCGGATCAGGTATTTGCCGCTTTCGAGCATTTCCAGCGACTTTTCAAATTTAAAATCCTGGAAATATTGTGCTGCGGGTTTGCCATACAGGTAGACAAAGCCTTCTTTGAGCACTGTCCGCGGAAGATGTGTCTCCTGTGCCAGTGATGCGATATCGCGCATATCGTGCAGGTCTGCCACGAGCATCTCGTGGGCTTTGCGGATCTTTTGCTCTGTCTCAAAGTCGATGTGAAAAGGACATTGTGCAAGCTGTCCTCCGTAAAATGTATCGAGTAATGTCGCCAGCGATGTCAGGAAGGCACCTCTTCTGGCGATGACACCAAAGCGTGACTCGTCACTCTGAATAAAGACCTTGTCAATATCCTGCAGATGTTTTGGTGTGAGCGTGATCACCTGGGTCAGCCTGTTGTAGTCGACATTGGCGTTGTCATCCCTTGACTTCTCTTCATCATACTCTACGGCGAGCAAGTCATGGAGTGTGGTGAGTGCAATGCCAAAGCCAATGACATGTGCTTTCGCAGCGCTCCTGACCTGCAACTGCCATGGAGATTTCAGATAAAAGAAGACTGAGCTGTTGCCTGCATGCATCTTGCTCCACGTGTCTGTACCGGGGTGCCGCACTTCTGTATCTCCTTTCCTGGTGATCAGCCACACCAGTTCGAAGGTGGACATATCAATGGTCAGATGGTACCCGTCATCCAGATAGGAACGAAAGGCTCTCACCCCCTGGTCGATCGTCAGACTCTCAGCGTTTGCCGGTCTGTGTGTCAAATGCATGATTATCGGTTTAGATCAATTTGCGCATGTTGTCAGCGACGAAATTAGCACCTGCAAAGGAAATGCTTTTTGAATTGAACGCCATTGACGTATCGGGAGTCCGGTAACAGCCTTGTCTGAAAGCACAATTTCTGCTTCTGTCTGTTGCGTTACCTTTGACCGGTGCGACAGATTACAGACCATATCCTGATGATCCGTCCGAAGCATTTCGGATACAATGCAGAAACTGCTCTCAACAATGTATTTCAACACCGGGATTCCGCTCTGTCGCCAGAACAAATTGCGGCGCGGGCAGTAGAGGAGTTTGACGCATTGGTCGCAACATTGCGGGAAAATGGGATTTGGGTCGATGTCATTGAAGATACCGACACTCCGGTGAAACCAGATGCGATCTTCCCGAACAACTGGTTTTCCACGCATGCAGATGGCACCCTGGTCACATATCCGATGCTCAGCAAAGTACGGCGCACTGAACGACGGCAGGATATTATAGATACACTCTCTGCCCGATACCGTGTCGCGAAGCACTATTCGTTTGAAGTATACGAGGAGCAGGAGATGTTTCTTGAAGGCACAGGCAGCCTTGTGTTGGACCGGGTACAGCACATCGCATATGTCTGTATCAGCCCGCGCAGTGAGATCTCATTGATCGAAAAATTTTGCATCCTGTTTGGCTATCAGCCCTGCATGTTTCATGCAGTCTACGAAGGTCAGGCCGTTTACCACACGAACGTGGTGATGGCGCTGTGCACGACCTATGTTGTAATCTGCCTGGAATGCATTCCTGAAAGGAACGAAATAGAGCGGCTCAAAAAATTCTTTACGGAATCGGAAAAAGAAATTATTGAGATCTCCGCTGATCAGATGGCGGCTTTCGCAGGGAATATGATCCAGTTGCAATCGCAGCGCGGAGAACAACTTTGCGTCATGTCAGCCAGGGCGTACAAGGCGTTGACAAAGGAACAGATCGCACGTCTCGAAAAGCACAACCGCATTCTGTATCGTGATGTCGACGTCATCGAAACGTATGGAGGAGGCAGCGCGCGTTGCATGATCGCCGAAAATTTTCTCCCCGGCAGGGAACGGGAGTGATTCGGTGTCCAGACTTCAGTCGGTCAGACCGATCTTGGTTCCATGTGCCAGGGTAGCTCCCTTGCGGACCACGACGATACCGTCTTTGATACAATAGGTATCCTGTTCTGAATCTTCGAGATCGGCACCACCGCGGATCACGACATCATTGCCGATACAGACATTGCGGTCGAGGATGGCGTTTTCAATCCTGCAGTTTTCGCCGATACCCATTGGGATCCGTTGCTGGTCCATGAGTATACTGATGTCTTCATACATGTCCTGGCCCATGACGTAAGTATTCGAGAGTTCCGTATTCCGCCCGATGCGTGAACGGATGCCGATGACCGACCGGTAGATGCTTTTTGCATGGATGATGCAACCTTCAGAGATCAAAGCACGCTCACAGGAAGTGCCGAAAATTTTGGATGGGGAGAGCATGCGGGCACGCGTATATACTGTCTTCTCATTGTCGTACAAATTAAATTCAGGAAGTGGATCCGCAAGATGCAACACAGCATTGAAGAATGAACGGATCGTCCCGATATCCGTCCAATAGCCGTCGAACGGATGGCTCACGATTTTGAGTTTCTGTTCAATGCATTTAGGAATGATCTCCTTCCCGAAGTCATTCATTTCAGGATTTTCTATCAAAGCACTGGTCAGCAACCCCTTGTTAAAAACGTAGATGCCCATGGACGCCAGGAAGACGCGTCCTTCACGGGTATATTTCTCATCGACTTCCGACTTCCATTGTGGCAACAACTCCTGGTTTGGTTTTTCAGTAAAGGCTTCCACCACGCCCTCTTTGGACACTTTCATGATTCCGAATTCCGAAGCGTCGCTGGCACCAACCGGAATTGTCGCAATCGAAATATCGGCCCCGGAGTCCATATGCGTCTTGAGAAAGGTCCTGTAGTCCATCTGATACAGATGGTCACCGCTGAGGATGAGCATCGTGTCGAAATCATAATTCTGCAGCCTGGGCAGGATCTGACGGACGGCATCGGCTGTGCCCTGAAACCAGTTCCGATTAAACAAGGTCTGCTCTGCTGCCTGTACTTCCACAAAACCCGTATTGAAATGATCGAAATGGTAGGTATTCTTGATATGGCTGTTCAGGGAGGCGGAGTTGAATTGTGTCAACACGAAAATCCGGCGCAGCTCTGAATTCAGGCAGTTTGAAATCGGAATGTCGATCAGCCTGTATTTGCCGGCCACTGGGACTGCCGGTTTATCTGCGCCGTTCCGTCAACGGATACAACCGGCTACCTGCGCCGCCACCGAGGATAATACAGATTGTCTTGGAGTTCATTGTGTCCATAAAAAGAGCTCAGGATAGTACAGAGTTGTAGGCTTCAAGGTAGCGCTTTCCGGATTGTTGCCATGAAAAGTCCAGGGCGATATTTCGCTTGCGGATCTGCGTCAACAGATCTTTGTGATCGTACATATTCCTGGATGCGCCGAGGACGGGCAGGGTAGCATGGGATGCCAAATCATCGAAGACATAGCCATTGCCCGAATCTTCCGTCAAAGGTGCCACAGTGTCGCGCAGTCCGCCGACGCCATGGACAATAGGAATACCTCCGTACCGCATTGTATACATCTGATTCAGCCCACAGGGCTCCACCCTTGACGGCATGAGCAGAAAGTCGCAGGCTGCATACAACTGATGCGCAAGCTTTTCGGAATACATGATATGCGCTCTGACACGATCATTATAGTAGTGTTCCAGTGCGCTCAGATGCCCTTCCGTTTGCGGGTCACCAGATCCCAGGAAGACAAACGAAACATCGCTAAACCGATACAGAAATTCCCCTGCGATCGAAGGCAAGACATCAGCGCCTTTTTCATATGCAAAGCGCCCGATAAAGACATAGAGCGGATTGTCCGGCGCAATGCCCGCAGCATTGCAATAGGCTTCTTTGTTTTTCTTCTTGAAAGCATCTATCGATTTTCCCCGCAGATGTACTTCGATGAAAGGATCTGCTTTAGGATCCCAGATATCCGTGTCGATGCCATTGAGGATCCCTGTTGACTTCCCCCATTCGCTGCTGTACAGCCATCCCAGTCCATGACCGTCCCGCATGAGTTCGAGCAGATACCCTTCCGATACCGTTGTATACTTCCACGAGCATTTGATCGCCGAGGCCAGCGCATTGATGGCGCCGCCCCATTCGAGCATCCCCCGTGCCGAAGCGGGGTATGCCGGCAGAAGTCTCGCCAGGTCCCACGAAAACGCCCCCTGATATGCGCCGTTGTGGATCGTGAATACGGTGGGAATCGCACTTAACGGGGCAAATTCCTGACAGAACCGCAGGAAGAAAGGGATCAGACCTGTATGATGGTCATGGCAGTGCATGATGTCCACCTGGAGGCCGCTGTCACGGACCCATGTCAATACTGCACGCTGGAATGCAACGCTCCGGCCGACATCGTCCCAGAATCCATAGATACCGTACCTGTCGAATTTTCCCGGGATGTTGATGGTATAAATGGTAAACGGCAGATCTTCTGCCGTACTTTTTTCTACAGTGAAGGGTACGTATTCCCAGTCCAGGTTGAAGGAGCCTTGAAATACAGGCTGCAGTTTCAATGCCGCCCAGTTCCTGTCGTAACGCGGCATGACGACGCTGGCATCTGCCCCGAGTTTATTGAGATATTTTGGAAGGGCGCCAACGACGTCAGCCATTCCCCCGACTTTGGCGTAAGGATAGCATTCAAATGCAGCATGAAGGATACGCATAGGGCTTGTCTCTGTTCACTGGTGGATGACAAAATAGGAAGTTCGCGTTAATCGTGCGAAAGGGTATTGCAAACCTGCAGCTAAAACGTCTGCTGGAGGTGGCTCCTGTGCGCGATACATATCTGAACGATGACCAGTGACACTTATTCGTACTGTACTGCCCCACGGAATCGGTTTACGGAAGAGATCTCATCGACTGCAGTTCTTGGGAAATACTGGTCCACCTTCAGGATCATGTCGATGATCGCCCGATATGTGGCAGGCAGATTCGGGTTGAGCGAATACAATACGGTAGGGTATTGTTGTGCACATTGCAGGATATGCATTTCGCGCAGGATCATCAGGTGCTGAGAGACAGAAGCGCGGCACAGGGGCATCTCTTTAGTGAATCCCGAGGTGCTGCAACATTGCTCTTCAATGAGCTTGCGGAGGATAGCGATCCTGGCGGGATGAGACAAAGCGTGGCAGAGCATTGAAAAATGGAAATCGGTCTGGGTGAAAAAACGGGCTTTTGAAAATGACATGATTCAGGTGGTTTAAATGTGAATAAAAAGATTAATGTGTAGTATGTTTACGAAATATAGCACCTTTCCCGCGCTTCCCCAAATCCTGATCCTGGATCAGCACCACCTCCTCCTTGCCACCTTCCAGACCCCTATCTTTGCACCATGAGCAGAAACGGCAGAGTATTGGTTGCCATGAGCGGCGGTATCGACAGTACTGTCACCGCAATGCTGCTGCATTCCCAGGGCTACGAAGTCATCGGCATCACGATGAAGACTCTGGGACTATGCCAACAGCGGCGGCAGCAAGAAGGAAACCGGCTGCTGCAGCCTCGACAGCATCAACGATGCTCGCCGCGTCGCTGTCGACATGGGGTTCTCACACTACATCGTCGATATCCGGGCGGAATTTGGCGACTACGTCATCGACAATTTCGTGGATGAATACCTTGCCGGCCGCACCCCCAATCCCTGCGTCCTCTGTAATACGCACATCAAGTGGGAAGCAATGCTGAGACGCGCCGAAGCGCTGGATTGCGCATATATCGCCACAGGACATTACGCGATCCTCAGTCAGGCGAACGGCAGGTATTATGTATCAAAGGCAATAGATCTGAATAAAGATCAGTCATATGTTATGTGGGGACTGAGCCAGGAAGCAATGCAGAAGACGATGTTCCCATTGGGAAATTTTACCAAGCCGGAAGTGAGACAAATGGCGAAGGATTTTGGGTATGACGAGCTGTCGAAGAAAGCGGAAAGCTATGAAATCTGCTTTGTCCCGGACAATGATTATCGCGGGTTTCTGAAACGTCGCATCCCCGCACTTGAACATCAGGTCAGCGGCGGCCGGTTCGTCGATACGGAAGGCAACGTCCTGGGCCAACATGAAGGCTACCCGTTCTACACGGTAGGACAACGCAAAGGACTGAAGATCGCACTGGGCAAACCGATGTATGTCACGGAAATCCTCCCGGAGACCAATACGGTCATCCTTGGAGATGCGGACGACCTTGTCCGGAACGGGATGCATGTGGCAAAACTCAACTGGATGAAATACGCCGGACTCCCGGAAGGCATGGAAGTCGTGGCAAAAGTGCGCTACCGTGATAGTGGGACGTTGGCGACATTGCACGGCACTAATGATCACGTCGATGTCATGTTCCATGCAAACGTGCGCGGCATTGCCCCGGGTCAGAGTGCTGTCTTCTACGAAGGTGATGATGTCATTGGCGGAGGGATCATCCAAAGCGGCCTGACACAACCATGAAACGGTTATGGATCCCGGTGACGGCGGTTGCAGTGTGCGTGTTCCTCTACGGTTGTACTACTGAAGAAGTGAAACCTGCTGACAGGGGAGAGGCCTATTTCCCGCTCACTCTGGGAAAGGTACTCGAATATAAAGTCGACTCCATCATCTTTGACGATGCAGGGAATTCAAATGTCCTTGATACCACAACAACATTTGTGCGTGAAGCCGTAACAGATATCATCGTGAGTGTGGAGGGTGACACTGTATTTCGCATCGAACGCTCGATCCGGCACGATGCGCAGGCTCCATGGGAAGTGACGGATGTCTGGAATGCCGGAAGGACGTACACTTCCGTGATCCGCGTCGAACAAAATCAGCGGCTGATCAAAATGGAATTCCCATTGTACACCGGTCGCGCGTGGGATCCGACCCGTTACATCGACCCGAATATCGAGGTGCCGGTCGGGACAGAAGAGCTCAATATGTATGCATATTGGGAAGGGGTTGTCTTATCCATTGACCAACCGGAGAATATCGGGACGTTTCAATTTGACTCGGTAATGACGTGTCATCAGGCGGATGAAGACACAGATCTGGAGCGCCGCTATGTCATGGAGAAGTACGCAAAATATATCGGCCTTGTCGAGCGCATGGACACAATTGTCGATTCACGCTGTAAACGCCTTGGTGATTTTGCACCATGCGAGGGGATGACATGGATGGAGAAAGGGGAGAAGGGCTACATCATGCATATGGTACTCCTCAACCACAATTGACAGATGCAGGAGCATTGGCGGACACTACAGGGATTTACCAGGGTCGGGTCAACAGGAAAAGTCCGCGGACGTGAAGGAGAGATCAAACTGTATGTCGAAGAACACTTCCTGCCGGATGTCCTGGAGGCTGAGTTTTTATTTATTGAAGCCAATGGAAACAAAGTACCGCAGCAGGTCGAGCACATCCGTGAATTGCAGGACTTGTTGGTAAAATTTGTTGGAATTGAGAACCCGGAAGCAGCGACACAATGGGCTTCCGCAGAAGTATTCCTGCCTGATGATGAAATCTCATCGGGTCCGGAAGAAACAAAATCCGGATTGGAATATCAGGGGCTGAGGGGATATGAGATCAAGGACAAGACGTACGGAAATCTTGGGAAGATCCGCGAAGTCCGTGAGTTTCCACAGCAGGAAATGGCCGTCCTGGAAGTGGATGGCAAAGAAATCCTGATCCCGCTGAATCCCGTCTTTCTTATCGACATCGATCAGAAGAAAAAAACAGTGCTGATGTCCCTGCCGGAAGGACTGATGGACCTTTGAAATGAACGGATCGCTACATGACTTCGACAGCCAAAAAAATAGTCGGCTGATGACTATTTCAGGAAAGGATAATCCTTCTCTACATAGTTGTCATCATACAATTCTGAAGGATCCGGAAACGGGGACTCTTCTGCAAACTGCACCGCTGCATCGATCTCTTCCGTGATGCGCGACTGAATCGCATCAAGGTCCTCCTGAGAGGCAACTTTTGCTTTCAAAATGCGCTGCTCAAGCGTTGCGATCGGGTCGCGGTGTTTGTATTCATCCACCTCTTCTTTGGTTCTGTAGGTCGCTGGGTCGGAAATGGAATGACCGCGATAGCGATACGTTTTGATCTCGAGGAAATAGGGGCCCTTGCCGGAACGCACATGCCCGACAGCTGATTCCAATGCCTTGTGCACTTTCTCCACATCCATACCGTCGACTGCACTGGCGGGCATATCGTAGCCGAGACCGAGCTTATAAATATCATGGACATTGCTCGTACGGTCTACCGAAGTGCCCATGGCATAGTGGTTATTTTCACAGAGATACAGTACCGGCAATTTCCAGTTCATCGCCATATTGAAGGACTCATGGAGCGATCCCTGCCGGGCAGCACCGTCTCCAAACATCGTGACCCCTACTTTATCACTGCCCCTGTATTTTTCAGCAAACGCAATACCGGTGCCGATGGGAATTTGTGCCCCGACGATCCCGTTGCCGCCGAAATAAAAATGCTCCTTGCTGAAGAAGTGCATTGAGCCTCCCTTGCCCTTATTGGCCCCGGTTTTTTTACCAAATAGCTCTGCCATGCATTCTTTGGTGCTGATGCCCCTGCTGATGGCAATGCCGTGTTGCCTGTATGCAGTCACCAGAGGGTCGTCGGCCCGGACCGTGGTGGTGATAGCAGCAGCAACAGCTTCCTCTCCGATATAGACATGCAGGAATCCGCGGATCTTGTTCTGCGTGTACAACATGAGCGCACGTTCTTCAAAACGCCGGATGCGCATCATCGTCTCATACCACGATAAATAATGCTCACTGAGCTGGGAGCCATTCTCTCCAGAGCTCTTTTTCGCAGTGTGTTTCACTCCTGTTTCTGCCATTGCCAGTCAGACAAGTTTGTGATAATCAAAAAGAAACGCAAAGATATGCGTATCCCGTCATTCCGACATCTCCTGCTCCAGGCACACTAACAAGCGCTGACGCATTGAGTTGACTTTCAAAATGTCCCAGTGCAGGTGACATGGTCAAAAATGCCGATCCTTGTTCTACAAATCCGGAAGGTCATCAGGCACTTGGTCTCGGCACTAAAACTATATCACTACAAAAGTTACGCAGAGGGAGCGTTTGCGTTCTTTGGTGATCTCAATTTTGTCGTTGGCAGAAATGGCATCGGCAAGACCAATCTCTTGGACGCCATCTATTATCTCTGCATGGCGCGCAGCCACAGCACGCCCCAGGATCGCGACACTGTACAGTTTGGCAAGTCTTTCTTCCGCATTGAGGCAGAAATTATCGTCAGCGGGGAGGCACATGCCGTCTGTGTGAAGGTGAAACCCGGTGCGGTGAAAGAGATCACTGTCGATGGCAAACAGGCAGATAAGCTCAGCGCATATGTTGGCTTTCTTCCGGTCGTGATGCTCGCCCCGGAAGATGTCGTGTTGATCCGTGGCGGCAGCGCAGGAAGAAGGCGATTTCTGGACCTCTTCGTGAGTCAGGCTGATAAAACCTACCTCGAGCACCTGCAACGCTATCAGAGGTTACTCGCACAGCGCAACGCCCTGTTGCGTAACGAGGGATTCCGGTCAGACCGCACATTATTGATGATGTATTCAGAGTCCATGCAGGAATCTGCGGCCTATCTCAGACGAGTGCGCGCACAATTTATCGACGGCCTGTTGCCAGAGGTGATGAGTATTTATGCGATGTTGAGCAGCGCAGCAGAGTGTCCTGCGCTGGAATATCATTCTCATTTGACAGATCATACCCTGGTAGATCTGGCTTCGGAAAGCATCGAGGCCGATATCAAGGCGGGATATACGACGAAAGGGATCCATAAGGATGATTTGGAGATCCTGCTCGATGGCAAGCCCGCCAAGCGCTTTGGCTCAGAAGGCCAGGTAAAGTCGTTGTTGATCGCTTTGCATCTGGGACAGACGCATGTATTGCGGCAACATACCGGGAAAAGCCCGATTCTGTTGCTCGATGATATCTTCGACAGGCTGGACGAATACCGGGCACGGGGTCTGATTGAAGTGTTGTCGCAACTGTCGTCAGGTCAGGTGTTTATCTCGGACGCTTCACCCAATCAAATGCGCAGGCTGATTGCACTGTCGGGGCTCGATGCCCGTATCCTCGAATTGCCACTGGACAATGTCTTATCCCCGGTCCGGGATGAGAATGATAATTTGCAGGACAATGACGACGAGGAAGAATGAATCTAAGTTGGGTGATATCCTCAACACCCTGAGTCAGGATCCGAGGTACAAGCCAAAGTTGTACCAGAAGAAAATTGAGAATGCCTGGCAGGATATGATGGGAGTCTGGATCAACCGGGAGACACGCTCTATTCGGATCAAAGATGGCGTGTTGACCCTGAAAATTTCTTCGGCCGCACTGCGTGAAGAGTTGGATTTTATGAAAGAAAAAATTTGCGGGAAGATCAACGAAATGCTGGGAGAGGAATATGTACGGGAAGTCGTCGTCAAATAACTGCCAGTCCGATGTTGTTGCGCTGATAACTGATTTTTAGAGATTTACAGAGTCGATATTCTTGTTATACTGGAGGTGACGGGATAATGTGAGAATCTGGTAATATCGCAAACACATCATCCTCGCTCACGCGATAGCGCCACTTTAACCTGCCTTCTATCAAGGGGGCTCTGATCCCCGATTCCAGGATCTTTGGAGTGCGCACCACAAGGGCTTCGTCCCAGAGTCCCAACTGCAGCAAAGCAGTAATGAGCGCGGACCCACCTTCGACCAGAACAGACTGGACCTTGCGGTTGTGCAGGTCGGTGAGGACGTTCTGAAAAAGTTTTTCGTCAAAGGCAAACCGGACCACCTCTGCATGTGCGCTCTGTGTGAGTGGTGATTGCAGATCTGTATAGATGACTGTGGGTGCAGCGCCATCGTAGATATGATGAGACAATGGAATCCTGCCTGTACGGTCCAGAATGACACGGATAGGGTTGTGACCCGGATAATCGCGCGTTGTGAGCCTGGGGTTGTCCAGTACAGCCGTATTTGTGCCGACCATGATCGCATCAACTTCGCTACGCAATTTGTGCACCATCACCCGCTCATAGTCATTGCTCAGCCAAACCTGCCTGTCGGGCTTTCCGATAAATCCGTCGGCAGACTGTACAGTCTTGAGAATGATATGTGGTCGCCGGAGTCTCATTGAAGTCCTGAAATACCGGATGAGTTCTTCACCCTCCGACACCAGGAGACCCTCGCGGACAGCAATACCATTTGCACGTAAGGTTTCAATGCCTTTCCCGCAGACCAGTGGATTAGGGTCCCTGGTGCTGAGATAGACTGTCCGGATTCCTAACGATATGATGAGATCAGTGCAGGGCGGTGTCTTTCCGTGATGGCAACAAGGCTCCAGCGAGACATACAGTGTGCTATCAGGAATATGGAGGCGCTCCTGCAGAGGCACGGAGGCAATGGCGTTGCGTTCGGCATGCGGTTCGCCATACGTATGGTGATATCCCTCGCCGATAATCCGGCCATGATACACGACGACAGCACCGACAAGGGGATTAGGTGAAACCGTTCCTGAGCCATGGCGCGCCAGATCAAAACAACGACGCATATACTGTAGATGCTCCGCAGCCATGGTGTAATTTAAATTTGACATATTTGATTGCCCAAATTGAGGACAAGCTATGAAAATGAAAAAGTATGTCGTAGAGTTCATTGGGGCATTCTTCTGGGTGCTTGCAGTGTGCATGGCAGTTCGGGGCGGACTGGGCAATCTCGCACCTCTGGCAGTTGGGGTAATGCTGATGGTTATGGTCTATGCGGGAGGACATATCTCAGGTGCGCATTACAACCCGGCGGTTTCTGTTGCTGTGTATCTGCGTGGCAAGCTTGCACTTGGAGAACTACCGGCATATCTCCTGGCACAGGTGATTGGTGGTGTTCTTGCTGCCTTGCTCAGTGGCTATTTTCTGGACAGACTCGGCGTGGCCGCTGCCGAACCGATGGCGCTGCGCACCGGCCCGGCGATGTTGGCAGAATTTGTCGGCACGTTTGCACTATGCTATGTCGTCCTCAACGTCGCTACCGCACGTGCCACTTCTGGCAATTCATACTTCGGCCTTTCCATTGGACTTACGATAACGGCGTCAGCATATGCGTTGGGGAGGGTATCCGGAGGCGCCTTTAATCCTGCGGTGGCCGTAGGTATCTGCACAGCAGGGATTGCAGCATGGAGTCAACTCTGGATGTACCTCGCTGCAACATTTGTCGGAGGCGCAGTGGCAGCATTTGTATTTAATTATGTCAATGGACCGGAATGAAATCCGCGTCAGATCGAGACTCCCAAGAGCTCTTAAATATCGTCGATTCTTGAAGCTTCCGACGTTCAGTTGACCTCAGGATTTCAATATTACTTTTCCAGTAGATCCAACCTTTAGAGTTCAGTATTCAAGACTGCACCAATCAATATGATCGGCCCATGTCCGACTGCGGCACCCCGCGTGTCGACATTAATTTCATAACCGAATGAAAGTGTTGGCCATATTTCAAGACCTTCGTGTATCGGTATTCTGTAGCCGGCCTGGGCAGTGGGTTGAAGCACGGTCACATGCGTCGTTCCCGTCACCTTAATATTCCCCGTTGATAGGTCATACCAGTCCACCTTATTCAGCCAAAGGTCCGAGCGTATCCCAACCATCCAGCGATGTGATGTAAATGGCAGGACGTCATATCCCACAGAGACCCCTGGTCCTCCGCCACGTTCGTCATCATGTTCCCCGGCGTCACCATGACGTACGAGATTGTACCCCGCACGCAGATGGACTTTAGCATAGTCACTGAAGAAGAGGTCAACCCTGAGCCCGGGAATGAACCCGGTGGGATATCCCTGCAATTCAATACCCAATTTCAAAGTTTTACGCTGTGCTAACCCAGTGGTTACACAGCATATTGTGGCTATGCCGACGAGCGCTAATTTTGTGATATGATGAGCTCTGTTCATAAGTCCTGGAAGTAACGAAAGCAAAGTTTTATCTTGCAAGATAGCTACAGCAAATGCTTACACCCGCAACCGATATCAAAGAGGTGACAATCGCCCCCCAGGGAGATCCTGAGGCCATCGGCCGCGAAATCAAAAACCTGCCGCAAGACCAGTGCCTGGTTGCCCAGGGTGGATTTGCCGTATATCTTGCCATGTATGAGCAGATCCCTGCCACAATCAATGAGATAGGCCGCCTGCGTGAGATCACATTTCGTGTGGTCGGCGAGGGTACCGGCCGGGAGCGCGATCTTGATCTCTATGATACATACTACCGCCATTTGTTTATCTGGGATCAGAACGCCGGGCGCGTCATCGGTGGATATCGCATCGGTGAGGGCGATAAAATATATGCACAGGACGGACTTGCAGGATTTTATATTAATAGCTTGTTCAACATCGATGAAGCCTTTAGTCCGGTGCTGCGGCAGAGCATCGAGCTCGGCCGGTCCTTTGTCCTGCCGGAATACCAAAAGAAACGGCTGCCATTGTTCCTGCTTTGGAAAGGCATTCTTTGTTTCCTGATCTCCCATCCGCAGTTCAGATACCTGATCGGTCCGGTGTCGATCAGCAGGTTCTATTCGGACGTCTCCAAAAGCCTGATTGTCGCCTTCGTAAAAGAGCGGTATTACGACGCCGAAAATGCACGCTATATTACACCGAGAACGCCTTTTACAGTACCGTTGCGGGACATTAATCTGCAGAGCGCTCTGAGGGATATTCAAAATATTGACGCACTTGAAAACCTCCTTGAACATATCGAACCGGAATATTTCAGACTGCCTGTATTATTGAAACAATATGTCCGCCAGAATGCCAGGTTTATTGGATTTAACCTGGATCCTAATTTTAATGATGCTCTCGACGGCCTGATGTTGCTCGATCTGCACAGCGTGCGCATGGAGACCATTGAAAATCTCAGCAAGACCTGGTGACGCGCCCTGTGGCATTTCTGAGAGCGCTGATGCGATTGACGGGATTAGCAGTAGTGACGATCCTGTGGATCTGCTGTTTTGCACCGTACAGACTGTGTGTCCACGATCGCATCGCAGTAGGAATCAGATGGCGGAAAGTATGGGTGCAAATCATGTTGCCGATTCTGGGTATCCGGATACAGGTCCAGGGTGCTGAACATCTTGACAACACTCCGGCTGTCTATGTTGGGAATCACAGGTCTTATATTGATCCGATCGTTGCGTTGAAATATGTCCAGGGCGTTGTCGTCGCCAAGGAAGAGGTGTCGCGTTGGCCGTTGATCGGCACAGGAGCGCAAATGGCAAGTGTCTTGTTTGTACGCCGTGATGAGAAAAGAAGCAGATACACTGTGATGAGAATTCTCGAAGAGATGCTGAGCAAAGGATTTCCGGTACTCGTGTATCCTGAAGGGACGACGACCAGGGCTCCGGAACTGTTGCCATTCAGACAAGGCGTTTTTAGACTTGCCGCCCGCGTCGGTGTACCCGTGGTACCTGTCATCCTTGAGTACGAAGACCCGGAGGTGGCGTGGATCGGCGATGACACTTTTTTGCGACATTTCTTTCAGACATTTGGAAAAAAACACACCCGGGTTCATCTGGTCTTTGGCGCACCACTCTACAATACTGATCCGAAAGATTTAGTAGAGAAGGTGCATGGCTGGATGGAACTGGAATTATCGGGATTACAAAAATGGGTACAAAACACGTCGTCAATAAAATAGTGCGTATTGTGCTTCTGGTGCTTGTAGGAATAGCAATGCTCTTGTATGCCCTGGGCGTTGTAGTCAACGCTTTTGGGCTGCTAGACTTCAGGTCGTCGGACAAAAAGATCCTGCAACGGTTGAGGCAATCGTCAGATGACCACGCCGTTGTCAGGACAATTACGGTTGGTGATCTCAGGATCGCATATGCCGGTGTCAACATCGGGGATACCACTCCTGCCGTGGCGGTATTTTTTGTGCATGGCTTTCCCGGTAGCCTGGACGCCTGTCTGGATTACCTTGCCAATCCACATCTGCAGTCACATGCCGCACTGTATACGTATGACAGGATCGGCTATGGTGAGTCACGTCCGCATCACGCGGAAGGTTCTCTTGCGAAGCAAAGTGCCCAACTGGCCGCATTGATCAATTATGTCGGGGCCCGGCGTAATATTCTTGTCGGACATTCCCTGGGCTGCAGTATTGCCGCCTATCTCGCTATGGACCATCCCGAAATGGTCGATGGTATCGTATTGGTCGCTGCACCCCTGGACCCATCCCTTGAGCCATCGACATGGTGGCGGCCGATCCTGGACTATCCGATCATCCGCTTTGCCGTGGCACGTCCTCTGCGCATCAGCAACCGTGAACTCGATCCGTTGAAAGAAGAACTGGAGCAGTGTCTCCCCCAATGGGGTAAGGTGCATTGTCCTGTGACATTAATTCATGGTGACAAAGACAATCTTGTGCCCGTACAAAATGTAGAGTTCGGGAAACGCGTGATGAAGAATGCCGATGTGCACGTCATCATGGTCAAAGGCGGTAGTCATTTTATTATGTGGTCGCGTGAAGATCTTATCTCGGATGCCATTGTGGATATGATCAATACATTTACGAAGCAATAATGACGAACCAATAATCAATAATTAATCAATTAATCAATTAATAATCTAGAATCATCAGTGTTTGCTTCCTTTTCTGTCAAAGCGATCCTGACGGATATCAAGCGCCTTTAATTTTAGAGAATGCTCTCTCATTTCCTGCATGGAAAGGCCGGTGGGTCTCAGGAGACGCCGGTCATTGACTCCGGGCTGCAGGATGTTGTGACTTACAGGAAAGAAATCGAACCAGTGTTCGCCGGATCTGTCCGCCAGGTGCATGATATCCGAGAGATGCTCTGCTGAAAGCCAGGTCTGCAGATGATCCGCTGTCATGATCACGGGCATCGCTTGTGTGACCGGCCTCAGCACGTCGGCACTTTCGGTGGAGAACAGCAGGAATGAAATCCGGCGTGCGCCCTCAGATTCCGTAGAGGTATAAAGCCCTCCCATCAAAAACACCCTTGTGTCGAGCAGGCGGATGAGGTAAGTATCGAATGCTCCCCGATGATCTTCAGTGACGGAACGTGCGAAAAAACAATTCGCCGGTACAAGACAACGCTGCGTATGGATCCACCGGTTGAACGGTGGATGGCTCAGGATTTTCTCCATGGGAAAGAGGTGCAATGGCATCGTGGCGACTTCTGTAGAGCATCCCCACCGTGCAGATACAATCACAGGGTTCCCTTGTTCGTAAAGAATGATAGGCAGCCGTATGCCCGGACGCGCCTGGTACATGGGCGCATAGGGTTCGTGAATGGGGAGATTCAGTTGTGTCGCAAGCGCACTGTGCCTTGTCGCGATCGTATAGAGGTTGACCATGCGGATAGTTTAAGTGAGAACATGAATGTGGTTTTGTCAAAGCGAAGATAGACAAGCTCCCTGATGCTGTCCGCAGAGTGATCGGTGACCCGTTCCGGCCGATGCCCGGCGGATGTCGTCATGCCCCGTATTGGCGGCCTGGAATGAGAAACATATGGCATGTCTATCATTGAGATTTCAGTACCTTTGCCGCCCGCTTCAAAGGAACGGTTTTGGGTGATTAGCTCAGTTGGTTTAGAGCATTACCTTGACAGGGTAGGGGTCACAGGTTCGAATCCTGTATCACCCACAAATTCAATTGTGAATAGAGAATTGAGAATTCACACGGGGTGTAGCGCAGTCCGGTAGCGCGCTACGTTCGGGACGTAGAAGTCGCTGGTTCGAATCCAGTAGCACCCCGACTCCGTCCACCGAAGCATCGGCGAAGGTGGGCTCCGTCCACCGAAGCATCGGCGAAGGTGGGCTCCGTCCACCGAAGCATCGGCGAAGGTGGGCTCCGTCCACCGAAGCATCGGCGAAGGTGGGCTCCGTCCATCGAAGCATCGGCGAAGGTGGGCTCCGTCCACCGAAGCATCGGCGAAGGTGGACTCCACTCGCCGAAGTTTTAGCGCAGGCGAGTTTCACGTGCGCGGATGTATGAAGGTGGCTTTGTACCTGGGTGGCCGGAGCCTCAGCGAAGGACCGAACATTTGAGGGCAAGGAAGCAGCTCTCGCAACAGAATGGGTTAAAGAGGCCTATTGAGAACATTGAAATAAAGATCAAATCACAAGGAGTCAGCCATAAGGGAGAATTGAGAATAGGGAATTCAAAATCACACGGGATGTAGCGCAGCTCGGTAGCGCACTTGCATGGGGTGCAAGGGGTCGCTGGTTCAAATCCAGTCATCCCGACTCTGTCCACCGAAGCATCAGCCGAAGGTGGGCTCCGTCCACCAAAGCATCAGCGGAGGTGGACTCCGCTCGCCGAAGCTTTAGTGCAGGCGAGCTTTGCTCCTTTCAGATGGAATGCTATCTGTAAGAATTGAGAATTGACAATTGAAAATCAAAAACTCCGTGCCACTGTAGCTCAGTTGGTAGAGCAGCGCATTCGTAATGCGCGGGTCGGCGGTTCAAGTCCGTTCAGTGGCTCCAGAAATAGTTGAATGCAATGACAATGACATCAAAATGAAAAGCGTCACTTTTTCATTGTTATTTTTATTTTCATTTTGATTTTCTAACGTCCGGGACATTAGCTCAGCTGGTTTAGAGCGCTTGTGTCACATACAAGAGGTCACTGGTTCAAATCCAGTATGTCCCACACCCGTATCAATGGTAATGGCAATCAAAATGGCAATTGCAATTGCACGAGCAAAACCGGGTATTTACCGTCGTGCTTCAGCCGCGGTAAAGGAGGCACGAGCAAAAACCGGGTATTTACCATCGTGCTTCAGCCGACGGCAAAAGGGGGACACGAGAAGACCGGGTATTTACCGTCGTGCTTCAGCCGACGGTAAAGGGGACACGAGCAAAACCGGGTATTTACCGTCGTGCTTCTCAGCCGACGGCAAAAGGGGACACGAGCAAAACCGGGTATTACCGTCGTGCTTCTCAGCCGACGGCAAAAGGGGACACGAGAAAAACCGGGTATTTACCGTCGTGCTTCAGCCGACGGCAAAAGGGGACACGAGCAAAACCGGGTATTACCGTCGTGCTTCTCAGCCGACGGCAAAAGGGGACACGAGAAAAACCGGGTATTTACCGTCGTGCTTCAGCCGACGGCAAAAGGGGACACGAGCAAACCCGGGTATTTACCGTCGTGCTTCAGCCGACGGCAAAAGGGGACACGAGCAAACCCGGGTATTTACCGTCGTGCTTCATCCGACGGCAAAAGGGGGACACGAGAAAAACCGGGTATTTACCGTCGTGCTTCAGCCGACGGCAAAAGGGGACACGAGCAAAACCGGGTATTTACCGTCGTGCTTCAGCCGACGGCAAAAGGGGACACGAGAAAAACCGGGTATTTACCGTCGTGCTTCAGCCGACGGCAAAAGGGGGCACGAGCAAAACCAGGTATTTACCGTCGTGCTTTAGCCGACGGTAAAGGAGGCACGAGCAAAACCGGGGCTTTAGCCCCCTCTCCAATCCAGAAAAAGCTAAAAATTATAGTATACTAAAATAATTAGTATATCTTTGCTGCAGTGAACGCATCAGCAATGAGCTATCTGAGCAGCAATATCCGTCACCTCCGTAAGGAGCATAGTCTGACACAGAATGCGTTGGCGCAGAAACTGGGCATCAAGCGTTCTCTCGTCGGCGCCTATGAAGAACAGCGTGCAGATCCCAGGATCGCCACGATTCAGAAGCTGGCATACCTCTTCCGTATACCGATGGATACCCTCATCAACCACGATATGACCAAGCGCGAAGCGACCGCCCACATAGATACTTCCGGGCAAACTCTCCGCGTACTTCCCATTGTAACCACTCCGGAAAACAAGGAGCTGATGACCGTCGTGCCGGCTACTGCAGAAGCCGGTTATGCCGACGCCTATGCCGATCCGGAGTATATCGAATCTCTCCCGAGTTTCTCGCTGCCATTGCCGGAGCTCTACCAGGATGCCTCCTACCGGCTTTTCCAGATCCATGGCGAGAGCATGCTCCCTGTCACCCCAAAGAGCTATGTCATCTGCTCCTATGTGCAGAGCTGGCACGACATCCGGGACAGCCATTGTTATATCGTCGTCACCCGCAATCGCGGCATCGTCTACAAACGCGTGTGGAACCACCTGCGCGACCGCGAAACCCTCCTCCTCAAATCCGATAACCCCCAATATCCCCCCTTTGAACTCGAAGCCACAGAACTCCTCGAGATATGGAAAGCCCTCGGCTTTATCAGCTTTGAATTGCCGGAGATGCAGACGCATGTCCCTGCCGATATCCGGGGACTGAGCGATGTCGTCGCCAGATTGTGTGATGAGGTGGAAGGATTGAAGAAAAAATTACCATAACTTCTTCTCTTACTTCTATTATGATTCCACGGAAAGAACCAAAAGCTAACCTCTTGAGACATTCACAAGCGAAGGTTAGATTACTTCAAGAATACTTGAAGAGATATTTAATTTAATTATGGCACAATCATCTATCGAATGGACTGAAATGACCTGGAATCCCACCACAGGGTGCAATAAAGTTTCTGCAGGATGCAAATTTTGCTATGCAGAGGTGATGTCAAAACGGTTTCAGGCTATGGGTGTTGACAAGTACGCTGATGGGTTTAAAGTCAGAGTGCATCCGGAAGCACTCAATATTCCCTATACCTGGAAATCCCCGAAGATCGTATTTGTCAATTCTATGAGCGATCTCTTTCACAAGGATATTCCTCTTGAATTCATAAAGGAGGTCTTTGATGTAATGAATGATAATCCACAGCATGTCTTCCAAATACTTACAAAACGGGCTGAAAGACTACTCGAGCTACATAAAGAATTTCGCTGGACACACAATATCTGGATGGGTGTTTCTGTGGAAAATGAAAAAGTGAAGTCACGCATAGACTTTTTGAGAAAGACAAAAGCCAAGGTTAAATTCCTGTCGCTTGAACCATTGATAGGCCCGCTTCCATCTTTAAATCTCAAAAAAATAGATTGGGTCATCGTTGGAGGAGAGAGCGGCCATCGCCCCAGACCAATGAGTCCTGGGTGGGTTCTGGATATTCAGGAGCAGTGCGAATATGCCGGAGTGGCATTCTTTTTTAAGCAATGGGGCGGACGAAACAAAAAGGCAAATGGCAGATTGTTAAATGGACGTATTTACGACGAAATGCCTGACATCATTCCGACATAGAAGGCCGTCCCCTATGCTCTATGCTCTATGCCCTTTGGCGAAGGAGGCTGCTCTGTGCCCTTTACTGAAAGACCAAGGACTAAGCACCGAATACAAACATCATGCTCACCAATGCTACCCACTTCAAAAAACGCCATTGCACACATCGATCTCGACACCTTCTTCGTGTCCTGCGAACGCCTCCTCGACAGCAGGCTCGTCGGCAAACCGGTGCTCATCGGAGGCACCAGCGACAGGGGAGTGGTGGCATCCTGCAGCTATGAGGCGAGAAAGTTCGGCGTCCACTCGGCCATGCCGATGCGCCTTGCCCGCCAGCTCTGTCCGGAGGCCATCATCATCCGGGGCAATAGCGGCATCTACTCGAAATACTCCGACATGGTCACCGACATCATTCAGGAGAGCGTCCCTACCTTCGAAAAAACATCCGTCGATGAATTTTATCTCGACCTCACCGGGATGGATCGCTATTTCGGCTGTATGAAATATGCCTCGGAGCTGCGGCAGAAGGTCATCCGCGAGACAGGACTGCCGATCTCCTTCGGGCTCTCTATCAATAAAACAGTCTCTAAAATCGCCACCGGTGAAGCAAAACCCAACAACCAGCTTCAGATCAGTACAGGGGAAGAAAAGCCTTTTATGGCGCCGCTCTCTATCCGGAAGATCCCCATGGTGGGAGAGAAAACCAGCCAGACGCTGTTTCACCTCGGCGTAAAGACCATCGGGACGATCCAGCAGATGCCCGTGGATCTCATGCAGCGCGTCCTCGGACAAAACGGCACCGTCATCTGGAAGAAAGCAAACGCCATCGACAATTCTCCTGTCGTCCCCTACAATGAACGCAAGTCGATCTCGACAGAACGCACTTTCGACCGCGATACGACCGATGTCGGCAAGCTCAGGGGATTGCTTGTCGCCATGACCGAGAATCTGGCCTTTCAACTTCGTCGCGGTCAGAAGCTCACTTCCTGTATCACGGTGAAAATCCGGTATTCAGACTTCCAGACATACACCCTGCAAAACAGGATCGCATACACTTCAGCGGATCATGTCCTGATCCCGAAGGCCAAGGAACTCTTTGACAAGCTTTACAACCGCCGCATGCTGGTGCGTCTCGTCGGCGTCCGGATGAGCGGCCTGGTGAGTGGACGCTATCAAATGAATCTCTTTACCGACAATGAAGAAACCATCCACCTCTACCAGGCGATGGACAGTATCCGCGACCGCTATGGTGACCGCGCCGTCATGCGCCTTGAAGGGCTGGAAGCACAGTCAATCGGCAGGTGGAATCCCTTTACCGGGGGACCGCCACCGCTGCTGGCAAACAGGAGACAGTAAATTCAATTACCAATTACGAACCGCAGGTACCGACCGATACGCCTTCCAGGGGAGAGCGCTCAGGATTACGCCGTAGAAAATTGCGCATACAAATGATGATTGAGAATCGACAATAGACAACCAGGAATCTATCCACGACCTGAGGTCTCTGTTCTAATTGCTAAATTTCCCGCGTTCTAACTGAATCACATGATGCAAAAAATAAAAGGAGTCATCGGTATTTTAACGGGAGGTGGTGATGTGCCGGGCCTGAATCCTGCTATCCGTGCAGTCACGCGGCGTGCGCTCCAGGAAGGGTACCGCGTCATCGGTATCCGCCGGGGATGGGCCGGCCTCGTAGATATGATCCGCGACCCTTCTGCCGATAATTCAGAGCACTATATAGAGCTGACCAAGACCATCGTTGACAAAGCAGGCCGTACAGGAGGCACATTTTTACATAGCTCCCGTACCCGGCCAAGTAAGGTCAGAAAGGCTGATGTCCCGGAGCATCTCCAGGATAGCTTTGCCGAGGATAGCAACGACATGACACCCGAGGTTGTCCACAACCTGGAATGGCTTGGCATTGACAACCTCATCACCATCGGCGGAGACGATACATTGAGCTACGGTGTCCACCTGAACAAACTCGGGGTCAATGTGGTAGCGATCCCGAAGACGATGGACAATGACGTCCCGGGCACGGAATATTGTATTGGCTTCAGCACCTGCGTGACACGGACAATCTCCCTGGTCAATAACCTGCGTACTGCCGCAGGCTCGCATGAGCGCTTTATGGTACTCGAAGTGTTTGGGAGATACGCAGGATTTACGGCTATGCTGCCAACACTTGCCGGGGCGGCACACCGCTGTGTCATCCCCGAGTACCCTTTTGATGTAGAACGCCTGACAGAACTCTTATCACAGGACCGGACAAAGAACCCCAGCCCGGTACTCCATTGTTCTTGTTTCCGAAGGTGCCCAGATGAACGGTGAACGTGTTTATGCAGGGGCAAATACGGATGCCTATGGACACGCCCGACTCGGAGGCATCGGGGAGTTGATTGGCCAACAACTTCAGGAAATTTCCCCAAAGTATAACAATGGCAGGACCGTGCATATCATCAATCAGCGCCTCGGCTACCTGGTGCGTTGTGGAGATCCTGATGCCATAGACTCTATCGTGCCGATGGCATACGGTTCGCTCGCCCTGGACCTCGTCCTCAAAGGTCAGTTTGGACGACTTGTGGTGCTCAGGGAGGGGCGCTATACACACATCCCTATCGAAACCGTCACCGCGAGTAAAAAATTGGTGCAGGTCGACAAGTACTACAATACGGAGGATCTCTGTCCATATTTCCACGGGTTTGAGAATTATCCCCTGCTCATCATGGCCAGCGACTGATATCTATGGTCCTGCGGGACTCGTGGATTTACCGATATTTGCGGCTCTTAAAGAAACAAATATCCAATGAGTACAATGACTCTAGATCAGATAACGCGTCTCCTCGGTGATAAGGCGACGGATCTCTTAGATCATCAGTGTAAGACGGTAGACAAATCACATCTGCACCTGCCGGGTCCGGACTTTGTTGACCGTATTTTTATTCAGTCTGACCGCGTCCCCGCAGTCCTCCGGAATCTGCAAACCATGTTCGACCATGGACGTCTGGGAGGGACCGGATATCTTCCATCCTTCCTGTCGATCAGGGTGTCGAACATTCTGCCGGAGCCTCTTTTGCGCCAAACCCGGAATATTTTGATCCCGAAAATATCGTCAAGCTGGCGATTGAAGGTGGCTGTAACGCTGTCGCATCAACACTTGGCGTCCTCGGCATTGTGGCACGGAAGTATGCGCACCGCATCCCGTTTATCCTCAAGATCAATCACAATGAATTGTTGTCATATCCGAATATCCACGACCAGATTTTGTTTGCAAGCGTTGATCAGGCATTTGACATGGGCGCAGTAGCTGTAGGAGCGACAGTATACTTTGGGTCAGAAGAGAGCAGAAGACAGATCCAGGAGATCACCGATGCCTTTGAATACGCTCACCAGTTGGGTTTGGCAACCATTCTATGGGCATATACCCGGAACCCTGCATTTAAGACCAAAGAAAAAGATTACCATGTCAGCGCCGATTTGACCGGACAGGCGAATCACCTGAGCGCAACAATCCAGGCGGACATCGTGAAACAAAAGCTCCCGGAAAATAACGGTGGCTTCCTCGCTTTGAATTTTGGCAAGACAAGTGAAAAAGTATACACAGAACTGACGACAGATCATCCTATTGATCTCACGCGCTATCAGGTCGTAAACTGCTACATGGGCAGAGCAGGTCTGATCAATTCAGGCGGAGCTTCCGGTAAGAATGACCTGGCTGATGCCGTAATGACAGCGATCATTAATAAACGCGCAGGAGGGACAGGATTGATTTCGGGCCGTAAAGCCTTTCAGCGGCCGATGAAAGAAGGTATTCAAATCCTCAATGCCATCCAGGACGTCTATGCGAATCCCGAGATTACGGTTGCCTGACAACGCGTCGCTGCATTTTTAGGTTAAATCTTTGTGGAGTTTAATGTGTTCATGTGTCGATCAAAAGGGCCATACCATTGCCTGTCGCATCATCATTCAACACCAGACTCTCTCACACTCCCTTTCTTACAATGAAAGTATCTCCGCCATTCTGATCAATTCAGGATCAGGTACTTTGCGCTGTTGGATTGCCCTTTCAAATGGGGTATAGGAGATCTCATTTTTCTCCACGCCGATCATCACGTTTTTCTTTCCGGCCATGAG
Organism: uncultured Bacteroidota bacterium; assembly: GCA_963746925.1. Taxonomy (GTDB): domain Bacteria; phylum Bacteroidota; class Bacteroidia; order Chitinophagales; family Saprospiraceae; genus DATDQA01. The sequence goes on from CAVVDK010000013.1 coordinate 130,645, forward strand.
CGCTTCCACTGCAGCGAATCCCATGCGACTGGCGATGAGACGGTCCAGGGCGCTGGGCGCTCCACCGCGTTGCAGATGACCGATAATCGCCACCTTGGTCTCGTATTCTGTAAACTCCTTTTGGATCAAAGCCGCCATTTGTTGTGCATTGCCGTTCTCGTTGCCTTCGGCGACAATGACCAGGCTGAAGAGTTTATGACGCTTAGCCATTTTTGTCAACCTGCTCAGTAATGCATTGACGTCGGATCTCGACTCCGGGATAAGAATCCCTCCGGCGCCACTGCCAATGCCTGTATTTAACGCAATGAATCCCGTATCTCTCCCCATCACCTCGATGAAGAAAAGCCGGTTATGCGAGTCTGCCGTATCCCGGATCCTGTCTACGGCTTCAATTGCGGTATTCACTGCTGTGTCAAATCCAATTGTATAGTCGGTGCCATAGAGGTCATTGTCTATCGTGCCGGGTATCCCGACAATCGGGATATCAAATTCTTCTGAGAAGATGCCAGCGCCAGTGAAAGTACCGTTGCCGCCAATCGCAATCAAACCTTCAATGTCGTGTGCGCTGATGGTATCGTATGCAGACTGCCGGCCTTCAGGAGTTTTAAAGCGCTCACTCCGCGCTGTTTTGAGAATTGTACCGCCCCGGTGAATGATATTCGCAACGTCACCTTTCTCAAGGCGTTTGACCTCTCCATCTATCATCCCCTCAAACCCACGGTAAATGCCATAAATATGCAAGCCGTGATAACTGCCGGTGCGTACTACTGCACGGATCGCGGCGTTCATCCCCGGGGCATCGCCACCGGAACAGAACACTGCAATCCTTTGTATTTGCTTATCCATATGCTCAACGTTGTCTGTTTTTATGAAATGCAATCAGCCCCTCCAGGGGGGCCTTCAGGACCTCTCCTGCAATACAGTGTTCCTCAACGATAGTTTTCTTCAGGATATCCTGAAATGCAAAGGCTATTCCCCCAACGGCATGTACAGGAAGTTGGGCGTCATAAGGCACTACATGAAAGCGGACGAAAGTACGAAATCTGTCCTGCAGCATATTCTCCATCCAGGGGTGCTCATGGTATATTACAACGTGCGGAATCAGGCCGGCCAGGAAACGATTCTTTGCAGGAAGCTTCTGATATCGCTCCAGAAATTCAATACGATCTGCAGGCAGCATTTGTGATAATTCAGCATGTATTTCCGATGGCATCAGACCATAATAATATGCCCTCACCAGCTCACGCCCGATGTCTGCTCCACTCCCTTCATCACCAAGAGGAAACCCGAGTGTCTGGATGCTGCGCACAATTTCTCTGCCATTGAAGAGACAACTATTACTCCCTGTCCCCAGGATACAAACTATCCCCGGCTTTCCCGGGCTGATCGCACGAGCTGCCCCAATCATGTCATTGGTACAGGAGATTTCTGCATTACCGAAGATCGCCCTGAGTTGCCGTGTAGTCCGTTCGCTTATCTTTTCGGAAACGATGCCGGCGCCATAATAGAATACGGCATCTACACTCTGAGTAAGGTGCTCTGTGACCTCTTCCAGCATCGCATCCGCTACACTGCTATCATGCTGGGAAGGATTGTACCCGGTTGTGCCGAAGGTGCGCATAAGATCGCCTGAAATCTCTGCCCACCGTCCCGTTGTCGCACCAACATCACCGATCAGAAGTGTCTTCATGCCCGACAGTATTATTTAAAATCACACAACTGTACTGTAAACGTACCCGTCTCTTTTCTTTTCAGGGGGATATTCCATGTGCCATGATAAGTCACTTGGACAGGGACATAAGATCCATGGATACGATTCAATTCAACATGCATTGTGACATCAAACATATAGAATACAGTATTCTGTGACAGACGATAATCTCTTGCAAGCACCTGGAAGTCTTTTTTCGAAAAGTATGTAGTGAGCTCTTTATACACAGTCCTGTTTTCCTGATCCGCATATGCGTCTTTGACAATGGCGCTGAATACATAGACCGGCATGCCCCGCAGGGTGTCAGAACGTATGACAAAATCATAGAGGTCGACCATGTCCTCAGAAAAGATCTCTGTTTTCTGTCCAATGAAAGGAACATCTGCCCGCGTTCCTGGCCTGAAGATCAAATCGCGCAGGGCGCGGACATGGTGCTCCATAGAATGATCCGACCCGGTATGCTCCGCCGCAGTGTCGCTGGTATCGATGCACACCTGTCCATTAGTGAGAAAAACACGGTCATAAAGTGCATAGGTATAGAAACGCGGCAATTGTTTTTTCCCTTTAAAAAAGCGGCCACTCCAGTCTTCCTGAAGCGTCTCCATTTTCCTGCATTTTCCATCAAAAAGTTGTCTTTGAAGACTCTGATATGTCGCAGAATCTCCTGTATGTCGATCTTCGAATGCCATTGTCGTGTTGAACTGATATGCGGTAGTCCGAAGGTGATGGAAGGCCTCATACAGCGACGTATCCGTTTGAGACCAACCTGATAAAATCTTCAACATTAAATCCCTGATGCGTAGCAAGGATCACTACTGAATCCAATTCAACGGTGGCAGCGACAGACTGCGTGGCATCAAAACCCTGGGCATCTATGCTGATTGCACCTGTACACAGGACTGCACAGTAAATACAACGCAGCACAACAGGCTTCATCGGGGCAAAGATTGATTTTTCTATTTTCGGCCTCAAACAGCAGCTCATGGGAATACAACATGTGACAATCATTGGAGCAGGGACGATGGGCAATGGCATTGCCCATGTGTTTGCACAAAATGGATTTACAGTGGCGTTGGCCGACATTGATCAGGCGGCGTTGGAACGCGCTCTGAAGACGATTGAAAGCAATCTCGACCGCTTGTTGCGCAAAGAGAAGATCACGGAAATGCAGAAACAACAAACCCTGCAGAATATCACTGCTCATGCTGTCCTTGCTGATGCCATAGAGGGCGCCGAACTTGTCGTAGAAGCCGTTACTGAAAACCGCGGGCTGAAGTTGAAAATCTTCAGGGAGATCGACAGTTTGTGTGGTACGGATGTCATCCTCGCTTCGAACACCTCCTCCATTTCGATCACGGAAATCGCCGCAGCTACCGGAAGAGCGGACCACGTAATCGGGATGCATTTTATGAATCCTGTCCCGGTCATGAAACTGGTGGAGATCATTCGTGGCTACGAGACGACAGATGCCGTCACACAAACGATCCTGGAGGTGGTGGAGAAGTTGGGTAAGACACCGTTAGCAGTCAATGATTATCCGGGTTTCGTGGCAAACAGGATACTGATGCCAATGATCAATGAGGCCATCATCGCCCTGCACGAAGGTGTTGCCGGAGTCTACGAGATCGACAACATCATGAAGCTCGGCATGGCGCATCCGATGGGCCCGCTCGAGCTTGCGGATTTCATCGGCCTGGACGTCTGCCTGGCAATTCTCCGCGTTCTGCAAGAGGGGTTGGGCAACCCCAAATATGCGCCGTGTCCTCTACTGATCAATATGGTGACTGCCGGTAAACTTGGAAGGAAGTCGGGAGAAGGCTTTTACAAGTATACAGGCGAGAACGTTGTCCCAGTTCTTTGAATTTCATTTAAACTATTGAAGAAACCGGGAGGGCTATTAATTTCGATCCCGAGCCAGAGAGGATATTGGAACCGTTCATTGCGGTATATTAAAGCCTCTATCTCTCCTGCCAGTAGCTGTTCGGAACGGTTTAAACCGTTCGGTTCGATGTCATGGATTCAGAATGATCCCGTGAAATCCCTTGCAGCCAACAATTTGCCAGGTCTGCTTAGGGGCTGCCCGAGTAAGACAAACTGCGTCTCACAGAAAGAGGATTTATCACAGGCGTTCACCTCAGCCTGTTGTAATCTGCATTCCTACTGCTTTTAGCCGTTCGGAACGGTTTAAACCGTTCGCGTATCGATGTCATGGATTCAGAATGGACTCCTTGAGAGCAATTAACCAGGAAACAGCAGGCAAACTCAAGTTTTAAGTGTTGCGGGAGTCTATGTGTCCCAGGGAAAGAGGATTATCACAGGCGTTCACCACGGCAAGCAAACTTCTCCGTCTCTGCTGCTTTTAGCTGTTCGGAACGGTTTAAACCGTTCGGCGTTCTTGCCGTGGATTCAGAATGGACGCCTTGAGAGCAATTAACCAGGAAACAGCAGGCAAACTCAATTTTTAAGTGTTACGGGGGTCTATGGTGTATATGTGTCCCAGGGAGAGAGGAGTCAGCACAGGCGTTCTCTGCGGAAAGCAAACTTTTCCATCTCTACTGCCAATAGCTGTTCGGAACGGTTTAAACCGTTCGGTATTGATGTCATGGACTCTGAATCAATCCCCATTTGAACGGTTTGTTTGAACCACTCAAACTCTGCATGGAGTATGTGCAGAAGTACGGTACCTTATGCAGGCGGAGCTGTCACTTGATCATTTGAGATATCGTTCGATTTTTTTACAGAAAAACTTTCCTTTTCTTCATCCTTAAAAAATGAATGTCACTGCTAATATTGTTGATGTCTCCAACGGGCGATGCTTTTATGGCACCGTCAGTGTAGAAGACGGTCGTATTCTGTCGATAGAAGAACACGATTCAGAGCGCCCTGGCGAACTCTACCTGATGCCCGGCTTCATCGACGCACACGTCCATGTAGAGAGTTCTATGCTCGTACCGACGGAGTTTGCACGGCTCGCGGTGCGCCATGGTACCGTGGCTACCGTGTCTGATCCTCATGAGATCGCCAATGTGCTAGGGGTCGAAGGCGTGGAATACATGGTCGGCAATGCACGCGAGACTCCGTTGAAGATCTATTTCGGAGTGCCATCCTGTGTGCCTGCAACCGCATTTGAAACGGCAGGTGCTACGCTTGATGCAGCTGCTGTCACCACCTTGCTACAACGTGATGAATTCCGTTATTTGTCCGAGATGATGAACTACCCCGGGGTGCTTCATGATGATCCCGAGGTCATGCGGAAGATCACGGCGGCGAAAGAGTGTGGAAAGCCTGTCGATGGCCATGCGCCCGGAGTGACGGGGAGATGATGCCGTCAGGTATATCAATGCCGGCATTTCAACAGACCACGAATGTGTCAGTTACCCGGAGGCCCTGCATAAACTGAAGCATGGAATGAAGATCGCGATCCGTGAAGGCAGCGCTGCGAAAAACTTTGAGGCTTTGCATGAGTTGATCAGCGAATATCCCGGAATGGTTATGTTGTGTTCTGACGATAAACATCCCGATGATCTGCTCGTGGGACAAATCAACACGTTGGCTGCAAGAGCTGTCGCCAAAGGACATCGCTGGCAGGACGTGTTACGTGCTGCTTGTCTGAACCCAGTGGAACATTATGGACTGGATGTGGGGGTATTGCGCAAAGGGGACCCTGCTGATATGATTGTGGTCCGGGACCTTATAAGCTTTGAGGTCATCGCTACGTATCTCAACGGCGTTGCCGTCTTTGGAAACGGTGCCGCGCAGATGCCAAGTGTCCCGGTGAAAGTCCTGAACCAGTTTAGCGACGTCCACGTATCCGAACAGGATATGCAGATCTCTGTCTCTTCAGAGGAACACCAGGTGCGTGTGATCAGGGCGATTGACGGCTCGCTGATGACCGAAGAATTGCATCGGAAGGTTCCGGTGATCAACGGATGTTCCCAGCCGGATATTGAGCAGGATATCCTGAAGATCGTCGTCATCAACCGATATTTCAAGGCACCGCCTGCAGTAGCATTGATCCATGGCTTCGGACTGAAACAGGGAGCCATTGCATCGTCTGTGGCACATGACTCACATAATATCGTTGCAGTTGGGTCGGATGATGCCAGCCTGGCAAAGGCTATCAACGCCGTAGCTGAATACAAGGGAGGCATTGCAGCCGTAGACAGCCATGGGCGGACAGCGGGGTTGGCCCTTCCTGTGGCGGGTATTATGGAGCCGACCGGCCGGAGAAGAAGTAGCCAGACAGTATACGGCGATCGACGAGTTTGTACGACAGGAGTTGAAGAGCGGATTGAAAGCGCCGTTTATGACATTATCGTTTATGGCATTGCTGGTGATTCCCCAGTTAAAACTCAGCGATAAAGGACTGTTTGACGGGGCCCAATTCAAATTTGTGCCACTCGATCTATGATTGCCTTGAGGTGGTGAATTCTAACGTTCAGTCAGATAAATCATCTCTGCACTTTCGCCATGTCCTGTCCGCACATCATGATATCCGGTAGATGACGAAGAAGATGATTTTGACAGGGCAATATGCAGGATATAACAAGAGCCCAGCAGACCAATGATGAAAACGACGATCAGCAGGAGAGAGTCTTTAATCCGCCGCTTGTCCGCATCAGAGATGTGCAGATTTACATGCTTTTGGGAAACGTCATGAGCCATGTTCAGGGTGCGATTTTTACGTTCTGTCTGAAGATATGGTCATAAGGTCCTATATCACAATGCTTAACTCTGTCAACCACAGTGACCAAAAGTATGATAAAAAAATCTAAACAAAGCTATTCTGCAAACAAAAAAAGCTAAAAATATGTATATAAATGCTGATAATCATAAAGTTATAAAGTATTTTATTTTAAATGTGATAGTCGCCGGTAAAAGCATCATCTTTGCCTGAGGCTATCCAAAACTCTTATTATGGCAGAGACAAAAGCGAATCAAAACCAGATCAACATTGAACTTCCCGAGGAAGTGGCAGAAGGCATTTATTCTAACCTTGCGATCATTTCCCACTCTCATTCTGAATTTGTGGTGGATTTTATCCGGCTTGTGCCAAATGTGCCTAAAGCAAAGGTCAAAGCCAGAGTCATTCTCACCCCGCAGCATGCCAAAAGGCTTATGGCTGCCCTCGGCGACAACATCAAGAAATACGAGTCGCAATTCGGAGTCATCGATGCTCAGGATCACATGCAATATCTGAAGATGAATTTCAACACGCCCAAGGCGCAGGCGTGAGCATTGGAGTGACGGACCTGTGTTTGCCAGGGACGATATGTATCTTTCAGATTTCGGGATTTTGGAATGCGGCTGTCATCTGAACGGCGTTAAAGCGCGGCTTTTTTATCAGCTACATCACCCATAAACTTGTGGCTGACAGCCAACAGCGAATCGCTAACAGCATGGACCGAATGGACCAACGTAGCGGTACTCAAATATCAGTCAAATAACGACTGGCTGCCGCCTTTCTTCGGGGGCACAGGAATTTTGAGATGTTTATAAGCAAGAGGTGTGGCTTCGCGACCGCGCGGAGTGCGTTGTATAAACCCTTCCATAATCAGAAACGGCTCATAGACATCTTCAATCGTACCGGATTCTTCACCGACGGCCGTTGCAATCGTGTTGATACCAACAGGACCGCCGCCGAACTTTTCGATGATCGTGACCAGGATCTTATTGTCCATTTCGTCCAGCCCATAGCTGTCGACGTTCAATGCAGACAACGCATATTCTGCGATCTTCAGGTCGATGATGCCATCTCCCTTGATTTGAGCAAAATCGCGCACTCTCCGCAGCAGCGCATTGGCGATCCGCGGTGTGCCGCGACTACGCCGTGCAATTTCCCGCGCACCATCGGGAGTCATCGGAATTTCCAGGATCGATGCAGAGCGTTCTACGATTTTTTCCAACGTCTGCATGTCATAATAGTCCAGGTGAAAGTTGATCCCAAAGCGCGCACGCATCGGCGGAGTGATCAGGCCGAGTCTTGTGGTTGCGCCAACCAGGGTGAACGGATTCAGGTTGATCTGCACCGTCCGTGCATTGGGCCCGGTATCTATCATGATATCAATGCGATAGTCTTCCATGGCCGAATAGAGATACTCTTCGACGACATGATTGAGACGGTGGATTTCATCAATGAACAGGACATCTCCGACATTGAGATTGGTGAGCAGGCCGGCGAGGTCACCGGGCTTTTCAATCACCGGTCCTGAACTCAGCTTCAGCGTGGCACCAAGCTCATTGGAAACGATATACGCCAGCGTGGTCTTTCCCAGTCCGGGGGGGCCATGCAGGAGAATATGATCCAGCGCCTCACCACGCAGTTTTGCGGCTTCGATAAAGACATGCAGGTTTTCGACAATTTTTTTCTGACCATAAAACTCATCCAAAGCTGTCGGCCGCAAGGCGCGTTCGAACTGCTTTTCCTCATCGGAGAGGTGTATGCGGGAAATATCCGTTGGTTCGCTCATATCCATTCACTCATTGACGATATAAATGATCGTGGCGTCGGTAATTTTGTCTAACACTTCTGCACAGCGCGTGCGATCTCCGTTTGGATATGCACAGACAAGGTCTCCTGTACACGTATAAATCCTGCTTTCAGTTTTTCCAACAAACCGGTAAGAAGGGTTGCCATCTACTTTCAGAGATTCCACCTGTCGCGGATCCAGCTCTGTCATCACTTTCTGAGACCACGCAAGGCGATTGGGATCGACCATTTTGGGACAACCCGTCGACGCTGCAATTGTGGTAAAACAAGTCAGGCGGACAATGGTCTGCTCTGCCATGCAGGTACTGACCATTGCATCTGTCGCAGTATAGCTGATACGCACCACGTCGCCATCCCTGATTTCGGGCGCCACGCTGTCCAGGTTGGTCGCCAGAAGCTTGTTGCCATTTTCAAGAACCAGGAGCATTCCACATCCATCGAGTCCGCTGTAGTCCTGCGCAGTGGCACGAAAGGTACACCTGATGTCTGATTCCGAGGTTCTGCCGCAATGCTTGCCGGTCGTTGCCAGGATCAGCGCCAACATGCTGTACAGGGATATGATCATTTTGATGCCCATCTACATAACAAGATAGCGATTGTGCCGACATCCACGTCAGGACATGGTGTCATCCTCCAGGAGCTTCTGCATCTCTATCAGCTTTAACATGCATTCCACCGGTGTGAGCTGATTAATATTGAGATCGGCAAGCATTTCCTTGACTTTTGCCGCGCCGGGGTCGACATGTTCAAAGATGCTGAGCTGCATGGGGTCCGGGATAGACTCTTTCAGCTTTCGGGACAAAGGTTTTACCCCTCCGATATCTGTTTCTTTTTTCTCAAGTTCCGCGAGGATCTCAGCGGCACGTTGGAGAATGGACTGAGGCATTCCCGCCATTTTAGCGACATGGATCCCGAACGAGTGTTCAGTGCCACCTTCCACGAGTGTCCGCAGGAAGACGACTTTATTCCCGACTTCTTTTGTGGCAATATGGAAGTTTTTGATCCGTGGATGTGTGGACTCCAGGGCGTTCAGCTCGTGGTAATGTGTCGCAAAAAGCGTCTTTGGCCGTCCATATGTGTTGTCGTGGAGGTATTCTGCTACTGACCACGCGATGGAAATCCCGTCATACGTGCTGGTCCCTCTGCCGATCTCGTCGAGAAGGATAAGGCTGCGTGGTGAGATATTATTCATAATGCTCGCCGTCTCATTCATCTCAACCATAAAGGTGGATTCTCCCGAAGAGATATTGTCCGATGCACCGACTCGCGTAAAGAGCTTGTCCAGAAATCCGATCCGCGCACTGGCCGCCGGAACATAAGATCCCATCTGCGCAAGGATGCAGATCAATGCGGTTTGTCTGAGCAAGGCAGATTTCCCGGACATATTGGGTCCGGTGATCATCAACAATTGCTGCGTGTCGCAGTCCAGAAACACATCGTTTGGAACATATGATTCGCCAAGAGGAAGCTGCCGTTCAATGACAGGATGCCTGCCCGCCGTAATATCGATGGCATATCCTTCATCAACCACCGGTCTGCAGTATTGATGCTTCAAGGCATTTTGTGCAAAGGCGATGAGGCAATCGAGCTGGGCAATGACATGTGCATCGTGCTGGAGCAGGCGCAATATATTCCTGTGCGGTAGTGACAAGAGCGCCGTAGAGCTGTTCTTCGATTGCGGTGATTTGTTCCTCGGCGCCGAGGATCTTTTGTTCGAGCTTTTTAAGTTCTTCAGTGACGTAGCGTTCCGCATTTGAGAGCGTCTGCTTGCGAATCCAGTCGTCGGGGATCAGGCCCTGGTCTTTGTATTTATTGGTGACTTCGAGATAGTATCCAAAGACATTATTGTATCCGATTTTCAGACTTTGGATACCTGTCCGTTGCGCTTCGTGCTGCTGAATTTCGAGCAACAGTTCTTTACTGTTGCGAATGGTATTTCTCAGGTCGTCGAGTCCGTCATCGTATCCCTGCCGGATCACATCGCCTTTTGAAAGCAGTGCCGGCGGATCTTCAGAGATGGCGCGTTCGATCTCGTCAGCCAGTTTCTCACAGAGTTGGAGACTGTCGCCAAGTGTCTGCAATTCGTCGAGAGAGCTGTGCATCAGAGCCTGTTTCACAGGCGCCATCGTGTGCAGCCCTTTCTTCAGTTGCAGCACCTCGCGCGGATTCACTGTGCCGACGGAGACTTTGGAGATCAGTCGTTCGAGATCTCCGATTGTCCGGAAATGTCCTGTCACTTCGTCGCGCACCTCTTGTTGCGCCATCCAGTAAGCGACAATCTCATGACGGCGATGGATGGCATTCAGGTTGCACAATGGCAGCAACAGCCACTTGCGCATCAGCCGGGAACCCATTGGTGTGACGGCGGTGTCGACGACATCAACCAGTGCTTTGCCCGTAGGGAAGGCAGGGTAGAGCAGCTCCAGGTTGCGAATGGTGAACCTGTCCATCCACAGGAATTCTTCAGGATGGATCCTGTGAATAGTCCGGATATGCTGGAGCTTTCCGTGGGCCGTATCGGTCAGGTACTGCAGTATCGCGCCGGCAGCAACCTGTGCCGCATGTAACTCTTCGATACTAAATCCTTTGAGTGAAAGCACCTCAAAATGGCCCAGGAGCTTTTCTTTCGCATATTCTTCCGTAAATACCCAGTCATCCAGGGTGTAGTTATAAAATTGATCTCCATATTTTTTCTCAAACCATGGAAGGCTGCCCTTCGCAAAGACCACTTCCACAGGGAGAAAACTTTGGAGCAGTTTATCGATGGACTCCGGTGTTCCCTCACTGACGAGAAATTCGCCGGTAGAGACATCCAAAAGCGCTATGCCAATCAGGGAACCGGAGGCGAGGTGCAACGCCGCGAGAAAATTGTTCTGTTTGTGATCCAGGAGTTTCTCGTCCATGGTCAGCCCCGGAGTCACCATTTCTGTGACGCCGCGTTTGACAATACGTTTGTCCTTGGAGGGCTTCTCGAGTTGCTCGCAAATTGCAACGCGGTATCCGGCCTGCACAAGCCTGGGAAGGTACAGGTCCATTGCATGAAATGGAAAGCCTGCCAGCTCTGTGTCATTGCCGCCATTGTTCCGGCTGGTCAATACAATCCCCAAGATCTCGGCAGTCTTTTTGGCATCTTCACCAAAGGTCTCGTAGAAATCTCCGACGCGAAACAGGAGGATCGCATCAGGATATTTCGCCTTGATCTTGTAATACTGCCGCATCAGAGGAGTCACTTTGTCCCCTGCGGTGTCCGGTGTCGTCGACTTTCTGCTCAATGTATTGCCTGATCAGTCTTGTGGATCGCGAGATAAAGGTATAATTTAGAAAAAAATACATATATCTCTGATCTCCGGGCCACATAATACGCTGAACTCCCGAAATCTAGATCAGGATTGGCCGGTTCATATGGTCAGCACAAAAATCCTCCCGATATTGCAGCCCGAAAATCAGATGACCCATGGATTCAGTGTTTAAACGGCTTAGCGAAGAGGAATATGCACTCCTCAAAGATGCGATCCCTCAGATTACCATTTTGGTCGCTGGGGCTGACGGCAAGATTTCTCCCAAGGAAACGAGTTGGGCACAGAAAGTGACAAATATCCGCTCATATTCTGTCGAAGAAGAATATCAAAAGTTTTATGCGGACGTTGGGGAAATGTTCCAGGGGCGTCTTGACCAACTGATCGAGGAATTGCCGCAGGACGTGGAAGCCCGTTCTGCGATCATTTCTGAGACCCTGTCAGGACTCAATCATGTATTGCATAAGCTCGAGCCGAAACATGCAGCGCATATTTACGATGAGCTGAAATCATTTGCCCGACATGTGGCGCGGGCATCGGGCGGATTCCTGAAATTCTGGAGCATCAGCGCTGAAGAGAAAAAATGGATCGGGCTGCCAATGATTCATCCCTTTGAATGGCATGCAGAAGAGGAGTGAGACGACGCTCTTCGGTGCCTTTCCTGCGATGGGTTTCTTTCTCTGAACGGATATCACCGGAATGCACAGTCATTTTTCATCAAAAAACTTGATCATGGGTTTAATTTCTTTTCTCAAAAATGCAGGAGTCAACATCTTCGGAAAGCAAGGCGATACCTCCGCGCATGCTGTACCCGGCAAAACAGTTTTGGACGAGGCTGCAGAACGGGCGGCGAAAATCAATGCGGTACGAGCGCTGATCCTCGGGCATGGACTGAAAGTCGACAACCTGGATTTGCAATTGGATGGGGATACGATCGTCGTATATGGAGAAACAGAATCACAAGCCGAAAAGGAAAAAGTGATCCTTACCGCAGGGAATGTGGAGGGAATTGCAGCAGTGGATGACAGGATCTCGGTGGTCGTTCCCGAGCCGGCAGCACAGTTTTATGAGGTGCATGCGGGAGATTCGCTGTCCAAAATTGCAAAGAAGTACTATGGCGATGCCATGAAATATAATGTGATCTTCAAAGCCAACACTCCGATGCTGAAGGATCCTGATAAGATATATCCGGGGCAGATGTTACGCATCCCAAACCTGTGACGCCTTCCCCTGCTGCTGACCTATGCGGTGTACATGGTTGATTAAGGCTTGTAATGATATATCTCTACTGTCTCATTCTCAAGGCAACAGCTTACGCTGTTTCAAATTCTTCTTTATATAGACTTTTTCAAATGTGTATGGACAAATCACGTATATTTGCGCAGTTTTTTCAAGACCTACAATAGACCGGTAAAACTGGGACATTATCATGCAAGCAAAAGGAATTATCAGGTTCTTTTTTATTCTGCTCACGGTGGTGACGTTGGCGCAGTTCCTGTATATGGTACCTACTCGGAAGGTAGAGCACCATGCGGATACTTACGCGCAGGCAGCCGTTGACAAAGCCGGCGCTGATGCCGATGCGTATACCATCCGGAAAGAAGCCAGGGCGCATTACCTGGATTCCATGTCCAGTGAGGTCATTTTAAAAATCCCGCTCCTCAAAGCATACACTTACGAAGACCTGAAGAGGATGCAGATCGCCCTTGGTCTGGACCTGAAGGGTGGAATGAGCGCTGTCATGCAGGTGGATCTCAAAGACCTCTTGTTTAAATTGTCGAATAACAGCCGTGACCCTGCGTTCCTTGAAGCGTTGTCGAATGCACAGGACCGTCTCAAAAGTGCCCAGACAGGATACGTCTCACTGTTCGCCGAGGAATGGGACAAAGTGAAAGGAGGTGAAAAGCTGGCGACAATCTTTTCCAGAAACCCCTCGCTCAGAAATGAAATCAACTTCTCTTCTACCGATGACGAAGTGATCCAGGTTCTGAAGAAAAAGGCCGATGAAACCGTCAATCTGACCTTCAAACGACTCACTGACCGGATCGACAAATTCGGTGTGGCGCAACCCAATATCTCTCTTGACGCGCAGCGACATATGATCGACGTGGAGCTTCCCGGAGTGGACAACCCGCGGCGTGCCGAAAATTACCTTCAGACGACCGCAAAGCTCGAATTCTGGGATGTCTACCGCATCTCTGATCAGGGAATCCAACAGGCATTCATCAACGCTGATGAGAAACTGCGTCGCGAAGTTGCCGGAGACACTACCTCAACGGATTCCGTCGCAATGCGACCCGATACCACCATTACCCCCGTCACGGATTCACTCGGTAATGTCGTGCGCAGCGACACCACGATCAAAATGGTGCCTGTGACGAAAGAGGACCAGCTCCAAAACCGTGGTCCTTTGCTTTCCCTCCTGGATCTCAATGCCAGTTCCGGCCAGGGACTCAGCTATGGATATGCGATCATGGGCGTGGCTGATAAAAACAAAATGGACCGCATCAATGAGTTTCTTGCGCGCCCTGAAATTCGAAGTTATTTCCCACGGGATCTAGATTTCCGTTGGTCGGAGAAACCCATACAGGACCGGAATACAAAGGAATTCACGAACCGCTATGAGCTCTATGCCATCAAGAAGCCTAAGGGCAGGGATACGCCATTGCTGGAAGGTGATAATGTGATCTCCGCCTCCTCGAATCCTGATCCTCTCACTGGTGAAGTGCAGGTCACGCTCCTGATGAATCAGCAGGGTGCGAAGATCTGGGCGGACATGACCACCAAAGCTGCACAGGACAACAACCGGGAGATTGCCATCGTCCTTGACGACTACGTGGTGAGTTGTCCTGCTGTACGTGAGCCGATCACGCAGGGCCGGTCGTCGATCAGCGGAAGTTTCAGTGTGCAGGAAGGAAAGGACCTCGCCAATATCCTCGAGATCGGAAAATTACCTGCCAAAACACGCATTATCCAGGAGTCGCTGGTTGGTCCGTCGTTGGGCCGCGAAAATATTCGTACCAGCGTGACCTCGTTGATGGTGGGGCTGCTCATCGTGCTGCTGTTCATGATTTTCTACTACTCCATAGGAGGGGTGTTCTCGATTATCGCATTGCTTGCAAACCTGTTCTTCATTTTCGGAGGACTGGCCTCACTGGGTACGGCGCTGACCCTTCCGGGGATTGCCGGCATCGTGCTCACCATTGGTATGGCGGTAGACGCCAACGTCATTATCTACGAGCGTGTGCGGGAAGAGCTGCGCATGGGTAAATCCATCAAAATTGCCATCCAGGAGGGCTTCAACAATTCTTATTCTGCGATCATCGATGCCAACGTGACGACGTTACTGACCGCTGCGGTGCTGGCGTATTACGGTCTTGGCCCGATCAAGGGGTTTGCCGTCGTCTTGATCATCGGCGTCGTTTCATCGATTTTCACTGCTGTGTTGCTGGGGCGGATGATGATAGAATGGTGGATGAGCAAAGACAGGCCGATGAATGTGTGGACAGGTATCACCAAGAATGTCATGGCCAATCTCAAGATCGATTGGATTGGCAAACGCAAAATCGCCTATATCGGCTCCGGTCTCCTGATCCTTGCCGGGCTGATTTCAATGTTTACGCGCGGGTTTGACCTGGGAGTAGACTTCAAAGGCGGATATTCATACAATGTGCAGTTCGAACAGCGGCTGAATACCAATGTCGATGCCCTGCGAAAATCACTTGCGGAGGTGTTCGGATCACAACCGGTGGTCAAGGCTGTCAATACCGAAAACACTTACAACATCACGACAGCCTACCTGATCACTTCGGAAGCCGAAGATGCACCTCAAAAGGTGCTTGACAAACTCTATGAGGGTGTGAATAGCATGTCAGGAGGAAATCTGGATCGCCAGGAATTCGAAAATCCCGACGGCCAGGGAACGCATGTGACCAGCTCGAGCAAAGTGGGTCCCACGATCGCTGACGACATTAAGCGCAGTGCCGTCAAGGCCATGATCATCGCCTTGCTGTTTATCTTCCTCTACATCCTGATCAGGTTCAACAAGTGGCAATACAGTTTTGGGGCAGTGGTGGCTCTTGCGCATGACGCACTCGTGGTGCTAAGCGTGTTCTCCTTGTTCCAGGGGATTCTTCCGTTCTCCCTCGAGATCGATCAGGCCTTTATTGCGGCAATCCTGACGGTGATCGGGTATTCTATCAACGATACTGTGATCATTTTTGACAGGATCCGTGAGTACTTCAGGATGGGCGAAGACAAACCGAAGAATGAGATCATTAATGATGCGATCAACACGACAATGAGCCGGACGTTGATCACTTCCATGACAACATTGTTTACCGTGTTTGTATTGTTTCTTTTCGGGAGTGGGAGTATTAAGGGCTTTGCCTTTGCATTAGTGATCGGCCTGATCTCCGGAACGTATTCGACCATCTTTATTGCGTCGACGCTGCTTGCAGATCTGAGCGGTGAACTGAAGACGAAAGAAATGAAAACAAAGCGCGGCTTCTCAAAAGCAGCGACGGTGCGTTGACCCTTTCAGAACAGGAATAAATAATACCCGTTGTGCTGTCACAACGGGTATTATTTTTTTGGAGAGAAACCCTATTGTTGTTCGAGAATATTCTGGGTACCTTCAACCGTCATGGTTCCGCCCGCTTCATTGACCAGATGTGGGTCGGAATTTTGTTGAAACAGCACATGATCGAGCGTGATCTGTGCGTTACTTCCCGAATTGACGAGAGCACTGCCGGGATTTATTGAAGTGCAATTTCTGATCTTGCTGTTGCGTAAAACCATGGTGCCAAGGTTGAAGATGCCGGCGCCGTATTTATCGAATGTTGTGCTGCCATTCGCGAGTCCATCTGAAATCGTAACACCGTCCAGCACCGCTGGTTGGGTTGTCCCGGTCATCATGACAACATGATAGACATTGTCAGTAGAATCACCGGCTACTCCGATATCCCCGCTAAGTGTGACAGGGAACGCATCAATATCCCGCTGTGAGAGGAGGATCTCTGTGCCGTCAAACCCGCCGTATACAGCGAGGCTGTCGCGCAACACAAATGACGACGCCCGTGACGGACCGGGGCAATACGTCCCTTTCGCGATCCACACTTCATTGATCTGTGAAAATTGTACGGCCGCATTGAGTGCTGCAGAAATGGTTGTGAAGGCATTCGTCCATGAATATCCGAGGCCATTGCCGGTCGCACTGGTATCCACATATGCGCGCGTGCCACCGAGCCAGTTGAATACACCTTCACCGGTGAGGACGATTTTTGTGAGCGGCGCATTGGCTCCTGAATGTGTCAGATAGATCGTGTCAGAATAGCTCTGTATGGCTGTCGGCAAAAATTTCAGCGGAAGATGCAGGCTGTCCCCGGGTTTCAGAAATCTAGGGAAAGTCAGCGTTGTGTCTATCACAAATGCCGTGCTGTCAAACATCGTCATCCGTTGAAGGAGGATCGCCTGATTCCCGCTAACATTGTACATGTACAGGTCCGCAGTAGCACTATCCTGAATTGGAACTTCTCCAAAATCCTGATCTGCACCAGTGAGCATACTTGCGACGGTGGGAGAGAGGACAGGTTCTGTTTCTCCATAGAGGTAAAAGGCTTCTGCAGTCCTGGTAATCTGGCCTCCGCCTTGTTGCTTTGCACCGCTGGCCACATAAATTCCGCCGTTATTCTCAATAGCCTGCATGCCATTCCTTGGAACATTCAATGTATCGAGCTCACGCCAGGTGTCCGTAGCAAGATCCATGGCTTCGGTCGCACTTTTGGAACTGACCGGTTCGCGCTCACCGCCGATCACGACCAATTCATTATTGAGAATTGTAGTTGCAGCGCCACCTCTTTGTGTAGGGATCTGGTTTGGGAGCACTTCCCATGAAGAGGAAGCAATATCAAACTCATCGACCTTTGGTTCTGTGGCCAGGAACAAACTATCCAGGGGATCAAGCGAAGTATGCCTCCCTGCGGCGGCATAGATCTTTCCATCTTTTTCGGCGAGATGGAAATGATCGCGTTTGTGTGGCGCATTGGGCAGGACTGACCAGGAGTTGTGCACGAAATCATAGCTGTCCATCCAAGGGATACACCCGCCCACGTGGCCGTTTGTCAGACCACCCAGAAGATAGAGCGTGTCATTGTTGATCACAGCTCCGGCGGAGCCTCTTCGGCGGCTGACAGGAATAGACGGGCCCTTGTACCACTTGTTGGCAACGGGATCATAGATCATGATATTGGGCACATTGGATTCTAAAGGAAATTCGCCGGTAAACGCCCCTGCCGCAATGATCAATCCATAATAATCTACCGCCTGGAAGTGGTGCAGGCTGCTGTCAGGTGGTGCTGCACCGATACTCCAAATCTCAGTGACAGGATTATAAATATTGACATTGCTGTTTTGCTCCCGTCCGCCCATTAAATAAAACTTATCGCCGGACTGCGTATACGCTGCCTCATGCCTGGGAAAACAACAGGGTCCTGATCCCGAGTCCTGGCATCCTGAACCATCTTGTAGAACATACCATTCGCCTGTTGTCCCGGGCAGATATTCAATGCTGATGTGGTCCCAGGTGGCGTTAAACTGTGAAGTCGATCCCCTTGCCGTCGCGATCACGCCGACAGCGATCGCCTGGGGACCCTTCAATGCCTCAAGGAGCGCGCCACTTACATAAAACCCGTCGCCCAGATCGATCATGCTGTCAGAATCCATGGCATACTGGGCCCGCAAATAACCGGTCTTTGGATTTACGATCAACCCCAAAGCGACAGATGCCACCGAATCTATTCCTGGAATGACATACTGCATCGCGGAGCTCACGCCATTACTTTCCACAACGACGACAATTCCCGGATTACCGCCATTCGCATTGACAGCGATCTTTGCATAATTGTCCTGATCCCCGGTACCGACATACATCCCCATCGATTGATAGTCTTCTGCCGTATCCGGAAAGATCGGTCCAAGGATCGTTGCTTTTGAGAAGAAATGGCAGGGTATTGCTATCCACAGCGACGCCAAACTGAAATGCATCGTGTTGATTGTTTAGTGCATTCAACGCGTCTCCGGTGTCGATCGCCACAAACGTGAGCAAACCCGACGCACCACCCGCAACGATACTTGTACTACTGTTGTCTTCATTTTTCCAGAGGTCGAGATAGTCGTCATGGCCGTTGCTCATGAGACCGGTAAACCCGAGTCCATAGAAACCAAATCCGGGGTTCGAAGTGATCAATGGGTATTCCACAGGGATTGTCGTGTTCAATCCATTGAGAGAATCCCAGGCAAAGTAATCGAGCGAGTCCGGAATACCATCGTCATCGTCGTCAGGATCATTGAGATTCGACACCTTGAAGCCGCCAATGAGGGTGCCATCGAAGTCATCAGGACGATCTGCGGCATTGCACGGATTTGTGCCATTGTCATATTCATCGGCGTTCGTATAACCGTCGGAGTCTTCGTCAATACCCGTACTGTCAGCGCCGGTACAGGTAAAGAAATCCGCGGGCTCCAGCACAAAGATGATCCCGCCTGAAACATACGTAGCAATCCAAATTGTACCGGGAAACGGCGGATGATCTCCAATGGCCCAGACATCGAGTGGCGACCCGGTGAGATTCGAGGCAATTACAGTAACACTATCGGGACTGTCAAGTGTCCCATTGGCGTTCAAATTGATCCTGTAGAGTTTTTTATCGTTGAATCCGGTTGTGAGCAGATCACCAAACATCATACTGTCAAAATTTGTGGCAGTGTACTCGCAGATGCCATCCATGCTCTTCTTGTAGATCTTGGCAAGCCATGTATTCTCCACTCCGGGGATCTGAAAATCACCATCAATAGGGTTGGCCAGGGAATCAGGCACAGGAGGCCAGTCATATGGCAACGATATTGAAGAATCACTGGAATCGTATGTCGTACGAAACACGCCGGCGTTTAACGTGTCATCATATGTGTAGAGATATGCGGAATCAGGGTTGCCTCTGATTGGTGTGGGATGTCCGGCATAATAACCGGCAGAATCTATCTTATGCAGGGCGTCTATATCATTGGCATCGCCGGAACCAGGCTCACCGGAGATATACTGATTTGTTGCAGTGCCAACTCCCTCATGATCCGGATACCCGCCCCAAATTGCATTCGCACCATTGTCCCAGGCGTACATATACCCGAGATGTGTCTTGACAAGGTCATAGGGATTTCTAAAACCCGATGCATAGATTTGCCACGGGGCCTCCCACAACGAGCTTCGCCTGGTTTAAGCCATCATTTCCCCCAAACGGATCGTGGATGTCGACGCCGTTATAGTCCGGGTCCATCGGATTGTTGATGCCGTTTGCATTGAGGCGCGTAGGGTCATCTAATGTCGGTAAATCGTATACATATTTTGCGCCACTGCTGGTATCTGTAAGGACAGGCATCGTGTCGAGGATGTTGAGATCTACCTTGAGAATGGCTGATGAGAGTGCATACTCACAGAGCCGTGCAAATGAATTCGAAGGGGCTCCTTCGTTGGTATTACCACCCTGTGCCACATAGAGTATGTTGTTGAGTGTATCTATGATGAGTCCGTTTGTGGCATGATTCTCTTCTGAACGCGGAAGTCCCCGTACGAGGTCGACTCTCATCCATTCAGAACCGTCCTTTGTTATCCGCGAGATAGTCCCGGAATTTGTGTCCAGATTCACGTCATTTATATAAAGCGGATTATCACCGCCCATTCTGGCGTCACTGGACGTCACATAGATGATCGGGTTTGTTGCTGTGCCTGTGACGACCATACCCGTCGCCTGACGTAAAGTATCTGAGGAAAGATTCCCGGTCAGGACCGAGCCATCGTCATTGTGATTCTGGATATCGTTGATCAGTGTGATGATTTCGGTGGAGGTCACCTTATAAGTATTCGGGGCGGTACGGCTAATCGTGTAGATCTTGATCTGACCACTCCCTTCCAGTACATACAGCCTCTGATCTGGTCCGAATGCCAATGAAGTTGGGTTTATAGAAGATTCATTGTAAGGAGGGTTGGAAGGAAGTTGGCTGATGTTAAAAGATTGCGCATTCAGCATACCGCTCATCGATAGAAATAGCACCACCATCCAACAGCACCAACCAGGTGCTGAGTTCTTGATCCGTACTAATTGCTTCATTCCGGGTAACAAATCTGGTGCAAAGATACATGGCGGAAAGTGGTTATGAATGATCCTCATCATCGCTGACCGGAGCGGACGGCCTCAGCTATCTTTGCGGCCCAATGGACAAGAGGATTACCGGGATCGAAGTCTGGCAGGAAGACCTGCAATTGCGCAGACCTTACCGCATTGCGGGAGAGGAGATCGCTCATGTACACAATGCTTTTATCCTGCTCCGCGACGCATCCGGCGAGACAGGCATTGGATCCGCGTGTCCGATGACAGAAGTTCCCGGGGCGTCAATGCCTGAGACATTGAACGGACTTCACATCGGCAGGGACCTCCTTTATAATTCAGAAATTGTTGATATACAAGCATATATAGAACTTATTGAAAGCCATCTTGCATATCTGCCCGCAGCTCATGCGGCAGTGGACATGGCGTTGTATGATCTCTTTTGCAAAAGACTCGGTACGCCTGTGGTTGAATTCCTCGGCCGAAAACTGGACGCCATGGAGACTTCGGTGACCATTGGCATCACTTCTGAAACAGATACCCGGGAACAATTGCAGCGGCATCTCCGCAACGGCTTCACAGCGATCAAACTGAAGGTCGGAGACGATGCCGAAAAAGACATTGCGGTCGTCACTAAGGTCAGAGAATGGGGCGGTTACGGATTTCGTCTCCGCGTGGACGCCAACCAGGGATATGACGCCGCAGCGTTGCAGCGTTTTCTGAAGTCAACCAGGGAACTGCAAATCCAACTGGTAGAGCAGCCATTTGTCAAGCCCGGAGCAGCGGAAATGCTGCATCTGTCGGAAGGTGAGCGTGCCTTGTGTATGGCCGATGAAGACCTGGTGACCGAAGAGGATGCCAAAACCCTTGCGCATGGGAAGCCATATGGAGCCTGGAACATCAAATTGATGAAGAGCGGGGGCATCACATCCGTCAGGAAAATGGCCTGTTTGGCGGCAGAGGCCGGTATCCGGGTAATGTGGGGCTGTAATGATGAAAGCCGCGTCAGTATCGCCGCGGCCCTCCATGCGGCATTCAGTAGTACAGCAACAGCTTATCTCGATCTGGACGGATCATTTGATATCGCACATGACATCGTCACTGGCGGCTTTCTTCTGGACAATGGAAAAATGAAGCTGACAACAATGCCGGGATTGGGTGTGTCACTGAGATGACTCAGTTACGATCTGCCTTTATAGGCATCAAGTGAGCGTCGTTCTCTTTTCGTAGGACGCCCGCTGCCTCTCTCGCGCCGTTCGGGTTTGCCCTTGCCAATAAACCAGTCCTTGTACTTATTGCGTTCTGCCTCAGGCGTCAGATCTTCATAACATTGCTGTGCCAGGGGAGCTGACACGCGTTTCTCAATGAGTTCGGTGACTTTATACGAAAGAAGGAATCCGCCCTTGCGGAGCTGGATCAGGTCTCCTGTAGAAACCATGGCGCTGGCCTTGGTAGGAATGTTATTGATTTTGACTTTTCCGGTTTTACACGCATCTGTTGCCAGCGAGCGCGATTTGTACATGCGCACGCTCCACAACCATTTGTCGATCCGTACTTTTTCCACCAGGTGCTTTCCGGATTATTGGATTGTCTTGCTATATCCGGGGGCAAACAGGATCTCTTCTTTTTGCCCGCTGCGATTCATACCGATTTGCAGTTGGTTGTTGTCAAGCTTTTCGATTTTGACAACAATTTTTTCAGCGCCATTGGCTTGCGTAAAGAGTTTGTTGCCTTCGATCCACCACCGTCCTTCCTCCTGCGTGCGTGCGATCACAGCGCGATAGGTTTTGTCATCATTGAACTCGAACCATGCTGTCATGCCTGTATCCTGGCCGTCACGCAGCCACTCCTGGCTGAACCAGCGACCGATGATCTGTTTCTCGTTATAATTGGTCGTCGTGCACGCAGTGCTGATGGCAATGACGGCAAAGACCAGGGTGAGTTTAGACATTTTCATTTTTTAAAGTTGGTAAGACCATGTGTAGTGATTCCAGAACTGAAACGATTTCTTTTGCAATAAAATAATCCCTGTACCAACGCTGATCCACCGGTGCAATGATCCAGGGTACCGCGCTGCGCTGGATGACATCCGCATAGCACTTCATGTATTGGTCCCAGAGCTTGAGCTCCTCCCAGTCCGCGGCATTGTGTTTCCAGTTCTTCCGGGGGTTATCGATCCGCTCCTGGAGCTTCTTGCGCTGGCGATCCGGTGAGATATGCATGTAGAATTTCAGGATCGTGGTGTTATTGTCTTTCTGCAGTGTTTGTTCGAAAGTATTGATGGCGTTCATGCGCGCATCGACGCGGTCCTCGTCAATCCAATGGTGCACTCTCTGGACCAGGACGTCTTCATAATGGCTCCTGTTGAAGACCTGGATCATCCCTTTAGCGGGGGCATATTGGTGCACGCGCCAGAGAAAATCATGCGCAAACTCGACTTCAGTAGGTTTTTTAAATCCGACAGCGCCGATACCGATTGGGCTGCAGTAGCTGAAGACTTTGCGTGTAGCTCCATCCTTGCCACTTGCATCCATGCCCTGAAAAACAACGAGCAATGAATGTTGTCGCTCTGCATACAGAATGTGCTGTAAATCCCCAATGCGGCGTGCCAGCTTGTTGGTTTTTTTCTTGGTTTCCTTTTTCTTGAATCCATCGGGAGCGCTTGTAGGAATATCGCTGAGCCGGATTGGATTGTTGATTGCTGTTTTCGCCATAATTCCAGAATACAATTCAAATATGCATACGTGTACGCTTCACGAGGTAATTCTGCAGGATCGTCCGGTACCCGGCATGAATGTCCGTAGGGATAAAGTCAATCCTGTACTGAAGACATTTCAGGCGCAGCGTGTCGAGGACGCGGTTGACCTGTTGCTGGTAGTGGCGGCGCACTTCCTGGCTGCGCAGTTTGACATGCTCCCCACTTTCCATATCGACAAATTCATAAGGCCTGTTGTCGTAGTCAAAGTCGATCTCATGTGCCGCATCCACCACATGAAAGAGGATCACTTCGTGTTTATTATACTTCAGGTGCTGTAATCCGGCGAGCAGTGCATCCATGTGCTCCTCACCCTCAAACATATCGCTCAGGATGATCACCAGGGACCGTTTGTGAATACTGTCTGCGATCTGGTGCAATGCCTTCGCCGCCTGTGTGGGGCGGTCCAGTGCGGGCTGGTGAATGAGCTGATCCAGATGGGCGAGGAGCAACTGGTAATGAGAGGTGCTGCTTTTGCATTTGGTGTGCACCATCAGCGCATCGGCAAAAACGCTCAGTCCGAAAGCGTCGCGTTGGCGCTTGAGCATATTCATCAATGTAGCGGCAGCCAGCGCTGCATAGCGCAGCTTATTGAGGCCGGGACCCGCCGGGCTGAGCTCAGGGAAATACATCGACGAAGAAGCATCCAGAACGATCTGGCATCTGAGGTTCGTCTCCTCTTCGAATTTCTTCGAATACAACCTGTCGGTTCTGGCAAAGATCTTCCAATCGATAGTCTTCGTGGACTCGCCGGGATTATACAGCCTGTGTTCTGCAAATTCTACTGAAAAGCCGTGGAACGGACTTTTATGCATCCCGATGATAAACCCTTCTACGACCTGGCGTGCAAGAAGCTCAAGGTTCGAGAAATCCCTGATATCATGGTCATCAAAAAATGTCATATCCCGGCAATAGAAACGCCCTTAACGCAACGGCTATTAAGGGCGTCAAGATACAAGTTTCCCGGCCCCTTAAATCAGGGCATCGATTTTCGAGGTAAGCACTTTCTTGGAGGTGACCCCTACCTGGCGGTCGACGACTTCACCGTTCTTAAAGAACAACACGGTAGGAATGCTGCGGATATTATATTTCATGCTCACTTCCTGGTTGTCATCTACGTTGAGCTTACCCACGACGACTTTCCCGTCATATTCCTTAGAGATTTCTTCGATGAACGGGGCGATCATCCTGCATGGGCCGCACCATTCAGCCCAAAAATCCACAACAGCAACAGTGCCATCCTGCAGCGCCGTGTCCTGAAAGTTAGAATCAGTGAATTCTAATGCCATGATATAGATCCGATTTATTCTGAATGAATGTCTTCAATGTCGGTGGTCAAACAACCTCTTTTGACAAAAGTTCTGGCGAAGATAAAATTTTGGCAGTGCCACATCCTATCCCAGCTATCCCATTACAGCGCGAGCCCGGAAGACCTATTTCGTCGGGTCCGCTGTGTCATTCAGGTCAGCGAGCTTGAGCCCTCTGAAATTTCCTGATTGAGTGCCATGATAGACATTCCCCAGCAAGATAGGATCCTCTTGCACAATCACGGGAGGCTGAGGCCCCGGAGGTCCCAGATCGACCGCTTCATTGAAGAACAGCCAGGATTCTCCAGTGGGGAAGACATTTTCATACCCCAGCAGAAGCCGCCTCAGGTACACCAGGTCCAGTACAGAAATGGACTGTGTGTTATTGACGTCCGCTGCAAAAAGTTTATCCGTTCTGTCGAGAAGCTGCAGTCCCAGTTCATGTTTTTGCATTGCAACAATGTCAAGTACAGAAACCCCGTTGAGGGGGTTGATGTATTTATTCACAAGAATGTGGAGCTCATTGGTCACGATGAAGTTTGAATCCATCGTAAATGCGTAGCGGCCCATATTATCTGTGGTATCACGCGCGATTTCCTGACCGCCAAGCCAAATCGTCACAATCGCCTGACCGATCCCTTTCCCCGTATACGTCCGCACGATTCCGTTCACCGTCACGTCGGAATTGGTATTGTCCGGGATTTCCATGATATGCAAGGTGACCAGTGTATCACAACCACCGGTCGTTGAAGGCACCTGTACATTAAACGTCCCCGCAGCGCTATACCACATTCCATAGACGTATACTGAATCTCCTTCCGGAAAAGAGGCATTCACGGATTTTGTATTCAACGGATCCATGGTTACCCCAATGGTCACTACGGTGTCACAGCCGATCTCCGCTCCGACAGTATCCGTATATGTCCCTGGGGCATCGTAATAGGTCCCGTACACCCATACTCCGTCTCCCGGGCAGAAGGAAGTGTTTACGGTCTTCTCATTGAGCGGTGTTTGGGTAATCGTGATCGACAGAATCGTATCGCAACTACCGCCCTCGATCTGATCTGTGTACATCCCTGGCTGATCATACCACACACCGTTGATCCACACGCCATCACCTTCGCAGATGTTGTCGTTGACAGTCTCTGTGACCGTACACGACGGAGGCATCGCCCCGGTCGCAGCAATGGCTGCATTGACCATAGCAATTGTCTCGGCATTATTGAGACCCCGGATGTCGTATTGCATCGATCCATCAGGTGCGACAACGATAAATGTCGGAGTGCCATAGAATGGGCCAAACTGTCCCTGTTCATAGGGTTGCACTGCTGCCAGGCTTCCACCTTCGACACCGGCCGCAGGGAATGTCTGGCCATAGTTAGTCTCATAGCCATTTACAAGGGTGTTGGTGTCAAAGTTCTTGTCACTCAATTCAAAAAACTCGACATCATAGTCACCGGCTCCCCAGTCTTCATACAACGGCTGCATATATGGTGCAATCGCATTACATGGCGGACACGTGGTGAAGAATATTTTGATCAGGACCGTCTTGCCATGGTTCAGATAGTCGGCGTAGAGATGATGGGTCACTCCATGAGAGTCCGTGACGGTGAAGTCAGGGGCGTTTTGACCCACCGCAACCATACTGCCCATGCAGCAGGCGATGACCGCAAAAATGCGCAAGGATGACATTGTATGCTGATTTAAGATTTAGCGTTTGACAAAACGCATTGTTTTAAGAACTTTCCCATCGCTTTCGATGCGTACAAGATATGTGCCAGGCAACCAGGTACCGGCGTCTTCATGAAGGAGAAGGTCATTGGCTTTCATTTCAGGGTCAAAGCTATACAACCGCCGACCCAAAATACTGTACACGTGCACACTCACTTGTTTGCCCTGCGTGCCATGGGCATAAACATTCAGAAAGTCCGTGGAGGGATTCGGCGCAATCCACAGATTGGGAGCGTCCTCCAACGAATTGATGCCCGCTGTCCCCGGCTTCTGCGCTCCCGTGCCGGCAATCGCAGTATCGAGGTCTCCGAGATGTACGTTCCATTGAACCGCTCCGTCAGGTGCAATGACAATATATGTTGGTGTCCCGGAGAATCCTCCGAAACCGGCATTCACATAGGAATGATACACATCCAGACTGCCCCCCTGTGCACTCACCGTGGGGAACGTAATGTGATGACTGCTGACATATGTCAATGCTGTCTGGTTTGTCTCCCACGCCTGGTCACTGACTTCAATGAACTGCACATCGTATGCACCGGATCCCCACGCCTCATACAGTGCCTCTACATCATTCGCCTGGGAATTGCAGGGGGGGCATGTAGAGAAAAAGATCTGGAGCATCACCGTCTTGTCGTGATCGAGATACTTTCCGTATAGCCTCTGCGTCTGGCCATATACGTCCGTGACCATAAAGTCAGGCGCCATCTGGGCTGATAAAACAACTGGTAAACAAAGTATGAGGAGTAAAAGGTGCTTCATATCATGCTAAATTCTAATATCAAATGTACAGATAATCTGTAACTTAGAACTAAAATATGTCGGGCAGAGGCGGAAATTTCTGTCACTCGTTGCCGTGACTGCACTTTTCACTGGGGTGAGGTTCTTACAAAGATATACAGGTTTCAACACATTCGCATTCATGATGTTCTTAGCGCAGGGCAAAACTCGTGGAAGACACAAGTGGCCGTATTGTCAACAGAATATCTTTGCGGCGCGGTGACAAATCAAATATCTCAGCAGACACATCCACGACAAGTGGTAGAATTCAGGGACCTGGGGATGATCTCTTATGCCGATGCCTGGCGTCTCCAGACTGAGATCAATGAATCCATGAAGGCAGCCAAACGCAATAGCGACGGTGCCGCGATGCTGCATACGCTGTTGTTCTGTGAGCATCCTCCTGTGTACACGTTGGGAAAGAGCGGGAAGGAAGAGCACTTGCAGATTTCCGAGTATGAACTTGAGCAGAAGGAGATTGAGTTTTACAGGATCAACAGGGGAGGAGACATTACGTACCACGGACCCGGCCAGATTGTAGGCTATCCGATTTTTGACCTGGACAGGTTCTTTACGGATGTCCACAAATACGTCCGTGCGCTTGAAGAAGTGGTGATCCGCATGTTGGCAGAATATGGTTTGACGGCAGGCCGGATCTCTGAATATACCGGTGTCTGGCTTGACTGGGAATCCCCGCGTCCGCGGAAGATCTGCGCAATCGGCGTCCACCTGAGCCGTTGGGTGACGATGCACGGGTTCGCTTTGAATGTCAATACGGAGCTGGCCTATTACAGTCATATTGTGCCCTGTGGCATCGACACAAGCCAAAAGCCTGTGACATCAATGGCTGCCGAATTGCAGTATAGCGTGCCGATTGAGGATGTCAAAGTATCACTGAAACGGCACTTTGCAGGGGTCTTCAATTTTAACTATGCAGAGCGTTCAGAGCAGCAACATTCGCAAACATGATCTTATGAACATAGCACCGAAAAAAGTCTCCATGTCGAAAGTCGAAATGACAGAAATGGTCATGCCCAACGACACCAATCCTCTGGGCAACCTGATGGGAGGGAATCTCATGCGCTGGATGGATGTCGCCGGCAGTATCTGTGCCTCCAGGCATTGCGGCGCGCACGTCGTCACGGCCAGTGTGGATCATTTGTCGTTTCGGCGACCGATCAAGCTTGGCCATGTGGTGGTGATCAAGGCTGTAGTCACCCGCACGTTTAATACGTCGCTTGAGGTGTTTCTCGAAGTGGAGACAGGGAGTCCGATCCAGACAGAACGCAACGTCGCCAATCGCGCGTATATGACATTTGTAGCCCTTGATGAAGACACACAACGGCCTAAGCCGGTACCGGCTGTGGTCCCTGAAACAGAGGAAGACCGCGCGCTCTATGAGGGCGCTGTCCGCCGCCGCGAATTACGTCTTGTACTCGCAGGCAAGCTAAAGGCTGCGGATGCGACGGAGCTCAAAGCGTTGTTCAGCGATCTGTAGAAGAATGTCAGATGTTGATCACATACCTAACGGCCGCTCCGGTCGACATAGGTAACGCCGGCCTGTTGTGTGCCGGTCATCACGATATCGTGGATATTGACATAGGCGGGACGAGATGCAATGAAGTAGATCGCGTCGGCGACATCCGCAGATCGCAATGGCCGGAAGTCTTCATAGATCTTCGCCCTTTCCTTATCACCATGAAAACGGACCAGGGCAAACTCCGTCTCTTCGACGTGTCCCGGTGATACCTGGGAAACCCGGATGCCATGAGTATACAAGTCGAGACGCATCGATTTGGTCAGGGCATCTACCGCATATTTCGTCGCACAATACACGTTGCCCTTTGGGTACACTTCGTGACCGGCAATAGAACAAACATTGATGATGTGACCATGGCCGCGCTGTACCATGGATGGGCTGATCAATCTTGTCATGTAGAGCAGCCCTTTGATGTTCGTGTCGATCATGGCATCCCAATCTTCGGTTTCACCCTCGTAGATTGGGTGAAAACCCTGTGCGAGGCCGGCATTGTTCACAAGGACGTCAGGCGCTTTCCAGAAATCAGGCAAAGTATCAATTGCTCCTGCACAAGCCTTTTGATCACGGATATCAAAATTCAATCCCAGTACCTCCACGGCAGATTGTTCGTGCAGTGTGTTGCACAAGGCGTCGAGACGGTCTTTGCGCCGTCCGGTGAGCAGGAGATGATGGCCGTGTCGTGCAAACGCTTCGGCGGTCGCTTGGCCAATTCCGGAAGTAGCTCCGGTGATGAGGACTTTCATGGGTTGAGATTGTTCACTCATTGTGCTGTCAGTGTGTGAATGATCAGGTCAAATTCTTTTTTGAAATCCGCATATTCTTCCGTCGCAGGACCATAAAACCCTGTATGGATTTTCACGACGGTATTATCGCGATTCAGGAAGAACAGCGTAGGATAGGATATCGTCCCGGCAATCATGGGCAGCTTCTGCAGGACCTGCTCGTGTTTTGAGGAGCCGCCATATAGGATCTCCCATGGGATCGGCACGTGGTCACGGTAGCGCCGGATGGACTGGACCGCTTTGAGCGAATCCGGCTGACGTTCGAACGCGAGGGAGATGATTGCGATATCAGGATGGGGATGTTCCCGGAAGTATTGCGTGAGAAAGACATTCTCATCAAGACAGTTGGGGCACCATGTCCCGAACATACTCACAAGCTTTGGCTTCCCTGCATATTGGGGGTCTGTCAGCGATACCATTTTCCCATCGGTATTGGGGAGTGTAAATGCGAGTCGATCGTATCCATCCATGAGGTGCGTAAGCTGAAAAGGATCTGTCAGTTTGAAGGAGTCGTCACGCGTGGCAGTCCAATATGTGCGGTAGTGATTTCCGGAGCGATAGATCCCCGAGAGGGTGCCGTCATCCAGTATTTTGGCTTCGAACAGGTACGCATGGCTGCCATCAAATGTCGAGAGGTAGATCCTGTCATCTTCTACATTCCCGGCGAGGTAACGGTAATCTCCTGTCTCTGTCAGGATCGTTCCCGTGGCCTTATTTCCATCCTGTTTGATCAGGGCAATATCAGTTTCCGGAGTGTTCGTTTCGATGCCAAACACGGCCTTCCATCGTCCTGCAAAATCCCTGTACCCGGCTCCGGCAGGAATCTTAAATCTATAGGCATGGCTGTAGTAGGCGCGAAACGGAATGCGATACTGGGGGCCGCGGCTCGGGTCGTACCAAAATCCCTGCATCGCATCTTCTTCATACCGCGCACTGAAATATGTCCCGAACGCTGGCAGCGTGATCCGGATGGTGTCTGCCCCCGTGGAGCGATTTCTGCCAAACGCCACCTGGTCACAGGTGATGCGTTCACTCCCGTTGATGATATCGACGACGAAAGAATCTTCGGTGATGTAACGCACTTCAAAATTGAAAGGCAATATTGCCCCGGTATGCTCCTCAGCGATTTCTGCCGGATCCTGGCTGAGCTCAAGCGTACCTCTCCAGATGCCCGGAGGAATGGCCGAAAATGTATTGCTAAACCTGATGCACGACCCGATCACGCAAATACAGGCGCCCGCAATCCAGAATTGAAATCGCTTTGAGAAATGCAATAAACTGACTCTGTTCATGAAGCAGGACATCAATGGCGTTCCTCTCCGCGGGTAGATTCGCCCTTGAACTGATGTTCTTTGTATTTAAATAAAATGTTAAACGTGGTCAGGCTGCCATAGATGCGCGTGAGATATTGCTGCAGATTCACTTTGTCTTCATTGGAGAGACTGCTGCTGTTGATGCGTTGTTCCATGACGCGCAACCTGTCACGCACCATGATGATCTTGTTGAAAAATATCTCTATTGGTATTTCTTTTTCTTTCAATCCCGGATCTTCCGGTTTCAATACCAATGTCCCGCCACTCCAGCGGTCCCCAATGGGCACGATTTCACTGACATCGCTCCACTGGCGGAGGATCCGCATCAGTGATTTCTCCGCGTCTGAATACGTGATTGGTTCGTCGGCAGGAATGGCTTCGATAATTTCCCAGTCTTCATAGTCCTTGCCGACCTGTTTGATGCCATAGGAGACAAAGCACATCTCGTAGGCTGCCTGATGTAACCTGATGACTACGCCCTGGCCGTATGCCGGATGATTGACACGCGATCCGACACCCAATAAATTCTCTGTTTGCATAGACGTGTAATGCAGTATTATGATGAAATGTTTTGTTCTTGTTTTTCTTTGCTGTGGTAGTATTCATCCCAGTTGCGCACTTTGGGAATGCCCAGTTTGCCCAGGCTTTTTGCCACCAGTACTGATACTGTTGCATCACTTGTGACATTGGCGATGGTTCTGCACATATCCAGTGGCCTGTCGATCGCAAAGATCAGCGCCAGTCCGGCCTCCGGAATGCCCACAGATCCGAGCACGATCACCAGCATAATAATGCCCGCGCTTGGCACTGCTGCCGAGCCGATCGATGCCAGGGTGGCCGTGAGGATAATCGTCAGCTGATTGCCCAGTGTCAGGTGCATCCCGAAGACCTGTGCGATAAAGACTGCAGCGACGCCCTGGTATAAGGCCGTACCGTCCATATTGACTGTCGCTCCGATCGGCAGCACGAAGCTGGAGACCTCTTCATCCACTCCCATATGCTCATTCACGCGCTCCATCGTCACGGGGAGCGTTGCGGCGCTGCTACTGGTAGAAAAGGCCACAAGTTGTGCCGGTAGAATGCCCCGAAAAAACTCCCTGTACCTGTATCCCGCAAACAAGCGTGCCATGAGAGGATAGAAGACGAGGATCAGTATTGCAAGTCCCAACAACACGCAGAATGCATATGCGAGGAGCCCTTTGAACAAATCGATACTGGGAGATTCGACAACTAATGCGGCAAGCAACGCAAATACTCCGTAGGGCGCTCCCAGCATGATCAGATCAATCAACTTGAGAATGATTTCATTGAGGCCGTCAATAAAATCTTTTACAGGCTTTGCTTTTTCCGGCGGGATTAAAATCATGCCTACACCAAAACACAGGACGAAGAAAATCACCTGCAGCATATTGCCATTTGCTCCGAGAGCATTAAAAATATTTTCCGGCACCAGGTCTACAAGCGGCTGCAAGGGTCCGGTATTGCGCTGCGCCTGGGCCTGCTGGATCTTTTGACTGGCATCCGAAGCATAGTTCATCTCCAACTGCGCGCGGGTTTCAGGATTAATGCTTTTGCCGGGCTCTACTATATTGACGATCAGCAAACCGATCGATATGGCGACAGTAGTTGTGATCAGGTAGAGTACAACCGTACGACCACCCATCCGGGACAATTGAGAGATATCCTTGAGGTCAGAAACGCCTTTGATCAGTGACGCGACGATCAACGGCATGGCAATCAGCTTCAGGAGGTTGATGAAGATAACCCCGAAGGGTTTGATCCAGTCTGTGACAAAACCTTTGATCCCGGTAGATGTAGCGATAATACCAAGTACTACCCCCAGGACCATTCCCAACAATATCTTCCAATGCAAAGGCCAGTGCTTCATTGCGTGGCAATTTAACTCTTACAGTCGGTTAAAGCCCACGGCAATGGATCGGCAAGGATCATCCAACAACATGAAGGCGGCTAAAGGCTCTTTACAGTTGGTTAAAACCGACTGTCATTTCCCGCTTGCCCGGTGGACCGGGGAGCGATTTGACTTCAAAGCCCAGAGATTTCAGCGTTCGCCTGAACTGCCCCTGAGCGCAATATGTCGCGAGGACCCCCTGCGCCTTCATACTTCCTTTGATCCTCCGAAAGATTTCGGGTTCCCATAATTCGGGTTGTGTCTTTGGCGCAAACGCATCAAAGTACACCAGGTCAAACTGATCCGGCACAAATGAGAATGCAGTGAGATCGCCGGCAAAGAGACTGAACTGAAAATTCTCCTCACGACATTTATCGCCGGAATGCATGCACAAGAAAAAGTCTTTAGCCGATTGAGCTTCCAGAATATTGAGATAGTTTAGTTCCCGAACGACATCCAACTGTAATGGGAACTTCTCTATGCCCTGGTAAGTAAATTGAATATCGCGATGTTCCCTTGCATACAGATAAGACAAAAGCGCATTCAGGCCTGTGCCGAACCCGACTTCGAGGACGGAGACCTGTACGCGATTCGAGGACACGTGCTCAAGTCCATGGTGGATAAAGACATGCCTGCTCTCCGTGATAGCTCCGTGCGTACTGTGATAGGCCTCTCCTGACCCGCCATGCAGGATCGTATGAGATCCATCGTCTGTGACGATTATCCGGTGCTCATACACGACCTGAGAAAACTGTTTTGGGGAATCCTTTTGGGAAAGGAAGGAAATGCGGGCAGAAACCCTGTCTTATTTCGAAACGGAAAGTGAAAAATCCGTAGGGCAGCCATACCCTTTATTGCATGCGGTCATAGAGCACAGAGCAGCGGCCACGATCAGTGCGACAACCGCCAAACGCAAAATTGATTTGTTCATTGCTTTGATTTCTGTTTAGAAAGTGCAAAAATAGGATTTCACGGCGAATGCAAAGTTAACGTATGTTTTCCTGGCTATAGTATCCCCGCGGCCCTGTCAATCCACATAACGTCGAGAATGATTCTGCCTATTGCCCTGTTTTACAGGTCTTTTCGCATTTTCGCCGTTGACAATCTTTGATATCATTGAGGACACATTCATGCGGATACATTTCGTAGCTATCGGTGGCAGCATTATGCACAACCTGGCCCTGGATCTTGCGGCTGCCGGAGATGTGGTGACAGGCTCGGATGACGAGATCTATGAACCTGCACGGTCGCGCCTGGAAGCAGCACGACTTCTGCCCGAGACAATGGGGTGGGATGCCACGCGCATCACCTCTTCACTCGACTGCATTATCGCAGGAATGCACGCCCGGGCGGACAATCCTGAGATCAAGAAAGCCGGGGAACTCGGGATCCGTATTTATTCTTTTCCGGAATTCTTCGCAGAACGTTGTCGCGACAAACAACGCATCGTAGTTGCGGGCAGTCATGGAAAGACCACGACGACTGCAATGATCATGCATGTGCTGAAGCGCAACGGCATCCGCTTCGACTACCTGGTTGGCGCCTCACTCCAGGGATTTGACAGGAATGTGCAACTCAGTGATGCGGACATCTGTATCATCGAAGGTGACGAATATCTGAGTTCTCCGCTTGATCTGCGTCCGAAGATCTGGCATTACGACCCTGATATTGCTGTTGTTACCGGCATCGCATGGGATCATATGAATGTCTTTCCGACCTGGGAGAGCTACGTCGATACCTTCCGGACGTTTATTGCGCAACTCCGCCCCGGCAAGCTCCTGATCTGGTATGCCGGCGACCCCGTTCTTGCTGGACTTGTACAGGAATCAGGAAAGCATCTGCGGTCGATTCCATACCGGGAATGGAACGATAGGAGGGCGGATGCAAAACAAGAATCGACGATTCTCGATGAAAGGTACGCAGAGGGTTTAAAACAAGAATCGACGATTCTCGATGAAGGGTACGCAGAGGGTTTAAAACAAGAATCGACGATGTTCGATGAAGGGCACGCAGAGGGCGTAAAACAAGAATCGACGATTCTCGATGAAGACCGGAATATCCGGGTTTCAGACCGGGCCGGTAAGTCGTATCCCCTCAATATTTTCGGCAGCCACAACCTTCAGAATATGACTGCAGCAGCCCTGGCCTGCGCAGAACTGGGGATCACAGAATCTGCATTTCTTACGGCAATGGAGGATTTTACGGGGGCAGGAATGCGACTGCAGTGTGTCTTCCACCAGGTTGGTCTCACGGCATATCGCGATTTTGCCCATGCTCCCTCCAAAGTACGGGCAACGGTAGAAGCTGTTCGCGAACGTTATCCAGCAAAGTATCTCGTGGCGTTTTTTGAATTGCACACGTATTCGAGTCTGAACGCCCAATTTCTTCCACTCTATCAGCATACATGTGATGCCGCGGATCATCTTGTGATCTTCTATTCACCGAAGACTCTTGAAATGAAAAAGATGCCGTTCATTTCTGCAGGACAGATCACGGAGGCCTTTGTGCATCCTTCTATAGAAGTCGTCACCTCAAAACAATTGCTTGAGGACAGGATCCGGCATTTTTCTACTATCCCTGAGGACGCAGTGCTCCTGGTGATGAGTTCGGGGCGATTTGAAGGGATTGTACTGGAAGCGTTGTTGCCGTTATGACTGTGCATGGACCCACATCTTCTCCGGACCGGTGGAGGGTTGCTCTGCTGATCTTTGGTCTGGCGTTGTTGATCCTGCTACCCTTACTTGGCGCCATCCCGCTGTTCGACTGGGACGAGGTAAATTTTGCCGAGGCTGCGCGGGAGATGATATTGACGCATGACTACACCCGCGTCTATATCGATTTTGCGCCGTTTTGGGAAAAACCGCCGTTGTTCTTCTGGCTGCAGGCGGGAGCGATGCATCTGTGGGGGATCGGTGCATTTGCGGCGAGGTTTCCCAATGCATTGTGCGGAGCAATTACCTTAAGTGCGCTGTATCTCATTGGTCGAAGGCTTTATGACCACCGCTTCGGGATCTTGTGGGTCATGGCCTATGGTGGATCCGTTCTGCCACAATTGTACTTCCGCTCCGGGATCATCGACCCGTGGTTCAATGTATTCATTTTCCTGAGCCTGTATTTTCTGATTGCAAGAGGGGGGGAGGGGCACGCAAAGACGCCCGTCCGAACGGCGAAGGGGCCGGGCGGGCAAAGTGTGCAAAGAGAAGAGGAAGGGTACGTGAAGACGCAAAGTGCGCAGAGTGAAGAGGAGAAAGGGCACGCAAAGACGCAAAGGGCGCAAAGTGAAGAGGAAGGGCACGCAAAGACGCAAAGGGCGCAGAGTGAAGAAGAAGGGCACGCAAAGACGCAAAGGGCGCAGAGTGAAGAAGAAGGGCACGCAAAGATGGAAAGTGCGCAAAGTGAAGAGGAAGAAGGGCACGCAAAGACGCAAAGGGCGCAGAGTGAAGAAGAAGGGCACGCAAAGACGCAAAGTGCGCAGAGTGAAGAGGAGAAAGGGCACGCAAAGACGCAAAGGGCGCAAAGTGAAGAAGAAGGGCACGCAAAGATGGAAAGTGCGCAAAGTGAAGAAGAAGGGCACGCAAAGACGCAAAGGGCGCAAAGTGAAGAAGAAGGGCACGCAAAGATGGAAAGTGCGCAGAGTGAAGAAGAAGGGCACGCAAAGTCGCAAAGGGCGCAAAGTGAAGAAGAAGGGCACGCAAAGATGGAAAGTGCGCAAAGTGAAGAAGAAGGGCACGCAAAGTCGCAAAGGGCGCAGAGTGAAGAAGAAGGGCACGCAAAGTCGCAAAGGGCGCAGAGTGAAGAAGAAGGGCACGCAAAGTCGCAAAGGGCGCAAAGTGAAGAGGAGGGGCACGCAAAGATGGAAAGTGTGCAAAGTGATGAAGAAGGGCACGTCCGGGCTCTACGTTCATTACGACCCGGCACGAAATACTTTGGAAACTCCAGCGTGCTGGCCGGCGGAATTCTGCTGGGTCTTGCGGTGCTCACGAAAGGACCGGTCGCCTACCTGATTGTATTGTTTGTGGTCGGTGGATATTGGATTGTAAAACGCTTCCGGACTCCAATTTCAATTTTAAAATTCCTCCTGTTTTCTGTCATTGCGGTGTGCACATTCGGGCTGTGGTACGGCGTAGAGACTCTACGCAACGGGCCTTGGTTTATCTCTCAGTTTGTGCGATACCAATTCAATTTATTGATTCATCCAGGCGCTGGGCATGCGGGATTTCCGGGGTATCACGTGGTGGTACTGTTGCTGGGATGCTTTCCCGCATCGGTGTTTGCGATACAGCCGTTGTTTCGGAAATATGCAGCAACGAAGACTCAATCTGAATTTCGCCTGTGGATGATCCTGCTCCTACTCGTTGTGTTGATTTTATTTACAATCGTCCGATCCAAGATTGTCCACTATTCCTCGCTGTGTTATTTCCCATTGACCTGGCTGGCGACCTTGTATGTATGGCGGTTGATAAATATTCATGGCAGAGTTGGGATTTGGCAAAAGGTTGGTTTCATGTGTATAGGATTGTTGTATGTCATCGGGGGAATTGCCCTTGTGTATTTTGGACGCCATCCTGATCAAATTGAACAGTGGGTTATGTTGGACCACAACGCACGTGCAAGTCTTTCAATGCATGTCTCCTGGCAGTGGTGGGACGTCCTTCCGGTGTTATTGATTCTTGGGGCAATATTGACAATACTCTTTATGCCTTCCGCCATGCTATTTAAAAAAATAGTGCTCGTGTATTTTCTTACCGGTGCATTTGTCTATGCCGGTATCGACGTTTGGGTTGACAGGATCCAGCGGTATACGCAAGGCCCTGCCACCGTTTTTTTTACTTCATTGGCGGGTAAAGACGCCTATGCCATCCCATGGGGATATAAGAGTTATGCACAGTATTGGGAATTCAGGAAGCCACCGCCGCAGGGATTTTCAATAAACGCAAATACCTCAGACAAGACAGTCTACAAAAAATCTCCGGACGCGGATTATTTATTGACGTCTCCTGACGTGGATAAAGACGTTTATGTGATTACCAAAGCCGACAAAGAAGATGAATTTCAACGGCGATATCCCGGTGTGTTAAAGACAGGGGAGGAGGGTGGTTTTGTATTTTTTTTAAAAAAGCACGAATAAGATCTATGTTCTTTTTTGATTCGCCATTCTCCATTGAAATCTCATTGAGAATACTGCATTGAATATCGGGAATCAAAACCGCCTTAGCCCATTTCTTCCGTATCTTTGTAACCAAACTTCAGAAAAATACAGCAATGAGCCGAGTGATCACCTTGCGCGATGCCCTCCGGGAAGCGATGACAGAAGAAATGCGCCGTGATGAGACAGTATTCCTGATGGGAGAAGAGGTCGCTGAATACAACGGAGCATATAAAGTGAGCAAGGGTATGCTCGATGAATTCGGACCGCGTCGCGTCATCGATACGCCGATCTCGGAACTCGGTTTCGCGGGCATCGGGGTCGGCGCCGCCATGAATGGCTTGCGTCCTATCATTGAATTTATGACATGGAATTTTGCCGTGCTTGCCTTCGACCAGATCGTCAATGATGCCGCCAAGACATTGTCGCAAAGCGCGGGAGAATACACATGCTCGATCGTCTTCAGGGGACCTTCAGGTTCGGCAGGACAACTGGCGCAGCAACACTCGCAGATGTTCGAGAAGCTGGCTGGCAAACTGCCCTGGACTCAAGGTGATCTCGTGCATCGATCCTGCGGACGCTAAAGGATTGCTCAAGTCTGCCATCCGCGATGACGATCCTGTCTGTATGATGGAGTCGGAGATCATGTATGGTCATAAAGGAGAGGTACCCGAAGAGGAATATCTCGTGCCCATCGGCAAGGCGGCGATCCGCAAAGAGGGTACGGATGTGACCATCGTCTCGTTCAATAAAATGATGGAAGTCGTCAAAGAGGCGGCGACAGAGTTGGAAAAAGAGGGCATCTTCGCAGAGGTCATCGACCTGCGTACGATCCGCCCGATGGATTATGAAACGCTGATCAATTCTTTGAAAAAAACAAACCGCATGGTCGTCGTCGATGAGTCCTGGCCGTTTGCCGGAGTGTCATCTGAAGTGACATATATGATGCAGAAGCACGCTTTTGACTACCTCGATGCGCCGGTCGTGCGGGTCAATTCGGCGGACACCTCTCTGCCATATGCTCCAACCCTCGTGGAAGAATACCTTCCCAATGTGAAGAAGATCATCGACGCCGTGAAGCAGGTGAGCTACGTCTCCTAAGCACGTTTGTCCTTGGCGGACTTTTCTTCCTTCTGATGTCCATTGCTGCTCCCGCCTTTTCCGTGATGTTGGACGTATTGTTCGGCAGCGCGAAATGCCTGGTAGGCATTGACATAACCTCCACTCACACAGAGCTCGCTCATCGGCACTTTACTCATATCTCCCGGTCGCGTCACCTTTCCATCGATGTGCGTGACTGAGCTCATCAGGATATCCCTGATCTCGTGCGCTTTGAGTTGGGGGAAATACGAACGCAACATTGCTGCTACTCCGGCGACTACAGGAGAAGACATGCTCGTGCCGGAGGCATATTCATAGTGGTTTCCCGGTGTGGTGGAATAGATCTGCACACCAGGTGCAAACAGGTCGACTTGTTTTCTGCCGTAGTTTGAAAAGGAGGCAATGGCATTGTCGCCTGGTGTGTAACTCATCGCGCCGACTTCTATCCAATTGTCCGCCGTCTTTTTCCCCAGGAAGCAATGGTGTTCGTATGTGTCGTTAGGGAAATTACCGCCTTCGTCGTTGTTTGAGGCGTCATTGCCGGCGCCGTGGACCATCAGGACATCATGCTTCCGCGCATACTTGACCGCTTTGTCCACGACGTCTTTGTCCCAAGACTGTCCCTTTCCGAAGCTCATATTGATCACGTTTGCACCATTGTCGACGGCATAGCGGATCGCGTTTGCAACATCTTTATCGCGTTCATCGCCATTTGGTACAACACGCACAGACATCAGGCTGACATCGCGGGCAATACCATTGATGCCGATGTCATTCCATTCAGCACCGATGATGCCCGATACATGCGTGCCGTGGAATGCGAATCCACCGCGGACATCATTATTGCCGTATTGATATTCTTTGTCATTGTTGTAATTGTCACCGATAATTTTACGCGCATCGAAGTCAGGATTATAGCGGTAGTCCAGATCGTCCTTGCTTTCCTGCACAATTTCTTTGTAACTGGAATCGATGTCTGCGCGCAGAGAGTCTACGGTGGTAAGTGCAAGCCCATAGCTCTGTGCGTTAGTGAAGATCTCTGCGGCGATCTTCAGGAAGTCATTGTCTCCCGGATGAAAGGTCGTCAGAAATTGCTCGG
The DNA here is from genome assembly GCA_963746925.1 of uncultured Bacteroidota bacterium. GTDB lineage: Bacteria > Bacteroidota > Bacteroidia > Chitinophagales > Saprospiraceae > DATDQA01. The sequence goes on from CAVVDK010000013.1 coordinate 170,763, forward strand.
TGAGTTCCTGCTGTGGATAGTAGGCCTCAAACGTATCCAGCGCAGCGTGGATCACTGCTTTGTTTTGATCAATGTCATCCAGTTGTTTTTCCGCAGCAGTGCGTTTTGCCTCAACGGTCTGCTGGTAGTCCAGGTATTGCTTGTAGAGCCTGGCATCTTTCTTTGAGAGTTTTGTGAGGTCTTTGTCCTTGAAGTAATTCCGGTAATAGGCATAGAGCCTTGTGATCTCCAGCGTCTCCTTCGTGATATTCTGACCATTTGGATTGCCAAGGAAATTCCAGCCGTGGACATCGTCGACATAGCCGTTTTTGTCATCGTCGATATTGTTGCCGGGGATTTCATCTTTGTTCACCCAGATGTTGTCTTTCAGATCTTCGTGACTGATATCAACTCCGGAGTCCAGGATGGCAACGACAACGCGCTTCTTTGGTTGGCGGTCATCCAGATAATGATACAGATGATTGATGCCGATGCCGTTGTACGTGCCGGGATCGTCAAAGTACCAGTCTTGTGGCACCGGCTGTGCGAACAGGGTGCATGAGAAACTGCACAGCGCCAGTAAGATCAAATTCTTCATGGGATATTGCTTCTTGATTTTTGCTTTTCGTAAAATGGGTGGCAAAACTAATGCAAGAATGCGCCTTTTTGTTGCATGCTCTATCGATGATTTGTCTCGATTGGTATAATCGGGCCTAAAAAAGATTGTTCCGGCTTTCTCAGATACGGAATTCAGCGCACGCCAGTGTTCCTTTGGGAGAGATTTCCGTTGACTCCTCATAGCACCAATATGCTGTTTTTGACGCATCTTGTGCAGCGATCATTTTGAGCACGCAACCGACAACGACCAATCCCAGCCCTGAATCTGCGCTCCGCACCTATTGGGGTTATCCTGCATTCCGCCCTTTGCAGCGTGAGATTATCGCGCACGTGCTGAATGGCAGAGATTGTCTCGCCCTCTTGCCAACGGGCGGGGGAAAATCCTTGTGTTACCAGGTACCGGCGATCCTGATGGAAGGTGTTTGCCTTGTCATCTCACCGCTCATCGCCCTCATGCGTGATCAGGTGCAGGGATTGAAAGAGCGGGGGATTGAAGCCGAGGCTATCTACTCCGGAATGCACATCGCAGAAATAGACCGGATCCTCGACAACTGCATTTATGGAAACGTGAAGTTGCTCTACATGTCACCGGAGCGGCTGACGACGGGTTATGCTGAGGCACGTCTGAAGAAGATGCATATCAGCCTCATCGCCACTGACGAAGCGCACTGTATTTCGCAATGGGGTCATGACTTCAGACCTGCCTATCGCGATCTCGTACAACTCCGCGAATGGCATCCTGAGACACCCGTTCTCGCCTTGACAGCATCGGCGACCCTGGCCGTTCAGGAGGATATCATCACTGCCCTGGAGATGCGGGATCCCGCCATTGAAAAGGGGAGCTTTCGCCGACCGAACCTGAGTTACCTTGTATACCCACGGGAAGATAAATGGCAGAGAATGCTTGACATTCTGGCTCGTCTTCCGGGGTCCAAGCTGGTCTATACACGCAGCAGGTCCAAGGCGTCTCAACTTGCCAAATTCATCGGAAAGCAGGGTATGCGCTGCGAAGCCTATCACGCAGGCCTGCCTTCTGCGAAACGCAATAAAGTACAGGAACGCTGGCTCGAAGGAATCACGCCCGTGGTCGTTTGCACGACGGCATTTGGCATGGGTATCGACAAACCCGACGTCCGTACTGTCATTCATTACGATCTGCCGGGAAGTCTTGAAGAATATTACCAGGAGGCAGGCAGGGCCGGACGCGACGGCCGGCAAGCCTTTTGCGTCCTCTTATATGATCAGTCCGACATCCCGCAACTGATGGAACGCTGCGCCAGGGCCTTTCCCGAGGTCTCCGATCTCGTCCGCGTCTATCGCGCCCTCTGTGGTTACTACCAGATACCCGTGGGCGCCGGCCTGGGAGACATGTACCCGCTGGAATTCCGCAGATTTCTGGACAAATATCAGCTCGATGCCGTCCACACATACCACTGTCTCGAGGCGTTGGAACGCGAAGGATGGATCCAGATGAGCAATGCCGTCTCGCATCCTTCGATGGTCATGATCCAGGCTGACAGAGATACCCTCAGTACCTATCAGGAAGAACATCCGGAACATGGAGAGTTACTGCGGACCTTACTGCGGAACTATGAAGGGTTATTCCTGGATCCCGTGCGCATCAGGGAAGCAGATATTGCGAAGCTGATGGGGCTCAAAGAAAAAGAGGTCGCCGCGCTGCTGCATCAGCTCGTGCGCGACGTCATCGTTGCATACGTCCCCGCCGATGATCTGCCGCACATCACATTTCTGAGGGAGCGCGTAGAAGACCGCAACCTGACGTTTGACACCAGGCTGCTTTTGTTTCTGCGGGAGCAGGCATTGCACAGAGCACAGTCAGTGGTAGACTATATCGGTAGAACGGAATGCCGTGAACAATATCTGCTCGAATATTTCGGGGAGTCGACATCAGAGCCTTGTGGCAACTGCGATATCTGCCGGAGCCTGAAGAAGGGGGTCTCATATGAGTCCGTGCTGTTGCGCATCCCTGGTAACGGCATTGCCCTGAAAGACCTGGTCGGTGGATTTTCCGCAACCCTGCAGACCGAAGTCCGGTCATTGCTGGAGGTTCTGGAAGCTGACGAGTTGATCGCTCTGGATGGCGATCTGGTACGACTGCAGAACAGACCTGTGTCATGAAGAGGATTGTCTTTGCTGTCACTAATGATCTCACCTACGATCGTCGGATGCATCGCATTTGCGCGACATTGCAATCTGCGGGATACGAAGTCCGGCTGGTCGGAAGGAGAAGGAGGCGTTCGGCAGCCCTGGTGAACAAGCCGTACCAACAAAAGCGGTTGCATTGTTTCTTTACTGCCGGGCCTTTCTTTTATGCAGAATATAATATCCGGTTGTTCTTCTACCTGCTGGTCCAACGCGCGGACATCTTCGGCGCTTGTGACCTCGATACGGCTCTGGCGGTGCGAGGTGCTGCATGGCTACGCCGGCGTCATACAGTCTTCGATGCACATGAACATTTTGCCGAAGTACCGGAAGTCGAGCGCCGAAAAACAGTGAAAGCGATCTGGCATGCGATCGGTCAGCGATGTATTCCGGGGTTTGATCTGCGCTTCACGGTGGGCGAATCTCTTGCAGCCGTGCTTGGGCATGACTACCATGCTTCTTTCAGCGTGATCCGGAATTTACCCATCCTGAGAAATGATCTCATACTACCTGCTGCGGAGCGCAGGAAAGAACTGGTCTACATCGGAGCGCTCAATGAAGGCAGGGGACTGGAAGTGGCAATTACAGCAATGCGGCTTTTGCCGGATTTCACATTGAAGCTGATCGGGGAGGGAGATCTGTCCCGGCAGCTGCGGGAACTGGCTGACCTCCCGGACATCTCGTCGCGCATCACATTTACCGGATGGGTACCTCCGCATCAGCTCCATGCGGAAATTGCCTCAGCCATGGTCGGGTTGAACGCCCTGGAGGCACGCAGTAAAAGTTATTATCATTCCCTCGCCAATAAATTTTTTGATTACATGCATGCCGGGGTGCCATCATTGAATATGGATTTCCCCGAATACAGTGCACTTGTCAACGCTCATGCGGTAGGCGTGTGCATCGAGAAGCTGTCGCCCGAGATGATTGCAGAGACCGTCAGAGAGATGACCTCGGAGCCGGGACAACTCGAAATGATGATCGATGCCTGCAGGTATGCCCGAAACTTGTACTGCTGGCAAAAGGAAGAATCCTCTCTACTTGCACTCTTTACGCCGCTGAGCCGGTAATTGGCAAGTGGGTGATCAGCCTATCTTAGGCCAAGCTTGCTGATTCTCGAAAGTTGCTGGATAATGAACAGTACAACCCCAAGGACACCTATGAGCATGAGCGTCGTCAGCGTCAGGATCACCCTGGAGGTGTTGGCGGAGGACAACCAAAGTTCTTTCAGTTGTGCGGATCTGTCGAAGACAGTTGCTTCTCCCCATCGCAGTTGCTTACTGGCTTCAAGGTTACCAAAATCATCATGGTCATTCACCTGTGCAACGATCGTCAGGTTTCCGTTTTCGTCGCCGGGGATTCCGGGAGGAAATGCAATAACAAGATTGCCTTCTGCATCCGTCGCCGTAAAGTCTTTTGTAATGGGAAGAAGTCCAAACAATCTCCTGACGAAGATACCGACCGTAACACCTTCTGCAGGAATAATATTTCCCGTGGAATCCGGAGAACCCACAAATACTTTTACAGTTTTCACCGAATCCTTTTCTTCGGTGGTCAACTCCATTACAGCTTTCTTTATAGTAACGTCACGATCAGCATCGGCATAGGGCAGTGCGTCTTTCAAGGTAGCGACATACGTCGTCCACAATGGTGTCTCTCTTTTTTCCGGAAGGTCTATGGTCGCAATGCCTTTGTCGTTTGTCACCGCATCACCGATTAGGTTTTCCGGGGATTCGGCATCTTGATAAAAATGGATCGTCACTCCTTTGACATTCTCGTAGTACCCCTGCACTCTTGTCTTGACGGTTGCGACCAGCCGCCGGGTCTCATTATTGATATTAAAGAACGCCAGAGACATTCTGGCAGTCTGTTTTTCTGGAGTCGTGTTCGACGGGGTCTGCGCCGTGAGCGCCCAATTATTAAATAACAGGAATAGTATCAACAATCTCCCGGCTCCCAGATGTATGTTATGGCTCCTCATTTTTTTGTCATTTGACATCAGTACTGCTTTATTGGCCTTCCTCTGATTTTTCCCGTTCCCTGTCTTCTGCTGTTTCGAGGATGGGCACCACAGGAAACAATCTGACGAAAAACGTAATGATCAATAGTGCCCCGGTGACCGTCCCAAGAGTGATATACCATTCTTTGAACGTCGGGAGATAATGCATCCAGTCTTCTGGTACCCGTTGAATGGGAATGTATGGGTGATTGAGGGTAGGAACAACAATCAGAAAACGTTTGAACCATGCCCCCAGCACAACTAAAACCGAGATAATAAACATCGGGACAGGTTTCCTGCCTTTTTTGAACAACAGCACGATAATCGGTACCATCATCCCGAGAATCTGTACAGACCAGAACATCGGTGCATATTGTCCCACAAATAACTCCTGGAGATGTGCACTTTCAATGCCCTTGAGTTTATATGCGGGAACGAAATACTCGTTGATATTGAAGTAGAGATACACCAGTGATAATACTACGAGCAACTTTCCCATTTTGTCGAAATGTCCGTCAGTGAAATAGCTTTTCATATTCAGGAATTTCCGGAATACCGTCATCCCGCAGATCACCCCGGCGGCGCCGACCATGAACGCCCCGGAGACGAAATATGGGCCGAAGTTGGTACTGTCCCAACCGGGACGCAGCGTTGTTGCGAAAAGCCATGACGTGACAGTGTGAATACCGAAGGCAATTGGTATGATCACTACTGCAAGGACCTGAACTGCGCGGTTCAGTTTTTCTTTTTGTTCAGGCGTATTTTTCCAATTGATCGCCAATCTTTTATACAAATTGTGTTGCCACTTTGGAACCTCCGGAAATTTGTCGCGCATGTACGCGAGGTCGGGGATCATGGGGATATACAGTAGGAGAATACTAATGATCAGATACGTCGAAATCACAATCACGTCCCAGATGATCGGCGACTGAATCCTTCCATACATAAACAGATGCAGAAAACGGTCCGGGCGGCCCATATCCAAGATAATAGCGATGGCGGCAAAAATGATCGCGGCGACTGCAATAATTTCAGCGATGCGGGTCATCGGCGTGCGCCATTTCGCGCCGGATAATTTGAGAATGGCACTAATGAGGGAACCCACCAGGCTGATCGCCACGAAGAAGACAAAATTGGAAATATAAATTCCCCACGGAGTGAAGTCTCTCAAGTCGGTGATGACCAGTCCTTGTTGCAATTGTTGGATGTAAAAAAACAGGCTGACAAAGCTGCTGATCAGCAAGAGTGCTGTCCACAGTTTTCCTACTGTGCCAAACGGCCTTGGGAGAAGATCCCTGCTCAGGGATTTCAGATCATTCTCCATTTTCGGCGTATACCGGCTTTCTGTCAAGTGCATCATCTCAGTCTGTAGTTTTTAGAATATGCATCATCTTTGAATGGGAAGAGACGGTTTACCGGTGGGAGATAATAGACCCTGGGCTCCAGCCCGAGATCTTCCATATAACGGTATGCGGCCCTGTCTCTGAGTAGCTCACTCAGGCGAACGGTTTCAGCCCCGTTCGAAACTGCATCTTCATTCTCATCGCCGAAATAATATGTCCCGTTCGGGCATGCCGACACGCAGTGTGGCAATTCTCCCTTTCGTGCCATGTCGGGACAAAAGTCACATTTGGACACTGTCCCTTTTCTCGGGATGATAGACTCCGGTGAGTGGTGATGTTGTTCGTAGATTTCCTCAGCGATTTCGGGTTTACTCCAGTTGAAGGAACGCGCACCATACGGACAGGCAACCATGCAAAACCGGCAGCCGATGCAACGCTCGGTATCAATAAAAACAATCCCATCGCTTCTTTTAAATGTGGCATTGACAGGGCAGACTTTGACACACGGGGGCTTGTCGCAGTGAAAACAATTTGTCGGTTGCCAGTATGGTGATGAATCCTCGTTATTCTGCATTTTCAGCACCTTCAGCCAGTTCTTATCCGGCGGGAGATAATGGATCTTCTGGCAGGCATCGTGACATTTCCGCTGATTTTTGCAGCGGGACAGGTCGATCACCATCACGAATTTCCGTCCGGGTATACCCTCGCGGATATTTTCAGTATGGGGATGCAAGTCTGGTACCGGCCTGATGTGGGCAGAATCCACCTCTACCATTTCCCCTTCCGGCGAAAGCAGCTTGACTTTCTTCCCGGTCTCCTCCACACCTTCCTGGCGAAACCGCGCAGCAGCCGTGGCGGTGGCGGTCAACGCTCCGACGACGATTCCGGCTTTGATAAACTTGCGGCGGGCTTTGCTTTTAGTGTCAATGTCTGACATCGGAGTTGTGTTTTAAGTGAACAAACGATTACTCCAACTCACTTCTTCAGGGAAATACATTTTCCCAACCTTTTTCAAAGGTTGAATAAATGCCGCCTTGCAATTGATGATTGATGTCAGGCTCCAGCCTAATTTTCGTCAGCACTCAGATGCAGAATGCCTTTCACGAGCCTAAGGAACAACTCACGGGTACAAATTTTCACGAGACCGCTAGCGGATCAGGGTGACATCTCCTTTCATCTGAGAGATGCGTCCGTTGTGCGGATTGCGCAGTTTTACGAGGTAGGTATAGACCTCTGGCGGAGCAGGCTTGCCATTATAGCGTCCATCCCAGCCTTCATCGCTGGATCCTTTGTAGACGACCTGCCCCCATCGATTGAATACCAGCATCTCGACAAGTTCAGCTTCACCGCCATCGATTTGCACTTTGAAATGAGAAGTTCAACTGGCGGTTCGGGGTAAACGCATTTGGGATCTTCACGTTTGGAGGTATGGTCATAATAATCGTATCCAGTACCTGCTCGCAGTTGTGAGAATTTAGCCATTCAATATGAAGTACATTCTGGTCCTTATCCAGCGGGACATTGTTTGTGGCTGCAGTACCATTGAGTTCCATGTTATTGACTGTCCAATGAAAAATCGTGGTGTCAGCACCCACTGTAATAATTGTGATAGGAGGAGATTCACCAACACCGTATGGGGGATCGCCGCCTAATGAAAGTTGTGCCGGATCGGGTGGAAATGGCGTAGTAGACAGCATTCCGCCTACAGTGCAGTTGTGTTTCTTGGCGGTCACCATATATGTCTCTGGAATTGCCTGCACAGTAACTTTGGGGCTGAAACAAGAAGTACAACTCAGCCCATCCGCAGGCATCCACATGATACCTGAAACATTCGGGTCAAGAATCTGCACTATAAACATATCCCCAGGACACAATGTCGTGTCCATCACACTTAGTGGCAGATCAGGTGGGATGACATTAAGGGTTACCTGACTCGAATCCCTACATGCGTGGTTCGTCATATAGCGCATCAAAGTCACTGTATCCTGCAATTGGACGACGACATTCCCGGTATTTGCAGAGTCCAGTATCTGAGCGCCACCACCAGCCTGCCATTGAAACATGATGTCCGGATATTTCATTGTATCGGCATGCTCCGCAAATACGGTCACCATCTCACCGGCACAATAGGGATCTTTCAGGGGGATCACCGTCAGCAGTGAATCCGGCAATGAATCCGCACGGACAAATGTCGTTGTCGAGAGTACACAATTTTCAAAAGACGTGGTCGCCATGTAGGTCGCTGAGACCGTGGGTTTGACAATCGCCGTAACAGGAGACTCCAGCCTGATCGTTGAGTCCAGCGGAGACCAGATGACATTACCACCCGTCGGGGATAAAAAATGACTGATCACCCCGGAATCCCCAAGGCAGAGATAAATGGTATCATCCTGAAGAGCCTCAAACCGAAAGGGTTTGACATGAATCATAAACGAATCGGAGACCATGCAATCGCCAAAGTAGGCGGTGACGACATACTCGTCGGTGAGTCTGGGCATGATATCCGTACCGCTGGTATTCAAACTATCTTGGACGCCGGCGGTCGTGTTCCAGGAGAGCGAGCCAATAGAAGTATTTGCGGCGTAAGAGACAGTGACCACATCGAGAGGGCAGATGGTGTCGGTGGTCGAAACAGCAATACTGAATGTGGGGATCAGCACGTAAATACTATCAGTGCAAGTAGTATCGCCAACGGTGCCTGATACATAATACCACTGGCTCATGGAAGGCGTCAGGGTCACCGAGTCGGCAGCCGGGTTGTTGAAATCTGCGGCAGGAGACCAGTGATAATCAGATCCACCTGACACCGCCAGCATCAGGGATCCTCCGGGACAACCGACCACACTGTCAGCATCGGGACTGATCACGACGCATTGAGCCATCGAGGAGTTCGAAAGAAAGGCTGTAAGGACAAGGCTGAACAGGAGGAAGACTTTGCGTTGCATATTCGTCATTCGTGGCACAAAGGGGCAAAATACTGACTTTTCAACGACCAAACTGAGTTGACTACTGCTCAGTGGTGTCGTCCTGGGGTCATTCAGCAGCATTTTACGGCAGGTACTTCTCAAATTCCAGATTTCGCCTTAGTGCTGTGGACATTTCTCCAGGTATGCTTTGATCTCGGAAGGGGAGGTTTCATGTCCGCGGTTTCCCCATGAGGTGTTGATGTAATTGATCAGGTTGCTCATGTCTACTTCGTTGAGATTGTTGAAGGCCGGCATTGGCTCACTAAAGGTGTGGTCATTGACTGTGACGCCGCCGCTGCTGCCGTACCTGATCACACAGGGCACCTGGTCGCGATGTCGAATGAGGAAATCAGAGTGGGCGAGGGGAGGGATGAGTTGGGCAAGACCAGTGCCATCTTCAATATGACAGTTGACACAATAAGTGGTGTACACCTGTTCACCTTGTGTATAAGGGTGCCTGCATCCATAGCACAACAAGAGGACACCAGCCAGGAGCTGAAATATTCCGTCGCAAGCAACTGATCTATTTGGTCCATAAATGCATCCACCTCCTCGGGAACTGTCCCGTTGCAGAAGGCGCGGATATGTCTGTCTTTATCTACCAGGATCAGCCGCCCGCTGTGGTCAAAGCCTCCGGGTGCACCAGGGTCTTCGAGGGCGCTGACGAAATAGTCATTGGCGATCTTGAAGATGTCTTCTTTCTTTCCTGTCACAAAGTGCCAGAAAGCGGAGTTCACCCCCAGGTTGGAAGCATACATCTTTAGCCGGCCTACAGTATCCCTTTTTGTATCAATGGAATGCGAAAGAAATTCAATTCGAGGATCGGATTTGTATTTGCCATACATCCGCAGCTCTTCTTTTTTCACTTTAGGACAAATGGAGGGACATGACGTAAAGAAAAAGTCCGCGACGTATACTTTGCCCGCAAACGTCTTGTTTGTAATGACTGTGCTGTCCTGGTCCACAAAGGAAAAGTCCGGGATACGGTGATAAATGGTATCGCCTCCTCTGACTTCGTAATTGCCAAGGATCGGGAGTGGATGTTGAATTTTGGATTTGGCGCAACCCAAAAATGTCAGGGCTGCCAGGGTTACTAACAGAATACTATTGCGAATGTCCATGTCCAAGTTTTTCCAACAGCGCATCTCCCTCTTTGATCGCTTTGAGTGTCTTCGCCTTAACTTCACTCACGCGCGGCAATTGCCCCTCCAGAAAAGTCTTGAGGCTGTCTCCGGGTGTTGCTCCGGGTCTTTCAAAATGCATCATCTCGTCGGAATAGTGATGCATCCAGTCCCACATGAGGCTGTCGCTCGTTTCCAGATTATCGATGGCCATTCGGATTTGGTGTACCGTCATCGTATCCAGCGTCGCGTTGGTCAATTGCGAATCGAGTGCAGCGGTGATTCGTGCCACGTCTCCCATCTTCGGCATGACCGCATCATGGACCGCGATCACCTGGCTCTTTAAGGTGTCGATCTCACTTTTGATATTGTCCTTGTTTGAGGTATGGACTCCCGGGCCGTTGCTTTGGCAGGCGATGATGCCGGCGATACAACCCAGCATGATTAATAGTCGCATCATTGTTGTTAACGGAGTTTTGGTTCTCTGATTGCCAAAATGGCGAAAACAGTTTCGGCAAAAATAGCTGAACAGATGCTCTGCAGGGTGATTGTGATACATTTCAGCAATAATTAGAGCTTCGGAGTCCTGCTTCAGATATGGAAACTGAGGAGGACGGGCTGGTCTATTCAAGAAGAATCGCGAACGTATCTGACTGTCAATTCTTTAGGTCGAAAGTGCGCAATATTCGTTGCCCTGATCATCCCTTTCATCTGGTAATTGGATCCTGGGGGTGCCTCTATTCAAGAAGAATCGCGAACGTATCTGACTGTCAATTCTTTAGGTCGAAAGTGCGCAATATTCGTTGCCCTGATCATCCCTTTCATCTGGTAATTGGATCCGGGCTGGTGCTTCTATTCAAGAAGAATCGCGAACGTATCTGACTGTCAATTCTTTAGGTCGAGGTGCGCAATATTCGTTGCCCTGATCTCCCTTTCATCTGACAATTGGACCCGGGCTGGTCTATTCAAGAAGAATCGCGAACGTATCTGACTGTCAATTCTTTAGGTCGAAAGTGCGCAATATTCGTTGCCCTGATCATCCCTTTCATCTGGTAATTGGACCCGGGCTGGTGCTTCTATTCAAGAAGAATCGCGAACGTATCTGATACTCAAGGACTTCACTCATTGCCCTCCAAAAACCTGCCATCCTGCATGACGAGGGTACGATCGCTCAGCGTAGCCAGATCCCGGTTATGTGACACAATGATAAATGTCTGCCTGAAATCTTCACGCAACTTCAGAAACAAGCGGTGAATGTCCAGAGAAGTCTCAGAATCCAAATTGCCGGTAGGCTCGTCGGCGAAGATGATGGCAGGAGCATTCATCAGCGCACGCGCCACCGCAACCCGTTGTTGCTCTCCCCCAGACAAGGCACCGGGTTTATGGTCCAGCCTGTCTGTAAGTCCCATATAGTCCAACAACTCCCGTGCCCTGGTGGTAGCCCGTTGCCGTGTCTTGCCCTGGATGAACGCAGGGATACAGACATTTTCGAGTGCGGTGAATTCGGGAAGCAAATGGTGAAACTGAAAGATAAACCCGATGGTGTCATTGCGGAAGCGCGCCAACTCACGTTCATTGAGCCTATTGATATCCCGTTCCGCGATGACGACTGTCCCGGTGTCCGCCTTGTCAAGGGTGCCCAGGATATGGAGCAGCGTACTCTTGCCTGCACCGGACTTGCCGACAATCGTGACAATTTCTCCTGCCACAACATCGAGGTCGACGCCCTTGAGGACATGGAGGGGCCCAAAACTTTTGTGCAGATTTCTTGTGGAGAAGAATGCTCAATGTTGATCTCTTTTCGTCATGTTAAACATCCCATCGGGTGCTTTGACAATTACCTTACCAAAACTTTTCATGAATTGCAGGGTAAACCCAAAATAAAGCACGAATCTCGTTGTTTTATCATGAACACCGACAAGGGGAGCACTCATGACTTCGATCTGCGGCGCTGTATTTGCCGCTTCTTTCATCGCATCTAAACATGTCCGAAAAAGGGTAATTTTGGGACTCGTTGCCCCAAGGTGTGGTTGCATAGCACTTGAATAGCATTTATGAGAATTTTACAGCTCTGTAAAAAGTTTCCGTATCCTCTGAAAGATGGCGAGTCTATCGCTGTCACTTATCTGAGCAAGGCTCTTCGTGATCTGGGCTGTGAGATTACGCTGCTTTGCATGAACACCACCAAGCATTATACGGATCCTTCGAAATTACCCGATGATTTCGATCATTACGAGTCAATTCATTGTACCCCTCTGGACAATAGTATCAATGCGGTGGATGCCTTCCTGAATCTGTTCTCCGTCTCATCATATCATGTGGAGCGTTTTGTGAGCGCCCCGTTTCGCGATAAGCTCGTCCAGTTGTTACAGCGGAATACGTATGATATTATTCAGCTGGAGACATTATACCTGGCACCTTATGTCTCTACCATCAAGCGATACAGTGATGCACATGTCGTCATGCGCGCGCATAATGTAGAGCATGAGATCTGGGAGCGTATTTCGCAAAACACGCGATTCCTTCCCAAGAAATGGTATCTCACCCATCTTGCCAGGAAGCTGAAGAATTATGAAGTGGGAAGTCTGAATGACTATGATTTCCTGCTCGCACTGACGGACAGAGATCTGCGCAAGTTCAAAACCCTGGGGTATAAAAACGGGGCAATAGCTTCACCAATTGGTCTGGAGACCGGGCAGTATGTTGTAAGACCTCCGTCAAAGCCCCTGAAACATCCTCTCTCACTCTGTTTTATCGGCTCGCTGGACTGGATGCCAAACAGAGAGGGATTAAGCTGGTTTTTCGCACAAAGTGTGGCCTGTACTGTCTCAGAAACATCCACAGGTAACACTCCATGTGGCAGGGCGGAATACGCCATCGGCGCTATTCAACACTTCTATCAGGAATGTCGTGATTCATGGCGAAGTGCCCGATGCATCGGAATTTATCAGCCGCTACGATATTATGGTTGTGCCGTTATTCTCTGGAAGCGGGATGCGGGTAAAAATCCTCGAAGGACTGGCGCTGGGCAAGGTGGTGATCTCCACTTCACTGGGCAAAGAAGGTATTGAGGCGAAGGACAAGGAGGAGATCCTGGTTGCGGACAGCACTGAGGAGTTCGTCCGGGCGGTGGACTATTGCCTGCAGCAGCCCGAGGCGATGAGATACATTGGTGAGAACGCCTGTACATTTGTAAAAGAGCACTTCAATAATCGTTCGATCACCGCACGTCTCTATGGGATTTATCAGGATCTCGTCGTCGGCGAACATGCGCATTGAGTGTGGTATCCCTGGTATCAGCCAGGCGTGACACAAGAACCCGTTAAAATTCAGACCTTGCGGCAGGATCATAGTGTATGAAAATCGCATTCATCACATCGCGCTTTCCATTTCCGGTAGAAAAGGGTGATAAGCTCCGTGCGTATCATCACCTTCGCTGGCTTGGGACACGTCATGAAGTGCATGTTTTTGCCCTCACACATCATGCAGTACCTGAAGAACATATTCACGCGATTGAAGCATTGTGTGCAGGTGTACATGTGTACCGTATCACACCCATGCGCCTGGCCTATAACCTGATCTCGGGATGGTTGAATGCTCTGCCTGCACAGGTTGCATTTTTCCTGGACGCCGGGCAGAAACGGAAAATGCAACGGGACCTTGTGCGCTTTGCACCGCAGCATATTCTCGCACAGCTCATCCGGACCAGTGAATACGTCCGGGCACTCCCACTTCCCAAGACCCTTGACTACATGGACGTATTTTCCGTCGGCGCAGCACAGCGCATCGCGTCAGCATCATGGCTGCTCCGCCCGTTTTATCTGCTGGAGTCAAAACGGTTGCGGCAGTATGAACGCGAGGTCTATGCGGATTTTGATCACCACACGATCATTTCGATGCAGGACAGGGACAGATTGCCATTGCCATATCAGGGGAATGTCACCGTCTTGTCCAATGGCGTCGATCTCGACTATTTCTCTCCTGACAGAGATGTTCAGCAGAAATACGCCGTACTGTTTGTAGGGAACATGGGGTATCTGCCCAATATTGAAGCGACGGAGTACCTGGTCCGGCGAATCATGCCCAAGGTTTGGCAAAAGTATCCAGGTGCCAGGGTGTGCCTTGCAGGAGCCAGACCGCACCGCAGAGTCCTGCGGCTCCGGTCTTCACGGGTGACGGTCACAGGATGGGTAGAGGATGTACGGCCGTTTTATGCAACATCGAAGGTCTTCGTTGCTCCGATGTTCAGCGGTATGGGGCAACAAAACAAAATTCTTGAAGCGATGGCCATGGGTGTGCCGTGCATCACCACAGATTTGGTGGATAAAGCCATTGGTGCTGCCGAACACGGCGCGATCGTTTTGGCGGGTGACAGCAATCGCTTTTCTATTGAAATATGCCGGCTGTTGGATCATCCCGCTGAGGCGCAGGCACTCTCCGGTAAAGCCCGCGCGTTTGTTGTGGAACGCTTCGATTGGGATGTGCAGAACAAAGCGCTGGAAAGGTTGTTGACACAACGCATGGCATATCGCGCATCCGAAACACTAGAGGTATGACGGCATCACAGACGCAACAACAAACTGCAGTCTTAGACAGTGTCGAAGATGCTGTAGAGGATATCCGGCTTGGAAAAATTGTCGTTGTCGTCGATGACGAAGACCGGGAAAACGAAGGAGATTTTATCTGCGCAGCGGAATGTGTGACACCGGAGATCATCAATTTTATGGCGACTCACGGCAGGGGACTGATTTGTGCTCCAATTGACGAGCACAGGGCAAATGATCTCAATCTCCCCATGATGGTAGATGATAATACGGCCCTGCATCAGACAGCGTTTACCGTATCCGTGGATCTGATAGGCCATGGTTGCACTACCGGGATTTCCGCGTATGACCGGGCCAGGGGGATCAAGGCACTTACGGACCCCGGAATTACTGCAAAGGACTTCGCGCGTCCGGGACATATCTTCCCTCTGCGGGCCAGGGCGGGAGGAGTCTTGAGGCGCAGCGGCCACACAGAGGCTGCAATCGATCTGGCCCGTATGGCCGGGTTTGATCCTGCCGGTGTACTCGTAGAGATCCTCAGTCCCGACGGCACCATGGCGCGCCTTCCACAACTCCTCGAAATTGCACGCCACCATCAATTGAAGATCATCTCTATCCGCGACCTTATTGCCTACCGGATGTCACGTGAGAGGATCGTAGAACAGCTCGACTCAATGGTCCTCGAGACACCGTATGGCCCCTTCACGGTAGTGCCGTTTTCTCAGGTCACAACGAATGATATCCACCTTGCCTTTATCAAGGGTAATCTGGATAAATCACCGACACTGGTCCGTGTTCATTCGACTACCGAGACGGGAGATGTGCTTGGCATCCTCTTCGAGGATTATGGAACCCAACTGGCACAATCCCTGGAGATGATCGCTAGAGAAGGTAAAGGCGTACTCGTATATCTCCGTCATAGTGAACATCCACAAGAGATCCTCAAGAGACTCAGCGCCTTTCAATCGGGAAAGGATGGCTCTGAGACAAGCACCGTGCAACGCAATATTGGCATCGGCTAACAAATCCTCAACGCCCTTGGAGTGGGTAAAATCCGGCTCATCACCAATCACCCCCGTCCACTCGTAGGCTTGCTGGGTTTTGGGCTTGAAGTCGTGGAAACAGTGCCCTGCCCGATTCCGGAACGGACTTAAAACGTAGGGCAAAACGAATTAGCATTCTCATAGTCTCCAATGAAAGTGAGACTAAATTCCAGGATACCCTGCCCCAATCTGTCCGATGAGAGATCATCGATACTGTATTCATAACTGAAACCCAGGAGAAAATTTCCCAGCTCGATCCCTGTCAGCGCCATCAGGGATGAAGGCTTCAACTGCTCAAGTTCTTTCGCGAATCTTACCCCGGCGCCGAGATGCAGAGCATTGCTATTGTATTTGCTCATAATGAACCGCACCGTTGATCCGGCATGCAACATCGTGGCCTTGCCTTGTGAAAAATATGCAAAGCGCGGCAACAACCGCACTGATGAGTTTAACCCAATATCGAGATTCGCATAGGCAGTCAGTTTGGGCAGGAGTTTGACATCCGGTGACTTCTCCCCGCCATCTGTGCGCCTGAAAAAAGAAACAGAAGGAGACAGAATATGTGCCACGGCCAATCCCCCGGAAACGCCAAGATTGTCGGAGGCATCTAAGGCATAGTTGATACCGAGACCAAAATCAGCATGTGCGAAGTTGTTTTCAGGAAGGTCTTCACGTGTCGCATAACTGAACTGGTCCAGGCCATTGAACTGATCGTCGAAGACCAGGTCTTCATAATTTAAGCTGTGCTGGACGATGCCGAGATAGAAGCCGGCCGACAGATATTGCGCTGTCTGTGCATCGAGAAATTTATGATAGGCTGCCGAGAGGGTGATCTGGTTTGTATTGAAATTGAAGACACCATTGCGATCCGAGACGACTTCAATTCCGGCACCGGCGTAATCGTCAGACTTTCTGCCCATTGCAAACCTCAAGTCCCCGAAAGCTCCGTATGTCTGGTAAGGATTTTCAAGGATCCCGCGCCATTGATCATGGTAAATGAGAGAGACACGATACGATCCGTCGATCGCACCCGTCAGGGCGGGATTCACATCGAGTGGCGCCGCGTAGAACTGTGTAAAATATCTGTCCTGCGCCTGGATGCCGGCGCTGATCATCATTATCATACATCCGGAAAAAAGAATGCGAAACATTGTAATTCGATTACGAATGAGCAATTACGAATGAGGAATAATACACTATTGAAGCATTTTCAGGATGTCGTAATTTGTGATAATGAACGCCCTGCCCGTGCGATCCCTGGAAATCACCGCAGGCACTTTGCGCGTGATATATTGATTGAGCCGGGTGATGGGAATATCTTCATCGACCTCCGGAAATGGTGGGCCCATGATCGCTCCGATTTGCGATTCACCATGGCGCATCGGATTTTCCAGCAGGAATGACAACACCTGTGTTTCTGTAACACTCCCGACAAAACCACCGTTTTCGGCCACAGGTATCTGTGAGATATCGCGATCACGCATCAATTCAAAGACTGCGCGCACCGGTGTATCCTGCTCCACTGTCAGCAGTTCCTGGCTACGCATATATTGAAGAATATCGCGCACAAGCTGCTCCTTCTCGAGAAATCCGCGTTGACGCATCCAGTCGTCATTATAGATCTTTCCCACATACCGGCTGCCATGATCATGAAAGATGATCACGACAACATCGTCTTTTGTGAGCTTCTCTTTCATCTGCAGCAGCCCGGCCAATGCGGAACCCGCGGAGTAGCCGAGGAGCAGCCCTTCTTCACGAGCCATCCGGCGCGCTGCCTGAGCCCCGTCTTTGTCCGTCACTTTTTCAAAGTGATCGATCAGATCGAAGTCGACATTTTTCGGGAGAATATCCTCTCCGATCCCTTCGGTGATGTAAGGATAAATTTCTTTTGGATCGAAAATGCCGGTCTCTTTGTATTTCTTAAACACCGAGCCGTAGGTGTCAATACCCCAGACTTGTACATTTGGATTCCGCTCTTTGAGATATTTCGCCACACCGGAGATAGTGCCGCCTGTACCGACACCGACAACCAGGTGCGTCACTTTGCCATCCGTTTGATCCCAGATCTCAGGACCTGTTGTCTCGTAATGCGCCTGGGTATTAGAGAGATTGTCGTATTGATTGCACCAGTAGGAGTTGGGGAGTTGTTTGCTGAGGCGATCGGCGACGGAATAATAGGACCGCGCGTCCGTAGGTTCTACATTCGTAGGGCAGACAATGACTTCTGCCCCCAGCGCTTTGAGCATATCGATCTTCTCCCTGGACTGTTTGTCATTCGTGGTGAAGATGCATTTATAGCCCTTCACAGCGGCGGCAATTGCAATCCCCATGCCGGTATTCCCGGACGTACACTCAATGATGGTTCCACCGGGTTGAAGGGCACCGCTGGCTTCGGCGTCTTCGATCATTTTCAAAGCCATCCTGTCTTTGATCGAGTGTCCGGGGTTGAAGGTCTCCACTTTCGCCAGAACCAGGGCCGGGACATCAGCGACCACTTTGTTCAATTTTACCAATGGCGTATGGCCGATCGTCTCCAGGATATTCCGGTAATACTTCATAAACACGGGTTTCCGGTGCGAAGATACTCCATCAGTGATCCATACCCTCAGTTTCATAGCGCAGCTCTACATAGAACCGGCTGTCAATCGCACCCAACTGTCGGGCTACGCCTTCAGAGATAATCACCGCGATGTCCTCCGGATATGTTGGAGGAATGGTGCCGATCACTTTGGCCCAGACATTTCTTCCAAACATCGGATTGCGGATCTCGATATAAGAGTTCAGAGGTGCCTCCCGGTGCAATGCAAAAAGATTTGGATCCGGTTTTCCCTTATTCCACCATGCAACACCGCGCTGACTGGCATATTCCTTTCCTTCAGAATGATGAACCCGTGCACTGTCCAGACCGGGAACCGCGTCATAAAACCACTTTCCGGCCGCAGGTTCAAGAGTGCTTTCATGCTGCGGAGCAGGCGTAGTATGATACCAGCCGATGCGCAACCACTGGCCTTCATGAAGATCACTGGAATGCAGGTTGTTGAGTTGCATCAGAGAATCCACCGGGATCTGAAAGATGCGCCGGGCGATGTGAAATATCGTCTCTCCCTGCTTTACCTTATATCCCAATGGTATGTCGCGGGAAGCATGGACATGGCCGATATGTGCAGAGTCAAATGGCACGAGTATGTAGTCGCAGGGGGCGATATCCCTAAAACGCAGAATGGGATTGATCGATAAAACGGACTCGCCATCCAACCCGGTCACCGAAGTAATGGTATTCAAAGTGGTTGACAGCCCCGTCTTCCAGACCATATATTGTGTCCCGGCCTGGTCGGCAATGACTGTGAGCGTATCATGACAGTCCAGGCGATCTTGCGCCTGCAACGTGCAGCCAATCATAACGCCTACCAACAGGATGAGACAACGATCCATGGAGCAATTATATGTAAATATTTTGTAATGTATAAATATCTATTTTTGAATATCTTTGCATCCGATATATCCAGAATGTTCGGGTAACATCAGATAGAACGAAGATGAAGATTCTTGGTATTATACCGGCGCGATACGGGTCCACCAGGCTCCCCGGCAAAGCCCTGATGCTTGTCCACGGCAAGACCATCATCGAGCGCGTCTATGAGCGGGTGAGCATGGCATCATCGATTTCGGAGGCCATTGTTGCCACAGACGACGTGCGGATTTTCAATCATGTGCGAAAGTTCGGAGGGAAAGCAATGATGACCCGTGCGGATCACGAAAGTGGTACGGAACGTTGTGTGGAAATCGTACAGACATTGCGGGAGTACGAGATCATTGTCAATATTCAGGGAGATGAACCGCTGATCAATCCAGCGCAAATCGATCAGTTATGTGGATTTATGAGCGGGCAATCGCAGGTACAGATCGGTACGCTGATCAGGAAAATTGAAGATGCCGGCGATCTGTCTAAATCCCGCCGTGGCGAAAGTCGTCCGTGGTGCGGGAGGGCGCATCCTGTATTTCAGCAGGAGCCCTGTGCCACATGTCCGTGATGTCCCGGCAGATCAGTGGCTACAGCATGCTGACTTCTATCGTCACGTGGGCATGTATGGGTACAGGCGGGATACTTTGCTGAAGATTGGGACACTGCCCCAAAGTACGCTGGAGCGGGTCGAGAAATTAGAACAACTGAACTGGCTGTTCCATGGACTGACCATTCACGCAGTCGAAACAGAATACAACTCTCTCGGTATTGATACACCTGCCGATCTGGCAATGCTGGAAAAACTCCTGAGCCCTTCTGAATAACAGTAGTCCACGGGTATTGATCGCCATGTTCTGAAGCACTATGCTCCGGCCGTTACTGGCATCAGCGCTTTCAATTTCTCCACCACGATATCCACATCTTCCATCGTGTTGATCGCAGAAAAAGAGAAGCGGACTGCCTTTCTATCGGGATAGGCACCGATGGCATCCAATACATGTGAACGGGTTTCTGCACCCGAACTGCAGGCACTCCCTCCACTTGCGCTGACACCGGCAATATCCAGGGAAAGCAACAGCATATCAGATCTCTCCGATGGAGGGAACAGAAGCGTTGAGGACGGTATACACGCGCTGCCGTCAATATCGCCATTGAAAGTGATGTCGTCAAATTCATCACTCAATCTGCGGCGCAGGGTATCTCTCAGGTTGCGGATATGTGCCGACTCTTCCGCATGTCGTGCCAGCATGATCTCAAGTGCTTTTGCCATCCCCATAATACCGTAGATATTTTCCGTGCCGCCACGCATATTGCGCTCCTGACCTCCTCCGTCCATCATTGGCTGTATGAGGTTGTCATTATTGATATAAATAAAACCGACACCTTTCGGGCCATGAAACTTGTGCGCCCCGCCGGACATAAAGCTCAGGCGTGTCTTACTGACATCGATCGGAAAATGCCCTGCCGTCTGGACGGTATCTGAATGAAACAGCGCGTCGTATTCTCCGCAGATCGCCGCAATTTCATCCAGGTCGATCATGGTGCCGATCTCATTGTTCGCATGCATCAGGCTCACCAAAGTCTTGTCCGTCGAGGCCGCAAGTTTACTGCGGAGCTCAGCAGGATCGATCCTTCCGGATGATCCACGCTGAGATCCATCGACCGTCACACCTGCTTCTCCAGCACATCCAATCGATGGAGGACGTTGTGATGCTCTGTGGGTGATGAGATGATACGTCGTACTCCCAGGTCGCGCACGCTACATTTGAGCGCCATGTTATTCGCTTCCGTCCCGCCGGAGGTAAAGAAGATCTCTCCGATCGACGCACCGATGGCCTGTGCAATCGTCTTTCGCGCCGCTTCCACCGCTGCCGTGCCTTGCGACCCTCGGCATGAATGGATGAGGGATTGCCATAATACTCCTTGAAATACGGGAGCATCTCCCGGATAACTTCCTCGCGCATAGGAGTCGTCGCTGCGTTGTCGAGATAGACTCTTCTCATGAGATGAACAGATATTGAGTTGAATGCCAAAGATCAGCAATTTTGATGCAAACCAGTGTAACAAAAGTAGCTGATCACCTCACGCATTGGCGGTCTGCGCGACTTGCTCCATTGCCCGATCTGCCAGTGCCGCCGCTGCTTTCTCCGTTTGGGCTTCAGCATAGATCCGGATGACAGGTTCGGTGTTCGATGCGCGGAGATGCAGCCAGTGATCATCGAACAGGATTTTCAGGCCATCACGACGGTCGAAGGAGGCATCCTGATAGAAACGCGTCACCTGCTCCAGGAGCTCATCGACGGGGAGGTCCTTATTGATCCTGATCTTGCGTTTTGCGATGTGATAGTCGCTATACTCTGATTTCAGGGTGCTGAGGGTCTTGCCGGAAGTGGCCAGGTAGGAGAGTACCAGGGCGATCCCGGCCATCGCATCCCGTCCATAATGGAGTGCGGGATAGATCACTCCGCCATTTCCTTCGCCACCAATCGCGGCTCCTGTCTGTTTCATTTCTTCCACGACATGCACCTCACCGACTTTAGAGGCCGAATAGGGCTGGCCATACCGCTTTGCCAGGTCCCTGAGTGCGAATGAAGACGAAAGATTTGAAACACAGGGTCCGGGAGTGTGTTGCAGCACGTAATCTGCCACCACTACCAGGGTATATTCTTCCCCAAAGTAAGCGCCAGGTCTCATCCACCAGTGCCAGGCGGTCGACGTCAGGGTCCACTGCAATCCCCATGTCCGCCTGGGCTAGAGGCACGGCTGATCCCAACTCTCCGAGATGTTCTGCCAGGGGCTCGGGGTGATGTGCAAATCGGCCGTCAACCTCCGCATTCAGGAGGGATATGTACAGCCAAGGGCATCCAGGAGTTCCGGAATGGCAATGGCGCCGGTCGAGTTGATACAATCCACGACAAGATGAAATCCTTTTTCCCTGATAGCAGCAGGATTGACAAGATCAAGGGCACAGATCCGTGCAACGTGGTGTGCGATCGCATCCGTCTTCGGGAGATATCTGCCAAACGCATCCGGAAGGGCATAGACCGGTTTGACGGATTCGGAGAACTCCAGGATCTGTTCACCGTCGGCTTTGCTGATAAACTCGCCGTTGTCATTCAGAAATTTCAGGGCATTCCATTCCTGTGGATTGTGGCTCGCCGTAATGATGATGCCTCCCTGGGCGTGCGTCTCTGTGACATACATCTCCACAGTCGGCGTCGTCGAGAATCCGATATCGATGACATTGACACCCATGGCCAGGAGCGTTTCGCACACCAGGGTACTGACATGCTGTCCGCTGATCCTTCCGTCGCGGCCGATGACCACAGAAGGTGTGGGATAGGTGCGTTGGAGCCATGTGGCATAGGCTGCGGTAAAAGTGACCACATCAGCCGGCGTGAGATTTTCGCCGGGAACGCCTCCAATGGTACCGCGAATACCGGAGACGGATTTCAGGAGCGCCATATCGACAAAAGTCAGGAAATGAGGCATTCGTTGGAGGTGCATTTCTCATCTTTACAGGCAGATGCTCACGGCACTGTTGCACCTGGATACCTCTTTGCTCGTGTGGATACATACACACCTGCACAATCCCTTCTTCAACTGGTTGATGATCCTGGTACGGAATAAATGGACATGGCTGCCGCTCTATGTGTTTATCGTGGCATTTATGTTCTTTAATTTCGGTAAACGCGGTGGACTGTGGATCCTGTTTTTCATTTTTACGATCGCCCTGTCGGATACGGTGAGCAGTAAGGTGATCAAGTATTCGGTGAAACGTCCACGGCCGTGTCATGTGGAGCAGGTCTCAGAACAGCTCGACTTGCTCGTGTCTTGCGGCGGACAATATGGATTCGTGTCTTCCCATGCGTCAAATCATTTTGCCATGGCGGCGTTTATCTGGCTGACCCTTGGCAGGATATTTCGCAGGATTCGCTGGCCCGTATTCCTGTGGGCCGGATTGATCGCGTTTGCACAAGTATATGTCGGCGTGCATTACCCGCTCGACATCCTCGCAGGCGGGATATTGGGATATGCAATCGGCTGGGTGATCGCATGGTATTATAAATGGCGCATGGGCCGGTGGGGCGTCGATATCGTCGCAGAAAATCTGAATTAACCATATTTGTGGCCTTATTAAATCAAGTATTATGTCAGAAATCAAGGATTATGTCGACGCGCATAAGAAAGTCATGCTCGATGAACTCATCACCTTTCTTAAAATCCCTTCTATCAGTGCAGACCCGAAAATGAAAAGCGAGGTGCGCAATGCCGCCGAGTGGCTGAGCAGCCAGCTCAAGGCAAGCGGACTCGATGCCGTAGAGATCTTCGAAACAGAAGGTCACCCGATGGTCTATGCCGAAAAGATCATCGATCCTTCCAAGCCGACAGTGCTCGTATATGGCCATTATGATGTGCAACCGGCAGATCCACTGGAGTTGTGGGACTCTCCTCCTTTTGAACCCGTGGTTAAAGACAACATGATCTACGCACGCGGATCCTGCGACGACAAGGGCCAGATGTACATGCACGTGAAAGCATACGACGCCATGTCCAAAAACGGCGGTGTACCCTGCAATGTGAAATTCATGTTCGAGGGTGAAGAAGAAGTGGGCAGCGTGAATCTGGGCACATTCGTCCGGAAATACAAAGACAAGCTCGGGTGCGACGTCGTCTTGATTTCTGACACAAGTATGATAGCCAATGATGTCCCGTCTATCACGACAGGACTGCGTGGACTGTGCTATGTCGAAGTAGAAGTCACCGGACCCAATCGCGATCTCCACAGCGGTGTCTACGGTGGCGCCGTGGCCAATCCAATCAATGTCCTCTGCGATATGATCGCTTCACTGCAGGACGAAAAAGGCAGGATTACCATTCCGGGGTTCTATGACAACGTTGCAGTGGTCAGCGATGCAGAGCGCGCAGAAATGAACAAAGCTCCTTTTGATCTCGAGCACTATAAACAAGACCTGGGCATCAAACAGGTGAAAGGAGAAGAAGGGTATACCACACTCGAGCGGACTTCAATCCGTCCGACACTCGATGTCAACGGGATATGGGGCGGGTATATCGGGGAAGGTGCTAAGACAGTATTGCCATCAAAGGCGCATGCAAAGATCAGCATGCGGCTTGTCCCAACCAGGATCCGGAGAGGATCCCCGTTTTATTCGAAGAACATTTCAACCAGATCGCGCCTCCATATGTGAAGATCAAGATGACCCGCCATCATGGCGGACAGCCTGTTGTGACGCCCACAGATACGCCGGAATACAAGGCTGCGGCGATGGCAATGGAAAAGACCTTTGGGAAAAAACCGCTCCCACAACGCTCCGGGGGAAGTATTCCGATCGTGGCACTCTTTGAAGAAGAACTTGGTGTGAAAACAGTCCTGATGGGCTTCGGCCTCGACTCTGATAATATTCACTCACCGAACGAATGCTATGGTCTGTTCAATTTCTACAAGGGGATTGAGACGATACCGTATTTTTATAAATACTATGCTGAATTGAAGGGATGAGGAGTGATTCATTGATTGATGCATTTATTCATTCATGAGTACAGGGTTCAGACTTCAGGCTGAGAACTGACACCTTCGCCAAAGCTTCGGTGCCGGAGAAGGACTGAAGACCGCACATCATCATGCACATTGTCATCCTTACCGCACTCCCGGAATTGCTCGATAGTCCGTTGAACCATTCCATCCTGAAGCGGGCACAGGTGAAAGGATTGCTGACGGTTGAGGTGGTGGATCTACGCACTTACGGGATTGGACATTATCGACAACTCGACGACTATCAGTATGGTGGGAGTGCAGGAATGGTGATGATGGCGGAACCCCTTGCGCAAGCCATTGATGCGTTGAGTACACAGCAGAAATTTGACGAGGTCATTTACCTGACTCCTGATGGTGAACGCCTCGATCAGAGCATTGCCAACCAGCTCTCCCTCAACGCGCGCATATTGCTCATCTGTGGACACTACAAAGGTATTGACGAACGCATCCGCACCTTGTATGTCACCCGCGAAATTTCGATCGGAGACTATGTCTTGAGTGGTGGCGAACTCGCAGCGGCGGTTCTTGTCGACGCCCTCGGCCGCCTGATCCCCGGAGTCCTGAGTGATGGGACATCGGCATTGGAAGATTCATTCCAGGATGGCTTGCTGGCGCCTCCTGTCTATACGCGTCCCGAGGAATTCAAGGGACTCAAAGTGCCTGAAGTGCTGTTGTCAGGGAATCACAAGGCCATCGCTCAGTGGCGTGAAGAGCAGGCACTGAAAAGAACACAAGAGCGGAGGCCGGATCTGTTGGAAGAGTGACTCCTTTCAGGCCGCCTGCTGCGACAAGTTTGAACGGACGCAAATATATTCCGCACTCCTTCGTATTTGATTTTACATTCTTTAATGAGATACGCCTGTTATTCCTTCACAAATAGACTTACCGCGTTTCCCATTTTTAAAAAATATATTCCAGGGGCTATTTGGGAGATGTCGATCGTGGCTTCTGGTCCAATGGCTGCTATTTCTGTATACATCCTATTCAATAGCTGTCCTGAAAAATCATAAATCTCTATCCGTCCTGCATTGCAATGTGTATATCCGAGCATAATTACATTATGCGCAGGGTTCGGAGAAATCCGCAGATCATCATTGCCGTGCATCTCAATAATATCAGTAATGAGATCATTTCTGAAAATCGCAGATGAACTGCCAAACAAAATATCCTGGTCACCGTCATTGTCAATATCCGCGAAACTATTGGGCACCGAAGGCGGAAAATCCGCGGGTGTGATATCAACGAAGCTGTTGTTTGCGTCGTTGCGCAGAAGGGTAGTGGGACCTCCCAATAGAATATCCAGGTCGCCATCATTGTCAATATCGGCCCAGTCAACCGAACCTGGTTCGCCACTGCCCGGAAGGTTCGCATTGATCAATGTAAAATTCCCTGCACCATCATTTCTGTAGAGCATGGTATGTCCCGTGACGAAAGTACTGTCGATGCCGTCGTAAAGCAGGTCAGGGTCACCATCATGGTCGTAGTCTGCCCACTTTGACGTACCGGTGGAGAGATTTTTAAAAGGGGATGGCACCTCAGTATAGTTGCCTGCACCGTCATTGCGGTACAGTTTTGTCACAGGGAATGTCGACACCGACAAGGTGCCACCCGTCAGGAAGAAGTCCATGTCATTGTCCATATCGAAGTCGACAACTGAAATATCACTGGCCGCAAATCCGGGCAGATGAGACGGGACTTCCGTGAACGTGCCTGTTGTGTCATTGTGAAACAGTCGCGTCGAGTCTCCTGCCAGCGAAACACCGAGGCCACATGTCACTACATCGAGCCAGCCATCGCCATCATAATCAATCCATCGCGCCACTCCAATCACGCCTGGGATCACACCGGTGAGCTCCGTAAATAAGCCTCCGCCGTCATTCCGCACAAGGGTGGTGACAGCAGGGGGGCCGGCGGATCCATTCTGCCCGTTCACAAGCAGGTCCAGATCGCCGTCATGATCATAGTCTCCCCAACTCACGGCGCCGTCGCTCACCTGGACAGACAGCGTATAGACGAGCGTAAAAACCCCGTCACCATCATTGTGATAAATCGTGCTTACTTCTGCAGTCGTGCCCGAGAAGCCTATCCTTGCAAGGTCAGGCAGACCGTCATGGTCATAGTCTCCCCATGCCACAGAAGCATTCTGAAGTGTCGGGAAGCCATTGTGCAGGTTCGTGAATGTTTGCCCGAAAGCAGTAAGGGACAACAGCCCCGGAAGCAGTGCAAAGAATCCTGATGTATATCGCATAGATAGGGGTTAGACGCAACGAACACTACATTGGTAAGCGCGGGCAAGTGTTAAAAAGGGTTCTAATATTTCCCCGACAATGATCTTATGCTTTCGTCAAACGACAGAACAATACGTCGTGCCTGCCCAGCATCCCCTTAAATCCATCTACTGGGCCGCTGTCTGATGATTTCCAGATGTCATGCGCCATGTATTTTCCAGCAATACCAATCTCCTGGAGCTTGACATCGTAGTCTACCGGGACATTCCCCCTGTTAAAAAGGATGACAGCATAGTCTCCGTGCATGAGCTGCTTTACCCAGATTTCAAAGTTGCCTTCATCCAGTTTCTTGCTTCCTTCCGCGCCAAGTGGATCCTGGTCTACAGCGATGGCTTCTTTGTTCGTCAGGATGGCTGATGTCTCTGCCGACATGGTGCGGATGTCGTTTCCCGCCATCAATGGTGCTGCGAGGAGACACCAGAAGCTGAAATGCGCCCGGTATTCGTTGTCCTCCATGCCTCCATTGCCGACTTCGAGCATATCCGGGTCGTTCCAATGGCCGGGACCCGCATACTTTTCCAACCCTTCCTGTTTATCCAGGATATACACCCATCCCATGCCGCCCCAGTCACGCTTGCAGTCCCAGCAATCCTGAATATCCCCCGTTGTTCTCCACAGATGACCGATGTCCTTTGCCCAGTACCACGGGTTGTGGCTTCCCCACTCACACATGCTGAAGACGATATCCCTGCCGGACGCCTGCAGTGCGCGGCTCATCCTGGAATATTGAATTTTTGCATCCAGTCCGTCGGTATTGCACCAGTCATATTTCAGGTAATCGACGCCCCAGGCTGCATATTGTTTGGCGTCTTTTTCTTCAAACGTATTGCTCCCCGGACGGCCCTGACATGTTCCTGTTCCGGCATCCGAGTACAACCCGAATTTCAACCCCCTGGCATGAACATAATCGGCCAGAGCCTTTATTCCGGAGGGAAATCTCTCTGGATCAGCGACGATATTTCCATGGTCATCCCTTGCGATCTGCCAGCAGTCATCAATGACCAGGTATTGGTAGCCTGCATCTTTCATTCCCGTCGAGACCATCGCATCCGCGATTTCTCTGATCAGACCTTCACTGACATCGCATCCGAATTTATTCCAGCTGTTCCACCCCATGGGTGGTGTATTTGCGATATCCGGCTTCTGTCCACAGAGAATTGCGGCTGTCAGGATCAGAAATGCAAGAATGATATTTTTCATTGCGAAATATTAAGTTTCAACTACACGGGAAAGTCAATACCCGTCTGTAGTCTCAATGTTAGTCACGGATCATTCAAAGATACCTTATACCTGTCACGCAAAGCTAAACCAGCTCATCCTGCCCAGACCCAATACAAAAACGCCAGCAAAAACATCATGCCGTCGACAAGCCCGCTGTAATAATGATCGTCCATCCCAGGAAGTGCATTCCAGATCAATAATACTGCGATGAGCCAGCAGACCAGGAAAGGAACAAGCAGATTGGATTGATATATGTGCACGCCTATCAGGACAAGAATGCACGCGGCCCATATCATCATCACGGCAAGTGCGAGCACCTTTGCCCTACGGATACCTATACTGGACGGAATCGTTGGGACATCAGAGGCCTTGTCTACGTAGATGTCGCGAATGTCGAACGGTATTGTGAGTGCAAAAATGAAGGATGCCCGTTCTCCAAAGACCAACAGGGTGGTGGGCAGGGTAGCCATCCCTGTTTGAACATAGGGGATCACTCCGGTGAGCAGAGACCACACTGCAGCGATCAGGAAAATCTTGATCATCGGATAATCGCGCCAGCGCCGGTATTTCCCCAGTGGCACGACATACATCATGCTGACGAAGGCCGGCAATAATAACCATAGCACGACCGTCCAGGACAGGTGTATCAAAAAATACAATCCGCCAACAGCCCCGAGGAATCCGTACAGCAGGATGTGACTCTTGTACTGCTCAATAATGGCAAACCGCCCCTGGTCCCTGAACTGCTTCACACGTTCAAGTCCGACGAGCCTGTGTACTGTGTACAAGACGAGCGTCCCACAAAACACAAAACCTGCATACATCCGGGGATGTTCGCCGCTCCCTGTCACGTCATAGGTAAACGTCACCAGCGCGGCGGCACAGGCGCTGATCCACAGACTGCTGTACAGAATGAGATTGGAGAGCTTCCGCACAGGAGGGTCATTCCGCTCGCGCTTCTCACGGAGTTGTGTCATGACTCACGAAGCTACACCATTGCATCAGTTATGAGTGATGCCTGCCCGAATCTGCCAAAGGCAGAGGCGATCCTCAACTTGCAGGTTTAGCGAGAGCATGGGGGGAGGCGATCCTCACCTTGCAGGTTTACGAGAGCATGGTGGGAGGCAATCCTCACCTTGCAGGTTTAGCGAGAGCATCGCGGGAGGCGAACCTGCATGGTTTAGGTGTGCAGACCGCGGACTAGAAGTATTTAAAAGACTGCCCCTTTTTAATCCGGCGTAACGTCTCAAAGATCAGGCTGATCACATTTTCCACATCGGCGCGGTGTGCCATTTCCACGGTGGTATGCATGTAGCGCAGCGGGATTGAGATCAGGGCTGAGGGGATGCCGCCTCTGGCATATGCAAACGCATCCGTATCTGTCCCGGTGACCCGCGATGACGCCGACCTTTGAAAGGGGATCTTTTGTTTCTCTGCCGTCTCGATGATCAGGTCGAGCAGAAGCGTGTGTACTGCCGGGGCATATGTCAAAGCCGGCCCTAGTCCAAGTTTTACGTCTCCAATCTCACTTGGCTTGAGCAAAGGGGTATGTGTGTCATGCGTTACATCGGTCACGATCGCGACATTGGGTGATACGGTCTCCGCAATCATGCTGGCCCCGCGCAATCCAACCTCTTCCTGCACTGCGTTGACGATATACAAACCAAACGGCAGCTTTACTTTTTTTGTGTTCAGCAGACGTGCCACTTCTGCAATACAAAATCCGCCGAGCCGGTTGTCCAGGGCCCTGCCGATGAAAAAGTTTTTATTCATGATTTCGAATCCATCGGTGTAGGTGACCATGCATCCGATGTGGATTCCCATTTTCTCCACTTCTTTTTTGTCCTTCGCACCGACGTCGATAAAGAGATTTTCGACCTTATTCACGGGGTCTTTTTCTTTGCCATTGCGGAGATGGATGGCAGGCCATCCGAACACACCGCGGACGACGCCTTTGCTGGTATAAATATCCACCCGTTTACCGGGGGCGATCATCTGGTCGGTGCCACCATTCCGGATGACATGAATGAACCCTTTGTCGTTGATAAAACTGACACACCAGCTAATTTCATCGGCGTGCCCTTCAATGACCACTTTATAGTCAGCACCGGGATTGATCACCCCATACGCTGTACCATACGTGTCGAGATGCCAGTCGTCGATAAATGGCTTCAGGTATTCCAGCCAGAGCTTCTGGCCGCTGGCCTCATAGCCAGTAGGACTTGCATTTTCGAGGTAGCGGGTAAGGAATGCAAGAGAATCTTTAGTGATCACTGCCATATGTCCTATTTATGATCAGGTACAATTGCATCAGACCAGGCATGGGGATCATCATGCCAGGCGGTCAGAGAAGCAATATCGGAATGTTGTATTTGTCCTGTTTGTTCTGCAACACCAATGAGGGTTTTAAAATCTGTGAGGGTTTTGAAAATGCACTGTGCTTCAGAAAACTGCTTCACTGCATCGACAAGGTTGTATTGAAAAATTGCCAACACGGCTTTGACGGTGCTCTGTTCTGCTCTCAATGCTTCCACGGCGGCGAGTGAGCTGCCGCCCGTCGAAATAAGGTCTTCGATCACGAGTGTTTTGGCATTTCCGGGCAAACGGCCTTCGATCAGGTTCTTTCTTCCGTGTGTCTTGGCACTGCTGCGGACATATACAAAAGGGAGCTTCAATCTGTCCGCGACAAGCGCCCCGTATGCAATGCCGGCTGTCGCCACACCTGCGACGACATCAAACAGCGCAAATTCCCTGGCCATCTCCAGGAATCCATCTATGATCTTATTTCGCACTTCGGGATGGGAAAGAGCCAAGCGATTGTCACAGTAGACGGGAGATCGTAAACCGGATGCCCATGTAAATGGATTTTGCAGGTTTAGACGTATTGCATTTATTTGCAACAGATTTAACGCAAGCTCTTCTGACAATATCATCCTGTTCGCATGCCCATTTCGCAAGACGGCCAAAGCTACAAAAAGTACGATATCTACATTCACGACAGCATCCTGACACTGACTGTGCCTGCTGCCCATGACTGGTCCCTTGCCCCGGGGAAAAACCTCCAGATGACCTATAGGGGAAGGCCCAAATCACTCTTCCAGATGGTAGACCTCCTGGAGGCAACACCGAAGCCTTTACATGCCATTGTCGTCTCACAAGATCCCAAGGCTTTGTGGAAAGATTACCAGTCTCTCTATCGCCGCGTGGATGCGGCAGGAGGTGTTGTCGAAAATGGCGGCAAGATCCTGTGCATCTACCGCCGGAAGATCTGGGATTTGCCAAAAGGCAAGCTGGATCCCGGCGAGACATGGAAACAGGCGGCGATACGCGAAGTGATGGAGGAGACAGGACTTACTGCGGTGACCCTGGGACCCAGGCTGAACAGGACGCTTCACACCTTCAGAACCAAAGGCGCCGGGTCGCGGGTGCTCAAGGTGACCAAATGGTACCATATGACTACAGAACACCGCCGGCTGGTCCTTCAGACAGAAGAAGATATCGAAGACGCCCGCTGGATCACACCTGAAGAATTCCTCTCAGGTGAATACCCTATGTTTCTCAGTATCAGACACCTCGTAGAACAATTTGCAGCTACAAGGCACAACAGACAGCCAGTTGACTGATCAGGGCAATGAATGGTTCAGAGAGTCCAGCCCTCTCGATATTCACGCGATACCCAGGCATTGGCCTCGTCAAAATTCGTCACACGGCCTGCATTGGAATCCCACAGAAGTTTTACCCTGCCGGGATATTCATACGGTGCCCAGTCTCCCGGCTGTTTACCCGGGAGTAACTTCTTTATGTCATAGCAACGCACAGCCAGGTTGCCGATCAGAAGTGACTCTGTGAGCGGTACTGCATATTCAAACGGTGAGGTCGCTTTCCCGATGCCCTTACAGGCATTTGCCCAAATGACCTGGTGTTCACCTTCGACGCGCGGAAGGGTCTTTGCGGGTGGCGTGAACGTAGCCATGCGTTCCGTCGGCAGGAGGGTGGCATTCTGGCCAAACTCACCACACAGCATTTTCCCTTTGGAGCCTTCAAACAGGACCCCGCCATCCCAGCTGCCGAAAGGTTCGTCAGCTTTCAAGTCCGGTGGCCGCATCGGGCGGATGCCACCGTCATACCAGTACAAGCTGCATGCAGGAAATCCCTCACGGGCCGGATAGTCAAGTTTGACGACGCTGGAAGGAGGACAACTGTCCGGATAATTTGCTTCGACAAAGTCACCGACCCAGACAGTCGTCGCGTTGGCTTCGGCGGCATAGGGTGCGGTGAGCTTCAAGGCCCTGAATGCAGGGTCGACGAGATGACAGCCCATGTCTCCAAGGGCCCCTGTCCCGAATTCCCACCATCCTCTCCATTTGAATGGCATGTAGGCGGGATTGTAATCCCTGAACTTCGCGGGACCGATCCAGAGATCCCAATCTAATGTAGAAGGCACCGGCACGCTCTCCGTGGGCGTCGGCACTCCCTGGGGCCACACCGGCCTGTTGGTCCACACGTGCACCGTGCGCACCTCACCGATCACCCCTGCCTGGATCCATTCCTGGACATCCCTGATACAATCCATCGAAGAGCCCTGGTTCCCCATCTGTGTGACGACACCATATTGTTGCGCTGTTTTTAACAAAGTCCGGGCTTCAGTAATGTCATGTGTCAGCGGTTTTTCCACGTAGACGTGCTTGCCCATCTCCATCGCTGCTTTTGCAATTGTGGCATGCGTATGATCCGGTGTAGCAACAACAACGGCATCGATTTGGTCGTGCATCTTGTCCAGCATCACACGGAAATCACGAAAGCGCGGCACATCAGGGTATGTCTTGAAAGCCTGCGTTGCACGCACTTCATCGACGTCACAAAACGCAACCATGTTTTCCTCCTTCAGCGCGTCCACATGTCCCCAGCCCCGTCCTCCGCATCCGACAAATGCAATATTGAGTTTGTCGGAAGGTGCAGATCGCGCCATTCCCCGCAGATATGCAGGCATCAGGATCATTCCACCGCCGGCAATGCCAGTGGTCTGTATAAATTGGCGTCTGCTCCCAGACGTCGCGGGTGTCTTTGTTGTTTTCATCGCTGATTCGGTTTTGACTGAGAGTAAATATCGATAAATCATTTACACAAACAGATCTGTGGCCTCGATTGGCCGGTACAATGGCCGTTGCAATCAGTTTGCTGATCTTTGGTCCCATTCAATTCTTCCAAACATGATGCTTGCGCAATCCTTCCGATATTTTACGCTCTGTAGTTGTCTTATTGCATACTGGTCTGCCGGTGCCCAGGACAAAATTGCCCTTGAAGAAATCGCCTCTGGATTTTCGCTTCCCACTTCCATCACGCAGACAGGCAACGACAGGTTGTATGTCACGGAAAAGCCAGGATACATTCAGATCATGGATACCACAGGTGTCAAATGGCCGAATCGTTTCCTGGATATTCATACGAAGGTCAACAGTGTTTCGAGTGAACGCGGTCTGCTCGGTCTGGCCTTCCATCCCAACTATGATGACAACGGATACTTCTATGTGGATTACACCAACCTTTCAGGAAATACTGTGATCGCGCGGTATCGCCGTGATACGCTAAACCCGGACATGGCAGATCCAAATTCAGAACATATTCTGCTTACTGTTACGCAGCCATATGCCAATCACAATGGCGGGAATCCCGTATTCGGGCCAGACGGATACCTCTACATTGGTTTTGGAGACGGAGGCAGTGCCGGTGACCCCGGAAACAGGGCTCAAAACAGACAAGTCTATCTCGGCAAAATATTGCGTATCGATGTGGGCGGCGGTGACCCTTATGGTATTCCTCCCGATAACCCGTTTACAGGGATTGATACCCTTGTACAGGAAATCTGGGCGTACGGTGTGCGCAATCCATGGAAGTTCACTTTCGACAGAAATACCGGCGACCTCTGGATCGCAGATGTGGGTCAGGATGCCTGGGAGGAAATAGACTTCCAGCCAGCAGGAGACACGGGCGGGGAGAATTATGGATGGCACTGCCGGGAGGGGATGACCGATTACAACACAACAGGCTGTCCGCCGTCCGATGTTTTTATCGAACCTGTGTATGCATATGCGCACGCGGGCGGCGGGTGCTCAGGGTCTGTGACAGGGGGCTATCTGTATCGCGGGTCCAGGTTCCCGTATTTCTATGGCAAGTATCTCTTCACCGATTATTGTACGGGCGTCTTCAGAGCGTTGTATCGCGATACATCCGGAGTTGTCGAAGAAGAGGATCTGGCAGACCTGCAAAACTCGGAGTTTACAGCCTTCGGCCAGGACGCCTCCGGCGAATTATATGTCGCAGGGGCATCGGGCCGTATTTATCGCTTCGAGAGTCTGGTATCCGGCGTTAGAGAAGTGGCACAGAAACCCTTTTTTCTCTATCCAAATCCTGCGTCGAATGAGTTTATCATAGAGACTGAAGAAACGCTGCCGGCGCACATGCACATTTTCAATACGCTGGGCAAAATTGTCTTGCAGCAAGAGGTCATCGGTGGGCAAATGGTGGATTGTGCTGCATTGCCTGCCGGTACTTATGTTGTGGAATGGAGTTCACCTTCTCCTGGCTACCAGATCGAGAAACTCGTGATTCTCAGGTAAACAAGTGACGAAGATTGAGGACGTCTTTTCAGTTTAATGCGACGCGGATTCCTACAGATAATCCCACTGTCGTCTGTCGCTGATCGATCGGATAGCTATTCAGAGTAATACTCGCCAACCGTGCCAAAAGGTAGGGTTCTGCATAAAGCATAGTCCTGTATCCGATGCGATGGCCGATATACCCTGCAGCATAGATGCTCATGCCCAGCTTGTTGCGGAACGCCAGATAAGGAGGCGTAGAGCCATGATCAGAGATACTCACCGGAGTACCCGCAGGCGAAAGGATATCTCCTTTTTTAATAAAGGCCACATTGAAGACAGGCCCCGCATGGACACCATAACTCCAGTCCCCTCTCGATACCTGGTATCCAACGAGCAGTGGAATGTCAACCGTGTGATAGCGGTTGTGTGTTTCCTTGACGCGTTTCCCCGTTTCGACTATCGTCACGGTATCGATGTCGATGATGGCTCCGGATCCATCATAGAATGTGTCATACCGTGTACTGGTCTGCCCGAATGAACTGGTCACATAATTGAACAGCTCTTCGACCTGCGTATAATGCGCGCCGATGCGCACCGAGATCCCGCTGTGATGCAGATACCCGACACGCACTCCGGCATTCCAGGAGAGGTGTGATGATTCTGTGGAATCGCGACGGGCAATGTATTCGGAGACATCTTCTGCTCTTGAAGTGAGTTTGCGGCTTGCCAGCACTGGACCTGCATACGCTTCAACAAACCACACTCCTGTGCCTTGTGAACGCCTCCCTCCGAAGCGATAACAATCTTTGGCGGGATCGGGAAGCGCTCTTTGTGTACTCAGCATTCCCATGGTAGTTGTAAGTCTGGGCAACATCACAAACGCATGGCTGAAATCAGGCTCCAGCCCGGACGTCATTTCAGGAGTCGTAACAAAAAATGTGATCGGATCCGATTGGACTGGACGTTCAACGGGCAGCGCTTTCGCTGGGAGGGTCTTATTCATGGCGATGACGCCTGCCGCAGTACGGGACGGAACAGAAGACAGGCTTGCATTTCCTGTCCTGGAGTTCTGCTCTGAGAAATTTGAAACTCCTTCGATTGTCTGCTTCCTGACTGCTGCTGTCACGGCTGCTGGTACTTCATTCAGGCCATTGTCCGCTATAGTTTGCACTGGTGAAAGCTCTTCATGCGCAGCCGGTGCAGAGGTCGCCCTGTGTGCATAGAGTACGATCATAGTCACCACACCGGCAAGAAGCAGTCCGGATCCAAACAACCAGATCAGTCCACCGCGATCACGCTTGCGCGAATCCGGCAGATAGGGTTCGATCGAATCCCATACTTGCTCTGGCACAGTCATCACGCCGTCTGCAAGACGTTCTCTGAATAGCTGATCTATGCGATGTGTACTCATGATATCACTCTTTGGAGGTACTGGATCTTTGTCTGCAATAGTTTACGGGCTTTTACGAGTTGGGAGCGCGAAGTGCTTTCCTGGATGTCAAGGATCTCAGAGATCTCACCATGACTAAATCCTTCAATCGCATACAGATTGAAGACAACCCGGTAACCATCGGGAAGCTCGCTGAGGACGGATAATAATTCTTGTTCTGACAACATCTGTACGACACTGGGGTCATTTGTCTCCCGGACGTCTGCATACTGAAGTTCATAGGTGTCGTTATGATGGCGGGAATGATGATAGAATTTGATCGCCGAGTTGATAAAGATCCTACGTACCCAACCTTCAAAAGCTCCGGCATTCCGGAACTTGCCCAGGTTAGAAAACATCCGGATAAATCCTTCCTGGAGCATATCTTCTGCTTCAGTATCATCTACAGCATAACGCCGGCACAGGAATAGCATCCGCGGGGCAAAGTGCTGGTATAGTGCCTTTTGCGCCTTCCGGTTGCCGTCCAGGCATTGCTGAATAATCTTCTGATAATCCAAATCTCCCTTTACCCTATTGATTGATGACCTGAAAACCCCAAAATACGCTGCCTGCGCATGCTCATATGACGTAAAAATCTCTGCTGAAGAAAGGATTGAGTGTCATGGTTTTCACGAATTGCACGACCTTAACGGAATGAAACCCGCACAGGACTCTTACCACAAGGGCCGTGGCGCTCAAATCAAT
Organism: uncultured Bacteroidota bacterium; assembly: GCA_963746925.1. GTDB lineage: Bacteria > Bacteroidota > Bacteroidia > Chitinophagales > Saprospiraceae > DATDQA01. The sequence continues at coordinate 207,801 of CAVVDK010000013.1, forward strand.
CCGCCCAATCCCTACGATACATGGGTGAGAGACAGCAACGTTGCCACGGATGAAGATACTGATTCCCGGACCAGGTACCTCGAGACACACCCAAAGACACTGCTCAACAAAGTGGAAAGTCCGGATATCGGCATGGCGTGGTCCATGAACCCATACCAGGGCTGTGAGCATGGCTGCGTGTATTGTTATGCCAGAAACACGCATCCATATTGGGGGCTGAGCGCAGGGATGGATTTTGAATCGGTGATCCTCGTCAAACGCAATGCCCCTGAGTTGCTGCGCGCAAAACTGCAATCAAAATCATGGCAACCCGAACCGATCATGTTCTCGGGAAATACAGATTGCTATCAACCCGTGGAAAGAAGCCTCGGCATTACCCGGGCCCTGTTGGAGATCCTCTGGGAGTTCCGGCATCCTGTGGGAATGATCACCAAGAACAGCATGATCCTGCGCGATCTCGATATCCTGCAACAAATGGCAGCTCATGATCTGCTCAAAGTCTCCATCTCCATCAACAGCCTCGACGAGTCGCTCCGTCAAAAGCTGGAACCACGCACTGCAACTTATGCGAAACGACTGGAAACGGTCCGCGCATTGTCTGAGCATGGGATCCCGGTCAATGTCATGGTAGCCCCGGTGATTCCCGGGCTGAATGAACACGAGATCTTTGATGTCGTCGCTGCTGCCGCCAACGCCGGTGCTCGGAGTGCCGGGCATATTGTCGTCCGGTTGAATGGAGATGTCCGGGCCATCTTTGAAGATTGGCTGGACAAGAACTACCCCGATCGTGCCGCCAAGGTCATGCACAAGATCTCAGAAACGCACGGCGGAAAGACACAAGACAGCCGCTTTCACACGCGCATGAAAGGGGAGGGGCAGATTGCCGCGATCATCGCCGCACAACTACGCCTCGCAAAACAACAATTCATGGCCGGACGTGTCATGCCGCAGTACAACACTACTCTTTATCCATTGTACAGGGACAAACAGCTCTCCTTTTTTAAATCCCACGGATTCCCCCACTTCACCCACTTCTCCCTGCTTTACCGGTTTCGCCCACTTCCCCGATTTCCCCCACTTCACCTACTTCCCCCACTTCCCCGATTTCTCCCACTTCACCGATTTCTCCCATTCTTCAATCTGTTCTCTGTACACTAACTTTAATGCATGCGCAATGCACTGAGCTGCATATTCCTTTTGACCTTTTGTTGGTTTCATGCTAAAGGGCAGTTTCCGGACTATACACCGAAAAACATCAGTGATGTCAGAATAGACTATGCACGACAAGCGCGGTATGAGGAGGGAATAACCTATCTGCGGAAGTGGGCCACGCACGAGGGGATGCCAAAGACCTTTGAGGACAGCGCTGCATGGTATAGTTTGCAGGTGGCCCTCACGTATCTTTTCTTCGACCTGCGTGAGCTGGATTCAGCCGAAGTGATACTCAAACCGATCCTTGATATTTCAGCAGAGCAGTTTCCCATTCAATATCTCATGGTACAAAATGGGTGGGGAGTCAGACTGCTCTATGGTGGCAGGTATATAGAAGGAAAGCAGCAGTATGCGATGTTGCGAACATTGTTGGATGCGAAGGTTCTGACTGTATCGCCTCTGCAATATTGCAACGTCATCCACAATTTGGGCGTCGCAGACTCCCAATTGGGAGACTACGATGGGGCACTGGAAGTGTTTCATCATCTCGAAGACATTGTCCGCGAAAATGATATTCACGATAACAGATTCATCGCCAACCTGCAGGTCAATATCGCCGGAGTGTATAATGATATTGGAGACAAAGTCAAAAGTCTCGAGCATAGCCAGAAAGCATATGCGGTTTGTCTTAAAGAATATGGCTATGAACATCCCTTTACTGCGCAAATCCTCAACAGTGTTGCCAACGGCATCTTGTCCAATGGCGACATCGAAGGTGCTGTAGAGAAATACAAGGAAGTCATAGATATTTATGAGAAAATAGGCCGGTCAGACCATCCCCTGCGCACCATTGCGATGCTGAATTTGGCTGAGACATTGGACAAACTCGGCCAGCCGGAAGAAGCAATGCAATATATCCTGCCCTGCATCGAAATCCGAAAATCCGCCTATGGCTTCAGACATGACGAAGTGGCTCGGGCATATACAGCCAAGGGAAGGATACTCGAGCATCTGGGGCAGTTTGACGCCGCTATAGCCAGTCTCGATACGGCGCTCCTGGCGTTGGGGTACGATGCGGGATCAGAAAACCCGTATTCAGGCGTAGATGCAATGTTTGATTTGTTCTACACCCTGAACCATAAAGCGGAGATCTATTACGACCGCGTACTGGAATCTCCAACAAAAGTAAACCTGTTGGCCGCCCGTGAGGCCTTTGTGCCAGGTATCCGGGTAATGAATGACCTGCGCGTCCACTTTAAGGGAAAGCTGACGAAGGGAAATCTGAATCAACGCTCATACATCTATTATGAACCTGCCATCGATATCTGTCTGCAGCTCTATGAGAAAACAAAGGATATCCACGACCTGGCACAGGCGTTGCAATGGTCCAGCGGGAGCAAGGGCAATGATTTCTATGACCTCATCCGCGATCAAAATGCGATGATGACCGCCGGCGTCCCCGACAGTGTCCGCAGCCGCGATGATGCCTTTCAACACGACCTCGCAACCCTGGAAAGCGCATGGTATGATGCCAGGAATGGCGACGCACAGACCCTGGCAGAAGCACGGGATACCCTGGACAAGACAAAAGAAGAGTACCACAATTGGCAACACCAAATCGAGGAAACATACCCACGGTACTATGAGCTCCTCTTTGCTTCGCACACCTTGAACATTGAAGAGAGACAGAGCGCTTTGCGAAAGAAAGATGCCCAGCTTGTAGAATATTTCCTCGGTGACAGCATCGCCGTTGCATTTATCCTGACACCACAAGCCTTGCAGTATGCGCGGCTCACTCGCCCGTCAGATATTGTCAGTGCTGTCCGTCAATGGCGCCATGATATTGCAGACGGGACGCAAGATGAGCAACTGGCGTTGAGTCACATGCTCTGGGCTCCCGTGGCACCACTACCTCTCTCACGAGAAGCACCTCGTGATCATTCCTGACGGGGTACTGACGTCAGTTCCATTCGAAATTCTGGATGAAGGGAGCAGTGGGGACGTACTCAATGCCTATAGCGTGAGTTATAATTACTCCTCGCGTGAAGAAGTGCATTCCACCCGCAGGCAAAACAGGAAATGGCTGGGCATCGCTCCTGAATATGACTTTAGCAATGGCGGGATGGCCATGGCATCGCGAGGTCTGGACAGCGCTGCAGTCGCGTTGAAAGATGTCGCCTGGATGAAACTGCCGGGAGCCGAAGCGGAAGTGAATGCCATCGGCAAGATCACCGGAGGCGTCCGACGTATTGGCAAATCCGCCACCGAGCGTTTCTTCCAGACAATGGCGGGCAACTTCGGAATTCTTCACCTCTCCATGCATGCCTGGACTGACGATGCCGAACCGCTCCTCAGCACATTGATCTTTGCTGACGATGCCGCCGATACCGTATATGACGGGAAATTGTATGCACATGAGATCTTTCAGCTGGATCTGCCGGCGCGCCTTGCTGTGTTATCTGCATGTAACACTGGAATGGGCACGTTCAGACGCGGCGAAGGGATCTCTTCTCTCGCGCGGGCATTTATGTATGCCGGGACTGAAGCAACAGTGATGAGCCTGTGGAAAGTCCCTGACCAGAGCACCGCACAGATCATGCAGGCCTTCTACAGGCATTTGCGCAAGGGCGAACCGAAGGATGAAGCGCTGCGCAATGCCAAGCTCGACTACAGAAATATGGTTGACGTACCGGAACTCAGACAGCCATACTATTGGGCGGGCTTTGTCCTTATGGGAGATACGACGCCGGTCTATGGAGGAATGTCGTTGGCGACATACATCCTTTCAGGACTGTTTCTTCTGGCGATCCTTACGACAATCTGGCGGCGATGGCAGAGGCGCAGGGTGATCCGTCATCTTTAAAGCGTTAACTCAAAAACGGAAACAGCACCAGGAACCCCAGCGCTCCTGCAAGGAATCCGATCAGCGCGAGCCACGAGATTTCCGGAAATACCAAATGAAGTCAATACGCTCCATGCCCATTGCTGCAACACCTGCAGCGGATCCGATGATCAGCATGCTGCCACCGGTACCGGCGGCATAGGCAACAAAATGCCAGAGCTTGGCATCGAGGACATCGGTATACATGCCCATTGAGGCTGCGACCAGAGGAACATTATCAATCACCGCAGACCCAACGCCGAGCAACATCACGACAATGTCCTTATTGGGCACGGCCTTGTCGATGTCTCTGGCAAAATCCAATAATAACCCCAGCGATTCAAGAGAAGCCACTGCCATCAGAATACCAAGAAAAAAGAGAATACTGGACATCTCGATCCGCGACAATGCTCGGGGCGCGGAAAACAAGTGACGGCGTTCTTCATCAAAATTCTCTTCCGGGTGAATATATTCTGACACGAGCCAGACGACACCAAGTCCAAGCATCATACCTATGTACGGGGGCAGATGTGTCAGTGTTTTGAAGATTGGTACGAAGATGATCGCCCCGAGTCCCAAAAACAGCATCGGCCTGCTCGACTTCAGCTTCGCTTCTTCAGCCGGATCTGTATCCCTATGGTCACGTGCCCTTTGAACGGCGACATGAACATCGCGATCAGCATTGGCACTCCAATACAAAGTAATGAGGGCACGATCAGGTGCAGGATCAATCCTCCGGAAGTCACCTTTCTGCCAATCCACAGCATCGTCGTGGTCACATCTCCGATCGGCGACCATGCCCCCCCGGCATTTGCCGCGATGATCACAAGAGAGACATACCAGATACGTTCTTCGCGTTTGTGGATGAGCTTGCGCAACAAGGTGACGAGGACAATGGTCGCGGTAAGATTGTCGATCACCGCCGAGAGAATGAAGCCAAAGAGACAGATCATGATGAGCAGGCTCCTGCGATGTGTTGTCTTCACCCATCCTTTTAACACCTCAAACCCGCGGTGCAGGTCGATGATCTCGACAATAGTCATGGCTCCAAGCAGAAAGACCAGGATCTCAGCAGTTTTGCCCAGATGATGCAGCAAGACATTCTCAAGCTCTCCTTGGACGACATGCCCGTCGCGGATCTCTATCACCGGCAAATGGCTCACCGCCAGCAAAGCCCAGCAGAGCGCTGCCATCAAGAGCGCAGGCACAGTTTTGTCAAGCCTCAGGGGATGTTCAAAAATGATGAGGATATATCCCAGGACAAAACAGAGAATAATCGCGGCTACCATGAGGATGCCATAAATGATAAGTGTGTCGTGGCGACAAAGTAATAAGATTCATTCCAATGGCGGTTATCCCAAGGTCAGTCGCTGTGGAAGATGGGTTTAATCGATGCCGCTTACCTTTGCCCGCTGTAGGAACGAAACGCTGGTCATGGTAAATATTGGCAATCTGGATCTTGGAGACTTTCCGCTGCTGCTGGCGCCAATGGAGGACGTGAGCGATCCGCCTTTCCGTGCTCTATGTAAAGCACAGGGCTGCGACATGATGTACACCGAGTTTATCTCTGTGGAAGGACTCGTCCGCGACGCCGCTGTGAGTGTGAAAAAGCTCGATATCTATGACGCAGAACGACCGGTTGGAGTACAGATCTTTGGTGCCCGTCTGGACACGATGATGCGTGCAGCAGAGATCGTCGAGGAGGCTGCTCCCGAAGTACTCGATATCAATTATGGCTGTCCCGTGAAGAACGTCGTGTGCAAAGAGGAAGGAGCGGGTATCCTGCGCAATCTGGACAAAATGGTCGCCCTGACAGAGGCCGTTGTACGGTCCACGACATTGCCCGTCACCGTCAAGACACGCCTGGGATGGGACGACAATAGCATCAGGATCATGGAAGTGGCAGAACGCCTCCAGGATGTCGGGATCCGCGCCCTGACGATCCATGGCCGTACACGCGCACAGATGTACAAAGGAGAGGCTGACTGGACGAAAATCGCAGAAGTCAAAAACAACCCGCGCATACACATTCCGATCTTCGGAAACGGAGATATCAACAGCCCTCAGAAGGCGCTGGAATACCGCGACAGGTACGGTGTGGACGGGATCATGATCGGCAGGGCAAGCATTGGCCATCCATGGATCTTCAGGGAAATCAAAACATACCTTGAAACCGGTGTGATACTTCCTCCACCAACGATAGAAGAACGTGTCGCTGCCACGCGTCAACACCTGCTGCATTCCTTGTCCTGGAAAGGTGAAAAGCTCGGTGTACTGGAAATGCGCAGACACTACACCAACTATTTCAAAGGGTATCACGGTATTAAAGCCTATCGTGCCCGACTCGTGAGAGAAGATGATCCCGCTGTACTCCTGGAACTCCTTGATGAGATCAGCTGCACATATACCCCTGATTCCCTGTTGGCAGAAGCGGTCTGATCATGCGCTTTACGTTCAGCCCAAAAGAAGAACAACTCTTTGAGATCATCAGGACTGCCGGTGCGTCGCTGGGATATCCTGTGTATCTCGTGGGAGGGTATGTCCGTGATAAGCTGCTCGATATTCCATCCAATGATATTGATATTGTCTGTGAAGGCAGTGGCATTCGGCTTGCCGAGCGCGTCGCACAAATGGTCAGCCCTTCACCACAGATCGCAGTATATAAAAACTTTGGTACGGCCCTCATCAAGCATCCGGACTTTGATATTGAATTTGTGGGAGCGCGGAAAGAATCATACCGCTCTGATTCGCGAAAGCCGATTGTCGAAAATGGCACTCTTGAAGACGACCAGCGCCGGCGTGACTTTACTGTAAATGCCCTGGCCGTCAGTCTGAATGCTGCAGATATTGGTCATATCATCGATCCTTTTGATGGGCTGAAACATTTAGATCAGAAACTTCTGAAGACGCCGCTCGAGCCGGGGAGGACATTTTCTGACGACCCCTTGCGCATGCTGCGTGCAATCCGTTTTGTCGCACAACTCGGATTTCGGATTGAAGACAATACGCTGAACGGTATTATTGAAAACAGAGAGCGGATTAAAATCGTCTCACGAGAACGCATCACCGACGAGCTCAATAAAATGCTGTTGTGTCCGAAACCGTCCGAGGCATTCAAGCTTCTGCTCTCCACGGGGCTGATCCAATTAATTCTGCCTGAACTCGCCCGTCTGCAGGGAGTGGAATACATAGATGGCAAGGGGCACAAAGACAATTATTTCCACACTCTCGAAGTAGTAGATAATGTGGCAGAGGCCTCCGGCAATTTGTGGTTGCGATGGGCTGCCCTCCTGCATGACATTGCTAAGCCAGAGACCAAACGCTTCGAGGAGGGACATGGCTGGACATTTCACGGACATGACGCCGTCGGCGCGGCAATGGTCCCAAGGATCTTCCGGTATCTGCGACTACCACTCGACAGCAAAATGGAATACGTCCGCGCACTGGTGCGCCTGCATCTCCGGCCGATCAGTCTGACAAAAGAGGAGATCACCGATTCTGCAATCCGGCGCCTGCTCTTCGATGCCGGAGATCTGCTGGAAGATCTCTTGATCCTGTGCACGGCGGATATCACTTCCAAAAACCCGGCGCGGCGCAAGCGCTATCGCGAGAACTATGATATCGTGAGACAGCGTCTTGAGGAAGTGGAAGAAAAAGACCGGATGCGCAATTGGCAGCCACCCATCTCTGGTGAACTCATTATGGAGACATTCGGCATTCCCCCTTCACGCCTGGTAGGAGATATCAAGACGGCGATCCGCGAGGCTATCCTCGATGGTAAACTGCCTAACAATTATGATGCGGCATATCAATACATGCTGGCACTTGGGAAGGAACATGGGCTGAAGGTAGCGTAACTACAATCTCCATATTCTGAATTTGGAAAAAACAGTACCCCTTTGTTTCTACTGTGTCGCGGATGGAAATGAAAATCTTGTAGTCCTGTAATTTATGGAACATGGCAAATTATTGAGTTCACTCCAGGTCAGAAATAGGTTCATCTGAATAAAAATAGTGAAGCGCTATTGTCAAAGATATTTCAGTGGACGTAAGGATAGTTTAGTATTTGAATTCCAGATGGATCAAAACTGACTGCGATTAGAAAATATGAACAGGCGGTCGTTGATGCTGGGGGGATCCTGGAATGAGAATTCATGCTAAGTCAAGGTGGCTATGGGATACATGCCGATGTATTCTATCAAGCCCTGCCGGTGGAACTCAGAATTGGCTTCTGGACCCCTCCCAGTGCCGTCTGCAGCTGTTCTGGCAATCTTTCCCGATCTTCAAACGTTTTCCGGGTAATATACTGTCTTCCAGAATGATGAGACGGTTACACTTCAGGTTGTTGATCTGTGTCGTGTTTGCGTTGGCAGCGCGGGTCACAATCTTTGCCCAGGAGGCCTCACGGACCGTCAGCCTCTCTTTTTCAGGATGTTTCGCTGGATCAGGCACTCAAGATGCTCAGTAGTACATCCGGTGTCAACGTCGTGTACAGCCCGAATATGATCCCCCAACGCACTGTCGACAAGTCCTATAACGGGGAAGTAGGTACCGTGATCACCTCGCTGCTCGACGATACAGGCTTATCATACAAAGTCATCGACAACCAATATATCCTGTACAGAAGTTCCGACGATCAGTCTCCGTTTGTCATCAGTGGGTATGTGGAAGATGCGGAGAGCGGTGAACGCCTGATCGGTGCACATGTCTACGACCTGATGACAGGGGAGGGTAGTGTGACCAATGAATACGGATTCTTCTCCTTGCACACCCAGGGGAGCAATGCCCTCGTCCGGGCGTCCTATCTCGGCTTTCGCTATGATACATTATTGGTGTCCCGGCAAGAGGCCGCTGAGACCCAGAATATCCGCCTCGACAAGCTGGTGTTGTTACATGAAGTCGTCATCGAAGGGGAGCAAAGTCACTACCAGGAAATGATGCCGCTGACACGCCATCATTTCACCGACCAGCAACTTACATCAAAAGCATCTCCCGGCGGAGAGTCAGATATCCAGCGCTATATCGAGACTGAACCCGGGGTGTCCATCGGTATCGATGGGGTGGGCGGGTTACATATCCGTGGAGGCAGCGGTGATCAGAATCTCATCCTTCTGGACGGAGTCCCGATTTACGTCGCCACGCACGCCATCGGTATGCTCTCTGTAGTCAATCCACTGATGGTCAGAGATGTCACCCTCATCAAAGGAGCGTTCCCGGCACGGTATGGCGGCAGGCTCTCTTCCATCCTCGATGTCCGGACCAAAGAGGGGAGTGACAGACAATGGTCTGTACAGTCCAGCATCGGACCTGTCGCAGCTGATGTCCTCGTGGAAGGACCGGTGATCAAAGACAAGGTCGGTATTCTGGTAGCGGGGAGACATTTCGTCCCCGGATTCTATCTGCGTGAATTGTCGAGACGACAGAAGGTCAGACAAGATCTTGGCGGAGAAACCCAATACGCCTTCAATGACCTTAACGCAAAATGTAATATTACGCTCACCCAACATGACCATGTGTTTCTCAGCTATTATTATGGCGATGACAAGTATGATGATATTACCCGGAGATACACGGCGGATAATCAGACCAACCAGAATGAACAGTTTACAAGAAATCTCAACTGGGGTAATGCCGTCGGGGCGCTGCGCTGGAACCACCAGTTCGGCCTGCACTTATTTGCCAATGCCACTTTGATATTGAGTAGTTTCGATTTAAAGACAGTGGATTCCATCCTCTACTATTCCCAGCCGCAACCTTCGCTCCCTGTATCCGCAGCAGGCTTTAACAGCAGCGAGTTTTCAAGCCGCATCGACGACAAGGGAGTCAGGCTGGATTTTGATCATTTCCTGTCCAATACGCATCGCCTGCGATATGGCGCGTCACTGACGAGGCATGTATTGACGCCTAAGCGATATGACTATAGTAATGCCGCCCAGGTAGATAGCGTCATTTTTGATCCGGGACGTCAACAGTTTCCCAGTTTGGATATTCTTGGGTTGGAGGGAGATGCTTACGTTGAAGATGAAATCCAGATCGGTAAGGAGTGGACGATCTCGTCCGGCCTGCATCTCTCTGCGTTCCAGGTGCGGCAGAAGACATATTGGTCACTCCAACCCCGGCTGGCGGTTGACTGGAAGATGTCTGAGGCGATCACGGCCCATGCCAGCGCCGGTGCGATGACTCAATACCTGCACCTCCTTACGAGCAGCGGCATCGGCTTGCCAACGGATCTCTGGGTGCCTTCCACGCCGAATATTAAGCCACAACAATCCGTTGAAGCAACAGTCGGCCTGAGCTGGAAGCTATCACAACGCTGGAACTTACAGTGGGATGCCTATGAGCGTAAAATGCACAACCTCATTGAGTATAAGGAAGGCGCGAGTTTCCTGATCCCCGAGGGGTCCGTGCAATTCGATATCCTGGATGCGGCAAATTGGGAAAATAAGGTCACTCAGGGTTCCGGCAATGCGCGCGGTATTGAGTTCTCCACATCCTATACAAGTCAAAAGGCTGAATGTGAAGTTTCTTATACTTATAGCAAGTCGACGCGCCAGTTTGCCGACCTCAATTTTGGAAAGAGTTTTCCCTTCCGCTTTGACAGGAGACATGCCGTGGCCATTACAGGCGTATATCACATCAATAAACGATTGATGCTGACAGGTGGCTGGAACTTTGCCACGGGGATTCCAATTACGCTCGCATATGCAAAGTATCCAAGTCCCACGGATGTATCTGTGTTTTCGAATGTCGAAGTACTGAGCTATAGCGACCGCAATGCCTATCGTTTACCTGCTTACCACCGCCTGGACCTGGGAGCCCAATATTGCTGGGTCAATCCGAAAGCGACGCATTGTCTTCAGCTTGATTTGTATAATGTCTACAACAGAGCAAATGTCCTCTACGTCACCGTCGTGCAGGACGGCAACACATTTAAGAGTCAACAATTTACGGTACTGCCTTTTATTCCGTCGTTGAGTTATAAACTGAAAATTTAATTTCCAATGGATTTTCCTCTGAAAGAATGTCATTTTGAATAAGATGAAATTGTATTCAAAAACAGTGTTGAGTGGATGCCTTATTCTGATCCTCGCATCTTGTGTAAAAGATGTGCAGTTAGACTATAGTGCATTCAAGCCAGGGCTTGTGATACAAGGACAACTGACACCAGATACCACCTTTGCGGTCACGATTGCTGCAACGCTCTCTCCCAATAGTACGACAGACTACCGCACACCTGATGGCACGGAAGTGTCTCTCATCGATGTCACGGGTACAGGTGGAGAGGTGATCAATCTTACGCAGAACAATAACAAGTTTGTTTCTGCAAATTCTTATCCCGTGATAGGGCACTCCTATAAAGTGTTTGTCAATGCCCCCGGCTTTCCGACGGCAGAGGCAACCACGTCAATTCCTGACGCGGATACAGTCCGTTCAGGAGAAGTGGTCAACCTTAGGATTGTCCCTTCCGCTTCCAATCCGAATATCAAGAATGTGTCTTATGACCTCAACCTGAATTTTGGGCAGTTCATGCATCAATATTATCACCTGCGATTCATCCAGACATTGACAGTCAATCTGGGGTCAAGTTCGGAGCCCAACATTCAGCAGCAGGCTTATTTTATTGAGCCACAGTTGCAGGATCAGAACGGCTACTACGCCGCACCGCATCTCTCTACTGGAGAGCAGCACGAAACAGGAGTTCTGATCGACGTCTCGAAACTCACAGGGACATCACTCAAGTTTTCATTTCTTGACCCACATCTGATTATTTTCTTTCCGGATGGCACCTATACGGTGGCTGACGATGAGAAGCTTGGCAACCTGTATATTGAAATTCGCACGGTGACGCCGGAATATTTCCTGTATTATACGTCACTCGCCAGACAACTGATCTCCAGGGATGACCCCTTTGCGGAGCCGATCCCTGTCTACAACAATATCAAGCAGGGCATGGGCAACTTTGCGGGTTACAACAGCAAAGTATACTACATCAAGGTCATCCCTTGAAGGTATTTACAGTGTATCGTCACTGCAGCGTTGCCAGGTCGCGGATCAGCACGCCGCGTCGGTTGAAATAGATTTTATTGGATTTGCGCAACGCATTGAGCACAGAAGTCACTGTCTGCCTGGAAGTGCCTGTAAAATTGGCAATATCCTGTTGGGTAAAGTTGTGCTGGAAATATGTCTCATAGCCGACCTGACGGCCGTGCTTTTCAGCCTGGTTCCTGAGAAAGTCTACGATACGCTCCCGTGCATCTTTGAAGATGAGTGACTCGAGACGCTTTTCGGTGTACGTGAGTCGTCTGCCGATCATAGACAGGAAATTGAAATAGAGTTCAGGACACTTCTGTATCAACGCCCTGAACTCGTCCGCGTGAATGCGGTATAAACCGACCTCCGTATTAAACGTGAGTGCGTAGTTGCGATAGCTGTATTCACAAATCGCTCCCAGTTCTCCAAAGATGGCTTCCGGGTGCAGGATCTGCTTGATGATCTCCCTGCCGTCACTGTGCAAGGTCCCGATCTTTACTGCCCCCTGGGCCAGGAGATACACATATTTCACAGGCTCATCCTGATGATAGATAAAGTGGAATCGCGGCACCACCGTCGCCTCCATCATGTTTCGCAACGAAGCCCTGGTGTCCGGGTCGATACCGTTGAACAGCGAGATATTGCTGATCAGGGTGTCTTTGGTTTCATTCGATTCAAGATCCATAGTCAACCTTCTTTCATTGTTCCTGAGCGAATACACCAGTAATGACACACCTGAATGCGACCTCCCCTATGTTGCAACCAGTTGAAAGGCATTTTTTCGCAGGGCAATCGCCGGATTTTGGCAATGACCGGCGTTCTGTGGTGTCCCGCAACACATGATCTGGTCAACCATTTGGTTACTTTTGTTGCATTGAACAGATATTGACCTCCTATGGGAACCACGCGCCGATTGGCAGCCATTATGTTCACTGATATTACCGGCTACTCCGCGATCATGGAATCGGATGAAGTTCATGCCGGGATGATCCGCAAGCGGCACCGGGAAGTATTTAAGGAAGCCCACGAACGGTACAACGGCAAGATCCTCCAATACTTCGGGGATGGCACGCTGAGCATTTTCGACAGTACAGCCGCTGCAGTAGAATGTGCGGTGTACATGCAGCTCGAATTCAGGAAAAATCCTGCCGTCCCGTTGCGCATCGGGATTCATACCGGAGATATCGCTTACGATGATGAAGGGGCCTATGGCGATGGACTCAATATTGCCGCACGTCTGGAAGCGCTCTGTATCTCCGGTGGCATTTTTATTTCGGCAAAAGTGTTCGACGACATCAAGAATCATGCCTGGCTCACGGCGGTGTCATTGGGATATTTTCATCTTCATAATATTTCACGTGACCTTGAAGTCTTCGCGGTGACATCTAAAGATCTGCCATATCCCACTTCGCAGGAATTGCGCTCCACGAATGTCCATCCCAACCAGTACCCGGAGGAAGATGTGGAACAGGGCAGAAAGCGCAAAGGGGTGGCATTCCTGTTGGCGTTGCCACCAATGGGGGTATTTGGGTTGCATCGCTTTTATCTCGGCCAACGCAGAAGAGGAATACTACATTTCGTGTTCGCTTCAATCGGGATCTTTGCAACCATCCAGGATGGAAAGGGCTGGCAAATCCTCGTCATCCTCGGAATTATTGGAATGGTCGATGCAATCCTGATGCTCGCAATGCCAAGGGTTGATTTTGACAATAAATACAATGCCCTCACGGGGAAGACGACGCAAAAATATTTCTCGCCTCCCGTCAAAGAAAAGGCATTGTACAGAACTCCTGAGCGCAAAGTGGCTGATCCTGCAATTGTGAAAGGGATCAATTATTACAAACAGGAGCGGTACACCGATGCGATCCGGGAATTCAAACGGGCTCTCGAGGAGGATACGCAATCAGCGGCAGCCCATTTCAACCTTGCGTGTTGTTATTCAATCCTGAAGAATGCCGACGAAGCGTATTATCATCTGGCGAAAGCCGTTGAGTTGGGATTCGATGATTACGACAGGATTACCCATCATGAAGCACTCGGTTTCCTGCGCGGCCAGGATGATTTCAACGCGTTTAAAGAAAATAAATACCAGCTGATACAACAACTGGAAGCAGGTCCGCAACCCGATCTGCTGGAACAAACAAAACTGTCCAGGGGATCAGTCCTTGACCAACTCGAGCGTCTTGGCGACCGCCTTGAACGCGGAGAAATGACCCGCGACGAATTTGACAGCGAAAAGCGTAAACTGCTAGGCTCATAGCACACGACCCTCCATGCAGAAGTCAACATTTATTGTATTTGAAGGCATCGACGGCTCCGGGAAATCCACCCAGCTCAGGTTATTGCAGTCGTATCTGGAAACGCAGCATGTGACATTCAGAGAAGTACATTTTCCACGGCTGGATGCAGAACCATACGGATATCTCATCGCGGGATTTTTAAGGGGGAGAGTTTGGGGACATTGGCACGGTGCACCCCAAGTTGGTAGCATTGCTATATGCCGGAGACCGCATGGAATTTGCCGGTACGATCCGGGGCTGGCTCTCAGAAGGACATGTCGTGATCGCCGATCGTTATGTCTATTCCAATATTGCATTTCAATGTGCAAAATGCACTGATGGACAAGACAAGGTGAAGCTTCGAGAATGGATTCTTGATCTGGAATACACGCATTTCCAAATTCCAAAACCGGACATCTCATTGTATCTCGATGTGTCTTCGGAGAGTGCGGCAACAGCGATACGGCGAGATGCCACACGTGACGAGAGGAACTATCTCAACGGAGCGCAGGATATTCATGAATCGAATACAGGGTTTCAGGAAAAAGTTCAGCAGGAATATCTCAGCCTTGTGAACACACAGGATGATTTCCAAAGTATTCCTTGTATTGGTCCGGACCACAAGCGACTCTCCCCTGCAGAAACACTGGACAATGTCATCAGCAAACTGAAGACGATGCATATCGTTTGACCGATGAGTGTCGTTGTCTATGCTATGTATCAGGTCGTCAAATGCATCGGGTTATTGATCGGAGTCATGTTGCCTGTGTTGCTTCGTGGACAGCAGATTGAAGGCGATCTGCAAATATGGCACGCGCTCAGCCTGACATTTGATGGCCCTTACGCCGGCGAGACCTCCGCCCCCAATCCTTTTTCGGACTATCGCCTTGAGGTGACTTTTACGCATGACAGTGTCACGTATGTCGTTCCGGGATATTTCGCCGCTGACGGTAATGCCGCCGAGTCCGGAGCAGATGCCGGCGATCAATGGCGGGTGCTGTTCACCCCTGACAGAGTAGGGTTGTGGATCTATACCGTCTCGTTTGTATCAGGGCAGGATGTTGCCATTACCGCCGATGCGGGCACTCCGGAATACCCCGATGGTGTGACGGGAAATTTTGTGGTGCTCCCGGGGAAGGATAGCAGTGATCTGCGTGAACGCGGGCGGCTTGTGTATGTCGGTAAGGGATACCTCTGGTACGCGGGTTCGGGCACTTATTTTTTGCAGAGCGGGGCAGACTCTCCGGAAACACTGCTGGCATATCGCGATTTCGACCAGACCCAAATGCTGAAGGGAGGATCGGCGCTCAAGGACTGGTCTCCACATGTCCAGGATTGGCGGGACGGAGATCCTGTGTGGCGTGACTCTCTCGGGAAAGGCATCATAGGGGCAGTGAATTACATGGCGGAAGAAGGACAAAATATCATCTCTTTTCTGACAATGAATATTGAGGGGGACGGCAGAAATGTGTGGCCATACATTGATTCTGCGACCTTCGACAGGTTCGATTGTTCCAAGCTCGATCAATGGGACATCCTTTTTTCACATTGTGATGTGAAAGGCGTCGTGATACATATCAAGACGCAGGAACAAGAGAACGATCAGCTTCTCGACGGAGGTGACCTGGGGAGGATGCGCAAACTCTATTATCGTCAATTGATCGCCCGGTTTGCCTATCATCTTGGTGTCGTCTGGAATCTCGGCGAGGAGAATACGAATACCGATGCGCAGAGAAAGGCGTTCGCACAGTATTTCAGTGATACTGATCCATACAAGCACCCTGTCGTCGTGCATACCATGCCGGGAGCAGATGCGGATGTCTATACGCCTTTGCTCGGCGACGCCTCTGCAGTGTCAGGAGCTTCTCTTCAGGTGGATTGGGACAATGTGCATGCACTTACGCGAAAATGGGTGCGGCTGTCGCGTATGGCGGGCAAGCCATGGATCGTGACAAATGATGAGCAGGGGACTGCATTTATCGGTGTCCCGGATGACTCTTATGCAGGCAGTCCGTCTCAAGATGACATCCGAAAACAGGTGCTCTGGGGAAGCCTTATGGCCGGAGGTGCCGGGGTCGCATATTTTTTTGGCTATGCACTCCCTGAGAATGACCTCAATTGTGAGGACTTCAGATCGCGGGAACACATGTGGGGATATAACAGAGTTGCGCTGGATCTCTTTCATGCCGAAGTGCCCTTTTGGCTTATGCTGAGTGCCGA
Source organism: uncultured Bacteroidota bacterium (assembly GCA_963746925.1). GTDB lineage: Bacteria > Bacteroidota > Bacteroidia > Chitinophagales > Saprospiraceae > DATDQA01. Next base: position 224,364 of record CAVVDK010000013.1, read on the forward strand.
TAGCCTGATCACGCAAGACCAGAACCTGGCATTTTGTCTATCCCTTTCGGACTCAATCTATCTGGCATACCTTCCTGCAGGCGGTATGGCTGATATCGATTTGTCCGCTGCGACGGGGACGTTCAGCATCATGTGGTACAACCCGCGCACTGGAGGGCCCTTGCAAATGACTGCAGACTCCCTCGCGTTCGGAGGTCAAAAACAATCTATTGGTCCACCACCCGCACAACCCGATGAAGACTGGGCTGTCTTGTTGCGTAAGCGCACCCCTGTGCATCTGGAGATTGCCCTGGATTGTGCCCCATGGACGCCCCGGGAAGATATGTTATGGCTGCATGACGTCCCGGATGGTGAATATATCGTCGAAAGCAGTGGAGATGGTATGGTCTATAGTGCGATTGATACGCTGATGACATCCCACTGCGCGGGGTATTGCAATATTGCTGTTCCTGCAATTGATGTATACACATACTACCGGGTGATTCACGGTCCATCAGGCAGTGTTTCCAACACCGTCCGCTGCCACAGCCCGATTGTAAGTAAAGAGGTGCTTTTACCAGCCTTTGAACCACCTAAGCGGTCTGGTCAATAAGCGGATGTATCCCTGATGACTCAGTTCCAGGAAGGGGTTGCTATTTTTGTTCACTAAGTAAGCTCACATGAGATTGACCATTGCAGACCACATCATCTTCGGGTTGATTGCGTTTGTCCTTCCGCTGATCGTCATTTGGCGAAAGCAGGGAGCGACGGTTGAGATCCCTCAGGACAGCCATCTGAAAATCCGGATTTACTGGGTGAACAGTATGGTGCTCTGGGTTGGCGCGTTGGCGGTGATCTCCCTATGGCTGATCTGTGCACGCTCATTCGCAGAGCTGGGTGTGCGGTGGCCTGTGCCGTCTTCTTTTCCACACTGGATGATCGTGATCTCTGTATTCGTGTTGCTGTACATTGCTGACACCGCGATGTCATGGATCTCAGAGATACACATCCCGCCGCAGGGATATTGCCTGCCACTTGGCAAGAGTTTGCCCATTTTGGTTCAGTCGTCAGCCTGAGCGCAGCAGTCTGCGAGGAACTGGTGTATCGCGGATATTTTATCACATATCTCCTTGTCCTACTGGACGGAAGACCAGAAGCACAGGCCATTGCCATTGCAGGTTCATCACTTGCCTTCGGTATCGCACACGCCTATCAGGGAGGACTTGCTCTCGTCAAGATCACTGGCTTATCTGTCCTCTTTGCATGGCTGTTTGTTTCCACAGGGTCCTTACTCCTTGTCGTATTATTGCATTTCCTGGTCGACTTCAGCAGCGGGATACTTGGAGTACTCAAGCACAAAGAGGACCAATTCCTGGCGCACAAGGCTATGCAATAATTCAATGCGGGGATGTTGCATCAATCGTCGTCACAGGGATCGGAGTCTCCTCGATGCCATCATCTGTTTTGCGGACAAAAAACGCCTTTGCGTCCGGCGCAGATCCGTACGCTGCAGTAAATTTTCCTCCTTCGAAATACAAGCCCACAGTTTCATCGCAGCCATACCCATCGGGCAGCGATCCGTTCACGATGTACCTGTGAAAGTATTCCCTGCGCCCGGGTTCCGTCAGGTAATGCGGAGCGAAACTGCCCTTCAGCCATCCCAGTGCTGTCATTGGCGTGAGGATCTTTGGCCGTGAGTCTGTGAGGCCTCCTTCAAACCAACAAATGCCTCCGGCACTGCCACCGCCGAGCAGGATATCGCGTTGCATTGCTTCAATCAGGATCTGATCGATCCCATGGGCGTGCCAGATCGCCAGCATATTCACTGTGTTACCACCTCCGACATAGATGGCATCCATGCTCAACAGGACATCCTCAAAGCTCTCTGACTGGTCAAAAGTGGAAATGAACATCTTTTGCACCTGCGCGTCAAAATCCAATTCATGTCCCAATTGTGTCCACCAACTTATCAGGTCCGGATGATCGCCCGAAGCTGTTGGGAGATAGCAGATCCGCGGATGGGATTTTTCTGTGAGGTCCCGGAATTTCTTGATCAATTCCGTATTTGCTCCTTTACCAATTGCCAGAATCCGGCTCTTTGCTAACATCGCAGCATGTTCCATGGAACCAAAGGTATCGTTTGATACACCATTGAAGGGCTCAACAGCCATTATGGAATTCAGATTAAATTTATAATTCTGTTCCGCCCCGTCAGACGCTGTAACGTTTTAAATCATTTGATATGCCATTCTATGACTGCCACTTCCACGCCACATTCAAACACTTTCTTTCAGATAGAAGCAAATCTCTCTGGCAGGAGCTGCCGGGAATCTCCATTCTGAAATCCCAGTCCTGTCTCTCACAAATTCAGGATGGCGACGTCAAACTGGCAGTCTGTGCCATCTATCCCATGGAACGTCCTTTTTCTGCAGCCACGCTGATACAGTTTTTTGGGCCATTGATAACGCCGATTGACAAAGACAGGCTCCATGACATCCAGAACTCCGAATACTTTGATCTCATCTGGGATGAACTCCAGCTCCTCGATCAGGTCGAGCATCACGATCGGCTGAACATCCTTAAAACGATGGCTGACTATGACGCGTCCAGGATGAATTTGCTCTTTTCAGTTGAGGGAGGGCATAGTGTGTTTGGTGGTGGCGGATCGATTGAAGAAAATCTTAAAGCCCTGAGAACACATTTAAAGCATCGTTTTGTATCATTAAATCTCATTCATCTTACCCAGCAGGACATCTGTGGACATGCCTTTGGGATGAAGCTACTGAAGAAGAATGACGAATTCAAACCCAATGGCTTTGGCATTGGCCCTAAGGGTAAAAGGATTGTTGCAGCGGCATATGACCGATCGGTGCATCCAGTTCCGTTGCTGATAGACATCAAACACATGTCTTTATTTGCGCGGAAACAATTCTACGCGCTTCCTGAAGTGCAGGGGCAGCCTATCCTCGCCTCACACATTGGAGTGACAGGCATGAGCTACCATGACATCCACACGATCATCAAAGGCGCCTGCATTGTAGACCGCGAATTTGTAGAGGTCAAATATCAGCGTGTGAAGGGTATCTCAGACACGCACTTCAACCCCTGGTCGATCAACCTGTATGATGAAGAGATCAAAACGATCGTCAAGTCGGGAGGATTGATGGGCCTGAATATGGATCAGCGCATTCAGGGTGCCGACAATCCCAAAGGAGAGTACTGGAGTCTGAAGGAGTTCAGGCATGTCGTCAATACCGAGAAACTCAAAATCAAACTCGGCAACTTTGAGCTGCCCGACGAGCCTGCCATCCCGCCGGAAGAGGAAAAACGCGCTCTTGTCCTCAATGTCCGCAAACACCTGCGTCAGTTTACCAATACGATCCTGCATATCGTCCGGACAGCAGGGCCAGGCAGCATGGGATTGTATCGCGATCGGATCAGATTTCGACGGGATGATCAATCCGCTGAACTTCTGTCGCTCCGCGAGGGACTTCCCGTTCTTAAAAGACAATCTTGGCGACGTGTTGAAAGAAATGATTGCCAAAGCAAAACAGAAAGACCCCGGGCTTGATTTTCATGAAGGCGACATTGACGAGAAAGTCAACAAGATCTGTTTCGACAATGGATTCAGCTTCTGGACGAGACACCTGAGCGCATCCTGAATCAAATGCAGAAAGGCTGTTGACAATGGTATCTTTGCCGGACAACAGGCGTATCTATCGGTTTGAGAACGAAAGGAATGCGGGACAGCCGGATCAACGTGGTCACCCTCGGCTGCTCGAAAAATATTGTGGATTCGGAAAACCTGATTACCCAGCTCAGGCATAACCAGTATGAGGTGGCGCATGATGGCAGTGATGACGCTGAGATCGTCATTGTCAATACCTGTGGCTTCATTGATGTAGCCAAAGAAGAATCTATCGATACGATCCTCGAATATGCCCGTCGGAAAGAGGAGGGAGGTCTGGAAAAGCTCTATGTCACGGGATGTCTCTCCCAGCGATACCGCGATCAGCTTGCCCTGGAGATCCCGGAAGTCGACGCCTGGTATGGCACCCTCGAGCTGCCTGCTCTGTTGCACTCACTTAAGGCAGATTACCGCCATGAGCTCATCGGTGAGAGGATCACCACGACGCCGTCACATTATGCTTATCTGAAGATCTCAGAAGGTTGCAACCGTACGTGTGCCTTTTGCGCAATTCCTCTGATGCGCGGAGAACACCGGTCGCGGACCATTGAATCGCTTTTAAAAGAAGCGGTACACCTTGCTGCTCACGGCGTGAAAGAATTGATATTGATTGCACAGGAGCTGACATACTATGGTCTCGATATCTACAAGCGCCGTGCGCTGCCTGAGTTGCTGAGAGCGCTGGCGGAAGTAGACGGGATAGAATGGATTCGCCTGCACTATGCCTATCCACAGAGATTTCCGCTGGAGGTCGTTGCGGTGATGGCGGAGCAAGCCAAAATCTGCAATTACCTGGACCTGCCGTTGCAACACGCCGATGATGAGATCCTAAAAGCGATGCGCCGGCAGATTACGCGGCAGGAGACGCGCACCTTGATCGCATCTATCCGGTCTTTGGTACCGGACATTACCCTGCGCACAACATTTCTTGTGGGATTCCCCGGGGAAACCGAAGCGCAGTTCCACACATTGTGTGATTTTGTTGAGGAAATGCGTTTTGATAGGGTAGGGGTCTTCGAATATTCTCATGAAGAAAATACCTCCGCCTACCTGTGTAATGATACCGTGGCGCCGGAAGTGAAATCTGACAGAGCGAACCGGCTTATGGAACTTCAGAGAGGAATCTCTATGGAAATGACGACGGCACAGATTGGTTCCGTGCAGCGCGTTTTGATTGACAGGAAGGAAGGTGCCGAGTTTATTGGACGCACTGAAGGTGACTCTCCTGAAGTGGACAATGAAGTCCACATCGATGCAGAAAATGTGTTTCTCCGGATTGGAGATTTTGCCAGGGTGCGGATCACTGATGCCGCAGAATACGATCTCTTCGGTGAAGCTATTGTGTCGCCATGAGTGAAGAGCAAAAAACATCGCTGATCTATCGCATTGCCGATAAACCTCCCTATCAGGCAATCGTCATCTTTCTGTTTGGAGGATTTCTTGCATTCATAGACAGTGGGAGTAATGATTTCGGAGTTGGCACAACGGAAAAGAACGCCCCATGGATTTTAATGACGGCTTGTTTATTGTTTTATGCATTGTGCTGCAGCTTGCTCAGTCTCCGGACCAAGCACATGAATCTCTACTGGCGCGACGCAATCTTTTCATTCATGGGGTTGGCTGTCGCCTCGGCTTTGCTGGCAACCGCCCTGTCCGGCCAGTCAATGGATGAGGCAGGTTCCTTTCGCTGGTTGTTTGTTGTACTTGCGATTGGATTTCTGGTGTTTTTGACCATAGTCCGTTTGATCAGGAAGATTGTCGAGATAGCGATCAAGCAAGACGACAAGCTGCGCGGTGAATAGTCATGAAGGACTCCCGCGTTTGATAACCATGAGTTCCTTTTCACTGAACCTCATCCATGCGAAATCATACACGTAATAGTAAGTTTTGCCCTTCTGATTCCTGGCCGCAGAGGTGTAAAAATCCGGTCTGAACCCTGCCTTTTGCAAAATCGCTGCATTCGCAAAAAACTTCTTCCTGCCGGCAAGTTCGTAGGCCTCCATCAGTACCACCCAGTTGCGGTGTAAGATTGTGTCGATGGGATAAGACATCGGCTGTCGTTGTGTCTTACGCCGGAGATGGTATGCAGACTTGCATTTGATGGAGCAAAAGATTTTGTCCGTTCTGCCGATTACGATTTCACCGCAAACCGGGCAATGCATGAAAGGTCTTAGTAGAGTCATAGTATGGTGGTTTTTGTGGTTAAGAATCAATTCTGTATGGGTCGCAGTCCGTGGTTAGTTTGGAACTAACCGTTAGTTTATACATCAAATATCGCAATTTATGGGAATCAAACAATAATATTCTGACTACAGAAAAAATTTCTTAAACGCTTATACCGCATAACCTTCTGCCATATGTACCTTGCATTTCTATGACCATCCCCAAAACAGACCATTAAACGCGCATCGATAATTTTGATCAAATCAATAAATGCATATGGGATTTCGCACGGTCGTTATTACTCTCTTTCTGATCTCTCCTTGTGTCACACACGCACAACTCAATCCTTTACAAGCCCAGATCCCAATGCGCGACGGACAAACACTCGCAGCAGATGTGTACCTGCCGTCTGATCAGAGCACTTATCCTGTCATTCTGATCCAGACCCCGTACAATAAGAACTTGTATCATTTGTCTCTGCCTCTGAATATTGGACTTGATATTGCCTCAAGCCCCTATGCCGTGGTCATTTTAGACTGGAGGTGTTTCTACGGATCTACCAACGCGTGTAATTCTAATGTCGCGCATGGACAGGATGGTTATGACGCCGTGGAATGGATTGCTGCACAGGATTGGTGCAATGGCAAGGTCGGCACATGGGGTCCCTCGGCTTTGGGCGATGTACAATTTCTTACTGCACGTGAACACCCGCCGCATCTGGTGTGTGCAGTGCCAGTAGTGGCTTCTCCACAAACACGCTATGGACAATTTTATCCAGGAGGTGTAGCGCTCCCGGAATACCTTCAGACATTAAATATGTTATTCGGTGACGCTTTCGTTTTGGTGGCGCAAAATCCATATTACAACCTCGTATGGCAGTTTACCGAGAACAGCACATTTTATCCATCTGAGATCGAGATCCCAATGCTGCATATCGGTGGATGGTTTGACCACAACACTGAAGATGTCCTTACATGGTTTCAGGCGATACGAATGCAATCCCCAGCGGCCGGTGCCCAGTGGTTGCTGATGGGGCCATGGACACATAGCGGTACCGGAGCTGTAACGCAAGGTGATCTCGATTTTCCGGAAGCAGCAAATACGAACAATGTGTACGCAAGGGCATTCTTTGATCATTACCTGCGCGATATCGACAATGGATGGGAAGCTACCACTCCTGTGACCTATTTCCAGATGGGCGACAGCAAATGGCTGGCATCGACAACATTTCCCCCGGATGGTGAAACAGAAGACGAACAATACTATTTGCGCCAGGATATGAGTCTGTCTCCAATGCTCTCCGGATCGGCGCAGACCATGTCTTTTGACTACGATCCGGAAGACCCTTCACCAACCGTTGGCGGAAAAACGTTGTCCCAGGATCTGGATCAGGGCCCCTATGACCAGGCACCGCTCGTAGAGTCGCGCAATGACAACCTGATCTTTACTACGCCGGTCCTCACCGACGACCTTCCGGTGAAGGGACGTATCAGGGTCAAACTCTACGTTTCGTCTGACCGCTTCGACACAGATATCGCACTCAGGCTCACAGAAGTATATCCCGACGGTCGCTCCATTGCATTAGGTCAAATCGTCCAGCGGATGCGTTTCAGAACAGGGTACACGATGAATGATGAGACATTGATGCAGCCTGACGACGTTTACGAGATTAATGTAGAGTTCGATGACCTCGCCAACACGTTCAAGGCCGGCCATCGCATCAGACTGATTATCACCTCCTCAAATTATCCCTGGTTTAACAGGAATATGAATAACGGTATGGAGATGTATCCCAACAACAATCTGGATACAGTGGTCAACCCTTTGGTAGCACATAATCATATTCACCTGCAGGGGATATATCCGTCAGAGGTGGTATTCCCAGTTTCTATGGGATCAAATGCAATTCATGAAACCGGTACTTCAGCCATCGCACTGTATCCCAATCCTGCTCAGGACCGGGTCACCATAACACATTGTGCTGCCGGGAGCGAGATCTCTCTCTGGGATATGAACGGCCGTATGGTAAAGCGGATTACCGCGACCTCTGATCCTCTACAGTTGAACGTTGCCACTTATCCCACCGGCATATATATGGTTGATATCAGCAGTGCGAAAGGACATCTCCTGAAAAAGGTCTGTATACTCGGACATTAATCCAGCACCTTCTCCAGCGCTGCGAAGGGTTGAATCAAAGGGCCTGTTTTTGAACCGTCCACTGTGGACTTGCCGGTAGATTTCAGGATGAGATATGCTTGTTTTGTGGTCATCTCAGGACGAAAACTTTTCATCAGTCCTATCAGACCTGCGACATACGGAGTAGACATTGACGTACCGCTCATGGGGCCGTACCTGTTTCCCGGCAGGGTGCTGTAGATGTCTGTCCCGGGGGCGGCGATACCCATTGCCAGGTCATTGACCGTATTGGAAAATGTCGCCCGCTTGTTGTCCTTGTCAGTGGCGGACACGGCAATCACACCCTTCACATTGGCAGGGGAGATGTTCCGGGCGTTCGACGCATTGTTACCTGCCGCTACGACCACAATGCAATGATGTTTCCCTGCATATTCAACGGCATCCTCGTAAGCCTTCTGTTTGGACTGGGAGGAAGGGCCTCCGAGTGACAGCGAGATCACGTCCGCCCCCTGGTCAACTGCTTTGATCATACCATCAATAATGGCCTTTTGAGTTCCGGCACCTCGCGCATTGATCACGCGGATACTTGTGAGCCGGACGTACCCCGTACCTGGTGAGAACGATGCGATCCCAATGGCATTATTCGAGACTGCTCCCGCAATCCCGGCACAATGCGTGCCGTGCCCGAGTGGGTCAGAATCATACTCTTCACTTGTACTGAGATAGTTCTGTTGTAAATCTTCATGTGTTGCATCAACTCCGGAGTCAAGAATGGCAATAAGCGCCTGCTTTTTGGGCCTGGCCCCTGATGCAGATAACGTCCTGTGTAGCTGATCGACATCCATTGGTTCGAAACCCCATTGCATCCCAATCCCCGGGTCATTGAGAAAATGCTTCGTGCTGTTGCGCACGGGAAGAGTCGCTGTTGGTTCTGTCACAGTGATGACTTCATTGGGCTCTATCCAAAGGACGTCGTGAGCATGCCTGTAGAACTTATAAAATTGCTTGCAGTTACGTCTCCTATCCGATTGCAAATTGATGACGTAGTAGTCATCCAAAGTTGTCTCCCCTGGATCCGCAGGATGGAAAGCCTTTTCGACAGAACAAGGAAATCGTGCGGCAATATCATGGAGGATATCCTCATTGCCGGGTCCAATCTCCATGAGAAACTCACCGCCGGAATCTAACGTTTCAGCAGGAAATTGGGGAAAAGAAAGCGACAGGGTCTGGAAATAAGAGAAATACAGGATCAGCGCCGCAGCAAGTCCCATTGCCATTGAAACCAGCACATTCTTCCTGAACACATTGAATAGCTGGGAGACGACACCCATGACCAGCATGTCCCGCAACAAAATGAGCAGTTTGTATGCGACAGTCCCCGAGGCCAAAGACAAGGCTGTCAGGTAGACCAGGAAGGAAATTAAAAACACCGCACTCATCATACGGCTTATCCGCCGGTTGCCGTGTGCAATAAACCACAGCAGCAGGCCCGATAAACTCGCTAGATAGCTGACAGGATAGATCCAGTCCATGGCGTCTGATTGAAGTGTAATATTAAGGTGTTCAACACTGTATCCGCATTTTCATAGACCAGACACTGTGTTGCATCGAACAATCCCTGATTTATGGCGTTTTTTGCTCGCATGGGTGCTGAAACGTACATTTGCGGCCCTGACAGGAATTGACTTGTTTTCACTAACAGCGAATAGGCCACAATGAGTTCAGATATTGAAAAAGTATTGTGCCTGATCATCGGATCCGGCCCGGCTGGATACACGGCAGCGATTTATGCTGCACGTGCGAACCTCAGCCCTGTGTTGTACACGGGTGTCGAGCCGGGAGGACAACTGATGATCACCACAGATGTTGAAAACTATCCCGGTTTTCCGACAGCAATCAATGGTCCTGAAATGATGGAGGCCTTCAGGAAACAGGCAGAACGCTTTGAAACCGACGTCCGGTATGAGGTGATCTCCAAAGTAGACTTCACCGGGCCGGTCCATAAAGTGTGGACGGAAAGCGGCACAGAAATCCACGCGCATAGTGTCATTATTTCCACCGGCGCGAGCGCAAAATGGCTGGGTCTTGAATCAGAGCAGCGGCTGGCAAATAAGGGTGTCTCGGCATGTGCTGTTTGTGATGGATTTTTCTTCAAGAACATGGAGGTCGCCGTCGTAGGCGGGGGAGACACCGCTGCTGAAGACTCCACCTATCTGGCTAAGCTGTGTCCCCGCGTACACCTCCTCATCCGTCGTGACGAGATGCGTGCCAGCAAAATCATGCAGGAACGCGTGTTTGCCAACCCTCACATTACGGTTCACTGGAACACGGAAGCCGAAGAGATCCTCGGCGAATCAGAGGTAACAGGCGTCCGTATCCGGAATAATAAAACAGGAGAACAACAAGTACTGAACATCAAAGGGTTCTTTGTAGCGATCGGACATCAGCCCAATACGGACATTTTCAAAGGCTGGCTGGAGATGGACAATAGCGGATACCTTAAAGTGCAACCGGGGTCATCACGCACGAACATAGAAGGGGTCTTTGCGAGTGGTGATGCGCAGGACAAGATCTATCGACAGGCTGTCACTGCGGCAGGGACCGGATGTATGGCTGCCCTTGATGCCGAGCGTTATCTTGTCGAGAAGGGCATTGCATAGTACGGACTTACAGGTGGATCCCAATTGAGTTGATCCCATCTGCCAGAGATTGCTTTACACGACTGAGTTCCTGGTGGACCTTTAGATGAACATTGAGGAGCTCGGTATTGCCGTCTTTGTGGTATTGTTCGATAAGCGCGCTGTTCTCATCGATGCGCTTCTGGATTTTGAATTCCTTGAACCTCAAAATCGTCTGCATACTGTCCAACCCGTAATTCTCGTCAGGAGGCCGCTGGCTGAGTAATGGAAGATTCCTGGACTTTAACCAATTCTCACTGTATTCGTACGGGCTCGCAATAAACTCCAATGCCAGTTCGGCGATAGCCGGGTCCGGGTCGCTGCGCAACTCCTCCTGGCTCAGGATGTGTCCTTGCTCCCATGCCACTAAATATTTCCTGATGACGGTGGCATACAGCGGGTGGTCGAAAGTATCTGCAGCATCGCGAATATTCTCAAGCACATATTGCGTCACGGTGACTTGTCCTTCGGGGTCCACATATTCCTGTCCGTCTTCTATCAACAGGCGTATGACATTCCGCTCCTGATATGCATCCCCTGTGGAGACATCCTGATGCAACACTCCGTGGCGGGCGGTCCTTTCTGTTGTCGACTCAAGCACCATAAAATCAGCCTCATCTTCCCTGCGGCCGCGACTCATTTGTTTGCGCTTGAGGTTCGCCTGAATTGCCTTTGAAGCTTCCTGAATCAGCAGACGTTCTTCCATGGACAGCAGTTGACTGCACTCCTTGAGATAGGTGGCACGACGAATAGGATCTGGAATCAACGCAATGCTCTGGACAATCTCGCGCACCATTACGGAACGCCGTACCGGATCATTTTTGCTCTGTTCGGATAGCAGCCCCGTTTTAAACAGGATAAAGTCTTTGGTCTCCCGGTTGAGGAAGTCCAGAAAAGCGTCATGACCAAGGCGTTTCACGAGAGAATCGGGATCATCCTCCGGTGGCAACATCACCAGCCGGACATACATATCTTCCTCCAGCAGAAGGTCCAATCCGCGCAGAGCGGCTTGTATTCCGGCTTCGTCACCATCGTACAATACGGTTATGTTGTGCGTGAACCGGCGAATGAGACGCGCCTGATCCTGAGTCAGGGCTGTCCCGGAGGAGCTCACGACATTTTCAATGCCCGCCTGTACAAGGCTGATCACATCGGTATAGCCCTCTACGAGATAACACTGATCTGATTTCCGAATCGCTTGTTTTGCGAGGTGTAATCCATACAACACTTTGCGCTTGGAGTAAACCGCACTCTCGGGCGAATTGATATACTTCGGTTCCCTTGGGCCGGATTTCAGTGCACGGGCGCCAAAGGCAATGACATTGCCACTGAGGTTATGGATCGGGAAGATGACTCTCCCACGGTACATATCATATCCGTTTTGCGTGATCAACCCGAGTGTCCTCAATCGCTCTTCCTGATAGCCTTCGTGCAAGGCTGCCGTCTTAAGCAGGTCTCCCTGCGCAGGAGCATATCCAAGGGCAAACGTCTCAATTGTCTTCTCCAGGAACCCTCGTTCTTTGAAATATGCCATTCCCACCGCCTTCCCTTCGGTCGTTTCCCGCAGACTTTGGACAAAAAAGCGCTGGGCAAAATCGTTGATAAGGCGCAAACTCTCGGATTCCTGGATGGCAAGCACATTCTCTTCAGTGGGTACCGTCTCGTCTACGGGAATGTTGTATTTCGCAGCGAGATAGCGAATCGCTTCCGGGAAAGAATACCGCTCATGCTCCATGATGAACTTGACGGAATCACCGCCACGTCCGCAGCCAAAACACTTAAAAATATTCCTGGAGGGCGAAACGTTGAAAGAAGGTGTCTTTTCGTCGTGAAACGGACAAAGTCCCACAAGATTGGATCCTCTCCGGCGGAGGTTGAGAAAATCCCCGACAACCTCTTCAATCCGGGCCTGTTCAAGGACTTCCTGTACCGTTCTTTGACTGATCATGGAGAGCTAAACTGCGAAATAATGTATTTTCCTATCAAACAAATCTCTTATGAGATACGTTTCTAATTTGAATACGTCAGAGTCCTGAAAACATCTTCAAAGGAAGTTGTGGACTTTAACAAATTCTTTAGAAATCATTTTATGCTCTCATGCGTTAAGAGAGTTATGAATTGAAAGATACGTTTTTAGGGTGTTCTCATAGTGTGTTCTTGCCCGCTTCTCATCCCCGAGGAGCGGGTTTTTTTTACTCAAAAAGATCTGAGATTACATCTTCGAAGGAAAACACTCCGTGGCGCCCCTTGAGCCATTCAGCAGCCACAACAGCACCCAGGGCGAATCCATCCCTGGAAAGCGCCTCATGTTTCAATGAGATCACGTCGTGAGGACTCTGGTATATGATATCATGAATACCTCTCACGCCGGGAATACGCTCTGCTGTGACAGGGAGAATCCCGGTGTCATCTGCAAGTATTCCGTCTGTCAATTGCCATACCTTTTTGCGGGAGATCGCCACGAGAATCTGCTCTGCTAATGCGATCGCTGTCCCGGAAGGGGCGTCTTTCTTCTCAGTGTGATGCGCCTCTGAAATACGGACATCGTATTCTGCCCGCTTTGCCATGATCCTGGCAAGCAACCTGTTGACGAAAAACATGATCTGCATACCGATGCTGAAATTGGGTGCCCACAAGACAGTGCCTCTATGCGCGCGGCAATAATCCAATACGGAGCCCATCACAGCATTCCACCCCGTCGTCCCGGACACGACGGGAACATGCCTGTCTACGCAGGCACGAATAATATCGGGAGCGGCCTCTGCGCTGGTAAAATCGATCACACAGGAGAGTCCATGCATGTCACATTGTTCCAGGTCTCTCACGGGGAGCACGCGGATGCTGTGTCCATGGCTTTGTGCGATCCGTTCAACGGCCTTCCCCATCTTGCCGTAGCCGGAAATTCCAATTTGCATCATCGGCCAAATTTGAGAAGATTCTCGCTTACATCAGGGAGCAGATGGGAGAACCAGGGAATCGAAGGCCCTTCATGACAGATTCCTAATTTTGTCTCCTGACTGACGGCTGTTCGGTCGCAAACCGGGGATCAAACAATGGGATGGTTCAAACGCCTGAAAGACGGAATACAGACTGCCACAAAGTTCAAGAAAGAAGCTCCTGACGGGCTATGGCACAAGTGCAGAGGTTGTGGTGAGACGCATACCGTCAAAGAACTGAAGGACAACTTCTTCAAATGTCCAAAGTGCGGTTTCCACGAACGTATCGGCTCACATGACTACTTCGACATGCTGTTTGACGGCCAATATGAAGAATTGTTTTCGGAGTATCGTTCTGTTGACTTCCTGGAATTTACTGATCTGAAGCCCTATCACGAACGCCTCGAGGAAGCGGAGAAAAAGACCGGACTCGACGATGCGATCTGTGTTGCGGTTGGAAAAATCAATAAGAAGCCCCTTGTCATTGCAGCCATGGATTTTAGCTTCATCGGTGGGTCCATGGGCTCTGTCGTCGGCGAAAAGATTGCCCAGGCAATCACATATTGTATCGCGCAGCACACCCCGCTGATGACGATTACCAAATCCGGCGGTGCGCGGATGATGGAGTCTGCCTTCTCTTTGATGCAAATGGCTAAGACAGCGGCAAAACTCACTGAATTGCATAATGCGCGTATTCCGTATTTCTCTTTGATGACAGATCCTACAACCGGCGGTGTCACGGCATCGTTTGCCATGCTCGGGGACATCAATTTTTCAGAGCCCGGGGCATTGATTGGGTTTGCCGGACCGCGGGTCATCATGGAAACGATCAAAGCGGATTTGCCCGAAGGGTTTCAGCGCTCTGAATCTGTACTCGAACATGGATTTCTGGACTTCATTGTCGATAGATCCGAACTCAAGAACAGGGTAGATGACCTCCTCAATCTATTCGCCGTCTGATGCCTGCTCTTCGATGATGAGAACCTGGTTGATGAATGGGTCGAGCTGGTTGATCAACATGACCAGGCAATCCTCCCCGCGACGCAGGTAGAGCGCCAGAAAATTATCGTAGCGTTCCTGAAGATTCCCTTGTGGAAACAATTTCTCATACAATTTGACAATCTGGCCGATGCGCGTTTCATTTTGCGCTTTTTCCGCCCGTACGAGACGTTTGCCGAGGTGTTCGACATCCTTAAGCATGCGCGTCCTGTCGGCTTCCACTTTTGTCCCCAGCGTAGGCTCGATGGAATGGGCCTTTTCGACGATGGTATTCAGTAATTGTTCTATCGCATGATATTCTGCATCGATGGAAATTTCATGTTCCGCATGCGCATGGATCCAGTGTGACACCCATGTATCCTGAGATGCGAAGAGCAGATCGACCGGTACTTCCAGTTTCCGGCGCTGTTTTCCGGCGAGTTGATCGAGATACAAGATGGAATTGCGTCTGACCAAAATTGGCAACGGCACCCTGTAATGTTCAAACAGGAGTTTTCGCTCCAGCCAATAGGCAAGCTCACCACCACCTCCGACATAGGCAAGGTTGGGCAATACGATCTCCTGGTACAGTGGTCTGAGATTGACATTGGGACTGAACCGCTCAGGATGCGCTTCAATTTCTTCCAGCAATGCTGTTTGATCAAATGTGATATCCGTATCTACGACGACATAATCCTCACCGGAATTTTCGATGCGTCCGCGAACGCCATCGCCGAGATAGAACAAGTTGATATCGCGTTGATATGTCTGCGGCTTGTATCCCAGCCGCGAAAGCGCTTGCTGACTTTTTTCGATCAACTGATGTGATCTCTGATGCAGCAGTTCGTCTTTAATGATCGAAGCAAACTCTTTTTTCAATCTGTGATCATCCATATTGAGAACGATCAGCCCTGTACCCTTAAACAACTCCATCACAAAGCGCTGCATCGCGCTGCCGTAAGAAATACCTTCACGAAAGCTATTGCGGATCATGTCGTGCAACTTCTCCGCATTGGGCGCTTTCCCAAATGTGGACTCAATGTCGCCCAGGACATTCATCAGCGTAGCGTCTACTTTCATGCGGCCCACAGCACCTTGTTGTCCGGTCACCCAGGTGTAGGTATTGCCAAACAAGTGGAGGTGATTGATCTCTTCAAAATCATGATCTTCAGCCCCAACCACATAGACAGGATGAACATGGTAGGATGGATATGCCTCTGTAATCTGGCGCGCGAGATTCAGCGTACTGCAAATCTTATAGATCACATACAACGGCCCAGTGAGGAGCGAAGGCTGATGTGCGGTAGCAACCGTGAAATGCGCTGGATTCAACAGCCCTTCACAGTGGCTTCCGTCCTGGTCTGCTGTCGCATATTGTTCCCGCAAAACCGACACTAATACTTCTCTGTTCGTCGCATAAACGCTTCTGTTGGTCAGTGCCTTTCCAAAATTTGACAGAGTCGGAATGAGGCTGATGAATTCGCTGAAAGATGCCGGGTCTGAGGCATAGTCAATATCGATTTGCGCGAATTTCGAGACGTTCTTGAAGGGAGTGCTGTATACGTTTACCGGTGTCATGAGCCCTGATACAACTACGAAGACATTTTGTTCATGTCTGAGTTGGGCAAGATAGCAGAAAAGGAAAGAGACGTCTGTTACCGGAGGAGCATATCAACCCGCCCCGGACAGCGTTAAAACGAAATACCGGCTGATATCAGGACACGGGCTGGTTTTTCAGAAAAATGATACCGATGTCCAAAAAACACAAAGTGATCACCAAAGTAGCTCGTATTTCCCTCATAGCGCGCATCGAGATGCAGCTTCCAGATGTCCAATCCAATGCCGGCTTGCCAGCCCCACGAAAACAAATTGAACTTTGGTTTATCAGTATAATCCAGCAGGTCTGAAGTACTATCCAAAAAGAGGTGACCAACCGGACCTACTTCAATACGGACAGGACCGAATTTAGGTCCCAATAATAGCGGTATATCCAGGTTTCTGTACAACTCATCCCTGATTTGCGGACCATTCGTTGTTTGAAAATCCTCGATCGAATAATCGACGGTGACAGTATTGAATAACAGCTCCGGTTGGATAAAGAAATGATTCATCTGTGCCAGCACGAACATGCCAAGATGCACGCCGTACTTCACGTTGTCCACTCCCAACCGGTATCTCGGCACGGCGGATTCATCCATTATGAGCAGTGTCGAAGTGGGCATTTCCATGGCCAGAGGCCTCCTTTGATACCCAGACGTACCTGCGCCGATCCGCCGCGAGAGGCCAGCAATAAGATTGTTACAGTGATTGCAGCGACAAAACCCTTCATGTCCGCAATTGATACTTTTGCACGGTTAATCAACATCTCCAAAATAACGGTAGTGATGACGTCCTCATATCCTGTGCGTGGTCCTGCCACAATTTTGACAAGATATTAACGCTTTGGATGCTTTTTATCTCAGGCGCCGCAAAGGTAAGCAATAGATTAATCCTCACAAATGGAAATCCATACGGCGACATATCTGGGTAGCTTCCCCTCTGTAGGCAAATGTCCGGTGCAAGACCTGCCTGAATATGCCTTTATCGGCAGATCAAACGTGGGGAAGTCGTCCCTGATCAATATGCTGTGCAACAAGAAGGGCCTGGCACGTTCTCTAATCAGCCGGGCAAGACGCAGACCATCAATCTCTATGAGATCGACAAGGCGTGGATACTGGCGGACCTCCCCGGGTATGGATATGCCCGTGTCTCAAAGACACGGAGGAAGGGTGGCCTGCGGTGATCCTCGACTACCTGAGGAGACGCCCGAATCTGGTCCTTGTATTTATCCTGCTGGACTTCAGGTTGCCCTTGCCAGACTATTGACCGGAACTTCATTGCTGCAATGGGAGAACACGGCATTCCGTTTGCAATGATCTACACCAAAATTGACAAAGTGCAGCGCAGGGATCACAAAGATCACGCAGGCAGGATCGAGACGGCATTGCTCAAGGACTGGGAGGAATTGCCGCCGCGCTTCATGTTATCTTCTGTGACACGTGAAGGGCGTGAAGAGCTACTTCAGTATCTTGCTGCGCTGAATATCCGCGTGCGCGGCGCGTAGATGACAATTGTATGAGGGACACTTCCAAAATTTACCCCGCCCTGTATCCCGATATCGGCGATTGGCCGATATACAAACTCTACCGGCGCAGGAAGGAATTTGTCCAGGCGATAGACAATCAAACAATACATGCCCTCGAAGAGAAATACGGCGAGGATATCTCCAAGCCTATGGCGCGCACCACGTACCTTGAATTTACGCGGCTAAAGAAAACCCATGGAAATCGGATCCGCCCCAATGAAAAACAGTTCTGGAAACGCGTCCGTCGTGAACTGTCGGAAAATACCAGGCATAAAGATGAAGAGCAATATGTCCGCAACAAAGAGCTTCTGCGCAGGATTGTACATCGCTATTCGGAAGAGATCTGCGGTAACTTTCACAAAAAGACATTTCGGTTTGCACGGAAATTTCTCACACTTTTTTTTACCCGTCTTCTGAATGCCGCAGCAGGCAAGCGCCACCGTAAACTCTGGGGTGGAAAACACGAGTTGTATAATAAGATCAGCATCTTCGGCGATGTTGAACTTGTGCGCCGGTGCTTTGAAGAAGGGACTGTTGTCGTCGTACCTACACACTTCAGCAATCTCGATTCGATCATGATCGGCTACGCTCTGGATGCGATCGTCGGACTGCCATCATTCTCGTATGGTGCGGGTCTCAATTTGTACAACAACGAACTGATCGCATATTATATGAGTCGCCTCGGGGCATATAAAGTAGACAGGCGCAAACGCAATCCAATCTATCTCGAAACCCTGAAGACCATGTCCAATATCTCCCTGCAATGGGGAGTGAACACATTATTTTTCCCCGGAGGCACACGTTCCCGGTCCGGGGCGATGGAGAAAGAACTCAGACTGGGATTGCTCAATTCCCTCGTAGAAGCACAACGGAATATTTTTGAGCAGGGCCAGGATCGCAAGATCATAGTCATCCCACTCATCCTAAGCTATCATTTTGTCCTGCAAGCCAAAGCACTCATCGATCAGGATCTTGTGCGCAGTGGCGAAGAGAAATTTTTATTGGTTCCTGATGAATACCAAAGTACACGCAAGATCCTGCGTTTTGCATGGAGATTATTTTCCCAATCCTCAGCCATCGTCATGTCCTTTGGCGAACCGATGGATGTGATGGGGAATCCACTCATCTACGGGAAGCAGCGTCAGCAGGATCAACTCAAGGAATACTTTACGCGCGCCGCCAAAGTGGATTCCAATACACAACGGGAAGCAGTCTATACACGTCTGCTGGCAAAAAAGATCGTTGAGAATTTTTATAAATACAATGTCGTCCTGTCAAGTCATCTGGTAGCCTTTAGCGCATTTGAAATCCTTAAGAAACTCCATCCAGACCTTGATATTTTCGGATTGATCCGGCAACCCGAAGAAGACTTTGTCTTTCCGGAAGATCTGATCACCGATGTGATGAACCAACTGCTGACAGTCCTCAGAGGGATGGAAGAACGTGGAGAGATCCGTGCTGGGAGAACCACTCCTGCATGATGAAGCGAAAACGGTATTAAAAGATGGCATGAAAAACCTTGGCGTGTACCATCATGCCAAGCCACTTACATTGAATAAAAAGGGAGAAATCGAAAGTCAGAGCTTCAGACTGCTCTACTACTATCACAATAGACTCGATCACTATCAGTTGGACCGTCATATCACCTGGAAAACGGAGATGGTAGAAGGGGCTATTGAATCGATGGCCTGGTAACCGTTGACAAGAGCCTCTGCTGTCAGTGCAATGATGGAGTATATCATTTTTGATCTTGAAGCGACCTGCTGGGACGGCAACGTCATGGGACGCATTCAGGAGATTATTGAAATAGGCGCCTTGCGTCTGGATGCGTATGGCAAACAAGTTGACAGCTTCGAACGCTTTGTCCGGCCTCTTCGTCATCCTATGCTCTCTATGTATTGCAGGAATCTGACAGGGATTCAACAGGCAGATATTGACCAGGCCAGAACGTTTGCCCAGGTAGGGAATGAATTCATCGCATGGCTTGATCAACACGAGCACGAGCGGCTATTGTGCAGTTGGGGAAACAAAGACCTCCAGTTGCTGATCTCAGGGAGCCGGGATGCCGGCCTGGATTCCGACTGGACAGAACCCTATATTGATCTCAAAGCGGATTACCATCGCATCCGCGGACTTCAAAAGAAAATTGGCCTGAAAAAAGCACTGAATCGAAAAAGGCATCGAATTTGCCGGAGATCATCACCGTGCCCTTGACGACGCCAAAAATCTCGCAGCGTTGTTTGTCCGGTATTTCGATTTGTGGGCACGCTGATCCAGGGCCAGCAGGGCGCCATGATGCTGTGAGCAGAGCGCCGGCTCTTTCCACCGAAGAGTCGCATGATTGATGGACTTTCACATACCATTCATCGATTATGCAGAAGGTAGGTGCACCAATGATCCGCCACACCACGTTTTAGGATCGTCTTTGCAGAATTCTAAAAGAGATCATCGTCTCACTACCTGTAGAGACATCCGGTAGCACAGTAGAGTTTTTTCATACAAATCTGGTCTTGCGGGGCGAAAGGCGCCCCTTTTTTTTTGCAGGATATCTTTGCAGCTGATGTCTTTGGCTACGGTCATATCAGTGGAAGAACTCCTGCAGCGCGACCCCGACACAGTGGCACTGTTCGACGTGCGTTCGCCTTCGGAATACGTGCAAGGTCACCTGCCACGTGCAGTCAGCATGCCGTTATTTACTGATGATGAACGCGCCTCTGTCGGTAAGTTTTATAAAACTGAAGGACCTGATGCAGCCATGACGCTGGGACTACAGTATGCAGGCCCCAAACTACAGACAATGCTGCAGCAAGCGCAAGAAACAGGGAAAGACAGATTGCATGTTGTGCATTGCTGGACGAGGGGGAAAACGCAGTAGTAGTGTGGCATGGCTCCTGGCCTTTGCAGGATTGCGTGTGGCAGTACTGGAGGGTGGATATAAGGCGTATAGAACTTATCTGCACGCATGGCTGGAATCAACACCCTTCGAACTGATCATACTCGGCGGTGCCACAGGTAGTGGCAAAACAGAGTTGCTGAACGCCCTCGCGATGAAAGGCGAGCAAGTCCTGGATCTCGAAGCGCTGGCAAATCACAAAGGGTCAGCATTCGGCTGGATAGGAGAGGAGCCGCAGCCCAGTACGGAAGAATATGAAAACCGCATTTTCGAACAACTCAGAAACATGGATACCCGACGCCGTATTTGGGTCGAAAATGAAAGCCGCACTGTCGGACATGTATTTATCCCCGAGATGTTCTGGGACAAAATGCGCGTATCACCATTGATCCACCTGGAGGTTCCCTTGCACGATCGTGTTCAACATCTCGTCCGCACCTATGCATGTGGTCCGAATAAAAAAGCATTGGCCGAGTCCTTTACGAGAATTCGAAAGCGCCTGGGCGGACAACACCTGAATCGCGCACTTGAGGCTCTGGAAAAAGAGGACTATACTCTGGCAGCCGAAATCGCTCTGACCTACTACGATAAGACATACCAATACGGGCTGGAACAGAGCAGCGCTGCGATGATCCTTAACCTGAACGCGGAAGGCATGACTCAGGAGCATATCGTTGGCGAATTGTTGCAGGCTGCTGAGCATATCCGGGTTCAAAAATATGGTTTCATGAGCGCGTTGAAGCTTCACAATACAGTCACGGCGCCGGTTGTGGTTGCAAGATCTCTCCTGAGGTGCCTGCCACACATATCCTCGGAACTGCGCCATTTGGGGATACACAATTTCCTGAACTTCTTGTAGGGAATGACCGCAGGGATGATGCAGCAGTATACGACCTCGGTGACGGTACTGCAGTGATCAGCACCACTGATTTTTTTATGCCTATCGTTGACGATGCGAAGACATTCGGCCATATCGCTGCAGTGAATGCCATCAGCGATATATACGCGATGGGCGGCAAGCCGCTACTGGCGATTGCGATCCTGGGATGGCCCATTGATAAACTCCCTCCCGAAGTCGCAAACGGGGTCGTGGAAGGCGCACGTGAAGCTTGCGCAAAGGCGGGCATTCCACTTGCCGGAGGACACAGTATCGACAGCCCCGAACCGATTTTCGGCCTGGCAGTCACAGGGCGTGTTGACGTTAAAAATTTAAAAAGGAATGGCGGAGCACAAGAAGGAGATACATTGTTCCTTACAAAACCACTGGGCATCGGTATTTATTCAACAGCACAGAAGAAAGGATTGATCACTGACGAGCATCACCGCAACGCATGTACTGTCATGATGCAGCTCAATCAGATCGGAGAAACCCTTGCCCAATTTAAAGGCGTGCATGCGATGACCGATGTGACCGGCTTCGGCCTGGCAGGACATCTTCTTGAAATGTGCGATGCCAGTGACGCGTGTGCCGTCCTGGATGAGTCAGCTATTCCACTTCTGGACGCAGAAGCAATCAATACCTACTTGACGCAGGGATGTGTGCCGGGGGGAACGCACCGCAATTTCAAAAGCTATGGTCACCGGCTGCCTGTGCTTACGGAAGGACAGAAATATCTTCTTTGTGATCCGCAGACAAGCGGTGGGCTGCTCATTGCTGCAGCGCCCGAGATTTCCGGCGATATCACATCCATCTTGCGAGAGTCAGGACTCCACTCAGAATCGATCGGAGTGATCGCGAAAGAGAAAGATCCCGGTCCCCGGATCGCGCTCAAATAGCAGAGGAACGGTGTTGCTCCAACACCATACCGATTGCCAGCATCCCATCGAGTGTCAGGGTAGGGTTGACAATGTCAAAATGCTTGTGGAAGGCCGGGAGTGCATTGATCAGTCCTCCGGTGGCTACAGTCAGAAAGGGTTCACCGTGCCATTCCTGGTAATTCCTGATGAGGTGCAGCACCAGTCCTTCGTAACCGAGGACCACGCCGCTTTGAATGGCCTCTACGGTATGCCTTCCGGCGACCTGATCCGGAATTCCCAGCGGTACTTCCGGGAGTTGGGCAGTTTCGTCGCGCAGTGTACGCAGTGCCGTATTCAACCCCGGGGCGATCGATGCGCCAACGATACGCCGGTCACCACTCACTGCAAGAAATGTCAGTGCTGTACCAAAATCCACAATGAGTGAATGCCTCTGATATGCCGCCAGGGCACCGTAGGCATTTGCGACGAGATCTGTACCGATCTCTGAAGGTCTTCCGATCTCCAGATCCAGAAAATGATAGACCTTCTCACTGATCACGTCCACAACAGCACCGGAATTGAGATCCTTAAAAAACAACCGATATGGTGCTGTAAGAGACGGGACAACAGAACTGATGACCACCTGTGAGATGTCAGAGGCATGGTATCCGGAATCTATCCATCTCGATAAGATGTCCAGTTTGAATGCCTGCGTATCCTGGACATGTGTTGGTACACGCCAGATATCTTTCCATTCTCCGTCCCAAACTCCGATGACCACATTGGAGTTTCCGATATCGACACAAATGATCACTCTGGTGATTTCTTTGTAACCCGGACACCAAGATACAATCTCATTCAGGGGAGGAACCCTGGAGAGTCACAGGAATACTGCTTGGTTTTGTATGACAAGGGCATAGACACATCAAAAGCCCTGTTTAACATAATATTAATTATAGGACAATAGGTCTAAACTCCGGGGAAAGCCTGACAATCCCAATTTCAGGGCTATGTGGCCACTAATGCGCCAGCAGAGAGTTTGACGGTGGTCCGTGTATCGCCGCTATGGATCGTCACCAGGTAGATGCCGTTATCCAGGTTCTGGGCAGAGACCTCTTTTGAGTGAGCCCCCTGAGCCAATATTCCCAGGTTTTCCAACAGTAGTGTTCTGCCCATCAGATCCTGTACTTCAATGGAGACAGATAATGTTTGAGACTGTGTCCATTGACACTTAAAGACCCCGGAAGCAGGATTCGGGAAAACACTGAGCTCAATCACTTCCGGGTCAACCTGTTGTATGCCGGTAGCTGCTGCATAGCTTGCGATGTTGTTCACGGGTACACCATTTGCGTTGTCAAAGGCTCCGGCGATATAGAGTTTGTCATGATAGACCGCCAATGACCGCACAGTGCCGTTCATCCCCGTGCCGATTGTCGACCAGTCGCTGCCATTCCAAACGCCAATATTATTTGAAGCCTGCCCATTACACGATCCGAAGTTTCCACCGACATACAGCTGGCCGTCATACACACACATGGCAGACGCCATATCCGACATCATCCCTCCACCGATATTGCCTACGGATGACCAATTGTTTCCATCCCACATTGCAAGGTTTTGCATCCAGTTCCCGCCGGCGTGATTGAACTGACCGCCGCAATAGAGTGTACCCTGGTATGTGCAGAGTGCATATACAGAGCCGTGGTGACCCATCATTCCCGTCATCGTGATCCCCTCTCCGGGAACTCCAAATCCAGCGCCATTCCAGTAGCAGATATTGTCTGCTGCAATTCCCCCGGCCTGGCCAAAATTCCCACCCAGGAACATATATTCAAAACACACAGCCAATGAATAAACAGGGCCGTCCGTTCCGTCTCCCACCTGGCTCCATGCAGTGCCGTTCCATTGCGCCAGATGACCCGCGGGAATACTCCCTGAAGCTGTAAAACTTCCGCCCGCGAATAACATATTGTTGTAGATACAAAGTGCATATACCGGAGCGTTGAATCCGGCACCAACAGGATACCAGGCTGTGCCATCCCAGCGTGCGATATGGTTGGCGGCAATACCTCCGGCCTGTGTAAAAGTGCCACCGACATAGAGATCACCCTCGAACATGACAAAGCACCACACAGAATCATTAGTCCCGACACCACCCATGCCCATAAGGTTAAAGGTCGTATCGTTCCAAATGCCACAGTGATTTAATGTATCCAGGCCGGTATGATCAAATCCACCGCCGATATACAGGCAATCATGAAGCGAATCAGGATACATACAAAACACGCCGCCATTCGTGCCATTACCAACAGACCAGCACTGTGCGTTGATATCTGAAGATGTCATGCCGATCATGAGCATCGCAATAAAAAACAACCGTTCCACAATGTATATTTTTAATGTTAGCGCAATTGTACTACTATCAGCCTTCGAGCTTAATGACAGGGGGCACAGGGACGTATGACTTTGATCATTACAGACAGTTATACAAGGCCCCTGGGTGTATGGAAGATATCTGCAGGCATACCGAACTCAACTGTGAAAGCGTTTATATTGCCGGTTTCAGGAATTGTTCTTTCGTAAATGACGTTTTCATTCAATGTGATTAACGGCTGATCCTGTCTAAAACACTCATGAAACATACTCCGAGTTTCTTACATTCCACCGTCATCGTGCTGATCCTGACGAGTCAGTCTTTTCATTGCTGGAGTCAGACGCCCTACCGCATTTCTACGCGTAAAGAGCTTGGATTCGCCGCCGGCGGAGCGGTCAGTATGGGACTTGGAGTGTATTTCCAAAACCAGATTGACGTTTACACTCCGGCAAGTCTCAATCATCTCTTTGCGACCTCAGATGTCGATGGATTTGACCGGTTGGCGCTCAACAGGCACTCCCCGCCAGCGGCTAATGCAAGTGATATTCTGATGCAGAGCGCGCAGGCACTACCGCTCCTTTTTCTCCTGGATAAGGCACCACGCCAGCACTTCGGGCAGATCGCGGTTATGTTTGGAGAAACTGCCTTTCTCAATTCCGGCCTGACCAACCTGCTGAAATATACAGTCAGGCGACCGAGGCCCTACGTCTACGATCCATCTACTTCTTCAGGAGCGCTCGGGTCCGTAAATGCCCAGGCATCTTTTGTATCCGGGCATACCTCTGCGACTGCGGCTTCCACATTTTTCATGGCAAGGGTGTTTTCAGAATATTATCCCGAGAGTCGCTGGAAACCGGTCGTCTGGGCTGCCGCTGCAGTCACCCCTGCAGTAACGGGATATCTCCGCGTCCGCGCGGGAAAACATTACCCCAGTGATGTCATCGGCGGCTACTTACTAGGTGCAGCGATTGGGTATTGGGTTCCGCAATTACATCTTTCCAGGCACCACGTCGATCCGGCAGATCCGTTGCCGGAATCCTTCTGACCCCTCACAGTCGTGAATTAATCAATAAATTTAGTCACATGTAGTCCAAACATGTGACATTATGAACCATCGCTATTTCATGTTCTTGCTTTGCGCAGGAATCCTGTGTGGCTGTACGCAAACACAGATTGCAGAACACAAGATCCACGAACCCGTCATTGCGTCCAAGGAGGTGCACTATACTGTTGATGGACAGGATTTCCTGGGATGGATGGCCTGGGATTCTACGCTGCATATCCGGAGGCCCGGAATTGTTGTCGTCCATGAATGGTGGGGACACAATGCCTATGCGCGACGGCGCGCACGGATGCTGGCGGAATTGGGATATACGGCGTTTGCCCTGGACATGTACGGTAATGGAAAGACTGCAATGCATCCCTCGGAAGCTATTGCTTTCTCCACGCAGGCGATGGCGTCTGCAGACACAGCCCGGGACCGTTTTGTTAAGGCCATGGATATTCTGAAAGCAAGCCCCACTGTCGACACAAGTAAAATCGGCGCAGTCGGTTATTGTTTCGGCGGCAACGTGGTGTTGGATATGGCGCGTGAAGATGTCGGGCTCAAGGGCGTTGTCTCATTTCATGGGATACTGACCACCCGGCTTCCTGCCGACTCTGCGATCATGACACGCATTCTGGTGTGCACCGGCGAGGATGACCCGATGTCACCGCCGCAAGTGGTCAACGCCTTCGATGCCGAAATGCGTTCTGCGGGAGCAGATTATAAGATCATCAGGTATCCGGGTGCCAAACACGCATTTACTAATCCTGATGCCGATAGCCTGGGACAGCTTTTTGACCTTCCTTTGGCTTATAACGCACGTGCCGATACACTTTCATGGAACGCTGCACGCACGTTTTTTGACGAGGTGTTTAAGTAGTCCCCGGGGCATCTTTTTCTTCCTGTAAACAGAGCTCATTCAGAGGCCTCCAGATTCACTCCTCCACCCTATTTTTAACTCCTGTATTCTGTGATTTTAAGTCCATCACATTACATGGTAAACAATGTGTAATATTTTCACAATGAGATGCTTAGACTAAGCCGTAGGGTAACACATTTATGTAAAATATATTTTATTAAATTTTATGTTAAGTTTACAGACGGGCACATACCTTTACGCGCGAAACTTTGAACACTTTAAAATTTAATAAGTATGACTAAGACTTACCCCTTTAGGCAGGCCGGAGTACACAGACTACTGCTCCTGACCTTACTTACCGTGATGTGTTGTGGCATACATCTGAGCTTTGCTCAGGTCACCACATCCTCGATGTCCGGGCGCGTCACTGATGAAAATGGTGAGCCGCTCATTGGCGCCAACGTTGTAGCTGTGCATCAGCCCTCAGGGACGACTTACGGTACCGCCACAGATGTCGATGGCAACTACCGCTTCCCCGGAATGCGCGTGGGCGGTCCGTATAAAGTCACGGTGACATATACCGGATTCGCTGATCTCGCTGTAGACAATATCATGCTGCGTCTCGGTGAACCACAGAAAAGAGATTTCAACATGCAGGCCTCATCCGTTGAACTCGGTATCGTGAACGTGGTAGCCAAATCCGGCGTGTCAGGACGCAATGCCGGTGCCAGCACACAGATCACTACAGAAGAGATGGACGCATTGCCGACCCTCAACCGGAACATCACAGACTTCCTTCGTCTCACGCCTCAGGGAAGTGCATATGAGGATGGGATCACATTCGCAGGGACAAATAACAGGTATAATGCGATCTACATCGATGGTGCCGTAAATAATGACGTGTTCGGACTGGCATCCTCAGGGACCAATGGTGGTCAGACCGGTATCTCGCCATTCAGTATTGACATCATCGATCAGTTCCAGGTCGCTCTCTCTCCGTATGACGTCACACTCGGCGGATTTGCGGGAGCGGGGATCAATGCCGTGACCAAGTCCGGAACGAATACCTTCAGTGGCTCTGCGTATTACTTTTTCCAGAACCAGGACCTCGCGGGGAAAACGAATGGAACGCTGGCCGATCGGTTGAGCAAGACCGATCCAAATTTTCAACGGACTAAACTTGCCGACTTCACCCAGAAGACATTCGGGGCCTCGCTTGGCGGGCCTATTATGAAGAACAAGGCCTTCTTCTTTGTGAATGCAGAGATCCAGCATGATCAGACTCCGATCCCCTTTGAGTTTGGAACATATACGGGCAGCTATACCGAGCAGGATTTAAATAATCTGAGAGATACTTTGATGAATAAATACAGTTACGACCCGGGCGGATTTCTCTCAACTTCGGATAAACTGGATGGATTAAAGTTATTTGGTAAGATCGATATCAATCTCAGCAAGAATCACCGGTTGACAATCCGCCATCAATACACGAAAGCCGAACAGACAGATCGCACAGGAGGATCAAGCAGCACGATATACTATGCCAATTCGGGTATTTTCTTCCCTAGCGTGACCAATTCATCGGCGATCGAGCTCAACTCGCGTTTCGGGACAAAACTTTCGAACAATCTTACCCTCGGGTATACCAATGTGAATGACGACCGCGGTACCCTTGGAAAAGACTTCCCCTACGTGTATATCGAAGACGGCAATGTGGATCTGGTTCGTTTTGGGACAGAGGAATTTTCCACAGCAAATCAATTGCTGCAAAAGATCTTCACGGTGACAGATAATTTCAAGATCTATGACGGCAACCACACCTTTACCGTGGGGACGCACAATGAGTTCTATGATATTTATAACGTGTTTATCGGCCAAAACTATGGCTCTTACCGGTTTTATAGCCTGCAGGATTTTTATAATGACATGCCATCTGAATACGATCGGGCGTATTCACTGGTAGACAATAAAACAGGAGACGGCACCAAAGCCGCAGCGGATTTCAATGCCTTGCAGTTTGGCATTTATGCGCAGGATGAATGGGCCGTCAACAACAAGCTTACCCTTACGGGCGGCATACGGCTTGATGTCCCAATTATCACTACCGATCCTGCGGTGGACACGTATTTTAACAACACGGCATTGCCGAAAATGCAAGCCTACTATGACATTGCAAAGGATGTGCAGGCTGGCAAATCCCCGGATGGCCAATTGATGCTTTCACCACGCGTCGGATTCGAATACAATGTCAACGAAGACCGTTCTTTTGTCGTACGGGGAGGTCTGGGAATCTTCACGTCACGTATTCCTTTTGTCTGGCCCGGAGCAATATTCAATAATAACGGGCTGACACTTGGCCGGGTTAATGAGTCAAACATCACTAATTTGAAGTTTATCCCGGACATCAACCAACAGTATACGAACCCGGACTTCACAGTTCCGTCCGGAGAAATGGACTTGTTTGTCAAGGATTTCAAATATCCGCAGGTGTTCCGGACCAATCTTGGAATCGACAAAACCCTGGGCGACGGATGGCAGGTTACTGTTGAAGGTGTATATACCGACAAGTTGAATGACGTCCAATACACCAATATTAATTCAGATCCGAGTCCCAAATTCAACTTTACCGGAGATGGTGGTGACACGCGCCCCGTCTATGTGAATAAGAGCATTGACAGCAGATACAGCGCGGTGTATGTCGGTAGTAATACAAGCAAGGGATATTCATATGACCTTACTGCTTCCGTTTCCAAAGACTTTAGCTGTGGGTTGAATGCATATGTGGCCTATCATTACGGCAAAGCGAAATCAGTGAGCGATGCTACATCTTCACAAAACAGCTCACAATGGAGAGGTCAAGTCAGCGTTGACGGACGTAACTTCCCTGCTTTCGGATATTCTGATTTTTCCCCGGGACATCGCGTCATTGGATCTTTGATGTACAAGCATAAATGGACAGAGGATGGTGGAGTTTCCACTTCGATTGGATTGTTTTACAACGGACAGTTGGGAGAAGCCTTCTCTTATGTGATCGGAGGCAGCGGCGCAAGAAATATCAACGGCGAACAGGGATCTACCAGCAGGAACAGGAGCCTGATATATATTCCGAAAGATGCCAGCGATATTAACCTGGTAAATATTAGTGGTGGACTGTCAGCCTCAGACCAGTGGGCAAATCTCAACGCCTTTATCGAAAGTGATAAGAGTCTGAGCGATCACCGTGGAGACTACGCCGAAAAGGACGGTGGCACGGCTCCTTTTACAAGCCTGTTCGACCTGGCCATCCGGCAGGACCTTGGTGCCAAATTCGGGAACAACCTGCACAGAATTGAATTGTCTGTTGATATATTCAATCTCGCGAACCTGATCAATAAGAATTGGGGCAATGTGTATGACTTTGCGTATGGAGACTTCAATAACTACTACCTGTACAATTTCGTAGGATTTGAAGCGGATGGTACCACACCTAAGTTTAATTATACAGGAGGTACAAAGCTGGACAAGAATGCATTTGACATCGCCGGCACATCATCACGCTGGCGGATGCGTCTCGGGGTCCGTTACTCCTTCAACTAGTCTGACCCCTCGAGGTTTTATTTAAAATACAGAAGGGCTTCCGTTTGGGAGCCCTTCTGCTTTTCAATGCTCATCGGTCTTGGCAGTGCGCTCAATCAGAATTGCTGAGGAGAAAAGTAATACCAATATTGATCGCGATCAGATCCACGGCGCTAATTTTATGTTCGAAATATTCGATCGGATAACCGTTTACGACATCTGCATTGGGATTATACCGGAGATATTCGACTGACGCATTCCTGTAGTAGCTCAAACGGACATCTCCACGCAACCATGGGAGTCTCCCAGGTACATAATGCACACCGGCCAGGAGGGCATATCCCAGCACTGCCTCGCGGTGTTCATTGAAATGGTCTACGATATCACCTGCATCAGTATCCCGGATCCTGGTATTCGTAAAAAACCAATGTACACCGGCCGCACCCTGGATATACGGTCGCAA
Organism: uncultured Bacteroidota bacterium; assembly: GCA_963746925.1. Taxonomy (GTDB): domain Bacteria; phylum Bacteroidota; class Bacteroidia; order Chitinophagales; family Saprospiraceae; genus DATDQA01. The sequence goes on from CAVVDK010000013.1 coordinate 254,972, forward strand.
CACAAAATAGATCTCTGGCTGAAACCGCAACACGCCTTGTGCAATAAACAACCTGGATGTGGTGCGCTCCTTGTAGTGATATACCGCGCCATCGACGGTATCATCATACCGCAGAGCATCAGTATCAAAGGCAAAACTATGAACCCCTACTCCACCCCAGACCGGACCTTTGCTCTGAATGCGGTACAACAATTCACCTCCCACGCCGAATCCCGCAGGCGTATCCATATTCTCTCCAAAACGATCGATAGGGATACCCCAATCCAAATAACAGGCAGCCATCCATCGCTCTTCCGGCTGGAGCATCGGCTTGTCAATCACAGCTTGCCCGTTAACCACAGATACAGCCAATGCTGTAAACAGGAACACTACATTTGTCCGCAACATAGATGCAATCTTATCGCCTGTCCGTTCACAAAGCATATTTTCTCAATGAGTTTAATCAATTTTTAACGCATGGAACATTTTGAGTCGCTCTGCGTCCACGAGACCAGGGACCATGTCACCACGAAACCGCACATTTTACCCCTCTACCTGACATCATCGTTTGCTTTTGATTCTATTGACCAGGGCATCCGCATTTTCAAAAAAGATGAGCATGGTCATGTCTACGGACGTTACGGGAATCCTACCTCCGACGCTGTCGCAGACAAAATTGCACAACTGGAATCATTTGGTACCGGGACAGATAGTCATGCGATCATGTGCAGCTCAGGAATGGCGGCCATTCACACCCTGGTGTTGTCATTGTTGAAAAAGGGGGATCAGGTCCTGACGCAGGGCAATCTGTACGGCGGCACAACCGAGCTGTTTACAAAGGTGATGTCGCGTTGTGGTATTGAAACGGTGTTCTGCGATCTTACGAAACCGGATAGCGTACAGGAGACATTAGAGACGCATCCCTCCGTGCGTCTGATCTATTTTGAGACGCCTGCCAACCCGACATGTCGATGCATCGACCTCGCCGCAATGTGTCAAATCGCGCAGCAACACGGGATCGCAACTGCTGTGGATAATACCTTTGCCACTCCCTTTCTCCAGCAGCCCTTCAGATATGGTGCAGATTTTATCATTCACTCTACGACAAAGTATCTCAATGGTCATGGCAATTCCATTGCCGGCGTCATTGTTGGTCGTGACAAAGAGTTGATGCGTACAACGGTATGGGAAACCATGAAGCTCATCGGGACAAATGCCAGCCCGATGGAAGCCTGGCTGGTGCACCAGGGTCTGAAGACCCTTCCCCTGCGCATGGAACGCCACTGCGCCAATGCGATGCACCTGGCAGAATTTTTATCGCAACATCCGAATGTGCTTCGTGTCAACTATACCGGTCTACTTTCTCACCCTGATCATGCCCTCGCGTCAAGGCAGATGAAAGGCCATGGCGGTATGCTCAGTTTTGAGCTCAAAGGCGGTCTTGAAGCAGGCGTCCGTGCGATGCGCAAGATCAGGTTCTGTACCCTCGCCCCTACCCTCGGCGATGTCGATACCCTGATTCTCCATCCGGCATCCATGTCGCATCTCAATGTGCCCAGGGAGATCCGTGAGCGCAACGGCATCACCGATGGCCTCGTGCGTATTTCAGTAGGCATCGAACATATCGACGATATTCTGGCAGACGTGGACCAGGCGATCAGTTGACGGAGGAGTTTTACCCACATGAGGCAGAGGCAGGTATTTTATTGTCTGCCGCGGGAGTATGCGGGGTGTCGAAGATCAAGGGTAGAATTTCGACGAAATTCGAATCCATATCCAATATCACATTAGTAAATATCTACGAAGAGTTTGATATACAACTAATTAGATGCCATCCACATACTCTTGTTGAATTTCGACGAATTCTACCGGCAGTGGCACTGCTGCTTTGTCCCACCCTCTGCTCTGGCTTTCTTTTGCCCACCGGTAATTCCTTCACCACCGTTGTTCACAGCAGAAATCATCTGTTTCCTGAGCCTCAGCCCTGATTCATTCAGGATGCCTTCCGAATCGTATTTGTAATTTTCATTATCTATAACTCATTCATATGGCTATATTTGTGGCTATATTGTGTGGATTTTGTCGGGGCAAGGCAATTGCAGGCATGAGCAGCGCATTAATATCCAAAGTCTTATGATGAAAATTCCGCATCTATTTCAGTCGACAGGTCATTTGAAGACATTGCCATGTATTTGTGTGCTCTTGTGCACAGGATGGTCTACCGAGATCCTGGGCCAGGCCACGGCAACCTATACAGATCCTACAGCAGCTCTGGAGAACGCTGATGATCTCTATGCGACTGGCTTGTTCGGACAGGCATTTGAAGCTTATGACGCCATGATCAATCGGGCACCTCTCCCCGGAGAAGGCGAAGACGCCAATCTCCGGCGTCAGGCTGCGTTCGGAAGGGCGAAGTCCGCACTGCGCGCTGGTCATCCCGAAGGGACGCGGTATATGCATGATTTCATCACTACCACTGCGCCGGACCCTGTCTCTCTGGATGCGACGATGGACCTGGCAAACTTCTACTACAACAATGGGCAATATGAACAGGCCGCGGACGAATATTCCACCTTGCGTTCACGTGATCTGGATGCTGCAACTCTCTCAGAAGCACGTTTTAAGGAAGGCTATTGTCATTTTGTGCGCAAGCAATTCGGGCAGGCTGAAAATGCTTTTGTGGAAGTAAAAGAGATCAAGTCGCCATATTACTATCCTGTCAACTACTACTATGGCCTCTGTAAATTCTCAGAACAGGACTATACGTCAGCACTGGAAAGTTTTGAACGGGTAGCGCAATCGGATAAATACAAAGACTACGTACCCTACGATATCACCCAGATCTACTTTGCCCGCAAAGACTATAGCGCTGTCATCAAATATGCGGAGCCAAAAATGCAGTGGCAGAGTCTGAAAAATCATGATGACATGGACCTGTTATTGGGCCGGGCATATTTCAAAACCGGCGACTATGCAGCGGCGCTTCCACATCTGGAAGCTTCCGTAGGTCGCAGCAGTAGCTCTACTGCCGGGGACAGGTACCAACTTGCATATACACAATATCAAACCGGAGATTACAGCGCGGCGATGACCGGCTTTAAAAGTATCTCTGCGCAAGACGATTCCCTCGGAGAATATGCCAACTTCTACATTGCCGATTGTGCGTTGAAGACTGGAGATTTGCAGAGTGCCCGTACTGCTTTCCGCAATGTCTCGAAACTGAATTACGATACTGACCTCCAGGAGGAAGCCCTGCTCGATTACGGAAAACTTTCTGCACAATTGCACTATGATGCCGAGGCGATTCATGCCCTTGACGCTATTCCACCGGGGTCCAAATGGCATCCGGAGGCACAGCAGGTCTTGCGTGACGTCTTCAACAGTACGCGTGATTACGCCACTACGATCGCGGCGCTGAATACGTTCCCCGCTCTCAGCCCTGCGCTGCAGGAAGCATTTCAGCTCATCCATCTGAAGTACGGCATGCAGCTCCTTGCCGATGGCCGGCTCGAAGAGGCGGACCAATCACTTTCTTCGGCTGAACGCTACCCGATCGATCCTGCTGTCTCAGCCCAGGGGTACTTCTGGCGTGCAGAAATCGCATACCGCCAGTCTGCGTATGACCACAGTGCAGATTTTATCCGTCAGTATTTCACATTGACGAAAAATGGTATTGACGTGCCTCCTGAGGCTTCTCCTGCCCTGGCAGCATATCTGCAAGGCTATAATTATCTCCATCAAAACAACTACATCCTTGCCCAGACTCAGTTTTCCGACGCTGTGACCCGGCTCAAGAAAAACCAGGATCAATCCGGGGAAAAGTATCTGCACACTATACTCCCGGACGCGATGGTGCGGGCGGCCGATTGTGCTTTCAAGCGCAATTTATACGATGATGCAGAACGGCTCTACGAAGATGCCATCCCACTCGGGGGATCACCAATGGTCTATGCACGCTATCAGCGTGCAATGATCTTTGGGCTTCAAAAAAATCCCGAGGAGAAAATCAGGATACTGGAAAACATGGCCGTTGACTACCCGGAATCCGACCTGGCAGATGACGTTTTGCTGCAGCTCGGAATCACGTACCAGGAGATGGGACGCGGCGAAAAAGCGACAGAACCCTTACGCCAGTTGCTGGAGAAATATCCGCATTCAGAACTTTATGTGCCTTGTCTTCTACGCCTTGGTCTTGTGAACTACAACAATGGTGACATCTCAAAGGCGCTGACGTACTATAAAGAAGTCTTCAGGCATCAACCGACGGCAGCAGAAGGCAGAGAGGCACTCAGCGCAATTGAAGAAATCTACGTGGAAGATCTGAAGACTCCCAACGCATATTTTGACTTTGCATCTGGTGTGCCGGGGTATGCCGTCACAGCATCAAAACGGGACTCACTGAGTTACAGGGTCGGCGAAATTCAATATGAACAGGGAGACTATGCGTCAGCCGTAAAGTCCTTTACGGATTATCTCAGTCAATTTCCGAATGGGATCAATGTCATCCCTGCTCTCTTTTATCGCGGCGATGCATCTGCCCTGCTCAAACAATATCCTGAGGCTCTGAAAGACTTTGAAGCAGTCATCCGGCATGGACAGAACACCTACTACATGGATGCCCTGGACAAGGCCGCCACACTGAGTTACAATTATGCCCAGGAATTCTCGAAGGCCCTGGATTATTACAAGCAGCTCCATGCGGTCGTTGCAGATCCCGGAAAGAAAATGGATGCAGCTCTTGGGGTTATCCGCAGTGCTTTTCGTGCAGGGAACAGTGCGGCGGTCATGCTGTGGTTTCATGAGATCACCGAGGACCCTGCGGCTTCTGAGACGAATCGTGGCGAGGCCTTCTTTTATGCAGCAAAAATTGCCCTGGAGGCGAAAGATTACGACAACGCACTGGAGTTGTTCAAACAGGTAACTGAGCATGTCGATAATATCCAGGCCGCCGAAGCCCGGTTTCGCATTGCACAGATCTATTTCTTCATGCACAATCTGGACGAAGCCGAGAAACAATGCGCGGTTGCCAGTGAACACAATGGTAACTATCCTTATTGGGTTGCCAAATCCCTGATCCTCATTTCAGACATCGCCTCCGAACGACAAGATTATTTTAACGCGAGAGCGCCCCTGGAGGCTGTCATTGAGAATTTCCAGGGAGATACAACGATCCTGGCTGAAGCGCAGGCAAAGTTGGATACTGTAAAGACATTACAACAACAACAAGCTGCCCGGCCAGACACCAGCAATATCAACGTTGACGACCAAAACCACTAATGCGGATGAGACACAACACGGCGACCTGGATATGCCACTGCAGGAAGGTCCTGGCAGTTCTCCTTGTCACGGGTTCTGCAATGCCCCTTATCAGGGCTCAGGAGAAGCTTCCCGTCGACGAGATTGAAGTGGTGAAACATTTTGACGCACGGCTGATCGAAGCGCAAAAGATTCCCCTTACACCTCGCCTTCCGGAACCGGATTCTTTGGCCCGCCAATACCAATACCAGGTCACGGCTGACATTCCGAAACTGACATATCCAGCCCCACAGATCAGACCATTAGCCCTCAGACCGGAAGCGCAGCCAAAGGCTTATCGGGGAATGCTGCGAGCGGGTTATGGTGTTCCTAATGCCGTGCTTGCAGAAGCGTCCTACCAGGTACTACAGGACGGTCCCGCACATCTCCTGATCTCTGGGCACCATCTCAGTGCAAATGCCAAAGATCATGAGCTCCAGCAGTTTAGCAGCACAGGTGGGGCGCTGACAGGCGGGTATCTCTTCTCGCCAATGCTCTCTCTGAGCGGACATCTCGCTTATGATGTCAACAGACATTACTTCTATGGCGTCGACCCGAATGATGTGACGTTATATGTCGATGATCACCGTGATCTTAAGCTTTTCACAGCTGGTGCCGGCGTCAGGAATGTGGAGATGCTGTCCGGAGATATCAGCTATGCTGCCAACATCGACGTGTATGATCTGCGAGACGACCTCGGTACAAAAGAAGGGGGTATGAAGCTTCTGCTCCAGGGTGAAAAACGGTTTCAGGGACGCCACGTTCTTTCACTTACCATGGGTGCTGACCTCAGTACGCTGACGGATACCGAGGAGAAACGCGATCTGGACGTCCTTTCTGTTCTCCCTTCCTTTTCCTGGCACGGTAATGCATTTGCGGCAACCGGCGGAGTACAACTTGCGGGTGGCAACGGTTCTTTCGACTTCTTCCCTGATATCCGACTCTTGTTCCAGGTGTCCGGTCGCCGGCTGATGGTCTTTGCCGAAGCAACGGGTGGTGTATCAAAGAATGATTTTCGCACGCTCAGTACGATCAATCCTTATATCCATGAACGCATTGATATGATCGCAAATACTGTGCACCGCGACTATTATGCAGGCGTGCGGGGTCGCATCCGTTGGATTGACTACGAAGGGAAGGCCGGATTGACGACGTATCAGAATCTTGCCCTTTTTGAAATGGACAATGTCGACTACAGGAAATTCCAGCCACTCTATGACGACGGACAGATGTTCAAAATAGAGGGAAGTGTCACTGCCACTCCGATCTCATCCCTACGATTGCGCGCGACCATCGCGCAACGCGTTTATGACCTGGACACCCAGGACAAACCCTGGTATCTCCCGGCATTTGACGGGAGGCTACAGATCACACAAACTTCACATCAGGACAGGTTGCGTCTGCATGGTGCTCTGTACCTGGAAAGCGGTGTTCCATATCTCAATGCATTTGGTGAGGCAGATAAGCTTAAGGGATTATTTGACGTGAGCCTTGGCGGCGATTATGATATTACGCAACATATCGGGGTATTCATACAAGTCAATAATCTCCTGAATAATACGCATCAGCGCTGGCTCCATTACCCGGTATATGGAATCAACGGTATTGCGGGGATTCTCATCCGGGTGTGACTCGCCATCAATGATCAATCAGGCTGTACACGACTTTTAACGTCATCGACGACAAGCTCGTCAACTTCATCTGTTGTAAACATGATCGGCCCGACAGAGAGGCCAATACTTTCACGTAGATTATTTCTTTCGCCGGTGTTGCAGGTCGATAAATGCATCGAGGGCCGATGGGTTGCGCATGGCATCCCTGCTCACAACGTCATCCGCAGATGCGCCGAGCAGAATCTTTTTTACCGGCGCTTCCATTTTCTTCCCGCTGATCGTATATGGCACTTCAGGCACAGCGATGATCTCATCAGGGACATGCCGCGGCGAACATTTTGCGCGTAAGGTGTCTCTGATTGTCTTCTTCAGGGCATCATCAAGTACAATACCTTTTGGCAACACCACAAACAACGGCATGAAGTCTGCGCCATCCTGATCCAGGTGAATAATGAGCGCGTCCGCCACTGCCGGAAGACTGTGCAGTGCGCGATAGATCTCTGCGGTACCTATCCGTACTCCCTGCCTGTTGAGCGTATATCTGACCTTCCTGTAATCACTACGCCACCCTTCGCTGTAATCCTGACCCAATCCCCGTGCGCCATACACCCGGAAATTGCTCAAAATAGCTGGCGCGATAGCGTTTCTTATCCAGATCATTCCAAAACCTGACAGGCATACAGGGCATCGGCGCGGTGATCACCATCTCCCCCACCTGGTCCGTGACTGCATTTCCTTCTTCGTCGAAAGCATAGAGTGCACATCCGAGCGCCCGGCACTGGATCTCACCGCGGAGTACCGGTTTCTCCGGACATCCACCTACGAAGGCGGTACATACGTCTGTGCCCCCGCTCATGCTGCACAACCAGAGATCGCGCTTGACGTGGGAGTACACCCAATCAAAGGCTTCCGGTGGCAACGGTGCACCTGTAGAACTCACCGATCTGAGTCGCGAAAGATCGAATGTAGCTCCGGGGTCTTGACCGTTGCGCATAGAAGCAATCAGGAACGGCGCACTCGTGCCGAAGTGCTGCAAACCCGTGTCCTCCGCCAGTTGCCAAAGCACATTGAGGTCAGGATATCCCGGACTGCCGTCATATATGACAATCGTGGCGCCATGCAGCAGGGCAGCCTGGACAAAATTCCACATCATCCAACCCGTTGTCGTATACCAGAAGAACAGCTCACCGGCGTGCACATCATTGTGAAACGCCAGGTACTTCAAATGCTCGAGCAACATTCCGCCGTGGCCATGCGTGATCGCCTTCGGAACTCCGGTCGTCCCGGAAGAATACAATACCCATAACGGGTGATCAAAGGGAACCGGCTCAAAGGTGATCTGCTGTCCTTCTCCTTTTGACACAGTATCCCAAAGTACTGCTCCTTCGATGGCATCAGCTCCGATATTGCTGTCGAGATAAGGGATCAGTATGACATGTTTGATGCTTGGGATCCGCTTGAGAATTTCCTTGACTACGGGAATTTTGTCGAAGGATTTCCCGCCATATTGGTAGCCATCCACGCACATCAGTACCGACGGTGCAATCTGTTGAAAGCGGTCTATCACGCTTTCAGCGCCAAAGTCAGGAGAACAACTGGACCAGATTGCTCCCAACGAAGACGTCGCGAGAAATCCGTAGGTGGCGGCCGGCATATTCGGCAGATACGCTGCGATCCTGTCTCCGGGGCGAATTCCAATAGACTTAAAATATTGCTGCAGGCAACTCACCCGGCGTCCAAGCTTGCGCCAGCTCACTGCCTTCAGGAGATGCCGCTCCGAGCTCCACACAAGTGCAGGGTAAGCATCACTGGCGTTTCGGAAAATATGCTCCGCATAATTCAGTGTGGAACCCCGGAACCAATTTGTATCCGGCATGCCGCCGGAAAGAATTTCCGTAGCAGGCGTGTGCGCGATGATATCAAAATAGTCCCAGATCGAGCGCCAGAATTCATCTGGGTGATCTGTAGACCATCTCCAGAGAGATTCGTAATCGCCAAAGGTCCTTCCCCGGGCGCTAAGCCATTTCCTGAATCCAGCGAGTCGGCTCCGTTCAATATATCCAGGAGAAGGGGTCCAGAGAGTGTCGGTACCCGCCATGGCATGCAAATTATGAAATCACACGTAGACGGACCAACTCTCTTACCTTGAGAAGCAATTCTCCTCGGGATATTGTCGAAATAATAGTGCGGGATGCTTCAAATAATGTCGAACCGCAACCCAACATTTGCCGCCCTGTGAAAGTCATTGCGCCCCGGAATCCCTGATCTGTTGATATAGGGCACGAGTCCGAAAGAATAGCCAAAGTCTATCCACGTATGCATTCCTGCCTGCCAGCTCACGCCGACGGTCGGCGCAACATCGAACTTCCGTAGAATGTCGTAGTGATATAAATAATTCCTGTTGCCTGTAATTCGGTTATCGGCGACACCGACATATGAAGTTTGATTTTCCAGCCGGTACCTGGCAGGGGCAGAAAGTAATACCAGCGCTTTTACACCTGCTGCAACAGAAATTCTGGGCGACACCCGGTACTCAATGCGTACGGGAAAATTGAGGTAATAAAAGGCCTCGGTCAGCCGGGCTGTTGAAGGATAAGGCAATGTATTATCAGCGATGCTCGACAGGTCGAACGGATAGCCCGGCACGTAATTGCCCGTAGTCGGATCGGTAAATGCCTTTGCCAGGTCTGTACTCTGACCTTGTCCAATATGTGTCAGTCCGCTGGTATTGTAATACACCCCGGTGACACCGGCGAACATACGTATGTGACGTTGCACATCCACTGCACTCAATACACCGGCTTCGATGCCATAAAATGGCCCTCCCTCTCCATTCAAATGCACCGCGACAAGTCCTTCAAGATGCAAGTTCTTCTTCAACACAGGCTGTATTATTGTAGTCCTGCAGGGCACTTTCTCGCCCATCACGGTCAGGGCGTTGCGACCCAACCGGGATACAGCAATGGGTTCACGGAGTGCTATCGATTGACGTGCAGTAGCATTCATCTCCTCATTACTTTCTGCTTGACCTGTTGCCGCAGCAAGTTCATCAACCCTGTTCTCCGTCGTTTCTGAAACTTGTGCCTCGTACTGCTCCGGTAGTGGATTATGCACCGCCTGTGCATTCGGTAATGTATGCCGCATTGTCGTCAAACCGGCTCCCGATCGGCTTATGGGACTCACTTTGCCGGGTACGACAGCTTCTGTAGCTATCTCCGTATGTGCCGCAGCAGACTCACTCTGGGGTACTGTTTCCGAACTCGTCGACATCTCATTAGCATTCCCGGCCATCGCCGAAGCAGATCGTTGTTGCATGGGCTCCGATACAGGCGAACTATGGGCAGGACTTTCAGAGACACTCTGAGTATTGTGGAAGTATCCAAAGGCAATCGCCCCGGATACCAATACTCCCAGAATGACAAAAAACCATATCGCTCCGGGCCGGCGTTTCCTCTGCAGTGGCATCTCCCTGTCCAGGATTGCTGTCATCTGCTGCCATCCCCGGTCGATGAGTGAACGTTGTTGTTGCATCTTATCCGGCATAGTGACTTTTCATTCTGTTTTCCAGCAATAGTTTTAGTTGTTCGCGCGCATGGGACAAATGCCATTTCGATGTTCCTTCGCTGATCTCCAGCCGTTCGGCAATTTCCCTATGTGTATATCCTTCTATGGCGTAGAGGCTAAAAACCTCCTTGCTGCGTCCCGGGAGACTATTGATGATCTGCAACAGGTCGTCATAATACAAACTGCCCAGTGCTTCATCGGCGGTGTTCTCCTTGTCTGCATCTTCGAGGACAATAAATCTCAGGTATCCTGATTCCTTTTTATAATAATCCGACACGCTGTGGTAGACGATCCTCCTGATCCACCCTTCCAGGGATCCTTCAGACCTGAACGTATGGATCTTCATAAACACCTTCAAAAACCCGTTATTCAAAATCTCCAATGCCCTGTCTTCGTCTGCAGCGTAACGCCTGACCATCCGCATCATCGGATCGAAATACCGGCGATAGAGGATCTCCTGAATCGCCTGTCGTTGTCGCGGCAACCGTCCACAAGTTCCTGCTCTGTGTATGTCTTTTTCCTTATCGTCATCTGCGGGCTTCTACCCGGCAAAATTACAAGCAGAAGTCTGGAATATAACGCCCGCGTTCAGCACTCTGTGGCGATACCAGACCCGGTAAATACATTCTCTACTCTCTCACCCGGCGAAACAACAGGCCGGTATATGTCCCATGTCTATGGAATGCGTTTCTGCACAGGCTCTGACTAAAAGCAATCACGTCCTCATAGACCCTGTGCAAACCACTAGTGGTTGGGTATGTTACATGAAAATTTGCGGTGACCTGCTCTCCAAAAGGCCATCCCCGGGGTGTCATTCCAGCTCATTTTCATCGAAGGGAACTTCACCCAGGAATTCTCCAAACAACTCTTTGGTGCCCAAAGAGGGATCTCCCAACAGAGGCTTTCTGATCCCCGAAGCCCGGTACAGCGGTGTGATCCCTTCTTTCGCGACAATCTCGGTGGAAATACCGCGTTTTGCCACCACAGACAACTGGAGCTGGGCGTCAGCAATATCGAGTTCCGGGGTATTTGCACTGCCATTGGCCTTGAGCTCGATCATGCTGTCTTTACTGTTGGAGATCAGGATCGTCGCCTCTTTGGCTTCCACCAACTCGGTAATGATGACCCAATCTTTGGGCCAGCGGTTCTCCTGGTATCGTTTCAGGACTTCCAGCTCTATCTGCCCGGTATTCTCAATTTGATGCGTTTTCGTCCCATTGATATCGAACACAATGGCTTCTTCTTTTTTAAACTGTACCGTAAACCCCGCATCACCTTTGGCCAGCTGTGAATCAGGTGAGGATGCTGAACCCGCGATTTTGGTGACAATATCTACGGCGCCTTTGGAGCTGTATTTCATACTTCCTGCGCTTTCGTCCGTACGCACCTGAACAGGAATCTGCTCCTGCTCGAGCGTCGAACGCAGAGAGAATACGCCCTTTTCTAAAATCCCGATATCTCCGGGGCGCAACGTTTTTCCCGGCTCCCAGGTGGCCCGGTACTGAAACTTATTATTGATCTCTTTCAGATACTGTTTCATAATAAAATAATGATTAGATGCATTGAAGTTAAGAATAACGGTGATTTCTCAAGGATATCCTGAAATCCGTTACTGCCAGGATGGATTTCATCCCACCATTGATTTCGCCGGAGACATGGGGAATGACTTCGACATCATCAGGGAGTTCGCGATATCCCGAAAACGGATCAACAAAGACTGTCTTGAAATATTGGTCGAGTAAATCGGCTGTGGGATCCGGCGACTGAAGCAGCTCCCAGAGTTCTGCTTCTTTGATTTGAATTTTAGGCATCTGTAGTATTGAGCTTATTCCTTGTACTGCGGATTGCGCCCTTTGAAACACAGGGTATGTGTAAACCAATTCACCGCTTCAACAGGCTTTTCCTGGCGAGTCTTGATCCCTTTTGAAGTCGCTTCTGCTGCGCCCCTTGTCTGACCATGAACCGGGGCAGGAAGTGGAGACTGCTCAATTGCGTCAACCAGGAAAGGTTCTGTATGCGCCATGAGCTTCAGGTAAAATTCGCTGTAGCGATAGTTGAAGTCTGTCACTTGTTTTTCAAGCTCAAGTTCTATATCTGCGCCATTGAGTACCCACGCAGATTGATTCCTGTCTACCCCGATGACTTTACCATCCAGCATATTGCCATAGATCTCATAGCTGTTGGAGAGGTAGAGTATGGCGCAGTAATATTTACTGTCACTCCTGTTTGTAATTTTGACCTGAAGGTATCCGCCAAAGGACCCATCATCCTGCTTGTCGAAATCAAATTCTATCGTATCACGGACTACGGGTATTTCTTTCCTTGATCCGTCTTTGAGTTTTCTGTATACGGTTATTTCCACCGGATATGTCTGACCCGTATACCCGGGATTGCTGAGCGTGCGGATGTACTCCCACTGTGCAATATGCCGCAAATATTGCAGCAAAAGGTCAGCCTGGTCAGGCGCCGCGCGTTCGAATTCTGTGACAGGCCTCAGATGATCATCATTGTGACAGAGAAGGATGTATTGACCTTCAGCACGGATGACATATTGTGCCTGGCTTCTCTGATCGACCAGTGTAAACGGAGCTGTATTTTCGCTGATCCATTTTATCAACTCCTTTCGGAGACTATCCATCATTCCGTCATTCTTGTCCGCTGCGATGAAGAATGTGGTATTCCCCCCGATGAAGCCCTTGATCGCCGCAGAATATGCTACGGCCTGATCCAGTTGTTTTTCGGTCTCATGAGTGAATTGTATTACGGTACTCCGCGGGTAGACTTTTCCAATGTTCGCCGTATAGGTATGCTTGCCTTCTGTGATCTCAATGGTGCCGCTATATTGCGACATCCCTTGAATGGCACCCAGGTCGACGACCCAACCTTTGCTCTTGTCATAAGAGCACGTGCACTGAAATTCCTTCTTTGTCACCGGCGTCTCCAGAAAGCCCTGCAACAGGTCATCTTCAAATCCCCTGATCGCGTAGATCTCAGGCGTCTGACTAAATTGATGTTGTACCATCGAACGCACCCGGGCCAACAGGTCAAAGTAGGTCAGAGCTCCACGGGTGCGCTGCAACACCTCAACGATGTTCTTTGTAAAAACCCCCTTGCCTTCATATTCAAACGCAGACTCGTCATCCTGGCATGCAGAAAGGGTAATATGCCTTCCCTGGGGAATTGCATTCAGCCATCCACGGTGCTCCACATCCGATCTGGTGACTTTGTCTGAGAACAGGAACTTATTCCACCGTCGCATCGGCGCAGTGAAACTCAGCCGTTCTGCAGGAATATACCGGCGCTCCAGGGCCGCTTCTTCCGATAAAAACATATTTCTCGTGACACCCCCTGAATGACAGGAATCAAATACGGTGAGAAGATGCACACCGTCTTTTCCATATGTCGAAATCAGGTAGTGGATTTCCTTGTCGCTCAGCAAGTCGTATTCGAAGTCCCCGCGGGCATATCGCACACTGTCATAACACACGAGGCATTCGAGTGCATTGTCTGCTTCGAGCGCTGAGAATACCGGGTCTGCGGACTCCCGTGTTCCGTGCCCTGAGTAAAACAGCAATACGACATCTCCTTTCTTTGCGGTAGTCAGGCTTTTCTGCCATGCGCCGGCAATAGCTGCTTTCGTTGCTTTAGCATCTTTCAGGATAGAAATACGAACGTCAAAATCCTCTTTCTGATCCCGGAGATATGCTTCCCATGCTCCGACATCTGCAAGACAACCGTGTAAGGGCGTCACAGGCGGAGGATATGCATTGATGCCTGTCAGGACTGCGTGAAGCGTGCGTTTTGACATATGCGTATGAGTTGAGTCCCTACGGACAGATCAATTTGTTCTCTGCAGGTAGTTTGTCACCTGACCCAGGAGCTCATTGGAGACAATCGTGATAGTCCCGCCGTTGATCTGGAGAAAGTATCCGGTCATGCTGAGTGAGGGAATCGAAATCACACTGGTAAAGGGCGACGTGCTTTCATCGAGACTCCATGTGCCGCTCACAGCACTCCCGTTCTCCCAGTATGTCAGAGTGCCATTCTCATAAAACACCCATGAAGCGGGGGCGAGCATTCCTGTCGCTGCCGAGGAATATCCACCAACGACACGATCTGTCACATTCCACGTGCCCGGTACGATATCGTGCAGTGTGGTCCGTATGGCCGTCACGGGCGGATCCTGATATACGGGCGTCGACGCGTCTTTCTGAGGCACTGTATTGTCCCCAGGTTCCTGGTACGCACTCTCCGAATCCTTGTAGGTATCCACTGCATTATTCACGTCATTTATCGAGCTGACGACGGCATATCCGGCCACTCCCAGGACTACAACAAGGCCGACGCCGAGGATCCAGAAAATCCAGCGTAGCCCACTCTTGCGCTTCTTGGGACTCCCGCTGCCGGCGGCTACCGGGGTGTATTGATTACGCAATTTTTGTTCGGCATGCGTGATCCATTCGCGGATCTTTGCAGTGTCATCGATTGCCTTCGCCTTGCGGAAAAACTCCAGGGCCAACACGTAATTTCCATCGGTCACCGCCCGCTTTCCGTCTTCGACATTCTCCAAATAACTGAGATGTGCTGTGGCCGCACGGATACGCTGATCGATAAATTTTTTGTCGGGGACAAAATGATTCTGGTACAGCTTCAGGGCAGCCTGGTATTTCGCAACGCACGATGCATATTCCATCTGCGCATAAAATCCCTCCGCTTCATTGACCAGATTCTTGTATTGTGTTTTGGCATCCTGACTTTGTTCTCCGATGACGGCGATGTTTTCCAGTTCATCCTGGACCAGGTGTTGTTCATGTTGTTGCAAGTTTGCCTTCAGAGCGTCGAGCTGCTTTCTTGCGATCATGGCGAATCTGCCGGAAGGATATTTCCGGAGATATTCCATAAAGCCGGAGACATTATCACGTGTTTTCGCGGTCTGCCATGCTTCATTCTCTTCGAGTTCTTCGAGTTTTGTCAGTGCTTCTTCGGAATATTTTCCGCGGGGATGAGCCTCGAGATATGCAGCCAGTGAAGCAGGGGTGGACAGTTCAGCAGCGCGATTCCAGTCGGTGGCATCTGTCAGTTCGGAAAGTTTGGTTCGTGCCTCCAGCGCATGTTTTCCATCGGGAAAGTAATCGACATATTTGGCATATTCATCCGGAGTATTTGCGTCGACAACACTGGCCCAGATCTCTTCTTCTGTCACCTTTAGGTGAAACACAAACTCACCGCCTTCATCCCCTGCCTCCTTGATCCGGCCTTCAACAGGTGCCTGCCCTGCCTCTGCCTCTACAACCTTCGTCACAGACTGGATCAGATCAGATGCACGGAGCACACGATCGGTATTCCTTGAAAGGCGACTCAGGATCGCTTTCGCAAATGGACTGTTGCTGCCAATAGGTCCGTCATCGACAATCTCTTTCCTGCCTGAGGCGAAGATCCGTCGCGAGGGATATTTTTCCGACAGCACCGCGCTACGGCTTTGACTGACCAATGTGCCGCTGAAACAAGAATCGACAATGATCAGCGTGTGGTGCGTCCTGATCGCCCGGATCCATTTGAGCAGGTCGGAATTTGAAATGTAATCCGAAGGATGTCCGATGCGCGCGTTTGAAGGGATCCAGTAGCCCTCATCCAGGTCAGGATCATACTGGCCATGGCCGGAGAAATAGACGATCAGGTTATCTTCCTCAGTGATGGCTTTTTTGACGTCCAGCAGGGTCTTACGAATGCTGTCTTCCGTCGCGTCTGCATCGATCAGTGAGATCACATGGTCAGGCTGAAACTGATACCGTTCTGTCAATATCCGGGCGATATCCTGCACGTCCTTCACGGCATTGTTCAAGGGTTTCCAATGGGCATATTTATCGATGCCCACCGTAAGCAGGTAGTTCTGTCCCTTGAACCCCCATTCTGACGGATTCTCCGGGAGTTTGATTCCTCTGGAAGTGTGCTCCATTGCTCCTGAATATGGTTCTGGAAAGATACCTTGACAAAGATATCAGCCCCCACCCCTTTTAGTGTCCTGACCTCTGGTAAATGTTCTTTACCCTACTATCGAATCAGACGGAATTTCGGAATTTTCCGTCATATGCCACTCCCGTAAAGGGCAGTTCGATCGGGCACCGTCAGATTGAGGCTAAAGACTTTAAGAAGTTTGTACGATCTATTCACCCCAGCCTACACAGCTCCTTTGCCGGGACGCAGTAATTTTGCGGATCAGAATGAACCTGAAGCATCGGGAGATTCCTGTCTGCGGCAGTGGCGCTCTTATCCTCAATCCTTCTTGCGAGAAACAGGGTATCAATACAGGCGTATGTTAAAAATCGGTCTAACAGGAGGCATTGGCAGCGGCAAGAGTACAGTGGCCGGAATCTTTGGTATTCTCGGAGTTCCCGTGTTTTTTGCCGACCGGGAGGCGCAGTTGATTCTGCATTCAGATCCCAGCGTCCAGGCACAGGTCATATCGCTCCTGGGTGAGGAAGCCTTTAGCCCTGCCGGAGTTCCAAACCGGAAATACATCGCAGCGCAAATTTTTGGCGACCCAGAGCTTTTAAAACATGTCGATGCCGTAATTCATCCGGCTGTCTTCAGGCAGTTTGACCTTTGGTGTGCCGGTCGCCGGGATGTCCCTTATGTTGTCCAGGAAGCAGCGATCCTCTTTGAATCGGGAGGCGCACGGTATATGGATGAAAATATTGTAGTCTGGGCCCCCGAGGCTGTCCGTCTGGAGCGTGTCATGCAACGCGACCGGGTAACGGAACAGGAGGTCAGGGCGCGGATGCATCATCAGCTTGCGGAGAAGGATATTGTGAGACAGGCGCAATTTGTCATCATCAATGATGGCATGCATCCCCTCATCAGGCAGGTCATGGAGATTCACCAGGTGCTCCTGCACAAGGCCAACGAGCGGACTCCAGTCCATTGAAATTGAGGCAGGCCTGTTTCCGGCGTTCAGACATCCCTGCAGGCTGGCCAAATTTATCTGACGAATGCCGCGAAAGGCTGTGAAATAGTACTTTTGCCTCTCCTAAATTCAAACTTCATTCCCGGATCATCAACACTTTGAGAGCATGATAATTGGCGTTCCATTTGAAATCAAGAGCAATGAGAATCGCGTCGGCCTCACTCCGGCAGGTGCGCTCGAATTGACGAAACGAGGACATACCGTCTACATCCAGAAAGATGCCGGCACCAGCAGCGGCTTTGAGAATCACGAATATGTCGCTGCCGGAGCCCTCATTGCCGAGACCATCGAGGATGTCTATGGCCAGTCTGAAATGATCGTCAAGGTCAAAGAACCTCTGGAGAGTGAGTATCCCCTGATTCGGCCGAAACAACTGGTCTTCACATACTTCCATTTCGCTTCATACAAGCCGCTCACGGTGGCGATGATGCACAGCGAGGCAGTATGCCTGGCCTACGAAACCGTGGAACAAAACGGGACTCTTCCACTCCTGATTCCCATGTCGGAAGTAGCCGGACGGATGGCGATCCAGGAAGGTGCCAAATACCTCGAGAAACCGCAGCATGGCAGAGGTGTTCTCCTCGGAGGTGTGCCCGGTGTATCGCCGGCACATGTGCTTGTGATCGGCGGAGGTATTGTAGGGATGCAGTCTGCAAAGATGGCTGCCGGCATGGGAGCCCAGGTGACGCTCCTTGACGTGAGCCTCCAGCGCCTGCGCTATTTATCCGATGTCATGCCACCGAATGTGACCACCTTATTTTCGAACGAACTCACGATCCGCAGCCTGATCAAAACTCACGACCTGATCATTGGAGCCGTCCTTATCCCGGGAGCAAAAGCGCCCATGCTCATCACCCGTGACATGCTTGGGGAAATGCGCCCGGGGACCGTCATGGTGGATGTCGCCATCGACCAGGGCGGCTGCTTTGAAACAAGCAAGCCGACGACCCATGATGAGCCTGTATATATCATCGACGACGTGGTGCATTACTGTGTGGCGAATATGCCCGGGGCAGTGCCCTATACTTCTACCGTAGCCCTGACCAATGCGACCCTGCCTTACATCATCAAGCTTGCAAATCAGGGATGGAAGGCAGCATGTCTTGCAGACAAATCACTGCGCCTGGGGCTGAATATCGTACATGGTCAGATCGTGTATAAAGGTGTCGCCGAAGCCTTCGATATGGCGTATACTCCTGTTGATCAGGTCCTCGTATAAGGGTGTCATTTACTGTCTTTGGTGCCTGCCTGGCCGTACGTTTCGTCCTCACGGGTCAGATTGGGGTATAATACACTCTGGGATGAAAGAAAATCCTCTCCGCCGGCGTTAGTACATGAGGATTCGTTATATTAGGCACTGAATAGGACACTTACAAAATTTCATTCACCAAATTGGTTCTTTATGTACATCACGTTTGAAGAACTGCGCAGGATCAAGCACAGTCTTCCAACAGGCAGCGTGCACCGTATCGCAACAGAGTTGAAGATCGAAGAGCAGACTGTCCGCAACTATTTTGGAGCGAAGAAATATCAAGATGGAAGGATCGTCGGTAAGCACATCCAGCCCGGACCAGACGGCGGATTTGTGGAACTTGACGATGATACCATCCTGAACGTCGCAAGGCGTATCATCGCAGAGACCACTGTCGACGCAGAGCTCCCAAACGAAAATTAAAAAACGGGAAGTGGTGTATACCCTTCCCGTTTTTTATTGTTGGAACCCTGCGTTTGATGAGGATGAGACAGGATTTGACCTGATCTCACAGGTGATTGTTTATCCCTTGCCGTCGCGTTAGAATAATAGAAACTCCGAACACAGGGCCCGGTACTCCGGGGTCGGTAGGTTGCCTGCAAACAACACAAGCCGTGTCGTCTCTTCTTTCATGAGCGTATCACCCATCTCCAGGAGGACGAGAGCATCGGGCTGATCTGCGCGATGCCGTACAATCAATCTGCGATGTACATATAGCCCGCACGCATTGGCTGTTTCGATAAATCGATATGTATGCTCCGCCGGCATTACCAGCGCTAATTTCCCCTGATCTTCCAGCAAACCATGGATCAGATATGACAGATCCATGAGTGAAAACCCACTGCCCTGACGAGCGCAACGACGGGATATGTCTGCTGCCTGCAGCCCATCCGGGAAATACGGCGGATTCGCAATGATAAGATCATATTTAGTACACCGCCAAAGTCCGTTGTCGCGCACATCACCCCGGAATAACCGGATCCGATCACCCCATGGACTTCCCTCAATATTTTCTTGCGCAACCAGGCAGGCCACATCAGAGATCTCAACAGCATCGATCTGCAGCTCTGGTGCCCGTTGTGCCAGCATCATAGCGAGTAACCCGGTGCCGGTACCCATGTCCAGCGCCAACTTTGCCCCGCCGACAGCACTCCAGCATCCAAGCAAGATACTGTCCGTGCCGGCTTTCCAGACCGGATCTCCTTGTCTTAGTCCAAATCGTTTGAATCTGAAGACGTCAGTTCCCACCGCTGGTTCTACGTGGGTCATTTTTTTACGAAAGGGACGGTCCTGCGCATTCCATTGCGCTTCTCAATGCTCAGGAAATACAAGCCAGGTTCCAGAAAACTTATTCCTATCACGCCATGAGTTTCTGACACCTGCCTGATCAACTGACCCGTAGAAGAATAGATCTCGCAAGTCATCCCCGGCGTGTCCGCTTGAAGATACAATAGGTCACCCGCAGGATTGGGATATACCACCGGTTGAGCAGGCGTGGCATTCTCAGTACCGGTGACGAGTTCCTCCCACCTCGCCTCGAACTCCTGGCGGTAAATATTTGCAATGTCCGGATCGCGGACGATCAACATGTTTTCGTCATTAATGGTGGTTGCACTGGTGGTCCAGTTGTGACTTCCGGTCATGACAAAGGCTGTGGGCAGGCCATCATCGACAACCGCATATTTGTGATGGAAAATAGAGCTAAAATCGTGATGTGCCACTGGTACGCCACCGGAGATGAGCGCCTGGTATTCGACGCTGGAACTCTGTACGTCATCGATGATTACGCGCACGGCAACACCAACCGACTTTTTATTGAGCATCTCTGCGGTAAGATCGTCCCGGGTCAGCAGGAGCAATGCGGCATCGATATTTGACTGCGCCGATTCCAGGGCGGTCCTGATGTGGGTATTTGTCCCGTCAGAGGGAGAAAAATATACTTCGACACTCCTGTCACCAACATTGAACAGATGTGGCGTATCGTCCTGCTTTGCGCTGCCCGTGCGGCTCTGTTGTAAATCCGGCTGGGCGCCATGACTGCCCCACATTTCTTCGAATTCATGGAGATACACTCTTGCCACAGCCTGATCTTGCAATACAATGGCATTATTCGGGTCCCATGAGAGCTGACTCGTCGTTTGATTGGTGCTTCCAGTCCAGACTTCCGCATTCTGTGGGTCCTCCGGATCAATGACCATGAACTTGTCGTGCATGATCCCATCGCCATTGCGGAACAACACCGGGAATCCCGGCAGTGGGTCCAGCGCCGTATTGGGCTCGCTGCCGTCGGCGATATACCGTACACGCACGCCGCGTTGTTGTGCAGATACCAGTGCAGCAATAATATCTGACCTGTTATTATTGTACATCGCCACATCGACAGATTGGGTGGCGTGATCAATAAGATCCAGGATTTCATCCAGCATCGCCTGGAATCCCACACCTGAAGGATGTGCCCCGTTTGAAAATGTACTATCGACACTCTGATTGAAATAGACGGAAATCATTCCGGAGGATTCCGAAGCCGTGCTCATCAGCACCTGCGGATACCAGGCAGTGTCGTTCGATAGATTGACAGCTCCCGTACGCACGGCATAAAATGTAGCGGGGCTTAGGTTGTTGAGATGCAGCGAATGCTGCAGGACATCATGATCAAACATCTCCAATGTATCGGCAGTTCCTGTTTCATCATTCAAAATCACCAGTCCTGTGCTGGCATCACTGGTTATCCAGTTGAGATCAAAACCATGCTGTTGAATGTTTTGCTGCTCTGGTTTGGGCAGGATCGAAAAACAGTCTGTAGTTGAAATCTCATCTGGAGAACGTACCAGTAATCTGAATCCGTCATACCATGAAAAAATACCCGTCATCACGACAGGCATATCAGGTATGGCGCTGCCGATCAAAGGGTTGTTCCCGCCAATCGAAAGCATGCCGTCTTTTCCGTCAGGAGTATAGAATCCTGCATCGCCATTCACAAATGCGTCCATCTCATCCGTGAATTGCGCGCAGTGGATACGCACCCGTTTTGCCTGGTCGTCAAACTGCGTATCTCCGGGTGAAACGTCGGCTGGCTCTGGCAAAGGGTTCCCTGACGAGAGTTTCTGCCAGGAAAGGATCGGATTGATTTCCAGAAGTCCGTGATATAGTGACAGAACGCCATTGACCTGAATACGGTCGCCTGCCATGGCCTCTGCAAATGACATTGGCGAGCTACCCCCGGGATATACGGCAATTCCGGCCGTGCTGTCCTGCATGTAACGGATCACACCGAGTTCATCACCGTTGAGCACGATGCCCGAGACATTCACCACGCTCCCTGAGGGATGGTGGCGTGCAGTCAGGATGGCCTCCTGAGCAACCAGGCAGACGATCATTCCTCCGAGCAGCACACCCGTCAAGGACCATCGCATCAGCAGCGGACGATATTCCAAGATCTTCATGTGTTTGTCAGGAAGCATCCCACTGATCATAAAAAGACCCTCACAATTTCCGGTACAAAAATGACAACAAGCAACAAAATCACCTGGATAACCAGGAACGGGACAACACCTTTGTAGATATGCAATGTTTTGACCTCAGGCGGTGAGACGCCTTTGAGATAAAAGAGCGAAAACCCGAACGGAGGTGTGAGAAAAGAAGTCTGCAAGTTTAACGCAAAGAGTACGCCTATCCAGATCAGGTCGGTTTTCATGCTCACGAAGATCGGCGCAACTACGGGAACAATAATGAAAATGATCTCTATGAAATCCAGGAAAAACCCGATGACAAATACGATGAGCATCACAATGAGAAGAAATGCCGTCGGACTGAGATGGGCATGGAGAATTGCATTGGAAAGAAATCTGTCTCCACCGAGACCCCGGAATACCAACGCAAATGTCGTGGCGCCAAGGAGAATGAAAAACACCATGCTTGTCAGATGCATCGTGCCGCGCATCACGTCTTTCAATATCGAGCTGTTGAATTTGCCATGCATCATTGTAAGGACAGAAGCCCCCACTGCCCCCACAGCGGCAGCCTCTGTCGGCGATGCGACTCCGGCAAAGATGGAGCCGAGGACAGCCCCAATTAAGATGAGCGGCATGATGAACGCCATCACCAGGTGTTTGTAAAAAGCACGGTCCCTGACAACAGGGGTTTCATCTGTCACCAGTGCCGGCGCCTTCTCCGGTCTCAGCCGCGCCAGTATCCAGAGATACCCGATATAACAGCATACCAGGAGCAATCCGGGTACCAGTGCCGCCATAAACAGATCTCCTACGCTGACATTCAACACGCTCCCCAGTAAGACCAGAACGATTGAAGGGGGGATGATCTGTCCCAACGTCCCTGATGCTGCAATCGTCCCGGTTGCGAGTTCCGGGGCATAGCGCCTGCGCAGCATCGTAGGGAGGCTGATGAGACCCATCGTCACTACTGTCGCGCCAACGATCCCTGTAGATGCAGCCAGCAATCCACCCACAAAGACGACCGAAATCGCCAGTCCTCCGGGAGTGCGCCCAAAAAGCCGCGCCATAGTCTCCAACAGGCTGGCGGCAAGCCCCGATTTCTCCAGCATCAATCCCATATAGATGAAGAGCGGCACGGCCATCAGCACAGCATTACTCATCACCCCCATAATCCTGGACGGCAAAAAATTAAAGAAAGACGGACCGAGGAACAACAGACCTACGACAGTTGACAACCCCCCAAGCACAAATGCCACAGGGTATCCGCTCAGAATGAACAGAAAGACAAGCGCAAACAGGAAGATGGCAAAGAGTTCCATAAATCAGGATACCCGCCGATGAGTGATCGTCTTGATTGCAGTCAGGACCACAGAAAACGCCTGGAGCAACAGCAGGATAAATCCCAGTGTGATTGCACCTTTAATGACCCAACGCGCCGCCAGACCACCGGGCTCAGAAGAACGTTCGCCAATCATGAAGGCATTTTCAGCATACCGAAAAGACGTATAAATAATAACACAACTCCACGGAATCAAAAACAATACGGCACCCAGAAGATCTGTCCATGCCTTCCTGGTATCGCTCCATTTTGCGTAAAAAATGTCCACCCTGACATGACGGTCTTCTTTCAACACAAAGGCCCCTCCCAATAAAAAGATCAGGGCAAATACATACCACTCAAGCTCTGTCATCCACGCCCGTGACTCAGAGAAGAGGTAACGCAGTAACACGTCACAGAAAATCAGTAGTACGAGTCCCGTCGTGAGCCATTTGATACGTTCGCCGGTCCAACGGGTGATGGTGTTTATCCCACCGATGAGTGTGTCCAACATAGAGGGGAAAAATAGAGAAATATTGGTTGGAGCAAGAGATACCTTGGAGGATTTGACATCCCAATCCTTTCACACCTTGAAGGGCCGGGAAAATTCTGACATGTATCCTGCCTACTTGACACCTCGATCCTTGGGTTACCTCTCGCGCCCAAGATATTATTCGGTTAGATCGAGAATCGTCGATCCTTGGATCATCTCCCACTTCCAAGGTATTATTCGGTTAGATCGAGAATCGTCGATTCTTGGTTCATCTCCCACTCCCAAGGTATTATTCGGTTAGATCGAGAATCGTCTATCCTTGGTTCATCTCCCACTCCCAAGGTATTATTCGGTTAGATCGAGAATCGTCTATCCTTGGTTCATCTCCCACTCCCAAGGTATTATTCGGTTAGATCGAGAATCGTCGATTCTTGGGTTACCTCCCATTCCCAAGGTATTATTCGGTTAGATCGAGAATCGTCGATCCTTGGGTTACCTCCCATTCCCAAGGTATTATTCGGTTAGATCGAGAATCGTCGATCCTTGGGTTACCTCCCACTTCCAAGGTATTATTCGGTTAGATCGAGAATCGTCGATCCTTGGGTTACCTCCCACTCCCAAGGTATTATTCGGTTAGATCGAGAATCGTCGATCCTTGGTTCATCTCCCACTCCCAAGGTATTATTCGGTTAGATCGAGAATCGTCGATCCTTGGTTCATCTCCCACTCCCAAGGTATTATTCGGTTAGATCGAGAATCCTGCGTTTGAGGTGTGTTCTGCAAACTCAATTCGCAAAGACCATCCTCTTCTGATCGATCACTTTCCCGTCTACCACAAGCGCATAGACACAGACGCCCGTTGCCTGGTAGCCGTGGCGGTACAGCACTTCATTCATGCCCTGTTGAGGTGTTGTCGGGATGCGTGTCACAACAGCACCATTGATATCGGAAATGACAATCTCCGCATGATTGTAATGCCACGCGGACTCCACCCAATACCCAATGATCGTGGATTCGTCAAAGGGGTTGGGTTTATTTTGCAGGAGATAGGCCTTTTGCTGATCCGCGTGCGTATCCTCTGTGCTTGAAAATAATGCCTTGACCTCTTCAGATGGCAAGCTTTCGACACCGTTGGAATCGACGGCCATGACTGAGAGGAAAATAAAGAACTCGGCGTTTGCCGTTGAGAAAAACCCTGATGTCGCCCCTTGAGTGGAATAGAGCGTGTCAAAGTCATTGAAGTCAGTGCGCAGGCCGATGCGATAGTTGGGATAGACCCGGGGACTTTCAAATTCAATATAAAATGTGTGCGCGTCGAAATAAACCCCCGTAATCGTCGGTGTCTCAGGAGCAATGGCTGCCATGACAGCGGAGGTCCCGTTGATCGCCGTATTCCGTGCGAGGTAATCAAAGTCGACAAAGAAGGAATCCACGACCGTATCACCATTGCGATCTACTCCAAGGATATCTCTGGAGCTGTGTTGACGATCATGGTAGTTGGGGTTGATCCCCGCGTCGCCGTTTTCATTTGCCGAAGTAAAGCGCATGGCAGGGTATCCATGTTCGCGGAACGGGATATGGTCTCCTCCCCTCCCGGTCCTGTCCTCTGCCGACATGATGGTCAGCTGCATTGGCACCTTGGCAATCGGACGGAGCATTTCATCATACTGTAGTTTGATATAGCGACAAACGCCTTTGCCCGGAGAATCAAAACCACCGTATGAAAATAATCTCACCTGTGTACTGTCGATATCGTTCAGCCCCGGACAAGAAGGGGGTGACGACGTTTCGCCACAAATAATCCCGCCGACGATATCATTGTTTTGTACCATGTCGATACGGATACCGCGTGCTTCCGTGTACTGTGCCAGCGCTTCAGCCCCGTAAAGTCCCTGTTCTTCGCCAGTTGTCGTCATAAAAACCAGCGTACGGTCATAGTTGTACCTGCTCAGCACACGTGCCAACTCCAGGACCAGTGCAGTGCCACTGCCGTTGTCATCGATGCCTTGTGCCAGGCAACCGGTATCACACACCACTTCACAGCGCGTGTCGAGATGTGATTCGATGATGATCACGCCGGCATCCGGTTGCGTGCCCGGTAACATGGCAACCACATTTTTGTGATGTCCCATCACGCAGATATCCTGGTCAAATTCGAAAAACCCGGAAATCAGTCTGCCTTGTGATGTCCCACCAAAGCGTCTGAATTGGGCGAGGACCCAATTGCGGGCATCTCCGATCCCATGGTTCTGGGGCATCGTATCGGAGCCGGTGTTGCGGGTGTGGAATTGCTGCAGTGCAAAGAGAATTGCCTCGAGGGTATCCGGAGAGATGGCATTTTCAATTTCCCCGACAAGATGTTCCGGTGTGCCATAATCCGTAAGCATCTGAAATTCTTCCGGTGCGTAATTTCCTGCGATGATATTGGCGAGGGCTGCGTTACTGAAATGCATATTGGACTGTCCGAACACGCAGGTGGTACAGCAGAGCAAAATGACGATGATTCCGGTTTTGAAGTACATGACACGACAGTTTTATGCTCATTAAGTTACGCACGTTTTCCGGAAGTGCGTTCAAGCAAGCAAGTAAGTCGCACATTCACCAAAAACAAAAAAGCCGGGGATGCTGGTCCACCGGCTTTTTTAGGTTTTCAAAACCAAGAGCATCAATTGCCCTGGATCGCATCGAGCTTGGCTTTATAGGCATTGCTTTTATCGAGATCCCCTTTGCGTGCCCAGATCTCCCGCAGGGCGATCAACGTGTTCGTGTCTTTTGGATCCAGCTTTTCTGCCTTTTCAAAATACGGCAGTGCGTTGTCAAATTGCTGCATCATCTGAGCTTTCTTCGCCTCATATTTTTTTGTGCCTTCCTTGCTGTAATCATCGGCGAGCGCATTCATTTCTTTGGCGAGCTCTGCCGCCTTATTGTATTGCAGTTCTCCCATCATATAGATCGCATCGAAATGCGTGGAGTCAAGAGTAAGGGCATTTTGGATATACGCCACAGCACTATCATAGTATGCATGTGCCATATTCAGTAGTAGCATGGCACTGTCATTTTTTGCATGTGCCTTCAAGGTATCTGCGGCGACCATTTTTTTCTGATATAATTGGTCATAGACATTGCCCAAAGTGGTGGGGACGGAAATATTATTGGGCTCGGCTTTCAGCGCTAGCTTCAGTTTGCCCACAAGATCTTCCAGTTTCCCTTTTGCGAGGGCATCATTGATCTCGGCAAACAGCAATCCCTTGTCATCCGGATACTTTTTACGCCCTTCCTGAAGGTATTGTTCCGCCTTATCATTTTGGCCGAGTGCCACATATGCCTTGTACAGGTACTCATAGACGCCCGGATCGTCGTACTGAGCGTCATGGAGTTTCTCAAGAATCGAGACTGCCGCTTCGTTTTTTCCCGAAGTGTTGGCACATACCGCCGTCACAAACTGTGCATTCTGCAATTCCCCCTGATCGAATATCCCTTCCTCTCCATTTTCCTTCAATAGCATATCACCCCCGGTGACTGCCACATATGCCCCATACGCGTTTTCGTAATCCTGCCTGTTGAGGATCGTACGGGTGAGGTAATACATATTGGGCAACACTGTCTTCAGACCATTGATCGCATCTTTCTTCTCATAGCCTTTCTCAGCGTACTTCAACGCATTCTGATAGCCTTTGAACGTTTTAGTGATAGCGTCTATGGCTGAAACAGGCGCGTTCGGGTCAAGGACAAGTGCCTGCGTTTGATGGTTGACGTGTTCGGCATAGACATCGCCATAGGCTTGCCATGCCTTGGCAACCTGGCTAAACTCACTGCTTTTTACTACGCCTTCAATCAGCGCGGCTGATTCTGTGAGGAGGCCGGCATTGGACGCCGGATCGATATTATAATTGGCAAGGTTGCGTGTGACCTTTTTCAAGTCTTTGTCCGGGTCATCCTGTGCGACAACTGCCCATGCGCAACATGCCAGTGCCAGGAATACAAAAAGTGTCTTCTTCATAGGAAGTGGCATTTGTTTTCAGTGTTTATTACATATATCAGACGAAGTGCCAGAATTACACATTCTTTTCGTCTTGTTAAATTTCATAAACGTTCCGTTAAAACTGTCGAAACGCAAGGGATGAGGAGTACAAAAATACAGAATCCAGCCTATTCCTCTTCCCCGAGATCATTCCCGGAATCATCCAAATGCCCTTCGTCCTCCGTCTCCTCCTCTTCCTGTTTAACCACAGCAATATCGGCGATTTCGTCATCATCGTGCAGCGTAATCACCCGCACCCCCTGAGTTGCCCTGCGCAGGATACTGATCTCCTCGATAGCCATCCTGATCACGATGCCTGCTTTGCTGGTGATCATCAGGTGGTCTTCCTCATGCACGGCTTTGATGGCGATGAGGGAGCCTGTTTTTTCAGTAATACGGATCGTTTTCACACCCTTTCCTCCGCGGTTTATCAGACGATATTCTTCTATTTCAGACCTTTTCCCTGTTCCTTTTTCGGAGATCACAAGGATGGTGCGATCTGATGCTCCTGCCTGCACGCAGACCAGACCCACGATATGCGCACTTTTATGCAAGGTCATGCCCCGTACACCGGCCGCAGTACGTCCCATGTCGCGGACGGCAGTCTCATGAAAGCGCACGGCATACCCGTCAGTACTGGCCAGGAAGATCTCGTTGTCACCGTCGGTCATCTTCGCATCAATGAGCTGGTCTCCATCCTTGATGGTAATCGCATTAATGCCATTCACCCTCGGGCGGGAAAAGGCCTCCACCCTGGTCTTCTTTACTACCCCCTTCTTCGTCGCAAAGACGATGAAGTGATTATTGATAAAATCTTCATCTGTCAGATCTTCAATAATGATATACGCCTTGACAGCATCGTCTTTGGGCAGTGACAAGATATTTTGAATTGCCCTTCCACTGGCTGTTTTGGCAGCTTCCGGAATCTCATAGACCCGGAGCCAATGACATCTCCCCTGCTCTGTGAACAACAGCAGGTAGTTGTGCGTCATCGCCACGAACATGTGTTCGATGAAATCCTCATCGCGGGTTTTACTGCCCCTGGAGCCCTTGCCTCCCCGGCCCTGCACCTTATATTCGTCTGCTTTGGTGCGTTTAATATATCCGAGGTGCGAAATCGTGACCACCTCGGCATCATTGGCGATGAGATCTTCATAGCTGATCTCTCCGTCGGCGGCAATGATATTCGTTCTGCGTTCATCACCATATTTCTGCCGGATTTCCTGAAGCTCTTCTTTGATGATTTCGCGCCGGCGTGCTTCGCTTTCCAGGATAGTCTTGTATTCCGCAATCCGCTGCATCGTCTCATCGTACTCAGTGCGCACCTTGTCACGTTCCAATCCTGTCAGTCGTTGCAGCCGCATTTCCAGGATGGCCTTTGCCTGTATTTCACTGAGTTTGAAGCGCTCCATCAGACCATTGCGGGCTTCTTCGACGGTCTTACTGGCCTTGATCAGGGCGATGACTTCATCCAGATTGTCCAGTGCAATCAGGAGTCCCTGGAGGATATGCGCGCGCTCTTCGGCACGCGCCAGGTCATACTTCGTACGCCGTACGATGACTTCGAGACGGAACTTCACAAACGCATCAATGAGTTCTCTCAGATTCAGCGTGCGCGGGCGTCCGTCGAGCAGCGCCACATTGTTGACCCCAAAGGACGATTGCAGTGGTGTGTAGTTATAAAGCTGGCTCAGGACGATCTGGCTGATCGCATCGCGTTTTAGTTCGATGACAATACGGATTTCATCCCTGCTTGATTCATCACGCACCTCGCTGATACCTGTGATCTTCTGCAGATGTACCAGCTCTGCAATTTTGGCGTGGAGGCTTGCCTTATTTACCTGGTAAGGGATTTCCGTGATCACGATGATCTCCTTGCCATTGGGTAACGGCTGGATCTCCGCTTTTCCCCGCACCACAATTCTTCCGCGGCCGCTCATGAATGCCTCGTGAATTCCTGCAGTGCCATAGATGGTCCCCCCGGTCGGGAAATCCGGCCCTTTGATATACTGCATCAACTCCGGAATCGTGATTTCCGGATTGTTAATCACTTCAATAATTCCGTCGATCACTTCTGTGAGGTTATGCGGGAGCATATTCGTCGCCATGCCTACTGCAATGCCGGAAGCCCCATTAATGAGGAGATTGGGCAGTTTTGCGGGCAAGACTGAAGGTTCTTTCAGGCTGTCATCGAAATTCAATTGAAAATCAACTGTGTCTTTCTTGATATCTGCGAGCATCTCTTCAGCGATATGCTGAAGACGGGCTTCTGTATATCGCATGGCGGCAGGATTATCGCCGTCGATTGATCCCATGTTTCCCTGTACCTCGACGAGCGGATAACGCAATGACCACGGCTGTCCCATCCGGATCATCGCGTCGTAGACTGCAGTATCGCCATGTGGATGGTACTTGCCCAGTACCTCTCCAACGACCCTGGCACTTTTCTTTGTGGGCTTATTGTAGCTGAGTCCCAACTCCTCCATTCCGAAGAGGATCCGGCGGTGAACTGGCTTCAGTCCATCCCGGGCATCCGGGAGGGCGCGAGCGACAATCACCGACATCGAGTAATCGATGTATGCAGACTTCATCTGCTCCTCGATGTTTATGTTTATAATGCGCTGATTTTCATTCATCTTAATAACCTGTCATTTTGCGGCTGCAAAGGTACCCATTTCAGGTGATTTAATATAGAAAAAAACCAATATTTGTGCTGCCTGGCGAGGGTTGGCGCACTATCTTTGCACGGCTTTTCAAGAACACGGCGCTGATCAAAGAAATAACCCCATACCAGGAGGCCAATACCCCGAAAAAGGTACAGGTACAACGGATGTTTGACCGGATATCCGGGCATTATGACTTCCTCAATCACCTGTTGTCGCTCGGAATCGATATTCGCTGGAGAAAAAAGGCGATTTCCCTGCTCACCCCGCCTGCCGGAGGGCATCTTCTCGATGTCGCAACAGGCACCGGCGATATGGCACTGTTAATGGCCAAACGTTTTCCGGATGTCAGCATTACCGGGATAGATATTGCAGAACAAATGCTCGCCGTGGCAAAGGCCAAACAGCAGCGCGCGGCGCATGGCGGACAAGTGACATTTACACCCGGAGACTGCGAGAATCTGGCCTTCGCGGACAATAGCTTCGACGCTGTCACCGTTGCTTTTGGCGTGCGCAACTATGAGAACCTGCAAAAAGGTTTGCGGGAAATGTACCGGGTGGTAAAACCTGGTGGACAGGCGGTCATTCTGGAGTTCACCAAACCGAGAATATTCCCGTTCAAACAACTCTTTCATGCTTATTTCAAATACCTTCTTCCAGTTATCGGGTCTTTGCATTCCAGGGATAAAAGGGCTTACCGGTACTTATATGAGTCTGTTCAATCTTTTCCCGACTACACAAATTTTAACACAGAGCTGAAAAAGGCAGGCTGGAGACATCCTGAGTATCAAATATTAAGTCTGGGTATATGCACCATTTATACAGCAATAAAATAATCCTTGCCCTCGCGATACTCGGACTGAGTTGCAGCACGCTGTCGGCTCAGCAAAATCATGCTGGATATAATTATCTGGATTTTGAAGGGAAGAATTACTATTTCGGTCTCACCCTCGGCTTTGTGAGCTCCAATTTTCAGATCCTGCACTCAAGCCGCTTCATTCTCAATGATAGTTTCAAACTGGCAGATCCTAAACCGGGTCCGGGATTTAATGTATCTATGGTGACAAACCTGAAAATCGGCGACTATTTTGATTTCAGATTTCTGCCGGGGTTCTCTTTTGCAGAGCGCAGCATTGTCTTCAGGGAAGTACGGAACAGCAATATTGAGCAAGTCAAAACAATTGAATCCGTGTTCGTACAGGCGCCTTTCCAGGTGCGCTTTAAGTCAGCGCCGTACAAGGATATGCGCGTATTTGTTTTGGGCGGGATAAAATATACCTATGATGTGGCGAGCAACGCACGTGTGCGGCGGGAACTGGCAAATGCCCTGATCAAGATCAGCCCCCATGATTTCGCCATCGAAGTCGGTGGTGGAGTGCAGTTTTTTATGCCCTATTTTATCTTCTCGCCGGAGATCAAATTCTCCCAGGGTATCAATAATATTCTTATCTACAATGGACACCTGGAACAGTCGCGGGTGTTGGCGAAGATCCTGTCCCGCGCGGTCACGGTATCTCTGCATTTTGAAGGCTAACACTTCCTGTTAAACTATCCGGATTATTTGTCGCGCACGTTGCCGCCATGTGGGCGGTGGATCGCAAATTCCCTGGCCAGGATATTCTTTAACTCTGAATAAAAAGGGCGGAATACCGAGGCAAACGTTTCTTTATGTCTGTCGTATTCTTCCATTGCATCAATAAAATGGGAAGGAAACGCCGCTCTCCTGTCCATCCGGGCAAGGACAGAATGCATCCCCTCTACAGAACCATAACCGTCCAGCCAATGATGGTTGATCATCCCTTGTAATCGTCCCGACAAGTGATCACTGAATCTCCACAGATAC
This sequence comes from uncultured Bacteroidota bacterium, assembly GCA_963746925.1. Taxonomy (GTDB): domain Bacteria; phylum Bacteroidota; class Bacteroidia; order Chitinophagales; family Saprospiraceae; genus DATDQA01. The sequence continues at coordinate 287,429 of CAVVDK010000013.1, forward strand.
GGAGGGATCGCATCCCGGTATACCCATTGTGTAAACCGGGGGTATGAGATTGGCGCATGTTCGTTCCACTGATGTACGAGAACATGATCGAGAAGGATATCAATGACCACAGGTGCATATTTGCCCTGGCTGTCGCGGAACAGGTGGACAAGTTGCCGAATGCCTTGATGCGCATCCGTATAGCGATCAATGAAATGATGGGCAGCAACCCCATCTTGCAGACGCACAGGAAGCGGCGAGACCTGACGCGCTGTGAGCATATCCCCGAGCAGATTCCCCATCGTAAGTTCCGTATCGGGATACGTGAGTAAGAGATGACCGAGGTAGTTCATACGCGGTATAGAATAAAGGTACGTCTATCTTAGCGCCCGATTCATGACAACAGCTTCCTGATATGGGCCTGAAGTGCGGTATTGTAGGACTTCCGAACGTCGGTAAATCCACATTGTTCAATGCATTGACTTCAGCGGGTGCGCTCGCTGCCAATTATCCTTTTGCCACCAAGGACCCGAACATCGGGATCATCACCGTACCGGATCCACGCCTCGACAAGCTGGCGGAATTGGTACAGACGAAAAAGATCACGCCAACAACAGTTGAGATTGTGGATATCGCCGGACTGATCAAAGGGGCAAGCAAGGGCGAAGGTCTGGGCAACCAGTTTCTCGCAAACATCCGTGAGGTAGATGCCATTCTCCACGTGGTGCGCTGCTTTGATGATGACAATGTCGTACACGTCGACGGTTCGGTGGATCCTGTGCGGGACAAAGAGGTCATTGACCTGGAGCTGATCCTGAAGGATATCGAGACCATGGAACGCCGCGTGGATCGCCTGTCAAAACAAGCCAAAAGCGGCAAACGCGAAGACGCACAGGCCCTTGAATTCTCAAGGATCGTCCTGGAACATTTGCAAAGAGAGCAACGGGCGCAATCCCTGACAGTGGATGATGTCCACGAAGCCATTTTCAATGAATTCCAGTTGCTTACGGCGAAGCCTGTCCTGTACGTCTGTAATGTCGATGAAGCATCGGCAAGGTCTGGCAACGGGTATACCGAAGCATTTATGCAATCCATCGCCGGAGAAGGTGCAGAAGTCATCATTGTCAGTTGCGGCATCGAAGCAGAAATCGCTGAACTCGATTCCATGGAAGAGCGCATTGCGTTTGCCCGTGAGATGGGACTTGAAGAGCCAGGTGTCAACCGGGTCATTCGTGCTGCCTACCACTTGCTCCATCTGATCACATATTTCACCGCCGGCGAAAAAGAAACCCGTGCCTGGACCATTGTCCGGGGCACCAAAGCTCCGGGAGCCGCAGGAGTCATTCACACGGATTTCGAAAAGGGATTTATCAGAGCCGAGGTCATCAAATACGATGATTACGTCTCTGCCGGATCAGAACACGCAGTCAAGCAGATCGGGAAAATGGCAATTGAGGGAAAGGACTACGTCGTGCAGGATGGAGATGTGATGCATTTTCTGTTTAATGTGTGAGCGGCTGATGGCCGCCGGCTCTTGGCTCTTGGCTTTTGGCTGTACCCCGGTACCAGGTACTCGTCCAGTACCCATCAACCCATCGGCTCCCTTCGACGAACGCGGGGAATTCCGGCACGAAATATGCTTTTCCCGGTGTTAAAGTTCCATTAAAGGCGGTACTCGGCGACAGGGATACTTTGAAATTTCTGTTTGCTTACCGTTACTTTGTTGACTAATCTCATTCTGGCAAATGATCAGCAGGCATCTCAAATGGGGATTCACACTCGCCGCTCTTTGCATCTTCGCGATGCTCTCTGCACAAACGGCAGTGAAGTGGCTCACATGGGATGAAGCCACTGCCTTGTCAAAACAGGAACCCCGGAAGATCTTTGTCGATGTCTACACGGATTGGTGCGGATGGTGCAAAAAAATGGATAAAGTCACCTTCGAAAACCCTGAAGTCGCCGACTACCTGAATACGCACTACTACCCGATCAAATTCAACGCAGAACAACGCTCGGACATCCGTTTCAATAATAAGACTTATCAATATGTCGGGAGCGGCATGCGCGGTTATCACCAGCTCGCCAAAGAAATTACATTTGGCAGGCTCTCTTATCCAACCGGTGTCTTTATCGACGAAAACATGAAGGTGATTCAGCCGATTCCCGGATATAAAGAAGCAGATGAATTTGAGTTGATCCTGAAATACTTCGCAGGAGATTTCCACAAGACAATGCCCTGGACGAAGTTTTACCAGATGTACCACGACAAACAGTGACCCTTCCGCCCGAAACTGACTTCAGTTTTTCTAAACAAGATCTTCAGTACCGTACGATCCAACCTCTACCAGGGGAATGTGATTTTACTGCGACTGCGCCGTGTTGTGGTCCGCACGCCGAGGACGCCCAACAGCCCGCGGGTGAGTTCCCTCGCTACCGTGCGTCCGATCTGTCGCGTCGTAGTGTTGTCCCAGATGGATTTTTCCCTGCGTCTTGAGACGCTCCTGCCCTTCTCCCATTGCGCACTGATTTTTTCCTTCTGTTCAGATTCACGGGCTTTGTCCATCTTGCCTCCAAGGATCTCGTATGCACTTTCACGATCTATATCCTGGCGATATTTTGGCACCAGTGTGCTCGCAGTGACAATGTGGTCAATTTCTTCTGGTGTCAATACATCCATTCTGGACTGTGGTGCTCTGAGGTAGGTATGGACCAGCGGAGTGGGAATGCCTTTCTCATCCAACGCCGTCACCATTGCTTCGCCGATGCCAAGTTCGGTGATGACATCTTTCAGCGTATAGAACTCAGAATCAGGAAAATTTTCAGCAACAAGTTTGATGTCTTTGCGGTCTCTGGCGGTAAAGGCGCGCAAAGCATGCTGGATCTTCATCCCTAATTGTCCAAGGACATCATCCGGAATATCGCGTGGGCTTTGTGTCACGAAGAAGATCCCAATTCCTTTGGAACGGATCAACTTGACGATCACCTCGATTTGATCGAGCAATGCATCGGTTGCCTCTTCAAAAACGAGATGCGCTTCGTCAATAAACAGCACAAGCTTCGGCTTATCCATATCTCCTTCCTCGGGAAAACGCGCATAGATCTCCGCAAGTAGTTGCAGCATGAAGGTGCTGAAGAGCTTCGGCTTATCCTGGATATCCGTAACCCTCAACACATGGATGATTCCACGACCGTTGGAATCCCTCCTGATCAGATCATCGACATCGAAAGAAGGCTCGCCAAAGAAACGCCCGGCACCTTGCTGCTCCAGCTCTACCATTTTACGTACAATCGTCCCGGCAGAACTGGTAGCGATTTGTCCATATTCTTCTGTCAGCTTGTCTTTGCCGTCGGTAGTAGCAAATTGGAGAACCTTCTTCAGATCTTTGAGATCCAGCAGCGGCAATCCCTGGTCATCGCAAAACTTGTATAATACTGAGGTGACACTTTCCTGTGCCTCGTTCAGACTGAGCATTTTAGAAAATAATACCGGCCCGAATTCACTCACAGTTGCCCGGAGCCGCATACCCGGCTCATCGGAGAGAGACAGAAATTCCACCGGGCTGTTGTCAGGGATAAAGGGCAACCCGATTTTCTCATGGCGTTCTTCAATTTTAGGATTCGTTTCTGCCTTGACGGCAATACCGCTCAGGTCACCTTTAATATCCATCACCAACGACGGCACACCCTTGGCGGAGAGCTGCTCTGCGAGGATCTGCAGGGTCTTTGTCTTACCTGTTCCGGTCGCCCCGGCGATCAGGCCATGACGGTTAAATGTTTTGAGCGGCAGACGAACAAAAGACTCCTTCATCACTTCTTTATCGAGCATCGAAGCTCCAGGATAATAGACTCTCCTTTGAACGCATATGCCTGCGCAACTGTGTCCAGAAATTTTTCCTGTTGGTTCATACTGCAAATCTTCTTGACATCCGCAACATACAACTTTAGATACTTTCATCCGTAGCAGCCACTTACCGGAAATTCCAGTCCGTCACCCTCTTTTGGTATCGCTGTGCATCCACCGGCCAGAGCGTTTTGTCAAATGTACCCTCATCGATATGCTCTTGCAACTGAGGAAAGAAATCAATTCCAGTGACAGCCTCCACAGAGTCAATAGAAACGGCGTAGTCCATCAGAGGTTTGTCGGATACTGCATTCGGGATCAGAAACGCGATGGACTTTATTTCAGGCAGATCGGCGTCAAGCAGCACCTTATAAAACAGTTTGGGGACAGTAACCTTGTCTCGACCGATGTGTTCCAGATGCGTATGATCCTTCAGCACAGGTCCCGTGATCACATACAGTCTGCCCCACATGCGCGCCCAGTCCCGTGTTTGTTCTTCCAACTCACGCCAGATCCCTTCGTTGAATGCACGTGTCTGCGGACTGATATTGCTCATAAAAAAACTCTCCCGCATTGCGCCGGTGTCAAACGCCATATCGGCGGCAGGCGCAAGATGACCTCTTGTATATGACGACCCCGAATAGTCATGATACACTGCCGAATGTGTGGTGACACTATTGTCCTGATAAAACCAGTCTGTCCGATCGACATGATGCACATTCAAATGGTCACGCGTGAGGACATATGCGACCCATTGGGCTTCTTCGTCATTCTCCAGATAGGAAAGTGTATAGTATCTGTGAAAGACCATTTCTCCTCCGTGTGGTGAAGGCAGATAATCAAGCGTATCTGTCGATTTGGGAGAAGCCCCATCCGACTGCAGCAAAGGGACAATCTTTCGCGTAAGCAACATCCCCGCAACTACCAAACCGACACCCATCAGCAATACAACTGTCCTGATCCCTGATCCATGGTTGTGCTGATGTCCCCGTCTGAATTTTGCCATGACAGTCCTGTGAATTCACAGTAGAAATGTGCATGAAATGCCTTTGTCTAAGATCTTGCAGCGAGTTTTTTCGCATTTTGCAGACAAGAACATTCCCTGAATGCAGGTAAAAATACTCATCGGCCCTTTCCTGTTCCTGTTTCTGTATGTCTCTGTCTCCGGACAGGCGGATCCGAATATCAGGAGCGCGCGTGCCTATGCACTCGGGGGTATTGGCGTGACACTTGAAGGGATCGACGCTGCATATTCAAACCCTGCCGGGCTGACATCTCTACAGCACACCGCCTTTCATGGTGGCTCTGCACGGAGTTTTGGACTGAGTCCACTGACACAGGCAAATGCCGTGGCTGCCATCAGGAGCGGCAAAGCCAACGTCCTCTTTATACATCTCAGCCAGTTCGGATTTTCGGCATACCAGGAACGTGAAGCCGGAGTCGGCTATGCGATGCAATTAGCGGAGCATTTTAGTGCTGCCTTGCGATTCGACGTCCACCAGTTTTCGATCGAAGGCTATGGGTCGACAATAATACCGGGATTCCTCGCAGGCATTCAATATCAGCCGGAAAAACATTTTACTGTTGGCGTAGCCGCCAGGAACCCGGTGCAGTTCAGTACAAATTCTGAAATCGTATTGCCGACAGTACTTTCTGCAGGTGTCGCCTATCATCCCTCTGAGGATACGGGGGTGTATTTTGAAATTGAAAAGGATGTAGACTTCGCCCCGCGGATCAGGATTGCGGCAGAATATGCACTGGCTGAAAGTGCTCACATTGCGCGTCGGTGGAGCCAGCAATCCGGGCACCTTTCATGCCGGTGTTGGTGTGCGGGTGAGTGAAAGTTTCCGGATAGATGTGGCGGCAGGCTATCATGCACTGCTGGGATTTTCGCCTGCAATCGGATTGACATATCTCTCTGCCTGAACGCAAAATTTGATGGAGATCCTTATCGTCGCTGCAACACGTCCGGAAATCGCGTCACTGCTCACACACCTCTCTCACAACTGGATCGCTTCGCCGGGAGATGTCTATACAAAAGGGAGTTGTACGGTCAGGATACTGGTTTCCGGAATAGGGATGCACAGGATGAGTTACGTGTTGGGCCGCTCATTCGCAGGACATCTTCCGGATTTATGCATCAATGTCGGGATTGCCGGCGCATACCCGGGAGATTTGGCCATCGGAGATGTGGTGCATGTGACCTCAGAAGTGATCGCAGACCTGGGGGCAGAAGATGCCAATGGAACATTTCTCACGTTGGAGACTCTGGGCCTTGAAGAAGATATTTCTTCACAGTATGAACTGCACAATAGCCAGGCTGCACAGTATGACTTTCTCCGGCCCGTACGTGCTATCACTACAAATACAACACATGGCTCTCCGGCGCACATCGCCTCAATGGTGCAGACTTGGAATCCTGATATCGAATCGATGGAAGGCGCTGCATTTTTTTATTGTTGTCTCAAAGCAGACGTTCCGTTTTTAGAGATTCGGGGGATTTCAAACTTTGTCACCTCAAGGGACCGTACTCAATGGAATATTCCGCTCGCCATTGAAAACCTCACTCAGGAGATCCTTAAAATGATCGGCGTATTCACCGGTTAGCCTGGCGGCTTTCATAAGCCCACACGAGTTGTACGACTTTGTTGTAGCTGCGCAGGCCTTCATGGACGCCTTCACTCCGGAGATATGTATCATAAATCGCATTGCGGAGTTTTGGAAGGATATCCGGATAACGGGCATCGTTTGCATGGATTTCCCAAAGTGTGTTCCTGATGATATCAGGAAATTGCCCATAGCGTTCTTTGTATCGTTCCGGAAACGCATCCCGAAACTCGGAGGCGACATATCGCCAGTATGTGAACACTCCGGCAAAATGAATAAAAGGATCGCCGGATTGGCGGCAGGACAGGTATGCCAGAAAATTGCAGTCTCCCTCGCCGGTAACGCCAAATCCGTGGGCCATTTCGTGAGCCATCGTAAAGGGAATCTGGACCGGTAGCATCCCTGCATCAACGTGACCTTCTCCGCTGAATGGGAGGTAAATACCCGCTGTGTTCCAACGCATGAGGATGCCCATCGGCCGCAGTATCCGGACGCGCGGATTGAGCGTCAGAGGATAGTGCAAGACTTTCAACGCTCTGCGGAGTTCTGGTGCAATCGCCTCTTCAAATGCACGACTGCTCCAGTGATCCAGAGGATGGAGGTCATGGACTGCATCTGCAGCCTGCAGCACTTCATCCGTAGCCCTGTTGAATTCCTTTTCCAAATCTTCAGTGGTCATTGATGCTTTTTCAATCCCAAGCCTCTGACTGATGTCACGACGATCATAATTGAATCCCCAGAGTGCCTGGAAGAGAAATATCAATGCTCCGACAGTCGAACAGACCCCTGCGCACAATGTCCACCACGTCCAGCGATGCTGAAGTGCCGGCCGCACTGCCGTCCACCAAAAGAGCGCTACTCCTCCAAATGCCACAAGAATGACAGCCGGAAAAGGCAATAGGGCCAGTGAATATCTGAACAGCCCTCGAATCAACGGGAACAAAGCAGCGCCGTACACTTTCTCGCACCAGTCCGGGTATCTCGACAGAAACGCGCCTGCCAAAAGGGCAAACAGACCTGCAGATGTCCAGAATACACGCTTCTTCTTCCAGGCCTGTGTAAAGAAATGCATCAACCTGAATTTTTCAGACGAAATGGCGAAAATAGGGCTGTTGGTGCATTCGATGGCCCCTATCCGAAAACCGTACTTTTGCCTCCCGTAAAACATGGGTAAGGTCGTCGCAATAGCAAATCAAAAAGGCGGTGTTGGAAAGACCACCACGGCCATCAACCTGGGCGCCAGCCTTGCCGTATTGGAAAAGAAAGTGCTCCTTGTCGATGCTGACCCTCAGGCGAACTGCACGTCAGGGCTGGGAGTGGAAATACCGGAAGATGGTATCACCATTTATGATTGTATGATCAACAAGGCAAACCCTCTGGATGCCATCTATCATACGGACACACCGAATCTGGATATCATCCCTTCACATATTGATCTCGTGGGTGCCGAGCTCGAGCTGGCCAGCAGGTTTCGCAGGGAGTATGTCCTGAAGTCCGTGGTTGACGTAGTACGCGATCGCTATGACTATGTGCTCATCGATTGTCTGCCGTCACTTGGACTGATTACCGTCAATGCACTCACGGCAGCAGATTCCGTGATCATCCCCGTACAATGTGAATTCTTTGCTCTCGAGGGGCTTTCCAAACTTCGGGAGACAGTGGACCTCGTGCGCGAACAGCTGAATCCCGGACTCGACTGTAGAGGGTATTTTACTGTCCATGTTTGATAAGCGGCTGCGCCTGGCCAGGATTGTGGTCAGGGAAGTGAAGGCACATTCCAGGGACCTTGTTTTCAAAACAATTATTCACCGGAATTCAAAACTGAGCGAGGCACCGAATATGCACATGCCTGTGCTGCTGTATGACGTCACGAGCAAGGGCAGTGTCCATTTCCTCAACCTGGCCAGGGAATTTCTGATCAACAACAATGACTACAACGACATTCAATCGGTACCTTCTTCTGCCTCTCAGGCTCAGGAATAGTATGCTCGACTGCATGGCGTTCAACACCTCCAAGTACTATGACAAAAGACGAGAAGAAAGAAAGACTGGGAAAAGGGATCCGGGCTCTCTTGAGCACGGTGGATTCTACAACCACTGAGGTGCGTAAAGATGTGATCAAGGAAGCCAGTCGTTCGGTCACGGATATTCCCGTGGAATGGATTCACGTCAATCCGTTCCAGCCCAGGAAGGATTTTGACAGTCCTGGACTGGAGGACCTGGCAGCCTCGATCCGGACACATGGGATCATTCAGCCGCTGACCGTTCGCAGGATCGCTGCCGATCAGTTTCAACTCATTGCCGGTGAACGACGGCTGCGTGCCGCCCGCATTGCCGGACTCGAAACAGTGCCTGCATATATTCTTCTGACGGATGATCAGGGAATGATCGAAATTGCTCTGATTGAAAACATCCAGCGCGAGGATCTCAATGCACTCGACGTGGCGATCTCACTGAACAGATTGCTTTCCGAATGCAACCTGACGCACGAAAGTCTATCCAGTCGTGTCGGAAAAGACCGCAGCACTGTCACAAATTATTTACGGCTGCTGAAGCTCCCTCCTGAAAATACAACATTCTTTGCGCAGTGGAAAAATCACCATGGGACATGCACGCGCACTCGCAGGTGTGACCGATTTGCCATTGCAACTGTCACTGCATAAACAGGTCGTTGATAAAGGCCTTTCAGTTCGTGCACTCGAAACCCTGATCCGTACTTACCAGGAATCACACGGACATGAATCCGGGAGAAGGCTGCACCGAATCCGGAAGTCCGTCGCATCCAGGATTCTCTGTCATCACTGTTTGGAGCAAAAGTGGCAATCAAGCGGAATGCAAAAGGCGCCGGTCAGATCACGATCCACTTCTCTTCGGATCAGGGACTCGAACGAAATTCTCGACATCCTTGAAAAAATAGAATAGCACCTACCTGATATCCGGATAGAGAAGGTAATGGCTACGCCGCGCCCTAAACGCTTCAATATCGGCTTGCCATGAGGCGCGAATTTGTTGCTCGGTCAGGTTCTGACCAAGCTGGACTCTGAGCGCGGAGCTGCCAGCATGCCGGTCAAACGCCGTCATTTGTGTAGTGAAAAATTTGCCCTGTGGCTGTAAGACCTGATAATAATTTAAGAGCCAGAATAGATTGAGTTTTTTCCAGGAAAAGATCTCCGCAGTGCTGAGATGCCTGAGGCTTGTACCATTCACGGGCATGCCCTCGTACGGGGGATTGACAGCACCGGGCATGGACTCAGGAGTGAACACTGTTGACCCCGGGAGATATGCCGGATGGCCGATAATTTGAAACTGCATCTTCGTGCCACGCCCCACGGAGACCTGCGTCCCTTCGAACAAACAAAGTGAAGGATAGAGCAGGATCGCACGCAGATTGGGAAGATTGGGCGACGGAGGGACTGATAGTGTACACGTCATATTGTGATCATAATGGATACATGGGATCACAGTGAGATGACATTTGATGCCTCCATTGAGCCAGCCCTCTCCGTTGATCATCTGTGCAAGCTCCCCGATCGTCATCCCATAGACCAGGGGTATTGCATCCATTCCGACAAACGACCGGAATTCAGGCCTGAGCATCGGGCCATCGATATAGTAACCGTTGGGATTCGGCCTGTCCAGGACAATGAAAGGGATATGGTTCTCAGCACACGCTTCCATCACCAGATGCAGCGTTGAGATGTATGTATAGCACCGTACCCCTACATCCTGAAGGTCGAACAGAATGACCTCGAGGCCCGCGAGGTCCTCCGGAGTGGGTTTCCGATGGTCCCCGTAGAGTGAGATCACCGGAATGCCTGTCGATGAGTCAATGCTTTCCGCGATTTCCTGTCCGGCATCTGCCGTTCCCCTGAACCCATGCTCCGGTGAGAAAATGACCTTGACGTCAACACCGCGTCGCAGCAAGGTGTCGACGAGATGAGTCCTTCCTACCAGGGAGCTTTGATTGACAACGCATCCAATCTTCTTTCCCCGGATCAGATCGAGATACGCATCCGTGCGATGTGCTCCGGGGACCGGATTGCCAATGATGCTATCTCTTGCCGCGCTGCCAGGATGGGTTGTCATCTGTCGACCCGGCGGATGTGCCTCAACACAGGAAGCACAAATGACAAAAATGTACAATATGTTGAGGAGGTTCATTACCTTGGGCCGTTGTTGATTTTTGGAATCACCGATGCCATTGAAGGGGAAAAAGTACGCAATCATTGATATCGAGACCACAGGCGGTCTCGTAAAGCGGGATAAAATCACAGAGATTGCGATTGTGCTCCATAATGGCGAACAGATCGTGGATCGCTTTGAATCCCTGGTCAATCCGGAGCGCAGTATTCCGGAATTTATCTCGCGGATGACAGGCATCACCGATGAGATGGTTTCCGAAGCACCGAAATTTTACGAGATCGCCCGTCAGATTATTGAGATGACTGAAGGTGCCGTGTTCGTAGCGCACAATGCGCGATTCGATTACAGCTTTATCCGCGAAGAGTTTCAGCGCCTGGGGTACACGTATTCCAGAAAACAACTGTGTACCGTACGTCTGGCCCGGCAGGTCTTTCCTGATCTGAAAAAATACGGCCTGGATGCATTGATCCGGCATTTTGGGATCCAGGTGACGCATCGCCACAGAGCAATGGACGATACACTGGCGACAACAGAAGTGTTCCAATACATTCTCAGCCATAACACGTCAGAGGAGCATATCTCGGATGTCCTCAACCTCGGGATCAGGGAGTCACGGCTTCCACCAGGGATCTCGTTGGATTTTCTGCACGGCCTTCCTGAGGAGACAGGCGTATATTATTTCCATGACGCCCACGGAAAGATTATTTACGTCGGCAAGAGCATCAATATCAGGAGTCGTGTGATGCAGCATTTCGGTGAAATCTCGAACAAAGCCGCAAAACTTCAGCAAAGTGTCCATGACATCACCTATGAACTGACGGGAAGCGAGCTGGCCGCGCTATTGTTGGAAAATTATGAAATCAAAAAGCACCAACCTAAAATCAATCACGCCCAGAAACGCAACTCTTATCCGTATGCGATGTATGTCGCGGAGGATGCTCTGGGGTACCTCAACCTGCGCATCCAGAAAGGGCATCGCATTCCCGAAACTGATTGCCGAATCCTGCAGGAATATACCAGCCGGGAAGCAGCGAAATCCCACCTGCGCGCACTCGTAAAACAGTTTTCCCTGTGTTTAAATAAAACCGAGTTGGCAACGGGTCCCGGGGCATGTTTTCACAGGCACATCGATCAATGTCACGGTGCGTGCGTAGGCCAGGAAACTCCCGCTGAGTATAATGACAGGGTTCTTGATGTGATTACCGCTGTGGCAAAAAATCTTAAGGGTTCATGTCTGATTATTGACAAAGGACGCCGGCGCGATGAACGCACAATTATTGCCGTGGAAGACGGGCATTTCAGAGGATTCGGCTACCTGGATGAAGGAGTCCCGCTCGGCCAGTTGTCTGAGGCGGCAGATTTTGTAAAGCCATACCCCGAATCCCCGGAATCCCTGAAAATCATTCACTCTTTTCTGGCTTCAAAGCAGGTCGAGCGTGTCCTGAAGTGGTGATCTCCTTGTCTTTCAGGAAAGATTCCAGCCATTGGAGCGCAATTGGTCCACTACACTTCCCTGGTTCTCATAGAGCTTCCTTGAGAAGATGACGACGGCCCTTCCGTCTTTGCGATGGATCAACATGCCTTTGCGATCACCGAAATTGAAGATCCGCAGTTTGCCTCCAAAGTGCACAGCCCAGCCGTTTTCGATCTCACCGTCCCTGGACGCAATAAATTCCACGCCATTCACTTCTTCCCGGGGAACGCGTACGCGCGTCCATGGAAATGGTGCAACGCGGATCGACATCTTCTTGGGGCTGATGCGAATCTTCAGCCTGAGGTTCAGGATAAGGAACGCAATCCCTGTGACTGCAGCCAGAGCCAGTGCTATCCTCCAGAACCCCAGAGGGCCACTCAGTAATGTGGCGACGAGCAACAACGACAATGCAGCAACCATGATTATGGCTACCGTGTCATGATATTTTTGATCTTCACGATAGAGCTTCATTTTCTTAAACTTTACTACAAATTTACATTAAATTTACATAGTATCAAACGTTTTTTAGCCTATTTCTTCTCGAAATTCCCTGGAATTAACAGGATATTAACCATATATCAGGGGATTTGGTAATGTGTTGCCGGCTGAAAGCAACGTGCTTTAGGTTTTTTGCACCGATTCAGCGGACTCCCATTTCCTTGAAAGAGCTTTGGCGTGGCCCGTTCAGGGGGTATGGGGTTCGGAAAAGTCGGTACCCACAGGAAGCTATTTGCTGTTCTCCATTTGCCGTTGTCCTGGGGTTCAGGCCGTATGTCTAAACGGCTTCCCGGAGCTTCCCATCGGCGCAGTATCTTGCCATGCCTAATCGGCCAAATCATGATCGGCAAAGTCAAACGATGGTTGGGAATCGAAGGCGTAAAGCTTGAACTCGATGTCCCTGAGGAGGTTCCGATGGACGGACCTGTAGAAGGGAAGATCCGTTTCTTTTCGATGCACGCACAGACAGTGCAGAAGGTGCAAGTGAAAATGGTCGAAAAATACAAGCGCGGCCGTGGTAAGAGCAAGCTGATCGATGAATATCAACTGGGCGAAATCACCCTTGAGGAGGAGATCGCTATTCCTGCCGACGAAATCGTCGAAATTGAATTTGTGTTGCCGTTCACTGTGGTCAAATCGGATATGGAGACCTTTTCAGACCGTAACATGGTCTTTAAAGGAATGGCGACGGCAGCGAGATTTCTGAAAGGTGCTAAATCAGTGTACCGGATTGAAGCAGAGGCAGTGGTCAGGGGTACTGTGCTCAACCCCTTCGCCACGAGAGAAGTCCGGATCGTATAACTCTCTCCTATTTCTTTTGCTCAGCAGCCTTTTTCTGGAGCACCTCGAGCAACTGGTCATCCGTTTTGCCAAGGTTGTCCAGGAGGAACTGGGCCGAACTGGCAAATTCGTCGTTGGGATATTTTTTCAGGAATTCCTCGTACGCTGCTTTGGCCTTGTCCAAATTGTGCAAGTCATTGTCGTAGGTAAACCCGGTGAGAAAGAGTGCCTGTGCAGCGCGTTTATTCCCTTTGTAATCGCGCATGAGCCAGTCGTAGATCTCAAGGGCTTGTACGGTAGCACGCATCGTGCGCGCTGTTTCTGAGGCCTTGTAGAGATATTCTGCGGAGGCATCTGAGCCTTGATTGACCAGGGCATAAGACTCGCAGAGGTCGACATACTGCCTGGCAGCTTCTTCATTGATCGCCGCGGTGGAGTCGTGGAATATCTGCCTGCCAATTCCTGTGATCAAGGAGTCTACGGGCTCCGTCATGGGATAGCGCTGTTTAAGATCTGCGCTATGTGCGTTGTCGGGGTATTTTGTATAAAAGGCCTGGTATAAGACTTTTGCGGCAACATCCTTTCCTATTTTAGACTCGATATCGCCGATCTGCAGAAGCCGGTCCGGAGTCCCGGGATCATCGGGATAATTGATGACCAATCCCCGGAGTGCAGAGAGCGCTTGCGCATAACGCTGGTGCTGCAGGCCCACAGTGACGGATTTCTCCAGGATGGACTTGTGTTGTGGCGAAGGTTCAGGATTGTCCCTCAGCCAGCTACTGTACATGTCCAGCAGTTGAGAGACATTTTCAGTCGTCGCAGAATCGGCGACGGTACGTTCGAGTGTAGTCATTGCGTCCGGCGCTTCCTGCTTGCAGGATGTTAGCAATCCCCCACACAGCAATAGCAGGAGTGATAGGCGAGCCATAAGCATACAATTTGGTGGGGCAAAAGTACACAGAGTCTGTACAAAACTGTAATACCGGGAAAAAATGGGGAGCACGTCAGAGCAGGTCATCGATTTTTTCAAGGAGCCATTCTTTGTTGACCACCCCTTCGGTCTCTTCGACTTTCTTTTTCAGTTTCTGAAGCGCTTGTTCATCTGTATTCGAAATCTTTACCAGTGACCGCATGAATTTTATCAAGTTCAAATAGGGCATTTTTCTGTCTTCAGGCATTGCTTTGTTCCGCCGCAAGTATATTTCAAAACTCGACAGCAATGAAGTCAGGGATTCCATTTCTTGCAGTTCGTAGTATGTCGCCAGTAAAATAGTTTTGCTGTTTCGGTTATACGAAGGATCGTCATATTCGACTTCTTGAAGAAGTTTTAACACCTCGTCATACTTATTTTGATAGAAGTACAGATTTGCCAAGTTAAAACTCACTGCATTCTCTCTATATGATTCATCGATTTGGTTTTGATAGTCATTTATAAACTTCTTCACCCATTCAAAATCGTGCATTCGCAATCCTGCAAATACGATATTTCTAAAAGTCCATGGTGACAACGCCCCATTCACAAGAAGGGTTTCATTTTGAATGCCCACTAGCGAGAGTTCCATATACTCTCTGAGATAATGACTTTTACCCCGATTAACCTGAGCTACACAGTAGTTGAGCGCCGAATCCAGAATTTCAAATGCTTCCATTTGCGGTAATTCCCGAATATGACTAGCAATAAGAGATTTTAATCTTTCAAAGTGGGTAGGATTATTCGGTTCTATTTGGGTCAAATGAATTTGATAATATAAATTGACTGGCACACTTTCTTGTAGATTTCCTGATTCAATGTGGGCAATAATCTCATCCATGAACAATACCCTATAGTCGTGTGCGGCCATTCGTTGCCTGTCTAACATAATGCAATAACATCTGAGTTTTTCAGCGACGTAAAATTTGTCGAGATTCTCAGCCATTTGCTCAATATTTGCTTCTTTGGTTCTTTCGATTTCCAGACCTGATAAATTGTAGAAATTCCTCTCAAATGAGTATAAATAATAGTAATAGGATGCCGGTCGAAAATGATATTGTTCAGACAACCTATCGGCTGTACTTAAAGCACTGTTGTAGAGTGGTTCAAGTTTTCGATTATACACCGCAACCAACAAATTATCTGCTCTTTGCAGGGAATGCTGCTCAAATATCTCCTGTGAAAGGAACGCCTCAGTAAGTTTCAGAAGGTCAGAACACAACTTCCTGAATTTCAAGTCGTCGTATGTGTTGTGGGGCATGATCCTCTCCCAAAGCTCAGCTTTGGTTAGGGTTTCTGCAGCATCTAATCGCATCGCCTCATCAATTGCTCGTAACATCGTGCTGAGGACTTCATTCCTGTTGAAATAGGGGCTATCCACAAATTTTTTCAAGCGATTGATATCATACACGCTGAGCTGTGCAAGGACATTGAACAACTTCGTGTCAGCAATGGAAGTATTGCCAATATTATGATTTTTTGTCAATTGTTTTACACTCATTATGTGGTATTTATAAATAAAATGAAACTTCTAATTTGGCTTCTCGTGTCATCCTAAAGATGCGAATATTTGCGATGTGTTAAATTTTGACTATCAGCAAAATAAAGTTAAACTTTTGATAAATTTGGGAAAAATGTTTGCGACCTTTACCGGTAGAATTTGGAATTGTCGTACCTTGTGAAGGTACTTTAAAAAGTACACATCGGCTGTAGGCAAATCACATGATACACTTACCTGAGAGAACCTTCCGATTTCTCGCTTTATTGCTCTTATTCGGGGTGGGTACGTGCCTGTGCGCCAATGCGCAAAACTGGCAGGAGTATCATGTGCTCAATCAGGACAATTACCTGCAATTCCAGCGCAATGTCCTCTACCAGGGAAACATCGTACAAACTCCAGATCCTGCGCTTGGAACGCTCACACAAGAACTCAATGGGAGTAAATGGTCCCTCAGGTTTACGCCGGTGGATGGGGCCCATGGTGTTGCCGAATTCATCATTGAGTACTTTCCCGATCATTTTCCTCCGGCCCCAAAAATCGAAGCCTTCCGCGTATATGTTTCTTCTTCCTGGATAGACGCAAAGAAGGACTATCTGACTGTGCAGGAATCCAGTGAGGACAATGTGCTGGATGTCCTGGCAAATGATGTCCCGCATCCTGATTCTGCCCAGCTTTCTATTGGATATGTCGCTGCTGTCGTTAATGGCTTCGCCTCAATTTCTGGCGACAACCACTCTGTCCTCTTCACGCCCGGCGCAGACTTTACCGGAATGGCCTATCTGACTTACGTGGTTTGTGATAATTACGGTGCCTGCACAAAAGCCGAAGCGGATATCTGCGTCATGTCTTCCGGCCCTCTCCCGGCAATGGATACAATGTACCTCTCTACAGACAACCGGACTCCGGTTGTCGCTTTTATGCCGGCCGATGGTTTCGCCGTTACAGATGATCCGGACCACGGCACACTCAGTGGTCTGAGTCCTGATACTTGGCAGTACACGCCCAATATCGGGTTTACCGGTACGGATCACTTTGCCCTTGCTTCGGATACCCTGACGCGATATGTCGTCATAAAAGTCTACTATAAAGATCCACCGAATTCTTTTGTCAATCCCGATGTCATTTTTACCAGGGTTGATTCGCCTGTGACATTCAATGTGCTTTCGAATGATGTCAAAGCATACCCGGTCACTGCACATACAACTCCTGATAAAGGGGTACTGGACTTCGACGCCCCGGGGACGTTTACGTATACCCCGGATTCGGGCTATGTAGGCGCACAGGCCTTTACATATACCACCTGCTTCCTGGGAAATTGTGAGACCGGCGATGTCATTGTCTATGTAGGGGATATGGTCCCCGAAAATGCTGAAACGTATGATCTCGTCACACAAAAGAATGTACCACTGGTGCTGAACTATGAAATTCCCCTTGAGGGCTATTATTTCGCCGTCCATGCCCCGC
This sequence comes from uncultured Bacteroidota bacterium, assembly GCA_963746925.1. Lineage (GTDB taxonomy): Bacteria > Bacteroidota > Bacteroidia > Chitinophagales > Saprospiraceae > DATDQA01. Next base: position 304,686 of record CAVVDK010000013.1, read on the forward strand.
CTGGTATTGGTGACCTGACCCTCTACAACGACGAGCAATCCGTTGATGTATTGTGCAGTACTGTACAGGGGTATGACCTGTTGGTATATACACCTGCAGATGATTATGTTGGCAGTGATTACTTCGAGGTCGTCTACTGTATTGACGGTGGCGAATGTCACCTGGTAAAAGTAAATGTGACTGTGGAGGATGCGGATCCAATGTCTTGCGCCTGCGTCGATCATTGTATTTGGCCCGGCGATGCGGATGCGAGCGGCCGCGTGGATCTCTACGATCTCCTGAGTATCGGATGGCAGACAGGAATGACTGGACCCGACAGGAACTATCCCAACAATACTGCCTGGATAGGTCAAAATGGTGAAGACTGGTCGAGCGCATTATGGGGGATGAACTCCAAGTATGCCGATAGCGATGGCGATGGCGTCATCGGGTCTTCGGACATGACGGCAATATCGGATTACTACCTGCGCACGCATACGCTTGTGCCGGAGATCATCGGTCTGAAGGCGGACTATGAATTTGATATTATCCCATTGACAGAACAGGTCGATTCAGGAGATCTGGCGGTCTTTGAAATCTCCATCGGTACGGAAAGCAACCCTGTCCTGGACATGCACGGCGTTGCCTTTTCTCTAAACCTCCCGCCGGATCTCGTGGATACCAATACGATTACGATGCAGTTCTATGATGACTCATGGCTGGGATATGATGCACCATCACTGCAAATGGAGGAACAACCCTGGGGCGGACGCCTGGACGCTGCCTTTACCCGGACTTCAGGAACACCAGCAAGCGGAATTGGGGTGATTGGTGTCATGACGTGTATTGTTACTGATGATTTCGATGGTTTTAAAACACCGGATGGCCGCACCCCACTCAAAATAGGTGTCAATGGTGTCAGAAGCATGGCCTCTTCCGGTCTGACATATGAAGTCCCTGGCTCGCCCGCAACCATCTATATCAAACACGACATCAGCAATGCAACCCCTCTGGAGCAGGAGGTCTTTGTCTTCCCGAATCCATCCGCTGGCGATCAGCTCAATGTCCATGTAAATGGCAATCGTGCCTTGCGCGAAATTGATATTTACGATCTATCGGGCTCTCTGATTGCTTCTTCGAAGCACCTCACTGGAAAATATTTCTCCCCGGATATTTCCGCCCTCAGCAATGGCCTGTATATCTTACGCATCACTACTACAGATGGTGTGGTTAGCAGGAAGTTTGAGGTGCTGAGGAAGGATTGAAAGGCCTGAAAAAGGCGGTCATCTGTTCACTTTTGGCTTTTAGAATCGATTCCCTTCACTGTGTCTGGTAAGCCGTGCTCCTATCCCCTCTATGCTCTATGCTCTATGCTCTATGCTCTATGCCCTATGCCCTATGCTCTATGCCCTATGCCCTATGCTCTATGCCCTATGCTCTATGCCCTATATTCGACTCTGGTTGATCAGTTCCAACAACTCGTCCCGGTAGTTCTTCCCAATCGGGAGATGCTTGGCCTGACCTTTTTCGGTCACTTCTACCATATTTCCGACGACCGCGTGGATCTTATCCATAGAGACGATATAAGAGCGGTGGATACGCCTAAATTTGCCCTGAGGCAATTTATCCTCGAGGCTTTTCATCGTCTGTAACGTGATCACACGGCCTTCTTCCAGGCGGATGATCACATAGTCCTTCAGACCTTCGATATACAGGATATCGTTGAAGCGCACTTTGACAAGCTTCTTGTCAGCCTTGACGAAAAAGTGTTCATCGGTATCACTGCCAAAATGTTCATGGCGCCGGAGATCATATTGCTCACGCGCTTTGTTGACCGCTTTCATAAAGCGTTCGAACGAAATTGGCTTCAGCAGGTAATCCACAGCACCGAGATCAAAACCTTCCAACGCATAGTCGCTGAACGCCGTGGTAAATATGACCATCGGTGGATCATGGAGAGAACGCACAAACTCGATCCCTGTGATCTGTGGCATCTGGATATCCAGGAAAACGAGGTCCACCTCCTTTTTGTGTAATACCTCATTCGCCTCCAGCGCGCTGGAACATTGTGCAATCAAACGCAGGTCAGGGATCTTTTCCACATACGTTTCCAACACTTCCAGGGCGAGGGGTTCATCATCTACGATAATGACATTCATGTGCATCATTGTTTTTAGGACGGGTTAATTGATCAAATTTTCAGGACCATCCAATCCGAGTGCAAGATGGATTTTATACTTATCAGCACTGTCTGAAATTTTCAGTGTATAGTTATCCGGGTACAGCAGTTCCAGACGCCGCCGGACATTGACCAGTCCGATCCCACCACTCTGCCTGGACTTCTGGACAAGCTGGTGCCTGGGTGGTTTGCTGTTCTCGATCTCCAGGACAACACTCTTTGCCTGCACGTCCAGCAAAATATTGATAAACCCCTCGGAAGTCTGATTTACGCCATGTTTGAAGCTGTTTTCCAAAAATGGTGTAAAAATCAGCGGGGCGATCATTTGGTCTGTAATCTCGCCGTGGACATCAAAATCAATGCGCACTTTTTGACCTTGCCGGAGTTTTTCCAGGTCCACATAATTGCGGATATATTGGATCTCTTTACTCAGCGCAACCTGGCGCTCGTTGCATTCATAAAGCATATAGCGCATCATCTCAGACAGCTTGATCACGATTTCCGGTGCTTTGTCGCTCTTCTTCAGGGTCAATGCATAGATGCTGTTCAGTGTATTAAATAAAAAATGCGGATTGATCTGGGATCGCAGGAATTTCAATTCCGATTGCATGGTCTGTGTCACTAGCTCTTTCCGGTCTTTTTGCGTGCGTAACCAGTCGTTGACGATTTTCATCACAGTAGAGCCCGCAGCTACAAAAAATGTCAACGCGAAAATGTATTGCTGGTAGAATGTCACGAATTCCCGGTGTAGCGGAGATCCTGCGAACATGAAGTAGAACACCAACGCTTTAATGGGTGTGATAATGATCACGGACAGGATAAGAAGTCCTACATAGGTGAGGAAGGTCTTCTGAGTAAGATAGTTCGGGATGAGATAGTAGAGATTAAAATAGACGATGGCGCTGTAGAAGAGGATATTGATCAGGTGCTTGACCAGGGCGTAGAGGACACCGTACTCCTTATTGTCCATGATGACCAGCAGTGCCAGGAACACGCCCCAAAAGGCAACGTGCCGGACAATTCTCTTTGAGAAGACACCGACCAGTTGCGATGCAATATGCCGTTGAAAAATCGTACTCAATTCCATGTCGCCACGGGCCGGTGTTGTGCGATATGCTACCTGTATCACCGGCCTTTAACGGCGCAACTATGCGAAAATATCCACTCCCTGAGACATTATTCGACGAGCGGACGATTGTGGGCTATAAAGTCTTCCTTCGGCACGGCAGGTGTATGGGCGCCAGTCCACTGTAGCAAGCCCCTGAACCGGAAGGCAATCTATTTGTTTTTGATACATTGCCAACGAAACACTAGCCATGAAAGACGTCCTGATCGATACCAGGTATAAGAAATTTGAAGAGTACGATGACGCGTCGCTGGATCCACTGATCAGCTTGTACACTAAAGTCATCAGACATCTCGGTGAAGATCCTGAGCGCGAAGGACTGCTGAAGACGCCTGAGCGCATTGCAAAGCTGATGCAGTTCCTCACACACGGATATCAGCTGAACCCGACGGAAATCCTGCAGGAAGCAATGTTTGCTGAGGATTATTCGGAGATGGTCCTGGTGAAGGACATTGAGATGTACTCTCTTTGTGAACATCATATGCTGCCGTTCTTCGGCAAAGCGCACATCGCATACATTCCAAATGGACGCATTGTTGGCCTGAGTAAGATCCCGCGTGTCGTGGATGCCTTCAGCAGAAGATTGCAGGTACAGGAACGTCTGACGTTGGATATTATGAACTGTATCCATGAGGCAATCAAGCCTCTGGGCGTAGCAATTGTCATCGAGGCGCGACATATGTGTATGATGATGCGAGGTGTTCAGAAACAAAACAGTATCACTACCACCTCGGCGTTCACCGGTGAGTTTCAAAAAGCCGAGACAAGGACAGAATTTTTGAATCTCGTCAGTGCAAAGCTGACATGAGAAAAATGCGGATTTGGGATCTATGAAGGCGTATCTCTTTCCAGGTCAGGGCAGTCAGTTTGCGGGCATGGGACAAGACGATGCTGCCGGTTCGGCAAGCGCGGCTGCGCTGTACCGTCAGGCTGACGAAATTCTTGGCTTCGCCCTGTCTGATGTGATGTTTAGCGGATCGGAAGAGGAGCTGAAAGCGACGAATATCACACAACCTGCGATTTTCCTTCACAGTTATGTACGCACACAATTGTTGGATCACTTTCAGCCTGATGCCGTCGCAGGGCATTCCCTGGGGGAATTTACGGCGCTTGCGACTAGCGGCGCGGTGTCTTTCAGCGATGCATTGTTGCTTGTAAAAGAACGCGCTGAAGCAATGCAGGCAGCGTGTGAAGAACAACCCGGCACAATGGCTGCCGTGGTGGGCCTTGACGATCAGGTTGTAGAAAATATCTGTCGGGAAATAGATCCTGTTGTTGTTGCTGCCAATTATAACAGTCCCGGACAGGTCGTGATCTCAGGAGCGACCGAAGGTGTGCGTATTGCCGGAGAACAACTCTTAGCAGCTGGAGCGACTAAAGTCATTCCGTTGGCTGTCGGTGGTGCATTTCATTCTCCCCTGATGGCTTCAGCGCGAGAACGATTGAGCACTGCGATTGAAAGAACCCTGTTTAAATCACCCGTCTGTCCTGTATATCAGAATGTCAATGCCGAGCCTGCAAGAGATCCCGATCTGATTCGCCAACACCTCATTGAACAGCTCACTGCTCCTGTGCGCTGGACGCAGACGATTCAGAACATGATCCGGAACGGGATGACCCGCTTCGTCGAAGTAGGTGGAAAAGGCCGTATTTTGTGTGGTCTGCTCCGGAGGATTGACCGGACAGTAGAAGCTGAGAGTGTATGATGAATCGCCGGCCCAACATGCAGAGTCAGAAAGTGGATAATGGGAAACTCCTCCTTGCTGAGCCATTTATGCTTGACCCCAATTTCCGCCGTTCGGTGGTAATGATCTGCGAGCACAGTGAGGATGACGGCACTGTGGGTTTTATCCTGAATAAGCCATTGACCGTAAAGGTGAACGAGCTGGTCGCCGACCTTTCTGATATTGAGAGTCCTGTCTTTTTCGGGGGGCCGGTAGCCACCGACTCCATTCATTTTCTCCACAATGTCGGCGATCTTTTGGAGGAGAGTATTGAGGTGATGCGCGGGGTTTATTGGGGTGGAGACTTTGACAAACTCAAGTTTCTGATTCAGTCAAAGTTGATCCTGCCACACAACATCCGCTTCTTCGTTGGCTATTCAGGATGGTCTCCAGGCCAGTTGATGGAAGAGCTCGAGTATCATTCATGGTTCATTTCTGAAATGCACGCCAACTATTTGTTTAAGTCGAAGCCTGCAAGTCTCTGGAGACAAGTCATGTACAACATGGGGGATACCTTTTCAGTGATCGCTCAGATGCCAGATCAGCATTCATTGAATTGACCTCTTGATCTACCTGCGTGACATATCCCTGCACTTCGGTGCACGCACCCTGTTTGATCATATCAATCTCGCAATCCGGCCAGGTGAAAAAATCGGATTGATTGGTCGCAATGGATCCGGCAAGTCCACACTGCTGAAACTGCTTTCAGGACAGATCTCGGCGGATGACGGATCGATTGAAATCCCGGCGGAGACACAGATCGGCTATCTCTCGCAGACCGTAGATCTGGATTTGAACCGTACCCCGTTGGAGATCTGCGAACAAGCATTTGCGGAGTTGACACACATCGAAATGGAACTCAGTCGTGTGCAGGAAGCGCTCGAAAAGTCCTCTGATCCTGAAGAACAGACAACCCTGGCAGGACATCTGAGCCATTTGTTCGAACGTCATGCTTTATTGGGTGCCGAACAGCGTTCTGGTGAGATTGAGAAGGTGTTGAGGGGAATGGGATTTTCAGAAGATGGGTTCAACAAGCCGTTGCAGACGTATTCCGGTGGTTGGCGGATGCGCGTCGAGCTTTCCCAGCTCCTGCTGACACAGCCCGATCTGCTCCTCCTCGATGAGCCGACAAACCATCTGGATATTGAGTCTATTCTTTGGTTTATCCAGTATTTGAAGACATTCGACGGAACAGTACTTGTCGTTTCCCACGACCAACATTTTCTTGACCAGGTCACACGGCGTACCCTGGAAATAGAATTGCGCCAGGTCAGGGATTATCCGTATTCATATCACAAGGCGATGTCTCAAAAGCAGGAGATGCGTGTGATTCAGGAGGCAGCCTTTGAGAACCAACAGCGCCAGGTCGCCCACAAAGAACAGTTGATCGATAAATTCAGAGCCAAAGCTTCGAAGGCCAAATTTGCGAAGGCATTACAAAAAGAGCTGGAACGCATGGAGAGGATTGAACTTGAGGATACAGAGCAAAAGAGTATGAAACTGCGTTTCCAGGAGGGGCAAAGATCAGGCAAGGTCGTATACCGGATTACGCACCTGTGCAAGGCGTTTGGTGCGAAAAATGTCATAACAGATCTGGACCTCACGATAGATCGTGGCAGTCGCATCGCCTTTGTAGGTCAAAACGGCCAGGGGAAAACAACATTGGCGCGGATATTGGCCGGAAAACTGACCCCGGACAGCGGCGTCATAGAGACAGGGGTGCATGTGGAATGCGGATACTATGCCCAGGACCAACCTGACCTGATCCCTTCAGGCAATCGCGTCATTGACGTCATCCGCGAAGCAGCACCCACAGAGACAGAAGGGCGATTGCGGTCAGTTCTGGGTGGGATGCTCTTCAGTGGTGATGACGTCGACAAGAAGTGTTCTGTGCTCAGCGGCGGGGAGCGCTCGCGCCTGTCATTCGCATGCATGTTGCTCACTCCTTCAAACGTGTTGATCCTCGATGAACCAACGAACCACCTGGACATTCAGTCGAAAGAAATATTGAAGCAGGCGCTCATGGCGTATACAGGGACACTGATCGTCGTCTCACACGATGTTTCTTTCCTCGAAGGATTGACTACTCATACCCTGGAGTTCCGGGATGGCGGCATCCACTATCACCTGTATGATATCACTGAATTTCTTGCCCAGCATCCAGTCGAAGACCTAAAGGAACTGGAAAGGCGGTCGACGGTTGAAGAGAGCATTTCACCCCGGGAAAAGCCTAAAGCAGCTTCAGGCAGGGAAGCGCGAATGCTCCAGAGGCAGATCCAGAATATCGAACGAAGTATTCAAAAACTCGAGGAGGAGAAAGCCACTCTGGAGGAAGAACTATCGGCAAGTGATTTTTATGCCCTCCCAAATGCGTCCGAGCGGACGGCATTATATGAACGCATCACAAAGGCTTTCTCTGATAAAATGCGGGAATGGGAAGCTTTAGTTGTCCAATACAGCCAATATACCGGAGCATAACTGCGTTACAACATTTCAGGCTGTTATCGTATTTCGCTTAAATAAAAATGCCGAAGTCACACTTTTTGCGACTCCGGCAAGTCTCACCCCTTAAATATATTCTTTAAGTCACAGCTTGGGACTGTTCGGTTTTTGGAATGGCCTCAGCCGTGACTTGTTTTTCAAAAAACGATATGTCAAAGGTATCATGCTCTAAGGCCCTATGTAAGAGGGGAAACCCTGTTTTTTTACCAAGGGTTTTCCCTTACTGTACAATGATCTTTTTCATGACACTGGTCCTTCCGTCCACGATTCTCAGATAAAAGATTCCCGAACTTGGGTTGGTAATCTTAATATCCACTTCTCCACCCTGTGCCGTATGAACTTCAATCGGGATGTCCAGAATCTCACCATCTGTTCTCATCAAACTTGCCGTGAGGACACCTTTCAAATCAGTCCTTGGATAATATATCCGAAAAGAGCCTTTCGCCGCGTTCGGCGAAACACTCACCATTGGTAACTTCTTTCTGGGTGTGGCAATCATGGGTGTAAAGATGCGCCCTCACCGGGTGTCAATCAAGAGGGTAAACCCTGTTTTCGCACTAAGGGTTTTTCCTCTGTTTCCTCAATTCCTCGCACCTACCGTAGCACAAAATAGGGATATTTTCTGAATCCTACTCTTGTTTCTCTGACGGCTGCAAAAAAAAAGCTCTTCCCTATGGGTTCATGGATATCGATACCTGGTGTTTCAGAAGGAAGCCAGCTTTCTCCCTGGGTCTTTGCCGGGGTCAATGTACAGTTCGATTTATATCGTCAGTGGAACATCAATCTGCGTCGTCGTACCTTCTCCAATCACGGAATGAATGCTCAAATCACCCTTGAGGTAATTTACGCGGGATGCGATGTTTTCAGCGCCCATGCCCACTTTCGCTGCTCCGGGTTCATACCCTTTGCCATCATCTTCGACGACAATACTCAGGGTGTCCTCTTTCTGGCTCAGTGAAATTGCGATTTCATGGGCTCCTGAATGTTTTAAGGCATTATTGAGGAGTTCCTGCACGATACGATAGACGTTCAGGCTTACGCGCGCATCGGATATGCCTTTTACGCCATCATGTTGAAAGTTGATTGCAGGTCCTTCTGCGGGCCGCACACGATTGATCAAATCCTTGATGGCAGCAACCAGTCCGAGTTTGGACAAGGCGCCGGGTTGCAGGTTATTTGAGATGTGCCGAACCTCCTTGCACGCCTCATCAAGCAATGTGTATGCCCTTTGATATTCGGGCAGGCTGCTGACCTGTGCATCTTCGGTTTGCAGGGCATCGAAATGCAATTTTACTGTCGAAAGGAGTCCGCCAAGACTGTCGTGCAGATCTTTTGCCACACGTTCGCGCTCTGCCTCCTGCCCCTGGATCATCGAATTCATGGATTCTATTTTGACATTATTTTCCAGTTCGGTGATCCGTTGTCGATTGATTTCCGTCGTTTGCCTGTGGATGATCTGGTTTGCGTTGAAGCGATGCTGATAATTCCGTATCGTAAAATATGCCCCGATCAGGACGATGACAAAGCCGAAGAGCAGAGAAAATGTAAGTACATTCTGCAACCGCTTCTGAAAAGCCGCAATCTTCTGATCCTTTTCAAGTTCCCTGATTTTGGATTTCTGTTCATAGGTCTGATAACTCACCAACAACTTGTTGATGACCCTTTGGCGGCGGTCGTTGATGAGGCTGTCATTGATAAAACTGTAGTGCTCCAGCAAATCATATGCTGTCTTCCATTCACCCATTTGCTTGTAGATGCCGGACATCTTGTATAAGGCATCTTTGCGGATCACCTCATCAATATTTGTTTCATCCAGGCATTGCTGATAATAATACCGCGCCGTAGTCAGGTCATTGAGGGCAAAATAGCGGTGGCCGTTGTTGAGGAGACAAAGGGCATGGAAGCCCGGCCTGTTGTCCATAAGGCCTCCAAAGTCTACCTCTGTGGTATCGGTAAGCCCGGCAATGGCATAGCCTTGTCGTGTCAATGCCGTCACAGATGCATCGTGCATCTCTGACAAAATAGGCACAGAATGCGCTTCGTTGAGTTTCTCTACGGCGAGGTAATACGGGATGGCGCTGCGCAATGAATCCATGGCTGCATACGTATCCGCAATGGCTGCCTGGATCACCCCGCCTTCGATTTTTTTCTCGTGGCGTTGATAGTATCCAAGGAGGATAGCATAGTGAAACAGCGCTTCATGGTAATACCGCTTTGCCATATATATGCGGGCAAGGTCTTCTCTGCACCGGAAAGCTGTCGCGGAATCCCCAAAACTTTCAAGGGTATAGATGCTCTTCAGGAGCAGACTGATCGCACGGTCCGCATGGCCCTGTTCGGTGAGATAGGTCAATGCCAGAGGTCTCTGCAGTCGTGTCGCCTGCTGTACGTCTCCTGAAGCCTGCAAGCTGGCAATACTGTCCTCGATGATGACATGCCGTTGTGGATTCAAAGGGTACTGCCCGAAGAGCATCGCGCCGGCAGGACAGAGCACAAACCAGCAACCGAACATGATATTGCAGCATTGTCGCATCGGAGTGTCCGAAGTTACTTTATCATCAAGGGTACGAAACTCTACAGTGCCGATCTCAGACGCTCAGCAGGTTATTTTCCAACGCCACACGCACCAATCCCGCGGCATTGCGCACATTGAGTTTAGTGAATAAATTCCTGCGATGGCCTTCCACAGTCTTAAAGCTCAGGTGTAGCTTTTGCGCAATCTCATGCGTCGTATGTTCATCTGCAATCAGTGCCAGGATCTTCTCTTTCCCGATCAGACAGGAGAATTTGCGGTTCTTTTTTGCGCGTCTCCCCTTCCTGTACTAATCCATGCATAATCGTCTCGGCGACTTCCCGGCTGAAATAAGACTTGCCTTCATAGACACTCTGGATCGCTGTCACGAGCTCCGCCTTACCGGTATTTTTAAGGATATAACCCATCGCTCCGTTTTTCAGGATTTCACTGACAAAGCTTGCATCATTGTGCATACTCACGGCCAGCACACGCGTCTTGGGATGGGTAGCCGTCAGCCTTTTGCAGACATCGATGCCGCTCATCTCCGGCAGACTGATATCCAACAAAACGACATCCGGTTCTTTTTCCTCTATTTCCGCAAAAACACTCCGACCATCGAAACATTTGCCAACGACCTGGATATTCTCTTCATTTCTCAGAATAGATTCAATGCCATCAACAAACATCCTGTGATCATCTGCGACAAGGACTTTTATCATAAGGGGATCTTTAGAGGCACTACATTGTCCAACTGTGACCTTCAAATTTACTCAAACTGTCGCAACACTTCATGTATTGCGTCACCGGCTCCACTTGCGCAGCTGCTGCAGGGTCGCGCGCATGTCTTTCGGCATAGCGGCCTGGAATGTCATTGGCGCATCGGAATCCGGAGCGCGGATCTCCAGTGTTGCAGCGTGTAGCGGGGTACGCCGGAGCAAGGCACCTGCGCCCCGGGAGTCTGACATGACGGCTGCCGGCTTGATATCCCTGATGGTGAACGGATCTGGTGACCCATACTCCGGATCTACCAGCAACGGATGTCCCGCCGCAGCCAGATGCACCCTGATCTGGTGCTGACGGCCGGTCAGGGGTTCTATCTCCAAAAAACTGTACCGCCCAAACCCCTCAATGACACGACATACAGTCTCTGAAGGTTTGCCTGCAGGATCTACTTTGACGAGGTTCTTCTGGCCAATCTTCAATGGGAATGTGATGTTGAACTCTGTCATGGCTGGAGTGCCACGCACGATCGCCAGGTAAGTTTTCCGCACCCTGCGCGCAGCAAATTGTTCTGAAAGTATGCGATGTGTTTTTGCATCCAAAGCGAACAGCAACACACCGCTGGTGTCCCGGTCCAGACGGTGTACGATGTACACCTCGGCACCTAATGTATCCCGCAACATTTCCACCAGGGATGGACTGCCGTCTCTTCCCGGAATGCTCAGGATTGCCGCGGGTTTATTGACCACCACAAGCCGGGGATCACGATAGAGGATTTCGACTGCCTTGTAATGCGGCATGGGCTCGTTCTGATAATTGTGTAAAAACGCGCTTACCCAAAATATAGTAGTCAGCCAGAATACTGCCTTTATACAGCCTTACCTGGGAAGGGCCGATGTGTTTTGTGCGAACGAGTTTCGCAATGCGACGGCGCTTACGGATAGATCCGGGGAAACGCCACCAGAAGGCGCCATACGCCTTGATTACCGCCAGTGCATTCCCGGCCTGACCCCTGAGCACAAAGTGCAGGCTTGCCGAAAGATCGAGGAAACAGCGCATCAACAGGACAGGGAGTAACCATAGCAGAAACATCTGTTTGGAGATCGTCGTGAGGTTATTTCTAAAATTCAAAAAAACCTTGGCTGGTGTGTCATATTCCAGCGTCGCACCGCCAAGATGATATACACAGGCTTCGGGAACGACTCCGACACGATATCCGAGACGTTGAATTGTCCAGCACAGATCTATTTCTTCCTGGTGTGCGAAATAAGAGCCATCGAAACCACCGGCCGCATGGAATATGTCACTCTTTACTACCAACGCGGCACCAGAGGCCCACATGACTGTATGCAGATTGTCATATTGACCAACGTCCTTTTCCAGGGTATGCAAAATCCTTCCTGCACAGAAGGCGTACCCGAAAATATCAATGAATCCACCGCAAGCACCAGCATATTCAAACTGATCACGGTGGCTATCGGAAAGTATCTTCGGCTGACACGCCGCAAACCGCCTGTCTGAATCCATCACCGTGATCATTCTGGACAGCCAATGCGGTGTCAGTGCAACATCCGTATTGACAAGTGCATAATATTCATGGTCCAGGTTAGCCAGGGCCCTGTTGTATCCCTCTGCATAGCCGTAGTTCTGACCAAGGCGGATCACTTGTATCTCAGGGAATTGTTCTTCTATATAGGTGATAGAATCATCGGTCGATCCATTGTCTGCCACAATAATATCCAGCTTGGGATAGGCTACATCGAGGAAGGTCGGAAGATATCTTTCCAACATGGCCCTTCCATTATAATTCAGTGCCACGATCGCCACATCAGGGATTTGACGTGCCCTCATAAAATTTGCAAGACAAGCCCGGATCTGTGTCTCGTCATGATGGATCTGTGCGCGCAGTGCCTCTGCTCCGGACATTGCCATATCCGAGCGGATATACCTGATCAGATCGATCTCAATTTGGACGTCATAAATCTCCCGGCTAAAATCCAATACATGTACCTCAATTGATACTTTCGTGTCCTGAGTCCCATGGAACGTAGGACGCGTCCCGATATAGAGCATCGCCGAAAACGTCTCGCGGTCGATATGCGCAAAGGCCGCATAGACGCCCGCCGCCGGAATGAGTTTCACGGGGTCGGGGAGCTCTATGTTGGCAGTGGGATACCCAAGGGATCGTCCGATCTTTCGTCCCCTCACCACCTTTCCGGTAATGCGATACGGGTGATTCAGCAGCTTGTTACCCTGGTCAATATCCCCTTTCAGCAGGGCTTCCCGGATTTTTGTTGAGCTCACATCGATGTGATCGATCTCCTGCTTTGGAATTTGTACGAGATCAAAATATCCCTGCTTTGCATATGTCTCCAGCAAATGGAAATTGCCCCGGCGATCCCTGCCAAATCGATGATCATATCCTACAACCAGCAGCCGCGGATGCACTTTGCCGATCAGGAAACGTTCGATGTATTCGCTCGGGCCCATCTGGCTAAACTCTACTGTGAAGGGCACCAAAATCACATTGTCAACACCGGATTCTTCGAGATACTGGAGCTTTTCGCCAGTCGTAGTCAGCAGTTGCAGGGTCGTATCCCAGGGAGACAATACCTGCCTGGGATGCTTGTCGAATGTGATGACGACCGATTCGCCATCATGTTCTGCAGCAAGCCTCCTGATCCTGCGAAGGATGCGTTGGTGACCGCGATGCACGCCATCGAATGAACCGATAGTGACAATCGCATTGCGGAACTCCGGCAGCGTCTCAATATCCCGGAATACGTTCATGATCTGGCAAAAATAAACCATCAGGAATTCTAATACGTTTCGATTTTCAGGGCGTTGTGAAGACGTACAAATCGAGGGTACTTCCTGATAACGTTAACTTTGTGCGATCTGGGCAAAAAGCCTCTCATTGATATCATCGCTATGGCTCTGGACAATAACAAAATCGTATCCGCGCTGAGGGAAATCTCTGATCCCGTCTCAGGGCAGGATATCGTCTCTGCGCGCCGCATTTCTGATCTCAAACTGGAAGGTACTACCGTCTATTTTGCATTGAATACAGATGGCATTGCGGAATCATCAAAGCAGGAGCTCAACTTCCGTTGCATCGAGGAGATCCAGAAGATCTATCCGGAGGCTAATGTCCATGTCCATATGCAAAGACCGGATACCAGCAAAGGTGCGGTCCTGTCCCAGGTCACAAATATCATCGCTGTAGCATCAGGGAAAGGCGGTGTCGGCAAGTCCACCATTGCCGTCAATTTGGCTTTGGGTCTGAAACAACTTGGATATCGTGTCGGTCTGATCGATGCGGATTTGTATGGGCCTTCCGTGCCGACAATGCTCGGCCTGCACGATATGCATCCCCGTGTTGTTGACCACTATGGACAGCCCAAGATCGTCCCTCCTGTGGCATTTGAGATGCCTGTCATTTCCATCGGCCTAATCGTAGAGCCTGAGAAGGCGGTGGTCTTGCGCGGTCCCAGGCTGGCAGGGATCATCAAACAATTCATGTTCGAATGTCTGTGGCCCCCCCTGGACTATATGATCATAGATCTGCCACCAGGCACCGGGGATATTCAGTTGACGTTGGTTCAGACTGTACCGGTCACGGGAGTGGTCATGGTGACAACACCGCAGGATGTGGCGTTCGCTGATGCCCTGAAAGCAATGAATATGTTCCGAATGGAGAATATCAATGTCCCTATTGTTGGAGTTGTTGAAAATATGTCCTGGTTTACTCCGGCAGAACTGCCGGATCACAAATACTTCATTTTCGGCAAGGGCGGCGCTGACAAACTCGCAGCTTCCGGGGAGACTTCTGTAATCGCCAGAATTCCATTGGTGCAGGCTGTGCGCGAAGGTGGTGATAACGGGACACCCGCCATCCTGACTGTGGATAATCCCGCACATCCATATTTTATTGAAATGGCCGGCGCCCTCGACCGGAACGTCTCAACTCGCAACGCGCAACTCGCCCCAACCAGGGTTGTTAAAATGGAATAGCTGTACCGTGTGTCAGAATATCCATATTTCTGAGCTCAGATGCACGCCGGTCGCTGGGGATATCATCTTACTCTGAGTGACATTTGTGCCACCAGGCTGAACCCCAGCCCAAAATCATTGATTGACACGACTTTGGTCATTCTACGGCCTTCTCAACAGGCATAGCTTTATTGTACTTAATCGGAAAGCTATGAACACGCAACTGGATTTCGGCACAACCCAGGTCCTCGAGGTCCTGGGGGCAATGGTGGGGGTATTAGTTGCCATTGTACTCATCTCCCGCGCGATTATACGATGGCAATCCCGGCAGGATCTCGCTTCCAGATATCGCGACAATGCCCCGTTGTCACCTCTGAGAGCCAGAACGAAATACCCGGCAGTAGACGTGTTGCAATACCGGCCGTTTGGACTGCTCCTGGGGATCATTTGCGCATTGACATTTACCACCGTCCTCATGAACTGGACTGTAACAGGAGACAACCAATCCGGTAGTCAGATGGTCCAGGCCACGGAGGCAGATATTGAAGTCACCCCACCCCAGACCACCGAGCCGCCTCCGCCACCGCCTCCACCGCCGCCGCCATCGGTCATTGAAGTGCCTGATGAGATGGTCGCCGATGTGGATGAGAGTATTGAATTTATGGATCAGTCCATTGAGGCGGAATCCGTGATTGATATCCCCGCACCCAGTGCGGAGCCCAAACAGGTTGCAGAAGTGCTGCCACCTCCTCCTCCACCCCGACATGATGATGCGGATGAGATCTTTAAAGTTGTGGAGGAAATGCCCCGATTCCCGGGCTGTGAAGATGTCGGAGGAGGAAGCGAGCAAAAAAGGCTATGTGCTGAGAAAGCGCTGATGGAATTTATCCATGCAAATCTGGCCTATCCCGCACAGGCCCGTGAGAATAATATTCAGGGCAATGTCGTCGTGCAGTTTGTTGTGAACAAAGACGGCACAATCCAGGACATCAATGTGTTGCGGGACATCGGTGCGGGATGTGGACAGGAAGTGGTTCGCGTAGTGGGTCTCATGAACCAAAAGGATCTCCGGTGGATACCCGGCAAACAACGTGGAAGCCCCGTACGTGTATTGTTTATCCTGCCGGTGCGCTTTGCGCTTGTGACAAGTTAATGCATCGGAACTTCATGTATCTTTGATTCATGGTGCAATTCACAGTCAGAATATTAGTGACGACAAGCGTCTTCTGCTGTCTGTGGCAGAGTGCTGTACATGCCCAAATAAAACCACCAGGATATGAACGCGAATTGAAGGAGATGCAGGAGGAGATGCGTAGCAGCGTTCTGGACCAGGATTCGGTGACAGTTATCGATACCATCCAGATCTACGATCCTGAGACCTATGTCGCAACGACGCGCGTGGTCAAATCAAAATCTTCGTGGAGAGATTATTGCAAATTTCAGCTTGGCATTTCCGATCCGGATGTCCTGCTCAACGGTGAACCACTGGATATTATAGATCCGAAGACCTATGAAAAAATTGCCGTTCAGTGGAATGCCTCAGCATCGAAAATTGATACAATTCATTAGCGCGTTTTCTGCGCTGTCCTTATTTCCGTGGCGGTATTGAGGGTCTGACCTCAATTTTACTGGGCAATGTTCGTGCAGGCATATTCAGTAAGTCAACGATCATCTGACCGATATCCTCGGGCTGGATTTTCCAGGCGTCGTCTTCAGATGGTGTACGACCGGCAAAATAAGAACTCACCGAACCAGGCATGAGCGTGGTCACCTTAATACCGTCGTATCTGAGGTCCAGCATGATTGCCTGTGAGAAACCTACCAACCCAAATTTCGACGCATTGTAGGCTGCACCTGCCGCGAAAAAATTGGTGCCCGCAAGACTGGCCATCGTGAAGATGTATCCCTTTGATTTTTTTAACGCGGCGACGGAGGCTTTCACACTGTGGAATACGCCGGTCAGATTGGTGTCGATCACCTGATGCCACTGGTCTGCAGACATCTCTTCTATCGGAGCAAAATGCCCCACTCCGGCATTGGCAACAAGAACATCGAGGTGGCCCCATTTCTGCAACACCTGCTCGACAGCACGCTGTTCATCCTCAGCCTTGCGTACATCCGATCCAAGGCCAAGGACCCTGTCAGGATCATTTGTCAGATGTTTTGCAGCGTCCTGAGCTGCGCTGTTATCACGGCCGGAGATGGCCACACGCATTCCGTGGTTCAGCAGAACCTGGGCGATTCCATATCCGATACCTTTGGTGCCACCGGTGATGTAGACTGTCTTGTTTGATAATGTCATATTCTTTTCAAATAAATTATAGAACCGGGATTTTTCAAGAGCTGCTTGATATAAGAACCCTTCACCCCTGTTCCGGGTTGAGTGAATGTCTGAAAAATCTACTTTTGCACCCTGCTACAAATCCGGAGGAGTGGCCGAGTGGTTGATGGCACCGGTCTTGAAAACCGGCATACCGAAAGGTATCGGGGGTTCGAATCCCTCCTCCTCCGCAATGCGCATAAAGGCCGCCGGTGAGGCGGCTTTTGTGTTTCGAGAAAAGCCCTGACAAGCGGAACAAACACATGAAAAGATACATAGGCTGCCAGATCGAGCTTGTCTGAGGGATTTGCGAGAAAGACAAATGACCGGGAGGGCTTTATGCGCATTGCAGGCCCCCAAAACGGGATCGATGGAATCAATCCCTCCTCCTCCGCAATGCGCATAAAGGCCGCCGGTGAGGCGGCTTTTGTGTTTCGAGAAAAGCCCTGACAAGCGGAACAAACACATGAAAAGATACATAGGCTGCCAGATCGAGCTTGTCTGAGGGATTTGCGAGAAAGACAAATGACCGGGAGGGCTTTATGCGCATTGCAGGGCCTCCAAAACGGGATCGATGGAATCAATCCCTCCCTCCTCCGCAGATGATGAAAGGCCGTTGTAGGTCGCCGTGGCTTTGTGTTTTCATCGCGTTGGGATGCCCACAGCAGACTGCGCATGATGGAAATCCAAAATGCGGCGCAGAAGCGGCCTTGCAGATGTGTGTAGTATCCCATATTCAGGATCAATGAACTTGTCCTGACAGAGCGAAGCGATTGAACCAATCCCTCTTCCTCCGCCCATTGAATAGTGACTGAAATTGTCGGATAGACGATGATCTACTTAGAAATCATCTGACCCGGCATTTTGGACTACCATTGGGAATACGCAATCTCCCCGCCATTGACCATTTGGAAGTCAATTTTACCCAACCACTCTGTCAATGCCCCGAAATCCTGCCAGGCGGTCTGGGCTTGTTCCCAATGATCCTGTAAGCCGGCAGGGTTGGCATAGACTTCTGATAATATATAGCAGGTATTTTCGGTGTTCCCCTGGCCCGGATCCATGGGGTTCACCATTTGAGGCGTTTTGGTGAGGTTATACTGCAACAATTGTTTTTCCCCGTCACGATGATGGGTTTTTTCCATCCAGGCCGCATGAGATTCAAAAATGCGATCGCCCTCTGCGACGAGTTCTGGTGAGACAGTCATAATCACTGTGAACTGGGTACATCCTTTCTGAGACATCCTATGAAGTAAATTTAAAAGGTGAGCTAATGCCTCAAGGTACCCTTTCAAAGACAAAACCACTATTTACGATCCGTTGCAAACCTGATGAACTCCTCTGTCAGACCGCATCGCAAGATTCCTTAAGACCTGAATCGGTCATCCTGTGGGTATTCCTACCTGTTAAGTCCGTCCTCAATACTGATTTTCCCTACATTGGTCTTGGAAAAGGAGAACACATAGCAAAGGAGAACACATAGCATGACACGACGACGCACATTTTTGCAAAAGCTCGGTATTGCCGGCTTATCTCTACCACTTACCCGAAGACTGCCAAATGCTCCGTATTTCCCTGCAGGAGATGTTTCGCTACCGATTATCCTGTGCAGCCGGGGTGAAGACTGGGCGCACAAAGTACTCCCTCCGGCGTGGGAGAAATTGCAGGAAACCGGAAACATCCTTGATGCTGTGGAAGCCGGTGCCAACGTCGTCGAGCTCGACCCAGATGACACTTCTGTAGGCTATGGAGGACTGCCCAATGAAGACGGTGTTGTCACCCTGGACGCATCGGTCATGTACGGACCCACGCACCAATGTGGATCTGTGGGGTCGATGGAAAATATCAAGCGCGCATGTAGCGTAGCCAGACTGGTGATGGAGCGTACCGATCATATCATGCTCGTTGCCAACGGGGCGCTGCAGTTTGCGAAGGCCCATGGTTTCCCGGAAGAAAACCTGCTGACAGATCACGCACGCCGGATCTGGCTCCGGTGGAAAGAACATCTCAGCGACGACGATGACTGGCTTGCTGATCCAAATGATGAGTATGGCATCGAGAGACACCATGGCACCATCAACGTGCTGGGGATAGATGCCAATGGCGACATTGCAGGCATCACTACGACAAGTGGCTTATTTGCCAAAATGGCCGGGAGAGTCGGTGATTCCCCTATTATTGGTGCCGGGCTTTATCTCGACAATGCTGTGGGTGCTGCAGGAGCCACAGGGCGCGGCGAAGAAGTCATGCGGACGTGTGGGAGTTTTCTCGTGGTAGAACACATGCGGCAAGGGATGTCGCCTCAGGAGGCCTGTGAAGCCGTGTGCAAGAGAATTGTGGAGATCAACGGCGGCATCGGCAATGTCAATTTCGACGACAAAATGATCGCTATCAATAAGCATGGCGAAGTGGGTTGTGCGTCCATCATGGGTAACCCCCAAATCACTTATATCACTGCAGAAGGCATGAAAACTGTGACCGGAACCCACTTAAAGGACTCGAGATAGAGGACTTCAAAGGGTTGAATACTACAGAATTATATCATGTCTTTTTGTCCTCATAGCACCTCTTGAAGAGGTCTGCGTAGATCGCAGTAAACCACCATAGAATTCTTATCTTTGCGGCCAATTTTTAAAAGGCCTTTTATTCAGATGGCTACCAGAAAGCATAAGAAACAAGAAGACACACTGGTTGATATAGTCCAGGTCAAAGAGCGGGCAGAAGATTTTTTCGAACGCAATCAGATCGCAGTGCTCGCCATTTTAGGTGCCATCGTACTGCTTGTCGGCGGCTGGTTCGGTTATCAGAACTTCTACAAGAAGCCGCGCAATGAACGGGCCATGAACCAGATGTTCCAGGCTCAATTTCAGTTCGAACGCGATTCATTTGCGCTGGCGCTCGACAATCCCGGGGGAGGTTATGATGGATTTCTCGATATCGTCGATAAATACTCAGGAACGAAAGCCGCAAACATTGCCCACTACTACGCCGGTGTGTGCTATCTCCATCTCGGAAGGTACCAGGAGGCAGTTGACAACCTGAAACACTTCGACCCTGCAGGAGCAGTCACGCCGATCATGAAACATGGCACATTGGGAGATGCTTATTCTGAACTCGAGGACTGGCAGAATGCCATCACTCAATACCAGGAGGCCATTGATGCCGGAAAGAATGATTACCTCACCCCGTACTATCTGAAAAAATTAGGGATGCTTTATGAGCATCAGGGGGATCTTGACAAGGCTCTCGAGAAGTACCAGGCGATCAAGACAAATTATCCAAATACAACCGCCAGCCAGGACATCGATAAGTACATTGCCCGGGCAAAAGTGAAGTGAGCCACTCCGGGACGGCGCGACGCGAACTTCCTGGCTCAGTGTATGTTTGGAATTCAAATCGCATATCATGGCTAGCAGAATCCTGCACGAAAACACCGATCCCATCCCCAATGGGACGGAACGAAAAATAGGCATTGTTGTCTCTACGTACAATCGCGATATCACTGAAAAGCTCCTTGCCGGCTGCCTTGAGACATTGAAGAGTCATGCAGTTGTCGAAGATCAGATCCACATTATCAAAGTCCCCGGTTCCTTTGAATTGCCGATGGGCGCCAAGCAACTATTGGGTCAGGAACGTTTCGATGCGATCATCTGTCTCGGGTGTATCCTCAAGGGAGAAACCCGCCATGACGAATATATCAGCCAGGCGGTAGCAAATGGTATTATGCAGCTTTCACTGATGAGCAACACTCCTGTCATCTTCGGTGTCCTCACGCCAAATTCAACACAACAGGCAAAAGCACGTGCCGGTGGAAAACTTGGCAATAAAGGCATTGAAGCCGCGGAAACGGCCCTCCGGATGGCAGCAATGAAACAGGAATTGGGTAAAGGCCGTCATAAAATTGGATTTTCATGACCTCTCTGCATACGATCAAGGCAGGCACTTTCAAGCTCGACGGCGGTGCAATGTTTGGGGTCGTTCCCAAAGTGCTGTGGCAGAAACTCAATCCCCCCGACGAGGATAATCTCTGCACATGGGCCTTGCGGTGTCTTCTCGTCGATACCGGGGCACGACACATCCTGATTGATACCGGGATAGGCACAAAGCAGGACGCTAAGTTTATGTCGCACTTTCAACCTTCTCCACACCTGCTGAAGGAAAATCTTGCAACCGCAGGGTATACTCCCGGTGATATTACAGATGTCTTTCTCACGCACTTTCATTTCGATCACTGTGGCGGAGCGCTGGAGCGCACGGAGAAGGGAGAGATCGTCCCGACATTTCCGAACGCCGTCTACTGGTCCTGCAAATCTCACCTGGATTGGGCTCTACATCCCAATCCGCGTGAACGGGCTTCTTTTCTCCAGGAGAACATTACACCTCTGCAGGAAATGGGCCTGCTTCAGTTTATTCCCGAAGAACAACTCGTCGAATGGGTAGAGGGGATTCATGTGAGGTTTGTCTATGGCCACACCGAGGCCATGATGATCCCCCAGATCCCTTTTGGCGATGCGACTGTTGTCTTCTGTGCAGACCTGCTGCCCTCGTCATTCCATGTCGGAATGCCGTATGTGATGAGCTATGATGTCCGGCCGCTCGTGACCCTGGATGAAAAGGCACGGTTCTTTTCCGATGCGGTGACAAACAATTATGTCTTGTTCCTGGAGCATGATCCCATCCACGAGTGCATCCGTCTGGTCCGGGATGAGCGGGGAAGATATGTCATTGATCACTCCCTGACCTTAGAAGACCTGAAGTGATGAAACGCTATTTTTCCAGCGGTGCGCCGTGGGAAACTAAAGTGGGATATGCGCGGGCGGTGCGTAGTGGAGATATCATCGAAGTATCTGGGACCGTCTCCGTAGCTGATGGAAAAGTCTACGGTGCCGGTGACGCATACCAACAAACACAGCGCATCTTTGAAATTATTGCAGACGCATTGGAACATCTTGACGCCTCATTGGATGACATCGTGCGGACCAGGATGTATGTGACGCATCTGACACGTGATTGGGAGGCAATTGGAAAAGCGCACGGTGAAATATTTGGTGCGATCAGACCAGCGACCTCCATGATCGAAGTAAAGGCTCTGATTGCGCCGGAATTTCTGGTAGAGATTGAGGCCACAGCAATCGTTCAAAGCACAAAACGTAAATCTGAGTAACGTCCATGCGGACATCGTATTCCATCAAGGAGATCTATTTCACCATCCAGGGGGAAGGTGCCCAGACCGGGCGCCCGGCGATCTTTGTGCGCTTCTCGGGATGCAATCTGTGGTCGGGCCGAGAAGAAGACCGCGCGTCGGCGATTTGCAGGTTTTGTGATACGGATTTCAGGGACACAAATGGCATCCTTGGTGGAAGGTATACTATGGAGGGACTGACCAATTGTATTCTCTCATTGTGGGAGGACAGATCAGGGCCACCTTTTGTAGTGTTGACGGGGGGTGAGCCATTGTTACAACTGGATGATGCCCTTGTACATGCGTTGCATCTGGCAGGGATTGAAATCGCCATCGAAACGAACGGCACAATCCAGGCCCCTGAAGGTATCGACTGGATCTGCGTGAGTCCCAAGGCAGGTACTGAGATCGTACAGCAATCAGGGCATGAACTAAAACTTGTCTTTCCGCAGGAGGGTATAGACCCAGGAGATTATGAACACATGGATTTTAGGAATTTTTCGCTTCAGCCGATGTACAACTCCCATTTACAGGAAAACACGCAGGCTGCAATAGATTATTGTTTCCGTCACCCACAATGGAGACTCAGTCTGCAAACACATAAATTCTTAGGGTTGCCATGATTTCTCTTCCAATGACCAGCCACAGCTACTGACAATTCCTATGCGCATCAAAATTTGTTGTATTCAAAACCGCTCAGAATTACAAATGGCGGTGACGGCCGGAGCACATGCCATTGGCCTCGTAGGTAAAATGCCAAATGGCCCGGGGCCAATTAAAGACACTTCAATCCGAGCCCTGGCGAAACAGGTGCCACCAGGTGTTTCTGCGTTCCTGCTGACCTCAGAAACAGAATCGGAACCGATTGTCTCCCACTGGCAAAGGACCCGTACCGATACCATCCAGCTGGTGGACCAGATCAGTCAAACCGTCTATCCTGATCTGCGCATTGCTCTTCCGGGTGTGCGCATCGTGAAAGTCGTTCATGTCACCGGGCCTGACGCACTTGGGGAAGCAATCGGTGTCCAGGAGTTTGTAGATGCCATCCTGCTCGACTCAGGTAATCCGCATGCGACAAACAAAACCCTGGGAGGCACGGGGATTGTTCATGACTGGAAGATCAGCAAGCGCATTGTGGAATCCGTTTCCGTCCCGGTCTACCTCGCCGGGGGACTGAATGCAGAAAATGTCATCGAAGCGATAGAAACGGTACAGCCTTTCGGGGTGGATATTTGCTCGGGTGTCCGCACCCATGGGAAACTTGATCTGACAAAACTGCATCAATTTATGCAGGCAGTGTCTTTATCCGGATTAGACTGATATAAAAATCCGTACAAGCGGGAGCTTTACCTCTTTCAGGGCAAAGTAACTTGTTTGGGCCCCAGGGGATATGTATGGAGATACCAGCCTGCATTTGGTAATCCTCTTGTCTCCAGCCTCCGGGTGTAACAAAGCGCCACTGCACACTGCAGCTCCCAATTACAATTGGGTGGAGAATCTGACACATGCGTTCAGAATGAGGCCCGCCCTACTTCACAAGCTGCGTTTGTCTCCAATGAAATACTGTTGAGCCAAACAAAGAAACATATCCATGCTTGTACGGACATTTTTTATGGCGGCAATTCCTTTTGAACTGCCCTATTTCCAAATTCTGTCTGTAGTGCTAATATAATGATTTTCCATTAGGGTAATCGGCTCCATAGATGTTTCTATCTTTCCTCGAATACGCTCTGTCATGTGGTACCGCTCCATCATTGCCTATCTCATTTTGATGGCCCTGTGCGATGCATGTACACGCCATGTACTGCTGTCCGGCGATGCGCACAAAACTGCCTATGACCCGGATGGTATGGTCGTCACGGCACATCCTTTAGCGACACAGGCAGGTGTTGAGATCCTTGAATCGGGAGGCAATGCGGTAGATGCCGCCATCGCCATAGCCTTGACGCTTGCTGTCGTCTATCCGAGAGCGGGAAATATCGGTGGAGGTGGATTTATGATGTACCGACCGGTAAGTGGACCACCGGAAGCCCTTGACTTCCGTGAAAAAGCCCCGATCGGTGCGCGACGAGATATGTACCTGGATACTGCGGGAACTGTCATCCCCGGTCTGAGTACAGACGGTGCACTCTCGGCGGGAGTACCGGGTACAATCGCCGGTCTGCATGCTGCCCACGTGCGTTTTGGTTCTCTCCCCTGGAAACGGTTGTTTGCATTTGCGATCCGCGCCGCACGTGACGGGCATTCTCTCAATAGTATTGAAGCAGCACGGCTGAACACCTTCCGCAATACTTTTATACAGCATAATGGAGCCGCCATTCCATTTGTTTGTGACTCGATCTGGCACGAAGGGGACATCCTGCGGCAACCTGATCTTGCAAAGACATTAGAACGCATTGCCAACGAAGGCTGGCAGGAGTTTTACTCGGGGGAAACTGCCCGCGCTTTGGTCAAAACGATGCAGACACACCATGGCCTGATCACAGTTGAAGATCTCAAATCATATCGAGCTGTCTGGCGTACACCAATTATCACAGGATATCACGGCTACCGGGTGATCCTGATGCCCCCACCCTCTTCAGCAGGGGTGGCGATAGGTCAGTTACTTGCCATGGTGGCTCACTATCCAATCCACGAATGGGGCCCTCACGACTTGCGCACTGTACACCTGATGGCAGAGGCGGAACGCCGCGTGTTCGCCGACAGATCAAAATACCTGGGCGACCCGGAATACTACAACGTGCCGGTGAAGGCACTGCTGGACAGCAGCTATTTGGCAACGCGTATGGAGGACTTCGATCCATTGCATGCCACCAAAAGTGATAGCATTCACCCCGGTCAACCAAACGTGAATTTCGAGCCCCATGAGACAACACATTTCACTGTCGTTGATCGATTTGGCAATGCAGTCTGTGTCACAACCACGCTCAATACAAACTATGGCAGCAAGGTCTATGTCGGTGGTGCGGGTTTCTTTTTGAATAATGAAATGGACGACTTCAGTATGAAACCGGGAGAACCTAACTCTTACGGGTTGATAGGTGCGGAAGCCAACGCTATTGCGCCGGGAAAACGCATGCTGAGTTCCATGGCTCCTACGATCCTGGAGAAAGATGGCAAATTCTTTATGACAGCAGGCACTCCGGGTGGATCTACGATTATTACAAGTGTATTTCAGGTCATCCTGGATGTGGTAGATTTCGGGATGTCAGGGAGCGACGCAGTGGCGACCAGGAAGTTCCATCACCAGTGGCTGCCCGACGAGATCAGGTATGAAGATGGTTGCTTCTCCCCGGAACAAATAGACTCTCTGAGGTTGATGGGATACACGCTGAAAGAAGTGGATGGCATCGGCGCAGTTGAAATCATACGCGCACTGCCGAATGGCAGGTATGAAGGCGCGGCTGATCTTCGTGAAGCAGATGACGCCGAAGCACCCGACTGATTCTCAATGGTCAATTCCAGATTCGTAATTTCAATTCTCAATTCTGATATTAGGGTAATACTGACGCTCTACTTTCGCTTGCCTTCTGCGTGCGCGCAGGATGTTCTATGAAATGCAGGAGAGCGATCCACATCGAAGTGCAAAAGGCCTGGATGTTTCAAGAGATCTATTTGCTGTAATGAGAAAATTAAAAGAATATCCGGTTGTGCGAATGACAAAGAGGAAAGAGCAAATCGAACTCTTCTTTGGTCTTGATCTCTTTGATCAATTCCTCAAGTAACTGATTCTTTTTATCCATTGTTTGTAAGTTAGCCTTCGATTCACAAACCATGTCCTTTTTTTGCCCAAAATCCTGCATTCGAGCTTTTGCTTGACAGTCGATTATGCAGTTACACAAAAAGTTTTACACTCTCCTTTGATCAATTCCTCATTGTTTGTAAGTTAGTCTTCAAATCACAAACCATGTCCTTTTTTTGCCCAAAATCCTGCATCCGGGCTTTTGATTGAAAGTCTTTTATGCAGTTACACAAAAATTTTTATACTCTCAAGAATTTATTGATTCGCCGACTGCACGTAAGTGCGGAGAGAATGCGATGATAGATTAGCGCATTGCCTGTTGCAAAATCCAGGGTATCAATCCACGAGAATGGATGCAAAATGTGCTACAGAGATTACCGGATCATCTGGATCAATTCAGAACCTGAATATAGCCATAGTAGTCCACTTGAAAATCATGATGACTATCATCTGGGTTGACGATTATGCCATTCATGGTACATTTCTTACAATTTGAAGCGTCACAGTATTTTACAAGACCCAGTTTCTTTTCTTTGTATGGACATTCCGAACCTCCTTCATCGCAGCTACAGGTTATACCGCCGCCACCCGCTGTACTATATAAATAAGGCAAATGTGCGCTTGTATCTGTTCTAACTTCAAGGATCACAACATAGCCAAAAATGTTCGCAAACATTTGTCTCACCGGACCAGTGTTTTCATCACAAAGCGCAATCAAAGTATCTATTGCAAGTGAAACTGGAGAATAATTGAGCAAGGCACTTGGCATAACCCTTTGTCCATCCAAATCATCAGCGTCCATAAAGTCATCCCCATCATCTGAAACCGGTAATATATAGGCTTCATCGTAGATGTTATTACTCTGCATCCTTTCTCACTATTTCACATTCAGTACACGGATCTGAAATATTGCATCCTACACCTTTGCCCGCAGTATAAGGGTCACAGCCAGAACCACCTTTTGTACAATCACAAGTAATACTACCCGTTGTAAATGCTGCAAAAGATGAACTATCAATAACACCAACCATCACATACGATGAGGGAAGTGTGAAATTAACATCAGAACCAGAAACTTCCAGTTCAGTTTCATCGGGAAAAATTATTTCTCCTTCAGTTGTCCAACGCGAACTAGTCTTGGAATTTACAGGTCCTTGATCAATTATTCCGCTACTCTCATTACAGCTTATGCAACAAGTAATTAGGGCTGTAAATATGACGTAAATTGTTTTCGTGCGTTTAATATATATATAAATGCTGCAAACATGCTAGCCTTTAACAAACCTTTAACGGCTTATCACAGTCCCGTCCTATTCTCGGCTTTGCTTCGCTGAAGCTTCACGACCGCGTGCCGCTTTAGCTGGCTTCAGCGGTGGCGCAAAGCGAAGTCAGCACACGTTCGTAATTATTTAAGTTTTTCCTTCAAATGTTTGATCATATCCGCTGTCATCGACTCAAGCGTATAATGCGGTGTCCATCCCCAATCCTTCCGTGCAGGTGAATCGTCGATACTCTCTGTCCATGAGTCTGCAATGGCCTGTCTCTGATCGGGCTGATACGCCACTTCAAAGTCTGGAATATGTTTCTTGATCTCTGCTGTAAGTTCTGCGGGGGTAAAATCCACTCCTGAAAGATTGTATCCTGTCCGGACAGTAAGACGCGCTGCCGGTGCCTCCATAAGATCTCAGCGTTGCCCTGATCGCATCTTCCATATAGATCATCGGCAGCCGCGTGTCTTCCCTTAGAAAACAAGTGTAGCGTTTGTCTTTCAAGGCCGCATAAAAGATCTCAACGGCATAGTCGGTGGTGCCGCCCCCGGGCAAAGCCCCATAGCTGATGATCCCCGGATAGCGGATTGACCGCACATCCAGGCCATAGCGCCGGAAATAATAATTACACCACAACTCCCCCGTCAGCTTGCTCATGCCGTACACGGTGGATGGAATTGCCGGGCTATCCTGAGGCGTATGCTGCTTCGGCGTCGGGCCACCGAAAACAGCTATTGAGCTGGGAAAAAATAGCCGCTGAATTCCTTTTTCAACACATGTTTCAAAAATCCTCAACAATGCATTGAGATTGACATTCCATGTTTTGCGCGGGTTCCATTCACCATTGGCCGATAAGATCGCCAGCCAAATGATAGATCTGCCGGATCTCATAATCGTCAATAATCTCCTGGATACGCTGCTCATTCAGGATATCCAGCATGACGAAAATCACATCGTCGAACTTGTGCTCTTTGATATCAGAAGCCACAACGCGATCAGATCCATACCGTTCTGCGAGAGCATGAACAAGCTCTGTTCCGATTTGTCCGCTGGCTCCGGTCACGAGGATACGTCCTTCCATTTTGAGGATGTGTTTGGTGGCGCCAAAGATATCTGATCAAATCAACCGGGACAACCAGGGCCCTGATCTTCTGAACATCGACATGTGAGAAATATGGATCGTCTTATCTTCGCCGCCGTATAAAAGTCATTATAGACACTACTGTCATGTATCATTCTGTCAAACAACAACTCCACGATGAATTGCAGTCCATCAGGGACTCGGGGTTATATAAGGAAGAGCGCATCATCACGACACCGCAAGGTGCCCTCATCCACACGCAACAGGCAGGAGAAGTCCTCAATTTTTGTGCAAACAATTACCTCGGTCTGTCTTCTCATCCCAAAGTCATTGATGCAGCCAAGCGCGCGATTGATTCCCATGGTTTCGGACTGTCCTCCGTGAGATTCATTTGCGGCACCCAGGATATTCATAAGACTGTCGAGCAACGAGTTTCTGAATTTCTGGGGATGGAAGATACTATCCTGTATGCAGCAGCCTTCGATGCGAATGGCGGACTCTTCGAACCCCTGCTGACAGAAGAAGATGCGATCATTTCAGACGAACTGAACCACGCCTCGATCATCGATGGCATCAGGCTTTGTAAGGCGCAGCGGTATCGATTTCAGCATAATACGATGTCGGATCTCGAGGAAAAGCTCAAAGAAGCCGCAGGTGCCCGCAGGCGAATGATTGCCACGGATGGCGTCTTTTCGATGGACGGGACCATTGCCCAGTTGGATAAGATCTGCGACCTCGCTGAGCGCTATGATGCCCTCGTCATGGTAGACGACTGCCATTCCACAGGCTTTATGGGAAAAACAGGCCGCGGGACACATGAGTACCGGAATGTCATGGGCCGCGTGGATATCATTACAGGAACCTTTGGAAAAGCGTTGGGAGGAGCTTCGGGAGGATTTACAGCGTCACACAAGGAGGTGGTCGATATGTTGCGTCAGCGGTCAAGGCCATACCTCTTCTCAAATACGTTGGCACCGGCGATCGCAGGAGCGACAATTGCCGTGGTCGATCTGCTCTCTTCCACGACAGCATTGCGGGACAAACTGGAGGAAAACACCCGTCGTTTCCGCCAGGGTATGACTGCAGCAGGATTTGATATTGTCAAGGGTGATCACCCGATTGTGCCCATCATGTTGTATGATGCAAAGCTTTCACAGGACATGGCTGCCCGGATGCTCGCTGAAGGGATCTACGTGATCGGATTCTACTACCCTGTAGTGCCTAAAGGCAAAGCAAGGATCAGAGTACAGATCTCGGCAGCACATGAGCCGGAACATATCGACAAGGCCATCGCGGCGTTTACGAAAGTGGGAAAAGAGCTGGCGGTCGTTAAGTGAGTTGATGCGTGATGGGATGCCATAGAGTAGAATCCGCCTAAGGAAGAGAACACGTCATTGCTGAAGTGAGTGAGAACTGGCAACTGAGAACTATTCATATGACACACAATATTTCAGAACATCCAAAATGGTCGCGCGACGAATTTCTTGCATTCCTGTTGCTCTTTGCTGCGGGAGCGGATATGAAGTGTACCGATGAGGAGCGGGCTATGATCCGCAGCGGCATTGATGATGCGCATTTGTCCCGTGTAGAGTCAGAGTACGACCAGCTTTCTGATTTTGAACGGATCTCTGTCATTAAAGCCTACCGGTCTGCAATATTACCAGGACGCTGAGCAGAAATCCAGTCTACTGCACTCTGTAGAACAATTATTCAATGCTGACGGCGAGTACGACATCATGGAGCGCAATGTCTACCTGATGTTACAGAAGATATTATAGGACCACACCTAGGAGCTGAGTTCCGGCATGCATTGTAAATATCCCTTCTGACGTTGCGGATCTGTTGTCAAGATTATTGACTGCGCCTTTTCGCTCTGTGCATTCGCGAGCCAATAGTAAATATCATGTCCGCCATCGTGCGTCCGCTCAGGATTTCCATAATTCTTTGTCAGCAGTCGGGTCACACGCTGCACTTCGGACCGCCCGGTCAAAATCCAGCCGGATAGAAATTACAGTACCCTGCCTTAATCTCAAATCCATTGGACACTTGCCGATCCTTTTCCAGCGCGCTTGCGGACAGTAGCACCGCTCGACATGCTGAACGCTGTCGGCTTCCGGAGTACACAATTCTATCAATGTAAATTGATGCCCCACTGTCGAGACCATCTGAGGAAGTGCAAAATGAAATTTACAAGAAGACGTTATCGCGCGTGGAGATGCGGAGTTGCGGGAGTCACAATGATCGACCACACAGAGGGTCAGCATGAAACAAAGAGACCAGGGCTGAAGAAGGATTTTCAAAAACACCTGTGAGATATTTTTGTCATCGGGTTGAGGAAAGGTATATTAAATAAAATAGAAACATCTCATGAGTTTCAACGCTGAAGCTGCTCACAATGCTGGCACTTCAGGTACTATCAATTGCAGCCCGAACGCAGCGTTCACTTTCTCCAGGAAGTATGCAGCATATCGTGGCGTTTTTGCTTCCGGAATATTGTGTGCATACCAGTACACCGTTTTGATGCCCTGGCGATGCCACTCTCCTATCCTCTCCACCCACGCATCCATCCGCTTCTTGTCAATGTCTGGATGATCACAACCAGAAAAACGGATGAATACGGTATCTGATGTCAGTATCTGATGAATCACATTGCGTACACCGGCAGAATCCGTAATGATCCACGGGGCATTGTGCTTCCTCAGGATCTCAGCGAGCTGCATTTTATTCTCTTCATTACTATAAAATTCCGGATGTCTGAATTCAAATGCCACGGGAAATCCTGCCGGGATCCTGTCAAAGAACGCCTCAACCTTGTCTGTGCGTTTCGGAGTGAAGCGCTCCGGCAATAATAAAAAAGGCATCCCCAGTTTCTTCCCGAACCCAGAAATTGACTCTACGAACCGCTCTGTCTGTTCCTGTACATCACCGAGCAGCTTGAACTGTGTAATGATCTGGGGGAATTTTGGTGAGAATGTAAACCCATCAGGGGTCTGATCGGCCCATTCCGCCATCCGTTTTGCAGAGCCAAAACGATACCCGGTGGTATTGAGCTCTACGCTATTGAATCGTTTGCCATACTCATGCAGATAGTCACTGTCCTTCGTGCCTTCCGGATACAACATCCCGACCCACTCCTTAATCCCCCACTTCGCGCAACCAGCATAAATGCGCAAGTTCTCCTGCTTTCCCATCCGATCCAGAAACAGGGCGTTGGATGGATGATCTCCGGGCAAGTTGAAATCAATGTTAGCGATCTCAGTTGTATGTCCGTATTCCATTCGTTATGGATGATAGGTGATACCTGCCCGAATCTGCCAAAAGCAAAGGCGGGGATGATGGATCATAAATGATGAGTGTTGCGTAATTCAATAATTCGTAATTCACCGATTCGTAATTCGTTATTGACTACAGCGGGATATTTCCATGTTTTCTTCTGGGCCTCTGCGTGGTCTTATTGGTCAGCATGTGAAACGCTTTGATCAGTTTGCGTCTTGTGTGTGCCGGGTCAATTACTTCATCAATAAATCCTCTTGCCGCTGCGAGGTAAGGGTGTGCAAATTTTTCGGCATACTCCCGTTCTTTTTCGATGAGTTTTGCGGCCGAATCAGTGGATTCATCGATTTCCTTTTTGAAAAATGATCTCGCTTGCGCCACGGGCTCCCATGACTGCGATCTCCGCTGAGGGCCATGCAAAATTCATGTCCGCGCGGATGTGTTTGGAATTCATCACGTCATAAGCGCCTCCGTATGCTTTGCGCGTAATCACCGTCACCCGGGGGACTGTGGCATCACTGAACGCATAGAGCAGCTTGGCACCGTTGGTAATAATTGCGTTCCACTCCTGATCTGTCCCTGGCAAAAAACCCGGCACATCCACAAATACCAGCAGCGGGATATTGAAACAATCGCAGAACCGCACAAAGCGCGCGCCTTTCTTACTGCTGTTGACATCGAGGACACCGGCAAGATGATAGGGTTGATTCGCGACGATACCGATACTCTTTCCTGCGAGCCGTGCGAAGCCGACAATGAGGTTATCTGCAAAATGTTCCTGGATCTCAAGAAAGCTATCCTCATCTACCACGCCGGTGATCACTGCTTTCATGTCATAAGGCGTCTGAGGACTCTCCGGAATGATCTCCTCCAACGCCGGCCGGAGCTCATCGCCAGGCTCATAGGGCAAGTCTGCTGGGATTTCCTCGCAATTTTGGGGTATGTAGCTGAGTAATTTTTTCAGGAGCAGGATACACTCGTAGTCGTTGGCCGCGGTGAGATGTGTAATGCCCGATTTGTACGCATGTGCCGATGCACCACCGAGATCTTCAAATGATACATCTTCGTTTGTCACTGTTTTTACCACATTGGGTCCTGTGACGAACATGTAGGACGTATTTTCCACCATGAGGATAAAATCTGTGATCGCAGGCGAGTAGACGGCACCTCCGGCGCATGGTCCCATGACGGCAGACAGTTGAGGCACGACGCCTGAAGCGATGGTATTGCGATAGAAGATCTCGGCATACCCGCCCAGCGAACGCACACCTTCCTGGATGCGCGCGCCTCCCGAGTCGTTGAGTCCGATGATCGGGGCTCCGTTCTCCAGAGCGAGGTCCATGATCCGGCAGATCTTTTCGGCATGTGTTTCTGAGAGTGATCCGCCAAACACCGTAAAATCCTGGGCAAACACATAAACGAGTCTCCCGTCTACCGCGCCATATCCTGTGACCACGCCATCCCCCGGATACTTTTGCCTGTCCATCCCAAAATCAATTGTGCGATGTTCGACGAACATCCCGATTTCCTCGAACGTGCCTGCGTCAATGAACAGATGGATGCGTTCCCGGGCAGTAAGCTTGCCTTTTTCATGCTGTTTGCGGATGCGTCCTTCTCCCCCGCCCTCCATCGCCTGAATGCGCTTCTCTTCGAGTAATTTGAGCTTGTCTTCCATAGTGCTGTATTGCGCTTCCCGTGCAAAGTACTACTTCAGCGAAAGATGTGTTTTTGTATCACACCTGTCAATATGCCCGGCCTCGTGTGTGAAGCCTTTTGTTTCAGTCGCCAGCCCTTATTTTTGCGCTTCAGAATACGTAGCTTAATGACGCAAAGTACAGACCTGCAGACACCTTCTGAGCGCGTGATGCGCATGGAAGAATCCGCCACCCTTATGATGGCCCGCCTTGCCAGACAAGTGGCAGCCGAGGGGCACCAGGTAATCGCCCTGAGTCTTGGCGAGCCGGATTTTGACACTCCCCAACATGTCAAAGAGGCCGCAAAACAAGCCCTGGATGATGGGTATACCCGTTATTCACCCGTAGCCGGAATCCCGGAGTTGCGGGATGCAGTCAGCCGGAAGTTTGCCCGTGAGAATGGCTTGCACTATGCGCCAAATCAAATCGTGGTGTCAAACGGAGCCAAGCAGTGCATTGCAAATCTCTGCCTTGCCCTGCTCAATCCCGGTGATGAGGCCATTCTCTTTTCGCCCTACTGGGTATCCTATCTCGACATTGTACGGATGGCTGATGGTATCCCTGTGCCGGTGTATGCCGGTATCGAAGCGGACTTCAAGATCACGCCGGATCAGCTGCGCGATGCGATCACGGACCGGACACGCATGATCATCTTTTCGTCACCATGTAATCCGACAGGCTCCGTCTATTTGCGTGACGAGCTTGCCGCACTCGCTGCGGTGATCGCACCACATGATCAGATCGTCATTGTCTCAGACGAGATCTATGAGCACATCAATTTTACCAATGAACACATCAGCATCGGAACCTTTCCTGAAATCAGCGACCGCACCGTAACCGTCAACGGTTTCTCAAAAGCCTTTGCCATGACCGGCTGGCGGCTGGGGTATATGGGAGCGCCACAGTGGATTGCAGATGCTTGTGCGAAGATCCAGGGGCAATTCACATCTGGCGCCAATTCTTTTGGTCAGAAAGCGGGAGCCGTAGCCCTCGATGCGGATATGACCCCAACGGAGCAGATGAAAGAAGCTTTTCACAAGAGGCGTGATCTCGTAATATCACTTCTCGAACAGATCCCGCGTTTCAAAGTGAACAGGCCGATGGGTGCGTTTTACATTTTCCCGGATGTATCCGCATATTTCGGCACATCATGCGATGGCCAGGCGGTCCGCGATGCCGACGACTTTGCAATGTATCTCCTCCGGAATGCCTATGTGGCAACGGTTTCAGGATCAGCCTTCGGGGAGCCGCGCTGCATCCGTATCAGTTATGCGGCCTCTGAAGAAAACCTTATTGAGGCAATCCGCAGAATCGGCGAGGCTGTCGAAAAGCTGAAGTAACGGTGTAAATGGTTCATTATGGACGAGGTTGCAAACTTCGCCCAGGGATTGCGGGCTATTCCAGTTCCTGTACTTTTCCGTCATCGCAGCGATATACCCTTCCCGGGAAGCGCTCGATCATGGCGTAGTCATGTGTCCCCATGAAGATTGCCGTGTTATATTTTACAGCGAGTGAACGGAGCAACCGCAGAATTTCAACAGAGGTGTCGGGATCGAGATTGCCTGTCGGTTCATCGGCGATGATGATCTCAGGAGTGTTGAGGATGGCACGTGCGATCACAAGACGCTGTTGTTCTCCGCCGGAGAGTTGTCCTGCGACAGACTGCTCGGTGCCACTCAGGCCAACATCTGAAAGCACCTGGGTAATTCTTCCTTCTGCCGTCTGCGGAGGTCCATCCGGTTGCTTCGAGGACAAATTGCAGGTTGTGCCAGACAGACCAGTCTTCGAACAGGTAGAAGTCCTGAAACACAATACCCAGTTTCCGGCGCAGTGTGCGGGTGGAGGCTGCGTCGAGATGCACAAGGTCAATGCCTGCGACCCGGCCTTTGCCTTGTTTGAGCGGGATTTCACCCCAGAGGGTCTTGAGCAGGCTTGTCTTGCCGCTCCCGGTTTTGCCGATGAGATAGACGAATTCAGCCCGGCTCAGAGACATTGTTACGTCAGACAGAATTTCGCGTTCTCCGTGATAAATTCCGGCATCCTGAAGCCAGGCTACATATTCCATAGTAAGTAATACCGCTCCCCGATGAACCTTTTCCATGCCCAATCGGTGGAATGATGGTAATTTTGCTCTCAAAGAAACAAACATTGCCGATCTCCGTTGTGGAAGTGGCGGATCTAAACATCTGAATCATGAAACGCATTCATATTATCGCCAGCATCCTGATCGTCGTTGCTGTCGGGCTGCTCATTTCTGCTTCAGAAGACATGAGTACCTACAGCACGTTTGCCGATGCCCGCAAGGGAGACAGAACGGTCAAAATAGTGGGCCTTCTGGCAAAGGACAGAGATATGACGTATCAACCGGATGTAGATCCTAATCTTTTCAGCTTCTATCTCACTGATCAGACAGGTGATGAAGAGAACGTCGTTCTCCTCGCGCCGAAGCCACAGGACTTCGAGTTGTCAGAGCAGGTGGTGGTGACGGGAACATGGAAGGAGGATAAATTTGTCGCGAGCTCTGTCTTGCTGAAATGTCCATCGAAGTACAAGAATGAAGAGATCTTTCTGAAGAAAGACAAGTAAGGCAAAAGAGGGCAATAGTCCTGCCCAAAATCGGTGCGCGTGCCGGATCATGTAAATGAAAAGCCTCATGCCTTCAAAGACAGGATTTACGGGCTAAGGCTCCGAACCAAGCAGTTGCGCCGTGTCTGCGTATGATATAGGGCTGCAAGCCGCGGAGCCCGACGGATAAATCGTGAATACGAACGTTCAAGTGGATTCCATTAAATATATCGGCGAGTTGTTGTGGCCAGGCATCCTGGGTCACCTCGCCATCGTAGTTTGCTTTGTTACTGCAATTGGCGGGAGTGTTGCATTCTACAAGGCATACCGCCACAACAATCACCGTTGGATCACTCTGAGCCGCATCTACTTTGGCGTACATGCCGCAGCATTGGTGACCATCGTAGGCACATTGTTGACAATCATGATCCTCCATCGCTACGAGTACCAGTATGCCTGGAGCCATGTGTCGGATAGCCTGCCGATGCGGTACATTTTTTCTGCGTTTTGGGAGGGTCAGGAAGGCAGCTTCCTCTTGTGGATGTTCTGGCATATGGTCCTCGGGACACTGTTGCTGTTTCGCAATGATAAGTGGGTCAACCTGGTGATGACCATCCTGCTGGCGGTACAATGCGTGATTGTGTCCATGCTCCTGGGGATCTACGTGACAGGGTCGGTCAAGATCGGAAGCAATCCCTTCCTCCTGTTGCGTGACACGATGGATGCCCCGATATTTCAGAACCCACAATATGTGTCGATGCTCCAGGGGAACGGTCTCAATCCACTCCTGCAAAACTACTGGATGACGATCCACCCGCCCACGCTATTTCTTGGATTTGCCTCGGTGACTGTGCCTTTTTGTTATGCTATCGGAGGGCTTATCCGAAAAGACTATACCGGATGGCTGAAACCGGTGATGCCCTGGGCGATGCTCTCTGCCGGCATCCTGGGCACCGGAATCCTGATGGGCGGAGCATGGGCATATGAAGCATTGAGTTTCGGCGGCTACTGGGCCTGGGACCCCGTCGAGAATATGTCACTGGTGCCCTGGCTTGTCCTTTTAGGGGGGCTTCACGGTAATTTCGTGGCACGCAAGACGGGATATTCATTGCGCATGACTTACGCCCTGTATATCCTTGCCTTCATCCTGGTGCTCTACTCGACGTTTTTGACCCGCAGCGGCATCCTTGGCGATTCATCAGTGCACGCCTTTACTCAAATGGGATTAGAGTGGCAACTGGTTGCTTTTATCACGGTGTTTGCGATAGCTTCCGTCGTTCTGCTTGCCCGCCACTGGAAGAAGATCCCTTCACCCCAACGTGAAGAAAAATTCGTGTCACGGGAGTTCTGGATGTTCATCGGCGCTCTTGTGCTGCTGTTCTCCGCTATCCTCATTACGTTTACCACCTCAATCCCGGTATACAACAAGTTCTTCGATATGATCGGTACACTGACCGGTACCGACATGTCAGGACTCCACCGTGCGCCACCGGTGGATCCCATGTCACATTACAATAAATACCAGCTTTGGATTGCTGTATTTCTGGCACTCTTGTCAGCCACAGCACAGTTTTTGCGGTACAGGGAGCATTCATGGCCGGCAGTGCGTCGCCGGTTTGTGATGCACATGGGAATTGCCGCTCTAATGGCTCTGGCGCTGAGCTTTTTCCTTGGTTTATGGATCGAGGCGTATGCCTGGCAGTACCGCGTGTTATTATTTGCGGGCGCGTTTGCTGTGATCTCCAATCTTGATTATATTTTTTTCTTCATGCGCGGCAACCTGAAGGCATCCGCTTCTGCCCTGGCGCATTTAGGATTCGGTATCATGGTGATCGGCATCATGGCCAGTGGCTTGAACAAACGGGTCATTTCCAGCAATGTCTTCGCACAGAGCGACCTTGTCAGTGGCATGGACCCGCGCTCTCACATTTACCTCATCAAGAACAGGCCGATGTTTATGAATAACTATTGGGTCGAATATGAAGGCGATACCATTCGTGGCAACACCCGGCAATTTCAGGTGTCCTACAAACGCATCAATGCAGAACAGGATACAGTCGAGCGATTTACTCTAAAACCCGACGTGATCTTTAACCGGCAAAACACAAAACTTGAGGCAACAAATCCAGCCACCAAACACTTCCTCGACAAGGACATCTATACCTATGTCGCAGCGCTCCCGGTAGAACAAATGGATGTGAACGCGGCGAAAGCACTCAACGATTCTCTCAATTATGTACCGTACACACTGGTCCGCGGGGACACCCTGCATGAAGGCGATTTCTCCATTGCGCTGCTCAAGACCTCCATCACCCCTGAGCACGATGATTACCAATTCACTCCCGGAGATCTTGCACTGCAGGCCACACTCGCAGTGACAGATCTCAAGACAGGCCAGGTACATCTTGTTTCACCGTTGGTTTACCTGCGGGAAGGCCTCGTCTATGGCATCCCCGGCCAGGTCAACGATCTGAATATGCGCATCCGGCTGTCTGATTCTGCGATTTCATCTGTCTTTGCGGGGGATAGCCAACTACCCTATCAGCCCTTTACGATGCGGCAGGGTGAGCATATCGATGTCGATGGGTGGACAATCACCTTTGAGGGAGTAGACCGTAATGCACGGCATCCCCACTATGTTCCTCAGGAAGGAGATGTCGCAGTGAATGCCGTTTTGGACGTGAGCAAGGACTCATTACACTTTACAGCCAGGCCTCTGTTTTATATCCGGGGGAATGTTCCCGGGCGCCTGAAGTCATTTATCCCGGACGCCGGGGTGCATATTCGGCTGGAGAACATTTTACCGGAGTCAGAACAATTTGAATTTTCAATCGCAGTGACAGCCCCTCCTGCCATTCCCATAGAAGTGGCGCGTGATGTACCCAGGACAGATATTATTGTATTGCAAGCCATCGAATTTCCCGGCATCAACCTGTTCTGGTCTGGCGCCTGCCTGATGTTGTTGGGGATCTTTCTGGGTCTTTGGAAGAAGCTCAAAGAAAAACCCGCGCGGTGAAACGTATTTTTCTGATCGGCGCCGGCAATGTAGCCACAGCCCTCGGTGAAGCCTTTCACCAGGCGGGTTTTCAAATTGCCGGTGTATACAGTCGTACCCGCTCCCATGCACAACACCTTGCCAACGCATTGGCTGCTCCGGTCATTGGACATTTGTCCGAGTTGCCGGGAGACATTGACATGACGATCCTTGCCGTCACCGACACAGCCATTCCCTCGGTGTATGCACTGATCGGCGAAATGGGTCCCGATATGCTTATCGTGCACACTTCCGGAGGGACCCCCGTATCGGTATTCATGCATCACCCAAACAGCGGGGTCATGTGGCCTGTGCAGACCTTATCTGCATCCCATCCTATCAGCATGGCCGATGTGCCATTTGCTGTCACCGGGATGACTGCACAGGTCGAGGAGGTAGTTGCAACCCTGACGGAGACGATTTCGCGCCGTGTATTTCGCATGACCGATGAACAGCGCATGATATTGCATCTCGCCGCCACAATTGCCAATAATTTTTCCAACCATATGTATTTCCTGGCTGAGGAAATCGTGGAAGAAGCGGGAATCCCCTTCGATATTCTGAAGCCTATTATCCTGGAGACTGCACTTAAAATTTCACGGATGTCGCCTGCTGCCGCTCAGACCGGGGCGGCGATCCGCGGAGACAGGGTGACCATGCAGCGGCATCTGGATCTGCTCAGTGACAATCCACGCCTTCAGGCCATTTACAAGCAGCTTTCCGCGAGTATCCTGGGCAGCAAAGCGTTATAGCCCTTAACGATTATCCGGTTTTTCAGTTAAGCTTATGATAAACTTTTAACCGATATTTGCGGCATATCGAATATTTACCCATCTTCTGCCTGAAATTTTCCAACATTAAATTCTAATACAATGAGAACAAGACTTTTCTTGACGGTGATCGGTGCGCTGGGATTTCTCAGTCTGTCGGCACAGGAGTATGCAGTTGTGACCTCGGTGGAATCCATCATTCCCGCTGGGATCGGACGGTCCAGGATTATTAATAATAAGACCGATCTGGAGACTGCGCAGTTTACAACGGAACGCACAGAAGGTACGGACAGTAAAATGAACGACGTGAAGCGCAAAGACCTGAAAGTTGACGATTTCGAAGAGACCAAACTGCTGAATTTCTTCAGCCTCGGCGGGATCAATTTTCAGAATATCGCGTCCAACGACGCCATGATCTCAGCCAAGCTGACGGAGATGACCTCAGCAGGATGGGAGCTTGTCTTTGTTGCCAGTGGCGTAGAAAGCGATGCCGGGACTGACGATGGTCAGGGCATCTTCATTACGCGATACATTTTCAAACGGTAGCAGCACCTTCCCACATGACCCCAACCTCCGGAGGCAAGAATGGCGTCTATGGAGGAAATGCAGATCATGAAACTGTTCATTGGAACCCTTGCCGTTATCCTCATCCTGGCTGCCTGTAAAGAGACCAGCGATGTATCCCCCTGCAATGAAATTACACCGGGGGTAACTTTTAATGCCAACATCCATGACACGTGGTGCCTCAGCAACGAAAATCTGAAGATCACATTTAACGCAATCCTCGAGGACAGCAGGTGTAATGTCCTGGGAGTTTTCTGTGTGTGGGCAGGACGCAGTGTCATCGAATTCCAAATTGATCCTGCCGACGGGACGCCTTATAAGGATACGTTGACGACAGATGAGAACTGGCAGGGCACCCTGCTGGTTCCGGGGCATTCGCTCACTCTATTACATATTTCTCCCGAGATCCGACCGGATTTCAATGTGGACACTTCAGCATATTTGTTCAATATGCTGCTACAGTAAGCTTCCCGAATTGCGTTCTGAACTTTGACTTGACTGTGCATTCTTGTACTGGGATTTTTCACATCAATGCAGTCAGGCAGAGCACACGAAGAACGCCTTAATTTGAGTTTCGGATCTTAATATGATCAATGACGTCCAGATCAATCTTTCATCTCTACCTTCTCCACCTTTCCAAATAAATCGAAGTCGATCTGTTCCATCGCAGAGACATAATTGTTCCAGTCATTTTCAATAAATGCATTGACTTTCCCCAGTGCGTCCTGCAATTTTGACTTAGCCCGCTCAGTTGCGTCCATGGCATTCTCACCAGGAGCTTCAATTGATTGCTGCAGATATCCGTATGCCTCATTGATCATTGACTGCAATTTCGAATCCGTATCACGAATTCCCTTGACATCTTCGGGCAACATAAAGATGTCTGTCAGAGAATCAATTTTTTGTGTGATTGTTTTATTTTGTTTTTTGATCGATTCCTGCACTGAATCCGGTTCGTTCACCATCACCTTATCTATCAATGAGACCGTTTTCTGTGCCTGTTTCAGTTGATCAAAGGCATCGGATGCCGCTTTTACAACAGCCTCGAAGTCCGCGATGGCCTTGTCACGCGCATTCCACATCACATCCGTCATGCTACTTCGCGGGTCCTTCTGCATATTGATCCGGGTACTGTCTTTTGCGCCTTGATATTCGAATACCAACTTGTAACTGCCTGGTGGTGCGTATCTCCCCGATGGCGGGTCAGCGTCCTCCTTCTTTTCCCTGCGCGATGGACCACGGACACCATCCCTGCTCATATCCCAGGTGAGCCTGTTGAATCCATCCTCCAGTTTGCGGGAAAATCTCCTGATCGTATCGCCTTGCGTATCGAGTACGGCGATTTTCAGTTTACCCTCAGTGGACTTTCCCTGTTTTTTATCTGCAGCAGTGGTGTCTGTGGCTGCTTCCGTATTCATTGCCTGCGGGGATGGTCTTCGTTTTTCTTTCTTGGATTTTACCGTTTCGGTAGTATCCTGCTGATCCCCTGTCTTCTTTTCCTCCGGCTTCTTCCAAACGGTAAATCGCGCGCCGCCCTGGCGATTATCGCCGAGAAATTCCGCATCAGCGGTGAATCTTGTGCCGTCCACTGATCTGAACTCCGCCATGACAGCATCAGGGGATGCAAAGGCTGCAAAGGGCTTCTCCAGGATCTCTCCGCCCGAACTTGCTATGGCCCTCAACGGGCGGATATCATCCAGGATCCAGATCGCCCTTCCAAATGTTGCCAGCACCAGGTCCTGCTCCACGGGATGGATCTTCATATCAGCGACCTGCACTGAGGGCAACCCCTTCTGATACCACTTCTGCCAGTGTGTGCCGCCATCAATAGAGAAATATAATCCATCATCCGCCCCCAGGAAGAGCAACTTCGGCTCTACGAGATCCTGCACGACACTGCACACGAAACTTCCGATGTCCCCATCTCTGACAAGTCTGGTGAATGTCTTCCCGTAGTCTGTTGTATGATAGAGATACGGCGACCAGTCGTTCTGCCGGTAATTATTGACAACGACAAATGCCTCACCGGCCTGATGCCGTGAAACTTCTATCTGTGGGATCCATGCGCCGCGCGGCAGTCCGGGCATCATTGGATTGAGCAATGTCCAGGTCTTGCCGCCATCGCGGGTGAGTTGCACATTTCCGTCGTCTGTGCCGACCCAAATCACATTTTCATCTACAGGACTGGGTGCAATCGCGAGAATCGTAGTATAGTTTTCAGCGCCTGTCGCATCAATGGTCAACCCGCCGCTGATGTCTTGTCGTTGCTTCAGTGAATCATTTGTTGTGAGGTCCGGAGAAATGGTCTCCCAACTCTTGCCGCAGTCCAGGCTTTTATGGAGGAACTGGCTCCCATAGTAAATGCCACAGTCGTGGAAAGGATTCTGGGCGAGTGCGGCATTCCAGTTGAACCGCAATGTTGTACCCTCCGGGGATACGGGTTTTTGATATTCTGTAGCACCGGTCTGGTAGTCGTAATAATTCAGGCTGCCTCCCTGCCACATTGCCCATCCAAATCTCGGATTGGCCCTGTTGGGCATGATATCGAACCCATCGCCAAACAATACTTCCCGCCAATCGGGATTTCTGATGCCCCCTGCCTTGAGCACGTAGGCCGGCCCAATCCAGGAGCCGTTGTCCTGCATGCCGCCGTAAATGTGATAGGGGTATTCATTGTCTACGTTGACATGATAGAACTGCCCTACGGGAAGGTTCATCACGAAGCGCCAATTCTGGCCACCATCGCGGGAGATATTCAATCCTCCGTCATTCCCGTCCATCATGAAATTTGGATCTGTCGGCGATATCCAGAATGCGTGATGGTCAGGATGTACACCCTTGGAGTAGTTGAGAACCGTCTGGAATGTCTTCCCGCCATCTTCACTTTTGGAGACATAGGAATAGAGGTTCCAGATGCGATTTTCGTTGGAAGGATCGACAAAGATCTGGCTGTAGTAAAACGGTCTGTCCCCGATATTCTTCGTCGAGATTTCTGACCAGTTCAATCCTCCATCCACGGACTTGTACAAGCCGTTGACA
Organism: uncultured Bacteroidota bacterium; assembly: GCA_963746925.1. Lineage (GTDB taxonomy): Bacteria > Bacteroidota > Bacteroidia > Chitinophagales > Saprospiraceae > DATDQA01. The sequence continues at coordinate 347,956 of CAVVDK010000013.1, forward strand.
TTTGCTTCGACAAGGGCGTAGACGATATTGGGTTTGTTGTAAGCCATCGCAAGTCCGATCCGACCGAGAATACCTTTGGGCATCCCCTCTTTATTCGTAATGTCTTTCCAGGTCACACCTCCATCGAACGTGACATGAATTCCTGACCCTTTGCCTCCTGATGTAAAACTCCATGGTGTGCGTCCATATTCCCATGTGGCGACGATGAGCTTCTGATGGTTTTCGGGATCCATGACCATGTCGCAGACACCAGTGCTGTCGTTGACAAAGAGGATCTTCTTCCATGTCTGTCCTCCATCAGTCGTCTTGTACAGCCCGCGGTCACTGGTCGGTCCCCACGCACTGCCCATGGCACCTGCATAGACGATGGAGGGATCGAAGGGATCAATAATGATCCTGTGAATCACTCTGGTGTTTTCAAGGCCCATCAGCTTCCAGGTCTTCCCGCCGTCCATGGATTTAAAAATCCCTCTTCCACTGTTCTGGGAATTTCGCGGATCACCCTCTCCTGTGCCAACCCAGATCTCCAGGGGATTGCGCTGATTGAATTTCACTGCGCCAATGGACAGCGCAGGCTCCTCATCGAAAATAGGTACCCAGGTGGTACCGCCATCAGTGCTTTCCCACACACCTCCGGAAGCAGAGCCGACAAGGATGTGTCCCTGGTGCCGCAGTTCAACATCTATCGCGGTCACACGACCGCTCATGCCCGCCGGGCCGATATTGCGAAACTTCAGATTGGCCAGGTTTTCTGTATTGATGGTTTGGGCAAAGAAGGTTGTGCATGTCAACAGCGTTGCGATCGCGACAAAGACGACTCTTTTGTAAGGACCCATGTTATTTGTGATGAAATGAACGTTGAGAAATGATGGTCAAAAATAGAGAATCTGATACAGGGGAGGGATGGCTTGGCGAAAGAAACTGCCTGCATTGTCCTTGCGCAGACAGGGCAAACTGATCAGAAGCAGTCGCATCACAGATCGCCTTTTTACAGGCGTTTAGTGCAGCCTTGAATGAACAGGCTTCATATCTATGGCAGACAGGTTTTACGAACCAGCATTGAGAATCAATAAGTTATCACTCCCAGACCGTGATGATATCGTGGCTTCACAAGGCAGAGGCGATCGCCAGAAATCCTTCTGCTGACAGAGAAGCCCCGCCAACAAGCCCTCCGTCCACATCATCCTGAGCAAACAATTCGCCGGCGTTGTCTGGCTTCACACTACCGCCATATAGAATAGGGATCTGGTCTGCATGATCACCGGAATATGCATTGGAAAGGAGTTTGCGGATAAAGGCATGCATCTCCTGCGCCTGTTGGGCCGTAGCCGTCAAGCCAGTTCCGATTGCCCAAATGGGCTCATAGGCGATGGTCAGCGATGCGAGCTGCTGAACATCCAGGTGCAGGACACTTTCTTTCAGTTGTTTTTCGACATAGTCCTTTTCTGCACCGGCTTCCCGGACATGGATGGGTTCTCCGCAACACAGGATGACCTGCATTCCGGAGGCAAGTACTTTGTCCAGTTTCTTTTTGACAATTTCATTATTCTCTCCGAAGATCTCACGCCGCTCCGAATGTCCAACGATCACAAATTCAACCCCGATATCCTTAAGCATGTCTGCAGAGACTTCTCCGGTGAACGCTCCCTTTGATTCCCAATGGCAATTTTGTGCGACCAGACCAACCTCACTTTGCTCTAAGACTCCTTTTATCCTTGTAAGATGTGTAAATGGAGGGGCTATCAGCATTTGTTTTTGAGCATCTCCCGTCCACGAGGCCGCCAATTCTTTCGCAAGGGTGACACCCTCGGCGACGGAAGTATGCATTTTCCAGTTGCCTGCGACTATCTGTTTTCTCATTACCTGGATTTATCGATGTTCAGATCCGGTCCTGACATCAGCATTTATTCAAAAAGAGATGGTGATGTGACTTCGCCAGGAATCGAACCTGGATCTTAGGTTCCGGAGACCTACGTACTATCCGTTGTACTACGAAGCCCAGTGGAGGCGCGAAGATAGGGTTTAATCCAGGAGGGCGGTGGCCTGCAGAAGGATAAAGGAGTACAGACTTTTCCGACCTCCACACCCTCCTTCCGGTAACCTTGGTAATGTCGTCAGAGGTGCTCTATAATCCTCGACCAGAATTCTTTTCACAATCCGGTTCCCAAACAAGACTGGCGCGAGAATTGTACTTTTAGAACGCTATGTCGCAGCTCGAAATCAATCTGGACAATAAGGATATTCCCTTCGTAGACAGGGACTTAAGTTGGTTGTCTTTCAACTACCGCGTTTTGCAGGAAGCGAAGGACCCCACCAATCCGCTGCTGGAGCGACTCAAATTCCTGGCCATATATTCCTCCAACCTGGACGAATTCTTCAGGGTGCGCGTGGCACATCACTACAACTTGTTGCGCGTAGGTAAAAAAACCAAGCGTCAGTTGCACGAGCAGCCAAAACAAATCCTCCGGCAAATCCAACACATTGTCAGTGAACAACAAGAGGAGTTTAGCGAGATCTTCACGCATCAGATCATCCCACAACTCACGCACCACGGCATCCATGTCCTGAGGAGGAATGCTCTTGCCAAAGAGCAGCTTGAATTTATCGAGCAATATTTTCAGGATCACCTCCTCCCCTATGTACAGCCTGTCTTACTGGTGAAGGATATGATTCGTCCGTTCCTCAATAATGCGACGATCTATCTCTGTGTCGATTTACAGGATAAACAACACCCGGACCGCTCATCGACATATGCGCTCGTGCAGGTACCGTCAGACCATGTGCCACGATTCATTGTGCTCCCTTCTGGCAAAGGAGAACAAGATGTGATTCTTCTTGATGATGTCGTACGACACAATATTACCTGGTTGTTTCCAGGCTACAACATTATAAATTCTTATTCGATCAAGCTGACGCGCGATGCGGAGTTATATATCGATGATGAATACTCAGGAGACCTGCTCCTGAAGATCCGGGACAGCCTTATCAAACGCAATGTCGGTCCTGCTTCCAGACTAGTCTACGACAAGGAAATGCCGGAAGAAATGCTCAATTTCCTTTCCGAGATGCTTGAAGTCAGTGAGTTCGGTCAATTTCCGGAAGGCCGCTATCATAATAATTTTGATTTTTTCAAATTCCCGGATTTCGGAAAGGTAGCGCTCAAAGACACCCCTTACAAACCCTTGCCATACACCCCGCTTGAAGAAGCCACTGATTTTTTTGAAGCGATGCGCAATGAGGATCACCTGATCAATATGCCCTATCACAGCTATGAATCGGTGATCGAGTTTTTCGAACGCGCCGCTGTTGACCCTATGGTGACCCATATCAAGATCATTCAATATCGGGTGGCACGTGATAGCAGCAGGATCATGGATGCACTGATGACTGCGAGCCGGGCCGGCAAGCAGGTGGCGGCATTCGTGGAGGTCAAGGCGCGCTTCGATGAAGAGACGAATCTGAAATGGGGAGAACTCCTGGAAGAATCCGGCGTACAAGTCAAGTATAGCTTTCCCGGACTAAAGGTCCATTCCAAAGCTGCTTTGGTCAGACGTATCGACGACAGCGGTGAACAACTTTACGTCTACCTCAGCACAGGAAATTTTCATGAGAAAACTGCCAAACTCTATTCTGACTTCGGCATGTTCACTACAGACAGGAGAATCACTTCCGAGGTGGCACGCTTATTTGCCTTCCTGGAAACTGTCAGGATCCCTACTGATGGCTTTGAACATTTGCTTGTTGGCCAGTTCAACTTACGACGGCAACTTGAAGAGTATATTGATTTCGAAATACAGCAGGCACGGGAAGGTAATCCAGCGAAAATCTTTCTGAAACTGAACAGCCTGCAGGATATGACGATGATCGAAAAACTCTATCAGGCCAGCCAGGAAGGAGTGCAGGTGCATATGATCATCAGAGGAATCTGTTGTCTTGTGCCAGGGATGGAGGGTGTCAGTGAAAATATTGAGGCCATCAGTATCCTCGACCGCTACCTTGAGCATTCCCGGGTGTTTTTGTTTCACCACGCAGGCGAGGACCGCATGTACCTGAGCTCTGCCGACTGGATGGAGCGCAACCTCAGCTTCAGAATTGAAACGTCATGGCCGGTGTACGATCCGAAAATCAAAAAGCTGGTGCAGGATATCCTGCAGATTCAATGGCATGACAATGTGAAAGCGAGACATATCCATTTCAACCTGAATAATACCTATCGCAAGACCAGTCAGGACCTGGCGATCCGATCCCAGGAAGAGACGTACTATTTCCTGAAACGTATCGCAGATCAGTTGTCTGCCCCGGTGGAAGAACCAGAGATTGCACCTGAGCCCGTGACCACCACGGCCAATGATAATTGACGACCCATTGACCAATTGCTGAAATACCCGATGTTGTCAGAAACCGGAAGGTTACCTTTGTCGCGATTTCCGCCAATGAATGCTCTGTCACTACATGCCATCTCACCCATCGATGGGAGATATCGCAATACCGTGGAGGTGCTTGCCGAATACTTTTCGGAGTACGCGCTGATGCGCGAGCGTTGCCGTATCGAAGTCGAGTATTTTATCGCCCTGGCTTCCATGGGTTTCAAACAACTGCCACCTCTCAATCAGGCTCAGCAGGCAGTACTCAGAAGGCTGTACACCAATTTTGGAGATGCCGAGGCTCAGCAAATCAAGGAGATCGAGGAGCATACAAATCACGATGTCAAGGCTGTAGAGTATTTTATTAAAGAAAAACTTGAAGCATCCGGTCTCTCCAGGTATGTCGAATGGGTACACTTTGGCCTGACCAGCCAGGACATCAATAATACTGCGATACCAATCCTCACGCGCAACGCCCTGGCGGAACATCTCCAGCCTGTGCTGGAAGGCCTGCTCACCACCCTCAGGAAGTTTGCTGCAGATTGGCAAGATGCGCCAATGCTTTCCTATACACATGGTCAGCCAGCCTCGCCAACGACGATGGGAAAAGAGATTGCTGTGTTTGTGGAAAGAATTGATTTACAATATAATGCATGGAAAGATATCATGTATTATGGTAAGTTCGGTGGAGCCACAGGCAGTTTTAATGCACACAAGGCGGCATTCCCTGAAGTCAATTGGCCATCCTTTGCAGATAAATTCCTGGATTCGCTCGGTCTGGTGCGCGAGCAGACAACGACTCAGATAGACCACTACGACCATCTCGCAGCATTATTTCATGGATGGATGCGGATCAATACAATTCTCATCGATTTCTGCCGGGATATCTGGAGCTATATCTCGATGGAATACCTGAGCCAGAAAGCAGTCAAGGGAGAGACCGGATCTTCGACAATGCCGCATAAGGTCAACCCTATTGACTTTGAGAACGCAGAAGGAAACTTGGGTCTGGCGAATGCGCTCTTTGGGCATTTGGCTGCAAAACTCCCTGTTTCCCGGCTGCAGCGCGACCTCACGGACAGCACTGTACTCCGCAACATTGGGGTTCCGTTTGCCCATACCTTTCTTGCCATCACCTCACTGCGCAAGGGCCTGAACAAAATTGTCCTGAACCGTGATAAACTTGCAAAAGATCTTGACAGCCATTGGATAGTCCTCTCAGAAGCGATTCAGACCATCCTGAGAAGGGAAGGTATCCCAACACCCTATGAGCTGCTGAAGGATCTTACCAGGGATACCGGCGCCATATCAAAAGAGATGCTATGGCAATTTATCGACGGGCTACAGATCGACCCATCAGTCAAGGAGGAGTTGAAGCAGCTTACCCCACAGAAGTACATTGGCTTTGCCTGAATGTGATCAGGTGTATTCGAATGTCCCATGTGTGTTTTGTACAATAACTGCAGGGGCTTTGGAGCGTTCCGCTCTGCCAATAATCCAGGCGTCAATGTTATAAGCGTGCGCCATGGCGATGACTTCCTCTGCTATTTGTGGCGGGACATACAACTCCATTCTGCATCCCATATTAAACACCTGATACATTTCCTCCCATGATGTGCCCGATTCCTCCTGAATGATTCTGAAGACAGGAGGGGCCGATGGCAGGCCGTCTTTTATGACACGGACGTCCGGAGGGAGGAAGCGTCTGACCTTGGTCTGCCCTCCGCCTGTATTGTGTATCAATCCATGAATCTCACTGTGCAACTCCCGTAGAATGGTATGCAGTAATGGAAGATAAGTCCGCGTAGGAGACAACAAGAGCTCGCCGATGGACGTCACAGATCCCTCTGCTTCTATAGGATCTTTCAGGTCCCGGCTCCCGCTGTACACATAAGCCGCATCTGTCTGTTCACTAAAAGATTCAGGATACTGCTCTGCATAGCGTTTTGCCAGGACATCGTGACGGGCTGAGGTGAGGCCATTACTTCCGATCCCACTGTTGTATGCATTTTCATAACTGCTGCGACCGTATGATGCCAATCCAACGACGACATCACCGGCACGGATGCGATTGAGGATCAATTCCTCGCGCTTCATCCGGGAAAATGCTGTAAATCCTACGTCAACCGTTCTGACAACATCGCCGACATCAGCCGTTTCTCCACCGGCATGGTGGATATCGATTTGAAAATCGGCCATTGCGGCGCAAAACTCGATGGTCCCCAGTACAATCGCTTCGACGACCTCTCCCGGGATCAGTTGTCGGTTGCGTACGATCGTGTTGGAAAGCATGAAATGGTTGGTACAGCCCACACAAGCCATGTCGTCGAGGTTCATGACGATGGCATCCTGCGCGATCCCTTTCCAAACAGAAAGATCCTGGGTTTCGCGCCAATAGAGATACGCCAATGCTGTTTTGGAACCTGCAGTATCTGCGTGGAGAATGTTACACCAGGCGGGATCGTGCGCTGCGATATCGGGCAGAATTTTACAGAACGCCGCGGGATAAAGCCCCTTGTCCAGCTTACTGATGGCCTTGTGGATGTCATCTTTAGTGGCTGAAACACCACGGGTGGTATAGCGGTTGTCGGTTTTCAAGCCGTTTCACATATCAGGGGGTGACAAATCTACATCAAATGTTCATCTCATGGCAATCCGGGAACCCTCCAAAACGCCGGAAAGTCTCCGGGCCCCTGGAATTTCCCGTTCCATGGAATAATTTTTGCAGTGTTTCTTGTTGCAACATGTTAAAACCAACCTGGAATCTGTTGCAGGATATGCCTCACGCAATTTGTGTGGGGCATGTTTCTTATTGAGCGCACGGGAGGCCTCGCCGCTGCAGACTAAGCTGCCACATCTCTATCTTTGCGTTTCACAACCAAACCAGGGTGGACAAGCTCAGGATTACCATTGCCGACGCACAGTACCTGATCCGGAAGGGGCTTCGCGAAGTTATCCGGACACAGCGTCCGGAATATGCCATTGCCGCTGAATGCAGCAATGAGAAGTTGCTCTTGTCCCACCTGATGGCCGATCCGCCGAATGTCCTGATCCTGGATTACAACCAACCGAGACATTTCTCAACGAGCACCGTTCAAAAGGTCAGGGATATTGCGCCGGCTGTAGGGCTGCTGATCATCACGGCCGACGATCAAAAACAAAGGATCTACAACGTCCTGCAGTCAGGAGTGAACTGTTTCATTACCAAAGAGTGCGATGAAGGAGAAATTCTGGATGGCATCGAAGCCGCCCGCAGCGGGAAAAAATTCTTCTGCAACAAGGTGCTGGACTATCTGCTGGAAAAATCTTTTGGAGCCGACACCGAGAATTGCGACCCCTCACCATTGACGCCCCGGGAACGTGAGATCGTTGTGATGACGGCAAAAGGACTGATCGCGAAAGAGATTGCGCATGAACTGGACCTCAGTATGCACACGGTATATACCCACAAGAAAAATATCATGAAGAAACTCAACTTCAACAGTCCTGTGCAGTTAGCGCTCTATGCGATTGAGAATGGCATGATCCATACTGCTTCATTCGCTGAAAAAACAAAGTGACATCAACGCGCGTGTCCTCTGTGAGCCTCCTTACTGCAGCCAAAAGCATAACCAAAATGCAGAGTCAGACCCCATGACGCCTGTATCCGGGAGACTTGTTCCTGGTAGGAACGAATTGTGGCAGGAGTATAATTCACTACGGTGAGTGGCTTCTGAAGATTGGTAAAAGCTGTTTGAGCGTAATAGACAGGGAAGTGCAATCGCGCGCCAAAGGTCATTTTTGCCATCCTTATTGCCACACCTGTCGTTGTCACCAGGCCTACCCTGGAAAGCGCAAACCGGGCTCCAGAAAAGGCTGTCAGGGCTCCGGGAGGCAAATTGTACACAAATCCTTTTCCAAGAGTGGCTCTTGCTTGCATCCAATAGGGTCCGGTACCAATAAACCATTCATGATATATTCCCTTGTCGATAACATAAAAATATTGCGCCATGATGTAGTGTCTTTCTGTCGAGTGCCGGTACAGTAAATTCAGATCGCCCGAGAGTGGTGGTTGATGTGTGGCGAAATACCCACCTTCCAGGGATGCCCGGGTTCTCTCTTTGACGGCGACCCATATTCCTAAAGAAATGACCGGGTATTTCAACGCAGGACCAGGCGCACCTGGTTCAACACCCCATTGTCCGGGCAACATGGATTGACTAAAACTCAGCCCTGCACAACATAAACAACAGATGCCCAGTAATGTCCCCTTTATTAAAGCCATATGATGGGTTGCGATTGAGCTTCAAATACGTTACCCGCGTTGTCCGTGAATTGAAAATCAAAGACGTGCTCCTGCTGGATGGGCTTTTCTCTGAACATAAACCGCAATTCAAAGTAATCACTAAATTCTTTTCCTTCAAGATACGCAAGCAGATCATCAATTGAACCCTCCGGATAGACGCTCCTTACCTTATCATTGAGTGAACTTCCGGCCGGAATATTATTGAAATCATGATTACTCGTGATGGCGATGTCGGAGATCCAGTTGACCAAAGGTGGCTGACATGTCATACCATACACCTGTGTCGTAAGTTCTGGAAAGTTGACCCTGGAATCGGTATAATACTCTACTTTTGAACAGGACTGTTATAAATAGCGTATCCGAATTGATTTGGCCTCCCGCAATCATTCCGGAATGGCCAGGAGCGTCAAAATAGACCTGCTCGACGCCTGTCGCGAGCCTGAAAATAATCGCCGCAGCATGCGGGTATGCCCGTTAAAAAGAACAGTGTCAGGGTAATGCTCAGTGCTGTTTTCACCGCAATACACTTTGGGTTGTATCATACAGACCTTACACTGCCGGAAAATGCTGTCTGTGACTGAACATAAGATGATCGACTCCGGAGTTGGTCAGTCCCAAAGGAAGATTTATCCCATCCTCTCTAAGCTTCTACTTCTTCCAGCACCTCTTCATGCTGAAGAAAGCGGAAGTCTACAGGGCTGAGGTTCGAGATTCCCTGCTCTTCCATATAGACACCATAGATCACGTCCACGGCGGCCATTGTTTGCTTGTTATGCGTGACGATCACAAATTGTGAGTCCTTTGAGAAGTTCTTAATGATTTTATTGAATTTCTGAATGTTGGCATCATCCAACGGCGCATCCACTTCGTCGAAAACGCAGAACGGCGCCGGTTTCAGAAGATACAAAGAGAACAGCAGTGCAATTGCCGTAAGTGTCTTTTCTCCACCCGACAGCTGACTCAGGGATTTAGGCCTCTTGCCTTTCGGCTTTGCCAGGATATCAATCTCAGATTCCAAAGGTTTGGTCGGGTCCAGAAGAATCAGGTCACATGTGTCATCTTCTGTAAACAGGTTGTGAAAGACGTCGATAAAATAGGAACGGATCTTCTCCAGTGCATCGGTAAATCGTTGTGTTGCGGTCTGATCAATTTCGCGAATGGTATCAAGCAGCGTTTGCTTTGCATCGAGAATATCCTCGCGTTGGGTATGAATGGCATCATACCGGGATTTCATTTCCTCATAGGCTTCCAATGCCATCGGGTTGATCTCTCCAAAGTTTTCAATGCGTTTCCGCATCCGTTCGACTTTCATTTCGAGCTCGTCCAACGGGACGTCTTCAGGCACCTCTATTTGCTGAATTTGCTCCAGCGTCGTATGGAATTCCAACTCAAGGCGTTCTGATACACTGGCCAGCTTGAAACGGATCTCATTGTGTTCCTCCTTCAACTCATTAATCAGGTATTGGGAATTTTGATGTTCGCGGCTGACAGACCGGATCTTTTCCTCCAGCTCATGAATGACATTTCTGGCCTGGAAGTATTGTTGCTCAGAGCTGGACAAATCGGACTCGCGGCTCTTCCGTGTCGCATAGAGATCGATGAGCTGAGAGGAAAGCGCCTCCACTTCTTTGCCGATTTCACCAATCGATTGCAACTCAGCGTCGCATTGTTCCTGGTCATGTGTCAACTGAGACTGCAATTCATCTGCCTGTTGGCTGCGAAATGCAATTTCATACTCCAGGGTCTCCACAGTATTGCATTGCTGTACATAAGCGAGGTGCGCCTCCTGGTGCTCTGCATTGGAGTCTGAAAGAGCGTTGAGCAGCTGATGAAAGCCGGCATCCATATCATCCCATTCTGCTGCACTGTCATCGAGTCTGGTGCGCAAGGCCGCCGCCTCTGTCTGTGTAGCCTCCAGCGCCTGTCGTACAGAAGTCAACGTCTTTTCTATGTCCCGCTGGTGTGTTTCAGCTGTCGCATATCCTTTCTCAGCGTTGTGGAGATGGACATTGCATTCGGCCAACCGTTGTTCTTCACCCGACACCTGCCGTTTTAATTCCTCAACCCTTACAGCCCTGTCTTCCCGTTGAATTTCAACCAGCGCATTCTCAGATTTCAAGAGTATCCGGGAAAGGGTTTCCTGTTCTTCCTTCAGTCGATTGATCTCTGCCTTCAGGAGCTCCAGATTCTTGACGCGCCCGATACGGTTTCCTTCGAACAACCCTATCGACCCTCCTGAGAACACCATGCCCGACCGAAAGATGATGCCGGCCTCATCCACCAGTGTCTCTGACTCGAAGGCACTCTCCGAATAGCTGACGTCAGCAGGCGACCTCCGCGTGATAAACACGTTCCCAAGAAGTCGTTCTACCAATACTGCGTATTTGTCATCAAATTGCAGATAGTGCATCAACGGCTCAGCATCCGGTGGGACTTCAGGCACATTCGAACGTGGCTTGCAATGGTCCAGGATAAAGAACTGTGCCCTCCCCTTCTGCGCATTGGAGAGTAACTGGATCGCGCTGATAGCCTCCTCAGCAGTGGCTACGACGAAGTGATTGAGATAGGGCGCAAGAATGTACTCTACCTTTGCCCGGTGTGCCGGATCGCAATAGATAATATCCGACAACAATGGTGCCGTGACATTCCATGTCTGCGACTTACTCAGATATCTGATCGACTCGGGATAGCCTTCGAGCTTCTCGACCATTTCTTCCAGCAGGTCACATTCATTTTGTTTTGAATCGAGGGCACGGCGTGTCACATGGAGGGAATCTTTTTGACGCCCAATATCTTCCTGTAAATCCCGGGTTTCAATCCGACGCTGCTCTTCCTCAGCTTCTACCCGTCGTAAATTTTCTGTCAGAGAAGACAGCCGTGCCGTTACCTCTGCCTGTTCTTTCCGTCGATTTGAGATTTCTTCCCGGAGGTGCTCTGCTTCCGTTATGTATGAGGACTGCAGCGTTGTATTCTGCTCAAGCTGCGCGAGATATGTCGCCTTGCGCTTTTCGAGGTCCAGATAGGCCTCTTCCATTTCCTGCTGAGTACCGGAATAGTGGTCGCGCCGGGCACGGGCCTGATCGTAGGTGGTCTGTACCTGCTCCTTCTTCACCTGCTTTTCACGGACAACCTCTTTGAGCGACTCAGCTTTTTGAGCAGCCGTATTCAGGGCGTGCGATTTTCCATCAATCGTTTTTTGAAGCTCTGTGAGTTTTGTCTGGTTTGCCGTCTTCTGCTTTTCCAGCTTCCGCACAGAGTCCTGCAGAAAAGCGGACCGCTGTTCCAACAAACTCTTTTCACTCTCCATACTGCGTATCCTGCCAATCAGGATATTCAGCTCGCGCTGCTTGTCAGAAACGATTTTCTCTCCGTCAAGACTGTCCTTCTTTATTTTCTCGAGTTCAGCTTCCTTTTTGCGCAGATTGACCTCATGCACCCTCAGCACGTCTTTTTCGTCCTCGATTTGAGTCGTCAGCTCCTTGAAACGGTTGTTGAGGTCGGCGTTTTTACGGACCGCGAGTTGCAGTGACCGATCTTTGTAGCGCTCTTTGAGATCGCGATATTGCTTTGCCCTGCGGGCCTGGGTCTCGAGGGTGTTCAAATTTCCTTCAATCTCGAACAACAGATCATCTACCCTGTCCAGGTCTGCAGAAGTATTTTTCAGTTTAATGAGCGTTTCATGCTTGTGCTGCTTGTACTTGGCGATTCCTGCAGCCTGTTCAAACATCCTGCGGCGCGCATTGTCTTTATCCTGAAGAATATCATCGACCATTCCGAGCGCGATGATAGCGTAGGAGTTTGATCCGATACCGGTATCGAGGAGAAGCTCCCTGATATCTTTGAGACGACAGGTGACACCATTGAGACGGTATTCACTTTCACCACTCCGGTAGAGCAACCGGGTAAGTTCAACGGTCTGGTATTCCGTTGGGAGGATATTGCGGGTATTTTCGAATGTGATAGATACCTGAGCGACGCTTCCTGCCTTCCTGCTTTTAGTGCCATTGAACACGACATCTCCCATATTCTCGAGCCGCAATTCCTTGCCCTTCTGTTCTCCGAGCACCCAGCGGATAGCGTCGACAATATTTGACTTGCCAGACCCATTCGGACCTACGATGCCGATCACGTCATGATCGAACTGAATCACGGTCTCGTCCGCGAAGCTTTTAAACCCCTTTAATGTCAGACTCTTCAGGCGCATTGGTGGCAAAGATATGCGTTCGAAGTCATATATAAGATGTCTGAATGTATGGGTTAAAAGGGAAGCCCCGGGTGGGCGCCGGCACCAGAGGTTACCAGGGTCTAAGTGTTGTCTAACTGGTTGATTATCAATCTTAGTTTATAAAAAGCCTTTTTATGCGTCCTGCACTTCATTCTGCTGTTTTTCCATCCACTTCTATCCGTGCCTCCATGCCCCCATTTCGCTTCAAACACGCATCTGGCCAGTTGCACGAACAGGCGCGATTGTCACTGGTGCGATACAAAATCCGGACGGCAGATCACGCTTTAGGCGTGGGTGTGGACTCCGGGAAAAACCAGTTTTTGGAGGTTCCTTCTAGAAATTCCAGAGACGGGTGATATTGAATCCGATCAGGATCTCATTGTCTCCGAAGCTATTGGTGTTGAATGTGCTGTTGTATTGTGGCACGAGGTTCTTATAATTCCCGACGAATATCTGAAAAGCATGCGCACTCGTAACCATTTCAATACCCAAACTCAGGTTGGGTTTCGGGTCGATAAACTTATGATTTGTGATTGGCTGGTCGTATGCCACGATGACCCTGATCGTATTGGACAGTTTCACTTTAGCCAGGGCACCGGCTGCAAAATGCGCGTTCTTGTCTCTGCCGAGATCCACCCCTTCTGAGCTGTACACCTGATCCTTGAAATTGAACCATGAGAGGCTTCCGGAAACCTGAAGGGATATCCCCTCGGTGAGTTTGCGTGCAACCATCAACTCGTGATAAAATGAATACCTGTCTGTGCCTTCAGAAAAGTTCGTGATTTCTTTTTCCCGGGTATCGATTGCTGCGTTGACATAATAGGTCAGAAATACCGGTGATCCGCCGCTTCTCCCCTGTCTGAGCAACGCATATTTGCCATAAACATCCCACAGCAGGTCTTGCTTGGTGAAGCCGAATCCAACCATCAATCTGTCCATCGGTACATAGTCAAAGCCGATGCGCATGTTGGACGGGGCAAAGATGCCGAAGAAGTCATCGTAGCCTTTATTCCAAGTACCAAAGCGATGCTGAAAATCGACTTCGAATGTTCCCTTGAACGGCACGACTACGGTCTGATTGTCCGCCAGCCAGATACTCTCAAAGATATTCTTGACCGGGCGCGTATCTTTTTCAGATGTGCTTTCTTCCTGGGCGAAAGCTGAAAACGCTGTGCACAGGGAAAGGACGAACACCAGAATCAAGGTGTGGCGGCTTGAACCTGCAATGCGGAAATATTGATTGATACGGTCTTTCATGTCCTGGATTTTAGAGCCTCAAAAAAGGTGGGCTAACTATGAAGCCCACCTATTCACCTCCCGTATGAAGAAACTTTTCATTTATCAGTCGTTCAAACAACGCCTATTGTAATGCAGCGATCGAATTCACAAGGAGTGCATTAGCGTATTTGAAGTTGTGGACACCGCGGCTCTTATCTTCTTCTACAAACTTAAAGTTGAATAATGCTCCCGCTTCGTGACCGGTATAAGTACCCTTTACATTTTGGCCGGTCGCCGCATTATACAGGCCGCGATCTACGAGCATCTGCTCCAGTTCTGCAAGACGTGCTTCGATCTGTCCCTGCCGGTCTGCCACAAGAGCCAGGAGATCATCCGAGTTGATATGGCATTCCGCACAGGCTGCAGTATTGATATCGCCAGCCTCACTGATGACACGGAATGTGTGTCCCCCTGACTCAACACCTTGGGCTGTCCCCATATGGCATGTGACGCAAGCATTGCGGACATTATTGGCAAGGAGCAGTGTATGCGCCGAATTTTCATAAGGTAACGGCCCCGGCACTTCATATCCGTTGAGTCCCGGCAACATGACGCCCTGAGGTCCATGGTGCGTTCCGAACCGCGTTGACGTAATTTCCACAGTCCCACCCGTCGTCGGGTCAGGCAGTGCAGGTGAATAAGGCCGCGATTGATGACAACTGATACACAGGTTCGCTTTGCCAAAGTCTAGTGTTTGGCCTCCAACCCAGAGAGTCACCGGATCAGATTGCGTAAACGCCCAGTCTGCCTGTGTATACGTGCGGTGGATCTTGTGGCAGGTGAAACAGTTTTGTGGCAAAGGGTCCTCAATGGGCGCTGCCGTCTCCATAGCTCCTGTTGCAATTCTTTCCAGAAAACCCTGACTTGTATGACAAATTGCACAAGCCGTTTGATTATGGGTAAAATTACCGCCGGTAGCATGCACTGAATGCTCCCACTGAAACATTTTGGCTTCGATCAGTTGTGAGTTACTGTGACAGTCAATGCAGTTTTGTGCACCATTCTCTCCCATCGGACCGATCGGGCCCTGAGGGCCAATGGGGCCGATTGGGCCCTGATCTCCTTCACACGCAATAAGCCCCAAACCGATAGTTGCAATCAAACTCAGTAAAACCAACATATTGCTTCTCATAGCAACGTTTTTTTGTTTTTCAAATGAACTCATTCTTTCAAAATTGACGCCTTAAAAATCCCGCTTATCACAATCCTCCACGATGACAAGAGTCAGCAGCGCATGTGACCTTCATCAATTGCCCAAGTTAGTAAATCACACCTTAAGGCTGCCCCCTGTTTTGTCCCAAAGTTGCAGGCCGGTGGCGATCAAGGCAAGAAGTATGGCGAGGATCATCAGGGTCCTGCCTGGCTTGCGTGTCACGGTTATCCTGGCTTCTTTGACTGGGAATCCGCGGCATCCCGTAAGCCGCAGCAGGTATCCATTCACCCTTCCTGTATTGCCATCCATCAACGGCATCGAGCGTAGCTTGTCCCCATTGCTGTTCGACAATCCCAGGGTACAGCGGCAGTGATGTAAGGCATCTCTTTCCGACAATCCAAGCGCGATCCGGAGTGGCAACCCCGGCAGCGCATAGTCGCCCGCGCGCAGGCCGTTCTGGTCAGGATATAAAAACACCTCCCTGTAGCGTTCACCAACCTTCCAGACATCAACTTTGGCGACGGGATTGAGTACCGAATCCCCCCGGCTCGCAGGAGTCGCCTTCAGATATGCGATATCGGGAAATAGTTCGACAATTGTAAACCCTGCATCTTGCTTGCCGGGAATCCCGTAAAAGACATCCTTGCCAAGCTCCCGGGATTGCAATGTATCTCCCGACAGATCATAGAGCAGACGCTCTTTGCCGGAGAACAGAATGCGGTGTTGATGTACATTCAGTCCACGTCCGATACGCAACAGAGTGTCTGGTGGTATTTCCCAGTAAAATTCGAATACAACACCCAGATTCAATACATCACCGAGCTTGTTTCTTGCCGGTTGGTCAGAACGCAAAGTCACGATTTGTTCTCCCGAATCAGTATGCAGATCTAAGGTAATCCCCGGAGATCTCGGCGGGATCGTATCTGTGTTTTCCGGGTAACTATAGGAGAAATAGAAATCAGGATAAAACGCGCTGAGACGGAACCGAAAGTCCGTCCCTGGCACAGCCCTGATCTTCATCTCCTCCAGCGGAAACTCATCAATGAAATGCCATCCGGAAGGTAACCGTCTGTGTAAGCCGGTATTCGCTGAATCTGCTTCCCAGATCTGCAACATATAGTTCGGTCGATGTGCGGCAATTGAGAGGCTATCCAGTTGCAAGGTGGTGATCTTCCGAACATGTGGATGGATCGTACTATCCTGATCCGCACTCCACTGTGTCATATCCTCTGGAGCGCCTGCCACGAGAAAGAGATGCCTTTGAAATCCCTTCTGATAGTTTATTGCAATTCCTGCAACGGCCAGCCCCAGACTAACGAACAGAATTGTCGTGTATACCGGAAATCGGTAGGGTGTTTTCGTCATAACACGAACCTGATCGCTCTGTGATACAGGTCATTCACGCTCTACCCTCACGCATCGACAAATCTATTGCTCCGGGACTCATGTCTTTCGGAAGGAAGCGTCTCAACACTCGGCTTGCGTTTTATTCAGCCAGGGTGCGCAGATAGTGCACCAACTGCCAGATGTCTTCTTCGTCTGGTATCTTTTTCTTGAATGACGGCATATCTCCTCTTCCCTCGAGTGTTTTATAGAAAATCGCACCGTCACTCTGTTTTTGAAATTCCGAAGTGGTTAAGTCACCACAAGGTGTGTCAAGCTGTGCGGCCTTTGGCCCATCGCCCAATCCTTCCTTTCCATGGCAGGACTTGCAGTGTGTGGTATATAAGGCCGCAGCGGCATTCTTGTCGAATGTCACCGGATTCTTCATGGTCTTATAATTATCCGGAACCGGCCATGGCTTGGGATTTTGATCCACCATGAATGCCAGTCCAATCAGCGCCCCGGTAACCCCAATGAACGCTGACAAAATTTTGATTTTCATATTTGCTTAATTTTTGGATTCTACAGATACAGACTTGAACAAAAGTATGAATTCCGGCTCTATTCAATGTTCTCATTTCGATATGGCTGGCTCCGAATGAGGGTGTTCAGCTTTGACTCTTCCTTCATGTTTTACCCGGCCCAATTCAAACATAATAACGATATAGTGACCCCATACTGTTCCCATCAGGATTAAAAATGTCACAAACATCCATGTCGGCGGATGTGGGCTCCACAATGCCGGAGGCAATTCCTTAATCTTCCTGGAAACAGGAGTACCCCACTCCTGGGTCATTGTGGCAACGAGATTTCCATAGTCTTCTGTTTCATCTATGCGCGCGGTGATTATCAGATTGCCAAACTGATCGCCAGGCAGATCATTGGGCAACTCAACTTCTGCGTGGCCATTCTCATCAGTTGAGCCCTCTCCTACTTTCAGTGAACTATACATCCGCTTGACATATACAGAGACCGTAGCATCGGCAATGGGTTGTCTTCCCTCCGGAGTTTCGGCAGATGCTGTCAAATCAAGGGCATAGACGCTATCATGCGTCACTGGTTTTACTACGAGCTCAGCAGGACGTAAGCGCAGATCTGATTCGCTTTCAGTCATTGCATCGTCGCCGGCAAAGCGCGCTACGAAGGAAAGATATCCTTCACCATCCGGTTTCAGCCCAATAGTCCTAATTTCAAGTGTTGCAACACCTTTCTCCGTTGTTTCCGCTCCACCCAGCAAGGATTCTTTGCCTTCGGAATCCACACGATAAAACTTCACCTGCTTTCCCGGGATCTTCTGGTATACTCCTTCGACCCTTGCCCGCAGCAATCCTTCCAGCGAAATTGAGTGATCCGGATATTGATTTGCAGAAAGGCTCATTCTGGAACGCGCCAGTTCCTTTCCGGCCTGGTCGTCCTGCGCTTTGAGAGCCGTTACTCCCGGCAATAGCATGAACACGGTCAGGATTCCCAGGGAATAACGATACAACCCGGATATGAATATTCTGATGTTCATGGCCGTCATGACGTTTTCGATATTTTTCTGAGCTGTCCATGTCGCCATTTCAGACACCGGAATCATCGTCATAAATTTCGTGGCGAGGGTAAACAACAATAAAAAGAAAGCAATACCACTCAATGATAAAGCCCATTCCACCCATGTGATTGAATATTTTACGTATTCCGGACGGATATCTTCGATAGGCAGTAATGGTGTCTCCAGGGTTGGAACAATAATAAGATAACGCTTGACCCACATCGCCAATACCATAATGCCCGCGGCGATTGTAATCAATCCGGGCTTTCTCAATTTTGGAACAGCAACCACAATGATCGGCAATAGAATACCACCGACACTTGTAAAGAGGAATAGTGGCCCGTACTCAGACCAACTGAAGAGCTTGTCAATCAACCGTACCGTCCAGGTTTCCGAGCCGTACCAGTCTGTGAGGTATTCCGAAAATGTAAAGTAACCGTATCCAGCCGCAAGCACCAGCATGATGTACCCGAGATATGTGAAGTGCTTGTCAACAATAAATGCATCCAGCTTGTAGATCTTGCGGAAAAACCAAAGTGCCATAATAAGCACTCCTGTCCCCGAATAAATCGCCGCCAGGACGAAATACGGTCCAAAAATAGTACTGTGCCAGCCCGGCCGAAGCGTCATTCCGAAAATCCATGAGAAGTACGGAGTGGACGATGATGGCCAAAGGAATAATCATAATGGCCATCAGGTTCATCGAGATATGGATCTTGCGCCGCTGGCCCGGGTGATCATCATAATTTAATGCCAGGAAGCGGAATATCGCTCTCTTCCATTTTGACAACCGCAACATCGCGCTATCCCTATAGATCGCAAAGTCCTTGATGGCAGCCGGATAGAGAAAGATGAGACTGCCAACGAGATAGGTAGTGATCGCCAGAACGTCCCATGTAATCGGTGACTGGAGTCGTGCATACAGCACGAGATGATCCAGCCTGTCCAGCCGCCCTACACACAAGAGAATGTAGAGCGGGCCGATAATGGTTGCAATCACCGTGATCAATTCTGCGATCCTGATAATGGGTTTTCGCCATTCTATTTTCAACAGGTGCAGCAATCCGGAGATCACAGCACCGGCATAGCTGATCCCGATAAAAAAAATAAAATTCGCGATGTAGATTCCCCAAACGACATTGTCACGCATTCCCGTAACCGTATGGCCCTTTGTAACCTGTAGATACAATGCATACGCTCCAACGCCCATCACGGCCAACAAAAACGCAATCCAAATCTTCTCACGCACGCTCGTACGTTCCAATTGTGGGGCAAATGTTCTGAGGATTTCGCTACCTGTTTCTGATATTCTCATTTGATTTACACTGGCTATTTACCTCCGGAACTCCATTCCGAAGAATTTGTCTTATTCGGTTGTCCCTTCGATTTTATCCACAATGGCTTTAGGGTACCTTTCCT
Organism: uncultured Bacteroidota bacterium; assembly: GCA_963746925.1. Classification (GTDB taxonomy): domain Bacteria; phylum Bacteroidota; class Bacteroidia; order Chitinophagales; family Saprospiraceae; genus DATDQA01. The sequence continues at coordinate 367,597 of CAVVDK010000013.1, forward strand.
TGATCTTTTCCGGCAGATCTTCCAGTCCCCTTTCCACAGGGAAGATCCGGTCACCGCGGAGGGAGATACCAGACACGTGGTTCTGTCCCAGTTCCTCAGCGTAACGATAACCGCCGCGATCCTTGATGATCTGGCTGAAGCGCACCGTCTCGTCTCCGTTGGTGACAACATCTTCATTTTCATCACCGAAGTAGAAGACACCATTGGGGCATGCAGTCACACAATCCGGCAGTTTCCCCTGGCGTGCCATATCCGGGCAGAAGTCGCATTTCTCTACTGTCCCGACTTTGGAAGGCACACTGGTCTCCGGTGAATACGGAAGTTCTTTCACCTCTTCAGGCAAATCCGGCTCCGACCAATTAAAGACGCGGGTGGAATACGGACATGCTGCCATGCAAAACTTGCATCCGATGCACCTGTCATTGTCGATCAATACGAGGCCATCCTGACGTTTAAACGTCGCGTTCACCGGGCATACCTTCACACATGGCGGATTGTCGCAATGAAAGCATGTCTTTGGGAACCAATACGGTGCCGCATCAGGACTGTCCTGCATCAGCCGCACCTGGAGCCACTCCTTGTCCTCAGGCAGGTAATGCATTTTCTGGCAGGCCGCAACACATTTGCGGGCATTTCTACATTTCGCCAGATCGATGACCATCACGAACTTCCTGCCGGGAATTCCCTGCCGGGCCTCTTCCTTGGAAACTGCTACAGTCTTGTGCAGATGCACATGTCTCAGATGTGCCGAATCAATCTCCACCAGTTCTCCTTCGGGGGAAAGCAGCTTGACCTTTTCTCCCGCTTCAGGCTGGTGTTTTCCGCAGGAGCACACTGCACTGCCGCACGCGGCGGCCGCGACACCCAAGGCTCCCACTTTGAGAAAGTCTCTACGTGGATTGGCGTTGCCGTTTTCTTCAATCGTTTCCATAATATCACTCAGATTTATCTATGGCTTTGGACCATTTCAGAATATCTTCATTGCGCGCGGGTTGACGATTTTGGGCACGCTCCAGCACGTCCTTGCGTACCTTTACCAGCTTGCCATCCGGCGTCAGCATCGGAACCAGTTCGTCATCAGATTCGGGAATTGCTGCACTGGCAGGTTTTGAAATCAGCGCAGCGCCACCCAGAAATCCAAGAGATAAAAATCTCCGGCGCGATTTTTTGTTTTGATCAGATGATTGTTTCATATCACTCAGCTTGTCATATATGAATAACGGAAATCAAAAGTTCCATAGTCTTGTCATGTTGAATCCAATCAGGATATCACCATCACCAAAATTGTTGTTGTTGAACACATTGTTCCGTTGAGGAACAAGGCTATTATAATTGCTTACGAAAATCTGGAACTGATGTGCGCTTGTAGTGAGCTCCACGCCAAAGGAGATATTTGGTTGGGGGTTGAGGATTTCATGCTGTGTCACTGGCTGATCATAATCCGCGATCACGCTGATCCACGGGGCAAACTTGTACCGCGCGGCAAGGGCGACAGCGATGTGATCATTCTTCCAGCGGTCCACGACAGTATTTTCCGGGGTCTTTACTGCATCTACAGTATTGAAATGTGACAGGCTGCCCGCAACTTGTACGGACAATTTATCCGTAAATTTTCTGGCCACCATCAATTCGTGGAAATACGAGATCCTGTCCGCCGTGACGAGTGCGTCGGGATTGGTAAAAAAACCCTTGTCCCGGGTGTCAATTGCGGCATTCACGTAATACGTTATGCTGAGCGGGGTACCTCCCGACCGGGACTGCTGCATGATGGCATATTTCGCGTTCAGATCCCACGTAAGATTCGCCTTGGCAATACCAAATCCGATCATCAGGTTTTCAAAAGGCACATATCCAAAACCCAGCCTGATATTGCTCGGTGCATACAACCCGAACAAGTCCTCATACCCATTCTTCACCAGTCCGAAACGGTGCTGGATGTCAAATTCAAATGTCCCCTTGTATGGCACCACGACGGTTTGATCTTCAATGATCCATATGCTTTCAAACATATTTTTCACCGGGCGATTGTCGACTGTGTGCTCTGCCTCTTCCTGTGCCACGAGTTGAAACGCCCATCCGGTCAACAGAAAAAACAGGCTGATATTTTTTAAGAACCGACGCTCCACATTGGATTTCATTGTGCGATGATTTTACAAATTTTTTTCAGTTCTCCAATGCTCCCTGGTTAATCCATTGAAGCACTGTAGAAACATAACCGGCATTCACTCCTTCCACAGGCATAGGAATCCCTTTTGACCCTGACATCCACAAATAGAGAGCACTGTTGTCGGGCATTAGTGTATCAATGTACCCTCCGTCCCACAGGGATTGATAGGCCTTGTCCGGCCGTAGATCCGGAGCATGACCCGATCCGTTATGGCAGCCGGAAAGATTGCAGCTGGCATTGAAAATCGGAACGATATCATCGTTAAAACTGATCTGGATTCCGGGATCCGGCTCTACGGGAAGGACGTCATCATACTTGCAGGCAACTGCAAACAATAAGGCTGTCCCGAGCATGATCTTCAACAGATGGTCCACTTTGTTTCTCATAGAATTCAATCGAAAATACTGAATCACGATAATTGCTGATAATTTAGCAAATCCAAAAGTATCAGGCTAAGCAAGGGCATCGAATGAGAATGATCACCCGAACCTATGATTGAGGTCATATCTGCCTGCATGCCCGGGAGCTGCAACAGATCCATTTCAACGCCACCGCGCTCCCGGCCTTCCCATATGTACCGATTATACCTCCGTACCATACCAGCTTCGCGAGAATAGAAACCAATGTGTCAGTGCCAACGCGACGATCCAGTAGCAGATTTCCGCACCCCATACCCACAGGAGACTCGCCCCAACCACCTGCACCGCAATCAATACATAGATCAGGTATGCCGCAGTACAAATGAGCTGGACGAACAGTGCACGACCTGTCGCCCCGGTGCCCGTAAGCCCATTGAAATAAATTCCTCCGAATGAAAACAGGCCCAGGATCACGACCAACAGCAAGAGCAGCGGTCGCGCATCTGTCAGGATCTGGTAATCCGTGCCGCCAAACAATGGGTATAAAAAAATCTTCGGGAACAGGGCGACAGGCAGCGCAATCGCCATGGTCGTAGCCAATGTGATCTTCGCCGTCTTCAGGATCAGCGGTACCACAGCCTGTCGCTTTTGCATGCCGATAAAGTGACTCACAATGGTATTGATTCCTGTCGCATAACCCCAGACCGGAATGCTGAGGATGAGATAGACGATGCGTCCGACATTGGATACTGCCAGGGCATGTTCTCCCATATTTTCGATCAAGCCGAAAAACACAAACCAGCTTCCCAGTCCGACGATATTCTGAATGACCACCGGAGCTGAAAGGGATAGCAATTGTCCGATCATTTTCAGCCGGATCGGCGGCAGTACCGACAGCCGGAATCTGCGGATATATCTATCCGATAGCATGTATACAATGAATACCGTAAACGCGACCCCCTCAGCGATTGTGCTGGCCAATCCTGCCCCGGCAATGCCCATCGACGGTAGTCCCAAATGCCCGTAGATCAGCACATAATTCAGAATCCCATTGACGACGGCCAATACAACAGTATCTACGATGATAAAGGCTGTCCTCGCGATGCCCGTATATAATGCGATCAGCGACACTCCGAGATAGCTGAAGAAAACGCCATAGCTGCGCGGCTCCAGATAAGCGAGGCTCTTCTGGTAGATCGCAGGCGACTGCACGAAAAATCGAAAGATATAGGGCGCGCCATGCTGCATGAAAAAAAACATCGCAATCGCCAACAGCACGGAGAAATAGAGCATCGCATAGAAGCTTTTCCCCACTCCCTCTGAATCAGCCTCTCCCGCACGGCGCGCAATCATGATCTGGCCACCTTTGGAAAATCCGAACCCGATGGCTGCGATAACCAGGTAAAACACACCTACAAATCCAATCGCCGCAAAGTCCGTTTCGCTGAGGTGGTATAGGAAGATACTGTCCGTCAGCGCGACAATGTTTTGCACCGCACTTCCCAGCATGATAGGAAGAGAGAGTATGAAAATTTGTCTATAGGACGTCTTCAGCCTCACACTTGCAGAAGTATTTAGGTAGGGACGATAAGGGAGTAAACATAATGAAAGTAGCGCGCCCCCACCGGGATTTAGTGATCCCGACTGTTCCGGCTCCTGATTCGACTTGTTACAGTATCTTCGGCCGCTCTTCATGAGAATAACCTCAGATTCTTTGAATACGCATCTTGTCTGCCTGCTCTGTTCCCTTATTGTCTTTGGAGCATGTGGGAATCATCAGAATCCTCCGACCATGGAAAGTCAAATGTATCGGCACGTACTGGCCCTCACCGCACCTGTCGCACCCCGGCACCCGAAAACACTGACTGCCCACGGACAGACTCGCACTGACGACTACTATTGGCTGAATGAACGGGAAAACCCCGATGTGCTTACATACCTGGAAGCAGAAAACAGCTACAGGAAGGGCGTCATGTCTCACCTCAAACAATATCAGGAAAAGCTGTTTGAAGAGCTAAAAGGCCGGATAAAGCAGACAGATATGTCGGTCCCTTACTTTGACAATGGTTATTTCTACAGCACGCGATACGAGGAGGGCAGGGAATATCCGGTCTACCTGCGCCGTAAAGATTCCGTGGGTGCGCAGGAGGAAATTCTGCTCGATGTAAATGTTCTGGCCGAAGGTTTCGACTATTATACAATAGGTGATCTTGCTGTCAGTCCGGACAATACATTGCTTGCATACAGCGAGGACACACTCAGCCGGCGGATCTATACCCTGAAGTTTAAGAACCTGATTACCGGTGAACTCTCCTCCGATTCGATCCCCAATACTGACGGCTACGCTGTCTGGGCCAATGACAACAAGACGGTGTTTTATCTTACAAAGAACCTGCAAACGCTCCGACCGGAGAAGATCTGGCGGCATACGCTCGGCACAGACCCTGCGCAGGACGTTATGATCTGGCACGAAACGGATGAGTCTTTCTATCCATTCGTGTATAAAACAAAATCGAAGAAATATCTCGTACAGGGCTCAGTTCAGACGTTGACCACGGAGTTCAGGATCCTGGAGGCAGACAATCCAACAGGGACGTTCAGGGTATTTCAACCCCGTGAACGGGGTCTTGAATATAGGATACACCATGCCAATGATCAATGGTATGTCATCACCAATCTCGATGCTAAAAATTTCAGGTTGATGCAGTGCTCCGAACAGCAGACGGCAAAAGAGTACTGGAAGGAATTTATTCCACACCGCCCGGATGTCCTTCTTGAAGATCTCGATGTTTTCGACGATTATCTTGTATTGTCTGAGCGGATAAAAGGCATCCGTACGCTGCGCGTCCTGGGCAATGACGGCACGGATCACGATATCGACTTTGGAGAAGATGCATATGTAGCATATCCGACCAACAACTTCCGGCTCGATACCGATACGTTGAGGATTGCATACCAATCCATGACCACCCCCCCGACAGTCTATGACTATGATATGAATACCCGCCAGAAGACGCTGCTCAAACAAACGGAGGTCCTTGGGGGATTCGATCCTGCACACTACACATCCCGAAGGATCTTTGCCACCGCCCGCGATGGTGCACAGGTGCCCATTTCGCTGGTCTACCGGAAAGACACCCCCATCGATGGATCGGAGCCTTGTCTGCTCTACGGATATGGCTCTTATGGCGCAAGTATGGATCCTTCATTCAACCATACACGGCTGACATTGCTGGACAGGGGTTTTGTCTTTGCCATTGCACATATCAGAGGCGGGGAAGAGATGGGCAGGCAATGGTATGAGGATGGCAGGCTGCTCAAGAAGAAAAACACGTTTACGGATTTTATCGATTGTGGCCAGTATTTGATTGACCAGAAGTATGCAGCGCGTGATGGCCTGTTTGCGTTCGGCGGCAGCGCCGGAGGATTGCTGATGGGCGCCGTTGTCAATATGCGCCCCGACCTCTGGAAAGGTGTCATTGCTGCAGTCCCCTTTGTAGATGTCGTCACGACGATGCTCGATACAAGTATCCCTCTGACGACCGGCGAATTTGATGAATGGGGGAATCCGGCGGACAGTGCGTTTTACAACTACATACTGTCGTACTCGCCGTATGACAATGTAGAGCCCAAAGACTACCCGGCCATGCTGGTGACAACAGGTCTGCACGACAGCCAGGTTCAGTACTGGGAGCCTGCAAAATGGGTAGCCAAGCTTCGCGCATTAAAAACCGATCACAATCCACTGCTGCTGTACTGCAATATGGAGACCGGCCATGGTGGAGCTTCAGGCCGTTTTGAGCGCCTGCATGAGACAGCCATGGAGTGGGCGTTTGTGTTAGATCTGGCAGGAAAAGCAAAGGACGCCCCAAACTAAATACAGACATTAGCTGGTCCACATCCCGCCAAAAGGCTCGCCTTAAAAATTGCGGCCTGCTTCCGGATATGCGGCATACCGGCGACCCCACCGTTTCATATTGGCAAATGAGAGTATTGAAGAATTACGAATTGAAAATCAATTCTTCCCCCACATCAGATATGCTTTCAGGAATCCATCGATCTCGCCATCGAGCACGGCGTCTGTGTTGCCCGTCTGGTACTGCGTTCGGTGGTCCTTGACGCGTCTGTCGTCGAGTACATAGCTGCGGATCTGAGAGCCCCATTCATTTTTCATTTTACCAGCCTCGATCTTCTCCCGTTCAGCACGCTGTTTTTCCAGTTCCAGTTCGTACAACCTGGATTTGAGCATCTGAAGTGCCTTGTCTTTGTTCATATGCTGGGAGCGTTCCTGCTGACATTCGACCACGATGCCCGTAGGCATGTGTTTGACCCGTACGGCAGTCTCTGTTTTATTGACATGTTGTCCACCGGCACCACTGGAGCGGTAGGTATCCCATTCAAGGTCTGCAGGATTGAGATCTACTTCGATCGTATTGTCTACCAGAGGGTGCACAAAGACAGATGCAAAACTCGTCATCCGTTTCCCCTGCGCGTTATAAGGGCTCACACGCACAAGACGGTGAACGCCATTTTCTCCTTTCAGCATGCCGTAGACATATTCGCCATCGATTTCGAGGCCTGCCGATTTGATACCCGCAACATCTCCATTTTGCCGCCACAGTTCGGACACTTTGTATCCCCACTTCTCTCCCCACATGATATACATGCGCAGGAGCATCTCAGCCCAATCGCAGCTTTCGGTACCTCCGGCACCGGCATTAATCTCAAGGATCGCAGAGAATTCATCTTCAGTCTTGTTGAGGGTCGAATGGAATTCTACATCATCAATGGTCTCCAGCGCTTTCTGATATTTCCGTTCGATCTCTTCTTCAGTAACATCTCCGCTCGCCTGAAACTCCGTCAATACTTCGATCTCATCCAGCGCTTCCCGGACGGTGTTGTATTCTGATATCCAGTGTTTGTGGGTCTTCACCTCCGACATCACTTTCCGTGCAGATTCAGGCTCTGTCCAGAAATTCGGATTGAGCGCTAGCTGTTCTTTCTCCTCCAGTTGATGTTTCCGTGTGTCGATGTCAAAGATACCTCCTTAAGACATCCGCACGCGCCTGGAGTGCTTTAAATTGTTCTGTAGTCATTTACTTGTTTTTTGTTGTTCAGCCCTGTCAATAACAGTAAGTGTTTATTGAAGATCACCGACACCGATCAGGTCAACGTAAAAGAATAATGCGGAGTTCGGGGGGATCGCGTCGCCATATCCCTGGCTGCCATATGCCAGATTACTGGGGATCAGCAGGATGGCTTTATCGCCTTTTTCGAGGATCTGGAATGCCTCTTCAAAACCTTTGATCATAGGGTCTTTGCCGACAGCAAAGTCCAATGTCTCTCCTCGATGGTAGGAACTGTCAAACGGCTTTCCGTCGGCTTCAAAGATGCCGTAATAATGAGTATGGACAACATCACCGATGTGCGCTTTGACGCCAGTACCGCCTTTCGTGAGGATGGTATACTTGAGGCCGGATTCTGTCGTCTTCCAGTCCTCATGTTTCCCGCTCTTATAGTCATTATAAAATTTGGTCATCAAGTCGGCGACATCGGCCTCCTGTTTTTGCATATCCGAGCGCACTGAATCTGCTTTGGCACGTTCAGCAGCATAGTATGCCTTCATGTCTTCTTCTGTATTGAAAACGTCCAGGACCTTGATGTCGTAAGTGACTTCCTTATAGTCTTTCAGTCTCTGAGGTTTCATTTTAAACGAGTCAATAGGATAATACAATCGGGCGCTATCGCCAACACTCAGCAATTCCAATAAATCCTGCACTGGTCCAGAGCTGCTTTTCCGTCGTTCGCTCAATTCTTCGATTTTCACCGTTGTCGGACGACCTGGATTGATCCGCGTGTCCGACAGGGTGGAATCACCATGGGCCAGTCTGGCGTGGATCAAAGCGAAGTTTCCAGCCTTCAGCACGGGACCCGGAACATCCTTGAATATTTCATAGCGATATCCGGATTTCGTCTTTTGGACGATCTCCTTTTGCGATTGCATTTCCTGGCAAGCCAGCAATGCGCAAAGGCACAGCGACACTGACAATATGTGTTTCATCGATATCAGTTTTTTTTATGATTGATCTGTCAAGGGAGTCTTCGCAGAGATAAACCCCTGCTGCTCCAGATATATGGGAAGAATTTCTTTCAGCTCCTGCAACACTTCTGTAAGGCTTTTTTTACTGGCGCCACCTGCCGCGTTGCGATGACCGCCACCGCCAAAATAGTCCCGCGCCAGCTCCTGTACGGAAATATTCCCCTTGGACCGGAATGAAAGCTTCACCACATTGCCCTGGTCTGTAATAAATACAGCGATCCGTATACTACGTATCATCAGAATGTAATTGACAATGCCTTCGGTATCACCCCTGCCAATACCATATTCCTTGAAATCTTCTTGTGTCAGATACATGACCCCTGTCTTGTATTCCGGAAGGATCTCGAGGCGATGGGCAATACAATGTCCGATCAGGCGCAGTTGCTTTTCGGTAAGGCTGTTGTAAATCAGATTCTGGAGGCGATAGTCATCTGCACCTGCTTCTTTCAACGCGGCACAGATCCTGAACACCCTTGGATTGGTGCCGAAACGAAATGACCCTGTGTCAGTAATAATACCGGTAAACAATGCCTCAGCGATCTCCTTTGTGACACGTTCTTGCATCCCCAGCATTTCAAAGAAGACATAGACAAGTTCTGATGTAGAACTCGCGGTCTGCTCAGAGAGCATCCAGTCTGCAATACCTTCCTCCGGATCCAGGTGATGATCAATCAGAAGCTTGAAGGCGTCAGATACCGAGACTGCAGGGCCCAATTCATCAATCCGATCTATCATATTGAGATCCAGCAGGATGATGATGTCAGCATCCTTTACCGCCTGAAGGCTGTGTTCACGATCCCTGTCATAAATGAGGATATCCTGTATACCCTTGAGAAACCCATATACGTATGGCCAGTCACTAGGCAGTATTGTGACAGTTTCGTGCCCGGTCAGATTGAGAAAGTCCCGCATCGCAAGGCTAGCTCCGATCGCATCGCCGTCAGGATTCCTGTGCGAAAGCACGGCAATACGTCGTGGCGTTGCAAGCAAATTGCGCACTGAAGCGATATCGGGAAGTCTGTTCAAATTCTTGTTCTTAAACTGCTGTACTGAAAGATTCCTGTAACTCATTCCCAACAGGGACGCCGTTTAATACATTTCTACTCCCGCAAAATGAAACGCACCCTCGATCGCTGCATTGGCATCACTATCCGAGCCATGGATGGCATTTTTGCCGACATCCTCTGCATAGAGCGCCCGGATCGTTCCGGGTTCTGCCTGTTTCGGATCTGTCGCTCCAATCAGCTTGCGAAATTCTTCGACGGCATTTTCCTTCTCCAGGATGGCTGCCACAATCGGACCAGAAGACATAAACTCTACCAATTCCTGGTAAAAGGGACGTTCACGATGGACGAGATAAAATTCGCTCGCCTTCGCTTTCGACAGCCGGGTCAGTTTCATTGAGACAAAGCGGAAACCGGCTTCTTCAATTTGCGCTAGAATCGCCCCAGCATGCCCTGCAGCCACCGCGTCCGGTTTGATCATTGTCAATGTACGGTTTCCTGCCATAACTCTGTTTTGTAAAAAAAGGTCGGCAAAGGTAAAAAGTCTGTGGCACTGGGCGCAGTGCACGCAAAGATTTCTCAATTATAACGGACTGATAGTCAGACTGACACGTAAAAAGCCTTTTTATGTGCCAGAGATAAGACACCAAGGTTGATTTACAGGGTGACTTCAGTCATTCCGCTTCCGCCGTGCTGATCCGTGGATTGTAAGATGTTTTTGACGGGGTATTCACGGAGTTTCTCCATGACCATTTTCCGCAATGCGCCGGTGCCTTTGCCATGGATGATCTGTACCACTCCGGCATTGGTGATGAGGGCCATATCCATAAATCGCTCCAACAGATCACGGGCTTCTCCAGGTCGCATCCCACGCAGATCGAGTCGCGGATCAAAATGTTCCTGGACCTCTGTGTCTGTCCGCACGGACCTTTCAGATCTGATATCCAGTGGCTCACCCGTAGGCACGAGATCGCCAAGAGGAATATCAATACGCATCTGACCCATGATCACGGTAGCGATGTTTTTTTGGATGCGTTCGATCCGGCCGGTTTGTGTCCCGTTGTAAATCCGGACATTGTCACCTTCTTTCAACGGAAGCTTACTCCTCGGGAATTGCGTGTTCAATGTGTCATTCAGCGCTTTGATCTCTTCCTGGGCCTGGGATTGTAACGAACGCACTTCCCGCACTTTTTCCTGCGCCGATGCCATATCCTTCTCTGCGCGCAGAGTCCTGACAGTTTTTTCCAACTCCTGGTGTATCCTGGAGAGATGCGCATAATCTTTTTCCTTTTGCTCCAGGCGTAAGCGGTACCGCTGCGCCGTCAGGTCATTTTGTACGCGCTCATACGACTGCACGAGTTGATCCAGTTGTTGATTGCGCTGCTCGGCAAGTTTCAATGCATGGTCAAGACGTGCTCTTTGATGCTCGAGATCGGCAAGCAATTCCTCCATTGCCCGCAGATTCTGTCCCTGTGATTTTTGTGCCGCATAGTCCAGCACATCGACGGGCAACCCTGACAACCGCGCCATTTCAAACGTAAATGAGCTGCCGGGTTTCCCGATCCTGAGCTCATACGTCGGTGCCATCTGGGCTTTGTCGAAAACCATCGCACCGTTCACGATACCACGCTTGCGGTATGCATATACCTTCAGCTCAGAGTAATGTGTAGTAATGACGCCAAAGACGTGACGACTGCAGAGCGCTTCGAGTATTCCTTCGGCGATGGCGCCTCCCAGTCTTGGATCTGTACCTGCGCCAAATTCATCGATGAGGACAAGTGATCGATCACCTGCATGTTCCAGACAATCGCGCATTTCCCCGAGTTTAGAGCTATAGGTGCTCAGATCATTCTCAATAGACTGGTGATCCCCAAGGGATGCAGAGATCTGATCAAAAATGCCGAAGACAGCATCCGGCGACACAGGTACAGGGATGCCCGACTGTACCATAAGCTGTAACAGGCCGACAGCCTTCATCAGAATGGACTTCCCTCCTGCATTGGGACCACTCAGCAGTAAGATACGGTTTGGTGCCCTGAGGTCGAGATCAAACGGAACAGTCCTTTTCCCAGTGCCTGTATTCCGCAACAACAATAAGGGATGATATCCCGCAAGTATTCCCAGTCGCGGTGCATCTTCCAGAACAGGGACCTGCGCATGCATGGCTTTGCCCAGATGTCCTTTTGCAAGATGCAAATCCATCTCGGCGACGACGATTTCATCGTTGCCAAGAACATCAATATGCTCCCTGAGAAAGTCACAGAGCATCCGAAGCAAGCGACGCACTTCCGCCTGATATGCGGCGCGTAAATCAAAAACATCATTGTTCAGCCCGATCATTTCCTCCGGCTCAATCAGCACCGTCTTGCCGGAGGCGGACTGGTCATGGAGAATTCCACGGATCTGCCGCTTGTATTCTGCCTTTGCGGTCAGCACCCGTCGTTCATTGCGAACACTTTCCTGGGTATCGGCCAGCCATCCTTTTGTGACGTATTGCCGGATCAGTTGCTGGAAGACGATGTCACCCTGATGCTGTGCGTGCCGGATATCCTGTGTGATCCTGATCAGCGCCTTTGAGGCATCGGGAAGGATATTTCCTTCCTGATCCATGATCTTGCCAATGGCCTTGAGCAATAATGAAGGATTGTTCAATTGCTTTGCCACAGATCCAAGCCCGGGATATGTTGCACTCCGTTCGCTGTTGAAAAATGTCCGGATCTCTGAAACGCGTTCCAGTATCCTGCGGATACTCAGGATCTCTTCGACATCCAATACAAAGTCCTGCACTGAAAGACGCTTCAGAATTTCTTCGAGACTTTCATAACGGGATGTGAGATATGTCCCGCCGTGTTCGAGAATACGCTGTGCCTCGTGGGCACGCTGCAGTTCTTCCAATATTTTTCCGTGATGGGTCTCCGGGATAATCCGAGCGCTCAGCTTCTCTGCTGCCGGGCCATGACAGTAGGCACGGAGATGATCCAGGATCTTATCGAATTCCAGGATTTGAAAAATATCAGCAGGAATACACCGGACTGGCATGAGCACAATATCTGGATCGGCAAACAAATGATTGATAGCCCGATAGCTGTCGTTACTATTCTGCGGGAATCTGACCGGGTTTCACTCCTCGTGTTGTTCTTCAAACAGCTCCTTCGAATGGCCTCCTTTGCGATTCGCTTCATCGAGAGTCCAGTGATCCGTAGTTGTCGTCTGTAGCCAGAGATTGCCGGAACGCCGGAATACCTGTGCGTGAAGACCATACTCCTTCTCCAGGAGATGTTCGAAAGCGCTGATCAAGGATGATCCGTCAAAATCCAGGTTGCTGGATGAGGTGATCTTCCCCGCTTCACCGACAGTCTGGTCAACCTGTATTTTCTCCCTGTTCGAAGTCCCTTCACCGGACTCGTGATGTGTGCGATAAAATTCAATACGCAAATACCGGAAAGCATGGCTGAATGCAGTCTGAATTTCCGCGAGTGTCGTTGTTTGGTTGATTTTCATGGCCGCGTAATATTGACTTTTGTGACTGTGTGCCGATTCATATGCAGCGCTTTGGTCTCTGGATTCCCGGACGTCTCTGCTATTGCAGAATTCTCTTTAACGCCTGGGCATCCTTGATGACAATATCATTCCCATCAATTTCGATGACATGATCGTCCCTGAATTCAGAGAGTGTGCGGATCAGCGTTTCTTTAGCTACTCCCGCAATTCCTGCCATATCTTCCCTCAACAAGCTGATCCGTACAACGCCCTCGTCCTGGTACTGGTCGCTCAGTGCGATGAGGGCCCCCGCGACTTTTTGTCGCACGGCATCGTAGGCGATGTGCAGCAGTTGCGTTTCAGTCTCCTCAAGCTGTCGCGCGAGTACTTTGATCATGTTTGCCGAAACCTCCTTCTTTGAAAATACCAACTTCAGGAAGTCCTCCCTGGGGATCAGGCGCACTTCGCATTTCTCCAGGGCCATTGCCGAGTCCGTATAGTTGCGGTTTTGCAATAACGGAAGTATTCCCAGGAATTCACCCGCCCCGGAAACTTTTGTGATCAATTCTTTTCCAAAATCATTGGCGCGGAAGGATTTGACTTTGCCCGAAACGATAAAATACAACCAGTGCGGAACCTGGCGCTCGTTGTAAATCAGATCACGCTTTTCATACACTCTGACTTCGCGGTCATCCGTCAGTGCGAGGAGGCTATCCTGGGCCCTGGCTTCATCAATAAAATGCTGTAATCCTTCTTCGGTGCCATCAAAACTCGAGCGCAATCGCTGACTGCGGCGCAGGCGGAGCTCTATTGTATCCAGTAAATTTACGTCGTCAAACGGCTTGGTGATGTAGTCATCAGCGCCGAGCCCCATGCCTCTGCGAAAATCCGCTTTTTCAGCTTTGGCAGTCAGGAAGATGAATGGGATCCCGGCCGTTGCAGCATTCTTACTCAGAATTCTCAACACCCCGTAGCCATCCAATTCGGGCATCATGATGTCACACAGGACCAGGTCGGGGTGGTCCTGTAACGCCTTTTGCGCACCAGTCTTCCCATTCTCAGCAGTACTTACTTCGTAGCCTGCCAATTCGAGGATCTCCTGGATATTCTCACGGACATCCTGGTTGTCTTCAACGACCAGAATTTTTTGCTTACTGGGATTCATCAATTGGTAATGTTACGGTGAAAGTTGAACCTTTTCCCTCCTCGCTTTGAAAGTCAATAGTACCGTCGAGCAGGTTGATATAATTGTTCACAATATACAATCCGAGACCCGTTCCCTGGATATTCGTGGAGTTGTATGCCCGGAAAAAACGTTCGAAAAGGTGTTTCTGTTCTGAAACAGGAACCCCGATGCCCTGATCGACGATATCAATGACCAGGGCTGCGCCGTAATGACGGGCATGGCATGTGATATCGCCGGGGCCTGAATATTTAATGGAGTTGGAGAGCAGGTTATAAAGAATATTTTTCAACACAGCAGGGTCTGTCATCATCCGGAGTCCGGCAGTGTCGTCGTGCACCAATATCTGTTGATCCTTCTTGAGCAGACCATCCATTTCATCTACTGTGGCATGGATGAAGTCTCCAATTTGGACCACCTCCGGCTTCAACGTCACTTTGCCCTGTTCGAGCTTGCTGAGCGAGAGGAAATCATTCAGGATCGTGTTTAGCGTTCCCACTGCAGATTTGATCCGTGAGACATGTTTTTCACGCTGGTCCTGCTGCTCAGTGAGCGTATACCGCCCGACCAATGCAGCGGATGACAGAATCGTACTCAGGGGCGTCCTGAATTCATGTGAGGCCGTCGACACAAACCGCGATTTGAGATCAGAGAGCTCTTTTTCTTTTTCCAGTGACTCCTTCAAATCATTCTGAGATCGTCGCAACGCAGCTTCCATCGCACTGCGTTCCGCTATTTCATGTTCCAGCTTCTTATTTGTTTTCAGAAGCTGATTTATTGCATTTTGCAACTCGTCGGTACGCTCCTTCACTTTCTGCTCCAGCTCCTGCGTCAGTTCCAGCACTTCCCTTTCTCTCTCCTTGATCGCTGTAAGATCGTGCAGCACACCGGTAAAAAAGTGTTCACCATTGATCTTGACTTCGCTCACAGCGAGACGCACGGGAATCCTCGTCCCATTATTTCTGACGCCTTCCACCTCCCGCCCGATACCGATAACCGCCGCTTTCCCCGTATCGAGATAGCGACGGATGTATTCTTCATGGTGTGAGATATGCGGTTCGGGCATCAACATATTTACGTTTCGGCCGATGATCTCCTCTGGAGTATAGCCAAACAATTCGGAAGCCGCCTTGTTAAATCGAAGGACCGTGCCATGTGCGTCAATGATAATGATGCAATCGATTGCACCTTCGATGACGGCATCGAGAAACTCTCCGTGGAAAGCAGAAGAAGGTGTTGTGGTCGCCATTGAAGACGTGAAAATACTGATCGCACAAGAATACCACGGCGCCGCACGCGGAGGGATGATGAAGATCAGGCGACTTTATGACCCGAATCATGCCTTCCGGTAAACGGTCACACTACCTTGGCACCCATATTCAATCATCTTAAACTGTGAAGAAATGAGACTCTTTAATCTTTCGGTAGGAACGCTGATCCTGCGGTTCTATTTGATGATGGCTATCGTACTGATCGCCGGGTTTTCGGGCTACTGGGTGCTGACGTTGCTCGCATTGGTGGTGTTCTTCTCATGCCTGATGGGCATCCGCCTGAATCTCCATCTCGGGCATCCATTGGATTCCAAAACCGCTCAACATCAGAATAGCCCGGCACGACGGATTCACGTGCACGCACATCACCCCGCTTAGATCTGCACTGTATTCCGGGTGTTTAAAGGCTGTCATTGTAAAAAGATATGGCCATCAATATCGAAATATTCGGTGTGCGGGGGTATACCCACGACGTCCTGAAGTCCAGGCTGATCGAAGAGCTTGACAAGTCAGGTGTGGACTACAGGATACAGGATGTTCAGAATATTGAAGACTTTATTTCAGAAGGGCTGGAAAGCGTGCCCGTCATCCGCGTCAACCATTCAAAAAACTTTACGAAGCCGGATCACACGAGTGTGGAGGAAGTCGTCGCAGCAGTACGGGACTACATCCTGCAACAAGGGGTACAATGCGTGATCTGCCCTGTCGATTTCTCAACACACTCCATCAATGCCGCGAAATGGGCATATGCAGTATCGAAGGTGCTTGGCATGCGCCTGAAACTCGTCCATGTACATTTTCCGGTTTCCGAAGCCCAGTATGCCATTCCTGTGGATATGTCCGCCCTGGTAAAGGGGCTGCAGTCACAGCTCGATCAGACAGCAGATGCATTGCGCGAAGAGGGTCACGAGGGAATGCCCATTCTCACTGAGCTGGAGATCGGAGATGCGATGCAACAGGTCGTACATTATTCGAAAGACCCATCGACGGGACTCATTGTGGCGGGGACTCTTGGACAGTCCAGTCCTGCGCGCAGGCTCTTCGGGTCTGTCTCATCGGCTATTGCACAGCATGCCCATGTCCCGGTGATCCTGGTACCCGGAGATGTCCGGTTTCACGGGATGAAACAGATCATGGTGGCCTTTCACCAGGAATTGCTGACAAATGGTGCTTTGGCGAAACTCACTGAGTTCAATACCGCATGGAATGCACATCTGCAGTTTGTGCATATCCGCCAGGATACTGAGGACTACTCCAAGTTGCGTGACAGGTTACTCGAACGGTTGACGGCGGGTGCAAACCCATCGTTCTCTTTTGATGTCAGGGAGGTCAATGCCGAATCAAAACCACTTCTTCCAGCCCTACTTGAATTTGCCAATGAGAACAACCCCGATATGATCGCCCTGGTCACCCGGCACCGGAACATCATCCGGCGACTCCTGCATCCCGGAACGACACGTATCCTCAGCCTGCATACGCGTTGGCCGCTTCTTGTGATGCACCAGAGTTGAGATACTCAGGAACGCTTGTCCGCCAAGAGGTAAAGGACGGCCATCCGTATAGCAACCCCATTTTCCACCTGTTGTAAAATGATCGAATGCCCGGGCGAATCCGCTACCGCACTCTCGATTTCGACTCCCCTGTTGATTGGGCCGGGATGCATGATGACGATGGGTTTTTTCAGGCTGTCGACAAGATTTCTCGTGACCCCAAAATACTGCGCATATTCCCGAAGTGAAGGGATATACCGCAGGTCCTGCCGCTCGAGTTGTATACGCAGCACATTGGCGACGTCACACCACTGCAGGGCCTCGCGAACATCATATGTCACAGACACACCTAATTTTTCCACGTGTTTCGGCATCAACGTGGGCGGTCCGCAAAGCCTGACTTTCGCACCAAGCTTCAGCAGACAAAAAATATTACTGAGTGCAACCCTGCTATGCAAGATATCACCAATGATCGCCACTTTGACATTGCGCAGAGAACCGAGTCTTTCACGGATAGAATACGCATCGAGGAGTGCTTGTGTCGGGTGTTCGTGTGTACCGTCGCCGGCATTCACAATACGTGCATCGATATGCCTGGACAAGAACATGGGCGCTCCCGGAGCAGGGTGGCGCATCACGATCATGTCCACTTTCATTGATAGGATATTATTGACGGTGTCGAGCAATGTCTCCCCTTTCTTTACCGAACTCGACGAGGCGCTGAAATTGACCACATCGGCGGAAAGTCTTTTCTCGGCCAGCTCAAATGAAATCCGGGTACGGGTGGAATCTTCAAAGAACAGGTTTGCGATCGTCACATCGCGCAATGACGGCACTTTCTTGATTGGCCTGTTGATAACTTCTTTGAATTGATCCGCCGTCTCAAAAATGAGTGCAATGTCTTGCGGGGTAAGGTATTTGGTACCCAGGATGTGTTTTGTACTCAGTTCTCCCTGCGCCATGGATTATGACAACTTAGAAAAAAGTCTGATGCAGTCCTCTCCATCATTCTCCTTCCATTCTACTTTCACGTATGCTTCGTCCAGTGAATCTACTGCCATGCCGACATAATCTGCCTGGATGGGCAGGTGCCTATTGAATCTGCGGTCGATCATCACAAGCAACTCTACCCTGGCAGGCCGGCCGAAATCCTGGATTGCAGACATCGCAGCATGGATTGTCCGTCCTGTGTATAACACATCATCGATCAGGACAACATTCTTGCCTTCGATGAGGAACTCCATCTCCGTTTTGCTCCCTGCCAGAGCCTTATCTCTCTGTCTGAAATCATCGCGATAGAACGTCACATCGAGTTTGCCTACCTCACAATGGGCAGCAGGCAATAATTGCTGCAGCCGGCCGGCAAGCCGGGCACTGAGTGGAATTCCGTTTTGCTGAATGCCGACAAGGCAGGTTTTGCTGAAGTCTCCGTAATTTTCGATGAGCTCCCTGCACAACCGCTCGATCGTCAATTGAAACCGTGCTCCTTCCAGGATGACTTTACCGCGTGCCACGGGGCAAATGTAGTTAGGAGTCGGCAGTCTTCAGTCGGCAGCGCGCCCGGGCAGTCGCCACGTCTTCAGTGGCCAAACACTTGCCAAAGGCTAAAAGTCATGAGTATTGGCTTCTATTGGGTAATATCTGCCGGGCTGTTGATAATGAACTCCGGCGAATCATATTCAGATAAGAACCCTGTGATGCTCACCTGCCCTGTTGGCAGTGTATTCGCAGCGAATGTCGCCGCAGTAGAAGTATACAACACCATCGAGCCTGAAGCGTCTGTCAAGGTCACGGCAGCCCCGAACGTCGTTCCACTCAATGTGGCATTCAGAACAGTGAGCCGGGTGGCCTGCCAGTTTGCGGCATTCACAAGGATATCATTCACAGTGGTCACTCTTGGGTCCGGAAGTGCTTCAGCACCGGCAAGCACCACATTCGTGAGTGGGACATTGTTCAGTTGAACCAGTCCGTGGAAAGCAGAAAGCTCCAGGCCTGAAACATCCACTGCAAGTTTGTCCCCCAGATTAAACGTGTGCGCTGCCGTAAAACGGATCACGATGCCGCCGCTTTCATCCTGAAGAAAGAGGTTTTGTCCATTGAGATTATTGGTAGTGCGGTCGGAAATCACAACACCTTGGATCGTGCCGGAAGGAGCCGTGCTTTGGCCGCCGTTAAAAGCATCCCTCAACGCCTTGATGTTCAGGCCATTTCCTGAACAACGGGACCCATTCATATCCACATCATAGAGATCGCGGATCATAAACTGCAGACCTCCGTCATAAATGCTGAGGATCCCGGTGATAGAGCCATTCCCGGTCGGAGTCACAGAAGCTGCAAAACTGGCGAAGCCACTTGACCGCACTGTCAGCCTTTCCTGACTGCAGTTCTGAATTTCCAGGTTTAGGGAGATCTGATTCACAGCATCGGCATATGTCGTTCCGGCAGAGGTATTCGTAAACTCGACATTGTCAAGTTCAATCAATGTGCTTGTCAGACTGGCATTGAGCTGACTGAGGGTCAGCACATTTGGAGTTACCACATTGCCATAGGTCCCTTTGACGATAACCTTGCTCAGGAGAGACTCCGGAAGGCGCACGAGTTGCTGATTGACTCCCGATCCGGTCACGGCACCACCGATCTCCGTCAGGCCATGATAATCGCCGAGCCAGAGGTCTTTCAAGAGCACATAGATCTGACGCCCCGGAGGATATTGCGTGAAGAGATCCGTGACATCTATCTGTAATTCGATCCCGCCGCTTTCATCCTGGATCTCAAGCTGCTTATAGAAATTTCCCGCCTCATCATTTGAGGTCACAATCCCACGAATGATCTCATTCGTAGTAATCTGCTCATATTTTCCGAGCGTATGCATCGCCTTTAATTCTGCGATCGTCATTGTCGGTGTCAGACCCGGATCTTCGCCTCCTGCCGGCGGTGCGTCAAAATCCTGATCGACGCAGGCAGATATGAGCGCGATGAGCATCATCACCAACCCAGACCATCTTTTCGCACTGAACATACGGGCGATGGAAGTATCTGTCTGTTTAAAATCTGATACTCGCATTGAGGTAGTAGTTGAATCCGGAGAAGTAATAGTATTTCGAAGGAAATGTGCCTGGATCATGATTGACAAAATCGAAGCGCAATTGTTCGTAGCCGCCATTGATCAGATCCTGGTTGTCCAGAACGTTTGTCACGTTCAAGCTGACGGCGAAGTACGCCGGGGTTTTAAACCAATTGAGCCGGAAGCTCTTGTACACAGAGGCATCCATCGTAAAGCCTCCCGGGACTTTCTCCTGGTCGATGATAGCATCCCATTGTGGTGATCCCGACTCCACGAGGTCTACAGCCTCCGTGGTTCGCCTGACAGGATTGTAGTCAATCCAGAGATTGTCAAAGTAGTTGAAATTCAGGTAGGCAGAGAGATAGTATTTTGTCTGTATGCTCATCCCGAGTGTATACACGGATTGAGGTGTACCACCCACGTAAAAGTCCTTTGCATAGACCGTCATTTCATCCAGCACACTGGCATCATTGTCCTGGGTGATCACCGCATTCGGCCTCGATGTATAGCGATATCGTCCGATCGCTGCGACGCCGTGTACTTTAATACCAGTGGCTACCGTCGCTTCGGCAAATGCCTCCAACCCCAGGTGCCTTTCATCAATACCCGTCATCGAGATATTCACAAAGCTGCGGAGGTCATCATGATAAAAGCTGCGTGCATAAGCCTGGTCATTGAACTGGGTGAAATACCCTGTCAGCCGGGCGCGGAAATAGGGTGCGCGAAAGACATATGCCGCCTCTCCCCCATAGATCTTTTCGGTAGTGAGCCCGTCTACGAACTCATTGCGCGTCCGTGGGGAGACCATGGCATTCCGGAAAAACGGCGCTCGTGTCAGATACATCGCATCGGCGACGAGATAATTGCGGCCGTCGATCTTCCAGGTCGTGCCGCCTTTGATACCGCCATGCGTGAACGCTTTCTTCTCTGAATCGCCGTATGAATCTTCAGGAAATTTCCCATTGCGCATATGCCCTGTCCGCCAGAAATCTGTGTGTCCACTGGTGACCGCAGCAAACAGATCCCAATGAGCTAAAGACCCGGTGACCTGAGCCCAGGCTTCTGCGTCCCGAATATTGGCATCATAGTCATATCCAAAGACGTCACCTTCGTACAGCAACTGATTCGGATGATTCAGGTCATTCTGTAATGCATTGGTATTGCCCGGGAAATCCTGCAATGCGAACTTGTCATAATTGACATAGAAATCACCACCGAGGAGATCTTTGACAACCTTATAGTTTTGATTGCGCTGCCAGCTGTAATGCAATCCGCCGTTGAGCGTCACCCTTTCCGACAGCACGTGCTGCAGGTTTGTTGCGGCAATCAACCGCGTATTATCATATCTTCTGTCTTCCACAATGTATTGACTCTGCTTACCTGTGACATCATTGCCCGGGATACCGTCTACATCATGAATCGTGACCATACTTGCATCATTGGCCTGGTACAGCTCATCCCATTGGATCTGCCTCAGCGCTTTGTCAGAGCGCAATACATCGGCGACGGTTGCAGCCAGAGTGGGATCGTCGATATAGCTCGGCAGGCGCCGGTAATAGTCCGGGCGTGGGTCATTGGCATTGTACCAGTCCAGCGCCGAACTGGCGTTCTTGCCAAATTGATAGCCTACTGATGTGGTGAGGATCGAGTTTTTCGCAAATTTCCAGTCATGCCGCAACGCAATGATCGGCTCGTGAATATCTGCGACCCGCGAGTTGCGTTTTTCTCCGTTCTGATATCCCCAGTAGGGGTTGTAATAATGGGTACCTGCGAGGTCATACATTTCCTGTGTCGCCGCACTATTGCGTCCGCGTTTGGTGGGTGCGCCCAGGACGACAAGATTAAGCAAGTGCTTGTCCGAAAGTTTCTTGTCTACAGAAACGAAATAGCCATAGGCATCGTAGAATGTGCCTTCGATATAGCCTTCCTGTGCCCAACGGTGCGAAGCAGATAATGAAAGAGCCCAGCCCTTCGGTGTCATCCCGGTGGACCATGTTGCCATCAGCCTGTTGCGATATGCGCGATTGGCGAGGGAATACGATACCCGTTTTTGAACCCTCTGTGCAGACGCGCGCAAATCCAGCCCCACAGAGCCACCTGCTCCTCCGAAGGAAAAAGGAGAATCCTCCAGGCCGAGATGTGTTTCCTGATTGCGCGTGACATCGTTGAGTCCGCCCCAGGCTGACCAGAATATCGAACCTACTTCAAGGTCATTGAACGGAAGCCCGTTGAACACCATCGCACTGTTCTCCGAATCATACCCTCTCAGCCTAAACCGCATTGGTCCGAAGACATATGCTACTGCCGATTGAAACGCATCCTCCGAAGCCGTGAGCAGACCGGAGACATTCTCCGTGCTGTTCTGGTCATCGTCATCATCAGAAAGTTGTACAGTGAAGATCTGATCCGGAGTGGATGGCACGCTCTGAAACATCAGGACGATGTCGCCAAGATCCACCGCACTTTGCATCCGCGCGAAGGAGCGTTTCAGATGGACATCTTCTTTGCTAAAGTCCAGAACCACTTCATGCGGTATCTCACCTTCCAGGGAAAATGTTCCCGATGCATCGGTGATCGTCTCGAGATCTGTTCCCTGAAGATGCACGGTGATATCGGGAATTCCCTGCCCGGAAGCCTCGTCGATCACTTTCCCTCTGATCGCAGACTGTGCATACAGTGGAATCATCGCAGCCTGCATCAAAGTCATCAGGACGACGATCCATGCCGTACGATAGTGTGTGTTCACATTGGCGAAGATACTGTAATGTAGTTTTCATTTGAATACGTTTTGTGGCTCTTTTGTAAACACTGCGTAAGAATTTGACTGCTCCAGATCGGGAGATCAAAACTGCAGGCCCATCTCATGATTCTGCGATCACCTTACCTATCTTCGCACATATGAAATCGCAATTCCGGCACATTGCGCTTTGCGCTATGGTATGCATCTCTGTGTCGATCTCTTTTGACCAGTTGCATGCTCAGGATGCATATAAGATGGTTTGTATCGGCTTTTACAATCTTGAAAACCTCTTCTACCCTACCGATGATCCCAATATTGACGATACAGAGTTTACTCCCGAAGGGTCTGACCACTACACAGAGGCGATTTACCATGAAAAGCTCAGCCATCTTGCTGAAGTGATCTCACAGCTTGGCACCGAATCCACACCAGATGGTGTTGCATTGATGGGTGTATCAGAAGTCGAAAACCAGCAAGTCCTGGAGGATCTCGTTGCGCAGCCACAGCTCCGGGATCGCCACTACCAGATTGTACATTATGATTCCCACGACAAACGCGGTATCGATGTGGCGCTGCTCTACCAGGAGAAATATTTTAAGTACGACTCATCGAAGGTCATTCCTCTGATCACACGGATCTCAGAAACCAGTGATACCACGTACAGCAGAGATATCCTGGTGGTCTACGGCACCATTGACGGAGAGCGATTTGCAGTGTCCGTCAATCACTGGCCTTCCCGGTATGGCGGAGAAAAAGCTACCGCTCCTTTGCGCAATAAAGCAGCCGGAATCGATAAAGAGGTTGTGGCACAAAACAATACTGCAGGCATCAAAACGATTGTCATGGGTGACCTCAATGATGACCCTGTCAATGAAAGTGTCAGGACCATTCTCCGTGCGGGACCATCACAAAAAGATATTGGGCCGGATGAGATGTTTAACGCGATGTATACATTTTACAAACACGGGCTTGGCACCACTGCATACCATGATGCGTGGAGCCTGTTTGACCAGATCATTCTCTCGCCGAATCTCGTCAATGACAACACAGGCATGCATTTTTATCGTGCAAGAGTATTCAATCCGCCTTTCCTGACTCAGAGACTTGGTCAGTATAAGGGCTATCCATTTCGTACGTATGCCGGGAATACGTATCTTGGAGGATACAGTGATCATTTCCCTGTATATGTATTCCTTGTCAAACACATATAACCACAATTTTGAAACCCATTCGCAACGCGCTACAGGCTCTTGAATTGTCTCCGGCATTCAGCCGCACCCTGGACGTTCTCGAAAAAACAGACACGTCAGCATTTATCACCGGCAAAGCCGGAACAGGTAAATCGACATTATTGCAATTATTCAGGAATACGACAAAGAAAAAGGTGGTCGTCCTTGCCCCTACGGGTATCGCAGCTCTGAATGTACGCGGACAGACCATTCATTCTTTTTTTGGCTTTCCGCCATCTATCATCCAGCAAAAAGATATCGAACGCAGGAAAAGCCGGAAGAAATACCAGGAGATGGACGTGCTGATCATCGATGAGATCTCGATGGTGCGCGCTGACCTCTTCGATGCTATGGACAGGTTTCTCAGGATCAACAGGGGCAATCCGGTTCCGTTCGGAGGTGTGCAGTTGCTCCTGTTTGGAGATCTTTTTCAGCTCCCCCCTGTTGTCGCCGGTGATGCAGAACGGCACTACTTTACGAGTGTCTATCAGAGCCCTTATTTCTTTGACGCCCATGTATTGCGCGAAGGATTTCCCCTTGAACTGCTTGAGCTGACTAAAGTGTACCGGCAGGAGGAACTCAGATTTATTCGCCTGCTCGATGCAATTCGCACACATGGACATGACCAGGATGACCTTGAAGATCTCAATACGCGGTATGTCCCCGGTTTTCCGCATAAGGACGGATATGTCACGTTGTGCAGTGTCAACGCCCTGGCAAATTCTATCAACCAATCGCGACTCCGGGCGCTTCCAAACGAAGCACAGACATACAGCGCTCGGTTGACCGGCGATTTTTCCATGAAGCTCTTTCCTACCGATCAGCATCTCATCCTGAAAGAAGGAGCACAAGTGGTCATTCTGCGCAACGATCCAGAACGGCGTTTTGTCAATGGCACCATCGGAAAGATCAAAGCACTCCACGAGGATATGATCCTTTTGCAGATTCTCAATCGCGATGGCAATGATGAGGAAATAGAACTGAACAGATTTGAATGGGAATTGCTCCGTTACGATTACGATCGCGCTGAGAGATCCCTGACTTCAAAAGTGATTGGGACTTTTCAGCAGTTTCCGATCAAGCTCGCCTGGGCGATCACCATTCACAAAAGCCAGGGCAAGACATTCGACAACGTCATTATTGACCTTGGCCATGGGGCATTCGAATATGGTCAGACCTATGTGGCACTGAGCCGGTGCAGGACGTTGGAAGGGATTGTCCTGAAACGCCGAATTACTGCCGCCGATGTCATGGTAGATCCCAGGATCATGGAGTTTTACGACACCCAGCGAAGGTATCTGCCCCACCCAAGGGAATGGGCATAGGCACCAACACAGTGATTTGCTACCGCCGGAGATGTACAAAAGAGCGCACACAAAGCACTTCCCTGTCTCTTCCAATTGCAAGGACAAAAGCGCCACTCCCAAAGTTTTCCAACGAAATGTACACCTCCCCTCCATCCTCTGAGGTTTCATTAAAACAGGTTTGTCCGGCCATATTGGCGATCCAAATCTCATCTCCCGCAGCGACCCCGTCGATCACAATATGATCAGAATATACGGTTGCAGTGATCCAATGATAGGTATGGTGCTGAGCTTGGTGTGTCGGTTCTTGCAATGACAGAATCGTCTGTTCTTCGTAAGCGCCGATATCATATGCGGTTCCATTGGGTCGTGCATTGCCATCAAGATCCGTGACCACGCCCTGGGAGAGGCTTCCATTTCCGGCATCTACCGGTTGTGATCCCGGTAGCAGATGATAGTCTCCGTTGACCGCGTCGACGAAGATTTCATCGATGGGGTCTGCCAGCAACGAGTGGAGACCATACCCGAGGTCCTGCCACTCCGCAAAGGTGAGGAGCACATCGCCTTCTTCCGTGCTAAAGCTATTGACAACAATATTGTAATCACTATCGAACCCGGTGACGGCGTCCGGGCCCAGTGCAATACTTCCTCTGAACGCATGTTGGTTGATGAGGATATTATTATAGACCTGTGCGCCTGTGGCGCCATTGACAATGAGCAGGCACCATCTCCCGTCGGCGGCTTGTATGATCGTATTCTGTACCACAACTGCATCGATCGAAGGTGCTCCGCCATCCTGCTGGAATAAGGCGATACCGGATGCGTGGTTTTCATATATCAGGTTATTATAAATAAATGCACCCTGTACCCCATCGAGATTAATTGCCGCGCCGCCGCCGAGGCCATTTTCATACAGAATGTTTCCGTAGATCTCCGGATCCGTGGAGATGCCGTCGCCACCCTGGCTGGCGTCGGCATTGATCTGGATACCGCCGGCATTATTGTGATGACAAATATTATAGCGCAAGACAGACCGGTCGCTGCTATTGGAAATATAGATTCCGTGTTCGTCTATAGAATTTGTACAGACGTTGTATTCGACGAGGATGTCATCCGTAAATCCCGTGAAGATGCCCCGCTTGAGATTATTGTCACAGGAGCAATTCCGTACCGTGCAGTGATTGGCCCAGACCAGGCGAATGCCATTTCGCGGCATATCATTGACGATGAAGCCATTGAGCTCGACCCAATCCACGGTAGCTCCTTCCGCGCCTTCTACATTGATCCCGTCATTTGTCGTGGTTGGAGAAGTAATGGCAACGGCATTCCCGTTTGCAAAGAAGACGATTGGGGCATTCTCCGTACCGCCGGCATCCACATAGAAACCGGCATAATTCCCATTGGCTACGACAATACTATCGCCGGCACTTGCTGCATTTTCCGCAAATTGTATCGTCGCAAACGCCGAACCTGGCGACATTCCGTCATTACTATCACTCCCGGAATTGGAAACATACCAGGTCGTCCCTGAAAGTTGATGTGTGAAAAGGCACATCAGGAAGATATACAGACTGATCCGCATGATGTTAAGACATTGTTTGCGATAAAAACGTTGCCTGGCTTGGTGACAACTTTGAAGCTGTCAAAGCTCAAAAGCAGCTCGTCAAAACTGCCATGTAAGGGATGGGATGGAAACAGCCTAAAACCGAGGAACCGAACAAGGCTGTCCGGTCCCTCTCACATAACACCCTAAATAGACCTTCAATGACCTGCGGTCACAATTGACCGGCCGGTCATGTCACATGCCGTTTGTGATGTTCAAGGGATTACTTTTTGTACCCGGAGCCGGACTTGAACCGGCACGACCATTCCTGGTCACAGGATTTTAAGTCCTGCGTGTCTACCAATTTCACCACCCGGGCGCACGCCAGATCTGACGAATTATGCAAAGTTGTCAAATCTCCCGCAGGACTAAGTTACATTAAACCGCTTCTACACATGCAGTACCTTCCGGGTGTTCTACTTGGCGAATATATTTTTTCCTCAGCTTATATACAAGTTTCTTGTATACAAATTTTTACGGTGCTGCTGTTTGAGCCCGGTCGAACCTCACGGTTTAATCATACGTCTGGTAAGGAAAGCCGCTTCATGTTCAGGCAGAGATCTGTGATGATGGCAGGGTTGATCACATGCTTGTCAACTACTTTGTTGGCTCAATATCCTGTATGTGATCGCCTCCAAATGGCTGATCCTGTGTATATTATGTCCAGTACAGGACAAATCCTCCAGTTTCCAAATGCTTGTTATGCAGAGGCCGCGGGGTGTATGTATGATGTTCCCTGTGCGGAACAATATCAGTGTCCTCCCGACATCGGAGTGCGCCGGTTATCATCATTACTTCTATTGTCCCAATGTACATGATGGAATCAAGCCGGCGATTGGTCCCGGGGCACTGCATGCCAATCCGAATCCATCAGATGGGATTTTCAATATTACGAGACGCGTCGCGGTCGGTGGCGGGTTTAACACCATTTTAAGGAGATTACCTGATCTTTACCAGCGTTCAGGCGTTGTAACGCCTGTAAGATAACATCACGGTAAATGAAAGTCCTTCTTCTCCTGAGCATAATGGGTATTTTTTTCGCCTGCCGTTCTCAGGCCCAAGAGAAAACTTCCGATATGAACATCCCTGCAAATGTCAAAACAGATACGGCCATTTTTGCCGCCGGATGCTTCTGGTGCACTGAAGCCATGTTTCAGGATCTGAAAGGCGTGTACAAAGTGGAATCCGGTTATACCGGTGGCCATGTAGAAAATCCTTCGTACAGGGAAGTCTGTACCGGGACGACAGGGCATGCGGAATCGACACGGATCATCTTTGATCCTTCCGTGATTTCATATGAAACCCTGCTGAAGGTCTTCTGGACGACACACGATCCCACCACACTCAACCGTCAAGGTGCGGACGTAGGAACGCAGTACCGTTCAGCGATCTTCTATACTTCTGAGGCTCAGCGCAAAGCTGCCGAAACATCAAAGGCAGAATTTGCCCCCACGCTTTGGGACAAGCCCATCGTCACAGAAATCACTCCGGCTACTACCTTCTATCCTGCCGAAGACTATCACCAGGACTATTATAGCGAGAATCCGAATGCCGGCTATTGTCGTGCCGTGATCAACCCGAAAGTGCGTAAAATGCGCGAGCACTTTGCGGATCTCCTGAAAGACAATGTACAATGAGACAGGGCTCAGCGGCAGATCTATATTGGATGCCCCGATAGTGAAAATCATCCAATGTCTCATATCCCCGGGAACCACTTTCCATGGACAATCTTCGGGTCGCCTGCGAACGCCGGCAGTCCGGGCACAGTACAGAAATTCCTGCAGTATATTTCGAAGGTCCGACGGGCGTTGTCACACCCATTTCAATTTGTAACTTTGGCATAATTCCCATAACGGAGGCTTGCACTATGAACATCAAGGAAATCGCATCAAACACCCTACAGGACGCACTGTTCTACCTGAACGGGGTGGAACCGCAGATTTACAGTATGCCCCTGGAGCTGCTGTTTGGGGCCTCAATTGGCCAGCATACGCGACACTTTGTCGAATTCTATCAATGCCTCCTGGATCAGACCATGGGTGAGGGCCGTGTCGTCAATTATGCGTTGCGTGCCCGGGATCTTCGCATCGAGGAAGAACCGGTATTTGCTGCCGACAGGATAGGCCAGATCAGCTCACGTCTGCTGCAGCTTGATGAGAATTTTGACTGTGAACTGGTGTGCGACGAGCACGTGGATGAAGCCTCAGGGATGACCGTACCTTCAAATCTTGAACGCGAGCTGATTTACAACATTGAGCATACTATTCATCATTTAGCGATCATCAAGATCGGCTTGAATGCCGTGGCACCACAGATTACGTTACCCGCGCACTTTGGTGTTGCACCCTCGACCATACGGCACAAGCAAAAGATATGTGCACAGTAAGTTTCCTGCCTCTGAATGACAGAGGGTACATTATTACTTCCAACCGGGATGAAGCGCCTCTGAGAAATGCCTCTGAGACCCGAAGAGTCACGGGACACCGGCAGCACATTCTCTATCCTGTAGATCCCGAGTCCGGGGGATCCTGGTTTGCCATTTCCGACCGTGGAAGGACCGTGTGTCTGCTCAATGGTGCATTTGCGCCTTTTGTACCGGATCCGCGGTTTACGCGCAGCAGGGGGCTCGTATTATTGGACGCTGTGTCTTTCCCGTCAGGCAATTGGTTGACAGAAGAATATGATCTCACACATACTGCTCCATTCACATTGGTCATTGCGGAATCAGACGCATTGATTGAACAGGTCTGGGATGGCACAAGATTAGTGACGCATGATCTGCCCATGGATACGCCGGCATTCTGGTCATCTGTCACACTCTATCCCGAGCATGTCAGGGAATGGCGCCGTTCTCTCTTTCATGCATGGCTTGAGGATCACACGCATTTCAACCAGGAATCTGTGATGCGGTTTCATCGATTTGGCGGAAGCCAGGACACGTGGAACGGGTTCGTGATGAACCGTCAGGAACGTGTACGCACGCTGAGTATTACTTCAGTTTTGTGTCGCGACGACGTCATGCTGTTTTGCCACGATAACCTGATAAGCGGGGAGACGTTACAGGAAGAAATCCATGTCACATCGCAACATGTGGAGAAAGATTAAATACCATCCCTTCTTCATCCGGTTGCTGCACTGGGAGTATTGGCCTGTGTATGTCTCCAATATTCCTGTGTTCGGATTTTGGTTGATCCACGCTCTCAAAGCGCGGGATCTGTTCTTTTTCTCTGCCGTAAATCCTGCGATAGCGACAGGTGGATTTTTTGGCGAGCAAAAGCACAAGATCTACGCCCTGATCCCTCCCGAATATTTGCCAAAGACAATGCATGTAACCCAGGAAGAAGTGCATCGGCACAAGCTTCCGGAGAAAATCGCAGGCGCTGGATTTACGTTTCCTCTTGTCTGCAAGCCAGACGTCGGGGAACGGGGGATGCATGTCAACATTGTCCATGACCTTCGCGAATTGCAGAAGTATGCACGTCGTATTCCCGGAGACATCATTGTACAAGAGTATATCGCGTATCCCGTAGAACTCAGCGTGATGGCATATCGCTCCCCAATGCGCCAGGAAGGAGCCGTGACTTCGATCTGTCTGAAATCTTTTTTGTGTGTCACAGGGGATGGACAGAAGACATTGCGTGACCTGATCGACGAGAACCCGCGCGCCATTCTCCAGAAAAAAGCTCTCGGGCGGAAACTGAATTTGCAGCATATCCCTGCGGCAGGAGAAACGGTGCTCCTGGAAGCTATTGGCAATCACTGCCGGGGCACGCAGTTTCTGAATGCCAATGCCTGGATCACGCCACAGTTGCAGCAAACGATCCTGGATATCCTTGCACGGATGCCGGGGATCTTCTACGGACGTTTTGACTTGCGTACTGCCTCCATAGAAGACCTGGCGCAGGGTCGTGCATTTCAAATTATGGAGTTCAATGGTGCCGGCAGTGAGCCAGCACATATCTATGATCCCGGTTATTCCATATTTAAGGCATACCGGGATATGTGGAAGCACTGGAAAATCATGTATCGCATCTTCCGCGAACAAAAGACCCAGGGGATCCGGACAACTCCCTGGCGCGAAGGCCTGCAATCTCTCCGTGCATATTTTTCCTATAAGAAAAAGTCCAGTCTGAATTATAGCTTGTGATGCGAGTACTCATTCATGTTTTGTTGGGAATGGTACTCAGTTTTATTGGATCTATTCCATTTGGCTCGATCAATGTGACTGTCATTGAATCAGCAATTGCACGGAGCTTCAGGACGGCAATGTGGGTAGGTCTTGGTGCAGCGAGTATTGAATTTATCCAGGCAGGTATTGCGTTGCTCTTTTCAAAGTTGATCACGGCGAATCCCCTGACCCAGCAGATTCTGTTTTGGATCTCCATACCCATTTTTATCGGCCTTGGTATTTATTTCCTGAAGAAGAAAAATCCGGAGGATACTGAACAAATACATGGCTATTCCCATGGACGCGGGTTCCTCAAAGGGGTGATCATCAGCAGTCTGAACGTGTTGGCGATCCCTTATTGGATTTTTTATGGGACGTATCTGACCTCCATCGGATGGATTGACCCATCCAAAACTTTTAACATCATCGTCTTTAGTCTTGGCGTTTTTCTGGGGACTTCATTGATCCTCACCACATATGCCAGACTCGGCATCTACGCTAAATCGAAATTCAATAAGATCACCCATTACATTGCGCCCGGTGTCGGTTATTTCTTTTTTCTGCTTGCGTTGCTCCAGATCATTCGCGGAGTAGTCCGAATACTATAAACAGGGATACGTGTGTCGGCAAGACCGGTCAGAAACAAAAGGCCGGAATTCTGACCATTTCAGAATTCCGGCCCATGCATCAATACCAGGTCTCTCCGAGCATGTTTAATAGTGCAGTATCTCCGGCAAAGTATTCGGCGTATATGGTGCGCCGGCTTCTTTGAGCTTTTGTCTCAATGCCGGCATCCGTTGCTCCGCCACTGTACGCAGGCGTTCCAGCAACGGTCTGAACTCCTCCTGGGCAATTGCATAGCTCGCCCGGTGAGTTTCGGTTGGCGCCGAGGAGCTGTATTTCTGTTCGAAGACGAGTGCTCCGACGCGCTCCGCGACAGAGGGAGGCTCATAAATATCAAGCTTCGCTGCCACCGCATCTCCGGTCAATCCTGTGCGGATTTGTCTGAGTTCTTCTTCAATGGAGCGGACATCATCCATGAGGGCTGCGGATGGCTCCTCAATTTTCTGAATGGCTTTTCGCATATAATTCAGTTCCTCCTGAATATCCCCAACAGCCTGCACCGATCCGTCTACGGCGCGCCCCAGTTCTGTGACCTCAGCTTTAAACTGCGCCAAGGCATCCTTGTCATCCGCAGGCATCGTGACATTATTGAGTTTCTTCACCGTGAATGTCTGTGGCGTACCGAGTTGGGTCAGCGTATCGTCTTTCCATAGCGCCATCGTGACGGTGTATTTGCCGGGCTCCACCAGGTTGCCTTCCTCTTTGCCTGCAAACGGATTATAGAACGAAGGCGGCCTCAGCGAAATGGGATCCTTCGCAGCCGTGCGCAAGTCCCATTGCACGCGCTGCACTCCTGCCTCCGGTTTCACTTCCAGCTTGCGCACGATATCCCCCTTGCTATCGGTAATCGTGAAATGCAACATCGCATTTTCTTCCTCCCGTTCTGCCTTATAATCCTTGTAACTGGGATAACCGGTGTCTTTACCATCCTTGGCCAATTCCTTTTCGTGATCCCGGCGTTGTTCTGTCAATGATTTGGGTTCTTCTTTCAAATAGTACGTAAACATTGCACAGGGCCCCAGATTCTTCTCCCCGCCAGTAGCTGTCTCCCTGGAAGGCTTTCCCGGGCAGCCCAAGCGGATAGCTCATCTCATAGGCGTAGGCATCGCGTACCTGATATAGCGCAGCGTTTTTGGCGAGCGCGGTATTGTCTGAATTCCTCAATGGAGTGTAATCGTCGAGTACAAAGAACCCCCTGCCAAATGTTGCCAGCACCAGGTCATTGTCACGACGTTGAATTGCCATGTCGCGTACGGCGATTGTCGGCATCCCGGCTTTGAGCTGTTTCCATTCCTTTCCGCCATCATTGGTGAAAAAGACGCCGAATTCCGTGCCGACAAAAAGGAGATCCTGATCTACATGATCCTGTTCCAGGCAATATGCAGAACCCCGTTCCGGAAGGTTGGCAGTGATCGATTCCCACGTATTCCCCTGGTCCACACTTTTATAGACATAAGGTTTAAAATCGCCATTCTTATGATTATTAAAACAAGCGTAAACGACATTCTTATCAAATCTGGAGGCATAGAGCGCATTGACATACGTCCGATCCGGCACACCGAGGGCATTGTTCAGTTGGGTCCAGTGCGCTCCTCCATCAGCAGTACGATGCATCAACCCATCGTCCGATCCGACAAACAAGAGTTGTGCATCCAGAGGTGATTCAGAAAATGCCACGAGATTGCCATAAAGGGATGTGGATCCGTTTTTTTCAACCTCATCCACGCTCTGTACCCTGCCCATGACTTTTAATGTATCGCGATTGATATGCCGAGTAAGATCATCGGAAATCACTTTCCAACTATTCCCATAATCATCGGAACGAAAGACTTTCTCAGCACAGAAATACAGGCGGCCGGGTGCATGTGCACTCACTGCCAATGGCGCATCCCAGTTCCAGCGGTAAGCATTTTCACCTTTGCGTGGTTGCGGTTGGATCCCTGTCTCTTCGCCACTCTGGCGATCGTAGCGCACGAGACCGCCATTCTGTGACTGGGCATATACAATATTCGGATTGTTCTGGTCCACCTGTGACTCAAAACCGTCACCGCCATGGGTGATAAACCATTCTTCGTTTGCGATGCCATTGCCGCTGACGCTGCGTGAAGGGCCGCCCAGGCTGAAGTTGTCCTGCGTCCCACCATAGACATAATAGAAAGGTTCGGAGTTGTCGAGCGCCACTTTATAGAATTGAGTCACCGGCAAATTCGCTTTGAACTGCCAGGTCTTTGCGCCTTCCCACGTCTCATATACGCCCCCGTCACACCCCACGAGCAAGTGGTCGGAATCATTGGGATCGATCCATACGCAGTGATTGTCCACGTGTTTTGTGTCTTCTCCGAGAATACCGAAGGATTTGCCGCCATCCGTACTGATGTGGAGCCATGTGTCAATGGCGTAAACTTTGTCTGCATTTTTCGGATCTACAAAGAGTTCCTGGAAGTAGTTTCCGCTGGTCGCATAGCCGGAACGTTTCTCCCATGAAGCCCCACTGTCTGTTGAGCGGTAGACGCCGCCTTTCCCTTGTGAGGCTTCTACCATGGCGTAGATCATACCGGGTGCTGACGGCGCCAATGCCATTGCGATCCTGCCCAGATCGACCGAGGGCAGTCCGGTCATGGCCTTTGCCCATGTCTTCCCGCCGTCTGTTGATTTATAAAGCGCAGAACTCGGGCCCCCACCGACATAGGTAAATACATGACGCCTGCGCTGATGCGTTGCGGCATATAGAATGTCCGGATTCTCGGGGTCCATCAAAATCTCGTTCGCGCCGGTATTCTCATCTACCGAGAGGATTTGTTCCCAGGTATTACCACCGTCCCTGGTGACATAAATACCGCGATCTCCTCCGGCAGACCACAACGGGCCATATGCAGCCACATAGACGACATTCGGATCGCGGGGATTCACGGTGATCATCCCGATATGCTCGGAGTTTTTCAGTCCCATATTCTTCCAGGATTTGCCGCCATCGGTGGATTTATACACACCATCTCCATAGGCTACACTGCGCTGATTATTATTCTCGCCGGTACCCACCCACACTACATTTGGGTCAGTGGGGTCGAGCGTCACGCAGCCGATGCTATAGCTACCTTCATTGTCGAAAACAGGCTCATAGGTTGTCCCGGCATTGGTCGTCTTCCATACCCCTCCTGAAGCAGAGGCCACAAAGTATGTCTTAGGAGAATTCGGATCGACGGCAAAATCGACAATCCTGCCCGATGTCAAGGCCGGCCCGATACAACGAAATTTCAGTCCGGAAAATGACGTCTTTTCAAGCGTCGTCTTTTCTGTCTCAGGTTTTTTTGCAGCCTCATTCTTCTTTGATTTTTGGGCGATGCAGGGTGCATCCAGCATCATCGCCAGGATACAGCAGGTGAGTACAGTGCGTATCAACATGTGCTTACTATTTTATTCTGTGAATTGGTGAATGTATTCAAAATGTGATATTCCGGGATGACTTCAACAGGGATACAAAGGAATCTCTTTTCTGTGCATTTGAAAAAAAAAGATGTCGAAATTTGTCCCTGGCATCCCGTTGCACCGACGCGCAATATCCGAAAACACTATTACCTTGGCTTGCCACGAATCGCTCAACGCAAGAAAAAATCAGACACACGACAATTTTGAGATATGGCTGAACACCAGACCGTTGCGCAAAAGATCCAGGAGCTCTTTGCTTACCGCAGAATTCCGGAGCTGCTGCGTATGGCCGGCATAGAACAGGATTCTCCTTTCGTTGCACGATTGTACACTTTGCAACGCGTGATGTATGCCCTGGATCAATACCTGGAAACACACTGGAAACTGGAAAAAAAAGAACTCAAAGCCAGATGGACAGACATCCATGAAGCGCTCTGTGCATTTGGAATTCGTAAATCCAAACAGCCCTCATTTCTGAAAGGAATCGTCCGCTACGAAAACTATGAACGAGATCTGCGCAAACGCAAGCTGCCCTTGTCTGAACATTTCACCAGCCTTTATACCTCTAAATCCTGTGATGTCAAGCTGGTGCGACGGCTGATTTATCGGCATGCGCCTGAACTGAAGCGTCTGTTGAAAGAAAAAGAATGGGAATATTACGACCTGATCACGGAGATCAATGACGATATCCATGACGTCTACGAAGATTGTGAGACCATTAATGGAAACAGGTTCCTGATTGGGCTCCTCTTGAAGGGGAAGCGGAAGACATGGCGTGCCTACAAACGTTTCCTTGAGGAAACCGGCGACACTGCGCGGAAGCATTTCAGAAAAAAGAAAGGCGAGTTCCGGATCATGCTCTACCAGTGGACACGTGAACGCCTGCGTGAAACGGAAGAGCTGCTACGCCTGACAATGGATGATCAAAAACTCTCGCTGGTAGAACATAGCGCCATAGCGGGAAAAATCCTGAAAGGGAAACTTAAAAGGGCGCCGTTGTGAAGCGGAAAATCAAGATTCAGATCCCCGGAGAAGACTCCGTGGGCGGCATCATACAGATCCCGGATGATCCCTGGTGCCTGATGGTACTGGCGCATGGTGCCGGGGCAGGCATGGAGCATCGTTTTCTGGAGTCCGTGGCAAATCATATGGAAGACAAAGGTGTCGGCACATTGAGGTTCAATTTTCTCTACATGGAAAAAGGTGGTGGCCGGCCGGACCTGCCGCATCTGGCTCAGAAGGTCATCCGGGCTGCAGTGGCACGGGCACAGGAATATGCTGTTCCGAAAAATCTGCCTGTTGTCGGCGCCGGAAAATCCTTCGGCGGACGGATGTTCAGCCAGCTTATGGCAAAAGAAGATGCTCCTGCGGTAGCAGCCCTGGTATTCTATGGATTCCCCCTTCACGCCCCCGGAAAACCTGGTACGGAACGCGCAGCACATCTCTCTTCCATAAAAGTACCCATGTTGTTTTTACAGGGCACCCGTGATACACTGGCGCAGATCGACCTGATCTCAGGACTGGTCAAAGGATTGCGCAAGGCGACATTGATCACTTTTGAAGACGCAGATCACAGTTTTCATGTGCCTAAAAAGTCCGGGAAGACAGACGCCGATGTGCAATTCAGCATGACACAACATGCCATTACATGGCTCCGCAAGAAGATCACCTGACATAATTGGCGTACATTTGCAGTCCGAAAACCACCGAATATCATGGGCATCCTGGATGACTTCAAGAAACTCTTCTGGGCTAACAAGGCCGTCACAAAGTCTGCTGCACGGAAAGTCGGGAAAGAAGCGAAAGATCTGGCAGGAGAAGGCTATGAAAAAATGAAGGACCTCGGTGATAAGGTTGCGGACAAAGTTGGCAATGCCTTCGACGATGCAAAGGACTATGCTTCTGATCTGATCGATGATGTCTTGAAGAAGAAAGAACAAATGAAAACGAATCCGCCACCTTCCGACAAGAGTGCAACACAAGACAAAGAGACCGGCGCTGGTTCCGGAGACCCTGCGCAATCCCCTCCCGAAAAGAAAGCCGGAGTCGTCGATAAAGCCGTAGAGATGAGCGACAAGGCCTGGGAGAAAGCTGAAGACCTTGCGGGTAAGGCCAAAGAGATGGCGAAGAATATCAAAGGACGCGTCGATGAAAAAATCGACGACATGCTGGAACGCGCGAAAGACCTCGACAAGAAAATAGAAGCTGAAAAAGATACCATCGACAAAAACCGGGATGGCTACGCTGATACTCCGGTCAACGAAAAGCTGCGCCAACAGAAATCTCCACTGGAGGGCAAAGATGACTTTTGGGAAAAGGCTGCGCGCTATTCTGAGGGAGATTACTCTATGGGTAAGCCCCAGGTCGTTGAGTCATCGTCAGACGACGACACCCTCGAGCTGAAGCCGCTGAAGGATCACAAAGGAGACAGCACAGAAGAGAACATTGTAGATGATGCAGAGGTCGTCGACGATAGCACTACAAAAGATGAAAATGATGCAGACGGCAATGTCAAACCCAAAGACGACCTGCCAAAAGATCAGGATGACAAACCAAAAGATCAATAACCTTTCAACTCTCTGAACCGATGGTGCACGAAGAACAAGTACACACCCATGAAGACGTAGAAGTGACGTACCGGAAAACCGATTGGCTGATTTTCGCAGTGAGCTTTTCGATCATGCTCTCTC
Organism: uncultured Bacteroidota bacterium; assembly: GCA_963746925.1. Taxonomy (GTDB): domain Bacteria; phylum Bacteroidota; class Bacteroidia; order Chitinophagales; family Saprospiraceae; genus DATDQA01. The sequence goes on from CAVVDK010000013.1 coordinate 405,499, forward strand.
TGATGATCTGGGACGCCCGCTTTTTCTGGATGGCACTCCCCTTTGCGGCGACCTTCCTGGTGAAGTCTCTGCGCATGATGTGATATTTTGGTTACGGACCGAGCGACTAACAGAATATTTTTCATCCTGAAGTGTAGCTGATTTGGCTGATCTTCGCAATAATGACGTTCACTGCGTCATTCATCAAAGGTCCGCTATCCGAAATCCGCAATCCGCAATCGCATGGTTCGACATTCAGCTGGCATTATACTATACCGTTCTTGGGATGATCGACTGGAGTTTCTCCTGGTACATCCCGGCGGTCCATTCTGGGCCAACAAAGATGAACATGCCTGGTCTGTACCGAAAGGAGAATTTGATGAGACAGAACCAGCTGAGGCGGCTGCGCGCAGGGAATTCCAGGAGGAGACAGGGCAAGCTTACGACGGTGCTTTGAAGCCCCTTTCTCCGGTAAAAACCCCTGGCGGCAAAATCATTCACGCATTTCTTGGAGAAGGAAGTATTGATATTGCATCCCTGAAGAGCAACTTCTTTGAGATGGAATGGCCACCGAAATCAGGGAGAATGCAATCCTTCCCTGAAGTCGATAAAGCAGCGTGGTTTACTCTTGTTCAAGCCCGTGACAAAATCAATAAAGGACAAATTCCAATCCTGGATCTTGTCGAGCGTATTCTTCGGTAATATCGTCTTTGTCCAAAAAAAAAGTCCCGCCTTGCGGCAGGACTCCTGAGAGAATAATTCGCTTCGTTCTTGCCAGATGACAACGCGACCGGATTATGTTATGCAAACACCGGAAGTGTTGCCAGGGCAAAACAAACATCGCCCTAACTCCCACACATCAGACATCCTTCTTCCATCGTGCAGACTGCTCCTTCCTGATAGGTTTGAGGATTGGGAGCAGAGAGTGTCATCGTTTCAGCCGATTGACTCTGTCCACCCATTTCCATGCTGTCTGCGCTTTCAACAAAGACAGATGTCTCCGTCTGCGTGCTGGTCCCCTTTTCTGATACATATTTTCTTTGATGCTTTTCGCTGAGCGTAAACTTGATCGGGTCTGTAGCCGCTTTGGATCTGAGATAATACATCCCGGTCTTCAGTCCTTTCTGCCAGGCATAAAAATGCATCGAGCTGAGTTTTGCAAAATTGGGATTCTCCATAAAGAGGTTCAGGCTCTGGCTCTGGCAGATAAATGCCCCCCTGTCCGCAGCCATATCAATGATTGCCTTCTGACTGATCTCCCATACTGTCTTGTAGAGGTCTTTAAGCTCTTGTGGCAGGCCTTCGATGTGCTGGATGCTCCCATTCGAAGCCATCATCGCCTCTTTCATGTCATCATTCCAGATACCGAGAGAAATGAGATCCTTGAGCAGGTGCTTGTTTACCACGATATATTCACCGGAAAGTGTGCGCCGGGTATAGATATTCGAAGTATATGGCTCAATGCACTCGTTGTTGCCCATGATCTGCGAAGTTGAAGCGGTAGGCATAGGAGCCAGAAGCAGACTATTGCGCAGTCCGTGTTTGGCGATATTGCGCTTGAGGCCTATCCAGTCCCAGCGGTCGGAGGGCTCCACTCCCCACATATCGTATTGCAGAGTACCCTCGCTGGCAGGCGACCCTTCGTAGGTCTCATAGTGCCCATCGCGTTGTGCCAGGGCACAGGACTCCGTCAGCGCCGCGAAGTAGATGGTCTCGAAGATATCGCTGTTAAGCTTTCGTGCTTCAGGACTTTCGAAAGGATAGCGCATCATAATAAACGCATCCGCCAGTCCCTGAACCCCGATGCCGATAGGTCTGTGCCGCAGATTGCTCTTCCGCGCTTCAGGAATCGGGTAGTAATTGACATCGATGACTTTATTGAGATTGCGTGTGACCACGCGAGTGACATCATAGAGTTTTTGATGATCAAATTCCCCGTTTTTTACAAACCGCGGCAGCGCGAGAGATGCAAGATTGCAGACTGCGACTTCATCCGGTGCGGTATATTCAATCACCTCCGTGCAGAGATTAGAAGAGCGGATCGTTCCCAGGTTTTTCTGGTTCGACTTTTTGTTTGCCGCATCTTTATAGAGCATGTATGGTGTGCCCGTCTCGATCTGGCTTTCCAGGATCTTGAACCAGAGGTCCTGTGCCTTCACCACTTTGCGTGCTTTGCCTTCCGCTTCGTACTTGTGATAGAGCGCCTCGAATTCACCTCCGCATGTGTCATAGAGACCTGGGGCTTCGTTGGGACAGAACAACGACCAGTCGCCGTCCTGTTTTACGCGCTCCATAAAGAGATCGGGAATCCAGAGTGCGAAGAACAGATCCCGCGCACGCAACTCTTCCTTACCATGATTTTTCTTGAGCTCCAGGAAATCGAAAATGTCCGCATGCCATGGCTCGAGGTATACGGCAAAGGCACCTTTGCGTTTTCCGCCACCCTGATCGACATAACGTGCAGTATCATTGAAAACCCTGAGCATCGGGATAATGCCGTTCGATGTCCCGCCTGTACCCTTGATATAGCTGCCTTTAGCACGGATATTGTGAATACTCAGTCCGATACCTCCTGCAGATTGCGAGATCCGTGCGCAGCGCGACAACGTCTCAAAAATTCCCGAGATACTGTCGTCTACTGCCGAGAGCAGGAAGCAGGAGGATAGTTGCGGCTTTGGCGTACCGGCATTGAACAGTGTCGGCGTAGCATGGATAAACCAGCGTTGTGACATCAGGTCGTATGTCTCGATGGCGGCTTCAATATCTTCGCCGTGAATGCCGATTGCGGCACGCATGAGCATATGCTGTGGACGTTCGACGACCTCGCCATTCATTTTCAGGAGATACGAACGTTCCAGTGTTTTGAATCCGAAATAGTCGAAGTCCAGATCCCGGTCGTAAATGATCGCCGAGTCAAGTCTGTCGGTGTGTTTTTGGATTGTGGCCATTGTATCGTCGCCAATCAAACCGGCTTTCATCCCGGTAATCGGATCGATATAGTTATAGAGTGCCTCCATTGTTTCCGAAAAGGACTTATTGGTCTTTTTGTGGAGGTTGGAGATTGCGATGCGTGCGGCCAGCAGAGCGTAGTCGGGGTGGACAGCAGCCATGGAAGCGGCGGTTTCTGCAGCCAGGTTGTCCAGGTCTGTGGTCTTTACGCCGTCGTAGATTCCCTGGACGACTTTTTTACTGATCTCAATCGGGTTGACATAGTGTTGGTTGAGCCCATAGCAAAGTTTTTTGATGCGTGCGGTGATCTTATCAAAACTTACAGATTCGCGCTTGCCGCTGCGTTTCACTACTTGCATGGTGTTGGGATATTTAGTACGTTATTAAAAGGGGTGCATTCATTTGATTGAGGAAATCGGGTGTTAGAAATCTTCATCCATTGTAAAGACGCGTGTGTCCCTGTCTGCCAGGACTCCAGCCCTCTGATATTCTCCTACGCGTTTCTCGAAGAAGTTGGTTTTGCCCGAGAGGGAAATGAGTTCCATCCATGGGAATGGATTCTCGACATTGTAAACTTTTTCATTGCCCAACGCGACAAGAAGACGGTCTGCAACGAACTGGATATATTGACACATCAGGTCTGCATTCATCCCGATCAGGGCGACAGGGATGGAATCAGAGACAAATTCTTTTTCAATCTCCACTGCATCTATGATAATTGCGCGTACTGTTTCCTGCGGGAGATGCTCTACGACATGATTGTTGTACAGGAGGCAGGCAAAATCGCAATGCATCCCCTCATCACGGGAGATGAGCTCATTCGAGAAGGATAGCCCTGGCATAAGGCCACGTTTTTTGAGCCAGAAAATGGAACAGAAAGAGCCTGAGAAGAAGATCCCTTCCACAGCAGCAAAGGCAATCAGGCGTTCCTGAAAGGTGCCGTTCTCAATCCATCGCAATGCCCAGTCTGCTTTCTTCTTGACACAGGGCATATGTTCGATGGCATTGAAAAGATAATCCTTCTCCTTGGGGTCACTGATATACGTGTCGATCAGGAGAGAATACGTCTCTGAATGGATGTTTTCCATGGCGATCTGGAAGCCATAGAAGAACTTGGCTTCAGTATATTGTACTTCCGACACAAAGTTCTCTGCCAGGTTTTCATTGACAATCCCATCACTTGCCGCAAAAAACGCAAGGACATGTTTGACAAAATGACGCTCATCGTCGGTCAGCTTACTGTGCCAGTCATCGAGGTCTTGTTGCAGGTCAATCTCGCTGGAGGTCCAGAAGCTCGCCTCCGCTTTTTTGTAAAATTCCCAGATATCGCTATGCTGAATGGGAAATAGTACAAACCTGTTCGGGTTCTCTTGCAGGATGGGTTCTGTCACTTTCGTCATGTTCTTTTCTCTTTATGCTGTGATATAAAAACTGTCACTGTTTTCAGGGTCCGGTCGTACGATGTACCTCACGTCAGAGGCGACAATTGCCCTCCCCCTGGCTTCATTTCAAAAGCGGGAGAAAGCCCTACGGAAAGTTTTTGAATCCCAAAAACTGTCCGCAAGAAGTATTGCAGAACGAACTTGGTTGACCAAATGAAGAAGAGCGGTTGTTAATACGAAATCGTATTAAAGTTTGTCTTCATTTGATGGGACTAATATAAATGGAATATTTTCCTAATATGAAAAAAACTTATGCACATTTTGTGGATAAGTGTCATAAGTAACTATTCTTCAAAAAGATACATTCTTAACTTTTTCTAAACACTGTGTAAAACGCTGTTTACAAGCCATTTTGAGCAGTGAATAACGTGTGCACAAGATCGGCATACCTGTGCAATCGTCGTGGAAAAATTTGCGACTTCTCTGAGTATCAGGGTCTTAAGGAGTTGCGCGTCAGAACAAATTTTTTCTGCGGAAAAACCACACCAGTGCCAGGCTGACGACAACCGAAATGACAAGGATAATGAAGAAGGCGCCGGAAGCTCTCTGGAAAGGCAGTTCCACGTTCATCCCGTAGAAACTGGCTACCAATGTGGGCACCATCAGGATAATCGTAATGATCGTGAGGCGCTGTATGAAGATGTTGAGGTTGTTTGAGATGATCGACGCATAGGCCTCCATGGTACCGTTGAGGATGTTCGTATAGACGTTGGCCATCTCGAGCGCCTGGCTGTTGTCGATGATAATATCCTCGAAAAAATCGCTGAGCTCCTCTTCCCCATTGAGGCGCAGGAAGTCAGTGCGCTTCATCTTCATTTTGAGCAGCTCGTTGGCGCTGAGGGAATTCACAAAATAGACGAGACTCTTTTCGATGCGGAGAAGTTGCTTGAGCTCGGCGTTGCGGCTGCTATTGTAGAGTTCCTGCTCGATAAGGTTGCGTTTCAGGTTGAGTTTCTTCAGACAGTCCAGGTAACGCAGCGTGCACTGCTCGAAGACCTGCAGGACGAAGAGGCGGTCGGACTCCGGTTGAAAGTTGCGCACCCTCCCTTCGAGAAACCGCTGGATGATTGGATTCTCTACGGCGGAAATCGTGACGATATAGTCTTCCAACAGGATGATCCCGATCGGTGCGGTGATATAGATCGCTTCGTTTTCCTTGTCGATTTTATTGAGGATGGGAGAATTGATGAGGATGAGGCGTGCGTCATCTTCCCGTTCATAGCGGCTGCGCTCATCCAGGTCCAATGCGTCGGTAAGAAAGTCTAGCGGGATATTCAGCTCACCGGCAAACTGCTCCACCTCGCCCTCCTCGAACGGCGGCATCAGGTGGATCCAGCTGGCATGTTGCCGATCCTCCAGTGTGGTCAGATGACCTTCCTTGCTGGCATAATAACGGAACATTACCGGTGTCTTCCATTTTCTATTTCAGAATATCGACCGGCAAATGTAGGCAATGCGGGGAGAAACGAGATTTCAGACTTGTAGCGACTTCACCGGGTAAACCTCATTATCGGATAGCTGGTTGCGGATTTCGCCATACCCCACTGAACGTCGTTCGGGCGGGTACTTGCGGGAGCTTCACCCTGGCAAACGCCACCATTGCGGACCGGTAAATGGTGGGCTGCAATGAAAAGGCTTTTTATAAACTATAGTTGATACTCAGTCATTTACAAAGAAATTCCAACCTCAAGACCCTAGCTGACAACTGCAAATCGCTCACCCACCCTCTGCGAGTTCGGGCAAGCTGCTGACCATGGACTATTTAAACCTGATCGCCGCCATGGGCTTGATACGCATTACCAGGAGAGAAGGGATAAACAAGAACAACAAAATAATCGCGATCGTCCCGATATTCAATGCCAGCACCTCCGCCCAGCGGATATCAATAGGAGCATAAGAGAGGTAATAGTTTGTTTCATTCAATGTGATCAGCTTGTACCTGTCCTGGATTCCACAGATTCCCAATCCCAGCAGATTGCCGATGATCAAACCTTGCGTAATGATCCATGCGGCATGGTAGAGGAAGATCTTCTGGATACCCCAGTTACGGCTGCCGAGTGCCTTGAGAATGCCTATCATCTCTGTGCGTTCCAAAATGAGGATGAGCAAGGCAGACACCATGTTGATCATGGCAACGATGAGTGTCAGGCCGAGGATCACGATCTCGTTGATGTCCTGGAGATCGAGCCATTCGAAGATATTGGGAAACCGCTCCCGGATTGTCTGGGCGAATAAGGTGGCGGGCAACATTTGCAGATAAATGTATTTGTTAATCAGCGCCGCATCTTCAACGTCATCGACAAAGACTTCGATAGCGCCTACCTGCTCAGGTGTCCATCCCAGTAATGTCTGTACCTCCTGTAGTGGTACGAAAGCGTACTTCTTGTCGTAGTCTTCCAATCCTGTCTTGTAGATCCCCGCGACGGTGTAGCGGCGTTGAATCTGCACGTCGTCCTTGAGGAAATGGAGAATAAAGCGGTCCCCGGTATCGACTTCCAGGCGCCGGCTGGTATATTCCGAGATGATGACTGATGCAGCGTCGGCACTGTCATCGGGATTAAAGACACGACCGCGGACCAGGAACTTGCGCATGATGTCCCAGTCAAAATCGGAGCCCACACCTTTGAGGATGATGCCTTCCATTTCATCCTTTGTCGTAATGATTGCGGGAATGTGGGCCACGGCCTGTACATGACGGACACCGCCGCGCGACTTCTCAACCGCACCTCCCGGACTGGCAGTGTAGTCCAGAGTCACCTGTCCAATGTCCCGAAGGCTGTCCATAAGGGCTTCGTCGCGCGCAATGGGCAGGGCTTCATAGGAGTCGTTGCCACGGATATCGGTGATATTGATATGCCCCCAGAAGCCGAAGACTTTCTGACTGATCTCCTTCTTGAATCCCCGGATCATAGCCACGCTCACGAGCATCACCGCAAGGCTCGCGGCAACAGCGCCGATGGCGATCCGGATAATAGTGCGGGTAAACCCGATCCCGGATGAAGCGGCGACGCGTACTGCAATAAAACGGGAAAAAGAAACCACGGGAAGCAAAGTAGAGAAATTCTCAATTCCTGATTCCTGATTCCTGATTGCGCGGATAAGGATTCGTGGAATGTGCTGTGGATGAAAGGCCTTTTGCGCAGTTTCCCGCCTATGAGAATCTCCTTTCCGGGTTCACCCTCTCTTTAGACGGAATAATGAAAATGAAAAACCAATATGAGATTTGTCATTTGATCTGTAAATCTCCCTTTGCGGTTCCTCCTCTCTTCAGACGGCCGTAAAAAGTGCCGACGACTGCCGAAAGAGGGGACGGGGTGTGTGTTCTCTTCGTCATATCCTGGATCAATGAAAATGACAAGCGAAACATAAGATTTATCATCTTATCAGTGTTATATCCCCAGAGAATATTTTCGTTTTGCCGTTTGCTTCCTGAAGTTTAACAACGTAAACATAGACGCCGGGCTCTACTACTTTTCCGTTAAATCTTCCATCCCAAGCTACAGGAACAGCGTTTGCTCCATACACCAGATCCCCCCACCGATCTGAATCAATGAAAATCAAAATGAAAATTCCTGCCTGCCGGCAGGCAGGAAAATTGCAATGAGGAACTACCGAAACAAAGTAATGTCTCCAGATAAAAATCTGGTCTCAGCATCAGCATAGTTCAGCTTGAGAACATACACGTACACTCCTGGTAATATCAATTGATCATTCAACCGTCCATTCCATTCAATAGGGACTGTCGTTGTTTCATAAAGTAAATCTCCCCATCTATCAAAAATTCTACATGAACTCCGATCACATTCGGATCATTAATGTACACCACCCATTCATCATTAACATTATCCCCATTCGGAGGAAACACGTTGGGGATATAGATGCCATTGCAGTCATGGCTCAGCCCAACATGCACAGTTCCTTCTGTTGAATAACATTCTGTCAGACTGCCACAGCATAATCGCCGGGTTTGGCAATTTCAATAAAAGGACTGGTACATCCGGTAATCCATACGTGTTGTGCATCCAATGGCTGCGTGGCGTCGAGCGCATGCTTTCACCTTCACAGAGGGACAGCATTGAATCCAATAATATTTCTGGTATC
>CAVVDK010000014.1:0-33995 GCA_963746925.1 uncultured Bacteroidota bacterium
CGATGGAGTGGTGCAAAGCAGGCATATCTCTGTCGGTGACTACGTGAAAGAAGGAGAGATCTTGTTTGATATCGTCAACCTTGACAAACTTTGGGTACTCTTCGATGCCTATGAAGAAGATCTCCCAAACATCCACCTCGGCGATGTAGTGTCATTTACGACGTCTGCGGTGCCGGGAAAAACGTTTAAGGTCAGGATCTCTTTTATTGACCCTGTGATCAACTCCCAGACGCGTGTGGCGGCATTGCGGGCAGAGGTGTCTAACAGCGGGGGACTGCTGAAGCCAGAGATGCTTGTCAAAGGAAAGATCGTATCCACAACCCCCGGAAACAAAGATGTCGTCAGAGTCCCGAAGACTGCCGTCCTCTGGACAGGTCCACGCTCTGTCGTTTATGTCAGGCAACCTGCTGCCACCATTCCCTCATATGAATTCCGGGAAGTCACACTGGGTGAATCCATGGGTGATCAATACACAGTCCTTAGCGGCCTGGAAGCGGGAGAACGCGTCGTCGTCAATGGTGCCTTTGTCATCGACGCTGCAGCACAACTCAACAATCAGGCGAGTATGATGAACAGGTATGTCAAGCGTACAGGAATGCAGGCGACAATGTCACGCGCATCGACAGAATTGCCTCAATCTTTACAAAATCAGTTGATGGAAGTGCTGATGGACTATATGGCGGTGAAGGATGCCCTGATAGAGGCGGATTCCGTCAAGGCGTCAAATGCAGCACATACCATGGTCGAGCTGCTTGGTCATATGGACTTCTCAGGCCTCCCCGAAAGTGATTATCAGCACTGGACACATGAATTGGAAGCTCTGCGCATGCACGGATCAGACATTTCGAGTCAGGATAGCCTCGAAGCGCAACGCAAACATTTCAGTTTTCTTTCGAATATCCTGGTGGAGATCCTGTCAGCCACCGGTACCACGGGCGACACGGTGTACGTGGACTATTGTCCAATGGCGATGCAGATGCAGGGAGCCGATTGGCTGAGTCTTGACAAACAAATCAGAAATCCTTACTTCGGTCACAAAATGCTTCTCATGTGGCTCGGTGAAGGAAACTCTGACGTCTGAAACACAGCAGCCGCCGGTTCCGGACCACTCCGATTGATTGTTTTATTTAACGAAATACACATGATGAAACAGATACTGATATTCCTTCCCGGTGGATCATATTATTTCGTACTGCGCACAGGTGAGGAGCGGCGTATCTGTAAAGTGATAAAAATATCATCGACATGAAATTAGTTTCAATATTAAATAACAATATAAAAAACGTAATCATGAAGTACCTGATGCAAAGTATGAGTTTCGTTTTACTCTGCCTGGCATTACAGACACAAGCCAGGCAGTATCATCCGTGGGAGAACATGCCATCGGTGGATATGGCAGTTCCGGGAGATACGACAGTGTCTTTCACCGTGTATGGGAATTGCGGGATGTGCAAACAAAGAATCGAGGGGGCGTTGAAAGATGTCACAGGCGTACATTCAACGGCCTGGGATGCTGACACCCAGATCATGGACCTTAGCTATGATCCCGCTGTCATTTCACTGGATGACATTCAGAAAAAGATCGCCGAAGCAGGCCATGACACCGACAAGTATCGCGCCAGGGACGAAGCCTATCAGGCGCTTCCCGGTTGTTGTCAGTATCAGCGTCCTAAGAATTAGAAACGGCGCAGCAAACAGAACGAGCCGTGATTTTTTGAGTACAAGAGAATCATTCTACGAAATCGGAAAGATCGCAATGAAACCTTGTTGTGAAGATGCAGGCATACGAAAATCCAATCGTGTGGCCAGGAAGGTCCTGAATGTCCTTGTTGTCGCGATCATACTGTTTGTGCTGATCATGCTCGCGGTACATCGTTTGGGTTGAATCTGATGAACCTCCTCCGGGATGATGACGACAGACAAGCCAAACAGTGGCAGATATTCAGCCGCTGAAAGTCCGGTTCCGTCTGAAACAGGATCTTTGAGCGTCTACTGCAGTTCCATTCCGGAGATGACTGCCCACTACAATGCAGAAACTCTTTGGGAACGTACAATCATTGAAGTAATACTCAACAGGAATGAAACACACATATAAAATTGTCGGCAGAATTGCGGCACATGAAATGTCCGGAATACAGGATGCCCTGGAGGCGATCCCCGGTATTGAGAGTGCTGAAGTCACGGCGGATCCCCCCGGAGTAACGATCTCGATGCATCATCACGTTGCAGAAGATGTACTAAACACGGCGTTGGCAGAAATTGGTGACTATCACCTTGAAATGATCATGGGCCCGGAACATGGACACATGCAATCGATGCATCCGTCTGAAACAGGTACACATACAAAAGGCGGCCATGAACATCACGCGCATCATGACATGGGTGAGCACACGGAACATGGACACATGGGGCACGGACACATGGGACATGAACACATGGGGCATGAACACATGGGACATGAACACATGGGACATGAACACATGGGGCATGAACACATGGATCACATGGGACACGGTGACCATCACCGCATGATGATCGCCGATTTCAAAAAGCGCTTCTGGATCTCCCTGGCGCTGTCTGTTCCGATCCTCGTCCTGTCGCCGATGATACAGCACTGGCTGGGATTTGACTGGAGTTTTCCCGGGAGTCAATATGTGCTCTTTGCGTTGAGCACGATCGTCTATGTCTATGGCGGCTGGCCATTTCTCAAAGGGTTGTTCGATGAAGTCAGAGGTAAGGCGCCCGGGATGATGACGCTGATTGGCATGGCAATTTCGGTAGCCTATTTCTATTCGGCGGCGACGACCTTCGGGCTCCCTGGCAAAAGTTTTTACTGGGAGCTGGTGACGCTGATCGTGATCATGTTGATCGGTCACTGGATTGAAATGAAATCCGTCCTCGGCGCCTCCCGGGCCCTGGAACTCCTCGTGGGGATGATGCCTTCTGTGGCCCATAAAGTCCAGGGCGGCGAGATCATGGATGTGCAACTGGAAACACTTGCCGCAGGCGACCTCATCATGGTCAAACCGGGAGAGAAAGTGCCGGCCGATAGTATCATCACGGAAGGTGAGAGTTATCTCAATGAATCCATGCTCACCGGGGAATCCAAACCGGTAAGGAAACAGCAGGGCATGAAGATGATCGGTGGCAGCCTGAATGGCAACGGTGCCCTTAGAGCAAGAGTAGAGCACACGGGCAAGGACAGCTATCTCACCAAGGTGATCACCATGGTTCAGGAGGCACAGCGGACAAAATCCAAAATGCAGGGCTTTGCCGATCGTGCGGCGAAATGGCTCACATATATCGCATTGACCTCAGGCGTTATCACCCTGGTCGTGTGGCTCGCCATCGGCAAAGACTTTGTCTACGCCCTGGAGCGCATGGTCACGGTGATGGTGATCTCCTGTCCGCATGCGCTTGGGCTGGCGATCCCGCTGGTCGTAGCGATTTCTACTGCGATTTCGGCACGGAATGGATTGTTGATCCGCAACCGGACAGCATTCGAAGAGGCACGCAACATCACAGCTATCGTCTTTGATAAGACCGGGACGTTGACAACAGGCACATTTGGCGTGACACGCTATGAAGCACTGGGTGGAATGGCTAATGACGACATGCTGCGGCTGGCGGGAGCACTGGAACAGACATCAGAGCATCCAATTGCCATTGGTATTGTTCGAAAACTCAAAGAACTCAATATTGAAATTCCTAACGCAGGGCATTTCGAAGCGCTCCCCGGGAAAGGTGTGCAGGCTACAGTGGAAGGCAAGCGTGTACAAATCCTTGGTCCAGGCTTCTTAAAAGAGCAGCACATCCCTATCCCGGAACATGCATTCGGCAGCGCTGCAGAGACGGTGGTGTTTGTCGTCGTGGATGGAACAATGAAGGGATATATTGCCCTTGCCGATGCTGTGCGCCCTGAATCAAAAAGCGCGATTGAAACCTTGCGGCAGAATCACATCAAAATCTATATGGCGACAGGAGATAATGAAACTGTCGGTAAAGCTGTTAGCGAAGAACTCGCCCTGGATGGATATTATGCCGGTGTACTGCCCCATCAGAAAGTGGAGATCGTAAAAGATCTCCAGGCGAAAGGTGAATTCGTCGCGATGACCGGCGATGGTGTCAACGATGCCCCCGCGCTGGCGCAGGCAGACGTCGGGATCGCCGTGGGCTCCGGGACAGATGTGGCGGCAGAGACGGCAGACATCATCCTGGTCAACAGCAATCCGAGAGATATCGCCAACCTGATCCTGTTTGGAAAAGCGACCTACCAGAAGATGGTCCAAAACCTCGCCTGGGCGACAGGCTATAATGCAATTGCGATTCCGTTGGCAGCGGGGGTGTTGTATGCATATGGGATCGTCCTGAGTCCCGCAGTTGGGGCCATATTGATGAGTTTGAGCACGGTGATCGTGGCGGTGAATGCGCAGTTGTTGAAAAGAGGATTAAAGGCATGACATGGCGACTGGTGATTTACAACGGGATCGTTTGAAGCACTCAGTCATCCGCGAAACCTGATATCTCGCAGTACAATTATGGCAACGTCAAGATAACCCAACATTTGGCTCCCGAATTCTCATCCACTGCTACCGGATAGTCATTCCGTTTTCTTCGGAAAATATTTATCAAAAATATTGTTAAACGCTTTTCAAGCGATGAAATATGATGCCAATGGAGCATTATGTACACTGCATCGCGTTTGATCAAAAATGAGAATCAGATATGAAATCACTGTACATCTTATGTTTTGTGTTCTCCAATATGGCCCTGCTGTGGGGGCAGCAAGGAATAAAAGTTGACACCCAAACGATCCATTTCCTGAATCCATATGACAATGTGTGTGTTGGAAAAGATGCAGGAGGAAACTCCGAGGGTACCGAGAACACATTTATTGGTCAATATTCAGGTATGCATAATACCATCGGCGGGAATAATTCAAGTGTTGGCACAAATTCATTATATAGTAATACGCAGGGCGTGGGAAATACCGCTAATGGGTATGGTGCGTTGTATAGCAATACAAATGGCACCTATAATGTTGCGATAGGGTTTCATTCATTATTTTCAAACACAAATGGGACTACAAATACAGCGTTGGGATATAAAACTCTATATAGTAATATCCAGGGTTTTGATAACACAGCATGTGGAAGTGAAGCTCTGACCAATAATACATATGGCACTTTTAATTCGGCTTTTGGTATCGGTGCTTTGTTTTCGAATACTACAGGAAAGGGAAACACTGCTATCGGAACGGACGCACTGGGCTCTAATGAAACAGGCTTGTACAACACAGCAATTGGACATGATGCACTTCTCAATTCCGTCGATCGTTCAGGCCTCGTAGCTGTTGGAGACTCAGCGTTATATAACAATGGCCTTTACGTGACAATGTCCTTTGAGGCCACGAACAATACCGCCGTTGGCTCGAGCGCACTCCGTCTAAATACGAATGGATATGGCAATACCGGGCTGGGATCGCATGTATTGTATTCAAATACAAGTGGAGAAAATAACACCGCAGTTGGTTCTCATTCACTCTATGAGAATTCTCCGGGTAGCTGGAATACTGCTATAGGTAGCTACAGCATGAAGATGAATACAATTGGAGATCATAATACAGCTATTGGTTTTGAGGCTTTGAGAAATAATACAAGTGGAGACAATAATGTGGCGGTTGGATCAGAAAGTATGTTCTCAAACGATTTTGGGCAAAATAATACTGCCATGGGCGTCAATGCATTGTATACTAATACCTATGGTTCTGACAATACAGCTGTTGGATATAATGTCCTGACCACCAATTCATCTGGCTCCAGTAATACTGCTGTTGGTCGTGATGCTCTCTTATTAAACGATAGTGGAAACAACAATTCTGCTATGGGTTTTACCGCACTATCTGGTAATACCTCCGGAAGTGGTAATACTGCAGTGGGGGCAGCGGCGTTGGCCACTTCAACCGCCAGCGATAATAATACGGCCATCGGTAATAATGCCCTCAATTTCAGTGACGGAGGAGAGAATAATACTGCTGTCGGTAGATATGCGATGTTTCTCAACACAATCGGGAATGAAAACACAGCAGTGGGATTGTCATCGCTCCGTGACAATGATTACGGAGACCGGAATACGGTTGTCGGGCTGGAAGCCATGTATAACAATCATGGAGGGAGTCATAATACGGCTTCCGGCTATCAGTCCATGTATAGCAACACCGAGGGAGATTACAATACAGCCTATGGTTACCAGACACTCGTCAACAGTACAATCGGCGAAAACAATGTCGCAATTGGATACCAGGCCCTCTATGCAATCAATGATAAAAATAATAATGTCGCACTGGGTCGTAGTGCGCATTCGATTGCAAACACAACAAATTCGGCCGGGCTCGGGTTTGATGCAGATCCTACACTGGATAACAGAATTCATATCGGGAATAGCAGCGTCACATGGATTGGAGGACAAGTCAATTGGAGCACATACAGTGATGCCCGGTTTAAAACGCATATCACAGAGGAAGTCGCAGGGCTCGATTTTATCAACAACCTCCGGCCGGTGACATACAATTTTGATCTTGATGCCATGCTGGACTGGAAAGCACGTAACTATGGCGAGAGGGATACATTTGATTATCCCGAAAAATATGCTATTGACAGTATCCGGTTTTCAGGTTTTATTGCTCAGGAAGTGGAACAGGCCGCAGAGGCTGCAGGATATGACTTCAGCGGCGTATGTCTGCCAAAAAACGGTAAAGATGTCTATACACTGCGTTACGCAGAATTTGTCGTGCCACTGGTAAAGGCCGTACAGGAATTGTCAAAGGAAAATGATGAAATGAAGAAATTATTGGAGCGACAAGGTGACGAAATCGAAACACTGAGGATGATGCTTGAAAAAACGAGTGGTGATTGATGTGCCTGTTCTTATCCGACAGTGGATCAATGATTAGTGAATTCCCGCCACACAAAAAAGATATTTTTGCCGCGTGAAGAGGATTGCAGGTATTCTCGGTGGGTACTTGTTGGTGCTCTCGTGCCTTCCTTGTCATGATGAAGGGCATATCAATGTTGCACAAGCGGAAGCCGGAAATATCAATAGTAATACAAATGAGTTTCAATTCAGATAGGTGCAATTAAAAGTTCCCAAACCCAGACCTCATGTGTATCGCACCTTTGTTTCAATTCCGATAGGTGCAATTAAAAGCCGGAGTCATCCACCGCCCTCACGGGCACCGTCAAGTTTCAATTCCGATAGGTGCAATTAAAAGGTGACCTGGGCATTGACGGTATCATAGGTGGAGGTGAGTTTCAATTCCGATAGGTGCAATTAAAAGGTATTATCCATATCTTTTCAACATTGTCGCCGTCGAGTTTCAATTCCGATAGGTGCAATTAAAAGATGCCGGGGCGTCTGTTTTTGAGGCTGGCGATGTGAGTTTCAATTCCGATAGGTGCAATTAAAAGATTGACGCCGGCTGACGTGAAGCTGTGTATCACGAAGTTTCAATTCCGATAGGTGCAATTAAAAGTACCAAATGTCTGTTTGCTGACGAGCTGGAATGCCTGTTTCAATTCCGATAGGTGCAATTAAAAGGGGGCGATGAGATCGCCGTAGAAGTCACAGCAAACAGGTTTCAATTCCGATAGGTGCAATTAAAAGAATTGATCTATGCTTTAAGGCGGATGAAAATATAGCGTTTCAATTCCGATAGGTGCAATTAAAAGGCGTCTTTGCAATTCTCATCTTCTCTTTATTTAATTGGTTTCAATTCCGATAGGTGCAATTAAAAGGGTAAAGGAAAAATTGTTAATTTTAAAAAGAAAATTGTTTCAATTCCGATAGGTGCAATTAAAAGATCGCTTCTATGTCGCTTAAATTGGGATGCATTCAAGTTTCAATTCCGATAGGTGCAATTAAAAGGGTAAATCAGGGCATTTTCAATGTCAATAGAATAGGGTTTCAATTCCGATAGGTGCAATTAAAAGCACAGAAGCTGCAGCCCCTCCAGGATGATTATTGTCGTTTCAATTCCGATAGGTGCAATTAAAAGGAAGGCAAGTACGGCACAGCAGATGATGTATTATGTGTTTCAATTCCGATAGGTGCAATTAAAAGTTATTGGCGATGACCATAATGCCCTCTTGAAATCACGTTTCAATTCCGATAGGTGCAATTAAAAGGTCTATGACCCAGCCGTTCAAATTTGGAGGGATATGTTTCAATTCCGATAGGTGCAATTAAAAGTTATAGTTTTGGCGACAAAGCACAAGGGGAAAATCCGTTTCAATTCCGATAGGTGCAATTAAAAGCGGGAAGCACCGGCACAACTACGTAATCAAAACCAGTTTCAATTCCGATAGGTGCAATTAAAAGCCTCCAGTCCCTTGATAGTCTCCTTCTGATGCTGGAGTTTCAATTCCGATAGGTGCAATTAAAAGTTACATCGCCACTCCAATCCAGGTTACCGTAGAGCAGGTTTCAATTCCGATAGGTGCAATTAAAAGAATCAGCTGGATGATAATAGTCTGCCACGCCATTTGGTTTCAATTCCGATAGGTGCAATTAAAAGCAAACGGATGCGGGATTGCGCATTGAGAATTTCAAGTTTCAATTCCGATAGGTGCAATTAAAAGCTCGTTGTATGAAATATGTCCGCCTTGTATCACGAAGTTTCAATTCCGATAGGTGCAATTAAAAGGGAACAGTGCAAAGCACAAACACGGTTACCTCTACAGTTTCAATTCCGATAGGTGCAATTAAAAGTTTCACGGGAAACGTTGTTTTCTTTCCTGTTTATCCGTTTCAATTCCGATAGGTGCAATTAAAAGCGGATTGATGATCTCTCCGCCATACCAATGTATTGAGTTTCAATTCCGATAGGTGCAATTAAAAGGCGAAATGTTATTGACGGTCGGCGATTGGCTGGATCGTTTCAATTCCGATAGGTGCAATTAAAAGACCCAATGGCTTCTTTTACGGCCTGGTGTCAGAAAGTTTCAATTCCGATAGGTGCAATTAAAAGTACGCGGCGGGAGATACATACGGACAGTATGCAGTGGTTTCAATTCCGATAGGTGCAATTAATAGGATAATTCCGCATTGCAAGTGCGCCCTTATTCGGAGGTTTCAATTCCGATAGGTGCAATTAATAGAGTAGAGGCGCTGTTCACCGGAATTGAAGATGACCGTTTCAATTCCGATAGGTGCAATTAATAGATCGTCTGGACACAACAGGAGTAGATAATTATTTTACGTTTCAATTCCGATAGGTGCAATTAATAGAAAGAATAGCAGCGGCGGGGCTGGTGGTGATGGGTTGTTTCAATTCCGATAGGTGCAATTAATAGTCTCGATCCTGCGTCACCGCAGTCGCATGACAACCCGTTTCAATTCCGATAGGTGCAATTAATAGGATATATTCCCCGGTAGAATATGATGCGGTCACTCAGTTTCAATTCCGATAGGTGCAATTAATAGATAACATCCAACATCGAAATTAGATGTATCAATACAGTTTCAATTCCGATAGGTGCAATTAATAGTCAACATTTGTGAGAGTTTGAAATAAGGAAATTACAAGTTTCAATTCCGATAGGTGCAATTAATAGTGAAACTGAAATACTTGCACGGCACTCCTCATGCCGGGTTTCAATTCCGATAGGTGCAATTAATAGCTGGCAACTTCTCATGGATAGACCCGTCTACATTGCCGTTTCAATTCCGATAGGTGCAATTAATAGCGGCGGAACCTTAATATGTAATCAAAAAAGTAATTAGGTTTCAATTCCGATAGGTGCAATTAATAGATCAGGTGTCCGCGTAGTGTTCAGAAAATTCAAAAAGTTTCAATTCCGATAGGTGCAATTAATAGCGCTGAAGGCGGTATAATTGATGATATTTCAGACGGGTTTCAATTCCGATAGGTGCAATTAATAGCAACCGCTCAAATCAAGGTCACTGGCAAATATCAAGTTTCAATTCCGATAGGTGCAATTAATAGTTCTGTAATAAATTCCATTATTTGCAACTCTGAATTGTTTCAATTCCGATAGGTGCAATTAATAGGTGATCCACAACCAATAATAGACTTTTTGACACAAAGTTTCAATTCCGATAGGTGCAATTAATAGGATTGACCACCACCCGAACATGGGGCCATCTGCCGGGTTTCAATTCCGATAGGTGCAATTAATAGTAACGATTTTTTTATACTCACTTTCCATATCACCTAGTTTCAATTCCGATAGGTGCAATTAATAGTTGCAGCAGGCAGTTTCCCCATCTGTTTTGCAGACAGTTTCAATTCCGATAGGTGCAATTAATAGATATCAGGAGATTTAACTGAATGCATATTTTACTATGTTTCAATTCCGATAGGTGCAATTAATAGTCCGGCAGGATTATGTGATTTACAATGCAGTTTTATGTTTCAATTCCGATAGGTGCAATTAATAGCAGCGGTTATTGCATCAACAATCGCTGCTGCAAGAGGTTTCAATTCCGATAGGTGCAATTAATAGAGAATCTAAGGAGTGTAAAGAGCCTTGTCTCAAAAAGTTTCAATTCCGATAGGTGCAATTAATAGTATCTCCATTCGACAATACAATACATGTAGAATCTAGTTTCAATTCCGATAGGTGCAATTAATAGCCCGCGCAAAAATATCTGTTAACCCCTTATTTTCAACAGATTATTGTCCGGTACTGGTGCTGTTTTATTCACTGAAAGTTGTCGACCACAAATACTGCGAAATTAACGTGTCTGCGACAACCATTATAAATCGTTTATTTTCAATGTTTAACCATCGTGTCAAAGAACTTTTGGGACGCGGATCCGTGACTGACGCCGTCACCGACAACTAAAGATACTGCTCTGTGGACGCTTTCTCCCTGCCGATGATCTGTTTTTCCAGCCAATTGGCCTGTGGATTCCGGAAGATAATAAAGCTGTCAGTCTCAAGGTCCATGATCTCTTTTGACTTGTAAATCAACTCTTTGAGCTTCACTTCGGTGATCTCTCCTTCGAATACGGAATTCTGGATCCAATGCAGGTAGCGACGGCAGAGCTTCAGCATTTTCTGCGTCCTGTGTGCCTCTACGTCGTAAACGGCAATGACATACATATCTCTTGTGAATTAGGGTCCGAACTCCCTCTTACCACCAGGCTCTGAAGGGTTCATAAACATCGTCAATGCCCATCAGGTATTTTGCGAGTTTATAGCATTCCAGTCTTACGAGATGCCGGTAACTCACCTGCTGATTCAGGGTGCGGTGTTGAATGCTTTTGCTGAGCCGCTCTTCCCATGCCTGTACAAATGCCTTTCTTCCTTTATCCGAAAGGAAACACGCTGCATCCACAATATCGAAATGTACGTCCCGCAACTCATTCCGGTTGCACATCCTGAAGATCAACCTGTCCACGATCAACGGCTTAAATATTTCGGCCATATCCAGGGCAAGACTGTATCTGCGTGCTCCGGGTTCGTGCAGAAAGCTCAGGGTCGGATTCAGTTGCGAATTATAGATCGCATCCAGGCAGAGGGTATAGCACAGGGCATTCCCAAAACTCACCACCGCGTTGAGTTCATTTTGCGGTGGTCGCTTCCGGCGTCCTTCCCAGGAAAAGCCATCGATGATCTCATCAAATGATGCATAGTAGAGCTGCCGGCAATTGCCTTCAACCCCCATTAGTTCAGGAATCGACTGTACCTGCTCAATCTGCCGGCGCAGGATATCAAGTTGTCTCAGTTGCTCCGTGAGGTCTTTTCCCCTATTGGCGTAATATCGCAGGTTTTTCATCATGTTGAACACCGCGGCACCGACCAGGGCACTGGCGATATGGAGGCGTTTTTTCGAAGCGCGGTAGGCATCGGCTTGTGCAATCAGCATTTGCCCGGCGAGCAGGTATTCGCGCGGACTGAACGATCCCGTGTAGTGCTCGTAATAGTCGAAGAAATGCACCGGGATATGATTCCTGCCGAGGAAATTGAACAATGCGCTGTTGGCATCCACGCTGCCGAAGACATACATGGCGCTGATCCCTTCCACCGGCAGGTACCGCGGTGCGGGGTTTGGATTCTCTTCGGACACCGGCAAATATTGCAGCGTGTGGTTCTTTCGCGAGAGGCGTCCGGGATTGAAGAGGTAATAGGCTTTTTTCATAAATGTTATATGATAGACGATAAATGATAATCACTCATGATTTTATCAATCATCAAATCATCAATTATCATTAATACAGAAAACCAAACAGCCAAAGGGGGATTGAGCGTTGGACCGGGTATTCCAGATCGTCTTTTACTATCCAGGCATTTTGGAGGCCGGAGATCTGGGCACCTTGTTTGTGCTTGCCGCCAACTTCAAAGGAAAGCTTATTGTCAACTTCGAAATCGGTGGCCTTTGATTGTCTGACTTTATGCAGAACATTTAGTTGATTGTAGAAAAAGATCTCACGTACGGTTCCTGGTGACGGCAGATTTTCTGAAAGAGCGAATAACAAATTCGTGTTTTCCAAATAGATTTTTTCTGGTTTCTGCAACGTTGCCACACTGATTCCTGATGGGTAAAGCATATGGATCATACGGGCTTCATGCAGGAAGTACAGATAATTGCTGATCGAATTACGGTGAATACCGGTCTTTTGAGCAAGGTTGGTGATGTTGGGTTTGAAAGGCACCTGTTGTGCGATCACATAAATTAACTGAAGCATTTTTTTTGCATGACGGATATCAAATCCTTTCAACTCCGCCATATCGAATTCAATAATGGTGCGTACAAGTTGCCGGAGTCTCTGGTGATATCCGGGAACATCTTTCTGAAAAAACGGATAGTAGCCATGCCTGAGATAATCCTGAAAATAAGCCAGTGGCTTAAAGCTTTGAGGAAACAGGTTCCTTGAACCGCTCAGTATTTCTGTAAGTTTAAGTGGCGGAAGTGCGATGTTGTGCTGATACTGCAGGTACTCCCTGTAAGACAATCCATGAAGCTCATACAGGATGGCCCGACGGCTCAGATCAGCTTCATGTCTTGAGATTTCCAGGATGGATGACCCTGTAAAGACGATTTGCAGGTCCTGATACCGGTCATGGAGGTTTTTCACTTCTGCAGCCCAGGTCAGGTACTTGTGGACTTCATCAAGCACGAGGATCTTGCCGCCTTTCTGATAAAATGTTTTGCCGGTATCAGCGAGAGAATGCGTTGTAAAATAAAGTTCATCGAGTGAGAAGTAGGCGGCTTCGCGTTGCGGGCGACCGAGGCTGTGCAGCCACTGCAGGAGCATGGTTGTCTTGCCTGTGCCACGAGGTCCTTTGATCCCGATCAGGGGATTCGTCCAATCGATGCGTTCATAAAGGCTACGTCTGAAATCGCGTGGAGCTCGGCTGATGAGAAGTGAGGATATTTCGATCAGGTCATCCATAAATGCACATTAATTTGTGCAAATGTAGTCATTTAGTGCATAAGTACATGTGCATTAACATACAAGTCTTGTTGGATCAGCAAAACGGCGATCGGCCGAGCGGAGCATTGCATACATGCGACATTGTATGTTCCAACCAGTCCGATAAACATGCTTTGTAGCATGTCAGAATCTAATCGACCTACACATAACAAAACTCTCTGAATGCACAGGTTCTGCAATACGGTTTCTTCACCAGCGGAGGACAAGCCTCCCGGCTGGTGATCTCCAGAATTTCTTTTTCCCACAACGGAATGATGCGGCGGTCTTCGTCAGTCAGCAGGACCTCCTGCGTTTTGCGTTGCTTTGGATACTCGATCAGACCCTTCACATCTTTCATGCCATTCCGCTCGAGCGTGTACAGGTAATATTTGACCTGTGCGATATGCGCATGTTCCAGCTTCGCCGATTTCTTGACCTCGCGGACCGTATTTGTGTCGGGATCGAAATGGTCGATCTTGATATGACCGAGGTCGAGTTCGCGCCAGCGTGAGGGGCGACGGGCGTAGGAGGTTTCGGAGATGAGCTTGCCTTCAGCGACGTATTGATTCTGCGAAGCATTTTCCATTTTCATGCCATGCGCGTGGAGCCAGAGCTTGCGGTGGCAAAGGTGAAGGTAGGCGATGTAAGTGCCGGAGGTCATTTGATGAGTGATGAGTGATGAATGCAGTGATATACTTCCTCCCTTTGCGGATGAGATATCCGCAGATCGCAAATTCGACGAAGAGATGATCACCGCCATTCGCATGGTTGTAGATGTGGCAGACGAGGAAGGGGAGTGGGGTGCATTATATTTATTGTATTCTATCCAAGTAGTTGATCTTCAATGGTATTTGATTTACTAAAATGAAGTCCTTTAGTATCTGTATATACGCCATCATATACACAGAAAACAGCTATTGGATCCTCATTTACATATATTTTTCTTTGTTTAATTTTGTAATCTTTTATTCCTTGATGAACAAGATAAACTGGAATGTCAACCGAATTCTCAATCTTAAATGCTTGCCAATCTAAATAGTTTATAAAATAAGGGTTTTCCGGAAATCTTATTAACACCGACTCTTGATTATCAATATTTCGACTCTTCCAAAACTGAGTTTCGGTATCATCTATTTCACTGATAGCACGAGGAAGTATTATCCAGTTGTACGTAAAATTCTCTTTGAGTAATCTGGCATTCTCTTTTGCGCTAACCGAAAAATCCTCTATCTCGACATAGACATTATTAATAAGTTGTATAAAATCATTAGCGGAATACCTATTCAATTGAAGTTCATCTAAAGAACTACTAAAGGCACGACCTGCGACCCAGTGTTTGGCGACTCGATCGTAGAAGCCGTAAGGAGCGGGATAAATGGCGCCATCTTTAATCGGTACCAATATGTAGAGTTTCCCGATTTTATGTGTATTAAATCTCGCGAGTCTACCAGCACGTTGTACTAATCTATCGATAGGGCATACATCGCTAATCATGCGATCAGCGCTAATGTTAATGCTCATTTCTCCAATTTGCGTCAAAATAGCTACTCCATTTGCTGTCCCATTCTTCCAGGCCTCTTTCCCGAGATTCTTTAATAGGATATCTTCTTTTAAGAGTTTGTCCGGCTCCGTGAATCGGCTATGATAGAGTATCGGCTCGATATCAGAGTTCTTTTTGAACCAATCATAAAATTGAACTGCTTTGTCAACAGTATTTGCATAAATGATTGTAGGTTGTTCATTGCAAGCGACTAACAAATCCTCTAGGTCGTTGACGCTGCTGTATTCGCGTTTTGAACTTACCTCGCAACGTGGCCTATCGATATCTGAAGTATCGCTTATGATCTCATTAACCTGATAGCCTGTAGACTGATACATTTTCAGGCAAGATTCTGGTAATGAAGCACTCATGATCATTACTGGAACATGTAATTCATTCAAGGCCTCTAGTAGTACTAATATATTTGCTTGAGTGAAATCATCATAAAAGTCTGCTTCATCGATGACCACACAACTATTAGCCAGGTTGAACACTATGGTGTGGTGATCTTCTCGCGATAACGTCAAACTAATAAGTAGATGATCTATAGTACAGATGGTGATTGGTGTTTGAAGAATTCTGGCAAATTCGTGAGTCATTCTAGCTTCATGCCTTGCAGCCGCACTCTCCTTTGCCCTGAAATGGAAGTTTTTAAACCACGCACTTGAATGGTAGAGCCCTGTTTCAGATAAAGAGCTTGATACACTGATAGCAAGTGCATTTGAAGTGAATCTTGTTGGCATTGCTATTACGAGTCGATCTGCTCTGCCGCCCTCGATCTGCTTTTTTGCCCATAAGAGAGCTGCGGATGTTTTCCCGGCACCAGTTGGAGCGCGTACTAGTAGAAGGTCTTCTTCCCAATGTGTTTCAGCAATTGATTGCACCGGCCTTTTCGTCCAATGATCAGGGAAATGATACTCGAACCGTACGTAATCCGGTACAAAAGCATTGTTCTCCCGAATACTTGCACGATGATCAGCGAGTTGCAACATTCCCCGAACTCCGGCAAATTCATAGTGTTGCCGAACTGCTTTACGAAAGTCCTGAATTGGATTCAGAATATATCCATTGTTCAACCTTTCGAAACGGTTCCATGCCTGAGTTGAACCTTCAATACGAAATGGTTCATCGAGCCACTTGGCTTCATGATATCTTGATAGTTTTCCATGATGGGCGGCGATAGCTACTTGAATTTGCAATGGCAAACCAGGATGTCGCACAACGGAGTCAATCTCATGTCTTATATGGGCGTTCATGAGATTCTTGCCTGTGTTCTTTACTACATTCTCATACTCTTGAAATGAGCCTCCGTATTTCATTTGCCAATCTAAAAAGACTTGATTATCCCTTCTGCACGCTGTTTGCCATCTCGGATGCTTTTTCCCTTCGTCGTGAAATTTGCACGCACCTTCCAGGCGTTCGGCTAAACTTTTGCCAGTATATCGCCTATATTTCTCAACCGCAAAAGGATAGCATCCAATAATTTTATGCCCTTCATTAATGACATTAGACACATGGGTATTAAGCAGTATTCCTGAAGGCTTGGCAAGTATCTGCATTACTCGTTTCCAAATACGTCCGCAAAAGTCTTCACAACTTCGTTGCCCTGTTCATCCCTTTCACTTGGGTCGTATAGTTCATTTCTATTGAAAAACTCCAATGCATCCTCGTAGGCTTTGCTTACACTCATTTGTCCTCCCTTGTCGTCTCCAAGAATATGATGTGCCCCTCGGGACATTACCTCTTGTATAATATTTGTCTTTTCTTCACTGGTTTCTGAGGTAAAGTATTTACACGCTTTGCGGCTAAGTTTGGAGTCAAATACAATCAGGACCTTTTCCGGTTCTCCATTCACCGCATTCCGTGCTTGATTTGCATAATCCGTCATTGATCTGGTAGCGTCAAGAAACAATCTCACTCTTCTCCTTCTTTCTTCTTCATTAACATGCTTGAAGAATTTCGTTTCTATATGAAATTCATTCTCATAGACGAAAGTCTGGGATATGCCCAATGTCGAAAGGTCAAGAAAGAAATTCATTACCATGAGATCGGATTGACTGAATTCTCGAGTGGCTAATGCCTGCTTTTGAGTATCGCCTGTTTCATTCATTTTTAATCTTATCAGGAGGTCTCGCCCCACGGAACTGGGTTTCAAGGCTACAGCAGGCGTAACGGATAGTGGAGCCGTCCGTCTTCCGGAATAATCCCCCTTAGAAGGATGCATGAATCCTCCCATATCTGCCCGCAGATCTACTTCAACTTTGTTGCTTACCCCGTCGCCATTAGAAACATATGTGTCGCCTTTATTGACATCATCGCGATTCAATCTGTCAATGGCACTGAACAGTACATGTCGTTGCATTTGTCCAGAAACGTAAACCCTCCCATCTGGACGACGCTTGATGGAAGAAGCATTTCCAAGGAGTTTTTCACCTCCATTTGCGATGTGATTTTCAAAGGGGGCTACGATTGATACCAGAATTCCTTTAATTGTCATGATTTACAATTTTAAGCGTTGTACAATATTAGTTCTAAGTTTCTTCATACTCTGAAGAATCATCTGATGGAATTTTATCTATCTCTTGTTCAATAGGTTCTGATTTTTCAAACTTATTTCGAAGACGAGAAAATGCCATTAAGAGATTTTTTGCATTTTCCAGCGTCAGATCCCCAGAGCATGTTTGTTCAACATAAAGTGTTGCCTCTGGCGGTGCGTCCATACCTGATAATCGACCAGCGCGTGTAATTACCTGAGCGATAAGGGCGTTTCCGCTCTTAGCGGAGAAAATGGAACTTTCGATTTCGACTAAAACCTTTGCCTTTGATTTTTTGAACTCTTCGCTTTTTGTATTTTTGTATTCACCCTTTGCGGTGATATAAGCAACATAATTTAGCCATCTGCCGAGCTCCTTGGCAGAATGAACAACTTCCATCGGTATATTTTCCATTTTTGTAAAATAAGTATTAAACAATGTGTCTAATTGGTATGGATATTCCCCACGAAAAGCCATGAAATCATTAAAAGATGGCCTATTGAAGAATTGCAGGAAATGACTGGCAAAAAGATCGAAAGACTCATATTCGTTCTTATTGTGACTTCGACTCTCAGTATTGAACAGCTTTACGTAGAAAATAGAGTCTACAATAGTACTTAGCTTACCTTCTTTGGCCAGGGTGATCACGTGATGATTGAATGTAAATGTCCTTGCATTGCCATAACTGACCATGTATATTGGCACGCTGATAAGACTATCCAGTACAGTCTGTCCCTCTGCCCATTTATCTGCCCTCTTTGACCATTCACCTATCGCCCCCAACAGTGCCACGCTTCCCAAAGCGCTGCTACGAGGTGGATTGGGAAAGTTTCCATCAAAGATATTAGGACGCCAGGGAGAATACAATGTTTTCGCTTCATTACCTTTTCCGACTGTTTGAGAATACACTTTGCCGTACATAAGATCTTCTACTGAATCCGACACCAACATCATCTTAAAAAGAGCAATGAACCTGATCATTTCAGGTAAGGGTAAATCAGGGATAATTGCGGTATTTGTCCGATGCCATCTGCCTTTTTCATACGTTTTATATGTTAGGCATGGCTTAATTAGAGTTGTATTGGTGATCGCTGCGCAAGCAACTTCTGTCAATGTCGCTTTCGGCGGACTTTGACTCTTGTTGCCATTGTTAAACTTGGCCGATGCCGCATAGAGGCTCATTGTAACATTTTCCTTGCCATCTTCCCTTGTATTAAGCTTGCCAATAAGCGAACAGACGCCAGACCAGGTTTGCCCTGCTCCTTTGTCTGAACTAATAATATTAGGGGCAAGAAAGATGCCCTCATCCGTTTTCCCTTTACCTTGATAGAATTTATTGTTTAGGATGAATTCATATTTCATGTATACATAACGAACAGTCTGTTTAGACTCAATAAGTTCCACAGGTTTCACTCTGAAATGTCCTAAACTCTCGATCAAGGCACTTTGCAGGTGTTGGTGAGTTACATCCTCTGCCTGAACAAGTTCATTCTGACACATTACAAGTGCCAGTCCATATCGACTATACGGGTGCAAATAGGTCATTGTTAAATATCTTTTAAAGCTAAATGCACCCAGCCTTCACTAGTGCCTACATATGTAGTATTATGTTCTGCTAGCTTCTCGGTTAATGCCATTTTCAATCTATCAAAAATTGAAAGTTTGAGTTGATATAGTCCACCTGGCACAATAAATTCACGAGGGGTTGGTGATGTATAATACATCGGAAATTCAGAAATATTTTCGGCAAAAAAATCACTATAGGTCTTGTCACTGATTTTACCCTTTTCATCTTTGGCCAATTCTCGCTTCTGCTTTATTAGATAATAACTGAGATTTGGAGTGCCTTTGATATGTCTTGCATCGCTACCTTTTAATTGTTGCTTCCATAGATCATCATACCGACAATCGATTGGCGGAATCACTTGAAATGAAATTTCAAACAAATGTCCAAGTAATGATTGATAGGCTACGGATGATTCAGTTTTCTCAAATTTTGTGATTTTATAGCGCTTTTTGTAAACTTGAGCCATCTTTTTCAAAATCGCCTTTCGATCTTTAGGCCCAATATGCCATCCAAGTACATTCTCAAATAAGCCGCATAGATTTGCTTTAGTTGGGGCATCCAAGCTTTTATAATATGAACCTGGTAAGGTGCTCACTATGGATAATGGTGCCAATGGCTCAATCTCAAGCACGGCAGCGGTATTGAGTTGCGGATTTTCAAATAATATAGATATATCTGCTTTCATGGTATAACTAGTTCTCTCACCGACGCAATTTTCTTTCCTCTCCTCCTCATCTTCTTTATCACTTCAAACACCCAAACCCTATCCCCGTACTATTCCCAATCCCCACCTCCCACGCAAACTGCACTGCCCGCGGATCTCCCTCTACCAACACCGGACACAATGCCGCTTTGATATTGATGCCTTTATAGGAGACCATTTTGATCTTCGGATTGGGATATGTCTCGTCGAATCTCACCGAGATATCCCCCTCGATACCGGCTTTCTCCATCTTTAGGCGCAGCGTTTCAGTCATCAGCGGGCCGGATTCTTTGTGCGACGGGAAGTAATATTGGTGATGCTCGGCATCTTCCGGCTTACGCTTGATCAGGATCGGACTCTGCGCGAAGAATTTCTGCCGCGATCCGAAATCGGGCGTGCGTTGGATGATCACTTCTCTGACCTCCATGCCCCAGCGGATCTGATGTCCCTTAAAGACGCCGTGCACCAGGGCAGACAGCAACTCATCGCTCGGTGCACTGACAGAAAAGGTGCTGCCCTCCGGAAAGTCCAGTCCATCCTTCCTTCTTTGGCCATGGCTCAGCCAGGACAGGCTATAGAGCGAGAGGCCATCGTGCAGCTCATTTTCGCCGAGCCATTTGTGAAAGGCGCCGACCAGCGAAGACTGATAGTTGAAAGGGACGGTCTCGGTATTTGGAGTGAGATTCAGAGATATTCTCATACGTGCGTCACGTTTAAAAGTTTCCCAAATATTATAAGTGTCCTTATGAACTCATTTCGTACCCCCTAAAATCGCATCTTTTTAACTTCGTTATTCAGAAGTGTAATCAGCGCTTCCGGCTCTATGACTTCAATCACCTGGTGGTAATGACCCAGGATGAAATTGCTCAGGCCAAGGAATTGATGATTGACCATACATTGAAGGTCATAGACATTTGGTTCGCTGGATTCTTCGATATAGGCTTTAGTCACGGGGAAATGTTCTACCAATGCGTTGTACGCACCCACCAACATGCGCAGATGGACATTGACCTGTTTCGCATCAACAATCCTGAAGGGATCTGTGGGCATCACGATATGGCGTTTTTCATATTCCCATGGATCATGTGTCACCTGCACCCGGATAAAGCGGGAAATACGGTAGTGCCGGATCTTCATACTCTGCACATCGAAGGCATGCAGGATATCTTCCGCCGGGCTCGCGTGAAATGGCTCGACGAGACGATCGCTGACAGTATTGCTGTTGGATGAGCGGTAGTCTCTGAGGATAACGCGGAGTTTTTTCTCACATGCCTCATTCAGCAGATCGATCTTCGTCAGGTAAGGCTTTCTCAGGTATGCATGCCCCAGTCTGCGGAAGTCATAGAGCGCCGCCAATTTCTTTTTCAGCCTTTCGGCCTGTGCGGACCGTCCTGAGAGCTGGTCGATGGCTCCATCGAGGAGGGCCTGGTCTTCTTCACTGAAATGCAGGAGTTCCTTGAGTTGTTTGTATGGCTTGTCTTCGACAAATGCATACCTGTTACGACTGTCGCGATCGATGACAAAATCGGCGTTTTGAAACGCCTCAAAATCACCCCTGATCGTATCCGGATGAACGCCGTACCGTTCAGCAAGCTGTTGAATCGTATATCCGTAGGGTCGTTCGATCAGAGCACGCATGATACGCATGATACGGGTGCGAGTGGAATATGCTTTTTCAGCAGACATCGTGCGCAACGGATCTTTGCATTCGGGGCAATGATGGAAGCGCTTCGAAAGTATAAATTTCTTTTTTGATCTTTGAAAATCCAGACAATTGGAAATCATGGATCGTCAGGAAAGCGACCTGCTCACGGCAATGTTGAGTTGCAGTATCACGGATGTACTGGCATTCTGTAAACCGGATGTTGAGATCGCCCACGCCTGTGAAAAATAGGGGCTGCAGCATGTTGGTGATTGTCTTCAGGTGTATCTGCAGAAAGGCGAATTCCATGGTCTTCTAAAAATTCATGTGGAGTATGCGACAACGTTGAGTAAGCTGTGGAGGTTTTTTAGACCAAAGGTCCTGACCGCCCCCCGGTGTTCCAGCGGAAAGGGTCAGCATTGTGAATTAGGAATATTAGGAATTAGAATTTTACGGGCTGATCTGTCCCAAAGAAAGTCACTTATTTTTACCGCAGCTCATGGTTACATACGAACAGATCTTTCGCAACAACGAGACGTGGATTGCCGCTAAAAAGGCTACAGACGCGGCTTTTTTTGAAAAGCTCGCCAAAGAGCAAAATCCTGACTATCTCTATATCGGCTGCAGCGATAGCCGCGTCACCGCTGAGGAGATGATGGGTGCAGAGCCCGGGGAAGTCTTCGTACACCGCAATATTGCCAATGTGGTGAGCAATACTGACCTCAACGTCCTGTCAGTCATCGAATTCGCGGTCAAGCAACTTCATGTCAAACATATCATCGTCTGTGGCCATTACAATTGCGGCGGCGTCAAGGCGGCGATGCAGGCCGTGGACCTGGGACTCCTCAACCCGTGGCTGCGGAATGTGCGCGATGTCTACCGCCTTCACCAGCGCGACCTCGATGCCATATTTCATGAGGAGGATCGATACAAGAAGCTCGTCGAGCTGAATGTGAGGGAGCAATGTATCAACGTGATCAAAACTGCCGCCCTGCAGCAAGGGTATCTTAAAAACGGGCATCCTGTCGTCCATGGATGGATCATGGATATTCAATCAGGACGGCTCATCGATCTGCAGATTGATTTCATCGGTTTATTGAAACGCGTCCAGGAGATCTATAATCTTTCGGATCAATAATCTGCCAAATTCATTTAGTGATGCAGCCGCTTGTCGAACGGATACTTGCACAAATAGACCAAAAGGCACTCGACAATTATCTGGATCAACTCAGGACGCTGGACAAGAAACTGGATCAAAAGATCGAAGATGTCCATGCCGCGCAGCAAAATGTCACGCTGTGGGACCGGGTCAATATCTTCACGATTTCCGATGCAGAATTTGAACTCAAAGAAGAGAACAGGGCATACCGTGAAATTCGCCTGCAGCACGGGGAGGTGACGACACGGATTAAAGGCATCATTCGCGATACGCTGTTCAAGGATTTCGGCGTGGCGCTGAAAGTCCAGTCAGGCGAGATCCTCAAAGCGATCAATGCACTCAGTGTAGAACACAGGTATGGCTCCGGTGTCCGGACGCACAGATACCGGATCCGCGGTATCGATCACCTCCAAGGCCAGCTCAGAATATTGACTGACAGGATAAATAGTGAATTCGGATTTCCTGCAGAACCCATCGATGCCGACCAGCTGCTAAATCTCGTGTATGAAGAGATTTTGAGAAGAGGAAAATTTATTGCATAGTGCAGTGTTAAGAAGCTGAGAAAGTGAGAAGGGTATCCGACTGTGATAAAATATGTAATATCGCCGGGAGACGTATTTATTGAAAAACCAACTGAGTGATGAAAGCATATGATACAATTGAGTTGCCCTCTTATACTGCAGACAAGAAGCGCTACGATCGTATTGACTACCGGCGGTGTGGCCGCAGTGGCATTCGCCTTCCCCTGATCTCGCTCGGCCTGTGGCACAACTTTGGCCATGTCGATGACTTTATGAACATGCGGAGGATGTTGCGCACGGCATTTGACCTGGGCATCACACATTTTGACCTTGCGAACAATTATGGTCCTCCGTATGGATCGGCGGAAGAGAATTTCGGACGGATACTGAAAAAAGATTTTCTGCCTTATCGCGATGAGCTGATTATCTCAAGCAAAGCCGGTTGGGATATGTGGCCGGGTCCTTATGGAAATTACGGCTCACGCAAATATCTCATCGCCAGTCTTGATCAGAGCTTGCAAAGAATGGGTGTGGATTATGTGGATATCTTTTACTCGCACCGCCCGGATGCGCGCACTCCCCTTGAAGAAACCATGGGGGCATTGGATCAAGTCGTCCGCCAGGGTAAGGCACTGTATGCAGGAATTTCCCAGTACAGCGCCGAGCGTACAAAGGAGGCAGTCGCTATTTTAAAACAAATGGGTACGCCGTGTCTGATCCATCAGCCGCGCTACAGCATGCTGGACAGATGGGCCGAGGACGGCTTGCTTGATGTCCTTGAAGAAGAAGGTGTTGGGGCGATCGCATTCTCACCGTTGGAGCAGGGTGTCCTCACCGATAAATACCTGAAAGGATTTCCGGAAAACTCGCGGGCAGTACACGATGCGAGATACCTGAAAAAAGAATCCATCACCCCGGAGATCCTGAAAAAAGTGAAGAAACTCAATCAAATTGCAAAAGACAGAAAACAATCCCTTGCCCAAATGGCCGTCTGTTGGATTCTGAAAGATCCCCGCATCACTTCTGTGGTCATCGGCGCCAGTTCGCCGGAACAAGTTTCAGAAAATGTGAAGGGGCTCTCCCGGTTAAAATTTAAAAACAGTGAGCTGGCCGCGATCGAAAAGATCCTGAAGTCATGAGATTATTGCAATCGGTGGTATGTGTCACGGTTGGAGAATAATCCCTTTTTAACAAGTTTGAGAAACTCATGTTTTGTCGGTTTGAAAAGGTAGGTGTTCTCGTCCACTTTTTCATACGGCGTGATCTTGTTGAAATCTTCGAGGTTGCCATCATAATTGCCGGTATCCTGGTCAGAATCAGGAGTCCTGAGATTACCCACAGAAAGAAGCTGTAGGTCCCCGGAATTGGTAATCTTCGTCAGGTACACGTCCCAATACTCATCGCTGTCGTCGAAGTTTGCACTGACCACCATCCTGGATCCGGCTTGCTTGATCACGAGAGAATCCGAGAGCCCAAGCGTGTGCCTCTCGGAATAGGAATAATGCAAGACATTGTCCTCCACCGTGTAAGGAATCCCCCCGACTTCCGGCAAGTCCGCATCGTATAAAAGACCATCTTTCAATGTGATCTCCGGCGTGGTATCCAGGGCATCCATATCGATCTGACGGTCGCTAAATTCTGTGATCGTCACCGTATTTGAGCCGATGATCATGGAATCCCGTGACTCATCTTCATGCACGTAGATCCCCTGATAATTTGCAGGAAACGCCGTCAAAGGTGCTACTCCGCGAGGCTGTGGCACGTCAAAGACAACCCGCAGGCAGCTCGTCAATGTGATGATGCATGCCAATAATATGATGTTTTTCATGGTGTTCATTGTTTTAGTGGCAATATGCTGCTGCCGGATGCTCACACAATATCCGCGAAATCAACGAAACACCGGTTTCTCTCCCGGCTCTTGGTTCTGGATGCAGATTCAACCTGCAGCAGCTCCGTCGTGTTTCAAAGAGGAAGGATATCCCCGGGGCCTGGAAGATGTGAAAGCAGATACTGAACAAAAGCCTTGATAACGACCAAGGCAGTATTCCTTAATTTTACCATTTCTGTGGCACCATGGATCTGGACAGAAGTACTTGATTTTCAGTTTAGAAAGTTCTTAATCGTGATTTCTCATGCATTACTACAAATTAGGCGAGGTTCCCCATAAAAGACATACGCAGTTCAGAAAGCCGGACGGAACATTGTACAGCGAGCAGCTCTTTTCTACGGAGGGATTCAGCGATCTGTCCTCTCTGCTCTATCATTGCAATCCACCTACCCAGATCGTGCAAGTCGGCGACCCGATAGACATCGCAGCGAAACGCGTTTATGACAACCAGTTGAAGCATCGCAGTTTGCGTGGCTTTCAGATCAAGCCCGAGGCGGACTACCTGAAAAGCCGCAAGCCTGTCCTGGTCAACGACGACTGCCATCTCATCCTGGCGGCACCCCAGCAAAGTGTGGAAGGGTATTACTTCAAAAATGCCGATGCCGATGAAGTCATTTTTGTCCATGAAGGATCCGGGACATTGCGCTCAATGTATGGCAACCTCAAATTTGGATATGGTGATTATCTCGTCATTCCCCGAGGTACGATTTACCAGATGCAGTTCGACACTGCCGACAACCGGCTGTTTATTATTGAATCTTACGGACCGGTGACGCCTCCGAAGAAGTACCGGAATGCGTTTGGACAGCTCATGGAACATTCGCCCTATTGTGAACGCGATATCCGGAAGCCATCCGAGCTGGAGACCCATGATGAGAAAGGCGACTTCATGTTGTATATTAAAAAACGAAACAGTTTATATCCATACCACTATCTCAATCATCCTTTTGACGTCGTGGGATGGGACGGGTATGTATATCCCTATGCCTTCTCTATTCATGATTTCGAACCCATTACCGGACGTGTGCATCAGCCACCACCGGTGCATCAGACATTCGATGGACACAACTTTGTGATCTGTTCTTTTGTGCCGCGGTTGTTTGACTATCATCCCCTTTCGATTCCTGCACCTTACAACCATTCGAACATAGACAGCGATGAGGTCTTGTACTATGTGGACGGAGATTTTATGAGCAGGAAACACGTAGAACGGGGGATGATCACATTACACCCCGGAGGAATTCCGCATGGACCGCATCCGGGAACTGTGGAAAAAAGTATTGGCGCTAAAGAGACCCGGGAATTGGCGGTGATGGTGGACACCTTCAGGCCGCTGCTCATGACAGAACATGCTGTCCAGATTGAAGATCCTAAGTATTATTTGAGCTGGACTGAAAACGGGAACCCGCAAGGCGAAATTCTGATGTCCAATATTACTTCGTGATAGTAGTGAAATATTGTTATTAAAATTAAATAAAAAGAAATAGAGCAATGAGTGATTCTTTTCCTATCAACGGCACAGACCATATTGAATTCTATGTCGGAAATGCGAAACAATCTGCGCTGTACTATCAGACGGCGTTCGGGTATGACCTGATTGCCTACCGCGGTCCTGAAACCGGCTGCAGGGATACGGTAAGCTACGTCCTGCAACAGGGTAAGATCAGGTTGGTGCTGACATCGGCGTTGTATCCGGATCATGAGATTTCCCGACATGTCGCACATCATGGAGACGGTGTCAAGGTGCTGGCCTTATGGGTGGACGACGCAGAGGAAGCGTACAACATCGCGATCGAGCGGGGTGCAGAGACAGCCTTTGAACCTTATGAACTCAAAGACGACCAGGGACGTGTACAACTCAGCGGTATCAAGACATATGGCGAAACGATCCATACGTTTGTCTCCAGAAACGGCTA
The DNA here is from genome assembly GCA_963746925.1 of uncultured Bacteroidota bacterium. GTDB lineage: Bacteria > Bacteroidota > Bacteroidia > Chitinophagales > Saprospiraceae > DATDQA01. Next base: position 26,911 of record CAVVDK010000014.1, read on the forward strand.
TACCGGGGCCTTTATGCCGGGATTTGTCCCGCGTGCAAGTGAACGTAAAAGCATCTCTACCGGACTGAAATATGTTGATCATTGCGTGGGGAATGTCGAGCTGGGAGGGATGAATAAATGGGTGAAGTTTTATCAGGACGTCATGGGTTTCAAGCTGCTGATTACGTTTGACGATAAAGACATCTCAACAAAATACACCGCGCTCATGAGTAAGGTGGTGGCCAGTGGCAATGAATACATCAAGTTCCCGATCAATGAACCTGCGCAGGGCTTGAAGAAATCGCAAATCGAAGAGTATCTGGACTTTTACCACGGTGCAGGAGTTCAGCATATTGCCGTCGCAACGGATGATATTGTCCACACGGTAGGCACCTTGCGAAAGAATGGCGTGGATTTTCTGTACGTTCCGGAAAGCTATTATAAAGAGGTACCCGATCGTGTCGGAAACATAGAGGAGGACCTCGACGTGCTCAAGGATCTCAATATTTTGATTGACAGGGACGACGACGGTTATTTATTGCAGATTTTTACCCGTCCTGTCCAGGACCGGCCTACCGTATTCTATGAAATTATCCAGAGAAAAGGAGCACGGTCTTTTGGAAAGGGTAATTTCAAAGCGTTATTTGAAGCCATCGAGAGAGAGCAGATGCTTCGGGGAACGCTGTAGTATAAGGCCAAGGAATTGATGAGGGAGATCTTCCTTGGGTTAAACGGGCGTAGTCCCGATTGTACGGCGTGCGCCTACGATTTCAATTTCAGAGAGATAATTGTCGTCATATTTTGAATCGGCCTGCATGACAAGGCTGAAAATCCCGGCCCAGGTATTCAATAAATCAGAATTCAACGAATAACATGTATGAGGATGCTGTTCCTCACAATTGATGATCGACATTTCGCGCAGCATTCTCAGATGTCCTGATGCCGTTTGTCTGGAAATGGGTAACCCTTCAATGAGTGCACCGGCGGTTACTTTATCGCCGTCTGAGTCTATCAGTCGCTTGAGGATGATTATTCTTGCAGGGTGAGATAGCGCTCTGCACATCAGTGAAAAATGATAGACAGCGTCGTCGAATTTATGGGCTTTAGAAAAGGCCATAGTATTATGTGGTTTAGTTGTGTTTAAGCGGAAGACAGACGTGAAGCTACGACATCCTTTTCAAAACTGCAAAAAAAAATTGAAGACGGGAAAGTCCGTCATTGCCTGGTGGGTATTGAAGACGGAAAAGTCCGTCATTGCACAGTGGGAATTGAAGACGGAAAAGTCCGTCATTGCAGGGTGGGAATTGAAGACGGAAAAGTCCGTCATTGCACAGTGGGTATTGAAGACGGAAAAGTCCGTCATTGCACAGTGGGTATTGAAGACGGGAAAGTCCGTCATTGCTGGTGGGTATTGAAGACGGAAAAGTCCGTCATTGCATGGTGGGAATTGAAGACGGAAAAGTCCGTCATTGCACAGTGGGAATTGAAGACGGGAAAGTCCGTCATTGCATAGTGGGTATTGAAGACGGGAAAGTCCGTCATTGCATAGTGGGTATTGAAGACGGAAAAGTCCGTCATTGCCCGGTGGGCGCTGAAGACGGGAAAGTCCGTCATTGGACAGCGGGTATTGAAGACGGAAAAGTCCGTCATTGCCTGGTGGGCACTGAAGACGGGAAAGTCCGTCATTGCATAGCGGGTATTGAAGACGGGAAAGTCCGTCATTGCCAGGTGGGCACTGAAGACGGAAAAGTCCGTCATTGCCTGGTGGGCACTGAAGACGGAAAAGTCCGTCATTGCATAGTGGGTATTGAAGACGGAAAAGTCCGTCATTGCATAGCGGGAATTGAAGACGGAAAAGTCCGTCATTGCATGGTGGGAATTGAAGACGGAAAAGTCCGTCATCGCCTGATGGGAACTGAAGACGGAAAAGTCCTTACTCCGGCAAAGTTCTCTGCGGATTCAGAATCTCCTCACAAGTATTGGCACCGCGTAGTGATGTGTCCGTCTTCAGAGATCTCGATCAGCCTGTAGCCTGGTCGTGTATGATCAATTCTGAACTCTTTCCGCGTCGCGTCAATCTGAAAAAATGTGGACGGGGTGATGTGAACCTCCTGATTCGACAGGAAAAGGCTGCGCTCGACATGATAATGGCCACAGAAAATCCGGAAGTGTGTCGCTACGTTGCTAAAAAGGTTTTGCAACTCCGGGATCTGCTGAAAGGCGTAGCGCTCATCCATGTGCGGCACACCACAATACGCCGGAGGATGATGCATAAAAATTATCGTCTGAGGCGCAGGTGGCTCTAATTGCAGCCTGAGCCAATCAAACTGCTGATCTGACATGACGCCCCTTGCCGTGTCCAGGCACAAGACAGGTATGCCCATCCATGACAAGGCATAATAGATTTCCTGTGTCTCCGGATGATAGGGAACATCGAAATATTTCCGCATGACGTCCTGTCTGTCATGATTCCCTGCAAGCGCATATATTGTACAAGGCAACTGCTTCACGAGCCCGGAGATCCAGAGATACGACTCATCTTTAGCATCCTCATAGCTCTGATCGCCACTCAGCATGATCACATCCGGTTTCAGCGTACAGACGGCATCGACAACCTTGGAAAACTGCTGCCGCACGTCAATATTGTGCGGCATTTCATGTGGGCCGCCAATATGGATATCAGAGATTTGTGCTATGCGCATTTAAAAAGTCCCCTGATCGGTACGATAAATCACCGCAGTCATCACCTGGCCTACGGCGCCGAGAGTGTTCCTGTCAATGACGCCGATGTCATCTTGCTGTGTATGCCAATGCTTTCCAAATCCCTCTGCGTCGTTCGGCGATTTATTAATAATATCGATCATCGGGATACCGGCAATTTTATTGACAAAGTAATGATCGTCAATAATTCCGGAAATCGTGCGATCCTGGAAATATCGTCCCTTTCCCATTGCGGTAGCAAGGTTCCAGATTTTGATATACAACTGATGTACGTCTTTATCCTGAGGGTATAAACCAGAGACGTTTTCGCGGTTGAAAAAGGCATTGTGAGAGCCGACCATGTCGAGGAGCACCCCAAAGCGCGGCTTATAATTCTGCGCGGGGAGATTCTTGCTCCAGTACTGTGATCCGAGACACCAGGAAGAACTGTTTGGGTCTGCCTCCGAATCACGCGTGCCCTGATCCTCCGCATCGAAGAAAACCAGGTCTACACCGAGACTGACCGGGTGCTCGTGGAGCACACGCGCGAGCTCAAGTAACACCGCGACTCCACTCCCACCATCATCTGCCCCCGGAATAGGCTGGCTGCGTTTTGCAGGATCCGGATCTTCTTCTGCGATAGCCCGCGTATCATAGTGCGCAGCAAAGACAATGCGCGTTCTGTTCTCAGGGTTAAATTGGGCAATAATATTTTCCGAGGGAAAATCTGTTTGCGATGAGGGAAATTCTTTGCCGCCAAATTCATGGGCCACAAATTTCTGGCGGATGACGGTAGCACCGTATTGCTCCAGCTTTGCAACCATCCACTCACGGCACGCTGCAATTCCCGGCGATCCGGGATTGCGTCTGCCAAACGCAAGCTGGTCAACCACAAACATATAAGCTGAATCGCGGTCAAACGTAGGAATGGGGGCAGGTGCTTCTGTTTCAGATTCCGTGGACTGACGTTGTGCCGCATGCTCTTGCTTGCACGCAACGGGCAGGAGAAAAACGGCAGTGATACAGAGCCAGAAACTTCGCTGCCGGGCCTTAGATAAAATCATGATAGCATTTTCAGAAATAACAGAATGTTTTTATTGGATTTCAGAAATATCTCAGAATTGCACCATAAGTGTCTTTTTAGGGAAATGGCCCGGCGAAGATTGAATTTTTCCACGGATTAATTCCACGTCGTTCCGTCTTTTCCGTCTTTTACAGTAATCTGCGCAGCGGCGAGGGCATCACGAATTCTGTCGGCTGTCGGCCAGTCTTTATGTTCTCGCCTTCTGTCGCAGCTCAAGGACAAGATGCATCACCGCATCGAGGCGTCCGTTGGCGTCGCCGGAGGCAGATGCCGGCCTGAGGCCAAAGACATCGAAAAGAAATTTACCGAGCTGCGCGTGCAACTCTGCGCGGGTTGCCTTATCTATCAGGGCAATATCAATTTGACCGTTTTTAAGGCCATTGATTTTCGGGGCGAGTTCGAAGATCCGCGCAAGGGCTTTGGGGACGTTGAAGTCGTCATCCATTTCTGCTTCGATGGCCGCAATCCCCTGCCTGAATTCTTTGATCAGGCTGTCGTCCCGCGCAGAGGCCGGGGCTTCAAGAACACCCAGGTTTTCATATGTTTCCATCAGGCGCTGCCAGACCTTTTTCGGCGGCTCCCAACGCCTCGTCGGTAAGATCCAATGTAGAACGATAATGTGCCTGGAGCATGAAGAATCGCACGACGTCGGGAGGATATGCTTTTGAGATGTGCTCGCTTTCGCCCGTGAAAAGCTGATGAGGAGTAATAAAGTTGCCTTCGCTCTTGGCCATTTTAGACCCGTTCATGAGCAGCATATTGGCATGGATCCAGTATTTCGCAGGGGTGCAGTGATATGCGCCGAAATTCTGCGCGATCTCATTTTCGTGATGCGGAAACTTCAGATCTGCACCGCCCCCGTGAATGTCGAATTGCTTGCCCAGATATTTGGTGCTCATCACGGAGCACTCCAGGTGCCATCCCGGGAAGCCTACCGACCAGGGTGAAGGCCATAGTAAAATGTGCATCGCCCGCTTTGATCCAGATTGCGAAGTCCGCAGGGTTGCGCTTTTCGTCCTGATTTTTCAAATTGTCACGTGAAGCAGTGATCAGGTCTTCAACGACCCGTCCGCTGAGCTGTCCATAATATTTCTCGGTACGAATAAATTTTTCCGTGTCGAAATACACAGAGCCGTTCACCTCATACCCAAACCCGTTGTCCAGGATCTCCTGCACCATCTGGATTTGCTCGATGATGTGGCCGGTCGCGAAGGGTTCAATACTGGGTGGGAGGTTGTTGAAGAGGTGCATCATGGTATGGAAGCCATTGGTATACGCTGGACGATTTCCATCGGCTCAATCTGCTCTAGCCTTGCCTTATGTCCAATTTTGTCCTCAGCACCGATATCTACATCACCTTCGAGATGACCGACATCTGTGATGTTGCGCACGTACCGCACCTTGTACCCTTTGAATATCAGGTAGCGATAAATAATATCAAAATTGACGAACGTGCGGCAGTTGCCGATATGCACATCACTGTACACTGTGGGCCCGCACACATACATGCCCACTTTCCCGGGTGGATGGGCACCAATTCCTCCTTTTCCCGCGTCAGGCTATTATAGATGACTAAGCTCATGGGTGGCAAAAATAGGGAAACGGGGTTTGTGAAGGAATTTGACCACCGCAACGCAATTTTGGTGCGCCAAATGGTTAAACCCTTAACGGCCGGAGTTGTTTTCATCAATATGGACGCACCGGAATAAACCCGGTATTATTCATAGATTAGTCACGATGTCATATACAGAATCAACCATGTTACCCCTTGGGACTGGGCTCCCGCCTTTCAGCTTTTGGATACCGTCTCAGGGCGCATGCTTTCATTGGATGAGCTAAAATCAGAGAAGACCACCGTAGTCATGTTTCTCTGTAACCACTGCCCCGTATGTCCTGCACGTAAATCCCGAAATTGTACGGCTCGCAAAGGGATATCAAAAAAAAGGTGTCGCATTTATCGCGATCAGTTCGAATGATGCCGACGCATACCCGGCTGACGCCCCTGACAAGATGAAAATCCAGGAGTCCGGGGTCGGTTACCCGTTTCCATATCTCTATGATGAGAGCCAGGAGGTGGCGCGGGTTTACGACGCGGCTTGTACCCCCGATTTTTACGTGTTTGACAAGGACATGAAACTTGTCTATCGCGGCCGTCTCGATGATTCCCGTCCTAAAAACACAAACCCGCTCACTGGGAAGGACCTCCGCGCAGCGCTGGATGCAGTACTTTCCGGAAAGCCCGTTGATGAAATTCAATATCCCAGTGGCGGATGTAATATTAAAATGGAAAGTGCAACAACGCGTATAGAAAATTGAGAATCAAAAATCGGGAATAAGTAATCCCTGGGCCTCCTCCTTCTTCCTTACTTTTGCCCCCCATGACCTACACTATCAGGACTGAGCACTTCGAAGGTCCTTTCGATCTCCTCCTGTTCTTTATCGAACGTGACGAACTCGATATTTACGATATCCCCATCGCCAGGATTACAGATGATTTTCTGGCCTATATCCGGCAGATGGAATCCCTGAACATCGATCTGGCAAGTGAATTTATCCTGGTGGCTGCGACCCTGATGCGTACATCAAGGCGAAAATGCTGCTTCCGCGCAAAGAAGTGGATAACAGGGCAACGAAATCGACCCCCGCCACGAACTGGTACAGCGCCTTCTGGAATACAAACGCTACAAAGCTGTCATCGAAGATATGCGTGTGCTGGAAGAACGCCGTGCACATGCCGTCGACAGGGGGAATGTGTCGGATGAGCTGCAAAAGATTGCCAACGAAGCGCTTGCTGACGCAGAATTGGAGTCCCTGACGCTCTTCCGTCTGTTTAAAGCATTTGAAAAGGTGATGTCCCGCTTTGAGGAGCATCGTCGTGTATCCGACACCATTGCGCGTTACAGCTACACAGTTGCGCAGCAGCAGCGGATCGTTCTGGACAAGCTCGAAACAGAGCCCAATCTGCCGTTTGAGGAGGTGTTCGCGCATTGCGAAAACAGGGTACACGCCATTGTCACCTTTCTGGCTCTCCTGGAGCTCCTCAATATGCAGCGGATCCGCCTCACCCAGGGTCTTGGAGCCAACAATTTCTGGATTCATCCCCGCGAAGACTGGGTGGAGGAAGAAGAATGATTATAATAGGCTGAGGCTGAGACTAAGGCTAAGGAACTGCAGCGCCTTCGCTAAAGCTGCGTTGCCCGGAGACGAACTGGAGACTGAAGACCGCCAGCCCACCCTCTGCGACTTCGGGCAAGTCGTGGACTGAAGACTACCTGCTGCAGACTGTGTAGATAGATCAGTAAACGCTATCTTCGCGCCCGAT
>CAVVDK010000015.1:0-189726 GCA_963746925.1 uncultured Bacteroidota bacterium
CCAAACACGGCTTCCGGCATTTCAATCCTGAGAAATGTCTTGATGGAGGCAGGGCAACATTTATTTAACTCAACAGTAAATGGATTATTGGTTTTACTGTGCCCCGGAAGAGAACACGGGAATGATGGAAGCATGGTGGGATCATTCAGCACGGGACTGCCGCCAATGGCGTTGAGGATGTTACAAGCCATGGCCATGTGGAGCATCTCCTCCTGTACGACAGAGAAGAATAAATTTTTTGGCTTGGAGTGCATGAGCGGAGGTCCCATGAATACTCCAATAGGCACACAGGTAGGGTGGCAGTGTAGAGAGTTCCAGCATGACCGCGGTCTGCAGGCGTTGTTTGAGACGTTTGAGGACTTCTGAATGTCGCATCCGGTGTATGCAAGATAAGACAACAGCGCCTGGCGAAGCCGCAATTGGATTTATCAGGGGTGCTTACGCTGGTTCCATTCGCTTTTGAGAATGCCATAAAATACGATATCCATGTACTTCCCCGACTTCAGAACATGTTCTATGAGATAACCTTCTTGCTGCATGCCCAGCTTTTTCATCACGGCGCAGAAGCGGGATTCATTGTCATATGCTCGGGCAAAGATCTTATGGAGGCCGTGGTGGTTAAACCCGTATTCCACCAGAGCGGCTGCAGCTTCAGTTGCAAAACCTTTTCCCCACAAATTTTTATCGATCCAGTACCCTAATTCGGCGCGATGAAATCTTTTATTGATAACGAGGCCCACTGCGCCAATCAGCTCGCCGGTCGATTTCAGGGTCACTGCATAATTTATTAATTTCACCCGCTTCAAACTTAGGCTGATGCACAGAAATCCATTCCTCGGCAGCGCCATCCGGGTATGGATGTGGGATATTCAATGTGGTCGCAGCGATCTCTCTGTTTCCCGCTTTCTTCTGAACGACAGCTGCGTCAGACAAGTCAAATGGGCGGAGGACGAGTCGCTCGGTGATGATTGTTTCTTGTTGTGCCATCAGTTCTGAAGATAAAAGGCAGCGGAAGTCCCGTGGAGAGCCGCCAGCCGGCAATGATGACCTCCGCATATTTAAAGTTGTCATTCATGAAAATCGGTACTCTATTAAAAAATAGAATTTTAAAAACCGGACGCAATATATCTTGGCATTATGATCAATGAATCAAAAATGAGTCAATCAAATAGGTCACAAAATAAATTTTGAGCGAGAGCGACGAAAATAAATGCACCAAAAACAATACCTCTTTGACTAGTCCAGGGAGGTATACCTGATCCCGGCAAATAAATAATATATCCACGCAGCGGTGACAAGACTGAGCGCAATCACAGGAAACCACACAGCCAACATCGTCATGGCGCCGTTGAAGATAATTGTATAAGAGATGATCCTTGTGGTTTTCTCAAGCTTTGCTTTGCTGGCCGGATCCCTGGACAGATCGTGTGGCTTTGTGGTCAGGGAGAACACAAGGCACCAAACGGATGCGTGGACGAGGTTTGTCAAACAATATACAAGGACAGGCAGTGTTGAATACGGGGTATTGAGAAACTTCCCCAAAAGGCCGGTAGAGAATGGAAACACGACCACTGTCAGCAACAACAACCCATTGGCGTAAATGAAGGTGCTGGAAGTCTTGTCCAGCAATATTGCCATATGATGATGATTGACCCAGGCGATGAGAAGAATGGTAAACGTGAGGAAGAATGCAAACCAGGAAGGCCATTGTGCAAACAGTGCCTGCCTGAGCTCCTGCGCAGAATGTATATTGGCAACATCCGGGACACGGATCTCTAAAATGAGGAGGGTGATGGCAATAGCGAAGATCCCGTCGGCGAAAGCCTCCAGACGGCTGTTGGTAATACGCTCTGTCATATCAGATCTGGTGATGTGTTAAGCAAGCCGTATAAGAATTGCGAGCATGTCCTGCCAAAATACTGCACTTCAACAAATTGTCTCCGGGCCGGATCGTATTCTTGCATGGTGAAATGCTCTGGATTGTGTATTTTTATGAACGCGAAGCTTAAACCTTTGGAGTGACTACATGTCTATTTACGAGAAGTGATTTTAGATTACCCAACTGAATATTGGTGCATATGAAAACAACGACACTATTCACGATCCTTATGCTGCTCGTTCTGATGCAGTGGCAACAAGGCCTTGCACAGCAGACCGGTCAGGATTCTACGGGTCTGCCGGGCGATGACTTCAGTCTGCAGGGAGCTTTGGACATGTTTGAACAAAGCAAATCTCCGGAGGATTTTGAAAAAGCCATCAATGCAGAAGACAATCACGTCAATAACCTCGACCTCGATGGCGATGGGAATATTGATTATGTCCGCGTCATCGATAAAATGGACGGCAATGTGCATGTCTTCGTCCTTCAGGTGCCTGTTTCCGAGACAGAGAGCCAGGACATTGCGGTGATCGAACTGGAAAAAACCGGCGACGCGAGCGCTGTTATCGATATCGCCGGCGATGAAGACATCTATGGAGAAGAGGTTATCCTGGAACCGGATGGCAGCGACCAAAAGAAGGATACGAAGAAAGGTGCAGGCCCTGCGGTAGATCCCTATGCCGCTGACGCTTTTATCGTGGTCAATGTGTGGGGATGGCCCTGCGTGCGCTACGTCTATGGTCCGGTGTATAGACCATGGGTATCTCCCTGGCGTTGGAGCCTGTATCCCGCATGGTGGCATCCTTGGCGGCCGCTGACATGGCATACATGGCATCCCTATCATCACTATGCGCGACCATATGCTGTGGTCAACGCGCACAGGGTGGTGCGTGGCCCGGCGATATACAGACCTTTCAGGACGACTTCTGTCACTGTGCGGACACGCCATGCAGGCGCGATGGGGCGCTATCATGTCAACCATACGCGCACCACTGTGACAGGACCGCGGGGAAACAAGACTACTGTGAAAAAGACAACAGTCAGGGGTCCCAGGGGCCATGTGCGCGGCAGCAGGACGACAGTCACACGACGGAAACATTAAGCGTTGCGCACTTGTGGTGAAGAGTGAACGTCACTACCGCAGGTAAAGAGCATAGGAACTGCTGACCGAAGTGTGAGTAGGAACTGCTGACCGAAGTGTCAGTAGAGCATAGAGCGTAAGGCTCTGCAAAAACCTTTTTATCCATACGGCGTTTGCCAGAGAGAACAGGGAAGTCTCGCTGCATTGACGATGTCCTGACTCTCCCCTGCATGACTTTCCTCAGTATTCTGTTGATCTAAACTACATCACGCTTATGTCCCTGCGACCAGTAAAACGCATCACCCACTCCCGGCCGACCCTTGAGGGAGCCGGAGTACGTCTCGACCGTGCCTTTGGGTTCGGCAATACATCCGACTTCGATCCTTTCCTCTTGTTGGACGACTTTCGCAATGAGCATCCTGAGGACTATCTGAAGGGGTTTCCCTGGCACCCGCATCGCGGCATTGAGACCATCACATATGTCCTTGCGGGAACGGTTGAACATGGCGATACCATTGGCAACCAGGGCACCATTTCGTCGGGTGACGTTCAGTGGATGACAGCCGGCAGCGGCATCCTGCATCAGGAAATGCCGAAGGGCGATGCAAAGGGAAAATGCATGGCTTCCAGTTGTGGGCAAATCTGCCCAAAGCCCTTAAAATGACGACTCCGCGATACCAGGAGATCAAATCGGGAGACATTCCGGAGATTACGGATGATGATGCCACACATGTCAGGGTCATCAGCGGTACATTCTGGGGGAAGAAAGGCCTGGTGGACGGCATCGCCGCTGACCCGGTTTATCTCGATATCTCTGTGCCTCCCGGAAGGAAAAAGACGCTACCGGTGGAGTTGCAGCGGCAGGCATTTGCGTATGTCTTCGCAGGGTCGGGAAAATTTCACAATGCATCGGGCCCGCTCGCCGTGGCCACGGAAGGAGCAGAAGGAATAGAGATGGTGATGCCAACAGATGCAGATAACCGCTCTCTCGTCCTGTTTGGCCGCGGCGATGAAGTCGTCGTAGAGGCAGGAGAGCAGGGGATCCGGTTCCTGTTGATCTCAGGAAGACCGTTACAAGAGCCGGTGGCATGGTATGGTCCTATCGTCATGAATACGCAGGAAGAGTTGCAGCAGGCTTTTGATGAGTTGCAGCAGGGCACCTTTCTCAGATAGTATTCCGACGGCTTAGGGATTTCCAAGCCACCATGCCCTGCCTCCCGTTCCAAATGCCGCTTTATTATTGGCGAGAGTTTCAGAGGCTGCCTCATCAATGATCTTCGGCGAAGGACCGGAAAAGAAATCGACATCGACAGGAGCGCGTTACCATGCCGATTCAATATTCCAGGCGCTTTGTGAAAATGTCTGGTGCAGCCAAGGACCACAGGAGATCATGCATCCGGAAATCATACGAGGAGGAAAATGGGCAGCGGTCAGAAGGGACTGATCTATTCTGCCTTATGCAAAACGAGAAGCAATCCGTCACTACCTTCCAGGATTCTTTCTTTCTCAGAAATAAATACCCTGAAGGCATATTCTTTGTGATCGCACGTAAAATGAATGGAATGATTGTCTGAATTTCTTTGATAAGGTACCATAGTGATATTCCCTTTGCGGTTCAAAGTGATCGAGTCAGCCTGAAAAGTCATTTCAAAATCCGTATTGACACTATTATCAGAAGGATCAATTTCAAATGCGCAGAGCGGACAGATCTGGATTTCTGATATGTCGACAACTTCAAACGGACACGATGCCATCCACTTGCCTTTCAGTGATAATTCGGAAACGGGAGTGCCAGTCTGTCCCTCCGCGTGAATAGCAGTAACAATAACCATCAATGCTGTGAGAACACGTCGTGTACCCTTCATAGAGAGAATTATATTGAATTTCGTGCCCTAAGATATATCATCTAAAAGCATCCTGGAAGAATCCTGATTTCAAGATCTCCTTCTTGCTATCGCAAAGATAATTATGATGAACAGCCAGGAAATGAGTGGAAAAATAAGAAACACGAAAGCAGGTTTCGCAGACGCCGGAGCAAGGATTCCGCTATAGACGATGATTGAGAGCATTGCCAACCCGATCATGAGCCAATACATCAACGAGCGAGATGAGGCTGATCGCCCTCTCGTCATCCTATCGGCAGCCAAAAGTCCTGCAAACGGTGATAACACCCAGAGAACAAACAGGGTGACCAGGACCACAGAGCTATTATGCCGTCCCTGACAGATCGTTAAAAACAGCGAGCCGGCGGCACCCGCGAGTAAGCTGTAGAGCGCAATGACCCGAAGCGTCTGAGGCCCGGAGGTATCAGTTTCCATCATGGTGGTGGCTTCTTTGCATGCAATTTAGCCAATGAGCGCATGAATTGAGTGACGCTGACGCTGCGCTATTGCAGGTCGGACCATCTCACTCTCTCATCTTCTCACATCTCACCCAGCTGTTTCAGATACTTGATAGAATTCGCTTTGGTGGCGTCGTTAGGATTAAGGGAGAGGGATTTTTTGAAGTTCTTGACCGCGTTGTCCTTGTCGCCTTTCATTGCGTAGCACTCGCCAAGGCTGTCCCAGACATTCGCACTCTCAGGAAACTTCTGCGTATTTGCCGTAAAGATCGACACTGCCCGATCGAATTTGCCCTGACCGATCATCTGATAGCCATACGTGTTGATCTCTGCTTCCGTCCCAAGAGCCAATGCTTCCTGCTCTGTGGATGCGGCCTCAGTAGCATTGCCTGTTTCTTCAAGCAGTCCGGCCTGTGTGATCAGCGTATTGAAATTCTTGTTCATCGCCACGGCTTTATTCGCCCATTGTAATCCCAATTCGGAATGCGTATGATTCTGGAGTGCATAGTTCGCTGCTGATGAATATCCCAGCCAGCTAAAGCCTTTCATGCCATCGAGTTCTTCTGCTGCATTCGCCATTACGATGTCGTCTACTGCAAATTCAATGTGCACGGGAAATTGTTTTTCCTCCCAGTTGAGCACGAGCTCCGCGCTGTTTTTGGTCATGTTGATAAAATCATAGGTCAGCAGTTCGGTCATCGCGTGGCTCCGCAGTTGAATTTTTGCGCGCATCTGATCGTGCGCAGGATCATAAAAAAAGCTGCCCCAGCGCCGGGAGTCTTTTGACAGAATGACTTCCCCTGTATCATCAGCATTGATGGTGAAAAACAACCCATAGCGACCTGCGGGCACAAGCTGTCCTTCTACCATAGCGTCATGGGAAAATTCAATGACGGTACTCTCATTGGCGCCTGCACGCCATGGAGCAGAATTCTGAAGGCCGAACGCCTGCACATTCCATCCATAAGGCACCAATTGTCCCCAGATCACGCGTCCACGTACGGAAGGTCTTGAATATTCGACGGTGACAGTAGAGATGCCGATGCGTTGCGAGACACTCGCTGCCGGGCTCGGGACCCTGGGAGTGGTGATTTGCGCCGCTGCGAATGTGGTGATCAATAGCGCCGCAATGGCAAAGAAAAACCGGATGGGGAATGATTGTTTCATGATACCTGACTTTTTGATTGAAAATAAAAACTGCCGGAGAAAGATCAATTGCGAAAAATGCTCAATCCCATTGTTTTCAGAAGGCTTTTTTCTTCATCCGGCCCGGATCTATCGACGAGGAGGCTGGAGAAGCAGGATAAGCGATGGCATTTCGAAGAGAAGAGGGTTGAATATGGTGAACGTACAAGCGTCACAACTGATGGTAGCGGAATTCATACAGGTTGCCTCACGGGTTCAAGGATTTTCCCGCTCCACAGTGGCAATGAACTCCCGATCCCAATATTTCTTCCGCGTATATTTTTCATACAGCGCGAGATACATTTTTGCGGTCTGATGTTGCTGATGTAAATGTGCAATGAGACTCAGGTTATAGTACGCGTCGCTTCTCTTCCTGTCTGCCGCAATGCATTTTTTAAAACGCGCAACTGCCTGAGTGTAAAATTCTGCCTGACCGTACATTTCAGATTTTACATAGTAGACCATACCGAGATCATAATCATAGTCAGCCAGTCCCCCGGAGATTGTCGCAGTGTCTATGGCGAGTAAGCAATGTAATGTCTGGTTGACAGAGTCAATATCGGGTTCAGAACACGAATAGTGGATGCAGTGCTGCCTGATGATTGAATAGTCAGACGAACTCTGAGAAGAGACCACAGAAGCGACGCTCATGAGGAGAAATGTAGACAGCAGATTTCTCATGAGGTTGTATTTATCGGTAAAGAAGTTCGTGTTTCGCCTGTGACAAAATGACATCTGGATTCTTCAGTGCTGGAAAGTTGAGTTGAGACTGTCAAAAGAATTTTTTGGATCAGTGAGACGATTGGTAGGGCTATCAAGGAAATTTCCCTTTAAGTTTTCCAGAGCATTGCCGCTGGATGCTACCATGTCCTGCCGTTTCCCAGTCTGCCTCAGATGTCATCCTCCGATAATTCGATGATCATTTTAAATATTTTCATTTCACTCCTGCCTGTTTGAGAATTTTATTAAACATTCCGGTTGGAACTCTCTTGTCTTTGTGACAGGGGAACACAATCATTTGTGATTTGTCCTCCTCCCCAAAATTCTATAGGCTGTTTTTGACGAACTACCTTCCATCCGGCATTTCTCAGGATTTTTGAAAAGGGTGTCAGCGGTCACACTCAAAAGTAGCAAAAAAGTTACCAGGGTAAAAGCGGGTTTTGTGAATGCCGGAATCTGGATACAATATAAAAAAAGACATCAGAGCCAATGATCAGTGCATCATATGCAAAGGACAGCCCCAGATATCTGAGGCTGCCTCTTTGTCCCTTGCTATGGTATTATTCTGCGCTCAACAGTGCATCCAGGTTTTCCAGTCCTGCTGTAAATCCTTCCTTGAATCCCATTTCAATAATCTTCTCCAGGTCGGAAACAGACTCAAATGTGATTTCAATATTGACAATTGTGGAAGCAGCTGCTCCTTCAAATGTATTCGTCCAGGACATCCGGGGAAGATCGGGATTGATATTGCCCTGTTCATCGCAGAACCCATCTTCTCCCGTAAAGCTGTGCATCGGAGATATGGCTGTATAATCCGCCCGGGACCAGTGCTCTGACCCATCCGGCCCCTGCATGGCATAGAGCCAGTGTCCGCCCACCCTGAAGTCCATTGTTTTCGTTTTTGCCTTCCATGGCTTGGGTGCCCACCATTGGTCGAGCAACGCACTCTCCGTCCAGGCGGCCCACACCTTCGCAACAGGTGCCGCGAATTCCCTGCGCACGGTGATTTTTTTGTTTCCCTTGTCGACGGAAAACTGCATCAGCAGACTACTTTTCATGTTTGGTTGATTTTAAGTTCGACAATACGTGATCGAGTTGTTTGAATCGGTCTTCCCAGAGTCGCCGGAAGGGTTCCAGCCATTCTGAGGCCTCGGCAAGCGTCTCCGGCTGAAGTGTACAAAGGCGTTCCCTGCCTTCTTTGGAGATCGCTACCACGCCACACTCCTGTAAAATCTTGACATGGAGCGACACGGCCTGCCGGCTCATCTGAAATCTTTCAGATAAAGCGTTGATATTCTGTGGGTTATCTGCTACAAGGCGGATGATCTCGCGCCGTGTCGGGTCAGCAATGGCCTGGAATATGTCTCTCCTGGAATCCATACGCAAGTATTTGCTTGCAAATATAAATGCAAGTATTCACTTGCGCAATAGGTTCGGCAAATTTTTTCCAAAAAAAAATTATCCGAATGCAAGGGATGGGTGAGTGGCGGTGAGGTGATACCGGGATTGCCGGTGAAAAGACGTTCTGATAGGCCGTCTGAGGCCTGCTTGGAGTCTTACATTTTCCGTGAATTGATGCGGGAATAGCGCATCTTTAGTACAGAAAATTCTGCCTATGAAAACAACGCTGGTTTTTCTATTTGGAATAGGTCTCTGCTCCTTTGGCCTGGGACAAAATGTCGGGATTGGTACAGATACTCCCGATGCCACTGCCCAACTGGAGATCAGAAGCGGTAGCAAAGGCCTGTTGATTCCCCGTACTTCTTCAATATCCCGTACGGCAATTGTTAATCCGGCAAAAGGGCTGATGCTATACGATACCACCACAAGTAGTTTTTGGTTTTATGACGCGGCAGGCTGGGTCGAAATGGGGAGTACAAAAAATAGCTGGTTTACAAAAGGCAATATCAATACTACGGCAAGCACGGATTTCATCGGCACCGGTGACGACACCCCACTCAGCTTTCGTGTCAATAATGAAAGAGCTGGTAAAATTGATCAGAACAACAGTAACCTGTTCTTCGGACATTTGGCCGGTAGCAATGATTTCATAGGACAATATAATACTGCTGTTGGTGAACAAGCAATCTATAGTAATATCAATGCTTCTTTCAACACGGGAGTGGGGGCTTTTGTATTGCGTTATGACACTGCCATCTTTAACACCGGTATCGGGTTCCAGGCACTGTATCTGAATACCGCGGGAATTAATAATACTGCGGCTGGGGCACAGGCGCTTAGTTCCAATACTTTAGGAAAAGAAAATACGGCTGTTGGCAATGTATCTCTTGACGAGAACACTACAGGCAACTATAATACGGCCGCAGGGTCACTTTCGTTGAAGAGCAATACAACAGGCAACAACAACACTGCAATAGGGTACCAGGCATTATTCAATAATACAACAGGTGCAGATAATGTTGCAGCAGGAATTAATGCATTGATTTTTAACCATGTGGGTGTTAGAAATGTTGCTATAGGCTCAGGTGCCTTGTATTCGGATTTCTCCGGCAGTGGGAACGTGGCGCTCGGAGATTCTGCGTTGTTTCATTACGCGCCTTCCGGTGCAGGGATTGAAACTGTGGCCATTGGAAGCAAAGCACTGTTTACGTGCCAAAGCGGGACCTACAATACCGCTATTGGGGCAAAGTCATTATACTCTGCGACAGGGAATTTTAATACTGCCCTGGGTTATGAGACGATGTATGCTTCTACCACTGGAAATGACAACATCGCTATTGGCTATCATGCCCTGTATTCTAATACCACCGGATCGTCGAATATGGCGATTGGAGACTATGCACTGGTATTGAATACGACCGGGTATGAAAGTATCGCGATTGGACAGTTGGCTCTGAGCAATATTACAACAGGGAGTAGTATCGCTATCGGTTATGATGCACTTTCGGGCGTCACTACAGGAACCGGCAACATTGGGATCGGGGTATTGACTTCTACCGGCAGTACAGGATCTAACAATACGATGATTGGCACACAAGGCGGCACAGTCGGAAGTAAGAGCTATGCCGTCACATTAGGTTCCGGTTCTGTCGCGAATTGTAACAATTGTCTTATTCTCGGCGGTAACACTGCGATCAACCGTACGCGGGTAGCCATTAATATTAATGCACCTGCAACGGACCTGCACATCATTCAGCAATCGGATGACGTATTTAGCACCAGCCGGGGTATTCGACTGGAGCGACCGAATGGCGACCAATGGCGCACATTTATTGATCCCAACAATGATTATGTCTTCCAACTCAATAATAGCTTGTTTTCCTATATCGAACCCGTCGGCGGCACATTTATTGCAAATTCTGATGCACGGCTCAAGAAAGATGTCCTGCCAATGGACAATGTACTGAGCAAAGTATTAGAACTCAGAGCAAAATCTTTTCAATATATCATCAACAGTGATACTGATCGGAGGCTCTACGGGTTTATTGCCCAGGATGTCGAAAAGGTATTTCCGGACTTTGTGGTCACCAGCGAGGCAGGGTATCAAGGCATCGCATATAGCAACTTCGGCGTGGTGGCTGTGAAAGCAATACAGGAACAACAGGAACAAATTAATGACCTGAAGGCACAGAATCAATTACTGCAGGAGCAGATTACTGTGTTGACGAAACGCCTGGAAGCACTGGAGAAACATCAATAAATATACGCACATGCACGTCAAATCTCGGTGCGTATCTGCCTGACAACGCAATTGCTATTTCTTCTAACGATATCTTTTATTGAAAGAATCATTGAAAGCAATGATCATATAGCCTATGCAGTCAAGTGTCTGTCTCATCCGTCTGAATGACGGCCGGACGGCATGTGACTTTACGAGCGGATATCTGCGATCATCTTTTCTGATTTCAAGGGCCTCGTGAAGAATTGCATGGTACTTCTCAGGAAGCTGTTGAAGGCAGTAAAGACCGGCCTCGGTCTTCGAAACAATGCGTCCCGTCTGAAGAGTACAGACCTGTCGCGCCACGCCCAATACAGCCCATTCGCTGAACCTGGGGAATAGGAGTAGAAACAACTTGCGCCGGAAATATGAAGAATGCCTCGCGAGCCATAATTTCCAGTACGAATTGATATTATCATAAAGAAAATTGTTCAAAAAATCCGGGTTGATGTCAACATGTATTGTTTTGGCGTTCTGTCCAAGAATGGTCACAGCATTTAATTTGAGTTCTGATAAACTCACCGGAGCCATTGCAAAGACCCCGTCACGCAGCCTCCCGTTATGATAAGTCAGCGCTTGGATTGCAGCAGGATTGATTGCCCGAATACCATCTGAGGCGATATAAGAGCCATTGAGAGGTGGATGTGGATATCTTCTCTGGATTGCCCTGTGAATGCGTTTGAGCTGCACCGCTGTGTTATTGTCGGGTAAAGTTTTACAAAATACCAGAAAATCAATATCGCTCTTTCCGGGATAAAAATCTCCCATGGATATAGACCCCGTCAGATAGATACCCTCGATTAGCTCAGGTACGGCTGCAGAAATCCTATCGACGAAATCCGCGACTATTTTGTCGGCAGGGGAGGGGAGCTGAACGGTGTTGAGCGTGGTGTCCACGATGTACAATCAACGCAGTTTGAATTGCGGAGTTACTTGCCGGCTAATTGATTCAGATGGACAAAATAGCCCGCCCATATTTTTTTGAGTTGTCCGGGCAGCATGAATTGCAACAGCTTGAAAATACCGGATACTCTCATCGTTACCTGAAGATCAACGCGCGTATTTATGCCTTCAGTGGTGAATGTAAATACTTGTGTTGGCAACATTGCCATTCCATGTTCGGCCGTGATCACAAGTTTTTGATTTGGAACATACTCTGTGATTTTCATGAGCAAGTGTTTTTTACCCATAAAATTTACTTCTTCCAAAAATGTCGTTCCCGTTGTTGTCTCTCCGCTCACCTCGCTGATTGCCGGAACATCTGTTCGCCACCGCGGAATTTGATTGGGATCCGCAATGATTGCAAAAACTTTTTCTACCGGTGCATTGATGAGCCCGGACTGTGTAAAGGTGATCATGCCATTGCCGTTTTAAGAGGATTCAGATATGATGCAAGGATGACCAGCTCAGGATGATCAGGAGCGTTCTCGCAAGGGCGACAGGCGGCCCGAAAGGCAAAGAGAAGCCGATCCAAAAAAATAGCTCTGCAGGAAGTAGCGCCAAAGCGAATGCCGCCCCACCGCGCTCGTTGCCCCACAACATCCATCCCGCAATGCATTCCGCGATACAAATCACAAGAAATGCGACGAGCAACGGAATCGTAGACCCTATGCCAAAGCGCTCGAAGATCCCTTCCCCATATGTAGGGAAGCCCATCACCCGGGCAATACCGCGACCCTGGGCCATACTCCAGATGCCGTAGAGACAGGGTAGGCCGAAACCCAGCCCTGAAAGCCAGGCACACAAGGACGCGATGCGGATCATCATACGAACATATTTATTGATGGAAATACAAGTGACACCCTGAGGCGAAATCCCTGCCCAGGACAAGGTCTGGCGAGACATTCCTGTGAGCCGCCGGGAACTTCATATTTCAATATTAAACAGTTTTTTCAACACTGATTGCACTGCCTGTTCATCCGGAAGTTCAGTTGTGGTAACGATGCCATCTGAGGTGGATTTCAAGGTGCGACCGGTAAGGGTGATCCTCCCGGAATTTGTCGCTAAGGAACAAATTCTTTGTTGCGTGAAGTGGGATCCGGGACTCGTTTGATGGTACAGGCACATCGCCTGGTATGCCTCCAACTCCCTGGCGACAGTGGTAAACACATATTGAGGTGTGCGGGCTGAGTTTTCGATTTTGTTCACGCGAAAGTACCGGACGTCATCAAGGACATCTTCGTCGATGACAAAATAACCTCTTTCATCATGTTGGATCATTTCCGTTGTCAGTTTAAGAGGTGCAAAAGTGAACTCGCCAAAGCCCACATCCGTGAGATACGTTTCATTCTCTGCTTCTACAAGAATCGCCATGTGATCAAATTCCTGACTGTAGCCGTTTTGTTTGTCCCAGACTCTTGCTGAAACCCGCGCTGCCTTAAATCCCAGGTCTATTAAGAATGCATAGAATAGTCCATTAAGCTCATAGCAAAACCCGCCTCTGTGGTTCAGGATAATTTTATTGTACAATTTATTAATATCTAATTCAATTGGAGTTCCGTAATGGATATCCAGGTTTTCAAACGGGATATTGACCAGGTGGTGTTTTTGCAACGCCTTCAGTGTCGTAAGAGTTGGTTCCAATGCTCCGGAGTAACGGAGCCGGTTCAGGTAAGCTTCTGTATTCACTGAGTTAAGATATCGTCTTTTACAAGACTGCTCCGTCAGCCGGATTGTCGGTCAGCGAATCTGAGGGTTGAGTGATCCGATATTGTTATTGATACGGTGTCTTTTCCGGCCGAAGGAGTACAAGGGCCAGCACCACAACCCAAAGCAGGAACACCCCGATATTGATGCGCTCCCATACGCCAATCCATGGTGTCGGCAGGTTGGCCTGCACGCGTGGCGCGCCAATACTTGTCAGGATACCGAAAATGAAGAGGACGATGATTGTCACAATCGAATAGAGGCGAAAGCCTTTTCCAAACGCTGCAGCGCCAAATCCCATAGCGAGGACCATGAGGAGGACTGTGGCGATCGTGAATACGATGTGCATCGTATCGGTCAATGTCGCCCCGCCTGCTGCAAGGATCTCGCGCTGGTGCATGGGGGGCCAGGCAAGGCCAAGAATACCATAGGTCATCAACAGACTGCCTGCAATACGCAAAGGGCGATTCTGAACTGCAGAAGTCCTGACACCCCAGCCAAAGCCGGTAAACAGCAGGGTGTAGAGAACCCCCAGAGGCACCCATAAAGATCTCGTCGGCGCATCGACAGCCGATAGTTCGCTGACCGTCTGGGAAAACGAACTATAACTCTTCCACTCCAGGGGGATAAATATGAGCATGGCGGCATAGAGCAGCGATGTCAGAATGCCGCACGCGATCAGGATTCTCCTTCCTCTGATCATTGAGTTTGCATTTCCTCTCCGACGAGTCGTTGTAGTGTTGCAGATGCTTTCGTCGCGAATGCCGTCACAAACGTCTGCACACCATCCCAGTCGGTATACTCATAATCCTGCGAAGTGTCGGTGGTGTGCCCTTCGCGTTTTGAAATCATTTTCATGATGAGCCGCTTGAAAAAGTCATACTGCGTGTATTTCAATGCCCCGGCAACTTGTGTCGTCATCAATGGATTCCAGCCGGTTTGTGCAAGGAAGTCGCTGGCGATCTTTTCCGCTTCGCGATGTTCGTCTTCCAGATCAGATGCAACGGCCAGGCACACAGAGAAAAATGCTCCGGGCATCGTATTCAGTTGTGCGGCATGATGGGTGATATAATGGCTCACTGCCGACTGATACTTGTGCATATGAATTGAGGCGCCAATCAAGACGGCATCATAGCCTTTGGGATCGGGTGGGTCTTCGGAGGCATCGACGATGATCACGGTGTGACCGGCATTTTGGAGGACATCTGCCATAAACAGGGCGATCTTACGGGTCTGCCCCTCGGTAGTGCCGTAAACAATGAGGAGTTTCATTTTTTTTTAATTCAAAAGAAAACCGAATAGCCGGGACGGCAAATGACCGATATCATTGGACGGCATGGCTTTAGGCATACGCCGATCGCCGTTGGCTCTCCTCTTGGCCTGTGGGCAATTCGCTGTTCGCGGATCGACTGATTCCTACTGCCAGGATCGCATTGTGCCCCTGATCTAACTTTTGTGAAAAACAGAAAGAAAAAGAGTGGGTTGTGGTGCCGTCTCAAAATCTGCCGGATAGCTATCACCAGCGAGGTTGTAGCAAATCGTCAGTTGTCCGTGATCGAGTTTATAAATGGATGTAAAATGCTTGCCTGCATTCACGCCTTCTTTACCATAAATATCCATTTTGCCGTCATGGTATTCCAGCGTGCCTTTGTCTACGCTCTCGGCAGTAAATGTGTATGTGCCGCCGGAAATGAGGAGCGTTTGTCCTTGAAACGCTGCTTCCGGCAATGCATTCCCGCCAATTTCCTGCCTGACGGGTATCCAAAGGCCATTCAATAAATCCGTATCTGTCGCAGTGTGTTTTGTCGCCCCACAACCCGCGAGCAGACAAACACAAATGATCACACAAAATCCTCTCATTCCCCGCATTGGTATTATTCCTTTTCTTAAACCCAATCAACCCATCAACTTATCAACTTATCAACTTTCCGTACACTACTTACTGTAGCTGTCACATATTCGGTTGCAGTAAGCTCAGCCGGTTGCCTTCTGTGTCGAAGAACGAGACATAAACGCCGATCCCGGGAATTTCCATCGGCTCTCCAAGTACCTGTCCTCCGGCGGCGTTCACTTTTGCGATCGATTGATGGATGTCTTTGACTCCGATGACAACAGAAGGGTATTGAGCCGGCATATCCTGGCTTTTCGGATAAAAGCCGCCATTGATTGTTCCCGGTATCGTCGGGCGGCCGTGTTCATCAGTCTCTGTGGTCGCGGCCAGGACATAATTGCCCATTTCTTCACCTAAGAGCTGTGTTTGCCAGCCAAAAACGGTGGTATAAAACGCCGCCATGCGTTCCCGGTCTTCTGCCGGCATTTCAAAATGCACTACTGGATCCATTGCAAGATGTTATTTAATTTTTAAAAATTTATTGAACACGTGTTAACATATAGAAACCGGATCGAAAGATAGGATTTTTTGGTAAAGATATTACCGGTGCGATGTGCCTGTGTGTTGCGCTATTCTTATCCCTGGTCCAACATTGCAAGTCTCTCTCAGATGATCATACGATCAACACAGGAATCTTGACCTTATGCCTAACGGGATCCACTGTCTCTCCCCACAACAAGTCTCCGATCAACCGGTGGCCGTGCGATCCCATTACCAGCAAATCAATATTATTTGAACCAACGAAATTGGTTAATTCTTTTGTCGGATCGCCGTATGCAAGTACAATTTCAACAGGTACTCCCAGCGGCCGGATTTCATCCGCGATTTGAGCAAGGTATTGTTCATCATCCCGGATATGCTCGTCATAGGCATCCTTGGTATAAATCTGCGAAGTTGCAGAATCCGCAACGTGAATTAAAATGAGCATCGCATTTTCCGTTTTTGCAAGAGACATTGCGCGACTCACGATGGCAGCATCACTGTCATCACGTCCAAGCGCGACCGCAATTTTTTTGATGGCGTGCATTTCAATATGCTCAATACCGGTAAAAACTCCTGCGGGCGATTCTTCCTTCCAGACCCTTGGCCCACGGACAAAGGGAAGCGCAATAATATATATCAGGAAAAGAAAGACAGCTACGGCGATACCAACGGATAAGATAGAAATTGCAGTGGGCGCGCCGCCTTCGATCCAATCCATCAGCTGATCATATACCAGTTTTCCGTTCAGGGCGATAATGGCAATTGAGGTGAGCCATGCCAATATCTTCACCCATAATTTGTTGACAAAAGAGCCCATTTTGAGCCGGTCACTGGTAAAGTGCACCAGTGGAATGATGGCAAAGGGCAATTGCAAGCTGAGGATGACCTGGCTCAATATTAACAGCTGATAGGAGCCGGAATTCCCTGAGATCGAGATGACCACCACCGCCGGGACCAGCGCAATAGACCTTGTCAGGAGCCGCCGCAAATATGGCCTGAGCCGAATTTTGACAAAACCCTCCATGACGATTTGTCCCGCAAGGGTACCCGTGAGCGTAGAGCTTTGTCCTGCGGCAAGAAGGGCGATGCCAAAAGCGACCGAAGCCGTATGTGTGCCAAGAAACTGTTCCAACAACTGATGTGCCTGTTGAATTTCAGTGACAACGATACCATTGCGAAAGAAAACGGCAGCAGCCAGAACGAGTATCGCGGCATTGACAAAAAAGGCCGCATTCAACGCAATCGCAGAATCAAAGAAATTATATCTGCACGCCATTGCCTTTGAATCCAGGGTCTGTGAAATCCGGCGTGTCTGCACAAGAGATGAATGCAAATAGAGATTGTGCGGCATCACCGTCGCGCCAATAATACCGAGAACAATATATACTGACCCGGCAGGTAATGAAGGGATCAGACCTTGTGCAGTCATATTCCAGTCAGCATCAGCCAAAAACAGATTCACGATAAACCCACCTGCGATCACCAATATCAGCGACAGGATGAATGCCTCCATCTTGCGGATTCCCAGTCGTTGAATTACCAACAACAGGAAGGTATCCAGCAGGGTCACCAGGGCTCCCCAAAGCAGGGGAATTCCAAAGAGTAGATTTAGCCCGAGGATGGTGCCAAGAACTTCTGCGAGATCGCACGCTGCAATGGCAATCTCACACAGGATCCACAAGGCGAACGATGCGCTTTTCGAATATTCGGAACGACATGCCTGCGCCAGGTCCTTGCCGGTAACGATGCCAAGACGGGCGGACAGCGTTTGCAGGAGCACGGCCATCATATTTGACATCAGGATGACCCAAACCAACTGATATCCAAACCGTGAGCCTCCTTCCAGATCAGTTGCCCAGTTGCCGGGATCCATATACCCCACGCTCACAAGAAAGGCAGGTCCCGAAAATGCGAACATCCGCTTCCAGAAGCCGGGATATTGTGTTTGAACCGTGCCATGCACTTCCTCAAGTGATTTCACACCGACAGGGTGTCCCACTACATTCCTTGTCTTCTGTTGACCTGACATAGAATCACTTGTTATCTTTTAGCACGCGCTAAGCGGCGTTGACTGTGGCAGGCATGGACGTTTGAACCTCTTGGCCATCTGCAAAGCGCTGGAAGTAACATCACTGAGTTAATGGTGTCAAAGGTCGGATATTCCATCTGTTTCAACAGGTGGAATATCTGTACATCCTACTTCAGTGAAACAACAAAATCATCATCGGGATCATAAGCCGGTGGCGGACAGGAAAGAACAGAGGCAAAATTCAATGCGTGCATCGTCCCGAAGCTGGTGAGCGTGATGAGGTCCACATCGCTGAGATCGGTATCATCTGCGAGTACGTCTTCATGCAGTTCATGTGTCCTGTCACCATTGAGGAAGGCGCTGAGGATAGATTTGGAATTGCCTTGGCCATCGATACCGGACGTCACGAAGAGGAGGCGTGTGCCGTTGGTTTTGAGCTGATTGCATTTCGCGAGAAGGGTTTCGTATTGCGCGCTGAACGAAGACGGCTTTCCGGTCCAGTTGCTCCAGCCGTCGGTGATGAAAATAAAGAGCTCCGGCTTTCGCTTGATGGCAGCATCAAAAGCGGCAGACCAGTTTGTCCATGTCGTAAATTTCGCGTCGTGATTCTTGCCACGCTTGTAGCGCTGGAGCGCATCGACAAGGATATGCTTATCCGGCGATTCAACGACAGAAAGGACGTTTGAACCGAACTCTACAACGCACAGCTGATTTGAGTCCTGCGTAAAGCTGGATTTCCGTACAAATTCCAGGAGCTGTGTGCCGATCATTTCTCTTTCGCGTTTGTCGATGGAAGATGAACCGTCGACGGCGATCATGACCATGTTGTCCTGGCAGGGGATGACCTCCGGATTGGCGGCGATATTCATTGGAGGGATGATATGCAGGTCCTGAATACCCAGGTACTGCGCTACGTCGGCCGAGAGTGAATTGGAAAACTGCAAATTGATCGAGTCGACCTGTTCGTTGAACCACACAGGGATCGCGCCGTAGATATGAGGGAAGATGATCCTGTTTCCATCGACGAGGATGTCTTTATTGACATCGTCGACGCTGAATATTGGATAGACCTCCGTATTGTCGTGATAGCCGGTGATGGTAACCCCAAAGAGGAGATTGGAAAACTTGACCGTCGAGGCGTAGCCAATCCCAGAAAGAGAGAAAACCACGGTACCCGACTTGTTTGGCTCGAGTTTGATCATATACGAGCTGCTGTCCGTCTTGAACTGAATCGACGATTCATTGCACTGCCGGACCTCAATGTTCTGCATGGTGATCCTGAAAGACTCTAAAATGTTTGCAGTGGTCTTTAGCGGTAGCAGGACGGACATGCAAAGGCCCGTACCCAGGATGAAGGGTTTGATTGGCATAAGTTTGTCATATTATAACTAATCATAATATCACAATCTCTATGCCAAAGTTTTGCCTTATTTATCAGGCACAAAATCCAGCACAATCGAATTCATGCAATACCGCAGTCCTGTGGGCGGAGGGCCGTCCTTAAAGACATGTCCCAGGTGGCTGCCGCAACGGCCGCAGAGCACTTCGGTCCGCATCATGCCAAACGAACGGTCCGGCTCATACACGACGCTGTTGGGGCGGATAGGCTGAAAAAAGCTGGGCCATCCACAGGTGCTGGCGAATTTGCTGTCGGACTTGAAGAGGGCGTTGCCGCAGACGGCACAGTAGTAGGTGCCGATACCTTCGAAGTTCCAGTATTTTCCCGTGAAGGCGAGCTCGGTGTCCTTCTCACGAGCGACCCTGTATACACTGTCTGGTAGTATCTTCTTCCATTCTGCATCGGAGACATGTAAAGTCGTGGTATCTGTACGGGAATAATAGGGATTCGTTGCGTGGGACACCGGCGCCGGTTCCTGTTTGCTGTTTTGTGCCTCGGCCGGCCTGTTGCAGGCGATCAGCGCGAAGGCCGCAAAGCCCGCTGCCACAGTCATCCGGAGATGTACAATCAACTTCTTCGTCAACAATGTACGCGGATGAGTTCTGATGATGGATCGTTGTTTCATGCTTGTCTGATGATATGCACTGACCATAGTTACGACAGTTACCTTCAAAATGGTTTTTGAGCGGTTTTGTTGTGATCTTGCCCGACCGAAATAAAACGGTCAGGAGCGACTGCTTACAAATTCCCTGTGAGAATAGGGTATTTATTGACTTATACAGTTCAGAACGCGCACCATTTCGGCAGAGACTGTATGGTATTCATAATGTTGCAGTTTATGGATCATCCTTTCTGATCGTCACCAGCTGGTCAAACATCAGGTTCGCCGAACCTTCGCCACGCCCGGCACGCTTTCTTCTTCCGAGCCACAGACAGGTCTTCCCGTTGAGCCAACGTGTGCGCTGGAAGTTTCTGTTGATGATGATCCCGGCGCGCGGGACTTCCTCCTCCTCGATGAAATACACAGGCTGCACTTCTGAAACGACTTTGCTCTGGGGACCCCTGGATTCCGGCATTTTAGCGCGTTGCAGGTGTATCTCCTGAGGGATCTCGCCAGGGCTGACCGGCTTGTGCACCGCAATGAACGGGATCCAGTTGTCGGGCACAGTGTTGCCCAGTACATACCTGATCTTCGACTCCTCGTCAGCAGGTTCAAAATCCGCAAGTGACGGCACATGCCTCTTGAGATCTCGCCCCTTTCCGGCATCAGAGGGGACAATTTGCTCTATCGCCCAGACCATGTTGGACATCTCGTCCCGGATAAAATTCACGCGTTCAAAATCCTCTCCTTCCATGAGTCTGCCGACGGCGGGCACGAGATAGAAGATACTTTTATTGATGGTGGCATTGTCGCGTTCTGTCTGGTGGAACTGAACAAACTGCTGCCAGTTCATTTCAGGGTCGTCGATGGTTGGGCCGACAAAGTGGTGTTGGCCAAAGACATCTGTAATCCGGATGCCCTGTATTTCACAGAGCGTATTGATCTCCAGTTCGTAGGGTAAGACAAACCAGTCGTTAGAATATGTGAGTCCGTATTCTGCCAATAATAAATTCAAAATGGAAGTAGGAGAGGAGTCGATTTTCCCAAAGTCCGTTTCGCTGTCTTCCAGTTGCCACAGGCGCGGGTGCGGCATGCCACTAAATTTGAGTTGGGTCGGAATAAAAGTCTGCACGTGCTCTTCCGGCTTGGACAGATCGGCTAATCCTGACCTCGTTGTCGTTTGGACCTGGTCGAAGTCCTTCCAGTCGAGGTGGCCTGAAGCATATTGATCGGCGATCAGTGTGCGCTTCTTGCCGGCATTGATCTTACTTTCAAGTGAGAAATTGTATTCAAGATGTTGAGGCACCCATGCCGACTCTTCCGGCTGCGGCTGTTGATACAGGTGTTGAAACCACCGGACAAATGCATCTGCAGCAGTGGACATTTTATTGAAATCCGCAACGGCGATTTGGGAATGATGCTCCACCCAGTCCTGGAAACTTCCGTCCAGGATCGCTGCATAGATTTTATATCCGTCCGGTATTCGGCCATCCATTGATTTGACCAGGTACAGACCTTCGGTGTCGTCGTCGCTGACGGCTTTATCCAATGGGAATTTCTCCAGGACTTGCTTGAGATATTTCTGCAATTTTCCCGCCTCCAGGATCATCCCGAAATGCCTGCCCATTTGTGCGCGCAGGAACACTGTCGCATCTACTGCCTCCTGTTCGATCACCATCTCAAGAGGTGCGCTGATATCGTAAGGTTTCTGACTGCCATTGGCCAGGATGATGCGCTCCGGGGTGGAATGCACTCCCAGGATGTTCGCCTGGTAGGCAGTGCCGGTGTCCTCTCCCTGGAATTCTCCAAACTGCCATTGCCGGCAGAGAAACCACATGGCATCCCGCACTTCCATCCGGAGGCTCCTGTCAAAATCTTTTGAACGCGGATTCCCCTCGAGGCGATTGTAACTCCTGATGTTCGGCTGGATGAAATTTGTCTGCCGGATCTTAAGATTTGCTAATGCGACGAGCTTTGCCATTCAGGATAGTATTGAATTTGTAGTTTAAGTTTCACTGAAAGTGTTATGGTGCAAATTCGTTTTCCAATACAACGACATTTCAGAGATTTATTCAAATTTCATATCAGACTTTAAAGTCTTTGTACAGCGCGTAATTTTTGTCTTTCACTTTAGCGATGAGTGCATCACTTGTCACCAGGTAGTCCAGTGAGACACCTGTCTTTTGCAAGTCGAAATTTGCGACCGTCATCGGGGAAAGGGTATCCAGAGCAATATCCTCCAGCAGTTGAGATGGTTCGACTGCCCTGGATTTTACCCGCCGCAGCGTATCGTCGAGGATACCCATCAGGATGTCCCAGTTCCAGGTTTTCGCCCCTGTGGGCTCTACAGCCAATAACAAGGCATTGGGTGCAGTGGCATTGGGCTGATCATAATTGAATGCGATGCCGGTCACCTCTTTGCGGTTTGGAATAAACTCCGTCCATTCATCGACGACAAGAGCGGACTGCAATGCAGCTGTCTTGTGCGCGTGATCACCATGGATCGCGAGACAGATCGTGTCGTCCTTGGGATCAAAGGGCTCCCCGGTCCGCGCATCGATTTCCGGAAATTCCACGGCGAGCCAACTGTCGTTCTCTTTAAGCGGCATTTGCGCCGGAGTAAATGCGACTTCACTGCCCCCTTGTGTTTCGGAGATCATCCTGACCTGCTCAAGTCTCCGCAGATGAGGCCTGACGCTCGCGACGGACTCCATCCATGTCTCCATCGTCAATGCATTGGTGGCGTCCTGTTGCGTATTCATAAATTTTAGCAACTGGTTGGCCTGAGCAGGTTTCAGCCCCGCACTGATATCAGTGGCGTTGGTGTATTTGAATAAAGGGATGGCCTGGAAATCATCTCCCAATACTGCCCTGGCAGCCTCAAGCAACCTTGACACTTTATTATTGGATTTCGTTTCGGCCCCCGCATCGGTGATCTTCTGCGTGGCAGCATCAATTTTTTTATTGACGGTCTGCAAAATCCCTGCCGTGGTTTCGAGAAGTGTCACGACCTGATCCTGGTTATTTTTGTCGAACAGGTCGGGATAGGAGACTTTGATTCCAAAAAGACCACCGGAACTCAGGAAATCCAGAACCTGATTTAATGCTGCCTGCGTAAAACTGATCTGACCTAAATAGTCTCTTGAGTGACCTTCTTCGGCGTAGAATTCAAAGAGCTTTTTGAAATTGGATGGATTCTTCCTGTTCTTTTGGATGCTTGCCGTTTGGAGCAGTTGTCAGCAATGCCGTGCGCAGTGCTTTCAGTTTTGCCAGGGCACTTTTGACACGGGTATTCAGATCGCTGACCTGCCATCCAAAGAGGATATCGGCATTTTTCGTTTGCGTTTTGGATTTTGATTCAAAATCTTTTGCATTGGCAGGTCGCGCCGTCGTGATCAGCCAGCGGAGATCCCGGAGCAGCGGTAATACAACGGCGGCACCGCGTTTGCTCGCCGCTTGCACAGTGGGGTCAAAGCTCACCCGGATGTTGCTTCCCGCCGGGACAGACTTTTTCTCCAGGTACACCCTGATCAGACGGGACTGCAACTCCTGCGCGCCGGATTTGATGTCTTCGCCACCCATGTAGACGAGATCGATGGGCTGTAATTTCAGTTCTGAAAGGGCGATCTGTGTTTCCGCCGATGCTGTGCCGGCAGCATCAGTGTGCGATACGCCGCAGAGGATGCGATCGGGCCTGCCAATAATCTGTCCCAGCCATTGATTCAAACCGGGTTCTACTGCTGACTTTGGAGAAGGCGTATTCGGCCATCCTGTACCGGCCTGCTGACTGGCGCCATGATCAAAATGCAACGTCACCCTGTTGGTGATCGCCAGGTGCGTCGAGCGGGGAGTCGTATCTACCTCGAGCTGTGGTGGCACTTCTGCATTCTGAAGGGCATTTAAGAGCCCCGCCGTTCTGTCCATTTTCCCCTGCGTCGCCTGAAATGCTGCCTCTGAGACGAGGAGATCATTCAAGGCGTCAAGTGTGTCTTCCAGTCTGTCCTGCTCTTTGAGGACGAGCTGGGCGTGGGCCTGGTTTGTCACAACGACTTTGATGTCGGCAGTTTTCGCCTGCACAATTTTCAATCCGTTCACCACTGAAAATGGGCTGACGGTTTCCTGGGCCTCGTTGCCTTGTTGCGGAATGGAAGCATGTTCTATCGGGAATTTCTCCCTGAACGCCAGGATATATTGATTCAGATTGTTGGCAGGGTTTTCAGATGTGATATCGTGCAAAGCTCTTTCGAACTGGTAGCCGAGAAGGGCCTCAAGGGGTTGATTATTCTGGATGCCTTCAAGGACAAACGTCGCCCTGCGAACTCTCTCAGAAGAGAGATTGACGGCGAACGGTCCCGGATTACTTTTCGTCGCGTGATTTTGATAGCCCGCCAGGAGCACACCTGCGGCCGTCGCATGATTGAGAGAGGGCGTGTGGACAAAACCGGCATTAGACTGCAGCCGATTCACCGGGCTTCTGTCGGCAGGACGCAGAGCAGTAGGAACAGTCGCCTGGTCCTGCGGTTTCATGACAAGATTTTCGACCCAGCCAAAGGCACCAATATAGATGCCATTGGGTGCAGTAGTACGCTGCGCCAGGAGCCTTCTGTAGAAGAGGCCCGTCTGCCAGGCGTCCAGCCGGTATGACACAAGGTCAATGTGATCCGACAAGTATTTGTGCAGCCGCGCTGTCGGAAGCTGGGCCAGTACCTGCATGGCTTCCCGCATTTCTGCCAGGTTCCTGGAGGTCTCACTGTTGTCCCGCAACGTCAGAAAGTGATCGCCGATGGGGATTTCCACATTGAATTTTGCAGCATCCACCTTCTTCGGCACTCCGTTGAGGATTTCCCATTCACTGATATCGTTGAGAGTTGCATTGAAGTTGTAGAGGCTCTTTTCGAAAGCGACGCGCTTGTAGGGCACGTTGGCATTGTTATAAAAAATTTCAGATGCCCTTTTTAATTCCTGCAGGATCGCGTAGCGCAGTAGCAGGTATAAAATCGTCCGTGGTGGCGCCTCGCCCATGCGCTGATGTTCTAGGTCCGCAATCTTTTTGACAGAAATGAGCCACTCGATATAATTCTTGTCTGTACCTGCGAGCTTGTCCAGGAAGCGTGTCTCCGAAGGATCTTTTCTGTCGACGAGATTTTTCGCCGCGATGCTATTGACAAAATCATAAAAGGTCAGATTACTGATATCCGGGAAACCCATGTTGCCCCGCTGGAAACCGAGGTCCTCAAGGAGTTTCACGATCTCGGCTTGTTTGCTTACAAAAGACCCGAGGATATTTTGCAGCGACGGAAATGTCAGCGAAAAATCCGGCAAGTTTCCAAGGCGCTGATTGAACGACACCGATCCGGCATTCAGCCCAAGGAGGTTGAGCATCTGTTCTGACGGATCGCCTCCTTTGCCGGCGAAAGACACTTTTGCCGCCGTGATGGCATCCCATTTGAGTTGGAGACCGAGAAGTGTGGCAGTCAGACCGGTGAAAAAAGCGTCGTGTTCTTTCCACTGCCTCAGATCGCTGGTGATCACCGTACCATAGGGCTGATCTCCGATCCGGATGGCAGGGACGGGTCCGCCTGCGGTGACAAACGCATTGAAGAAACTCCGGATTTTAGGATACGCGGTTTTATTGACCACAGGATCGGCAAGCACCTCGATGAAGTTTCCGATCGTCGATGGATACAACGCCTTGTTCATGGCGGCGCCTTCATACGCTTCGACCATCGCCGCGTGATTGACTTCTTCAAACAGGTCTTCACGGATGCCGAGGGATTGTGCAAAATTGTGCGCTTCGGCATGCGGCGTATTCTTGATATCCTGGATCACCGACCCGTCATAATATCCCTTTGGGAGATAATCGAGATTTTTCTGATAGACAGACCCGGAGGTCTCGGTGTTGTTTGTCGCGCTCATCTGCGGCAGGAAACTGAACCCCTTCGTCGAGTAATGATGGTTCTCGATCAACTGCTCCAGCATGACCTGTCCCTCATCCGGTGACGCCGAGGCCATGATGCCCATGACAACAACCCTGTCAATTTTATTGCGATTGAAGACCTGGGGGTCGATGAGAACCGTATCCCCAGTCCTTCTCGCTCCGCCTGGTCGAAATCCGTGGTCCATGAAAAGCTCTCGTCCAGGGTGATCTCACCGCCGTCTTTTTTGAATGCCTCTTCTGCCTTGAACGGATCCGGTCCGAGGTAGACGGTATCGGGGATCTGGTTTCCGACGACCATCTTCACAACCTTCGACCCTTTGACGATACTCACGGCAAACTTGTCCGGAAGGACCTGCGTACGCGTGCGCTCTTGTCCAGTCGTGCGACTTCGTATCAGTCACGGAGGAAAACTGCAGGGCATCATCTTTGACGGCGAGGTCAGTCGCCCAGTTTGCCGGCATCGTTTGCCTGGCAATCCACAGCGCTCTCTGGAACCCGGCGCGCTTGCTCAGATCTTCCCATGCCGCCTGCTTTTTTGCCTCTGCATCGTCACCACCTTCCCGGTTCGCAGTGACCAGTGAGATCCAGTAGTGCTGGCCGTATTTCAGTTCCTGTTCCGTGAGGACCCGTTGCCGTGAGAGTGGATGTGGATGTCATCCGGATAAATCCTGACCAGGAGCTCTGTAGCACTACCCTTTGTCACAAATTTTGTCTCAAGCCGCAGTGGCAACAACAGGACGGGGATGGTTGCATCCAGGGAGGCAACGGCCTCAGTAAACGCGTGGTTGCGGTAGAGGGTGGCGATGGCTGATGAGAGCTGATTCCGCGCAGAGTCAAATGCCGTTTGTGATCTGACAAGCGCCTGGTTGACTTCCGCCAAGGACTGTGGACGTTGTTCTTTCTGCACATTGAGTTTGGCCCGGTAGAATGCTTGTTCTGCATTCTGATAGGCTTTCCTGGCCCGCGCTATTGTGTTCTGATCTTCCTGAAATGTGGCCATAATAAAATAAATATTACCCGATCAAAGACAGTTTGACAAATTGCTTCAGCGTTGTGATCTCATTGGGTGCATTATACCGGACAATGGAACATCGATGTCCAGCATTTCCGTCGCATGGATGGCGACCATCACAGGCCTCTGGAAAAGAATCGTCGCCATATCGGCAGCGCTTTTTCCGAGTACCCGTCTTCGGATGATTTGGGGGCATGAAGACGCCACCCGGTTTGCTGGTATTTCCGGGAGCGATATCTGATTTGATGAAAGTGAGGTTGTCTGCAAAATTCTCCCAGGAAGATCATTCCACGTGAAGACATTGGGTTGGTCCGGACTGTACGAAACGTCCATCCCGAAATGCGGCTCTCCCGGTACTTCTGCGATGACGAAAAACCATCCCTGCTTATCCGTAAAACCCGCAGTGAGTGTCTCGCCCGATACTTCATCGATTGTCAGATCAAACCCCAGCAGCTTGATATCCGGTTGTATTTCCGCCTGGTAAATCGGAAAGCGCACTTCCTTCTTGTATTGCGTGTCCGTCATGTCGACACGGATCTTCCGCGTGTTGCCGTCTTTCAATGCCTTCTGGGCATAAATGACTGTATTCGGAAATTTCTTGAGCAACTCGCCCTTGATGACAAATACTAATTGTTCGCTGTCACCTTCCTTGTCTCTTTTATTGTGTTTCCCGAGAAGGCTGTTCCCGGGCCATGTGTGGATCGGCTCGATGTCCTTCAGCGACTCTGCATCTTTTGGCGTGGTATCCGGAGTCACGAATCCGGTGACATCCCAGAATTGCCGGAAGTAGCTGCCGCGCATATCAGTAGGATATTCCCTCCATAGCAGCTCCCTGCCCATTTCGTGGTTCAATCCCATGAGATATGCTTCGATGAACTTTTGATTTGTCTTCAGCAGCGACAATGTATTCGGCGGGATCAGCCGGAGATTGGGAAGGAGGAATTCCTCGTCGATGTCGAGCAGATATTTATAGACAGGATCCGGAATGTCCGGATATGCCATTGCCGGGATGAAGGCTTCCTGCGCTGGCTTCACAAGGCCTTCCGGCCAGAGAATTCTGGCGTCAACCATCTTCCTGTAGGCGTTCATCGGAGTGATGGCGTCGGTCATGGCTTTGTTGACCTGCGTTGTTTTCAGATTCGGCGACACCACCGTTTCCTCGCGGTATTCAAATCTGAAAGAAGCATCGGTGTATGCTTGTTTGATCTGCGCCGTTTGTGTTCTGGCGTCGAATGTGTTGTTCGCAATGGATGTCGTGATGACAAGCGGGACAGTCACCGCAGACACTGCAAGCCCACTGCGGATCGGCCCCGTCATTGCCTTCGGCACGCGTCCTCTCGAGATCATCCTGATTGGCCTGGTGGTTATGACAGTGCCTCCCGGAGCTGTGACCGGCTGGAACAAGACGGGATTGAACGTGTTGTTCCACACCTGCACAGGAGGAAGCCCGCCCTGGAATGTCGCGATGTTGAACGCGAAGCTCTCCTCGAGATTGGACTGCATACTCCAGACATTGATCTGGCTGGCGGTAACGGGTGGTGTGAACGACTTCAGATTGCGCAGCTGCGGAATGGCGCTAAAATTTCCGGCGACATACGCGCTGAGCCCTTTAGTTGCATTTCATCGCCTTGACTGTGGAACTATAGCGGCTTACCGTGTCTGTCACTTTCAGCGCCCGCATCAATGAAGTTTTGTTGCGCGTCAGTTTCACAAACGCCGGTTGGAATACCGCATTGGGCAGGACACTGTTTTTGATGGTGGACCCGATCGTCTCTTGTCCGTTCAGCACACGTGTAGCCAGCGGTTTCGCGAAGGCCAGCAGTTCCTCTGGCGCCTTGACTGCGACACTCTTTGCAAACATTCTGCTGATCACGGCGGTGGTAAACTGTGCGAGCTGCATGCGCTTGTTTGCTTCGAGGACCTCGCTAAGCTGCTTCCAGGCGATATCCATAAACTTCTCCTGGTTTTGTTGCAGCACCCTTGTGCCGAATCCTGCAGGCACCCGCGTCCTGGGATCGCGATTGAGATCGTTGTACCAGGCGGATGACGCCGGGAGAAACTCCGGAATTTCTTTTTTCCCCGGGAGCGCATTATTGCGCCGCATGGCATGATTCATCCCGTAATACGGGACAGTGACAAAAGGATCTTCATCGGGATTCTCCTCCTGCAGACGGTTGAGATTGATCAGCTTAGCGATCTGCGTAAAAAACGGCTGCGGTTCATTGGGCGGAGGGAATACCGTGGACTGTGCATTCGGTGCTTTCATGGCGCCTTCGAGCAACATGATCTCAGGGTTTGGCGCCACCACCTCTGCATTGACATCGGCTTGCACGAAAGCCGGCCGGGAACAATCCATCGGCCGTACTCCTACGTGTTCGTCCATGACTCTCGGCTCCAGGAGCTTCACCAGGTATTCGAAATCGAAGTTTTTTCCCGTTCTGAAATACCACCGATAATAAACGGGGAACTCCAGGTCTCCGCCAAACGCGTGTTTCTGTGCTTTCACCCCTGCGGTAGGCATACCCAGTCCCGCAAGACGTCCGGTCTCGTATGACGGGATGAGGAAAGCGTGATAGAGCGCTTTTGCCTCCAACTTCCGCGGACACAATAAGCGGCTGTAGACGCCGTCGGGATCCATTTTGACATCGGCTTCAAGGCTTTCCAGGAATGTCTCGAAGGAATTCTCTTCATGAGGCAGGTTGCTGTGCATATGTGCCCAGAGATGCAACTGATCAGCAGGAGGCAGATAGTCGGCACTGCCAATCTTGATCGACGGTAGCGGCTTCCGCCGGTCGGTATCCAGAAATTCATTCTCCTTGAGGACGATCAACGCCAACCAGGGCCTGAGATGGGTCTCAACAGCCCCTGCCGGTGATGCCGGAGTGTAGCGCCACGGAAAATCTTCATCATAGAATTCGACATAGGGGATCAGGTTGGGTTCAAAATCCGGGATGCCGTTCAGCGGTTCCGTCCGCACGATCATGGAAGACTGCACACCGGTCACGTCAGTCGGGCTGATCAGATCAAACTGCTGGTTGTGGGTATCGGAGCCATTGATCGTGACAGACAACGGGATCTGCGCGCGTTCGATAGCATTGCCCTCAGCAGTTCCCAGGGTATCTTTTTCAATAATACTCCTCGCAATACCACGTCGCGACCAGGAGAGAAATTGATATTTACCGAAGGCCATTATTTATTGATTTTGTCATTCTGCAATTACATACTGACATCAGGCATCAGCCAGCTCAAAATGTGCTACAATCTGTATCTCGGATTTCAGTTCCGGGTTCTCAGTCACCAGGGCATTATACTTCGCCTTGGCTTCAGCAAGAGTATCTGCTCTGAGCGCCTGGTCATATTCCTTCATATTGCTCGTTTTCGCGATGGCGTATCCTCCTTTGTTCACGCCAACTGCCGCAGGCTTATTCTTGATGCCCGCTGTAGATTTCTGCCATGAGAGATCTGATTTTGAGACGGCGGCAGAACGTTTCATTTGCTGAAAGGCCACTGAAGACATGATGATTCTGGACTGTTGCTTGTCGTCTTGCGTGTAATTCAATTCATAGTCCATCACTGTCGGATCGAGGTGTGGCGTTGCCGTCAATAATTTCCCGCTGTCTTTCAACCTGAATCCGGAGTCGAGAAGGTTCATAAGATTTTCGCGACAGCTTTTCTTTCTCGCTCAGCTTGGTAAACTGACCGGGGGCGAACATTTCTTTTTCATAATTGATCGACTGGACGTCGGCGCCGATTTTCACTTCAGTGATCTCAAAGCGCTTTTCATTCTTCGGCTTGCTGGTACCATATTTCTCGATGTCGTAATTGAACGGAATGGTCCTCTGTGAAAACATGAGCTCACCGAACGGGTCCAGCACCAGTGGAGGGTTCTCTTCATCTTCCAGGCTCTTGAATGTGACAAACTGATGCTGATATTCGGACAGGAGTGCCTTCCAGTTCTGGATTACGTCGAGTTCATGGTCCACTTTTGCCAGCAGGTCTTCTGTCGCGGCGGCAATCTCCGGCGGCGGATCTCCCCAGGTCGCGCTGAAGCTAATGGTAACGTCCAAAAACAGCAACCCAAAGGTGACCTCTCCTTCGACATGCCACGGTGTCGGCCCCGACAGGACGCCTTTGAAATGAATCCCGAAAAGAATGCTGGTATTGTGCCGGATCGCGAGTGTCGCCTCCAGGCTGATAATGAAACTGAACGGGTCGAAAATGAACAGCGCGTCAAACGCCAGCATGCCATACAGGTTGAAGCCGATCGGGCCCGGAGGCGAGGAGCTCAAGCTTGGCACCGAATTGTACTGAATTGGAGGTGACGGCGAAGTAACATTCGATCGTCAGCTTGGGATTGTCACCGGAGAGCAGGGACAACCCGAGTTCTGACCATGTCGCGGAACGCACCGGGCAGCGTAGGCACAGTAGGGTAGTCCTTGAAATCAGGATGGAAGCCGCCGACGCTGATGGCAGAAGACACTCTGATCTCCCCAGGGCGACGGCAAACGCCAGGCTTCCTGTCAATGTGAAGCCGACGAGCTTGGAGTCGAACAGATCCGCTTCGAAATACAGGAACTTGTTCTGGAAGTCGATCACACCAAGGAAGTTGCCTCGGAGCTTTAGCAGTGCCGCATCGTCATCGGGCAGCGCGCATTTGATCACACCGAGGATGATGATCTTCGGATCCGGCAATTCAATAATAAAGCCCAGTTCGATGCTCAGCAATGTGGGTGTACCCCAGCCGAATTTGCCCATCAGTCCCACCAGGAACTCATCTTCATGTATCGGGAAGATGGTCCTGATATCATTGATGATCCGCGTGATATTGCCGACGACGTCTTCCGGGAAGAGGATGCTCTTGATGGCGTTTGTCCTTACGCCGAGGCGCAATGCTTCCACATCCACCGTCCTGTCAATACCCAGCAGACCGCCGACGCCAATCAGGGTAAAACCAAATCCCAGCTGCACCGGAGAGAACTCTGCTGTGATGATGATCACCATGGAGAAACCCTCCGAACCGTCGGGCATTTTCGTATTGATGAGACCGACGGCTTTGAGTGCAAACAGTCCTTTGAAGCTCAGCTCGAGCGAACCGAAATATTCTCCTTTTTCATCGTCGAGATAAAGGAATCCGCCGCCCGTGACCACTCCTGCGTTGACCCGTACGCCAGCGCCATTCGGGGGTTTCACCGAAGGCAGGATATCATAGCCGCCGACGCCCCCGTTGTCGTTGCGTTTCTGCACGTTGAGATTGAAGCCAAGTCGACTAATGCTCAGTGTCAATGCGGAACCGAATTTGATCCAGAAGTCGAGGGATGTTTCGAGTGTGGTCTTATCAAAGTTGCCTTCGACACCTGTCCTGATGTTGAGGATCTCAAAGCCGAGGACATCGCCGATGCTCTTGTGGATCGGAATGCGCAGGTTGATGGCATTGAGGATCTTGGCGACGATCGCTTCGATGAATGAGGGATCCTGACCACTGCCGCTGCCACCGCCGTTGCTATCGGCGTTGTCACCTGT
Organism: uncultured Bacteroidota bacterium; assembly: GCA_963746925.1. Taxonomy (GTDB): domain Bacteria; phylum Bacteroidota; class Bacteroidia; order Chitinophagales; family Saprospiraceae; genus DATDQA01. The sequence continues at coordinate 32,405 of CAVVDK010000015.1, forward strand.
GCCTGCGCTGCCCCCGTCGCCGAAGAAGAATTCGCGTTTGAGAGAATACCCGAATTCAATCGGTATTTTCTCATCCATTTTTTCGGGCAGCAATGTCCAGGGAAATCCTTTTTTGTCGCCGCGTCCGAATTCAAAGGGCATTTCAAACTTCGCACGGATCTCGAAATCGTCGGGTTCCACGGCGACGCTGAAGGAATAGGTGCCGAAGCCCAGCTTGATCACCGGGGAATCCATGAGGGAATACTTGTCGACTTTCTTCCGCTCATGGGTGAAGGTCACCTTGATTTTATTGTTTTTGCCGGCATCGGCTTCCGGGCTTTCTCCGATCCTGAAGATCCCTTCGCCGGACAAATCGAATTTCAGAGAAATGTCGTCAGTAATGGGAATGACCACATCGACTTCCCCGGAGAGGTCCAGGACAAGATGCGATGCCCCCGTGCTCCTTGGGGACAAAGCCGAAGGAGTTATATAATGTGATCTGGTTGTCCGGATCATCGACAGGGTTGAGTGTGAGGGAATAGCTGATAAAACGGTTGCTGATCCTGTCGGCGATGGGTGTCGCAGAGGTCAAGGCCCCTTCGTATCCATAATCCGCTTCAATTTTCAGCGCGTCAATATTATTTTTCTTCAGGACGAGCTTGTCTACCAAATACAGCAGACCGACAAATCCAATAAAAATGGCGGTAGAGACTGCCTCGGTGCTCTCTTCCGTATCCAGTCCCGAACCGAGCCTCTTGAAAAATGCGACGATGACGTCATCGAAGAAGTTGTTCATGCCGCCTTCTGCTGCCGTCTGCTCCGTCACAACCTGGAAGAGGTTGACCATGCTATAGACCTCGGGAGACTTCCGCCTGATGAAGTCGAGCAGCAGAGAATTCAGGAACGCACCGAAGATCTCATCCGCGGCAAAGTCGGGGTTGTCACCTGCAGCGACGGCACCACGAATCACCCCCTCGATGGCGAGCATGAGTTGCGTGAGGTCCGCAAAAGCACTGATGAGCTTAAAGGTGTCTACCTCCTGCGACTCAGAGGCGATATAGGCATCGAGGTTTGTCGTATTGGGGAGACCAACTGCGTTTGCATTCGGGTCCAATCCCAACGTGCCAAAGAGCTCGGCACGCGCAGCGGAATCTGAAAAGACCAGAATGCCGGGTTGCAGAAAATCCTTTACCGCGGTAAGGAGGATCTTGAAGAAATCATGATGTTGCTCTTCCTGCGCCATAGTCTGCTCTCGTTATCCAAGTTCTGGACGGACTGTCTCATCCCCGGATGCCACCAGGGGTATCGTGTGAATGACGTGCGTGTCTACAGGATGCTTACTGATGTCCCGGTCGCCGCGCGCGTACAGAAAGTGGTGCTTCACTTTCCAGCTTGCACCGTCGGCTTCGAATTTAATGAGGCCCACATTCGCCGGCCACACCATGCGCCGGTGCACGCCGGTGATAAAATTGTCCAGGTGCCGCTGTACGATTTTCTTGTAGCCTTCTTTTACTGAAGTTGCATTTGCAAGGACGAGGTCTGTGTCGACAGGATCACCTGCCCTCGCCGACTGATCTGTCTGTACGGTGATCCTGTAGCGGTGGTCCGGCGGCTGACTGACGGTAGCTCCGGGCTGCCATCCCGCAGTAGGCACGACAGCGGGATTCTGCCGGATCCTGTTGCGGTTGCGGATACTCACATCTCCTGACACCGAGAGGACCTTGTCCTTCCACACTACTTTCTCCAGTTTGTCCCCGATACCGGTAAGCAGCTTATCTGCCAGCGCCGATCGATAGAGGTGATCGAAACCGAACGTTTCGTTTTTTAGCGCACTTGATGTGAGCTGGACGATACGTGCGTCAGGGGTGGTGTTAGCGCCTTCCCAGTAATCGAGCACCGATGAGAATCCATAATGCACATCACCGGAGAGGATGATCACTTTTTTCAGCTTCGCCATCCGCTCGATGATATTTTCAAGGGCTTCAAAATTGAATCCCCACGACTCATAGTCATATTCAAACCGTCCCTGCAGCACCCCGGGGTTGGGACCTGTCGTCGCCGTGATCCCGATGACCGATGATGCCAGCGGCTGAATGAGCTCTTCGAAGCTCTGCAAAGCAAAGACCGGCGCCGCGGAGACGACAAAACAAAATGGGGCATTGCCAAACGGAATGGTATCGGGGATCTGCTTTTCCAATTCATCTTTTGACACCAGTCCCGGCGGACTGTTCAGCGACGCGAAATGTCTGTGCGTGCGGGTGTCCAGGACAAAGGTCTTCGTCGGGCCTGTCTCTACTTCAAAATGCCACTTGATATCCGTCGGCGTATTCCCCATGCCCAGGAAATTCTCGATGGGCGTGAGTGTATCCTGTACGAGAGTGTTGATGCCAAAGCGCGTCGCAATGGTATTCCCGTAATCAGAGATCTTGCGGATGAGCTTGCTTTTCGTGGTGAGCGTCGAGGTGTCCTCGCCGAAATGTCCGATAGGGACATAAGAATCCGGATCGTTGCCCCAGTCCTGGAAGATGACATAAGCCATCAGCGCATTTCTGATAATGTCGCGTCCGAGGGGTTTGGACAACGCGAGGTTTTGCCAGCGTTGGGACATATTCCAGTCGTCCGTCACTTCATGGTCGTCGAGGATCATATAGGTGGCGACGTTCGCCAGCACGCGGCTGACCTGGGGAAGCACCTTGACGAAGTCGGCAACGCGTTTCACTTCTTCCGCCACAGTTTTCTTGATGCCTGCTTTCCACTTCTCGAATTTTCCTCCCGGCGCCTTGTCGGCGATCATCGCATTGAGCTCGTCGTTGAAGACAAACTGTGCCGCATTGCCGCGGTCAAGCTCGATCAGGGGGATGAGCCCGAATTTGTCCGTGACGACAGTACGCTCGAGGAAACGGTCTGCTACGCCTTCTGCTACCGACTGTTTGTTGTCGTCGATCACTTTCTTCACTTCGGTGTAGAAGTCGGGTTGCCAAGAGCGGATATTCCAATAGTTGAGATATGCTCCTGCAAAGTCCTCGAAAGAGATCAGGTGGTTGCCGTCAGAACCGGAGGTAAACCCCGCATATGTGCGGATGAGATGTGAGCGGAGAAATGGCGGGAAGCTGATCTTGTCGGCAGCCACTTCCTCGATCGGCGAACCGTTGTCCAGGCGGATCCGCACAGTTTCTTCTCCCACCAGTGTTTCACCTTCGTTGACGCCGAGGTTGTCGAGCAGCATGCCGGGGACGTCATCTGCATAGATCTGATCTCCCGTCATGAAGAGCTGCTGCGGTCGAGCGAACGGATCTACCGTGACGCCGGTGGCGGCCTTTTTGATCACGTCATCGAGATTCGCCAGTGCATCGAGGCCATTGCCATGCATCTTGCGGCAGGAACAATGAGCGATAAACAGATGTGCAGGGTCGTCGGCAGGCAGGACGAAAGTGGGCAGGACGTCTTTGCCGTATCCGATCGCTTTCTGCGGCCTGCCTTCATGCGGGTCGTCAGCGAGCAGTCCTTCCGTCCTGAAATCATCGCCGGCGTTGAGCGGCTCGTCGGAATCGGTGAGGATGATATTGTAACTATATGTGTGTCCCGGCAGGAGCGGCAGCATCGTCTCCGCGGTGACCACTGCCACCCAGAGTGTCTCCCCGAACTGTACCGTCACGGCTTCTGCTGGTGCGACAGTATCTATGGCGAGGACCCCCTCGGCCTTTGAGACTTCTGTGGCATCGGCGGTCACCTTCACATTGTCGCCTTCGTAGAGCTTCAGCGACAGGTGCAGATTCCTTGAACACGCCAGCCACACGGAGACTTTCTTCTTCGTCACTCTCCGGAGGATGGGGCCGCAAATGATTTTAGGAACCGACATAGAGAATCCTTGACACAGCGTTATAAAATCAGTGTGTCGTGCACCCCGAATAGTGACCGTCTGCAGTGCGCGATCTCAGATCATCACTGATGACAGAGCCACGGGAACCGATGACCTGCGATATAGCACAGGGCACCCTCACACGAACACAGTAAGGCGGTGAAACAAAAGACGACGAACACTCAGAGGCTCAGTATTCCGGCAGGAATGCAATCGAATGGGCTTGCCGGCCTTGGCATCTTTATCTGCGACGTTGTCCGGCAAACACTTCATGATGCAGCTTGTCTCAGCACAGGTTTATTCTGAAGTGCGAGACCAGCTCCGGGAGGGGCTTGATGCCGGATTTTCGTCAAAACCACTATCACACGCAATGTACAGAAATTCTGGAATCGCGATCTGTGGGGAGAAAATTTATTTTAATGGAAGTTGATGAGTTGAAAGGTTGAAAGGTTGAAAGGTTTGAAGACCTGAGGAAGGCCGCAATCCCTGCTTCGCCGGCAGGCAGGCGAAATCACATGATGATTGATGACAGGTCTTGTGTTCCGGTGTTGTTGCCTGGCTAACCTTGAAGGATTAGGGCGAGCATTGTGCGGCGGGGATCCTTCAAGGTTTAGGGCGGCGAGCTTTGTGCGGCGCAGCAAGGTTTAGTGTGGGGCAGGGTATGGGTTGATGATGAATGATAGGTCTTGTGTCCCGGGTGTTGGAGTCTCTAAGATTCAGATATCTGTCAATGTCGCTTGTGAAACTATAGTCTTTATTTGAAGGCCCTTTCTGCCGTGAAATATATTCTGGATAACCCTCCAATTTCCAAAACGGTGGGTGCCTGAACGAGTTGAATTTAAATATTCCATACTCGTGTACTTGCAGGCAATGGACCATCTCATGAGCGATGAGCATTGTCAATTTTTCTTCAAATACCTGATGAAAAGTAGGGAAAGCCAAATTCTTCTTTGGATCAATCCTCACCTTGATAATTACGTTTTGGAGTGTCGCTCTTGTGTTGGCTGATGTGGAAGTTATTCTCGAATTTCTTCAAGTTCCGATATTACCGACACGTGAAGTTGTCAGAAATTATCAGACGTTGTCCCAAGGATTAAATATAGGATCGAACTCACCCCATCACCTCCACCTCCCCGATGATCTCAAAAAAATACGCCGTGATCTTCCCTTCCGCTTTGATCTCTTTGCCGACAAGGTCATGGAGAGCAGCATCATAAAACGGATTGCCGCCCCGGCGCTTCAGCCGATATGACTTCCCGCCGGTGTCGAGGTATACGGCCTCATGCTCGCTCTTCGATCCCGGGCTGAATTTCTTTAAGATCACTTTTCCCTGCAGTTCTGTGGTGTGCATCGTTATCTTCTGTGATAGACTTTCCATCCGAGGATCTGGCTGCCGCTCTCTTTGATCACCAGCACTTTCCCGATGTTGAATTTCTTCTTGATGCGTTTCGGCGTTTTGCTGTACGTCCTGAATGTCACGCTGCCGACGCCCATCAGGCCTTTGGAGAAACTGCGCATGGTGCCTCCCTCGAATTTGATGCGGTAAGCATGTGTGGTCTCCTTGCCGCTGAAGCCTGCGGCTTTGAAGATCTGGCTCAGCGTTTTACCGGAGGCTTTTGATGGCTTTTGCTTCGGCGCGGCGATGAGCTCTGAAGGCAGGATAGATGCGGTGAGGTTCAGGCCTTTGTTGAAGAGGTTCATCCTCCTGTTGAGGATGGTCTCTTTGGCGATAGCCTTGGTCTCTTTGATGACAGGTTGTACGGAAGGGTCTCCCAGCAGGTAGAACTGTGCCAGGGTCTTGAGTTCGTAAGGGTCGAGGTGCGGACCACTCTCTGAGAGGAACTGTTGCCGCGCTTCGAGCAGTGCCCTGCCTGCTGACGCCCCCGACAGGATGTTGATGATAAAATATTGTGTCACCAGGTCGGCGAGGCCCATCTCATCCGACGGGCCATAGGCGATGGTGCTGCTCCCCGCCAGTGAGATCGCCTGGTTTTTGAAATACATGTTGGCGATGCTCATGGAGCCGTTGTCCGCCTCATTGGGATCGTACAGTTGTGCGCCATAGCAGCACTCCGCCGCCACTACTGTGCCATACGAGATCTTGCCATCCATATCCACAGCGTCCTGGGCGACGGGGAAGCTGTTGCCTTTCTGTCCGTAATATCGCGAGTCTATGGGCGCGCCATGGCAGTTGTAGAAATGTGTCAGCGCCGTGAGGTCTTTGAGCGGATACCCTGTCTTTGCAGGGGGCGATTCCTTCAGATCCTTATTGTTGCCGAAGATGTTGGTGAGGCTGAGCTGTGTCGACTTCTTCCAGACGTCCGCCGTCACTGCGAAGTAGTCTGTCAGTGTTTCTGCCGCCGCAGGCTGAAAGTTGATGATCGCCTCGAAGACTGTCTTCAGGTAGGCGATATCTCCATTTCCCGGGATGTCGGGGATCCGCCCCACGACGCGTGATGGCCCTGTGAATGCTGCGATCTTGCGCCCGTAAGGAGTGTCGCAGGCATAGGGGAGATCGGAGGGGACGATCTCATCGTCGTCTTGCGCGGGATTATTGATCTCCTGGAAGGGGATGATATCCTGAGCGCCGAAGAGGACGATATACACCGGTTGCAGCTTTTCGTATAATGCGTCTACCGCCACCTTGCACCGTTTTCGTGTGATCGACTTCGCCACGGAGATGCCTGCTTTTTTCACAGAGGCGGCATCATCGATATAGACGACTTTCGTCTGCAGCTTTCTTTTCTTGTCCGCTTTTACCAGTGCGGCGAGCAATTTTTCTACTTCTGGAAAATGGCTGCCGTACTTCGCCTCCAGGTGCTTCTTGCTGGTGACGATGACTTTGATAGGGTCTGCCATGGCTGGTGGAATTTTGTCCAATGTATATATTTTCATCGACTATCCGGGTATTGGCGAGGAGTACATTTCCCGGCAATGCGCTTTACACTTTTTGTGCTGCGATCAACACCCTCAGGTACGCGGTCCAGAGGCCTTCGGGCATTCTTTTAAGAGAATTCATGAGATCCGTCATATCTAACTCCGTCGCCAGCACTGAAAGAAATTCATTTTCAATCGCGTTGCTGATGAAAATATTTTTGCTCTGGTAAAACAAATTGATCATGTTCATGATCTCCATGGCTTCCTGATGCTGATAGTGTTGGGCACAATAGCGGCCGAAATGATTCAGCACGCTGTATGCGACACAACTGTCATTTTCTAAGTCAACCATATAAATTTCCGGAAATTGTTTCCTTAACTGATCAATGAGACCGCGGATATGATGCCAGTTTTCCATGGCAGATAAATTGTAGAGTAGAAAAAATTAGTTGCGTGTTTTGATGGCTTCAACCAACCCCATTACGGCTATGATCACCAAAATAATAAAACCAAACACAAGCGCGATAACCCACCAGCAATTCACTGAAGTGTCAGTCGCTTCAATCAAAATATTATTGCCAATCATCATAAATAAGGGAATAGGATACCTGTAGAGGATTTTGTCACGAGTGGATGTCATGTACTTGTGATTGCCGTGTCAGGTGAATTTCTGTGACGGGGTGATATACCAACGGTACGTGCTCTACGACGACCTCACTCTTGTCTAATCCGAACGCACTCTCGTCACTTTGTCCAAGTCGTTTGAGTAGGAAATACGTATTCAGTAGTACCCCTTCGCGAAGTGTAAACTCATTTTCGACGGAGAGGAATTTTTCAATTACGACAAATTTGAAGTCGGGGTCACTGTTATATTTCGTAGAGCCATCTGGCCTGGTATGTAAATTCAGCTCACGATTTTTGGCCAGATCATCGACAATATATTTGAAATATAACTCTGTCCGCGGTTGGATTCGAAATCCGATATTTACCGTCACCTTAATTATCGTGTCTTCCACAAGTTCGGAGACATTATAAGTCAGTGTATAGGGTTCTTCGGTGCGATTAATATGGACGAACCAGTACACATCAGCCCGTTTTGGTTTTCTGGCGAAAATGGAATTGAGGATTTTGTCCTCTATCTCGAATTCCTCATCGGCCTTTGTGAGATAAATCAGATGTGTCGAGAATTTAGGAATAGATCTATCACGGCTGAGTTCAGTAACTTTAGAAACATATTGCTGGATATTTACAAATTGAGTAAAACGATTGTTGATTTTTCGGGCATAGTACCATACATACATAGTAATAAAAATGAACAATTCGAAGAACAGGAACATCCAGCGTTCTTTGATTTTGGCGACATTTGCAATGAAGAAGGAGGATTCAACGGTGAAGAAGAGAAGAAGCATACCAAAAACCAATACTTTGTTCCATTTGAGTTTAAAAAGCAGATAATGTCCGAGTAGGAAGGTGGTCATGAGCATTGTGATTGTAATGGAAAAGCCATATGCCGCCTCCATATGTGTGGAGGATTTGAAGTACAAGATCATCAGGATACAGCCGGCCCATAGAATATTATTGACGCTTGGAATATAAATTTGACCCTTGAGTTCCGTGGGCTGCTTCACGGCTATTCTTGGCCAGAAGTTAAGATTCATCGCTTCACTGATAAGCGTATAACTACCACTGATCATTGCCTGCGATGCGATAATCGTGGCAGTTGTAGCAATTAAAATACCTGGAATGACAAACCAGGAAGGCATCATTTCAAAAAAAGGATTACGGCCATTGAGAAATTTATTTTCACCGAGATTCATAATCCACGCTGCTTGTCCCATATAGTTGAGCATGAGGCATGTCTTGACAAAGACCCAGGTGATGCGGATATTTTTCCTTCCGCAATGTCCCAGGTCCGAATACAGGGCTTCTGCCCCGGTGGTCGCTAAAAAGACCGCTCCAAGAAGCCAGAATCCCCGTGGATATATGGTGAGCAGGCGAAATCCATAGGTGGGACTGAGGGCTCTTAAGATTCCCGGGTGGTGTAAGATCTGCAACGCTCCCAATGTTGAAAGCATCATGAACCAAACGAACATGGCCGGACCGAATGTCGAACCAACCTTGTACGTTCCAAAACGTTGAAAAAAGAATAGAACGGAGAGAATGATTATCACAATTGGTACCGTAGGCAGATTTGCCAGACCATGCAATATCGTCAAACCCTCTACTGCGGAAGCCACAGAAATTGGCGGAGTAATAATCCCATCTGCCAGAAGTGTGGCAGCGCCAAGTATCGTAGGGATGATCAGGTACTTCCCCGTCCGGCGTACTAATGAATAGAGTGCAAAAATACCTCCTTCACCATCGTTATCTGCCTTTAATGTGACATAGATGTACTTGAAGGAAGTTTGAAATGTCAGGGTCCAAAATACGCAGGAGATACCTCCATAAACCAACATTTCATTTATTGGTTTGTCCCCCACGATTGCTTTGAGAACGTATAGCGGACTAGTGCCAATATCACCGTAAATAATGCCCAGGGCAATCAACAGCGTCACTGCACTCACTTTGCCATTTATGCCGTTGTTTGTCTTACCGTTCGTCATGCTTAGAAATCTGACAGATACAAGGATTCCGGAAGATCACGTACGCCTGTTTGATGACTGTTTTTTTGAGCTTCCAGGTTTCTTTTTATGTGTATCACTGTCATGCGGATAAACTTCATCGATTGCCATTATAAACAACCAAATGATCAGTCCGCAAAGGATCAGCACACCAATTGTGCGCATTGCTTCATGTGATACCATGGTCAATACCTCAAAAGGAAAGCTGATGCAAAGCAACGGGAATTGCTATCAACAAAAGATATAATTCAACAACGTTGTATAAAGAAATTATAAAGATTACTGGAAGCGATAGCCAACCCCGCTCGCCGTGATGATGTGTTGCGGATCGTTCGGATTTTCTTCCAGCTTTTTACGAAGTTGGGCGACAAATACGCGCAAATACTGAGTTTCGGTTTGATAATTTAAACCCCAAACTTCTTTCAAAAGATATTGATGGGTAAGTACCATGCCTTCATGCCTGGCAAATACCGCGACCAGGTTATATTCCGTAGAAGTCAGTTTGACAATCTCGTCGTCACGCCGTACCAACCGGGCTGCCAGATCAATCTGAAGGTTGCCACATTTAATAATGGTTTCATTAGAGTTGGTTTGGCTTTTGCGGATAGCCGAACGTATCCGCGCCAAGAGTTCACCGGTTCGAAACGGTTTTGTAATATAGTCAGTTGCACCGTTATCCAGGGCAGAAACGATATCATGTTCACTATTCTGTACTGAAAGAACAATGATAGGCTGATGATACCAATCCCTGAGTTCCTTCAGAAGGATATGTCCGCTTTTATCCGGCAAACCCAGGTCAAGGAGAATAAGATCCGGGAGGCGGTTTGCTGCCAGAATTAACCCTTCTTTTGCGGTAGACGCCTGGCTTACCCTATAATCATTACTTTCCAGACTGATCTGCAACAATTTGCGAATTGGCGGTTCGTCATCAATGATTAAAATGTTCGGCTTATTCATTTGTCAGGAAGAATACTGGATGCTTCGGCGGGAATGGCAATGATAAATCTTGCGCCGCCGGTTGTAATATTTTCCAAATGTATTGTGCCATTATGTGCTTCGGTAAATCCCTTTGCGATAGAAAGCCCTAACCCGGTGCCACCTGCCGCAGTGTGTGGTAAACGATAGAATTTGTTGAAGACAGATGCTACCTCAGGTTCCGGGAATCCGGGGCCATTGTCCGAGATTACAAACACACAGTTTCCTTTGACGTGGTTTACAGAAATTGTGACAATTGAATCCTCCTGTGTATGCAATAGTGCATTATTGACAATATTGTGCAATACGTTTTCAATAAATCCCCGGTCTATCTTGAAGAGGGGCAGTTGATCGTTCGCTGCGAAGACGACGTTGTGGTTTTTAGTGTCTTCCTTGTTGCTTTGGATCACCGCATACACCATTTCGTTGACGTCGCACCAATCCAGTTTAGGCCGGAGCACGCCGGCATCAAGACGACTCATGCTCAGCAGGTTTTCAACCTGACGGTTCAGCCGCAACGATGCGGTGTTTATTTCTTTGTACAGCGCCGTTTTGCTGTGTTCAGAAATCTTACCCTCATTTTCAATGATCGTATCTACCGAGGCGATGATCGTGGAGATTGGAGTCTTAAGTTCATGTGACAAGGAACTGAGAAGTGTATTATACAGTTTAATTGTCCTTTCCCGTCCCTCCTTTTCAGTCGCTTTTTGTTCAAATTGCCGGATTTTGAATGTCAATACAGCATTAATCAGAGCGATAACAAAATACATCATGAACATTAGTGCATCTTCAGTCGTACCAATCGTGAAATTAAAGGTTGGCGGAATGAAGAAGAAGTTCCAAATAAGAGCGCTTAAGACAGCCGTAATCAATACCGGGATGATATCAAACAGCATGGCCAGGGCTGAGACCAACAACAATAAAACAAGCGCCACTACCCTGTATCCGATGAGGTCGACGGCAGCGTAGCATGCAATACTGGTGATAGCAATAAGCGCAAGGCTTATTTGGTACTGATTGGTGGAGCCATATGTCCTGAGTGTTGACACCTTTTTAAGTGCGAATTTACCGATTGGGATATAAGGATTATATAAAGAGATGGCCCAACGAGGCGAGCACCCGTAAAAGGAGTCGACGCAGCGGATTCCAGAGGGCATACCTGGTTTTGTCGGGCCGGTATACCTTGAAGTCTTGTTGGTGCTAAAGATGCCAGGCGCTCAGAGCGCTGAGAGTACCATGAGCGGACACAAAGACGCGAGGACACGGAGAGTAAATGCACGCAAAGACGCCAGGAACACAAAGAGTGCGGCGGGTGCATGCAACGCAGTTAAGATCTCAAACAGGGTAAAGGTGAATAGCGAGTTATTTTCTTAGATACGTTTATTTCAAATATTCAAGAGAGGTGGTAAGAAAAACAACAGCCCGCGACGGAATCCCGCGCAAGCTGTTGTTTCAAAACCATGATTAGTGCATATTACCGGTGCCGTTGCTCTGGAAGCAGCCCATGTCTACTCCGGGTTCTGTAATGGTTGCCTTTAAGTCTGCGTTTGTCACGTGCGTGACGTCGAGCGGCGAAATATCCGAGGATGACACTGTCCCTTTGCCGATAGCAGGTGACGTGCCCTTTAGATGGAAGTCGAAGTTTGCCACTGCAGAGACATCAGATAAATGAGAAACGCCGGGCATCGGGAGAGGGAAATTGACAAACTGGGGATTGTTCTTCTGGACGAAAGATGATCCGTCGTACGGCTCCACGATGTTTGGGCAGTCGCCGCTGGCATCCTGGACGTAGAGATACGCTTCGGAATATTTGTCCGCAGGGAAGACGTCCGCTGTTGGTGTCGGGATATCCGTCGGTTGTGGAACCGTCACGGAAGTCGTCGGATCCACAGGATAGATATTATCGCAAACGCGCAGGGAATCTCCGTAGTTGTAATTATAGCCATAGTGCATGTTGTGGATATCAGCATGGGGCTTGTTATGGATGCGAAGTCCCACTCTGCAATTCACGATGAGATTATTGTATGCTCTGCCTTTGGCGCCTTCTTCATAATTCAGAGAGCCGCCGCGACCGGTAGGATCTTTCTGGCGGTAACCGCCACAGATGTATGTATTATTATACATGTTCACATTCGTCTGGATGCCTGCGCTGGACTTGTTTGAAGCCTTGGTGGCGTTGGTGGCTGTCCCGAGAAACAGGTTGTATGCCATGTCGCCGACGCTTCCGCCTTTCACGTTGACAGCGTCGCCGCCGGTGAAGCCGGATTTTTCGAACGTATTGCGCATCACGCTGAAGCGTCCTGATGAGATGCGGATCTGGTCGTCTATCGTGCCATAGAACCAGCAATCTTCCAGGATGATGTCGCCGTCCGGATTCTGGAACAGGATGCCTTTGGCGCCGCTGCCCGCAGATTCACCTTGAGGGAAGAAGCTCGCACCGAAATCTCCGCCGGTGTATTCGATATGTGTCCATTTGAGGTCCAGCAGGGTACAGGTCGGATCACACTCTATCCCTGTCCAATAGCCGCTATAGGCCATGTCCGTAGAAGGATCGGCGCCCACCTGGTCTGTCTTCGGCAGGTTGTCGGCAGCGGTGATCCAGTTTGGCTGGTCTTTTGTCCCCAGGGAAATGAAGACGCCCTGTACCAGGATCGTCAGCCCTTTTCCGACTTTCAGTTTCACTCCTGATTGCATCAACAGGGTATCTCCGGGGAGTACTGTGATGTCGCCATCGAGGGTATACGTTTTGCCTGTCAGCATTGTGCCTTTCAGGCTTCCGTGCAACGGCGCCGCATCGCTGACTTCCTGACCGATGACGAGCGGTGGTTTTGATACATCGATCGTGTCATTTTTACTGCAGGAAGGCAAGAACATACTTGCTGTTATGAGGGTAGCACCAAGCAAAGGGATTTTGAATCGCATTGAAAAATTGATTTAAAAAAGTGATTAAAATGAATATCTGAGGCCTAAGAGATAGCTCGGTTTGTATTCTTCTTTCTGCACCACGATCGTGTGCGGATCGTCTTGTTCGGGCAATTTGAAGGTGCCGTCGTAATATGTGTTTTCTCTTTTAATACGGGTGACAGCCTTGGCATTCAGGAGATTCTTGGCTTTGCCGTACACTGAAAAATTGAACTTCTTGCTGATCTTCTTTTCAAAAGAGAAATCGATCGTCGTGATGGGATACGCCCAGTAATCCAAACCGTAATACGGAGAGACCTGCGTGATCAGATGCCCTGTGTAGACGCCCGACAATTGCATATCCAACCCGATCTTAGGATTCTTATACATCGCAGATACGTTGGCGATATGATCAGCCTGGCCCTGTAACGGCCGTGTCTGACTAACCTGTTCCGAGACGATGTTGTGATTGTCATCCAGGTGATAGTCCTGCTTGTTGGTCGTGATCTGTGATTTGGTATACGTATAGTTCACCGAGATGCCGAAGACCTTGATGTATTTGATCAGCACAAATTCAAACCCGTAATTCGTGGCATCGCCGAAATTCTGTGGTTGCAGGTTCAGCTTCGAGGATCCTGCCCTGACAAAACTGTATTCAATCGGATCTGTGATGGCTTTGTAAAAGACGCCCGCCAGTACCTGTGACGTGGACGTCGGAAAATACTCGTACCGTAAATCAATATTATTGGCTTTCGTTCTGCGCAGATAGGGATTGCCCATTTCATCGAAATATTCGCCGGCGATGAGGTAAGGGGTGACCTCAAAAAATCCGGGACGCGCGATACTACCGAAGTAGCTCAGCCGCAAACTCTGCTTGTCATTCAGGTTGTATTTTAAATGGACACCGGGTAGGACATCCGTGTAGCTCTGACTGCCCTCCCGCCCGACAAAAGACTCCGGCATCGGTGTCGTATAACTCAGGTCTGTATTTTCAATCCGCACGCCGACCAGGATGCTGAAGTTTTCCCGGTGAATGGCTTTGACATCCGCATAATATCCCATCACATTTTCGGTGACGTGGTAATCATTTTGATTGACCTGGCTGCCATAGCCTTGTTCGACGGGCCTGAATTCCCATTGTGCATCCTCAATCGTTGTAAATACCTGAGGCTGTCCGTTGATCAGCGCAGGGCTGAGATCGTAGTCATTGTAGTAATTGTCCCTGTTCTTATGCCGGTACATTGCGCCGGCTTTAAATTCGAGCACATTTTGATGGACATGCACTACGGAAGTGAGATTCAAATAACCGCTGAGATCCTGGTCCGTATTGTGCTGCCAGATACGGGGCTGAGACTGGAGAATCGGCTGGTCAATGTTGGTGCTATTGATTTCTAGCTGTGCTTCGTCGGGAGAGAAGGCCCAGGCGCGGGAATAGGCAGCGGACCAGTCCACATCCAGGAGCCGGTTGAGGTGCTGTTCGCCGTGGAAGGTCGCGTTGAAAATGCGCTCCAGTTGCGAACGGGAACGGTCTGTGGAGATATAATTTCCCACGCCCGATCCGTTGATGACCGGACCTTCACTATGACGGGAGAGAAATTTGTCTAACTGAAAATATGCAGCGTAAAACGTCAGCTTCTGACCCTGGTTCAGCGTATAGTCGAATTTCGTATGCAGCCCGAGGCGATTCTGATGCGTAGAATATGTGCGGTTTTGGATATTGTCAAACGTCGGCTTGTTCCCTTGATTGGGGAGAGTGCCTTCGCTGGGCTGAGAATTTGGGGAAAAGAAAATCGTGTTTGCGCCGCCATAGGTGCTCTGGTAGCTGCTCGAGAAGATCACGCCAAGCCGTTTGTCTTTTCCAAAGCGGTTGCCGATACTCAAGCCGCCGGTCATATTTGGGATCGGCCTTCCCCCGGTAAATTTGAGATTCGAAACAGGGAAATCCGCCGGTGTGGCGAGATAATCTTTGCCGTGTACTTCAGATGGAGACTTTAGGTTGACACCACTGCGCTCAAACTTGTAAAACGACCGGTCCAGCAGCAACTGATTGTAGCCGATGGAGTAGTTTGCTTTGATCATCACCTTGTCAGGAGCATCCTTCAGGACCAGGTTCATAGCCCCTCCAATCGCATCGCCTTCCATATCCGGTGTCAGTGTCTTTGCGACTTCAATCCGTGCGAGGAGTTCTGATGGAAAAATATCCATCGGCACATACCTGTTTTTATTATTGGGACTGGGAATTTTAATACCATTGACGAGGGTATAATTGTAGCGTTTGTCCATGCCCCTGATGATCGCATACTGGGCTTCGCCGCTGTTACTTGTCTTTTGCATGGTGACACCGGAAACGCGTTGCAGGACGCCTGCCGCTGTAATGTCCGGGAGCAGATCAATGGATCTGGAAGAAATGACATTCACCTCGTAATCGGAGGTTTTCTCAATGGATCTCGCGTGTAGTTCTGATTCCACGTCGCTTGCACCGACCACTTCGACCTGCTCAAGCTTGTATGATGCGAAATTCAGAGAGATGTCCAGTGTAACGACATCGTTAACATTTTCAATGTGCAGATCAGATCGGAAGGTTTCGTATCCCGTGTACGATGCGACGATACTATAGTCACCCGGTTTGACATCGCGCAAGGTGTACGAGCCGTCGAGGCCTGAGATATCATTGATTTGATTGTCCTGGTCTATATATACCGAAGCTCCGATCAGGGCTTCATGATGCTCGGCGTCCGTCACACGACCCTTTACGATCGCAGCCTCAGCAGACGTAACCGTCAAAAATGTTACAAAAACAAAAACGCCTTTCCACAGAGAATTCAAGTTCCTCATTGCCATTTTTTCCGCTCAAAAGTAGAGCTATGACAAAGGCGTGTATCATTGTAAAGAAAATTTTACGATTAATTTTCGCCTATTTGACGGCACAAAGGAGAATGAAAGAGACGTTCGTATGAGGGGCAGAGCTGTTATTATTGAATTTTAACAACGGACAATGGCTTCTTCAATCTCATCAACCTATCAAGGTATCAACTCATCAACACATATCACGCAAAGACGCCAGGAACACAACGAGTACAGCGGGTGCACGCAAAGACGTTAAGATCAGAAAGAAGGCAGTGGTAAATAGCGGGTTATTTCTTAAAAACATCAAATGTTCAACATCAAATATTCAACAGATTGGGCAAAAAACAACTGTCCACGACAGAATCCGGCGCAAGCTGTTGATTCAAGACTCCTTTTTCAAGAGACATGTTCAATGTAAATAATAATTCATCTCATGTTTGTTGACCACAACTGGTGTGACGCGCCAAAGTGACAACTATGAAGGGGACAAGGACTAACGGCCTCCCTACGAGCCCATCGACTCATCAACCGCCAGGGATATGCAGAAGCATTGCACAGGAAGCGCAGATCACAAATGGCTCAAGCCAATGCCAATAGCTCGTAGGCAGCAGCCTTCTTCAACCCGTCAACGCACAATCAGTTGGCGCTTTTGATAAACTCAACGATTTTATCAATTTCCTGTTGAGAGATATTTGCGCGGATTCTCATGTGTTGGCGGATCACCGGCCACTGGTCATCTGAATATGCCGTGGGAGGAGGCGCATTATGGCATCTGACGCAATTCTCACCCCATAATTGGGCACCACTCTTTTGAGTAATCGCGGATTCAGGTTTCACGCTGCTATCAGGCATCGTATTACTTGTAGTCACTGCCTGGCCTGTTTTTGCCGAAGTCCCGCAACCATCAATGAATGGAACAAGGATCAGGAGCACGATGAGATATCGTAATATTTGTGTTTTCATTTGTGCTGTTTTTTAGAAGCCGTAGACCAATTGTGCAATGAATGTATCTGACTCATCCGTTTGCGTTTGATAGGAGAACTTCAACACTCTGTTCCACCCGAGCCAGTAATTCAATCCGACTGCTGTTTGTGTTCTTAGCCCGCCACCCCAGACAGCTCCCTTAGGAGTGTCAAATTGTGAGTACCTCCCCGCAAGCTCCAGGTTGCTGAAAAACGGGGAAGACGACCCTGTCGGCCTGATCGCTGCCAGGATATAATAGGCTGTACTGCTGTTATCAAAAGTATAGGTGCCGCCATTTTCATAGTCGACGTAGTCGGCTTTTCCGGCATCTAATTTTTTCCATTCTCCGAGGACTCTCAACGTCGAATTCAGGGGAGTGATGAGGTGAACATAATTCAGGTCAACTGCAAACATGTCGACTTTTACGTTCTCGAGGTTTGTCCCGATGTCGCCTGTTTTGTCGGCATGTTGAAACGAAAGCCCGACTTCAAGGCTGGCATCGGAAAGGGGAAGAAACCCAAATCTCCCGCCGATTGCTTTGTTGTTATTGTTTTCTCTGTAGGCCTCATATTCAAACTGCCCGGCCTCATCCGGAGCATCTGCGCTCCCGGCGAGAAGCTGTGGGCCATTTGTCAAATAAAAGTCATAGTTGATTCTTGTCTTGCCCAGATTCGCCCCTCCCTGCGCTCCAAAACCGGTTTCGGTCATTGCACCAATTCCCCCGTCTCCAAAACCGACCGGATCATTGGGGAACCGGTTCAGAAAGGCTTCACCGAACTTACCGCGATAGCCGCCGAATTTTGGCAGGAAACGTCCGAAGTGCAGCGTCAGATTATTATTGACGAAGTACACCATGTTGACATATTCCAGCACCAATTCCACGGAGCCTTCATCTGTTGGGATCTCCATTTCGGATTCAATAAAGAGTTTATCTGAAAGGCTCCATAAAAAGATCGGCTTAAAGGCGATATTGCCAATACCATTTTCATCCTTGTTATAGTAATAGTCCGCCTGGGCATTACCGACGATAACAAGTTTTGTGTCCCCGAACAAAGGTTTACTCTGAGCATTGTCCTGGGCAAAGCTTTGCGACGAAAGAATGCCTAGAAACGATATTGTAAAAAATACTTTTACATATCTCATAGCTGTATTCAGTTAATTACAATTTAATGCTTGCTGTTTTTTTGGAGTTGCCTGATGTAGTCAACCAACTCCCACCGCTGCGTTTCCGTTAGGATCTCTTTGTAGGAGGCCATGGGTGGCTTGCCCTCGGTCATTTTCCAGAACAAGGCGCCATCACTTTCGTTGACAACACCTGCTGCCAGGAAATTTGCGGGCTTTGGATTTAAGCTAAGTCCGGCGACACCATTGCCTTTGCCCTCCGGGCCGTGACAGACAAAGCAGATCTGGTTGAAAAGCGCCTTCCCATCGGCGGTGGCACTTGCATCGCCTTTCAGCGGATTGGCGACATCATTTGAGGAGTTTGGCGCGGTCCATGAGCTGTATTGACTCAAGGCCCTGGTGCTCGCACTGAGGAGCAACGCCAAAGTTAATACCATTGTGGTTGAAGCTTTCATCGGGATAGTGATTTATTTAGTAAGTCTTTAATTTCTCATTAAAGTCAAACACGTGCGTACATTATTCGAATCCTTTGATCCGATCATACGCAACTTAGTATCCTATCCTCAGCAATTTGTTTCTTAGCCTGGACTTTACCCGGCTCCCCGTGCTCTAGATGTGCCCGGGTCTACTGACAATATTAACATCTAACACAGCCCGCAATTCACCACCATAAATTGCAGGACGTCCCTGAAATAACAATTGGACTATATCATGTAATACCAGCCGCAGATTCCGATAAAGCAGCGTTCGCATTTGAATCATCTGTTCTCTCTCCCTGACAATAGCCAGGTATATGATTCCGAGGTTTGATTCGGCAAGATAGATGTTTTCCTACCTAAACAAGACATAAAACGAAATTTATTGTGGAAAAATTCTAATGAATTGGCTCTTTCTTGATCAGCTCCTATGGTCTTTTTCATCCAATCAAACCGCCAGACAGTCTGCCTTGCTCTCCACTATACTACTTCGCCCGGCTCCGTAGATCAAAGAAGCTTCGCATCATGCCCCAAAGCTGAAAGAGCCCTGGCGCACTGCATATGGGCGAGAAAGGCTTCCGCCCTCAATGCATTTGTCCAGACAAGCCGGCCTGCGGAGGTGGGAAAACTGCGTTGGCTTTAGCCTTTCAACCTTTCAAACGAATCCATTAACCGATCAACCAATCAACCAATCAACCAATCTTGCGTTTTAAATGGCTTATGCAGTCGTCTTTCGAGGCACGCAGCCGGGAGAGGTGAAAGAGGCACCCAATTCCACTACAAAACCATCGTGAAAAGCGTGTCTTAATTGTACTTTTGGACTCCAAATGAAAACGATCGCGTGAGGAACATAAAGATAGGAGTGATACTGGCCGTAATGGCGGTCATCGTTATCCACAACGCCTGCAAAAGCCCCGGTAAGCAGTCTACTCCTCAGGCGGCATCGGGCGATCAGCAACCCTTGCCAGTACAGGCGATCCTTGCGGAAGGGCATGATCTCAAGGCGGATGTCCGTGTACCGGGGACGATCCTCGCATTTGAATCCACCGAAATCCACCCCGAAGTTTCTGGCAGGATCGTGGAGCTGAATATCCGCGAGGGAGGGAATGTGTCCGAAAGGGGATCTGCTCGCCAAACTCTACGACGGCGACCTGCAAGCACAGCTCCGCAAATACGAGGTACAGCTCAAGATCGCAGAACAGACAGAACAGAGACAGGCCGAACTCCTGAAGATCCAGGGCATTAGCCAGCAGGACTATGACGCCAGCCTGCTCCAGGTACAGACGCTCAAGGCCGATATGGATATCGTGCAGGAAGACATCCGCAAGACGGAGATCCGCGCGCCTTTCGACGGAAAGCTGGGACTCAAACAGGTGAGCCCGGGAGCCTTTGTCTCTCCGACGACGGTGCTGACCACGATCGGTGAAGTCAACAGGCTGAAAGTCCAGTTTGATGTCCCCGAGCGCTACAGCTCTGAAGTGAAAAGCGGCATGGAGGTCTCCTTTAACATTGATGGCTCGGACAAGGATTTCCACGCGTCTATTATCGCAACGGCAGTGGAAGTCAGCGAGGCGACACGCAGCCTGGCAGTGCGGGCAGAGGTCAAAGAACACGATCCGGCATTGCGTCCTGGTGTCTTCGCACAGGTGGAAATCATCCTGGGGAAAAAAGAAAATGCGCTGATGATCCCGAATCTCGTGATCACTCTACAGGGCAGGAAGAAACAGATCTTCGTCTACAAAGGTGGCAAGGCAATACAGACAGATATCGAGACAGGCGTCAGGGACAGCATGAATATCGAGGTGATCAACGGACTGCGTCCCGGCGATACTGTGATTACGTCGTCACTATTGTTTTTGCGCCCGGGAATGCCGGTGACGGTGACGAAAATCGATTCCTTGTAGTGGCAAAGGGCATAGGGCATAGGGCATAGAGCATAGGGCAGCCTCCTTCGCCAAAGGCTTCGGAGGCCGGGAAGGGCAAAGGGCAGCCTCCTTCGCCAAAGGCTTCGGAGGCCGGGGAAGGGCATAGGGCATAGAGTAAAGAGTATAGGGCAAAGAGCAAAGAGCAGCGTGCAGATGTGGCCGATATTCTGAGATTGTTCAATGAAAGCATCAATATTGCTGAATTAATCACTAGTGAATCAACCATCATTCATCAACCATCATCTTATAGTTAGTTGAACCTCTCCGAACTCAGTCTCCGGCGTCCTGTACTTGCGATGGTGTGTTCCATTGTCATCCTGATTTTCGGGGGGATCGGTTATTCTTTTCTTGGGGTGCGGGAATATCCTGCCATCGATCCACCGGTGATCAATGTCAATACCAATTATACCGGTGCGAATGCAGATATCGTAGAGCAGCAGATCACGGAGCCGTTGGAGAAAGCTGTCAACGGGGTGCAGGGCGTCAGGAATATTACGAGCACCAGTGCGCAGGGATCGAGCAATATCACCGTTGAGTTTTTCCTCGGTGTCGATCTCGAGCAGGCGGCCAATGACGTGCGCGACAAGGTCTCCCAGGCATTGGGCAACCTGCCACAGGATATCGACGCCCCACCGATCGTCAATAAAGCAGATGCGGATTCCGACCCCATTGTATTCCTGCAGGTGCAGAGCCATTCGAAAAACCTCCTCGAACTGACGGACTTCGCTGAGAATGTCGTCCAGGAACGCCTGCAGACGATCAGCGGAGTGAGCAGCGTCACCGTCTATGGCCAACGCAAGGCAATGCGCCTCTGGATCGACCCGGTCAAACTATCTGCATATGACATTACGATCCCTGATATTATTGCTGCCCTTGACCGGGAAAATGTCGAGTTGCCGGGTGGGAAGATCAGGGGCAATGAAACACAACTGATCGTCAAGACCTTTGGCAGGCTGACAACACCTGACGACTTCAATAACCTCATTCTCGAGGACGACAGTGCAGGTGTCGTGCGCTTCAAAGATGTTGGCTATGCTGAACTGGGCCCGGAGGTGGAAGAGCGCATGGCGCGCAAGAACAATGTGCCTGCTGTCAGTGTCGGAGTGGTCGCACAACCCGGCAGCAACCAGATCGAGATTGTTGACGAAATCTACAAGCGCATCGCAGATATCAAATCGGAGATGCCCTCGGACATCATCCTCGAAGTCGGATACGACCGAACAACATTCGTCAGGAAAGCGATCAAGGAAGTCCAGCACACGCTCATCATCGCCATTAGCCTGGTGGTGTTGATCATCTTCGTCTTTTTCAGAGAATGGAGGATTGCCCTACGGCCGTTGATCGATATCCCTGTGTGCCTGGTCGGCTCTGTGTTCATCATGTACATCATGGGATTCTCCATCAATGTGCTGACACTGCTGGCCATCGTGCTGGCGACGGGGATCGTCGTGGACGACGGCATCGTCGTGACGGAGAATATCTTCAAAAAGATGGAAGCGGGTATGAATAAATACCGCGCTGCGCTCGAGGGCTCCAAAGAGATCTACTTTGCCGTCATCGCCACTTCGCTCACGTTGGCGATGGTTTTCTTGCCGATCATTTTTCTGCAGGGCTTTGTCGGCACATTGTTCCGTGAGTTCGGCATGGTGCTGGCATCAGCGGTGCTGATCTCAGCGTTCGTATCGCTGACACTCACTCCTGTTCTGAATATTTATCTGACGCCGCGGTCCGGGCACCGGCATTCGAAATTATATCACTGGACAGAGCCGGCATTCCAGGGGCTGGAGAAAGGGTACCGCGCAGCAGTGGGCTGGTTTATGCGCAACAGGTGGCTCGCGCTGGTGATCATCGCGGCATGCGTGGGCACGATTTACTATTTAGGCAAGGCACTGCCGTCTGAGCTGGCGCCCCTCGAAGACCGCAACCGCATCCGCACGATCGTCACGGGCCCCGAAGGAGCAGACTTTGACTTCACGGATAAGGTGGTCTATCAAATGACGGACGAGCTGATGGATTCTATCCCTGAGAAAGACGTCTTCCTGACGTTTGTGCCAAGTTTCCGCAGCCCTGCCAGCAATGTCGGCTTCATCATCGTCGGACTCAAGGATGCCGGTGAGCGCACGCGAACACAGGACCAGATCGCTCAGCAGATGACCAGGATGTACAGGAAATATACCAATGTCAGGGCCTTTGCCATCCAGGAGCAGACCATTACCGTAGGCCTGGGAGGACGGAGCTCATTTCCTGTCCAGTTTGTATTGCAAAATCTCAACTTCGATAAGTTGCGCGAATACCTCCCGCGGTTTATGGAAGAGGTGCGCAAGAGTCCGGTGTTCCAGGGTTACGATACAGATCTGAAATTTAACCAGCCGGAGCTGCAGATCACGATCGACCGGCTGAAGGCAAATGAGTTGGGTGTGTCGGTACTTGATGTGAATACTACACTGCAACTGGCACTCAGTGGAAAACGTTTTGGGTATTTCGTCACGAATGGAAAACAATACCAGGTCATCGGGCAAGTCAGCAGGTCGGACCGCGATGATCCTCTCGATCTTAAATCGTTTTTCGTGCGCAACAACAAGGGAGATCTGATCCAACTGGATAACCTGGTAAACATGGTAGAGACCGCAAATCCTCCCACAATCTATCACTTCAACCGCTTCAAGAGCGCAACCGTGCAGGCAGGCCTGGCGCCGGGCAAGACAATCGGTGCAGGGATCCAGGAAATGCAGAGAATCGCCGATAAGGTCCTCGACGACACGTTTAATACTGCACTCGCCGGAGCATCCCGCGATTATGCAGAAAGCGCATCGAATACATCATTTGCATTTGTGCTGGCGCTGGTACTGATCTTCCTGGTGCTTTCCGCTCAGTTCGAAAGCTTTATCGACCCGATTATTATTATGATTACCGTGCCGCTGGCATTGGCAGGGGCGGTGGTGAGCCTCTGGCTCTTCGGCATGACACTGAATATTTTCTCTGAGATCGGTATTATCCTGCTCATCGGCCTGGTGACGAAAAACGGAATTCTGATCGTGGAATTTTCAAACCAGAAGCGACGGCGCGGAGAAGAGAAATTCACCGCGGCGATCAATGCCGCAGCGGCACGACTGAGGCCGATCCTCATGACAACACTGGCGACAACGCTGGGCGCACTGCCGATTGCGCTGGCCATCGGCTCGGCAGGGAAAAGCCGGATACCACTCGGAATCGTAATCGTCGGAGGGATGCTGTTCGCGCTGATCCTGACATTATTCGTCGTACCTGTCTTATATACATATCTGTCCTCAACAAAAAAGGTGAGTCAGTTCGACAAATTTATTTCAGATGCCCCGGAGCCGGAGGTAATTGCAGAGGAATCCGGAGCGTAAGAGTACTATTGAAAAATGCATGGCCTAACAATAAAAGATTGGTTTGTACCTGTTGTAAAAACAGTCAAAGCAGTGGGTTTTGATAAAACATTGAATGGTAAATTGTATTTGGTAGATACGGGCAAAACGGTATTTCATACCCTCGTTCGATGTCTCCTGTGTGCTTGCATTCTTGCACTCTCCATCCCTGGCGTCGCGCATGCACAGCCTCAGGTCCTCACCCTCGACGATGCCATCGCTATGGCGCTTTCCAACAACTACGATATCATCCTTTCCCGCAACGATTCTGCTTCTGCAGCGATCGATTACAGCTACCGGAATATGGTCTTCTATCCGACGATCAATGGGACTGCAGCGCTCGCATGGAACCTCAATAATCAAAAGCAGAGCTATTCCAATGGCACGGACAGGGGCGGCAATGTGTCTGCCAATAATCTCAGCGCAGCACTCTCGCTGAACTGGACACTCTTCGATGGCTTGAAAATGTTTGCGACACGGGATAAGGCGGAACAATATGTAGAGCTCGGGAAACTGACCATCAAGAACCAGGTCATGAATACGGTGGCGCAAGTCATCAACACATACTACGCCATCGTAGAGGAGAAACAGCAGCTCAAGGCGATTGAAGAGCAGATGGAGATCTCACAGATCACCGTTGATCTCGCGCAGCGGAAGCTGGATATTGGAGCAGGAGCCAGACCGGAATTGTTACAGGGCAAGGTGGACCTGAATGCCCAGAAGGCAGCACAGCTCCAGCAACAAACGCTTATTCGTCGAGCTCAAGGAAACGCTCAACCAGATCATCAGCCCTGTCAAAGACAGACCCAATGCATTGAAGACCACCGACTATGCCGTGAGCGATACCATTCCGATCAGGAAAGAGATCGCCCTGGACTCCTTTATCACCGCAGCGGAGCAAAACAATCCGGAGTTGGAGATCACCGCGAAGAACCTCGATATCGCAAACCTCTTCTGGCAGAAGTGAAG
This sequence comes from uncultured Bacteroidota bacterium, assembly GCA_963746925.1. GTDB lineage: Bacteria > Bacteroidota > Bacteroidia > Chitinophagales > Saprospiraceae > DATDQA01. The sequence continues at coordinate 57,308 of CAVVDK010000015.1, forward strand.
GCAGACCGCTTCCCGACAGTCCAGCTCAACGCCGCATACAATTTCGCACGGACCAATAACAACATCGCCATCAATCCCGTGCTGCCGGTCACCAACAGGAACCGCGGATTCAATTATGGACTCACATTATCGGTGCCCATTCTGAACTATCGCAATACGCAGCGGTTGATCCAGCAAGCCGAACTCGATATTGATTTTCAGCGACAGTCCCTGGAAAATCAGCGTTCACTGATCCGTCTCGACGTGGTAAATGCTTACCACAATTTTGAATTTCAAAAGAAAGCACTGCAACTTGAAGAGGATAATATTGTCCTTGCGCGGGAAAACGTGGATATCGTCCTGCAAACCTACAAACTTGGCGAGGCCACTTATATCCAACTCAGGGAGGCACAGAAGAGTCTTGAAGACGCTTACAACAGGCTCATCACGGCACGTTACCAGACCAAGCTCGCTGAGACAGAACTTCTCCGCCTCAACGGCGATCTCGTATATTGAGACTTTCTTCTATATTACCGCTGGTGTGCTGACAGAGCGAGGGAATAGATTGATATCTTTATAAATAACTCAGGTTTCGCGACATGATTTTATCAATTCTAAATAACAGCCAATATGAATAAGATATGCATCTTAGAGAAGGATGGTTTCTTCATTGAGGTGAAGTAATTACGATAAGTTGAGGGGTCAGCCATACTATTGAATTACAGCCTCATATATTCCTTGATCGGGTGCCGAAACTTGAGTAGATAAAATATCATAAAGGAATAGAAATAAGTAGATGCTGTTTCAAAAATGGTTTTTTTAAAAAAACATGATATGTAATCAATGCCAATAAATATGAAAAACGCACTAGTGGTAATTATCTCAATGAATCTCCTCTTCTTTCTTTCCTGCACTCAATCACAAAGTCCTGTCCATGAGGGAGCGTCATCCGGACACAGCCTGAAGGTCGCCTACGTCAATGGCGACAGCATCCTGCATCAATATGTAGAATTCCGGAAAGCATCGGAGCATTTGGATAAGAAACAACAGGCTGCCGAGCAGCAACTACAGCAGAAGTCGGATGCACTGCAGGGGGAGATAGAGGCCTATCAGCGAAAAGCACAGAGCGGGACGCTTCTCGCGCAACGAAATGCAGGTGGAAGAAGAAAAGCTTGGTGCAATACAGGACGCATTAATGCATCAACGCGATCAATTGCGCCAGGAACTGATGGATGAAACGGCCAGTATCAATGATCAACTACAAAAGATCGTGAAAGACCAACTCCAAAAGATCAAACAGGAGGAGGGCTACGATTTTATCTTCAACTACGCCGATGGCGGTGCCATCCTGATCGCCGACGAGCAATACGACATCACGGAGCAGGTGCTGAACGCGCTCAATACCTCAGGAGTAAAAGGTGACGCCGGATACGAGCGAGGTGGAATAACACAGAGCGGGAATGTTACGCATGATACCGCCATATTCTCATTGATCCTCCTGCGTCGTTTCTTTATTCCCGCGATGTTTGCCGCGCCGCAAAAGGAATAACAAAAAACAGAGCTACGACGGAATATCCAATGATGAATGCCCAGCGCTTCTGATGTGTATTGCGGCCTGAAGGAGTGATTGAAGGCAACAACTTCTCCCGTTCCTGCCGCGCGCTGTCAGAGCTCACCTGCTTCCTGAAATCTGCGATCGCCTCGTCAATGTGCGCCTGGGTCTCCGCAATAATGGTATTGATACTGTCCATGCGCGCCTGGAATACGGAGGCCAGTGAGTCCTGATGGAGGGAAGTATATACCTTCGAGAGACAAGCGCAGGCATCTTTCGTTTCCTGTTGCAGGCCCGAAACAGACGCAAGTGCATACCCTTTCTGGCAGTCATCGCGCGCTTCTGTCGTACGGTGCAATAAATAATAAGCCATGCCACGATCAGCCCTGATCTGCGCAAGACCTTGTTGCAGGGCATGCGCGGTGCACAACTGTTCGCCCTGACGGTAGTAGTCAAACATCTTATTCGTCTGCCCCAGATCACGATAGACGTTGGCCAGGTTTGCATACACGATGGCAAGGCTGGTCTGATCCTGAGACTCCTGCAGGAGCGGTATGCTTTTTAAAAAATACTCCCGGGCTTGCTGCAGGCTGTCCATCGACTGGTATAGCTTGCCAATGTTGGAGTAGCAGTTGGCCACACCGCTTGTCTGTTGATTCTGTGCGTACAACGGAGCCGCCCGTTTGAAATAGTCAAGTGCTTTGTGGTGTTCATTGAGCAAGGCGTACAGCGAGCCGATATTGATGTAGGATGTCGTGAGACTCTGATCGTTGTGTTTTTGTAGCTCATAATACAATCCCTGGATATAGTTATCCAGAGCACTGCGGTAGTCTTCTTTGTGGTAATAGATATTGCCGATGTTGTTGAAGGTGCTGGCAATGCCGACGGTATCATTTAGGGCCAGGCGGATCTGAAGTGTTTGGGAGAGTTTATCCATCGCGCTGGCGAAATCCTTCTTCATCATGAAGGCACCGCCCTGCAGATTCAGGGCATGACCAAGCCAGGTGGAGTCACCGATCTTTTCTGCAAAGGCCTGCTCCAGCCGGCCATAATACATCGAAGAGTCCGGATTTATGGACATCCAGTATCGCGTCAGTCTGTGCAGGTTTTGGATCCGTGTTTCATTGGCGAGCTGTTTGTTCTGAAAATTGTGCCACAGACTGTCCGGAGGCTGTGCATGTATGGATACGGAAATACAAAGAATCAGCAGGTACAAGTACTTCATCATGTGTTGATAAGTGCTCCGTGAAGTGGAATGTGGCGAAGATGCCCAGATTTCCCGATATGCCATGACAATCGACAGAGTCTTTCAGTTGTGAACGCTGCCGGCGTTCAGAAAGATACACGCCAGACACATCAGCACATCGCCGGAAGCGATCACGGGGCTAAATCCCACTGAGAAACTTCTCACTGGAAATAAATGCAAGGGTTTTGAATCGAGCCTCTCTGGCCCGAGCGCTGATTAGCCGCCAAAATCGTCAAATGCAATATTCTCTTCCGGTACGCCCAGATCATCCAGCAACTTCAATACAGCGGCATTCATCAGTGGAGGACCACAGAAGTAATATTCGATTTCTTCCGGCTCAGGATGATTTTTCAGATACTGATCATACAGCACCTGGTGGATAAACCCTGTAAAGCCATCACCTTCAGGATCGTCGATACTCTTTTTCGTGACCCAGTTGTCTTCGGGCAGCGCCGCAGACAGTGCAACGTAGAATTTGAAGTTCGGGAAGAGTTTCTCGATATCGCGGAATTGGTTGACATAAAACAGTTCGCGTTTTGAACGTCCACCATACCAGTAGGATACCTTCCGTTTCGTTTGCTTCAATGTGTGGAACAGGTGGAATAAATGCGAGCGCAATGGAGCCATCCCGGCACCGCCGCCGATATATACCATCTCCTTATCTGTATCCTTGATGAAAAACTCACCGTATGGGCCTGAAATTGTGCACTTGTCGCCGGGTTTGAGTGCGAATGTATAAGAAGAACAGACGCCAGGGTTGACGGCCATCCAGTTGTTGGTCTTTTTATCCCATGGGGAGTGGCAATCCGGATATTGAGCATCACGATATTGCCCTCCGCCGGGTGATTTGCCATCGAATATGCGCGGAACTGTGGCTCTGTGTTCACCATCTTGAGATCCCAGAGTTTCCATTGATCCCATTCTTCCTTAAACTTATCCGGCCTTCTCATGGTAGTCGGGATGTGCAGTGATGTCGAAGTCACGAAAGTTTACCGTGATTTCGGGAACGTCGATTTGTACGTATCCACCGGACTTGAAGTCCAGGACCTCACCTTCAGGGAGCCTGACGATGAACTCTTTGATGAAGGAGGCGACATTGTAATTTGAAATGACCTCGCATTCCCATTTCTTAATTCCAAATACTTCTTCCGGTACGCGGATCTCCATGTCCTGGCGCACTTTTACCTGGCAGGCAAGGCGCATGTGTTCTTTCACTTCCTTGCGTGTGAGGTGATTCATTTCTGTGGGAAGGACATCGCCACCGCCTGCATCGACGTGGCATTCGCACATTGCACACGTCCCGCCGCCACCACATGCAGAGGGGAGAAAAATATTCTTATCCGACAAAGAGCTGAGCAGGGAAGAGCCCGGAGAGACCATCAGTGCATGCTCGTTGTCGCCATTGACGATAATGCGTACATCGCCCTGGGGCAACAGCCTGCGCCGGGCAATGATCAGCATATACGACAGCGCGAGGATCACAAGGCTGAATACCAGGATCGCTAGAATGATGATTTTCAATGTGAGGCCGTTTTTACAGATTCAACAATCATACAGGCAGTCGCCCTTCAATTATTTTCCCATAAATGCATTCGGGTCGATGCCCATCAGGCTCATAAACGCCACACCCATCAACCCTGTCAGAATGAATGCCATCCCCAGGCCGCGCAATGGTGCAGGGACGTTCGAGTATCTCATCTTCTCACGGATGGCTGCAATGGCAATGATCGCCAGAAACCAGCCGAATCCACCGCCAAGACCGAAAGCTACCGACTGCCCGAAGTTGTATTCCCGCGACACCATAAACAACGACCCTCCCAGGATAGCACAGTTCACCGTGATGAGCGGCAGGAAGATCCCGAGAGAATTGTATAGTGCTGGTGAGGCCTTTTCTACCACCATCTCCACTAGTTGCACCATTGCGGCGATCACAGCAATGAACAGGATAAAACGGAGGAATGTCAGATCTGTGCCAAACCATCCGGTCTCGGCCAGCAGGAAATGGTCGATCAGCCAGTTCATGGGGATGGTAATACCCAACACGAAGATCACAGCCAGTCCCAAACCAAATGCCGTCTTCAGTGTCTTGGACACTGCGAGATAAGAACACATGCCCAGGAAGTAGGCAAGGACCATGTTCTCAATAAAAGCAGACTTGATGAAGATATTGATGAATTCCATGGCTAGTTATAGATGATGGATGATGAATGATGATTCGCAATTCTTTATTCGAAATTTCTCAGGAGACGTCGATCAGTTTTCTGTTCCATCCGCGCTGGAGCCAGATCAATGTGCCAATAATAAACATCGCCGCGGCCGGAAGGACCATCAGGTTGTTCGGTGCATACCAGCTAAACCATGAGTTGTGTGTCGTGTCAATCCAGTAGTCCGGTGAACCACCGATGATTTTCATTTGGATCGCTGTGCCGGCGAACAGAGATCCTTTGCCAAACAGTTCTCTGAAGAAAGAGACGATCAGCAGGATCGCTCCGTATCCCAGGCCGTTGCCGATACCATCGAGAAATGATCTCCACGGCTTGTTTGCCATTGCATATGCTTCAAGGCGTCCCATCACGATACAGTTGGTGATGATCAGGCCGATGAATACAGAAAGTTTCTTCCACACGTCGAAACTGTATGCTTTCAGTATTTGCTCTACAATCGTGACGAGCGTTGCAATGATGATCAGTTGCACGATCATCCGCACCTGTTTTGGAATATATACGCGCAACACGGAAGTCGCCAGGTTTGAGAATGCCACCACCAGCGTCACCGCGATCGCCATGATCAGGGAGGGGAAGACCTGTGTGGTCACCGCAAGTGCTGAGCAGATCCCCAGTATCTGGACAGTAATGGGATTGTTGTCGTTGATCGGATCCGTGATCAGTTTGCGCTCCTTCTTCCCGAAGATCGGCTCGCGTTTGACTTCCGGCGCTTGAACGACTGTTGTTTCTGCCATGAGGTTTTCGATTTATACCTGCTTTTACTAACAGGACAAATTGTTGATTGTTAAATCATTGTTTCTTTAACGTGTTCAGGTACGGTTGATAGTACTTGATCCCCCGTCGCAGCATTTCCGTCACACCATTGCTTGTGATTGTCGCACCTGAAATAGCATCTACTTCATTCCTCGGGTTTTTCGCCCCGCCTTTACGCACGATGACAGAAGTGTATTCTCCTGTCGGGCTATAGATCTTCTTTCCCACAAATTGTTTGTGAAAGGCAGGGTTGTCCTTGATTTCAGCACCCAAACCAGGGGTCTCCGATTTGTGGTCGAAAGCTGCACCAGCCACAGTCGTGAAATCGTCTTCGAGAGCGATATTTCCCCAGATTTCATCCCACAGCCCACTTCCCCGGACAGAGAGGATATAGTACTTCCTGCCATTCATCTCAAAGATAAAGAGGGGTAGGAGCCGCTGTGCTTCAGGCAATTTGCGTTCCTTAGCCATGTCAACGTTTTCGGCTCTGCCGCCTTTATAACCATGTGCCAGGACTGCTGTTGAATCCACGACCTGGCCGTCCATGTTGAGCACTTTTTCTTTCACCTGTGTGTCAAAAATTTGTTGGACGTCTTTATCTGACATGTCCTCCACGGATTTGCCCAACGGTGTTTCGACAGCCGACAAAATTGCCCTCTTGTTGGCGAGCAACTCGTTGCGTTCGTGTCTGTCCTTCAGTGTTGTGGAGAGAAAAGCCAACGCCAGCGCTGACACAGCGGTAATCACAAGAATAAAGCGAATGACATATCCTGTACTATGCACGTTTCAGACGTTTTGAAATATTCTTCTGTATCACAAAATGATCGATCAATGGTGCGAATGTGTTCAACAAGAGAATCGCGAGCATCCAACCTTCGGGATACGCAGGATTCATGACACGGATCACCAGTCCGATGACCCCGATGAGAATGCCAAAGATCCATTTTCCGCGGTTCGTACTCGCAGCAGTCACGGGGTCTGTCGCCATAAACGCCATGGCGAAGAAGAAACTCCCCATATAGAAATGCGCCCACCAAGGGACATGCATAAACGGCGTCGCGCCCCACGCATTGAACAAGAACGCGCAGCCGACCAGCCCGATGACCATTCCGGCCATCACCCGCCAACTCGCAATCCCCGTCCCGATCAGCATCAGTGCTCCCAACAGAATCAACGGCTTTGAAGTTTCCCCGATAGAACCGGGGATCGCTCCCCACCACATTTGACGCGCCGTAAAGTGTTGCAGCACATTGTCCCAGCCACCCTGGTACGCCAGGGCCAGAGGCGTAGCGCCGCTATACCCGTCGACTACTGTGAGTGACGGATCGAAGGTGCTCCAGCCGAATGCTCTGAAAATGCCGTTGAAAAATCCCGTCTGCCACCAACTGTAATCGACTCCTGCACCGGGAGCGACATGCTGCAGTCCTGCTACCCACACCTGGTCTCCCGAGATTGTCGAAGGATAAGCGAAAAAGACAAAGACACGTGCGAGCAATGCAATATTCCAGATGTTCATTCCTGTCCCGCCAAACGCCTCTTTACCGAGTAGAACTGCAAACGCGACGGACAGGCACAAAATCCAGATCGGGATGTCCGGTGGCATGATCAAAGGGATCAGCGCTCCGGTCACCAGGAATCCTTCTTCGATCCCATGTCCCTTGCGCATCGCGAAATAAAACTCGATGCCTAAACCGACGATGTTTGTCCAGATGAAAATGGGCAGGAGCTTGCAGATCCCAAAAGCGATTTTCAAATGCAATGCTTCGAGATATCCGGTATGCACACCCAACGCCACAAAATGCTGTTGACCAATATTCCACGTCCCAAATACATAACACAGCGTCATCGCGAGCACGACAAAGATCATCGTGCGCTTGAGATCTATCCCGTCGCGGATATGGACACCACCCTTGGTGACAGTATTCGGAGTATACAGGAATGTGAAGAACCCCTCGTATACTGTATACAGAAACGGATGTTTTGACCTGTCAGGCTCCAGTTTCTTGATGCGATCGATCAGTTTCATTCCAATAGTTCAGTTGGCTGTTCTCAGCTTATCATGAAGGACAATCCGTCATGATCTGCAGTAGTATCGTCTTAGCTCTGTTCCATCATGACTTTATGTCCTTCACGCAGGATTTCCTGCAATGGCATTTTCGATGTGCATGCAAATTCGCAGAGTGCGATATCTTCTTCACTCAATTCATAAATCCCGAGGCCTTCCATTGTTTCGACATCATTGGCCAGTATCGCCTTCATCAGGTGCTGGGGATAAATGTCCATGGGCAACATGCGCTCATACTGGCCTGTCATCACGAAGGCACGCGGTTCACCATGCATGTTCGTATTTGCCCTGAAACGGATGTCGGGAAAGAGGAAATTGGGAAAGGTATGACTGACACTCGGACGCTCTGTCACAGGGACAAGCCAGCCAAACAATTCATATGTATTCCCTTCTTTCAATACCGTGATCTGGTCGTCATAAAAATTCAGATAGCCATCGGTGGATTTCTTTTTCCCTGACAGGACATCGCCGCTGATATATCGCAGATTGTCTCCATCGACCATGTCTTTCAGCAGTTCGCCGATGTGCGCGCCGACATATGTCCTGACATAGCAGGGTTCTTTGATGGGAGCACCCGTGATCGCCACAATACGCTGGCTGTCGAAACGTCCGGTCTCAAACAGCCTGCCCAGTGCCAGGACTTCCTGTACACCAAGTGTCCAGACTTTTGTGCCATGGACTAACGGAGCGACATGATGAATTTGAATACCCACATTGCCTGAGGGGTGCGGTCCACGGAACCAATGCTTTTCCACTCCCGTAGCCTGGGCAAAAATCGCCGACGGATCGGCGTCCCCACGGCCGTCAAGCCCCAGGTAGACCTTCCCCGACGTCAGGTGGCCCAGGACATCCAGTCCCTTTTGAAACTCATCTCCTCTGCCCTGGACGATGAAATTGGCGTCCGGAGCGAGAGGCGCACTGTCAAATGTCGAAATGAAAATATTCGCCGGCTCAGAGTCAGGGTCGGGCACCAGGTCATATGGGCGTTCATGGATCAGTGTCCAGGCCCCTGTTTCAAGCAGGAAACGTACAAGATCTTCACGCGACACCTGCTCCAGATCCGGAACAGTGTGCTCAACGTACTGAAGTTCTTTATCGGCCAGGATCACAATTTCTGTGATCGCACGTTTTGCCCCGCGATTGATTTCGAGGATTTCTCCACTCACCGGTGCGACAAAATGGATTTCCGGTCTTGTCTTGTCATAGAAGATGAGATCTCCGGCTTTCACCGTATCTCCGGGATTGACCACAACTTTGGGGATCGGAGCGAGCCCGTTAAAATTCGGGGGTTGCAGCGCATAGCGGGTGACGGTCCCGGGCTCTTTGAACGCGGGCTGAGCAACACCTTCCAGAAGGATGTCATATCCCCCCTTGAGCAGATGTACAGGGACATCTTTCAATCGTGCAGGCAACCCAGGCCTGAACAAAGCGCTAATGCTTCCCCACAGATCAAGTCCCTCGGAGTGCACCGCGTATCTTTCGGCCTCTACGCGCAACAGATTATCCGCTACCTCCATGACCGCTCCGATCAATAAAATCGCCGCGATGATCACGATGACGTAAAGAAGAAGGTTGGTGTTTCCCGAACCCTGGGCAGCCATATCGCCTGCGCAGGAAATGAAGATGATCAAGAGGAAAGCAATCCGAACGAGTGATTTTCTCGAGTCCACTGCGATTTCAGTCTATTTTGGCGCCGATACCCGGCAATTTTCGGCGGGCAAAGATAGTTGCTTTTGAGTATCGCAACTGCAAATTTTGAATTTGTATGTATATCAGTCAGACGCTTTTCCGGCGTATTTTCAGATGTCCGGATACCGTATGTTGCGCCACGTGCTCGCCACGTAAAGATCTGCCCGGGGTGCGGGAGCTGTTTCAGACATCGGCGTTCTGCCGTATTCCGCGGCGCCATTGCAGGTATCCCCATGTCGCAATCAACATGTAGGCCGTATACAGGACGGCGATCAATTTTCCCCCACGCTGCCAGAACAAGGCGACATAGATCAGGTCTATCACAATCCAGTACAGCCAGTTCTCCAGAACCTTCCGCACCAACAACCATGTGGCCCATAGCGAGAAGACTGTCGTCAGGGTATCCAGGAAAGTGAATGCAGCATTGGTGTATGTCCGCAACACAATGGCGATCGGAATACTGATCAGTGCCCCGCCAAGGAGCGGCATTGCGTGTCTTTCCCATTCCCAGGTGACAGTCGGCCGTGTTGTCCCGGAACCGGTTCCGGAAAGCCAGTAATACAATCCGGCAAAACCGAAAAGGATATATGCGATTTCCAGCACTCCGTCGGCATACAACTGAAAATGCAGGAAGTCATCGAATGCGATCAGCATGCAACTGACGATTCCAAATAGCCAGCAAAGGGGTTTTTCATAGGCGGCGAGCAGCACATACACCAGACCCGTCACCAATGCAAGCCATTGCGTCAGGGATTGCTGGGGCAGCAGATCGAACACGTCGGACATGAGCGCAAAGATGGAACTGCCACAGTATTTCCGGGTGTAGGCCTTGTGGGGGACGTTTTCAGCGCAATGAAAGTATCCTGCCTATACTGAGGCGTGCAGAGGAACGTTATTTTTGCGTTCACTTCATTCCTATGTTTCGTTTCGAACATCCCGCCTTTCTGTGGTCATTGGCATTGCTGCCATTGATGTTTGGTGTGTATCTCCTGTCACGGTGGCTTTCGCGCAGGGCGAAAGTGGCGTTTGCCGGGCAGCAGGCGATGACGCGGTTGCTCCAGGAATGGTCAGATGTGCGGGCTTTGGCGCGGTCCATCTTTCTCTTCGCCGGACTGGCATTGCTCTGCATGGCACTCGCCAACCCGCAATGGGGTGTACGCAGAGAAAAAGTACAGGCGAAAGCAGCAGATGTATTTATTGCACTCGATATCTCTAACAGTATGTATGCTCAGGATATCGCACCCAACAGAATGGAACGGGCAAAGAAATTTGCAACAGACCTCGTGGAGTCGTTGCGGGGAGAACGCATTGGTCTGATCCTGTTTGCCGGAAGCGCTTATCTGCAGATGCCCCTGACTACGGACTATGCGGCAGCCGAGATGTTTATCAAGAGTGCAAACCCCGGGCTGGCCAGTACGCAAGGCACGGCGATCGGAGAAGCCATCGACCTTACCATGCGCGCCTACCTCGATGATGATGCCAGGCAAAGGGCGTTGATCCTGCTCACAGACGGTGAGAATCATGAAGACGGAGCGATCGAATCCATGAAAAAAGCCAAAGACGCAGGGGTCGTGCCGTTCATTATAACGGTTGGTACAAACGAAGGAGCATACATCCCGATGACCATACAAGGGAAACAGGATTATAAACGCGACGAAAACGGTACCCCTGTCCGGACAAAAGTCAATGAAGCTTTTTTAAAGGAACTGGCACAGGCGGGATCAGGGTATGTCTATAATATTCTGGACCCCGATTTCGTCAATAAGGATATCCGCGAAAAGATCGACCAGTTTGAAAAAAGAGACATGGAGCAGCGGGCGTTTAAGGATTTTGATAGCTACTATCAGTACTTTTTATTCGGAGGATTCGTGCTCATATTGTTGGCATGGCTGTTGGGAGAAAAGAAACAACATCAGCACGTCCTTGCCTTAGGTACAAGACGTTAATCTCGGAGAAGATGAAACTGCATTCACACATCATTGCCGGTTTACTCATTGTGCTTCCTGCCCTGACGGCATTTGGCCAGGCACCGCATAAGCAGTTGCGCAAAGGAGATCTGTTATATGACCAGGGAGAGTTTCTTGCAGCCGAAGAAGCGTATCGCAAGGCCGATGATAAGAAGCAGGAGTCACAGGCGGAATTCAATCTCGGTGATGCCATTTATCAGCAGGACCGGTATGATGAAGCCGTCAAGTATTTTGAATCTGCCGCGGACAATGCAACCGATTCCACCCTGAAGGCCCAGGCATACTACAATCTCGGGAATACGCACTTTAAGGCGCACGCCATGGACAAAAGTGTCGAGGCATACAAAAATGCGCTCAAGCTAAACCCGGACGATGTGGAGACCAAGAAAAATCTCACAATGGCCTTGCAAAAACTCCGGCAACAACAACAGCAGCAGCAACAGCAACAACAACAGCAGCAGGGGGGGAGTGACAAAGACCAGCAGCAACAGCAACAACAACAACAACAGGAACAACAAAAACAAGACAAGCAGCAACAAGATCAGCAACAACAGCAGCAACAACAAACCCAGCAGGACCAGGATACTTCACAGACGCAACAATCTTCCCAGGATCTGACGAAGGATGAAGCTGAGAAACTCCTCAGCATCATTGATTCGGAAGACAGCAAAGTCCAGGAGAAACTGCGTAAGGCAACCGCCAATCCAAAGAAGCCGACAAAGGACTGGTAAAGTTGAAGAGTCAGCAGTCTTCAGTCCAAGACAGATAATTCAGTCATCCGCTTCGGTCAGCAGTTTCTACTGACACTTCGGTCAGTAGTTTCTCTGCCCTTTGCCCTTCCCCGGCCTCCGAAGCCTTTGGCGAAGGAGGCTGCCCTACTGACGCTTCGGTCAGCAGTTTTTCTGCTCTCTACTCTTCCCGGCCTCCGAAGCCTTTGGCGAAGGAGGCTGCCCTCTGCCACTACTGAGGCATATCCGGCGGAAGCGGTTGCGGCACGACGTTTTGGACAGGCTTGATCGTTTTCAAATAATAGAAAATCGAAGCCAGGTCATAGTCGCTCAGGTTGCGGTATGAAGGCCATGGCATCGGTGGGAGGAGCGGTCTTGTACCATCCAGCCCTTTGGATTTCCCTTCGCGGATCGCCTTCATAAACTGTGGAAGAGTCCATGGACCAAGACCCGTATCGTCGGGGGTCAAATTAGCTGCGAAAGACGTCCCCCAGGCACCCATCCAGGCTGTAAAATCCTGGTTTGTCAAGCTCCATCCTGCCTTCAGGGCATCCACAGGAGGCTTTTGAAAGGGACGGTTTCCCGGATAACCTGACAATCTTGTTTCAGGAATGACTTCCGGTCCATTGGCTCCCATCCGTTTTGGAGAATGGCAGTCGTCGCACCCGATAGACCCTACCAGATATTCGCCGTGCTTGACAGTGTCTTGATGGGTTGGCGCGGGTGCTGCAGCTTCCTCAACAGGCTTTGACCCCGAGTCAGTGCAGCGCACAAGGATAGCCATGCAGGAAACAATGGCAATTAAAAACAGTGCATTCTTCATTTGGTGATGGTTTGGTTTGTAAGTAAAATTCGATGCTATTCCGGTTTTCAAATCCGCCCCTTATAGCACGGGTGTTACAACTGCAGTCCACGCGAAATCGTTTTCACCGTGAAATTAAGTACATTTCACACATATGATTCACTGTTGGTTGCAAGAATATTTTTCAGGCAAGGAGACGATCCAGGAATGTCATCAGGCTTGAATTTCACAAGGAATGAGACGTTTTGGCATAGCAGCTTCGACAGCGCATATTCGCATAAAGGAACTTCAGGACCGTATAGCGTATGAAGAATAGAAGCAGGGAACCAATAGTCATCTTCTGGTTCAGACGGGACTTGCGCCTTGAGGGTAACACGGGTCTCACGGCGGCATTGAACAGTGGGTACCCCTTGATGCCAGTATTTATTTTCGACAGAAATATCCTGGATCGTTTGGAAGACAAAGCTGACCGGCGCGTATCTTTTATTCATACTCAGGCAGGCCTGATAAAGACGTCACTGGAAGAGCGGTATGCTTCAACCCTCCATATCTATTACGGGTTTCCCCTGGTCTTGATGCAGCAGATGATCAGGGAGGTTGAAGTGCATGCCGTATATGCTAATGAAGATTATGAGCCATATGCCATTGATCGTGACAACGCAATTCGGAAAATGCTTGGAGAGCACGATATCCCGCTACTGCTGTCAAAGGATCATGTCATTTTTGCGAAAGACGAAGTGGTAAAAGATGATGGGAAGCCGTATACGGTATTTACGCCGTATCGCAACAAATGGCTGAAGCAGCTTGAAAATACAGGATACGAGGATGACAGCCTTCAAAACACACATCGCTTCAGACGAAGTCCTCCTGTGGCTGCTCCGGCGCTCCGCACATTAGGCTTTGAGCAATCAGCTGAGTCCGTGGCTCCACCCACGCCGCTTACTTCTGAATGGCTCAGGATGTACGAACGGTTGCGTGATTATCCTTCTGAAAACGGTACGTCTCATCTCGGCGTACACCTGCGCTTTGGCACTGTAAGCATCCGTAGACTTGTGCGTCTGGCGCGTCAGTATAGCTCCGCCTTCCTGAACGAGTTGATCTGGCGTGAATTTTTCCAGCAGATCCTGTGGCATTTCCCGGATGTAACCTCTCGGAACTTCAGGAGGCAATACGATCGCATCGAATGGAGGAATCATGAGCTTGAATTTGAAGCGTGGTGCCGGGGTATGACGGGTTATCCATTAGTAGATGCGGGGATGCGCGAACTCAACGCAACGGGATATATGCACAATCGTGTAAGAATGGTCGTCGCCAGTTTCCTGACGAAACACTTACTGATTGACTGGCGTTGGGGCGAAGCCTATTTCGCCGGCGAACTCCTGGATTTTGAGCTCGCAAGCAACAACGGCAACTGGCAGTGGGCGGCAGGCACGGGTTGTGATGCAGCTCCGTATTTCCGGATCTTCAATCCCACCGAACAGGCCAGGAAGTTCGACTCAGAGCAGAAGTACGTCCGACGCTGGATACAGGAACTGGGGACTTCCCGCTATCCCTTGCCGATTGTGGATCATAGTGTTGCAAGAGACCGTGCGCTGCGCGCTTACCGGAAAGCTGTGGTTTCAGCTTAGCCTTTGTACGGTCCATCTATCAGATATCCGATGCCTGAAAACAAAAAAGGGTCGTATCACTACGACCCCTTTTTATATCTTATATGATAGCTGCGTTATCCCAGCTTGTTGACCAGCCAGATAATACCGCATACTGTCCCACCGATCCAGCATAGCCATCCGAGAAGAGCAAAGACAGCTGCTGCGCCGAATCCGCCGGAAAACGCACCACCTACAGCGATTGCTCCTGCAATAATGGTCAGGATCAGACCGGCACCCCAGCCGATGAGCCAGTACCAAAACCACTTGTCAACAGGATCGTCCAATCCGCCGAGTGATTTGTGCTTGGTCTTCGCCATTTTCATGTTGATCATTCTGGAGAACCAAGCCAGACGTTTTTCAGCTTTGTACTGACGTTTTTCTGTCTTTAGCAACTGTGCGTTGTGTTGCTGTTCAGCCTTCAGTGCTGCGTGATCCATAGTCTTGTCAGACATTTGGACAATGCCCGAAGCATGGTCTTCGGTGTTTACAGAGTTCCCGGCATAGCCAACAGAAGTGGCCAGTGCGAGGCATAAAACGAGGAGCAGGTAGTGAATTTTCATATTTGAAAGTTTTAACAATGTTCTTCACAGATCAATCGACGGGTTAAAGTAAAGAAAAAATCCAGTGGGAATAATCACCTAAGGGGATGAATTTGTGACCTGCAGGGATGAATTGGTCGATCGCACGGGAATTTCGTATTTCCCGGCGGCATATTTCACAAAAAATCCAATGTCCAGCGGAGCACCGCTCACCTTTTCGCAGAGATCCCCGGGATCATACTCACGTCCATACTGGTAGATATTTTCCTGCAGCCAGCGATGCAATGCGGTATACTGCCCCTGCGCGAGATGTACCTCGAGATCAGGGATGTCGCGGGTCGCCTGATCATAGAGTTGCGCCGCATAGAAACTCCCCAGGGAGTATGTGGGGAAATATCCAAATCCTCCGTGCGACCAGTGCACGTCCTGCAGGATGCCTTTCCGGTCGTCCGGCACATCCACCCCCAGGTAATCCTTGTACTTCCTGTTCCAAAGCTCAGGGAGCTGATCTATCGGGAGACCGGTATTGATGAGCGTGCGCTCCATTTCGTAACGGATCATCACGTGCAGATGATAGTGCAGTTCGTCGGCCTCAGTGCGGATCAGATTGGGTGAGATGGCGTTGATGGCGGCATGGAAATGCTCGGCATTGACATTCCCCAGTTGTTCCGGGAAAAACTTTTTCAACAACGGAAGCTGATGCTGCCAGAAGGCCTTGCCGCGGCCGACCTGGTTTTCCCACATGCGGGACTGCGACTCGTGTATTGCCAAAGACGCTGCCGATCCGAGCGGGAGGCCATATTGTTCCACGGGAAGGCCTTGCTCATACAATGCATGCCCACATTCATGGATACAACTCCAGAGCATATTGCTGAAGTCGTCCTCGTCGATACGCGTTGTGACCCGCACATCTTCGGGTGAGAAGCTGATTGTAAATGGATGGGCGCTGATATCCTGCCTGCCGTGATCAAAATCATACCCCAGTTGCCGCAACAGGTCCAGTCCGTATTCCCACTGCTTGTCTTTGGGGAAGTGCAGATTCAGGAAAGTGCGGTCCACACGCTGTGCAGCCAGAATGTCATGGATCATCGGGATGATCTGTTCCCGTGCCTGAGTAAAGGTGTGATCCAGCGATGCTGCGGTGAGTCCGGGTTCATAGACATCGAGCAATGCATCGTAACGTTCGTGTTCAAACCCGCGGTACTCTGCCTCTTGCTGCTTGAGCGTTACCACTTCTTCAAGCGCCGGAGCAAATACCGCAAAATCATTGGCATCGCGGGCTTTGATCCATGCTGAAAACGCTTCCGACTGCACCATCGCCATCCGCTCCACGAAGTCTGTCGGGAGGGAGACCTCTTTCCGATAGTCTCGCAGTGTCAACTCCACGTTGCGGAGCTTGCGCCTATCGGGTATTTTTGACTGTAGCAAGCGTTCCAGTAGTACCCCTGTGCCTTCTTCTGTAAACAATGTGTGTGCCCAGGCGGTCAGCGTGGCGATTTGTTGCGACCGGAAGTGGGACCCGCCCTTTGGCAGATTTACTTCATTATCCCAATGGAGAACAGCGACAGCGTGGTTGATATCGGCAATCCGCCGCATCTTCCTCTGATATTCTTCGTAAAGGTTCATTGTTCTTTTGCCTGCAAATTGAACATCGCGATTGCCGCCATCAGCCATCCTCCGATAAAGAACAGGCCGCCCAAAGGGGTCACCGGTCCCAGCCAGCGCATGTCGGGGTAAACGGCAAGCAGGTAGAGTGAGCCGCTAAAACATACAATGCCTGCCAGAAAGGCAAAGGCAGACAGCCACAGGATCCGCGGATAGTGGTACATCCGGCCGAGCATCAGGACGATGATCATGCCCAGGCCATGATAAAAATGATACCGGTTGGCAGTGCTCCAGATCTCCGTCGCGTGTCCACTGAGAGATGGTTTGAGGGCATGAGCCCCGAACGCGCCAAGGATGACAGCCAGTACCAGCATGATGCAGGCGACAAAGATCATCTGTGTGAAAATGCGTCTCATGACAAACTCCAGTCTATTGGTGTTGAACCCTGTTTTCCCAGCAGTTCATTGACTTTTGCAAAATGTCCACAGCCCTGGAAGCCATTACCGGCAAGCGGCGATGGGTGTACGGCTTCGAGGACATGATGTTTCATCTGGTCGATAAGCGCCTTTTTGCCTCGCGCAAAATTTCCCCAGAGCAGAAAGATCAATCCGTCCTGATGATCCGACAATTGTTTGATGACTGCGTCGGTAAATTGCTGCCATCCGATACTGCGATGAGAACCCGGGCGACCCCGTTCTACTGTGAGTATCGCGTTGAGCAGCAGCACACCCTGGCGGGCCCACTTCGTCAGATCTCCGTGGTTCGGAGCAGGGATACCCAGTTCTGCCTGTATTTCCTTAAAAATGTTTTTCAGCGAGGCTGGCACAGTCACACCTTTAGGAACCGAGAAGCAGAGACCCATGGCCTCACCGGGATTGTGATAGGGATCCTGACCAATAATCACTACCCGGACGCGCTCAACAGGAGTCTGGTTGAAGGCATTGAAGATCAAGGGACCGGGAGGGTAAATAATCTTGCCTGCTTTCTTTTCGGCGACCAGAAACTGTTTGATTTCATAGAAATAGGGTTTGCGGAATTCGTCAGCAAGCAAGACCTTCCAACTGTCCTCAATCTGCACATCGATCGGCGCTTCCAATTCTGTTTCGGAGGGAAATAAAGACACCTCTATGATTGTTGTGTGACATCGGCAAGATAGGATATCCGGCGCAATGCAAAATGATGGGTTGGCAGAATTCACTTCCTTCGCATCAGACAATGGTGAAATTGACCGGTTATGGCTGAATATCATATTTCTGTAGATTGGGTAGACGGTATCGCCTTTGATGCACATATCGATGAATTTACAGTGCGCATGGATTCGGGTTCCTCAGAAGGTGCCGGGACTGGGCCTTCTCCCAAGCGCATGGTGCTGGCGGCATTGCTCGCATGCACCGGGATGGACGTCGCGTCTTTGCTGAAGAAGATGCGTGTGCCGTTCACGGCATTTCGTGTCGAAGGTCACTCTCCGATCACCCAGGAACATCCGAAGACCTTCGAGCGGGTATTTATTCGATATCTCATCACCGGTACAGACATCAAAAGGGACAAGGTGGAGAAAGCAGTCAATCTCTCACAGGAAAGATACTGTGGCGTGTCTGCAATGCTCAGGAAACATTGTCCGATAGAGTGGGAGATTGTCATTGATGATTGAATGATTGATGATTGATGATTGATGATTGAAATCCGCAATCCGCAACGGATCTATCCTCCAAGAAAACTGATCAGTACTCCGGCGGCGACTGCTGAGCCGATCACCCCGGCAATATTACTGGACATGGCATATTGCAGAAGGTGATTCTGCGGATCTGTCTTGAGGGCGAGTTCATTGGCGACACGGGAAGACATGGGTACAGCGCTGAGCCCTGTCGCGCCGATAAGAGGATTGATTTTTTTCTTTGAAAGGAGATTGTACACCTTCACACCCACGATTCCACCGAGAATAGAAAGAATAAAGGCGAGCAATCCACCGGTGACAATAAGCAATGTATCCAGACGGAGGAATGTCTCTACGGTCATGGTGGCTCCGATGGTCAGACCGAGGAAGATTGTCGCACTATTGAGGATCGTCTCGGAAGCTGCAGAGAACAGGCGATGAGTATCAGTGCCGATCTCTTTCAACAAATTACCCAGAAGCAACATACCGATCAATGGGACTGCCGTCGGGACCAGGAGGGATACCAGGGTACAAAGGACAATTGGAAACAGGATCTTGACAGCCCGCACATTTTTAATACGCACCCGCGGGGGATACTTCAGATCCTGCTCCTTCATATTGATAGCGAGTTCCTGTTTCGTAATCGTAAATCGGGCCACAAACGGAATGATCACCGGCACAAGCGCCATGTACGAATATGCTGCAATGGCAATCGGGCCAAGAAGATGTGGCGCCAGTTTGATCGCAGTGTAGATGGCTGTTGGACCGTCGGCGCCTCCAATGATGCCGAGGGCAGCTGCTTCTTTCGGAGTAAATCCAATAAATAATGCGCCAAACAAAACGGTGAAGATGCCGAGCTGTGCCGCGGCGCCAAACATTGCCAGACGCAGGTTGCGCAGCATAGGACCGAAATCTGTCAATGCACCAACACCCAAAAAGATCAGTGGCGGGAGTAATCCTGTCTTGATCAGCGCATAGTAGAGGTAGTTCATGATACCGTGTTGCTTTGCGATCTCCAGCAATGTCAGATGCTCGATCTGCGGATTCTGCACCGCTGATGTCACTGACATACCCCCGCCCGGAAAATTTGCAAGTAACATCCCGAAAGCAATCGGTACAAGGAGCAAAGGCTCATACCGCTTGACAATACCGAGGAAGAGCAGGCCCATCGCGATCGCCAGCATGAGCAGAGTGCCCGGCTGATGCCACAATGCAGGCAGTGCCGTCATCTCGAAAAGCTTCTTCAGGATATCCATCCGCATCACTCTGAACTATGACACGGGCGCAAGGCGGACGATGACTGCATCCTCGTCGACAGGGGCGCCGTGCTGCGCGACAATTTCCGTCACCTTCCCTGACTTGTCCGCTGTAATGGCGTTGATGACCTTCATGGATTCAATATATGCAATGGTATCGCCTTTCTTTACGACATCACCTACGGAGAGTGCGCGTTCACCATTGTCTTTGGTCAAATAAAACTTGCCCTCCAGCGGAGCCGTAATGACTGTGACTGCGGATCCGTTTTTGTAGGGTTTTACCGGCTTTGGGGATTCTGTCTGAGCGCGATGCGCTTCTGCCGGTTGCTCATCATAGGAGATGTGCACCGTATACGCCTCGCCATTCACATCAACAATCATTGACTTCGGAAGCCCTGTGTTTTGCGCGGCGATGGGTTGTGCAAGAGCCCCATGAGTATTTCTGCGTTTGAGGATATCCTGCTGCAAAGCTTCTTTGGCGTGGCCTGATCTGAACTCTTCATATTCATGCGGATGCATGGCATACTCCATGAGGTCTTCATCGTCTTTTCCGGTATCCCAATGGTGTTCTTCCATCTTTTTTCTGAATACCGGGAGATCATCCGGATATAAGTCCTGCGGATTTCCATTGTAAAACTCACGACCTTGTTCAGCAGCCAGCTTGTGGATCTCCTCGCCGACAGGTCCGGGAAGCGCACCGGTCCTGCCTAGGATCATACTCCAGGTATTCTCGTCGATCATAGACCACCGCGATTGCCCTTTATACATCTGAATGACATTCATTAGCGCTACATTCTTGACATACTGGCTGTATGGGGTCACGAGGGGAGGATATCCTAGACGCGGCCAGACATATTCCACTTCGCTGAACAATTTCAATAATAGTGTGTCCTTTTTTATTGGTGGTTTGTCATGTTTCTCCATCCATTTGTTCAGAGAAGCGAGATTGTGATGGAGATCTGCCATGAGGCTGCCCATCATGCCTCCAGGCAACCCGGGGCCGATCAGAATAGAATTCAGGTAACGGTTCTCCGGATCGATATACAAGCCGAGAAATTCATCGATAAATGTCTGTGACAAGCGCCGTGCTTCCATGTACGCTTCCATTTTGACATCCGGAATACTGAATCCCGCATCTGTGAGCATGGCATGGATCGTCAGGAGATCTGCGTGGCCTGTGCCCCATGACAGCGGTTCCATGCCGACATCGATGATCTCTGCGCCGGCACGCGCTGCTTCGAGAGCGCTCGCCACCGAAAAGCCTGGTGTGGAGTGCGCATGATATTGGACGAGCAGGTCAGGGTGCCGCTCCTTGATGCCTTTCACGATCCTGCCGATACTGGCAGGCCTCCCGATACCGGCCATGTCTTTCACACACAACTCTTCAGCGCCCAGATCGACATAGCGATCTGCGAGGGAGACAAAATATTCAACAGTATGTATCGGGGACACTGTAATGCAGAGGGCGGCTTGTGAGATCATTCCGGCTTCCCGCGCATAGGCAATGGAGAGCTCGAGATTTTGTGCCGTGTTCAGCCCGTCAAAAGAACGCGAAATATCTGTGCCCTGCGCCTTTTTAACCTTAAACATGAGCTTGCGCAGGTCAGCGGCACAAGGCTTCATCCGCAGGCCATTGAGGCCACGCTCGAGCATTTGCGTCTGTATCCCGGCTTGATGAAACGGAGCCGTCCAGGCACGCACGCTCGCATTTGGGTCTTCACCCATCAGGAGATTGATCTGCTCAAAACCACCACCATTCGTCTCAACCCGGCTCAGGCATTGCATTGCGATCAACGGCTCCGCGACTTGTACGAGTTGTGCCTGAGTCGGCATGTATTTGCCGGCAGATTGCCACATATCACGATAAACAAGACAGAGCCTGATCTCCTTCTTCATGATTCTAGCCTTTCGATGTGTGTGATTTGACCCTTGCCACCTGTGATCGCCTCCACGGCGCTGGTAATGGCAGCAATTTTCGCGCCAGAAGGATCCGGATGACGGGCGTCGGGGGGTAAGGGGTGATCACCGGGAATGGCAAAACGATTGACAGCGACGATCAGGAGCTTGCCTGTTGCGACCACGATCCAAAGAACGCAGAACACAGTGCCCATTCCAACGAACAACAAGAGCAACCCGGTGGATAACGTTTCGGTCATGTAAAAAGGGCGATGAAGTTACCATAAAAGGGATAAATGGGTATTACTCCTGATGATGACAGCAGTTGCGGATTCGGACATGGAAGGCCGCTCATCGGAAATCCCAGGACATGCGTTTCAAGGAGTTTCACGCAGTTGAGCTGACAAAGTCATATGCCTGAAGATGGCAATGTGTAGTATGTTTACGAAATATAAAATGACCCATAAATAGTGTAGAATCTTCTAATTAGATATGGTTATTTATATTAATGTGTAGTATGTTTACGAAATATAGCGCACGTTGCACCGTACCCACTGATATGGCTTTCGACAAAAATTGTGTCTTGACGTACCCCTATTTTTTCTGATCATTGCCCCATGAACGCCTTCGATCAGCCATGAACTCCGACACTGTCGTCTTCAAATTCGGAGGGGCTTCAGTGCGAAATGCAGAGGCCGTGCGCAATGTCGCGCACATCCTGCAGCGCTTCAGAGAGTCGCGCACAGTGGTGGTGATTTCAGCAATGGGTAAGACGACGAATGCCCTGGAAGAACTGGCAGCGGCAGCATTCACTCAGTCCCCTGGTGCTGCGGAACTGCTTCATAAGATCAGAGAATACCACTGGCAAATTGCGCAGGAATTATTTCGCGAAGACCACGAAGTCTTTGCGCAGCTCAACGATCACTTCGTGGAGATAGAGTGGCTCATGACAGACCCGCAACACAATACTTATGATTTCCTCTATGACCAGATTGTGTCCTACGGAGAACTCCTGAGCACGCGGATTGTCAGCGCCTATTTATCAGACCTCGGAGTGCAATGTACCTGGCTGGACGTACGCGATGTCCTTAAGACAGACAATACATGGCGCGAAGCGAGGGTCGACTGGCCGGCGACTCTTATGGCGATGCAGAACATTGTCGGGCCACTCCTCGATGCGGGAGAATGTGTCCTCACTCAGGGCTTCATCGGTTGTACCAGCGAGAACTTCACAACAACGCTTGGCAGAGAGGGCTCAGACTATACCGCTGCAATTTTTGCGAATTGCCTCGATGCAAAAAACATGACAGTCTGGAAAGATGTGCCCGGGATCCTGACAGCAGATCCATACCGTTTTGAGAATACGACTTTGATCAGTAGAATGTCGTATCGCGAAGCAATAGAGATGACATACTATGGTGCAACGGTGATCCACCCTAAGACGATACAACCATTGCAGAACAAGAACATCCCGCTCTTTGTGCGTTCGTTTCAAAATCCTGAAGATCCGGGTACGCATGTCGGCACGGATTTAGATGCCGTGATCCCACCCGTGATCGTTTGGGCCGACAACCAGGCCATCCTCCGTATTGCAACGCGCGACTATTCCTTTATGGCAGAACACCATCTCAGCAATGTCTTTACACTGCTCGCAAAGCACAGGATCAAAGTGAACATGATGCGCAACACTGCGATCAGCTTTATCGTCTGCTGTAGACAGGATGAAGGACGTCTTGAAAATCTCATCAAGGATCTTGAAGAAACCTTTAACGTCGTTATCGATAAAGGGCTCTCTCTGCTTACAGTCCGTCATTACAACCGGAACACTATCGACGTGCTGACAGAAGGCAAAACGATCGTGATGGAAGAACGTTTTGGAAATACAGCGCAATTTGTTCTGCTGAATGAAAAAGTAGTGAAGCCGGTGTAGGGATGCAATGATCTGGGCCTTCAGGCGATTATCATACCGCGACAATATTAAAGTGGCCAAAGAACCTGCCATCACGGGCAATACATTATTTTTGTCTTGAATATTTGACCTTAAATCCCCCTTCATGCGACAGTATCTCGATCTGCTGCAGCATATCCTTGATCACGGCACACAAAAGTCCGATCGCACCGGCACCGGCACGTTGAGCGTATTTGGCCACCAGATGCGGTTTGATCTCGGTAGGGGGTTTCCGCTGTGTACGACAAAGAAGCTCCATATCAAATCTATTATCTACGAACTCCTGTGGTTTCTGAAAGGAGACACGAATATTGCATACCTCAATGAACACGGTGTGCATATCTGGGATGAATGGGCGGATGAACGCGGAGGTCTGGGTCCTGTCTACGGCAAACAATGGAGGAGTTGGCAATGCAGTGATGGCAGCGCGATTGACCAGATCAGCAAGGCACTGTACAATATTGCAGAGCATCCTGACTCAAGAAGGATCATCGTCAGTGCCTGGAATGTCGGTGAGTTGGATAAGATGGCGCTGTCTCCCTGCCATTGTCTGTTTCAGTTCTATGTGGCGGAAGGCCGGCTGAGCTGCCATTTGTACCAGCGCTCGGCAGACAGTTTTCTCGGAGTGCCTTTCAATATCGCCTCCTACGCCTTGCTCACGTTGATGATGGCGCAGGTGACCGGATTGAAACCGGGAGAATTCGTGCATACCTTCGGTGATGTGCATTTATATCTCAATCACCTGGACCAGGCCAGACTACAACTGACGAGAGAACCGCGTTCCCTGCCGCAAATGCAGATCAACCCGGAGGTGTCTTCGATCTTCGATTTCAGCTATGAGGATTTTACGCTGGTCAACTATGACCCGCACCCGCATATCAAGGCCCAGGTTTCTGTGTAGTGAACCTTCATGCATGCACGCTCGCCGATGCCCGGGGCGACCCAGGCTCGCGGCCCCTGGCGCTCCAGCATCCAACATCCAACGTCTGACTCTTCAACCCCTCAGCACAAACACACACAGGACGTTTTCAAGCTGTGTTTTTGGAGGGTAGAACAAGCCGAAAAGCCCTTTAGCCTTATCTAAAAATTAGTTTATGCGTATGGCTTGGTTATTCTCGTGTCCACGCCGTACTTTTGCGCGTGTTTTCACAGAAGTTTAACATATTTGCGACATTCATATATTAATGAATTGCGCCTGACGATCTCAAACGCAATGCATACAAGAAGATTCCGACCGCCCACAATCCTCGCGCTTATTCTGTGTTTGACCTCGTTGGCAGCGACTGCCCAGGAGTCTACTGCCAGTGGCGACCCGGTGGCAGGGAAAACACTATTCCGCGAGAACTGTCAGCAGTGTCACAATCCGGATATGAAGACCATGATGACAGGTCCTCCGCTTGGTCCTGCCGAACAAAACTGGTCGGCTTATCCACGTGAAGACCTGTACGCCTGGGTACACAACACGCAGGCTTTGATCGCTAAAGGTCAGCCACATGCTGTGGAGCTCTGGAATAAGTACAAGCCCACGGTCATGACGCCGTTTCCAAATCTCTCCAATGAAGATATTGAGTCTATTCTCGCATATGTACATCAGCAGTACACGAAGACGCCGGTAGCGGTTGTTGCCGGAGGACCGGCCGCTGGCCCTGCAGCTAAGAAGAGCTCCAATACATTATTGTATGTCGTCCTTTTCGTCGTCCTCGCGGTATTAGCCATGGTGTTGGCGCGGGTCATCAGCAATCTCAATCAGATTGCCCAGGTGCAGGAGGGCAAGGTGGTCACAGAGACGCGGACTGTCCTGCAGATGCTGACAAGCCGGGGGGTAATCGGTTTTGTCATTTTCGCTCTGGTCGTACTGGGTGGCTACACAACCGTGACGAATGCCATCGACTTCGGAAGACAACAAGGGTATTCTCCCACTCAGCCGATCAAATTCTCCCACGCCACGCACGCCGGAATACAGGGGATCGATTGTCAGTACTGTCACGACGGAGCAAGACGCAGCAAACATGCCATCATTCCTGCTGCAAATACCTGTATGAATTGTCACCGCGCGGTGACGGTGGGTTCTCAGTATGGTACTGCGGAAATCACAAAGATCTATGCCTCCATCGGGTTCAATCCCAACAACAACTCGTATATCCCTGACTACACATCGTTGCCAGAAGATTCAATTAAATCGATTTACACAAAATGGATTCGTGATCAGTATTTGACGAAAGCCGGATTGTCCGAAATCGATCATCGTGGAGAAATGCTTGTGGAAAATCAGTGGGAGGGGATCAAAACATCACTGACGAATCCAGTGAAGCCCAATATCCCCGGGCCGATCGAATGGATACGCATTCACCATTTACCGGACTATGTCTTTTTCAGCCATCAACAGCACGTGAGTGTCGGAAAGATCGCTTGTCAGCAGTGCCATGGGAAAGTACAGGAGATGCAAGTCATGTCGCAGTATGCGCCCTTGTCAATGGGTTGGTGTATCAACTGTCATCGCCAGACCAGCGTGCAGTTTGAGGGCAATCCATACTATGACGCGTATAAGAAATATCATGAAGAAATGGCCTCCGGCAAACGGCAGCAAGTCACTGTCGAGGATATCGGCGGCACGGAATGCCAGAAATGCCATTATTGACAATAAACTGATGTTGTCCTTGCAGTCATCAGGAGGACAAATGCCAGAGAGCAAATGATATGAATACAAAAGATCAGAAGATTTGGATCGGTGATTGGGATCTGAGCGGTGACGAGAGTTTCGTGGAAGAAAGCCACAAGGAATTCAGTACAGAGCTCCCGATTCTCGACAGCCTTGGTGACAATCGCAGCCTGGGCCTGCAAAGCAGCAGAAGAGACTTTCTGAAATACCTCGGGTTCGGTGTGGGTGCAGCGACGATTGCGGCGAGCTGCGAGATCCCTTTGAAGAGGGCAATCCCATATGTCATCAAACCCGATGACATCGTCCCCGGCGTCGCCAACTACTATGCTTCTTCTTTTGTCAATGGCGGTGATTATTGCAGCGTGCTGGTAAAGACACGTGAAGGCCGGCCGATCAAGATCGAAGGCAATGACATGTCAGGTGTGACAAGAGGGGGGACCAGCGCTCGTGCCCAGGCGGTAGTGCTGAGCTTGTATGATACCAACAGGTTCAAAGGACCGCAGCAGAAAACAGAGAACGGGAAGTATAGCGATATCTCATGGGCAGACCTGGACAAGCAAATTACAGGGACGCTGACACCTTCAAGTCGTGTTCGGATCCTGACAGGAACGCAGATGAGTCCTGCAACCCGGAAAGTGTTAGGGGAATTCAAGGCAAAATTTCCGAACGCCCAGGTGGTTGCATATGATGCTGTTTCCAGCGCAGCGATGCTGAAAGCCAATGAACAATGCTTTGGCATGAAAAGCATTCCTGACTATCACTTTGACAAGGCGAAGACCATTGTCGGAATTCAGGCGGACTTCCTGGGCACATGGATCAGCCCGATCGAATATGCCAAAGACTATATCGTCAACAGGCGCATCCAGGATGTGAAGAATCCAAAGATGTCACGGCACTATCAGATCGAGAGCTATTTCTCCCTGGCAGGATCGAAGGCGGATAACAGGATACCCATCCGTCCGTCGGAGACAGGCGCTGCGGTTATCCATCTGTACAATGCAGTTGCTGCGGCAGTGGGTGTACCTGCCCTGCAGGCTCCTCAACTGAGTGATCAGGCAAAGGAAGCTGTCACCCGGGCCGGACGAGAGCTCGCAGCAAATCGCGGACAGTCGCTTGTTGTTTGCGGGACAAATAATATCGGTGAACAGGTCATTGTGAATAAGATCAATGACCTCCTTGGCAACTATGGGCACACTATTGATTTTGGCGCTGTCAACAATATGCGACAGGGCGATGAATCTGCCCTCACAAGGCTTGGTTCTGAACTTGAGAATGGCCAGGTCGATGCACTGTTTGTCTGGGGTGTCAATCCGGTGTTTGAACTGCCGAATGGAGATGCTATGGCATCGGGGATTGCAAAGGTTCCGCTGAGTGTATCGTTTGCACTGCTCGATGATGAAACAACGTCGACATGCAAGTATGTGGCGCCGGCACACCACATCCTGGAATCATGGGGAGATGCAGAGCCGAAGAAGGGGCACTACAGTTTGATACAACCGACAATTTCGCCGCTTTTCGACACACGGCAGCCAGAGGAAAGCTTGTTGCGTTGGTGTGGCACTGCAAACCTGAATGTAACTGCAGAACAACCATTTTACGAATACCTCAAAAAGTTCTGGCAGACAGACATGTTTGCGTTGAGTAATGCATCTGATCCCACAACTTTTTGGGAGCGTTCATTGCACAATGGTGTGTTTGAAGTGCCTGCGGAACCTGTGCAGGTGAGTTTCAGCGGGGATGTTAATGCTGCGGCGCATGCTGTTACGCAGCCCGTGGATGGCATGGAGATCACCTTCTATGAATCCGTGAATTTAGGCGCCGGCCAATATGCCAACAACCCATGGCTCATGGAGATGCCGGATCCACTGACCAGATGTTCCTGGGGCAACTATCTCGGCATCCCGCTGACATGGGATGGTGTTCGTCACTTTATCGGAGACCATGACCTCGATGACGGGCACCTGACAAATCTCACCATCGGAAATACGACGATGAAAATTCCCGTGATCAAACAATTTGGTCAGGTTCAGAACACGCTGGCAGTGGCACTGGGATATGGTCGCGCAAATGCCGGACGGTGCGGCTCACATGTCGGAGTGAACATACACCCGTTCCTCAGTTACGACAAGGATGGATTGCTGCAATATCATGCTTCGGGTGTAAGTATTTCTCAGTCACAGGGTCGAGAACATCATTTCTCATGCATCCAATACCACCACACCATGGGTGTGAAGGGGATGGACAAGGCGACGCATGAAGAGATCAATGCTGATGAAGCAGCGACAATCTATGCCACATATTTCGGACTTGTCAAACAGGGCTATCAGGGCTCATTGACAGACAGAACAGTGATCCGCAAGGCGCATCTGGAAGATATCGATGAGTTTGTCGAGCACCTGGAGAAGGAACGCGAAGAGTATCAAAATCTCAATGCGCAATCCCTGTATCCGGATTACTCAGAGCGCTTTGCCAGAGGGCATCACTGGGGTATGCATATCGACCTCAATGCCTGTATCGGTTGCGGAGCGTGTACTGTGGCATGTATGGCCGAAAACAATGTGCCGATCGTAGGGAAAAAAGAGATCAGCCGGCATCACGAGATGACATGGATCCGTATCGATCGCTATTACCATGGTGATGTGGACAACCCGAGTGTCGTCTATCAGCCGCTGATGTGTCAGCAATGTGACAATGCGCCCTGTGAAAACGTCTGTCCTGTCAATGCGACGGACCAAAGCTCGGAAGGTATCAACCAGATGGCGTACAACCGCTGTGTGGGTACCCGGTATTGTATGAACAACTGTCCGTACAAAGTGCGGCGTTTCAACTGGCTCGATTACAATGGTGCGGACCTGTGGCCTGCCAATGAACGCGGTATAGACTATGATGTGGATATCCCCTGGTCTGCGGACAACCTGACAAGGATGGTCTTGAATCCGGATGTAACGGTGCGTTCGAGGGGTGTCATGGAGAAGTGTAGTTTTTGTGTACAACGCATTCAGGCCGGTAAGCTAACTGCTAAATTGGAAGGACGCGAACTACGTGATGCCGATGTGCGCTCTGCTTGTCAGACCGCTTGTCCGACGGGCGCGATCACATTCGGCGATCAGAACAATCCCGATGGAGAACTCATGCAGAAATTCAATTCAAAACTGAATTATGCAGTGCTCGAAGAAATCAATACGCGGCCATCAGTGCGGTATACTTCGCTGATTCAAAATACGGACAAAGAAATTTGATGAGGATTCGATTGATCGTGATTGATCAGATTACATAACAAGATACCAACGCCCTGGTTTCGGGCACTTGTGAGATAAGGAATATACGAATTATGGGAGCCATCACATCACCGATACGCGAGCC
Source organism: uncultured Bacteroidota bacterium (assembly GCA_963746925.1). Classification (GTDB taxonomy): domain Bacteria; phylum Bacteroidota; class Bacteroidia; order Chitinophagales; family Saprospiraceae; genus DATDQA01. Next base: position 86,883 of record CAVVDK010000015.1, read on the forward strand.
GCTGATCAATGGGCACAAGACCTATCATCAGATCACGGAAGATCTCTGTGCCGCCACTGAGAGAGCTCCAAGCAGAGCATGGGTCATCGCATTTATTTTTGCTGTCAGTGCCCTGACTCTTGGCGTGACGTGCATCATCATTACGATCTGGATCGGTATCGGTACCTGGAATTTGAACCGGACCATTGGCTGGGGTTGGGATATTACCAACTTCGTGTGGTGGATCGGGATCGGACATGCCGGCACCTTGATCTCGGCAATTCTGTTGTTGTTCCGGCAGAAGTGGCGGACAGGTGTCAACAGAGCCGCAGAGGCGATGACGATCTTCGCCGTGATCTGTGCGGCGATGTTTCCCGGCATTCACGTCGGCAGGGTGTGGGTGGAGTACTTCTTCTTTCCGTATCCGAATACCCGTGGTCCCGTCTGGCCAAACTTCAACTCTCCGCTTCTGTGGGACCTCTTTGCGATCAGCACCTATTTTACCGTCTCGTTGCTGTTTTGGTATACGGGGCTAGTGCCGGATTTCGCTACTGTGCGGGATCGCGCTCGTGGCATCCGTAAGAAGTTATACAACATGCTCTCTTTTGGCTGGACCGGGGCAGCAAAACACTGGCAGCGTCATGAGTCGTTGTCGTTGGTGCTGGCAGGGATCGCAACGCCACTCGTGCTTTCGGTACATACAATTGTGAGCTTCGACTTCGCCACAGGCGTGGTACCTGGATGGCATACGACGATCTTCCCTCCATATTTCGTGGCAGGAGCCATCTTCTCGGGGTTTGCCATGGTACAGACACTCATGGTCATTACACGGAAGGTGCTGAACATTAAAGAGTATGTGACGATCGGACACCTCGAGTCTATGAATAAAGTCATCCTTGTCACAGGAACCGTTGTCGGCGTGGCATACCTGACAGAATTATTTATCGCATGGTATTCGGGTTACATCTACGAGCAATATGCTTTTTTCAACCGTGCTCTCGGCCCATACTGGTGGGCTTATCTGGCGATGATGACGTGCAACGTGCTGTCTCCGCAAGTGTTTTGGTTTAAAGCAGTACGCAGAAGCGTGGTGTGGACATTCTTTATGTCCATCTTCGTAAATATCGGAATGTGGTTTGAGCGGTTTGTGATTATTGCGACTTCACTGGCCAGGGATTATCTGCCTTCTGCATGGAGCCTGTATTCTCCGACAGTGATTGAAGTGAGTATTTTCATTGGAACCCTTGGGATCTTCTTTACGGCGTACCTGATTTTCGTCCGTGTGGCACCTGTTGTGGCCATCGCCGAAATCAAGCATATCCTGAAATCCGCCGGTGATCAATATGCCGGTGAATACGGGAGACATCATTATCAGGAAGCAGTGGAAGAAGCCCTCGAAAAAATCGAACCTTAAGTCTCATGCGTGCATACAATAAAAATATTATTTACGGACTCTATGATGACGAGCAGGACTTGCTCGATGCTGTCAAAGAGGCAAATACCAGCGAACTGGATATCTGGGATGTGTTCACTCCCTTTGCGGTACATGGTCTCGATGAGCTCCTCGGTCTGGCTGAATCCCGCTTGCATATTGGTGGCTTTGTCTTCGGGATGATCGGCACCCTCACCGCATTCCTGGGTATGACATGGATTTTCGTGAGGGACTGGCCAAATGTCTTTGGAGGGAAGCCATACTGGTCTGTGCCGGCATTTATTCCTATCACCTTCGAGCTGACAGTCTTATTTGCCGCGATCGGGATGACAGTAACATTTTATGTGATCAACGGGCAAGGACCGGGTGTCGTGACACCGGTTTTGGACAATCGTATTACGGATGACAAGTTTTGTATTGCATTTGATGCATCTCATGGCGGACAGGACAAGTTCCGGTTATTCTTTTCCAGGACAGGCGCCAGCGAGGTGAATGAAAAAACAATTTGATCCCGGAATGAAACGACACATGATATACTGCATTTCAGGGCTTGGGCTCGCCGGCCTGATCGCCTGCAGTCCTGCCGGCGGAGAGAAGCGCGGTCATGAGTTTATGCCTGATATGGTGCACTCGACAGCATATGAGGCGAACGTCGAGGAATACTATTACTTCAATACATGGGGTGGCGAACAGAACTACATGAAGTATGCCATGCCAAGGAAAGCCGTACCGGGAACGATTGCACGCGGGAGTGTGGCAGCAGCCCTGAGTAACACTCCTGAAGGACACCTGACTGCCTATGACGAGTTCAACGGCCTGTCCTCACCCGACGCTGTGCGCGAGCCGGTCAATGGAGCCGTGCCCTATCCTTATCCGAATACAGATTCCGGACGAGTACAGGCTGCTCAGGAAATAATCAACAGTCCATTCCCGATCACCGAGGCAGGGCTGAAGAAAGGCAGTGAGCTCTTTACTATTTACTGCGCGATCTGCCATGGCACAAAAGGGGACGGCATGGGATATCTGGTGCGCGAAGGCGATCCTTCTAAAGGTATTACGGCAGGCGTCTATCCTGCAGCGCCGGCAAATTTTCTCAAAGAAAGCTTTATTGATACGACTGCCGGATTTTTCTATCACACGATCATGTACGGCAAAAATATGATGGGGTCTTACGCCGACAAACTGTCATACCGCGAACGCTGGGACGTGATCCAATACATCCGTTCACTGCAGGCAAAGTCAAAAAACCTGGTATACAGCGAGGACAAGAATACTCTAAATAGTGATATCCCGGGAGGCCCGATCCTGAAAAAACTCAAAGAAGAAGAAGCCATGAAGAATCCGGGTGCCCCGGGGAGTGGGGAGGAGAACACTCAGGAAATGCAGAATACAAAAGAAGCGCATTGAAGTATTATTTGATTTTAATTGATTCCGGTAAAGCACACTGACAGGATGAATCATTTCAAATTCGAAGGAGGACTGAAGAGGACATTGTTGATCCTGATTGCAATCGGGGTGGTAAGCCTGGTGATTACGTTCATGGGTGATAACGCGGCTCTGCATTATCCCCGGTTTTGGTCGAATATCCTGCTCAATTCAATTTTCTTCACGGGGATTGCATGCATGGCATTATTTTTCCTTGGTGCCTGCATCACTGCATGGGCGGGGTGGTACGTGATTTTCAAACGCATCTGGGAGGCGTACGCACTGTTCCTCATCCCCGGATTGGCACTGATGGTATTTATCGGACTGGGCACATGGTTCGGGTGGCATCACCTGTATGCCTGGGCAGATCCAAACATCGTTGCAGGTGACAAAGTGTTGGAGGGTAAAAGTGGATTCCTGAACCCCGTGTGGTATGTCTTTGGATCTATCGCCATTGTAGGGATCTGGATCCTTGTGGCTGTGCAGATCCGCAGACTGTCAGTAACTGAAGATCGTCTTGGCGATGCCTCGTTCTCATTGCATAAGAAGATGCGCGTGTGGGGCGCGGCCATACTTCCATTGATCGGGTTCGGATCAGCAGCGATGTTTTGGATATGGGTGATGTCGGTGGACCCGCATTGGTACAGCACGTTGTTTGCGTGGTATTGCGGTGCGAGCTTATTTGTAGCCATGATCGCACTGACGATTATGACGTTGTATTTCCTAAAATCGCGCGGCTACTTCCGGCAGGTATCACTAGATCACATTCACGATCTGGGAAAATATCTCTTTGCCTTTACCATCTTCTGGACGTATCTCTGGTTTTCACAGTATATGTTGATCTGGTATGGCAACATGGGTGATGAGACCGTTTATTTTAAGCAAAGGATCGATCATTATCCGATTTGGTTCTATGGCAATCTGGTGGTCAACTTCCTGCTGCCACTGTTGATTCTGATGCGCAATGACACAAAGCGCAAACTCGGGAGCCTTGGATTTATGTCTCTCCTGTTGTTTTTGGGGCACTGGATGGATTTCTTCCTAATGTTAAAACCAGGTATTTGGAACGCTGCGCAAGAGACTACAGAGATCGCGCCGGAACATGTGAGCGGATTTATCCCCGGGTTTACAATACCGGGATTCCTGGAATTTGGTACGTTGCTGGGATTCGTGGGTTTGTTTTTCTTTTTCTTTTTCACGGTGTTGAGCAAAGCGCCGCTCATTCCACGGAATGATCCGTATCTGGCAGAAAGTGTTCATCATCATGTCTAAACAATTGAGGTAAAAAATGACGGGACTGATCATTATTGGCATTCTGATTCTCCTGGCAATTGTCGTTGTCCAGATCGGAAGAGTGTCAGAACTTTCCAGCCGCATTCGGGGAGAAGAAGAGGCCTTGTACCGGAACAACCGGACCCAGGGCAGGTGGATGCTGGCGTTCCTGATATTGTTTCTGACATTTTGTGTCGCCACCACTATCTATTTCAAAGACTACCTGCTCGGTTACGGCCCCCATGAGTCTGCTTCAGCACATGGACATCTGATCGACAATATGTTCAGTGTGACATTGATTTTTACAGGAATTGTATTTGTCATCACACATATAGCGCTCTTTTATTTCGCCTGGAAATATCACGGACGCAAAGACGGACGGGCTTCGTTTATCGCACATAACAACACACTTGAAATTATCTGGTCCGCGATCCCTGCGTTTGTGATGACATTTCTTGTCGTAAAAGGGCTGGTAGCATGGAACGCGATCATGGCCGACATCAAACCCGACGAAGATGTCATCGAGATCGAGGCAACGGGAACCCAGTTTTCATGGTATCTCAGGTATCCCGGACCTGATGGAGCACTTGGAGAACGCAATTTCAGGCTGATCACTGCAACGAATCCGCTGGGTCAGGATTGGAAAGATGTCAAGAACCTCGATGATATCCAGCCCTCGGAAATCGTTTTACCTGTCAATCATAAGGTCCGTGTGCGAATTACATCGCGGGACGTGTTGCATAGTTTCTTCCTGCCTCAGTTCAGGGTAAAGATGGACGCTTTGCCGGGGTTGCCGACGTACTTTGTTTTTACACCAACAAAGACAACTGAACAGTACCGGGAGGAGCTGAGTAAATACCCGGAATACCAAAAGCCCAAGGATCCTTCCGATCCGGACAGCAAAAAGATGTGGGAAGACTTCAACTATGAACTGGCTTGTGCTGAGCTTTGTGGAAAGGGACACTTCTCGATGCGTCGTGTAGTCCGGATTGTGACGGAACCCGAATACGAGGCATGGCTGTCGCAACAGCATTCTTACTACATGGATAACATCCGCCACACGGACGATGATCCGTATAAGGATCAGTTGCTTGATGTTGAAGTCAAACAACGCCGCGAAGACTTTAACACGACCGTGGAGAGTGCTCTTGCAGCAACAGACATGGCGGCAAAAGAGATTGTGTTGGACCACATCCATTTCGAAAACGGAGCGGCACAGTTGACATCAGAATCGCGGTTCCAGATTCAGGACCTTGCGGATATTATGAAAAAATATCCGGCAATGCGGATTGAGATCGGTGGACATACCGACAACACTGGCGATGCGGCGGCGAATCTCGAGCTCTCAAAAGCGCGCGCCGATGCGGTCTATCAGGAGCTCATCAAAGATGGTGTTGATGCTTCGAGAATGACAGCCGTTGGCTTTGGTGATACAAAACCCATAGCTTCGAATGATACGGAAGACGGAAGACAAAAGAACAGAAGAACAGAGTTTAAAATCCTGGCTCAATAAAATCCTTGCATACCATGGCACATGCAGAAATTCATGAGGAAGACGTCCTGATTCGGGACCACGGGTATGACGATCATTTCCATGAGCATCATGAAGGTGATAAGTACAGATCGAATTTTCTCACCACATATGTGTTCAGTCAGGACCATAAGATCATTGCCAGGCAATTCCTGATCACCGGAATTTTCTGGGCGATTATAGGGGCAGGGATGTCGATTATTTTCCGCTTGCAATTGGGCTTTCCGGAAGCAGACATGTCGTGGATCAAACCCTTGCTCGGCCAATGGATCGTAGTGAACGAACAAACAGGCATTGGCTCCCTGAGTCAGGAATTTTACTACGCCCTGGTGACGATGCACGGTACGATCCTTGTCTTTTTTGTGCTGACGGCGGGATTGAGCGGAACGTTTAGCAATCTGCTCATACCCCTGCAGGTCGGAGCGCGGGATATGGCGTCACCTTTTCTCAACATGCTCTCATACTGGTTTTTCTTTATGGCGAGTGTGGTGATGTTTATTTCTCTCTTCCTCAACACAGGACCGTTTGCAGGTGGATGGACGGCATATCCTCCGCTGAGCGCTTTGCCTCAGGCGTCGACGGGGTCTGGTGCAGGGATGACGATGTGGCTCGTCAGTCTTGTCCTGTTTGTCGTATCGGTATTGCTGGGAGGGATGAACTATATCACGACCGTATTGAACCTGAGAACAAAAGGCATGAGCATGTGGAGACTGCCGTTGACGATCTGGGCATTCCTCGTCACCGCGATTCTCGGCCTGCTCTCTTTTCCGGTATTGGTGTCAGGATTTTTCCTGCTGATGTTTGACCGGAGCATGGGGACGAGTTTTTATCTCAGTGAAATATTTATCAATGGGAAAGCACTCGATGTAGTCGGCGGAAGTCCCATCCTGTATCAGCATTTATTCTGGTTTCTGGGACACCCGGAAGTCTATATTATTATTCTCCCGGCCATGGGAATCGTGTCTGAAGTCATGTCAGTGCATGCGCGTAAACCGATTTTCGGGTATCGGGCTATGGTCTATTCTATCCTCGCGATCGGATTCCTCTCATTTATCGTGTGGGCGCATCACATGTTTATGTCCGGACTCAATCCGTTTATCTCAAACTTCTTCGTCATTTTCACATTGATCATTGCGGTGCCGTCGGCGGTGAAGGTGTTCAACTGGATCTCCACGCTGTATAAGGGAAATCTACGTCTGGTCACCCCAATGTTGTTTGCAATCGGATTTGTGTCGATGTTTATTTCCGGCGGACTGACAGGGATTTTCCTGGGGAATTCCGCGATTGACATCCAGGTGCATGATACCTATTTCGTTGTTGCACATTTCCATATTGTGATGGGTATTGCAGCTTTCTTCGGAATGTTTGCAGGAGTCTATCATTGGTTCCCCAAGATGTTCGGACGGTTTATGAATGAAACGCTGGGGAAAATACATTTCTGGATCACAATCCTCGGAGCATATGCTATTTTCTGGCCGATGCATTATCTCGGTATGGCCGGGGTGCCGCGGAGGTATTACAGTTTTGAAGCCTTCGACACGTTCTCACATTTTGCGAATATCAACAGGGCGATGACAGTGGCATCCATGATCGTCTTTTCAGCACAGATCTTATTTGTGATCAACTTCTTCTACAGCATTTTCAAGGGGAAGAAGCTGACCAAGAAAAACCCGTGGGGGGCAAATACACTGGAGTGGACGACCCCGGTCAATACGGGTCACGGGAACTGGCCCGGCAAACTCCCGGTAGTGCACCGGTGGGCATACGACTATAGTACGAATGGACATGATCAGGATTTTATTCAGCAGCATGTACCGTTGCAGCCCGGAGAGGTCGGCGGTGAACACTGACAGAGGATATCGTGAAAAGAATTCTTAAAACAAAATCACAAATGCAGACTGCCAGTGTAAACGGATCTGCAAGCTGGGTCCGGGATTTCCTGGAACTCACCAAGATGCGTCTGACAACGATGGTTGTCTTCAGCGCTGTGTTGGGTTATGTCATTGCTGCAGACGGAGCGATCAACATCATACCAATGCTGGTCCTGGCGGTCGGCGGGTTCTGCGTGGCCGGTGCCGCCAATGCCATCAACCAGGTACTGGAGAAGGATTATGACAGTTTGATGACACGCACGATGGACAGGCCCATCGCATCGGGGAGAATGCAGCCGGCAGATGGCGTACTGATCGCCGGATTTTTACTCCTGATCGGGGAGATCATGTTGGGGATGTTCAATCCCCTGACGGCCTTCCTGGGGATGTTGTCGTTCACATTGTACGCGTTTTTATATACGCCGATGAAGCGATATGGCACCCTTTCGGTGGCGATCGGGGCGATTCCCGGAGCATTGCCTGTTGTCATTGGTTGCGTAGCATACGGCGGTGAGATGACGTGGACGGCAGTCATGCTGTTTGCCGTGCAGTTTTTATGGCAGTTTCCACACTTCTGGGCAATCGGTTTCTTGTCCTTCGATCAATATCGAAAGGCAGGCTTCCGCCTGGTGCCGGCATTGCCGGATGGGTCTGTGCACACCAATCTGGGCATGCACACATTTATCTATGCGTGCTTGCTGTTGCCGGTGTGTCTCTTGACGTATTGGATAGGTGTGACCGTACTGTGGTCTACAGTTGCCATGATCGTGATTACAGGATGGTATGCCCTGAAGGCGTTCCGTTTTTGGAAAACGTTTGACCAGCAGACAGCCCGCGGGCTGATGTTTGCATCTTTTGCTTATCTGCCATTGATGCTGTTGACGATACTCATGGGAAGTATGATCTAAATCAGATGTCGCAGGAAATTAAATATTACCGGAACAGAATACATCCGCAGGTCTTTGCGCTGTATACGGCGATGGGCAGTATCCTGATGATGTTTGCCGCATTTACCAGTGCCTATATCGTGCGACAAGCTGTCGGAAACTGGCAGGAATATTCATTGCCACATATTTTTTACTACAGTACGGCAACATTACTCCTGAGCAGCGGGACGCTCCATCTGGCATATCGCGGATTCAAGAGACAGGATGCCCTGAGTTACAGAATGCTCCTGATACTGACAGGGATGCTTGGAATCCTGTTTGTCATCCTCCAATACATGGGATGGCAGGCGCTGTATACCCGTGGTGTGCCTCTTGACGGCAATCCTTCAGGATCATTTTTCTATGTGATTTCGGGCGTGCATGCGGCACATGTGCTGGGAGGTATTTCAGCAATTTTTGTTGCGATCTATCACGCATTGAGCTTGCCGTTCAAGGTAACTCCGCAGCGGAAACACAGGTTTTCATTGGTTGTCCAATACTGGCACTTCGTGGATATCCTGTGGTTGTATTTATTTGTCTTTATCCTTATGACACAGTAATCAGAACATCTTTGAATTCATGAATACAGAAATTACCGCGACAACACAAGAGACAGTTTCAAAGAATGGCAACCTGTGGTCAGGCGGGCTGTCTCCCTTCAAGACCAGCTACGGGAAGCTGATGATGTGGTACTTTCTCTTGTCGGATGCATTTACATTTGCCGGGTTTCTGATCGCTTACGGTGCGCTGCGTTCCAGCATGAACACCTGGCCGGTACCAGATTATGTGTTTAGTGCATTCCCCGGGTTCCTGGGCCATCATCCGCTGTTGTTTGTGACGTTTATGACGTTTGTGCTCTTGTTTAGCTCATTCACAATGATGCGGGCTGTACAGGAAGGACATCGCGAAAACAGGCCTGGAGTGGTGCGGTGGATGATCCTGACAATTCTTGGCGGACTGGGTTTTTTGAGTTGCCAGGCATGGGAATGGACGACGTTGATCAGCAAGGAAAATATGTCCGTGTCGCGGGATCCCTTTGGTACACATACGGAAGATGGAGTCTATCTCAACCCGGACGGTTCAGAGAGTGAGGATGCCTTTGACGCCGGGAGTACCTACCTGATCCATAAGCTGGGTCATGGCGGGGAAGGAGAACACATGGCACCGTATAATGGTCCCGGCGATTATCCGGGTGCCGTCGTCGATGCACAAAACCTGGTGCACAGGAAGTATAAAATTCTGGACGGTCCGGACGCCGGGCAGATCAAGTCGGAAGCATTCGGACCAAAAGCATTCGGCGCTTTGTTCTTTTTCATTACGGGATTCCACGGCTTTCACGTTTTCTCCGGGGTGATCTTCCTGACGATCATCATGCTGAATGTCGCCAGTGGGCTGTATATGAAGCGCCACAACGGACATGAAATGGTAGAGAAAATCGGCCTGTACTGGCACTTTGTGGACCTGGTATGGGTATTCGTATTTCTTGTCTTTTATCTGCTTTGATTTAAACAGGGAACTGCAAAAAGGATCTGATCATCATGAGCAATACATACGCAGTAGCTAAGAAAATCGCGCTAAAGACAATCATTACGCTGGGGATTATCACTCTCATAGAGGTGCTGATCGCGCTCTCCGGAAGAGGGTATATCATCGAGGGACTTCATTACCCATGGTACCTGATGAACTTCGCGATGATTTGTTTCAGCTTGTATAAGGCCTATCTCATCGTAGGGGAATTTATGCATCTCAAACATGAAGTGCGTGCCCTGGGTATGACGGTCGTACTGCCGACATTCCTGTTGATTTGGGCAATTATCGCCTTCATGCAGGAAGGTGGCGCCTGGAAAGACCGCCGGAATCTCATCGATGAAAAAAACAAGGTGGTCACTGAAAAATCGGTACAACCGGAAGGGATGCTGATCGAATATCATATCGGCAATAAATAATCCCGTTGGCGGAAAGCACTCTTCCGCAGTTTTTGTTTCAATGACATGCGCATCTTTAGAATCGTCATCGTCGTCATTGTCCTTCTGGGCTTTCCGTTTATTTCCTGGCTGTACCTGAGATCCGGCCTGCAATGGCGACGGCAGGCAGAAAAAGAAACTGCAGTAAAAGGGAAGCTCAGTGATTTTGCACTTGTCGGCATGGATACAGCAGTCATTGGGCCGGGTGAGATTTTTGGAAAGTTTTGTGTATTCGCCGACCCCAAGGACAGTACGGCTGTGGCAAATCTGAATAAAATCCAGAAGCAGTTTGGAGAGCGGAGCGATTTCCGGACCATCTATGTACTGCCTTCCGGCGGCACTCCTCTTGCAGGGACAGATCCTGCAGTGACTACGGCGCGCTGTGAAACCGGATGCGCAACGTTGCAACAAATCTTGTTCGACAGCATCCACAGTGCGGCGATCGTGGATGATTCTCTGCGCGTGCGGGGACGGTACGTACTGTCATCGGCTGCAGATGTCGACCGCCTGGTGAAGCACATAGCCGTTGTGCTCCCGATCAAGAAACGTGAAACACTTGAATTGAAACGAGGTGATTCTCCGCAGTAAACCTGATCTGCTGCTGGCTAAAACGTTGACAGTCTGCGCGTGGATCCTCACAGCAGTGGTGTTGATCGCTGTGGGGATGATGCGGCAAATTGCAATTCATACCAGCGTGGATTTTTCCATACTGCCGGCGGTGAACGCGGTATTGAACAGCTGTACAGCTATCCTCCTGCTGGTGGCCTATTGGTATGTACGTCACAAGCAGTATGGCAGGCATCGCAATGCGATCTACGTGGCGATGGTCCTGTCTTTCGGGTTCCTGACATCGTATGTCCTGTACCATTTTACGACTGTCGAAACACCGTTTTGCCGTGAGGGGTGGATCCGCCCTGTGTATTTTGTGATCCTGATCTCACACGTGGTGTTGGCAGGAGTCATCTTTCCATTTATTCTGTTCACATTTATCCGGGCTTTTACCGGTCAGTACGCACGACATCGGCGAATGGCGCGTTGGGTGATTTGGATCTGGTTATATGTCGCCGTGACCGGCCCTCTTGTGTATCTGATGCTCTCACCCTGTTATTGAAACCGCTATCTTTGCAGGACATGAAAACTCTGCGAACCTGTCTGCTGGTAATTGTATTGACTACAGGAATTGGCTATATGGTGCAGGCGCAATGCCCAATGTGCAGCGCATCCGTGGAATCCAATCTCAAGGCAGGAGGGACCACCGGCAGAGGCCTCAACCAGGGTATTCTTTACCTCTTTGTAATGCCCTACTTGCTTGTCGGGGGAATAGGCCTGGTATGGTGGCACAACAAGCGTCGGGATCTGGAGATAGAACAAGAGATCGAGGAATAACCGGCCGCTGCATTCTTTTCTTCTAAAGGTAGCTTTCACCCATCCAACTTTCAGTGGTGATCTTTATGTAAGTACTTGGTTTATTGTGCTTTACACATAGTTCTCCGTTCGAATTTCGTCGAAAGTAGACACCTTGATTGCGGCACACAAAAATTCTCCGGGATGCGTGCAGCCGTCTGTTTACCGGCCCTTAAATTCCCTCGCAAATCCTCAGCACGCATGAAATATGGTGTGTATCTTGCGGCCATGAAAATAGTACTGACACTTGTGCTGACAGCGGCACTCAGTCCGCTCTTCGGGCAGATTTTCTTTGATGCAGGTATCAAGGGAGGTTATGGCCCCACTTTTCTCTTCAATCAGAATATCTCAGATGACGGGAAATATGGTTATGCCCTGACAAGCGGCTACACTTTTGGTGGAAAACTGGGTGTACATTTTCATGATCATCACGGGTTTACTGTGGACTTCATGGGCTCCAAATCCAAGCAGAACTTCGATCTTCCGGGGAATGGCAGTCACGACTACGACTGGAAGCACAATGACCTGCTCATCATGTACCGCTATAGCGGCAATGGCGCGTATGTAGAAATCGGCCCTGAGATCAGTTTCTTGCGCCAGGTCAACTCTTCAGTGAATGGCAGCCCAAAACAGGATGTCAGTCCAAATTTTGTCGACAATTATAAGTTGATCGTCTTCGGATTCGGAAGCTATCTCGCGGGCACGGAGTTACTTTCCGTGCAGGCCGGAGTACGCCTGCACTGGGCATTCGACGATATGGTTTCAGCCCAGGGCAAGGAGAACGATTTTCCGGCTACACAGACTTCGCATTTTGCAAATTACACGAAGTCGCATGCGACGGCCGCCCAGTTTATGGTGGAGGTCAATTATGCCTTTGGTCGTTTTGCGAAAGCCAGTTGTAGCCAACGCTGGAGGTTGATCCTGTTTGAAAGCCGGTAAACGGATTGTCGGCTGAGGACCTGAGTTCTGCCCGGGTATTCAGCAGCTGTTGTACGCGGACATGTCGTAAAATCTCGGTCCGTACCTGGTTGCATCGGTCTTTGCGATAGATGTCGGTGTGAGCGCATGTCTCCTATCTTTGAAGGGTATTCCAGGCTACCCGGCTCAATTCCTGGCAGATGGCACAAATACAACAAACAAGACGCACCATGGAGAGCCTCTTCCGCAGGCTGTTGCGATATTTCAATCTTGAGAGTGAGATAGAAGACTACGAGAAGATCCATGAGTCAATAGAGACAGATATTATCTTCAAAGGGACTAACCTGTGGATCCTCATTTTTGCGATCATCGTTGCATCGATCGGGCTGAATATGAACTCCACGGCAGTCGTGATCGGCGCGATGTTGATCTCACCGCTCATGGGTCCGATCAACGGCATGGGATACAGCCTGGCCACGTATAACCTTCCTTTATTTCGCAAAGCGGTTAAGAATTATACGTTTGCTGTTTCAGCGGGGTTGTTTGCATCTACGCTGTACTTCATGATCAGCCCTGTTTCGGCAGCGCATTCAGAATTACTTGCGCGGACCAGCCCGACGATTTATGATGTGCTCATCGCATTATTTGGAGGAATGGCCGGAATCGTTGCCATCGGGAGCCGTCACAAAGGCAATGTGATTCCCGGGGTCGCCATCGCGACGGCACTCATGCCGCCGTTGTGCACGGCGGGGTACGGGCTGGCAACCGGACAATTCAATTTCTTGTTTGGTGCCCTCTACCTTTTTGCAATCAATTCCGTTTTTATTGCATTTGCGAGCGTCGTTGTAACTCAAATATTAAAATTTCCCTTCCGCACTGTCGTCGATGATGAAAAGCGCCGAAGATTGAACCGTTGGATTACAGCGGTGATCCTGGTGACATTATTGCCGAGTATTTATTTTGGCTACAGGCTCGTGCAGAAAGAGCAATTTTCAGAAAACGCAGGACGCTTTGTAGACAACGTGAGCATTTTCGAAGGCAATTACCTGCTCAAAGGCAGCATAGATGCGAAATCCCGGCGTGTCACTCTCACCTATGGCGGGAGCACTTTATCACAGGATCAGGAGGCGCAGATCCGGGACAAAGCCGCAGATTTTGATCTCGGCAATGTCCAGATCGCGATCAAACAGGGGCTGTCGTTCGACGTGTTGAATGAAAGCCGAACCAAGTCGGAGACCCTGACGGCAGAAGTCCAGCGCCTGACATCGTTGCTGCAGTCCAGGCAGTCAGCGGAAGACAGTACGGCTGTCGTCGGAAGACAGTTGCTCAAAGAAATTCAGCCGTTATTCCCCGGGATTAAATCTTGTGCCTACTCAGAAACGCAGTTTTTTACGGACTCTCTCAATACTCCGCAACGCGCAGCCATCGTCGTCTTTGGAACGACACAGGACACCATGAGAGAACAGACAAAGCAAAATATTCGAAGTTGGTTGAAGGCACGCTTAAAGGTCGAATCATTGCGCGTGTATTATGAGTAGGGCTGAGTTTGCCCCTGGCGTCGACTACAGGTGCAGACTGATACGGTGGACGCCGGGTAGATACTGACGACTCATCAGCCGGACAAGTTCATCGTAATGATCTTTCTCGTTGACAAAGTCCAGGTGTTCTACCTCCAGCACCAGAATGGGGTAGGAAAGCTGGCTGCGAAAGAACTCAAAGTAGCTGTCCTGAATGCGCTGCAGGTATTCTACTGTAATGCGTTGCTCATAATACCGGCCTCTGACCTGAATCTGTTCCAGGAGCTTTTGAGGGCTGCGATGCAGATATACCAGGAGGTCCGGATTGGGAAAGTTGTTGTTGAGGATATGAAAGAGGCGAAGAAAAAGCCGGTATTCTTCGTCACTGAGCGTCTTGCTCGCAAAAATCACTGTCTTCCAGAAGAAGTAATCCGAGACCATAAAATCGGAAAACAATGAACGGTTGTGCAGATCATGCTGAAGTTGTTTGTGGCGCTCGGTCATGAAAAACAACTCCACCGTAAATGCGTAGCGTGCAGGATCTTCATAGAAATACTTCAGGAAAGGGTTATCGGCAAATTCTTCTAGGATGAGCTGGCAGTTGTAGTCCTCAGCGAGTTTTTCGCAGAGCGAGGTTTTCCCCGTGCCAATATTGCCTTCAATACAGATATATTGATATGGGAAAGGATGGCTCATCGGTCGGCCAAGATAGCCACTTCGGACTGATCTGTGGAGTGTTCAAGAAGGGTATGGATGGGCAATTGTAAGACAGGGTGAATCACATCAGGAGCGATCTCGCACAGTGGGATCAGTGCAAAATTGCGTTGTGGTAATTGGGGGTGGGGGATAGAAAGCAAACGGGAGTGCACCACAAGGTCATCGTAGAACAAGATGTCAATATCGAGCGTCCTTGGTCCCCAGTGCTGCGATCTCTGTCGCCCTGCCATGCGTTCAATCTGTTGGGTCGCTGCAAGCAACGCCAACGGATGCAATGTCGTCTCTAAACCAATGGCCTGATTGACAAATTCCGGCTGATCTGTCACGCCCCATGGGGCTGATTTATAGAGTTGCGAAATGAGGATGATATGACCAATGCGCCGCTCGATTTGATGGCGTGCCAGCGTCAGCCATTGAATGCGGTCCCCGATATTCGATCCGAGGAGTAAGTAAACCCGATGCAACAGTATTACGTAGTACTCCGTTTGAAATTTCTGATTGCGGCGAGATACCTGTTCAGTTCTTCACGCACTTTCGGAAACAAGAGCAGCAGACCGATCATATTCGGAAAGACCATCGCCAGGATCATGGCATCCGAAAACTTGATCACGGAATCCAGTGTCGCGGCCGCGCCGATGACCACAAAAACGAGATAAAGCACTTTGAAGGACATGTCTGCAAGCATCGATCTGCCAAACAAATATTTCCAGGCATTTAACCCGTAATAGGACCACGAAAGCATCGTAGAGAACGCAAATAAAATTACAGCAAGAGACAACACATATGAAAATCCGGGGATGACCGAATTAAACGCCGCAGAGGTCAGGTTTACCCCTCCGAGCTGCTCTCCGGTTGCCGTCATGACGACACTATTATTGACCACATGGCCGTAATCAAAATATTGCCCCGAATTGTAGAAAATGATCACCAATGCTGTCAAGGTGCAAATCACAACCGTATCAATAAATGGCTCCAGTAACGCGACAATACCTTCGCTGGCCGGATAGGCCGTATTCACTGCGGAGTGTGCGATCGATGCAGATCCGGCACCGGCCTCATTTGAAAACGCCGCCCTCCGGAATCCCTGGATCAATACTCCAATAAAACCGCCCGCGATGGCTTTTGGTACGAACGCACCTTTGATGATCAGCATAAAGGCATCATCCACAAAACTGATATTGGCAAAAATGACAATGAGGGATGCGACGACATAAATGAGTGCCATGGCAGGTACCAGTCGCTCTGCAACAGAACCAATTCTTTTAATACCACCAATAATCACAATGCCTGTAATGACCGCGAAAAACACGCCGATCAATGCCCCTGCGAAACCGGCGTGGACGTTTAGGCTATCCATGACCTGTGCAGCAGCCTGGTTAGACTGGAAGGCATTCCCTCCACCAAAACTCGCCCCGATACACAATATCGCAAAGACCACTGCCAGCACTTTTCCAAACCCCGCCATACCTCTTTCCTTCAGCCCTTTGGATAAATAATACATCGGGCCTCCATACACTGTCCCCTGTGCATCGATATCGCGATATTTAACACCGAGTGTACATTCGACGAACTTCGAGGACATCCCCAGCAATCCCGCAGTGATCATCCAGAATGTGGCACCCGGACCACCGATGGCGATCGCCACAGCAACCCCGGCGATATTCCCGAGTCCTACCGTACCTGACACCGCAGATGACAGCGCCTGAAAATGGCTGACTTCTCCCTGGTGTGGTTCTATACGAATGGTATCGATCACATCACCTTCTTCCACACGCACACTAGGCTTGAGCGGCTTCAATGCGCCCTCCAACTCGTCATACAAACCACGCACCACACGGATGGCCAGCCCAAAACGCCGGACATTGACAAAACCGAAATACACCGTAAAGAAACTAGCTCCGAAAACCAGGACAATCAGGACGATTGGTACTGACAACCCACCGCCGATCGGGATGGAAGTGAATACAAAATGCTCCCACTTCGTCGCGTAGGGACTAAACCATGCGTCGATCCTGGCATCAAGGCCTTCACCATAATTCAGCAAGGGGTACAGAAATGCAATCGTGAATGCTGTCAGGCGTTTGAGTGTCTTCATAGAGTGATGTTAAAAGGCACTAATGTAGGCTTTTATCTCTCTTTGGCATGACGACAATATTGACGCGGAGACGCATTCAATACGTGACGCCGGCGATGGACATTCTGTACATTTACCCGGATGGCACGAACGGAAGAATATCTCCCGCTGGATCGCCGATTTGAGGCGATGATTCATGCGAAGATGGGTGAAGAAGCACCGGAATTCCTTGAGGCCATCAACGATGCACCCGCAACCGCCGTTTTTCTGAATCGACTGAAACATCCGGCTCCGGATCATTTTCATTTCAGGCCGGTGCCCTGGTGTACAGATGCCGGCTTCCTGGAAGAACGGCCTGTGTTTACTCTTGATCCGTTGTTTCATGCCGGTTGTTATTATGTGCTGGAGGCATCCTCGGTTTTTCTGATGCATGTGCTCAAAAGTGTGCTTCCCGCGGATACACCGTTGAGAGTCCTCGACCTGTGTGCTGCTCCAGGTGGCAAATCGGTGATGCTGCTTTCGGGAATGTCGCCGGGAAGTCTTCTGGTCAGCAATGAGGTCAATCGCGCACGCTGGAATATCCTGCAATACAATCTGGACAAATGGGGATACGCGAACACCCTCCGCTCCTGTGCTGACCCTTCTGCGATGCCATGGAGTGCCACGTTTGATCTCATCGTCGTAGATGCCCCGTGCTCAGGGGAAGGGATGTTCAGAAAAGATCTGGCTGCGCGTGCACAGTGGAGTCCGGAACATGTCATACACTGCAGCCTCCGACAGCGGCGCATTCTGCACGAAGCTGTCCGAATGCTCCGACCGGGAGGTGTGCTCATCTATACCACATGTACCTTCAACGACCATGAAAACATCGATCAGGTGGTTTGGCTTTCACAGGAATACGGGATGCACTCCCTGGAGGTGGAAATAGATCCGGGATGGGGTATCAGTACAACAAAAAATCGCGAAAGCGTCGGATATGCATTTTTCCCGCACAAAGTGCGTGGCGAAGGACTCTTTTGCAGCGCTCTGAAAAAACCCGGACATCCTCCGGAAGATGATGCAATTCACAAACGCCGTAAGCGTCCCCCAGAGCAGAAAACGGCATTTTCGCAGCAGGAATTGACGCATTGGCTGAAACCTGATGCCGATTGGGATACTATCCGGCTTTACCCGTATGGTGCGAAAGGAGTGACCCTGCTGCAGAGCCAAATCGACTGCGAGCCCTTCGAAACATACCGGGGACTGGTGATGGGTACACACATCGGTCATTACAACAAAACTGTTTTTACTCCTGCCCATGCATTGGCCTTACTCAATGACGTCAATGTGCATTTGCCTGCGATCGATCTTAACAAACACGAGGCATTGAATTATTTGCGCAAAAACCCGCTGCCGTTGCAATCGGACAGAGGGGGATGGCATCTCGTGCGCTTCAATGGACACACTCTGGGTTGGAGTAAGCAAACGCGGACCGGGATGAAAAACTACCTCCCAACGAACCTCAGGATTCTTCTATCAGAATAGCAGTTTCAGTCTACAGTGGGCACTCTGCAGTCTTCTGTCAGCAGTCTATACTGGGCTGAGAACAGAGACTCAACATCACCCCCACCTGGCAAGGACAGCACCACTCCGGAAAAACCTGTCGGTCTTTTTCAAGACCTCCGGATCCTCTGCCAGCACAGGGGCATGATGGGGCTTGATCCTGGCGTCGATCACAACCGGTCCTCTACATCCCCAATGTTTATGGGTGGTCACGGCGCCGAAACCATAAATATCATGCGAGGGGTTTGAGCGTGTGAATGCAACCCAAAGAAAATTATGCAGCGTGGAGGCGACAAACGGCGCATCATCCACCAGCAGGATCAGAGGTAAGCCTTCTAACTGTTGGGAGCCAATGAAGCGCTCCATTTCCGCTACGGCAGCTGCAGTGTGTTCGGTATCGCGAAATGGTGGTGCGCTCACAGCCAGTATTCCCGGAGCGGCAAGTACAGGATCCCTGGCCCAGGATGGAAGGGTGAGCTGTGGAAGGATCGTGGTAAGAATGCGCCTGGGGGGGCCACAAGCAGCAATGACGACTTTGGAACCTGCATTAAAACCCGTGCCGGAATAATCCAGCGTGTCCATCGACATGTGCGTTTGAAAGTGTACGTCGGTCATGGGGTCGAAGCGCGACAAGACGTGAAGAAGAAAATGGAGAACGTCCCGGGTAGAAAGTTCAGGATCATCACCGTCGGCAGCGATAAGCAAATATTTTGCGAGACTGGTTTGTCCCTGTCCGAGCAGATGGTTGGCCTGTGTCAGGATCTCTTCGGGACGGCGTTCCCGGAATGGCATATAGCGTTCGCTGCCGATGGCCAATAATAACGGATGTACGCCGGCGGCATCTACAGCATTGATTTCCCTGACGCCCGGAAACTCATGGGGAATCAATGGCGCCGTCAGTTCATGGATCAGTTGGCCGAAACTGCTGTCTTCCTGTGGTGGTCGCCCTACAACGGTAAAAGGCCAAACCGGGTTCTTGCGGTGATATATTTTGTCGATTTTCAGTACCGGGAAATCATGCTGCAGACTGTAATATCCCAGGTGATCGCCAAACGGTCCTTCAGGTTTACGGACGTCCTTCAGGATAGTTCCGGTAATACAAAAGTCTGCGTCTGCTGACAAGACATAGCCATCTCTCCAGGCATATCTGAACCGGCGTCCACCAAGCATGCCGGCAAAAGTAAGTTCGCTGAGCCCTTCCGGTAAGGGCATCACCGCAGCCACGGATGCTGCAGGAGGCCCTCCAACAAAGACAGAGACCTTAAATGGCATGTCCTGATGGGAATACAAAGTGTGATGCACACCAATCCCGCGGTGGATTTGATAGTGCATACCCGCTTCCTGATCAGGAATAAATTCATTGCCGCTGATCTGGATGCGATACATGCCAAGATTTCCTTCCATGAGATTCCGCTCTCCCGGTGGCAACGTGAAGACCTGGGGTAGCGTAATGAATGCGCCGCCGTCCTGAGGCCAGGACACCAGCTGTGGGAGCCGGGACAGCGTGGTGGTGGCATATGTGACGGGGATGGAAGTGCGGACGCGGCGAGGGATAGCTTTGAGCGCTGTCAGGATTTCAGCACTGTGCGTCCAGGGTTTCCTGAGCAGACGGAGTGGATCCTCTCTGAGGGCGATCACTTTTTGCAGAGTTGCCAGGGTGTCCCTAAAGAGAAAATGGGTCCTTGCAGATGTGCCAAAGAGATTTGAGACAGCCGGAAACGGAGATCCGGTCACTTGCTCAAAATACAATGCAGGTCCGGCCGCAGCATATATCCTCCGGTGGAGCGTGGCCATTTCCAGGATAGGGTCTACCGGCTCACGAATAACCACAAGCTCCCCTTGCTTTTCGAGGTCGTTGATGCATGCGCGCAGTGTTCTGTATGGCATCCCGTGACAGGAACGGTTGGATAAATAATGCATGAAGATTCAAAAAATGCCCGAAGATGGCAGTTTTAGGTAGGCGCCGGCCGTCAAAAAATGCCAGACAGGACAAGGGTTTACCCTTGCTGATTACGAATGATTTGTAAATGACAGGGCAAGTGAGATCAGCAACCCCTTCTCAGCACTACATTTGACCTTAATTAAATCACTTTTCTATGAAAAGAATGCTTTTGTTGTTCCTCCCGGCCGTACTCTTATCATGTGCCGGAGTTGAGCAGTATCGTGCAGGTATCGAAGCGTTGTCAACGGACTGGACTGCCGCCACGGCTTCCGTGACGGAGCTGGCTAGCAACATTACCTCTTCATTGTCTGACTACAGCAAGATGGCTGGCCAGTACAAGTTGAGTGATGATGTCCTGGCTAAATTGAAACCAGACCAAAAGTCAACCTGGGAAACTGCACAAAACGACTTTGTTCAGTCGTTACAGGGGTTTGCACCCATTCGCACAGAAATCGCGGAATTCACAAAGACCTGGGGTGAAGAATCAACTAAAGTACAGGCATTGACAGATGGCCTCGCATCCGGCAAGCTGGAAGGCGATGTCAATACACAAGTCAACGATCTCAACACGCTGATCGCGCAAGCCAAAGACAAAGTGACTGCCTGGCAGTCTGCGTATGATGCGGCAAAGACAAAGACCGAGGCTGCATTGGACAACATGAAGTCCGTATTTGCATCGCTGAGTGCTCCCGCAACGGCAAAGTGATTCCTGCCGAGGTCCGAAACAGAAAAGCTCATCCGGTCCGGATGGGCTTTTTTTATGAACACAAACGAGCGGGGAATTGAGCGCATGTATCGAAAATTCTGACGCGCGTTGTACCTTGCGCACCTTGGGAAGTCACGCCGGTTGGTTGCACAAAATGCCAACCGGGGGGGATTCGTGTTCAGTAAAAAAAGCTATTCTTGCATCGGGAAAATTATACAACCATTAGAAGGCATCGACCAGCCGCATTCGTATGAAAAACTAACGGTGTACTATGGCACAACCCAAACCGAGAGTCATCAAAGACTATGATAAGCTGGATCAGTCTGTGCAGGAACAGATCAAGCTCGCATATCCTTACGGTTTTGCGAAATCGCTTATTTATTTCACAGACAAGGATGGCATCAAAGTGAGCGCACTGCCATTCGAGACTGATGACAAGTATTACCTCGTGCGCATGACCAAACAGGAAGCTCAGGACATTGTACAGTCAGATCAAGACTACAATGAGTTGGGCCAACTCAAAGAAGAAGTGCGCTTTGATTATGAGGACAAATATTCTGACCTGGACTACATGTCCGAATACGTCACCGAACAACCAGAGGAAAATATCGAAGACATTCCCGATGAGTCTACAACTGAACGGGATGATGACGACGATTTTTAAGGTGTTCCGGACCCAGCTTCACTGAACGCATTCAACGATCTGTGCACACTGCGGATCTCCTCTTGGGGAAAAGGGTTTACCATCATGCTGCTGATTGCGCTTCGGTTCTTACTTTTGCCGGACTTTTTTCATACGGATGTAAACGGGAATACCTGAAACATGGCTACAACAAACAATATCACTGTTCACAATGGCGCACTGAATGTGCCGGACACACCGGTCATTCCTTTTATCGAAGGCGATGGTACTGGTCCGGATATCTGGGCTGCATCGGTACGTGTCTTTGACGCTGCGGTTGAAAAGGCATTCGGCGGCGCCAGACGCATCGAATGGCTTGAAGTTCTGGCCGGTGAAAAGGCCTTCAACAAGACAGGAGAGTGGCTGCCCCAGCAGACGCTGGATGTAATTGACCAGTACAAAGTGGCGATCAAAGGTCCGCTGACGACCCCGGTGGGCGGGGGCATTCGATCACTCAATGTCGCCTTGCGTCAAAAACTTGACCTGTATGCCTGTGTCCGGCCCATCAGATGGTATCAAGGCGTGCCCTCACCGGTCAAAGAGCCGGGCAAGGTGGATATGGTCATCTATCGTGAAAACACAGAGGACATCTATGCGGGCATCGAATATCTCAATGGTACTCCTGAAAATGAGAAGTTGAAGCGCTTCCTGATCGATGAAATGGGTGTCACTCAAATCCGCTTCCCCAATACCGTTTCGCTTGGCATCAAACCTGTCTCGGTGGAAGGAACAGAACGCCTCGTCATCGCTGCAATTGAATATGCTCTGCGCAAGCAGCGTAAATCCTTCACCCTTGTCCACAAGGGGAATATTATGAAGTATACGGAAGGTAAATTCAAAGAATGGGGCTATGCCGTGGCAGAACGTAAATTTGGAGCTCAGGTCTATACATGGATGCAGTGGGAGCGTACCAAGAAAGATCTTGGTGAAGAGGCTGCGAATGCCGAACAAAAAGCCGCCTTGGAATCTGGTGCACTCCTCATCAAGGATGTGATCGCCGATGCCTTCCTGCAGCAGATCTTGTTGCGTCCATCCGAATACGATGTGATCGCCACCCTGAATCTCAACGGGGATTACATCTCCGACGCACTTGCGGCGATGGTCGGCGGCATTGGTATTGCTCCCGGAGCCAACATCAACTACACTACCGGCCATGCCATTTTTGAGGCGACGCACGGGACGGCACCGAAATATGCAGGACTCGACAAAGTCAATCCGAGTTCATTGATCCTTTCCGGTGTCATGATGTTCGATTACCTGCGGATGGGGTGCGGCTGGCGAACTGATAGAAAAAGGCATCGAAGGGGCCATCGCCAAAAAACATGTGACCTATGATTTCCACAGGCTTATGGAAGGCGCGAAAAAGCTGAAGTGTTCAGAGTTCGGTGATGAGATCATCGCCAATATGTGATCTCTTTGCACTGTAGTTAAAACAACGACCCCTGTTCAGTGGTAAGGTCGGAATAGTGTACAGGACGCATCACTTCAGGGACATTTCCCGGATAGGCTTTTCCCCTGAGACGTCCTACCGTATAGTTTTCCATTTCTTCTTCAGGATAAGGCTTGATCATTGGAAGGATGGCATCTTCTGCAAGATCCGGTGAGATCCATTGTTGTACTTCATGTAGGGTACAATGAAGGGCATCCGCGGTGTGTCACTGGCTTTGGGTTCGTTATGGATAAATGCCAGCATTGGATTTGGATCAGTAGTGATGATGGCGAACGTATAGCG
Source organism: uncultured Bacteroidota bacterium (assembly GCA_963746925.1). Lineage (GTDB taxonomy): Bacteria > Bacteroidota > Bacteroidia > Chitinophagales > Saprospiraceae > DATDQA01. The sequence goes on from CAVVDK010000015.1 coordinate 110,517, forward strand.
AAACGGTGTCTTCATATTTCCATTTCTCCCACACGCCGCCAATCGCGAAAGGGGCATTGTCTTTCATCCGGATGAGGTAGGGATAGCTCTTGCCATTGTGCCAGTGGTAATCATAAAAGGCATCTACGATCACCAGGCACCTGCGACGCTGTGCGGCATGCTTGAATGCCGGCTTCTGCAGGAGGGTGTTGTCTCGTGCGTTTAACAAACTCTTCTGGATTCTGGCAGCCGCTTTGAGGTCTTTGATGAAGAAGGGTATCAGCCCCCATGAGAACAGTTGCAGCAGCCCCGGATCATGACCAGTAATCACAGGGACCATCGGATGGTCGAATCCGTTCGCATGGTACGCGGGAATGACAGAAGTGTCACCATATGTCACCCCGAAGCGCTGCTCGTATGCTTCTATCTTCTTCGTGAAATATGCAATGTCGTAACACATAGAAATGCTGTTTGCTGTTCGCAGGGTGATGAATAGTGGATTGATTGATTTAATGAGCCGAATACCACGTTGACTGCTTTACTATAAGCAGGCTTTAGTGACGATCACAAGATCCTTCAATACAGGTCCGTCATAATAACGTTCTCTCCATGCAGCCGGCGCATGTCCCCGGCCGAACGACGTTCAGTCGGCGTGGCGCAATCCACATTCCGAGGTGGCATCACTCCTGAAACGGTGCCAGCCCTTCGCTGAAGTCCCGTATTTCTGTATACCCGGGCCTGAAAGGCACCATCCCTTTGGTATTGATATAGGCTGTGCCATCTTTGAATGCAGCGCGTGCCATGCCTTCGTGGAAATCCCACACCAACCCAAACTGTGGTGGCGTGATTTCGTTTCCCGCGGTATCCAGGAAACCCCATAAATGACCCTTGAGGTAGCCAGCGTAGTTTTCTGAAAATGTATTGATCTGATCATATCTGAATGGTGTAAGGATATGCCCCTGATGATCCAGCAAGGCCTGGTATGTTCCGTTACGGGCAATCCAATGCGCCTCGCCTGCCGGTCTGATCTGGTCGTATCGCGCCTCAATCAAAGGATGCTCATGCAGGTCCATCAGGTACCATCCCAATGTATCAGCTACTGCTGCCACTCCATCGGAATATGGCGTTCCATGCAGATATCTGCCACCCATGTGATCACCCTGCAGATCGAGGTAGAAATATCTGTTTTCTTGCTGTACGAGGATGCGTCCGTTTGCCGGCAACGATACGTGCTGATACTCCGGTTTCAGGAGAAAGGCGCCACTTCGGTCGATCAAACCCTGGCCATCCTGCAGTGCAACACGTGCGACACCTTTGTCAAATGGCCATGCCTCAATATAGCGGGGAGGAATCACAGTTTTCCCTGTAGTGTCGATATAACCAAAGAGCCCGCCTTGTCCGCAGACTGCCAGGCCGTCGCTGAAGTCATACAATTCAAGGGTATGATCGGGGCACACGGTATGACCGCTGTGATCAATGAAACAAGGAGAGCCATCAAAATTCAGGACGCGCGCCTTACCACCCCGAAACTGCCAGGCAGCCCTGAACTTAAACGGGATGACCGGGGTGTCCCGATGATCGATATAGCCCCATCGCCCCTCGAAATTGACGGGTGCGAGGCCTTCCTGAAATGCAGAGACCTGGTCATATTGCGCTGGGATTACCACACGCCCGAACGTGTCGATAAACCCCCATTTGTTCTCCGGGCTGGTATAGTCAGAGAAATAGTCCTTCTCAGCGTCGACCGCTGCGCTGTGTCCGGCGCTTTCGTTCTTGCAGGAAGAGCCCGCCAGAAGGCATACCACAGCGACTGTTAAAACCATCAAATGGTGCACATTTTGGCACATGGATCGTTTTTGTGATAAGAGAACAAAGTTAGAAGCCCCAATCCATAGTCTATGAGGCAATTCCGATTCTTTTGTTGCGCATTGATCATGACGTTCCTTTATATGGGAATTTCAGCCGCTATGAGCAGCGCTGAAGGGTGGAAACTGGAATCAGAAGTTGCAGGGGTCAAAGTTTACTCTCGCGCAGTGGAGGGCTCCCAGTTCAGGCAGGTCAAAGCCATTGCGTCTGTCAATGCGCCTTTTGAAACCGTGGTCGCAATTCTCACTGATTATGGCAATTATAAACTGTGGATGAATAACATCACCGACAGCCAGGTCATTGATGAGTCTTCCGAATCTGTGGATTATGTGTACACTTATGAGGACACCCCCTGGCCTGTGCAAAACAGGTTTTGTGTCGCCAAAATGACACTTGAGGAAGAAGACACCGACCGGGCGATGCTGCATTTTGAATCCGTTCCGCGCTATATGCAATCCCCAAGAGACGCAATAGAATTCCTCAGTTACAGGGGCTATTGGAGAGTTGACCGCAACAAATCCGGCTGTGATATCGAATATCTGGTAGAAGCCAACCCCGGGGGGTATGTTCCGTCGTGGCTCGCGAATCAACTGGCATATGGTGGACCTCTCAAAACGATCGAAAATCTGCGTACTCTTGCTGAGAACAGGACGCATCCCTGAGCGTCAATGCGATTTCACATAAGACTTTAGTGTCGTATCTCTGGCCGCCCTGAGCATCTCCAACAGCAGGTCGATATGTGACAGGTGTGTGCGGAAACTCAGCACTGCCAGGCGGAGCCAATACACCCCATCGATCATTGTAGAGCTGATGAAAATGCGCCCGTCCTGATGCAGTGCCATTACAAGGTCCCTGTTAAAGGCGTTGGCGTCGCCGGTTCCCCGGGGATAGCGATAGATGACCACGGAAAGCTGGGGCTGGGGTCCGGTTTCAAATCCCTCTTCCCGGATTTTTTCGAAAAAATATTGCGCAAGCATCCACTTCTCCGTGAGCGCTGCCCGGAATGGCGACAGTCCAAAAAGCTGTAATGGCAGCCACATCCGCAAAGCGCGAAAATGTCGAGTGAGCTCCGGCGACAACTCTGCCGGGGAATATAGTTCCGGGTTTTCCGCATCCTGCATATAGTTTGCCTGGTACCAGTATGAGGCATGGAGCAATTGCCCGTTCGCGCACCAGCACAGTCCCGGTACCATAAGGTAGAAATAGCCCTTTGTGCGGATCAAGGATATAGCTGTCCGTCGCATCCACGCCGTCGAACAGAGCGCTGAGTTCCGGAACTAACTGAAAGAACCCTCCATAGGCGCCGTCCACATGCATCCAAAGGGCCTCCTCACGGGCAATGGCAGATATCTCAGGAATCGAATCGACAGACCCGGTGTCAGTAGATCCCAACGAGGAAATGATGATCGCAGGCAGGAGTCCGGACGTCTTGTCGCGGCGGATCTGAGATTGCAGGGCCTGCGGATCCATCCGGAACTGTGCATCAAGCGGAATACGGCGTAAGATGCTTTCTGTCATGCCTGCAATCCGGATCGCCTTGTCGACGCTATGGTGCGTCTGCGCAGTGGCGTAGATCACCACAGAGGGAATTTTTGCGGAAGTCAGGTGCAGAGCATCCCGTGCCGTGGTGATTGCCACCAGGTTGGCGATACTGCCGCCGGAAGTCAGGGTGCCCAGCGACGCCTGTGGATATCCAACGAGGTCAGCGGCCCAGCGCACCATTTGATTTTCCATCCGCACAGCACCAGGATTGGCAAAGTACACGCCGGCATATCTGTTTGTCACGTCTGCAAGGAAATCCGCCAGCGCAGAGGGATACAGTCCGCCTCCGGGAATGTACCCAAGGTGGCCGCCCGAGGCAGGGTTGATGCCCGGACGATCCACTGTCTGATCGAGAATGTCCAGAAGTGTATGGAGCGCACGCCCGGTTTCCTGGATGGGGAATGTGTCTAGTCGAGCAGACGTATCCTCCTTGACATATCCTTTGGCATCGGGAAGTCCGTCGAGAAAGTGATCCGCGTACTGATGAATGGCCTGATCATATTTCTGCCGGATCCCCGCTTCGGGTTCAAGCGCGAGGGCTGTCTTCTCAAGTTTTAAAATGGCGTCTCTCATAACAATTGAGGAAACAAAGAGTCTGTTCCGGCAACAGCGGGCTACCAGGGGCAGGCACTATTTGCCAGGTCGCGTAAAGACGTATTCAAATTCCGAGGATAAGGATTTAGCAAAGCGGAATCGCTCTCCTGTGAATTTCTGCATCTCTTCCGGATAAGAAGTCCGGCGGTCGATGAGAAACCTACACATCCAGCCACGCGCTTTTTTCGCCGTAAAAGAAATGAACTTGTATTTGCCATTGCGTTTCTCCAGGAAGCTGACGTTAAAGACGCGGCCTTTGAGAAACTCCGGCTTGACAGCAGCAAAATATTCCTGGGATGCAAGATTGATGATTGCATCGGATTTACTTTTTCTGAGATCCTGATTCAGGATATCAGTAATCCGCGCGTCCCAATAGTCATAGAGATTCTTGCCACGGGCATTGCGCAATGCGGTACCCATTTCAAGACGGTAGGGCTGGATCAGGTCCATCGGTCTCAGTACACCATACAGGCCTGAAAGGATGCGCACATGGGTCTGCGCCCACTTGAGGTCATCACCCGAAAGCGTATCATTTTCCAGACCGATATAGACATCTCCTTTGAAGGCGAGGATCGCTTGCTTTGCAGAGCCGTTGTCCGGATGATCAGAGAAGGCCATATACCGGTCTTTGTTGAGCTGCGCAAGTTTCGGGCTGATCGACATGAGCTTGCCGATGTCCCTGGCGCTTTTTGTCTTCAAAATATCCATCAGAGCATGTGTATCCCGGAGCATGCGCGGTGAAGTGGATCTTCGTGCTGACGTAGCTGAAAAATCGAGAGACTTGGCAGGGGACAACAAAATGATCATCAGGAACTGGTTTAGACTGGGCAAAGATCACAAATCTGGTTTTGGTCAAATCAAGTATGGGAGTAAACGACAAAGCCCTGTGGAATTCCACAGGGCTTTGCAAAATGTTGTCCTGGTGAGTATATTAATTACCCCCGCCGTTACTCATCACACCTTCCTTCTTCGGCAGCGCATCACCCTGGGGCTCCTGGGCAGCAATATGGCCGATGACGCGAAGGGTATGCGTGTTAGTTCCAGCTTCATTCGTCGTGATCTTCACTGTCTTGTTGATCGGACCAGGACGTTTTGTGTCATAGCGTACCTTAATTTCCGAAGTCTCCCCCGGTTGGATCGGGTCGTGAGGCCATTCAGGCACTGTACATCCGCAACTTCCCTTCGCATTAGAAATGATCAGAGGTGCTGTACCGGTATTTGTGAATGCGACCGTCCTGAGCGGATCACCGGCATATTCGATATTGCCATAATCGATCACGTCAGAAGCGAGAGTCATGATCGGTCCACCTTTGGCCGTGTCCACAGCAGTGTCATCTTTTTGCAAAGGAACTGTCGGCGATGATGGTTTAGGTTGCTGTGCCCATACCATGACCACAGACATCAACAGAATGGCTACGCTTGTGATTTTTTTCATGATGATACGTGTAGTGTTTGTGATTAAGATGTGTAAAGATAGCGCGTCCTAAGCAAACCGTGCAAGGGGAGGGAGGGTCATTAAAGTCTCGTTAACAGAACTGAAGTATAGCCTTGAGGTTGATTTACAACGTTGTATATAGTGTTTTCAGGAATTATCCGAATTTACAAAGCATTGCAATGATGTTGACGCGGGTAAGCCGTATTTTTGCACCGCTTCAAATTCCGCATGATGCAACAAGATACGCACGACACTGATACAACGACAAAACATTCTGATATGACTGCGCAGATGTTGTATCGCCGGAAGGTCATGGAGGACTACAGATTGTGTTGTATCAGCCGGGAAGCGAGCCTGATGGGCCGACGAGAGGTGTTGACCGGGAAAGCGAAGTTCGGAATTCTGGGAGACGGAAAAGAGGTGCCGCAGGTAGCCCTGGCGCATGCATTCCACAAAGGCGACTGGCGCTCGGGTTATTATCGCGACCAGACTATCATTCTGGCATTAGGGCTGGGCACCATTGAAGACTATTTCGCACAGCTCTACGCCGATGTGGCGCACGATCCCTGGTCTCATGGCAGACAGATGAATTGTCACTTTGCCACAGCTACTGTGCAGGAGGATGGCACATGGGAAGAACACACGCAGCATTACAACATCTCCGCAGATATTTCTCCAACAGGCGGTCAGATGGCTCGTTCAGTAGGCCTTGCCCTTGCATCCAAAGTTTATCGCGAGGTAAAAGCATTGCACAAACGCAAAGCATTCTCTGACAAAGGCAATGAAGTGTGCTTCGCAACAATCGGCGATGCCAGCACCTCCGAAGGGGTGTTCTGGGAGGCAGTCAACGCGGCTGCTGTCCTGAAAGTCCCACTGGCGATATCGGTATGGGACGATGGATACGGGATTTCTGTCCCGATTGAATTACAAACAACGAAGAAGAGTATTTCCCGTGTACTGGAGGGATTCCGGGTCGACGAATATGGCGACGGGATCCAGATTTTTACCGGCAAGGCATGGGATTATCCCGGCTTGTGTGCGATGTACGAGCAAGGTATCCGGACAACCAGGGAACAGCACATCCCGGTGTTGTTCCATATCGAGGAGTGCACGCAGCCACAGGGGCACTCGACATCAGGTTCCCATGAACGGTATAAATCTCCAGAAAGGATGCAGTGGGAACAAGACGCCGACTGTATCAAAGTGATGGGAGAGTGGATGATCGAAAACGCACTGGCGACGCCAAAAGATCTCGATACAATTCATGAAGAAGCGAAACAACATGTGCGGGAAGCCAGAGACAGGGCCTGGGCAGCTTACCGGAAGGACATCGATATATTACAGCAAGAGCTCAATCAGATTTTGCAGCGTGCGGCAAACGCATTTCCGGAGAATGCAGCCATTGCAACATTGCGCTCTCATCTTGCAGAGTTGATCAACCCATTCAGGAGTGACCTGATCGCCCTGGCCAGGAAACTGCGCTTTGAATTGCTGAAACCGGGCCATGAAACCGATCAGGATTTAGAAACACTTCTTGAGCGGGAATTGAAGCTGGCTGCTGAAAGCTATCATACCCACCTGTACAGTGATAATGCCGGGTCTGCCTTGCGCGTGCCGGTAGTACCTCCACACTACAGCGCTGTGTCTCAATCTGTCAACGGATTCCAGGTATTGAATGCTTTTTTTGACAAAGTCCTGGAGGCACAACCTGAGATCATCGCATTTGGAGAAGACCTCGGAAAGATCGGCGATGTCAACCAGGGGTTTGCGGGATTGCAGGAGAAATATGGCGACAAACGCGTCTTCGACACAGGGATCCGCGAGTGGACGATTGTCGGCCAGGCGATTGGCATGGCCATGCGCGGCCTCAGACCCATTGCTGAAATCCAATATCTGGATTACCTCATCTTCGGTCTGGAACCGCTCACTGACGATCTCGCAACACTGCGTCACCGGTCGGCAGGAATGCAGCAGGCGCCAGTAATTATCCGGACACGTGGTCACCGCCTGGAAGGAATTTGGCATTCCGGCTCTCCCCTGGGAATGGTCATCAACAGCCTGCGGGGAATTTGCATCTGTGTGCCGAGAAATATGGTTCAAGCCGCCGGGATGTACAAAACGTTGTTGCAGTCAAACGATCCCGGACTTGTCATTGAATGCCTGAATGGTTACCGGCTCAAGGAAACACTACCTGATAACATCGGAGAATATACTCTGCCGCTTGGGGTGCCGGAAGTGCTCAGGGAGGGGGAGGACATCACACTGGTGTCATACGGATCAGTACTGCGTCAGATCGCCGAAGCTGCTGAGATCCTCGCTGCCTGGGATATTGCCGTAGAGGTGATTGATGTGCAGACCTTGCTGCCGTTTGATCTCGAAAGCATTATCGTCCATTCTTTGCAAAAAACAAACCGGATCCTGTTTGTCGATGAAGATGTGCCCGGGGGCGCCACCGGGTATATGATGCGCGAAGTGCTGGAGGTGCAGGGGGGATATCAATACCTCGACTCACCGCCGCAGACGCTATCCGGGAAAAATCACCGGCCTACGTACGGAACGGATGGCGACTATTTTTCTAAACCTTCTGTCGAAGATATCGTGGAAAAAGTTCTCGCGATCATGCATGAAGCGGACCCGGGGCAGTGGCCTGCGGTATCATCGCATTGACAATTTTACGGCCTTCCCAATCTGCATTTCTCAGAGGTTTCTCTCTAATCCGTTTGCCTCGCAATACTTTCCTGGTGCATGGCAGATAAGTATTTCATGATGAACTCTTTGCTCAGCCCCAACTCGCTGCCATGAGCGATGGCGTTGCGGAGAATTTCATTCCAACGCTCAACCTGCAGGATTGCAATGTTGTTTTTGCGCTTGACCGCACCGATGCGTTCCGAAATATCCATGCGTCGCGCCAGCAATTCGATGAGCTCGCGATCAATCTCGTCGATGTTGTGCCGGAGCATGTCCAGGGTCTCGACGAATTTCTCATCATCAGTAAACGCATTGGTAAAGCGCAATCCGGCGATCATCTGCACATAGGCCTCCGGCGTGAGTTGTTGTTGTGCATCGCTGAGCGCATGAGCGGGGTCATAGTGCACTTCTGTCATGAGGCCGTCGTAATTAAGGTCCAGGGCATATTGCGCAATGGACTGTAGCGACTCCCTGTTGCCACAGATATGGCTATGATCGCAGATGAGCGGTATTTCGGGCATCCTTCGACGCAATTCTATCGGTATTTCCCAATATGGTGGATACCTGAAACTTGATTTTGCATAAGTAGAAAATCCGCGATGCACAGCGCCGATCTGCGTGATACCTGCTTTGCGCAACCGTTCGATTCCGCCGATCCACAACTCGAGGTCGGGATTGATCGGATTCTTCACGAGCACGGGAACGTCAGTCCCTTTAAGCGCGTCCGCGATATCCTGTACCATAAATGGATTGACAGTCGTGCGCGCACCGATCCACAGGACATCGATTTGATGTTCCAGGGCATGGTGTGCCTGTTGTGGATTTGCGACCTCTATGGCTACGGGGATCCGGATTTCTTCCCGCACACGTTTTAGCCATGCGAAAGCGGCGACACCATTTCCTTCAAAATTTCCCGGCCTGGTACGTGGCTTCCACACACCACTTCTGAAAAGTCCTATCCCTGCGTGCTGCAATTGTCTTGCGGTGGTGAGGAGCTGCACTTCATCTTCCGCGCTACAGGGTCCCGCAATCAGAAATGGGTGATCCCCGACCTTTTTGAAATCCAGGCGTTTATCCGCTATCGTGGCAATCTCTCTCATAGTGATACCCTGCGAAGATATGCTCTTTGAATATGCAAGTCTCGCACAGTGAAATCACCACTTCACTTGTTTTGTTTCGAGCGAAGTGAAGTGACGGCCGGGCACGCAGGGCAGGAATAGAAATACCCGGGTATGTTTACACAGAAACCGGCGAGCGTCAGTGCAGGAGATCAGCATGGGATTTTCTGATATTCCTGATATCATAAATACTCTCTGCATGATCCTGATATGCAGACAGGTCATTGAAGGATACAGTGAAGGCGACCTTCTTGGCAGCCGGTGAATGCTGTGCATAGATCAGGAATACTGCAGAAACTGCGATGATACTCAATACTACCGCTGCCATACCCAGCGTGCGGGCATAGACCATTTTTCTGTGGCTCTGATGAACCTCCAGCTTTCCTTTAATGCGTTCCCAGGTTCCTCTCTGCGGCGTGATTTTGATCATCGCAGACTGCTCGCGGAACTGAGTAAAGAGGTCTTTCATGGCTTATCCGGTTTTAGTGATTGTGTTTTTTTTTATCAACTCCTGCATCCGTTTCCGCGCAAGGATCAGTTGTGACTTCGAAGTGTTGATACTGATTCCCAGGGTATCAGCGATCTCCCTGTGTTTATATCCTTCGATCGCGTACAGATTGAAGACGGTCCGATAGCCCGCAGGCAATTCATCCAACAGGCTAAGAATTTCATTGGCGTAAATGTCCTGTTCTATGGAAGCCGATTCCTGGACATCGCGAGGTTCTATATCGCGCACCAGATGGAAATTGCTGTGTTTGCGCAAAAACATCAAAGCTTCATTTACCATGATCCGCCGCATCCACCCCTCGAAACTGCCTTCCTGTCTGAACGTCCTGATCTTCGTCAGGATCTTGAACATTCCTTCGATAAACACATCTTCCGCATCGGCACTATTGGAGAGATATCTCCGCACCACCCCAAACAACAGTGGTCCCCATGTCTCATATAGCACCTTCTGTGCTGCCGGATTCTCCGACTGACAACCCCGGATGATCTGTTGCTCGGTCATTCGCTGGTCTTTGATCTGCAGATGCAAAGTTGGGGCGTTTTGGTGGATTCCCTTCTCGGTTGATATAACGCCACTTCCCCCATTTCTCCCATTTCTCCCATTTCTCCTATTTCCCCTACTTCCCCTATTTCTCCTGCACAGGGCATCCGTTATCTTTGTCGCTTTTGAGATATACAGTTGGTGTATGATGGAGTTGTCTAAGAGATATGATCCGGTGGATATCGAGGAAAAATGGTACAAACATTGGGAAGCTTCAGGGTATTTCCATTCCGTACCAGACGAGAGAGAGCCATATAGCATTGTGATTCCACCGCCGAATGTGACCGGCGTCCTGCATATGGGACACATGCTCAACAACAGCGTTCAGGATATCCTGGCCCGTAAAGCGCGCCTCGATGGGAAAAATGTCTGCTGGGTACCGGGGACAGACCATGCTTCTATTGCCACGGAGGCGAAAGTGGTACAGATGCTGCGGGAAAAAGGCATGTTGAAGAACCAGTTGAGCCGGGAGCAGTTCCTGGAATATGCCTGGGAGTGGAGAGAAAAATATGGTGGCATCATTCTTCAACAGCTGCAGCGACTAGGTGCGTCCTGTGACTGGGAACGCACTGCATTTACGATGGATGAAGCACGCTCTGCAGCCGTGATCCGGGTCTTTGTCGATCTCTATCGCAAAGGCAAGATCTACCGCGGTCACAGAATGGTCAACTGGGATCCACTGGCGCAAACCGTGCTTTCTAATGAAGAAGTGCTCTATTCGGATGAGGACACCACATTAAGCTTTGTACGTTATCCTCTCGCTGACGGAACTGGATCGATTACAATTGCAACGACAAGGCCGGAGACAATTCTCGGGGATACCGCCATTGCAGTCCATCCTGATGACCCGCGCTATACGGATTTGGTGGGGAAACGCGTCACTGTGCCTGTTGTCAACAGGGAGATCCCAATTATTTCAGATGCGTATGTCGACAAGGAGTTTGGGACAGGGGCTTTGAAAATCACCCCGGCGCATGATCCGAATGACTATGAAATCGGCCTGCGACATGATCTCGAAATTATTGACGTATTGAATCCCGACGGGACGATGTCAGCGGCAGCGGGATTCTTTATTGGCGAAAGCCGGGAGCATGCCAGAAAGTTGATCACAGAGAAAATCGAAGCTCTGGGTCTCTTGGAGAAAACGGAGCCATACAGGCATGCGGTCGGTCGCTCCGAGCGTACGAATGTCGTGGTAGAGCCGCGACTTTCATTGCAATGGTATGTCGATATGAAGGCGCTGGCTACACCTGCCATGGACGCCGTGCGCAGTGGAGAGATTAAATTCTTTCCGGAAAAATATCAGAATGTCTACCGCCACTGGATGGAGAACATCCGTGACTGGTGTATCTCACGACAGCTCTGGTGGGGGCAACGCATCCCTGCGTATTACCTGGGTAAAGGAGAGGATGCGGAAGTGTTTGTCGCGGAAACCCCGGAAGCGGCATTGACACAAGCAAGAGAGAAGACAGGGAGACAGGATCTTCAGCCCGGAGATCTGCGGCAGGATGAAGATGTCGTCGATACATGGTTTTCATCGTGGCTGTGGCCGATCACCGTATTTCACGGGTTTGAGAAGAATCCCGAATTTCAATACTACTACCCGACAAAAGTTCTTGTCACAGGATGGGATATCATTTTTCTCTGGGTGGCACGAATGATCATGGCAGGGTATGAATATATCGGCGTGCGGCCTTTCGATCACGTGTATTTTACCGGTATGGTCCGTGACAAGCAGCGCCGTAAGATGAGCAAATCACTTGGCAACAGCCCCGATGCATTGCAGTTGATCGACAATTACGGAGCTGACGCAGTACGTTTTGGTATTCTTTCTTCTTCACCGGCAGGGGGCGATCTGTTGTTTGACGAAAAGCTTTGTGAGCAGGGTCGGAATTTCTGCAATAAAATGTGGAATGCCTTGCGCCTGATCAATGGTTGGGAATCGACAGATACTGCCCAAGGGGAAGTGGTGGAGGCCAATGCGCTGGCGAGAAGGTGGTTTGAATCCTTGCTGTCAAAGTATGCTGCGGAAATCTCCGGAAAGTTTGAACAATACAGGCTGTCGGAAGCACTGATGGGTTTGTATGCGTTCATCTGGGACGATTTCTGCTCGTGGTTTCTCGAAATGGTGAAGCCGCCATATGGTGAACCCCTCGACAAAGAGACGTTGGAATTTGTCCGTGCGTCCTTTGATTCCATTTGCATCCTGCTGCATCCGTTCATGCCGTTCATTACCGAAGAGATCTGGCATCAGTTGAAAGACCGGGGAGAAGGGGAGGATTGTATGGCCGCGCGGTACCCACAACCGGCTGCCGCAGATGCGGGACTGCTGGAAATGATGGAAGACCTGCGCGCATTGGTGACAGCGATTCGCGAGTTGCGGAATCAGTACCAGGTTGCTCATCAGAAACTCATCATCTTGTACAGCCCGGCACATCCTCTTGTGTCCGATGCCGGGCAACGCGCTTTGCTTAAAAAGCTCGCCCAGCTCCAGGAGGTGGTCATTGATGGTGTCGCCCCGGAAGGAGCCATCTCAATCGTCGTCGGCAAACAAACGTATTTGCTTGATCTGCCTGTAGAGCGCAATGCTGAAGAGGAACGCGAGAAGATGGCCAAAGAGGCGGAATATCTGCGTGGTTTTATCTCCTCTGTCGAAAGAAAGCTGAAGAACGAACGCTTCGTCGCGGGTGCTCCTGTCGATGTCGTCGAACGTGAACGCAAAAAGCTCAGTGATGGGGAAGCCAGGCTCAGGGCAGTGGAGGAGGCGTTAGAGAAGTTGTAAATGATGACACCACCCCCGCCTCTGCCTTTGGCAGATTCGGGCAGGCATCAGCCATCACTACTTTTTGTCCTGTTTTGCAAAGACGCGTTTCAAGAGATCCGTTTTGCGTTCGCCGACATCATGGCGGATTTTGGTTTCTTTTATTGCGATCAGCGCAAAGAGGCCGTCGAGAGCTTTGTTATTTACGTGATCGTCGAGCAGGGGATTTACTTTTTTGACAAAAGGAATTTTATTGTAAGCGTCCACACAAGTCTTCCAATAGGTGCGGGCATTCACTGCATCGAGGGCATCCTGGATTACGGGAAGAAATGCATTGTAGAGCTGTGGTCTGGTTGTCCTGACGAGGTACTGGGTGGCGGCATTGTCTTCGCCCATGAGGATCTTCATGGCATCGTCAAACGTCAGTGACGTAATTGCAGAAACAAAGATGGGGGTCGCTTTTTTTGCGGCGAGTTCTGCCGCCTGATTCATTTTAGCGATGAGGTTGGCTTCCACATCCTGAAAGCCCGGGACAGCCTTCAGTTTATCAACGACTGTCACTGCTTCCGCCGGCAACAGGATCTTATACGGGCTGTCGAAATACCCATTTTCTGCCGAGAGCTGATCTACTGCTGCAGTGACCCCATATTGCAATGCCTCTTTCAGGGCATTCCCGACATCCAGATTGCTGTCCGTACCGAAAACTTTTTGTTGTGCTTTGTCTGCTTTCTTGAGCAGGTCATTGATCTGGCCTTCTGAATAAGGAGCACAGGCCATCAATAAAACAATACAGAAGAGTGATCTGAGCATATTTCAAACGATTTTCCCAAGTATCGAACGACAAAGAGACGTGTAAAAGTCACGTACGCAATTTTTTCTCGGCAATTTAACCCCTCTTTAACCTTCCGTAGCATCTTTCCCTGCCCCGAACTATGCGTATTCTTTTAAACTCATTTTACACTGAGTTGAGGATTGCACCTGACCTTTACGGACTGAAAATCAGATTTTTTCATATGAAAAGAAGTGTTGATATCTCAGTTGTGTCAGATGCGCATCTTGGCACCTACGGCTGTCATGCAGAAGAACTGCTGAGTTATCTGCGCTCCGTACGACCGAAGATCCTGATTTTGAACGGAGACTTCATAGATGGCTGGCAATTCCGCAAAAAGTACTTTCCCCGCACTCACCTTGAAGTCATCCATGAAGTCATTCAGATGGCGATCCAGGGGGTGAAGGTCTACTATATCACAGGGAATCACGACGACTTCCTGCGGAAATTTTCTGATATCGATACGGGTCCCGATCCATCTCAAAGACAGCCTGATCCTGCAATTACAGAATGAGAAATACTGGTTTTTTCACGGGGATATCTTTGACGCTCTTGTGATTCTGTCACCATGGCTTGCACGTATTGGCGGGCATGGATATGACTATTTGATCCGGCTCAACCGGTTGGTCAATAAAATACGGACACGCGTAGGACTGAGAAAAGTCTCATTTTCTCATGTGGTAAAACAATCTGTGAAACACGCGGTGAAGTTCGTATCAGATTTCGAGAGAATGGCGGTGCTACAAGCTTCCAGAAAGCAATGTGACTATGTCATCTGCGGACACATTCACCGACCGGTGATCACCACACACGAAACGCCGACGGGCGCCATGTGACTTACATGAATTCCGGTGATTGGATCGAAAACCTCTCTGCCCTCGAGATGCGGGACAAGCAATGGCGGATTTTCCGTTTTGAGAATTCCGGCCTTGAGGCAGAACTCAAACAGGCCGACACTACTCCGGTCAATCCCGCACCAATGGAGGATTCCCTGCGCAAGAAGATCTTCAATCCGGGAGATATCCTGCACCTCTGGCTATGATCCTGTATCTCCCTTGAGAGCACAGCAATCAGCTTTTCGGCAAGGGCTGCCCGACAATCCATGGTGCACCTGCATCCTGCAGCGCACGTTCAAGTTTAGGTATCTCTACCCCCGACAGAGCATCCAGAGCATTGCGAATACCTTTCAGTGAGTCACGTGCGATCTCCAGATTTTCTTCGTCCGTCGTTGTCGGACCATAGGTCGTACTCAGTCCGCTCCTGGCAACACCATACCTTGACTGTACCGTTGGCGTATCGAGCTCTCCAATCTCTGCTTTCGCCTTGCTGCCATGCATCCGGATATCAAGGTCATCGAGGGCATCACTGAGATATTGCAACTGCTTTGCAAGTTCCGGGTTGTCCGTATCCGTCCGCGTCAGGGCGATGCGCATTGCCTTGGCCCTCGCCATACTTTTGTTGAGAATAATATTCGTCGCAGAGAGGTCTGCAATAATGTCTCTACAGCCTCACGGAATTTTTCAATATCAGCATATGAATTTCCTTTCAGTGCGCCATCCCGGAGGGGAACAACTTCAAAATTGACAGGCCCTGCAAGTACGGTTTGTTCACCGTCGACCTCGCGTGTCAGGGAGACCGTATAAGTCCCCGGGACAGCCATCGACCCACGGCCATGGAATCCTGCAAACGGCGAATCAGACGACATCCGGTCATCCGGATCAATCGGATTTTTGGACTGGTAGCGCAGATCCCAGGTGACCCTGTTCATCCCTTTGCCACTTTGTCCCTCTATCCTGCGGACAACATTGCCATCGGCATCCTTTACGGTAAGCCATATCAATGGTTTCTCCTGCCGCCGTTCCGCTTCCAGGGCATCCCATCCGGGGAAAGGAATGTCCTTGTTTTCTTTGGCAAGCTTCTTCTCCGCTTCCTGTCTTTGGGCTTTGAGCGTCTTGACTTCATCGCCGATCAGGTATGTGAACGTAGCTCCAAAGGGGGATTTGGCGCCGTAAATGCATTGGCGCCATTCGGGCCTTCACTAAAGGAATGCGCATACCACAATGCAGGCCTGGTCTGAAAGAGATACGCATTTTTTTGTGCGAGGTCGTCTGTAAGCTCGCGCAAAGGACTGTAATCATCGAGGATAAAAATCCCCCTGCCAAACGACGCGCAAACCAGGTCATTCTCACGCCGCTGAATCGCCAGGTCGCGGAAAGCGATGGTTGGAGCGCCTTTGAGTTTCATCCATTTGGCCCCGCCATCGAGGCTGACATAGACGCCGAATTCTGTGGCACAAAACAGCAAATTCGGTTTGATATAATCCTGAACAATTCTCCACACGATGGTGCGCTCCGGAAGGTTCCCGGTAATAGATACCCACGTTTTGCCGCGGTCTGAGCTTTTGACAAGATAAGGATGGAAGTCGCCGGATTTGTGATTGTCCAGCGCGACATAGACGGTATTGGCATCATAGAGATCCGCTTTGATATCGTTGACAAATGCCGTCGAAGGTGTTCCTGCCATCGCAGATACTTCAATTTTTCTCCAATGTGCGCCTCCATCTTCTGTCACCTGGACAAGGCCATCATCCGTGCCCTGCATAGAGCACTCCTTCCTGCAGAGGAGATTCTGCCAGGGAGGTAATTGTATTGAAATTGGACATTGCCCTGAGATCCCACGGGGAGTCCCAGCTTTGCTCTTTGCCCATGATCGGCATTGTAATGCGCTCTTCATTGCGGGTCAGGTCACCCGAGACCGGAGTCCAGGTGTCTCCGCGATCCTCGGATTTCCACACGCGCTGAGAGGCGTAATAGATGCGCGATGCTTTGTGCGGACTTACCAGAATGGGAGAGTCCCAGTTGAACCGTTCGGCATCTTCGCCTGCCCCTGGCTGTGGCTGGATAAAGACTTGTTCTCCCGTGATCCGGTCCACCCGATGGAGGCCACCTTGCTGTGTTTCGGCGTAGAGAATATTTGGATTCTCCGGATCGGTGGCAGACTGATGGCCATCGGCGCCAAGAGTAGAATACCAGTCTCTGTTTGTGATACCCCAGGCTTTGTCAGTACGGGACGGACCGCCCTGACTGCCGTTATCCTGGGTACCGCCAAAGATATTATAGAATGGCAAGTGATCGTCCACGGCGATCTTATAGAACTGGGTGATTGGAAGATTATCAAAAAAGCGCCAGGTTTTTGCCAGGTCAAAGCTCTCGTACAAACCGCCATCACACCCGACGAGGAGGTAGTCGGGATCGCTTTTCCTGAATGCGATCGCATGGTTGTCCGAATGCTTGTCCCTTTCTTCCAGACGTCTGAATGTCTTGCCTCCATCATCCGAAACCTGTATCCGTACATCACACAGATAGATCCGGTCGAACGCGTGCGGACTGGCATAGAGTTCCTGGTAGTAATGTGGTCCTGTCCCACCGGAGACAGCATCAGACTGCTTCGACCATGAGGCGCCACGGTCTGTAGATTTGAAGACACCGCCTGTCGTAAGGTTGAGTTCGATCGCGGCATAAAGAATATCCGGATTCTGCGGGGAGATCGCCAGGCCGATCTTACCCATATTGCCTTTCGGTAACCCGACCGTACAGCGATCCCAGGTATCACCGCCATCCAGACTGCGATAAATACCAGACTCAGGACCTCCTCCCATATATGCAGCGATCGTGCGCTGTCGTTCCCAGGTCGCAGCATAGAGCCGATCCGGGTTGCGCGGGTCAATTGCGATATCTGTGACGCCGGTCCATTGATCATCTCCAAGTGTTTTCGTCCAGGTCTTGCCGCCGTCGACGGTTTTATACAAGCCACGCTCATCACCTTTCCGCCATAGAGGTCCCTGTGTTGCGACCCATACGATATCAGAATTGCCGGGGTGGACGATGATTTTTGAGATGTGTTCCGATTCTTTAAGTCCCAGATTTTTCCAGGTGCTGCCACCGTCCGTACTGCGATAGACGCCATCACCAAATCCCACATGACGGCCTCCGACATTTTCACCCGTGCCTACCCAGATGATGTTGGTATTGTTTGGATCTATTGTCACACAACCAATCGAATACGATCCCTGATCGTCGAAGATGGGTGTCCAAGTCACGCCGGCATTTTCGGTCTTCCACACGCCTCCTGATCCCGCGGCGACATACCAGGTGTTCTCGTCGTCAGGGTCAATTGCAATGTCTGCGATCCGTCCCGATGAAAATGCCGGTCCGATATTTCTAAGCTTCAGTGCGCCAATTGTTGCATCAGTGATCCCTGATTTTTGTGTTGTGTCTGCTGGGTTGTCCAATGCTGTTTCCTTCTTGTGTTGGGCGTGCTGTCCCATGAGCAGCGCGGTTTCTAACATCAATAACAGGAGGGTACATACATTTTTCATGACAGTATTATTTAATTTTAAGAGCCGATATTTTCTATTCCGCAGGGGAGTGCATTCTAATATAGTATACCTACAATAGCGCCGGTCATCAGGCAAGCAACCGTCCCGCCGATGAGCGCTTTGATACCCAACTCAGTCAGCGTTTGTCGCTGTCCTGGGGCAATGGCGCTGATACCGCCGATCTGGATACCGATTGACGAGAAATTCGAAAAGCCACAAAGCGCATATGTCGTGATCAGAATGGACTTTTGACTAATGACGGCTGTCGTTGCGGACTTGATTGCCGCGAGGTCGACATAGGCAATCACTTCATTCAGTGCGGTCTTCTTGCCAAGCATTTGTCCCACGATCAAAATATCATGTGAGGGCACTCCGATGATCCATGCAACGGGAGCAAAGAGCATTCCGAGGATGTATTCCATTGACAGGCCGCTGAATCTTCCCCCGGTGGCTGCCACAATGGTGTCGTTGATACCTGAAATACCGCCAATCCACATAAACACCGCATTGAGCAAGGCGATCAGAGATAAAAACACCAGCAACATTGCACCGACATTGACCGCCAGTTTGACGCCATCGGTAGTCCCTAACGCGATCGCATCGAGCAGGTTGCTTCCGATTTTGTCTTTTGGCACTGAGAGATCGCGCTGGATGCGTTCAGGATGCTTTTCAGGATACAATATTTTCGCCGCCACGATGGCTGCCGGAGCACTCATAATTGATGCCGTCAGAAAATGGATGGCATACTGGGGCCCGAGCAGTGTTACAAACAAGGCAAAAACGCCACCGGCGATCGTGGCCATGCCGCCTGTCATCAGGCACATGATCTCACTTTTCGTCATTCCTTCGAGATAGGGCTTGATCACCAGCGGAGCCTCAGTCTGACCAATGAACACGTTGGCTGCGGCAGCCAGGGACTCTGCTCCTGAAAGCCGCATAAACTTACTCATGACCCAAGCCATGCCATAAATGACCTTCTGCAAAATGCCGAAGTAATACAGGATCGTGGAAAAGGCAGAGAAAAACACGACTGTTGGCAACACGCGAAAGGCGAACATGTAACCGAGCTTAAATGGCACCACTGCCGGTGGTGTCGCGTTGAAATCCATCTTTTGAATCCATGCTTCGTCTGGCCATGAGCCGAATACAAAACTCGCACCTGCGTCCGCAAAATGCAGCAATGACACAAACAAGTCGGCGATCCATTTAAAGATCGTGTATACCACTGGTACTTTCAGGATGAGCAGGGCCAACACTAATTGCAGCAACAATCCTCCGACGACAAGTTTCCAGTTGATGGCTTTACGGTCACTGCTCAGGAGGTAACAAATCGCGAGGATTACAATTATCCCCAGGGTGCCGCGTCCCAGGTTCTCTATAAAGTGCATAGGGCCTGTAAAATAGGAAAGTGTGTCATAACAGTGGTTATGAAAATGCCATTGGTGCCCTACACAACAGACTATTCGCGATTGAGCCGCCAAGAAAACCTGGTCGTTGAAGACTTTTATCCATAGAGCAAGGCGACTTTTTCTATTTTCACCCTGTGCGTGAAGTACAATATATTATCGGCATTACCGGAGGGTCGGGGTCAGGCAAGTCTTTCCTGATCCAGGCATTGCGGGACAGGTTTTCAGAACTGGAGGTCGCCATTCTTTCCCAGGACAACTACTACCGGAAAAGAGATGACCAGCAGCGTGATGCCTCGGGCGTCCAAAACTTTGACCTGCCCTCGTCTTTTCTGATGGATGAATTTGTCAGTGATTTTGATTTGTTGCTGAAAGGACAGCACGTTTCGCGCAAAGAGTATACCTATAACAATAGCGAAGCCACACCGGAAACGCTCACCATCAATCCGGCTCCCGTGCTGTTGGTTGAGGGATTATTTATTCTGACATTGGAGCGGATCCGGAACGCGCTTGATCTGAAGGTATTTGTCGATGCGAGTGATGTGGTCAAAGTGAAGCGGCGTATCATCCGTGATCGTTCTGAGCGCAACTACCCGCTGGACGATGTACTATATCGCTACGAGCATCATGTGTTGCC
The DNA here is from genome assembly GCA_963746925.1 of uncultured Bacteroidota bacterium. Taxonomy (GTDB): domain Bacteria; phylum Bacteroidota; class Bacteroidia; order Chitinophagales; family Saprospiraceae; genus DATDQA01. The sequence continues at coordinate 130,798 of CAVVDK010000015.1, forward strand.
GGCCTACCAGCAGTATATCTTACCCTATAAGGATGAGGCTGATGTCATTCTCAATAATAATTCGTCAATGGACCGGGCCCTTGAGCTCCTGTCAGTATTTATCAGGGGATTGCTCGGTTAATATTCGACTTCCTGTCTCATAGAATTCATCACCATATCGAATATTTCATGCGCCTCATCACTCATGTTATCACTCAGTGAGTAAAAGGTGAAAGGAAACGCCTCAACGCAGGAGACGAGTTGAGCCCGTCTCAGAATTGCCAGATGTTGCGATACCGCTTTATACCGCAACGGTGAATTCTTGGCGATGGCGCTGACGCATTGAGGTCCGTTTGACTTCAGAAACATCAGGATTGACAACCGCTCCGGATGTCCCAGTGCTTTGAGACAATGTGCCTTTCTCTGTAATGCAGGTGCATACAGATATGCCCTTGAAAAAGCCATTTTTCATAAAGTTTATGTGTGAACTGATGGTACAAGTTACAGAATGCCGGCATTATGGCAAAGGTTTTTTGACATGGGAGGCATATGGGAATATTTGGGGTGTCTATTCGCGAAGAATAGCGAACACCACTGAAAATCAATGGGATAGATATGTTTTGCAACGTAAAAGGCAGCGAACATGGAGAGAGCTGCTAGACGGGAAACTGCTGTGGGGTGTCTATTCGCGAAGAATAGCGAACACCACTGAAAATCAATGAGATAGATATATTTTGCAACGTAAAAGGCAGCGAACATGGAGAGAGCTGCTAGACGGGAAACTGCTGTGGGGTGTGTATTCGCGAAGAATAGCGAACGCCACTGAAAATCAATGGGATAGATATGTTTCGCGATATAAAAGGCAGCGAACAAGGAGAGAGCTGCTAGACGGGAAACTGCTGTGGGGTGTCTATTCGCGAAGAATAGCGAACACTACTGAAAATCAATGAGATAAAGCGGCATTGCAATGATGTAATGAAAGAACCAAATGGCTGGCAGCCGAAAAAGCAAAACAGAATGCCTTATTCGCGAAGAATAGCGAACGCCACTGAAAATCAATGGGATAGATATGTTTCGCGATATAAAAGGCAGCGAACAAGGAGAGAGCTGCTAGACGGGAAACTGCTGTGGGGTGTCTATTCGCGAAGAATAGCGAACACCACTGAAAATCAACCACTTATGTGACGTGTTCCTGATACTGATACCTGATACTGATACCAATACTGTGATTCCGCGCAGCTACCACCCCCTGTACTTAGGTGGCACAATACCATTTAGCCTTAAATAGACGACAAGTTGACCACGATGATGGGTGACGTGGTCCGTAAGCAACAAAAACAACCGGCGCTTGGTCATCGGCCCGGCAAAAAAATCTACGACATCGTCCAACTGTTCGGGGGGAAATTTTTCAATTGTCTTCTCGGCATGATCGAAAGAAGCTTCAAGTAATTTGATGACATCTTCCTTTTTTTCAGATGGATGGTCCAGATCCATTGGGAATGGCGCCGCATTCAAATAATCAGTGCACAGCCAGATCATATTGCCAGAGAGATGGATCAACTGTTGCGCAAACGTCATCTCCTCCGGTACAGGGGCAAAGTCATACTTCTCAGCCGGCATTGCTTCAGCAAACTCCAGTGTGTATTGTTTAGCATTGTGCCATTTCAACAGAAAGTCTCTGATGAAAGGATCCTGTGCCGATCCCGGATATATCATCGATATTGTCAGCAGCGCAATAAAGAAATATTTCATTGTCTTGTCTGTGTAGATACCTGCACAAAAATAAGAGGGCTGGCAAGATACTCCGTAAGCGGGGAAGTAAGCCCGGGAAAACATTTGTGCATAAGGCGCAACCACTAAGATCTCCTGATATCCCTATCTTGTCTGAAGACAAATACACATATGATGACTCCTTCTTCGCGACGCGCTTTCATTGCAAGATCAGCAGTCTCTACCGGCGGCTTGTTGACGGCGAGCTTTTCAGGATTCAGCCGTCCTCTACAGAATCTGTTGTCGGAGATTACTGACCTCATACCTTCCACAGATGTCGAATCGAGCATTCGTGACCAAGATTTCTGGCAGCTCATTCGGCAGGCGTATACGGTCTCCTCAAATATTATCAATCTGAACAACGGCGGCGTGAGCCCCCAGCCACGGGTTGTGCAGGAAGCGGTAGAACGCTACAACAGGCTAAGCAACGAAGCCCCTTCATACTATATGTGGCGTGTCCTGGACATGGGCCGGGAGCCACTGAGGGAGAAGCTCGCAGAACTGGCCGGGTGCAGCGCAGAAGAAATTGCAGTGCAGCGCAATTCCACGGAGTCGCTTGAGACCATCATCTTCGGAATCCCGTTGAACGCAGGGGACGAGGTCGTACTGACCCGTCAGGATTATCCGAGTATGATCAATGCCTGGAAACAGCGCGAGGCACGGGAAGGCATTGTCCTGCGATGGTTGAATTTTGACTTCCCCATTGAGAATGCAGATGAGATCACCTCTCAATTTGTTGATGCCTTTTCGGAGCGGACTCGCGTCGTGCATATCACCCACATCATTAACTGGAACGGCCAGATCTTACCGGTACAACAAATTGCACGGGCGGCGCACGAAAGAGACATCGAAGTACTTGTCGATGGGGCTCACACATTTGCACATCTGGATTTCAAGATTCCGGACCTGGAATGTGATTACTTCGGCACCAGCCTGCATAAATGGTTGTGTGCTCCTTTTGGCAGCGGAATGCTGTATGTGAAAAAGGAAAAAATCGGCGACCTGTGGCCACTCCTTGCAGCGCCGGAACATGACAGTACAGACATCCGGAAATTCGAGCATCTCGGTACACGGGCTCTTTCCATTGAAGAAGCCATCGGCCAGGCCATTGACTTCCACAATATGATCGGGGCTCAGCGAAAGCAAATGCGTCTGCAGTATCTGAAAGAATACTGGACGACTCGCGTAGGCCAGTTTCCCGGAGTGACCTTTGGGACGTCGTTGCTTCCCCAGTGGAGTTGCGCGCTGGCATTGCTACAGGTCAAGGATAAAGACCCCGGTGATGTCTCTGGTTATCTCTTTGAAAAACACAAGATTCATACTGTCGCGATCAACTGGGAGAATATTCATGGCGTACGGATCACACCCCACGTCTATACCCTCACAGAGGAGCTGGATCGTCTTGTCTCCGGGATAGAAGGGTTTTTAAACCAATAGTTGGCGTCTCGGACACCCTGACATCGCAGGCCGGAACAATTTTTGGAAGGATTCCAATAAGGAGTTTCGGGCTGAGACAGGTGTAGATCTCTTTGCGATTTGAGGCGGTACATGGCTGATATTCAGAGGAAAGGCTTATCTTTCCTCTGCGTTGACGAGAGTAATCGATTTTCCCCCCTTCTGAAACGCGTGTATCTCACCCAAAATTCAGGCTGGAACGACATGCTTCCGACCCGGTATCGCTTAGGGTTCCGGTAGCCTGTCGAAGTTGGCACAAGAGTGTCCGCTCATGTTTAAAGTTTGGGCTGATATGCAGAAAGTATACGCGTTGTTTTTGGTCTTTTGTCCCCTGGCCGCCGTTTGTCAGGAGGCAGTGGTACAGGAGGTGATGGCATTGCGCAAGAATGGTGCAGAATTCAAGTCCGTGGATCTCCTTCAGCGGCAATCCGAAGACGTGGCCCGCTATCCTCAACTCGCTGGTCTTTCACAAGGCCTCGTTTTAATCCCCGACCCCAAAAAATTAGATGCTTTGAGAATGGTGATGCATCCCTGATAAGTATGACATTGCCGATGCATGACGGTCAGCCTCTGATGTTGGACCTGGTCGAACACAATATTCTCACTCCGGATTTTGAACTCTACGCAAGTGACAATCCGGATGCTCCGGTTCCGTATGCAGGGGGCAGATACTATCGCGGGATGATTCGCGGTGATGCTCATTCATTGGTGGCACTGAGTGTATTCGAAAATGAACTCATAGGCGTGATCAGTAATGATGCAGGGAATTTTGTGTTGGGTAAAATCAAAGGATCTCAGGATAACCTGCACGTGCTGTATAACGACAGAAGCCTGGAACGCAAATTTCATTTTGAGTGTGCTACACCTGAAGATGGGGTAGGGTACACGTCTGAGCAGCTCTTGAGCCATCCGCAGCAGCGTGATGCCGGTGATTGTGTCCGTGTGTATATTGAAATTGACGATGATATTGTTATGGACAAGGGAGGGACAGAGGAAGCTACAGACTATATCACCGGGCTGTTCAACCAGGCGATCGCGTTGTATGCCAATGAAAATATCGCGATGACCATTTCTGAGATCTATGCCTGGACGACAATGTCTCCATATTCAGGATATTCCGCATCACAAATGTTAAGCTCGTATCAGGCTTTGACAGGATCATTCAATGGCGACATTTCTCAATTGGTATCCTATCAGGCGAGTGGCGGAATTGCTGCGGGTTATAGTGGGTATTTGTAATCCCAACCCTGATCTCAGCAAATGTTTCAGCAGTATCGATGCGGATTATGCGCTCGTCCCTGAATACTCCTGGTCGGCAATGGTGATTACACACGAAATGGGACACCTACTGGGTTCGCGGCATACCCATGCCTGCGTTTGGAATGGCAACAATACTGCTATTGATGGATGCGCAGGATCGACAGAAGGTGGTTGTCCTGTCCCGGGAATTCCACCGGAAGGCGGTACGATCATGAGCTACTGTTATTTACAGAGTGTGGGCGTCAATTTCAATCTTGGATTTGGCCCGCAACCCGGCAATGTGATCCGGAACACCGTGAATGCCGCCGGCAATTGTCTCACAGGGTGCAGCGGTCCTCCACCACCGGATTATTGTAGCGCTGAAGGAATGAACCAGCAATACGGATGGATTCAACGGGTTACACTGGGCAGTATCTCCAATATCAGCGGTAATAACAATGGCTACGCGGATTTTACCACTCTGAGCACTGAATTATCGCCAGGTTCGGAATATACTATATCACTGACACCCGGATTTGCAGGGACATCCTATAATGAAATCTGGGCTGTATGGATCGATTACAATGGTGATCTTGAATGGACGGATTCGACAGAACTAGTGACAAAAGTTTCCGGGGCAGGTGCTGTCAATGCTACGTTTAAAGTGCCGGTCAATTGCCCCGGCCTGGCGACACGCATGAGAGTCGCAATGGAACACAATGCCATGCCCCATGCATGTGGAGACTTTGCAAGCGGGGAGGTGGAAGATTATTCAGTAGTGATTGCCGAAGCGACTTGTGAAGACGGCATTCAAAATGGTGACGAAGAAGGAGTGGATTGTGGGGGTACGAACTGCGAACCATGTCCTACATGCGATGATGGCATTCAAAATGGCGATGAAGAAGGGATAGATTGTGGTGGGTCTTCGTGCCCACCTTGTGCAGCAGGGAATCTGGTCTTCGGGAGCTATTTCGAATCCGGATGGGACGGATGGACTGATGGAGGCGCTGATGCCCACCGGTACGCGGGTCCCCGTTCATGGGAGGGCAGGTATTCTATTAATCTCAGGGATAACTCCGGCATTGAATCCTCTATGACCTCGCCCACATTTGATGCCACGCCATATGCGGCACTGACGCTACAATTTCACTTTTATGCAGATGGGATGGAAGACGGCGAAGATTTCTTTGTACAGTTTTTCAACGGCTATGGATATCTGCCGGTAGCACATTTTATTGCAGGCAAACATTTTTCGAACAATAAATTCTGGGCTGCCACTGTGACCTTGACCGGAGCTCAATGCAATTTCGCTCCCAACTCCAATCTGCGTATCCTGTGTGATGCCAGCGACGACAGCGATAATATTTATATTGATGCTGTCACTTTGACGACCGCCAATGCCGGGGCATTGGTGCGGCCCGGACAAGATCTCATTCAATCGGATGCAACTCCGCAGATACCCCTTCCGTCGATCATGCCCAATCCGGCCAGCAGCGAAATCACAATCCTGTATGATGGTGCCATTGACCAATTAAAACTCTTCTCATCCGAGGGAACAGAAATCCGCAGGGAGATCCTCAAAACAAATCCCCGCACATTGCCCTTGAATGACATGGCTCCAGGGGTTTATATGCTCATGATCCGCTCAGGAGATACATGGATGCCGGTGAAATTTGTAAAGATGTGATGGGTTGATGAGTTGAAGCGATTTCGGAGGACCAGGTACCTTTCGCCGCAGTATTTTACACGGTGGCATTAAAATATGTCCTAATTTTGCCGCCCTTGCCGAAGTGGCGGAACTGGTAGACGCGCTGGACTCAAAATCCAGTGTCCGCAAGGATGTGTGGGTTCGAGTCCCACCTTCGGTACTAAAAATTGCTCATCACACAGCTGTTACTGCGAGCACCAAAAAGCAAACAGCTATACGCAGTACGAACAAGCAGGGACGCTCTGACACATAGCTGTTTTTTGTGATTCATTATCTTGCGCCGTTTTTTGATTCGGAGAGAGGGAGACGTATGGATGAACTCAAGCTACCCTACAGGGTCAACCCCGACTATGAAAAGGCGGTGGCGTACTTCAGCATGGAGTATGCAATCGACCAATCGCTGAAGATCTACGCCGGAGGCCTTGGCTATCTCGCAGGTTCACATATGCGCAGCGCATATTCCCTGCGACAAAAATCTCGTCGGCATCGGGATCTTATGGAAGTACGGCTACTATGATCAGGTGCGGACGCAAGAACTCAGGAATGGGAGTGCTCTTTCAGGAACACCATTACGCTTTCCTGACGGATCCCGGGATCAGCTTCCAGGTCAGTGTCAACAAGCATGCCGTATGGGTAAAGGCTTATCTCCTGGAACCTGAGTTGTTTGGGACCGCTCCTGTCTATCTACTTTCCACAGACTTGCCTGAAAATGACTACCTCGCAAGGACCATCACGCATCATCTGTACGACAGCAATGTTTCGGCGAAAATTGCACAGTACATCATCCTCGGTGTTGGTGGAGTGGCATTACTGAAGGAGCTCGGAAGAGAGACTGAAGTGTTTCATTTTAATGAAGCCCATGCACTACCAGGGGCCTATGCTTTGCTGGACAAGTACGGCAGTTTGCAGGAAATGCAAAAACACATGGTCTTCACGACGCATACCCCTGTCCCTGCCGGCAATGAGATCCACGATGTAGAACTATTGGAAAGCATGGGGTATTTCAACGGACTACCCATATCTCAGGTGAAGCAATATTGTATCCTGGAAGGACAGGAATACAATCATACGCTCAATGCGTTACACCTTGCCGGCCTGGCCAACGGTGTATCGAAAATGCATGGAGAGGTAGCCCGTAAAATGTGGTCAGGACACAAAAATATCTGCGATATCGGCGCCGTGACAAATGCACAGAACGCCAGATACTGGAGCGATACCAGGCTGACTTCTGCGCATCAGGCACATGACGATGTGCGGCTGGTCAACAGGAAGAAAGCCCTGAAGCTCAAACTCTTTGAAGTGGTCGCCGACCAATGCGGCAAATTATTCGAGCCCGATGTACTGACGATCGTCTGGGCGCGGCGATTTGCAGAATACAAACGCGCAGATCTGATCACCAAGGATGTCGAACGCTTTGAAAAGCTCATGCAGGACACTGAGCATCCTGTCCAGTTGATCTGGGCAGGCAAACCCTACCCCCATGATCAAGGCGCCATTGATGTCTTCAACAGGCTGGTGCATCTGAGCCAGGGCTACGATCGCTGCGCAGTGCTCACAGGGTATGAACTCAATCTTTCCAAATTGCTCAAAGGTGGTGCGGACATCTGGCTCAATACACCAAGAATTACAAGAGAAGCCTCTGGCACGTCGGGCATGACCGCAGCAATGCGTGGCGCACTGAATTTGTCGACGGCAGATGGCTGGGTCCCCGAGTTTGCAAGACATGGAGAAAATGCGTTTGTGATCTCTCCCGTCAATGCTGAACTGCCGACTCATCAGCAGGACTGGCTTGACCTCAACAGTATATACAGGATCCTCGAAAAAGAAGTCATCCCCATGTATTACGAAGAACAGGGGAAATGGCTTGCCATGATGTATCAAAGTATGGCCGATATCTTGCCGTATTTTGACTCAGATAGAATGGCTGATGAGTATTACCGGACCATGTACAACTACGTGGAAAAAATTCCTGCGCGCACTGATGATACGCTGGTTGAGTCTGAAAAGGAGTGAACACCATGGGACAAGTGAGTGATGAGGCTACCTTGCTATTCAACTGTGAAAACCCGTATCTTTAACGTGTCAAAAGCGGGAGTAGCTCAGTGGTAGAGCATCAGCTTCCCAAGCTGAGGGCCGTGGGTTCGATCCCCATTTCCCGCTCAAGAGAAAAGGCATGCGAGAAGTGGGCGTGCCTTTTTATTTATTTGGCCAGTGAAGTCAAGTCATTGCGCAATGATCCTGAGCCAGGGCATCCTTGGGCGATCTGTATTTGGAAACTGGGCTGAGGGCCGTGGGCTCCGAATTTGCCTGTATGAGAGATACAGGTGCAAATTCAGAGAGTCCTCGAAATGGAAGGGGATCGGAGATACCACCATTTCGGGATTCGATCCCCATTTCCCGCTCAAGAGAAGAGGCATGCGAGAAGTGGGCGTGCCTTTTTTATTTATTTGGCCAGTGAAGTCAAGTCATTGCGCAATGATCCTGAGCCAGGGCATCCTTGGGCGATCTGTATTTGGAAACTAGGCTGAGGGCCGTGGGCTCCGAATTTGCCTGTATGAGAGATACAGGGGCAAATTGGAGAATGCTCGAAATGGAAGGGGATCGGGAGATACCGCCGATTTCGGATTCGATCCCCATTTCCCGCTCAAGAGAAAAGGCATGCGAGAAGTGGGCGTGCCTTTTTTATTTATTTGGCCAGTGAAGTCAAGTCATTGCGCAATGATCCTGAGCCAGGGCGTCCTTGGGCGATCTGTATTTGGAAACTGGGCTGAGGGCCGTGGGCTCCGAATTTGCCTGTATAAGAGATACAGGTGCAAATTCGAAAGTCCTCGAAATGGAAGGGGATCGGAGATACCACCATTTCGGGATTCGATCCCCATTTCCCGCTCAAGAGAAAAGGCATGCGAGAAGTGGGCGTGCCTTTTTTATTTATTTGGCCAGTGAAGTCAAGTCATTGCGCAATGATCCTGAGCCAGGGCGTCCTTGGGCGATCTGTATTTGGAAACTGGGCTGAGGGCCGTGGGCTCCGAATTTGCCTGTATGAGAAGATACAGGTGCAAATTCGAGAGTCCTCGAAATGGAAGGGGATCGGAGATACCACCATTTCGGGATTCGATCCCCATTTCCCGCTCAAGAGAAAAGGCATGCGAGAAGTGGGTGTGCCTTTTTTATTTATTTGGCCAGTGAAGTCAAGTCATTCCGCAAGGAGATCCTGAGCCAGGGCATCCTTGGGCGATCTGTATTTGGAAACTAGGCTGAGGGCCGTGGGCTCCGAATTTGCCTGTATGAGAGATACAGGTGCAAATTCGAGAGTCCTCGAAATGGAAGGGGATCGGAGATACCACCATTTCGGGATTCGATCCCCATTTCCCGCTCAATGAAAGGCATGCGAGAAGTGGGCGTGCCTTTTTTATTTATTTGGCCAGTGAAGTCAAGTCATTCCGCAATGAGATCCTGAGCCAGGGCATCCTTGGGCGATCTGTATTTGGAAACTGGGCTGAGGGCCGTGGGCTCCGAATTTGCCTGTATGAGAGATACAGGTGCAAATTCGAGAGTCCTCGAAATGGAAGGGGATCGGAGATACCACCATTTCGGGATTCGATCCCCATTTCCCGCTCAAGAGAAAAATGAATGCTTTTGGTGAGTGTGCCTTTCATATTTGCATGAACACCACAGGCAGTCTTTCTATTTCGAAAGGAGTTTCTTGCACAGAGTTTGCAGTGCGGAAGTACTAGGGAAGTTCCCCTGTCTTCTCCTCCGCCTTCTCCTTTACCTTCTGAATTATCCATAGCTTCAACCTTTCGTTTCCAACCACTCTGAATTGGAAAATGGGTGAGTTTCATTTCAGATACACTTATGTGGCAATGTTGCTGTTCGTTAGCAGCGTCGCCTCCGGGCAGGAGAATGCGCGGCTCCAGGATGTGTACCCGTCTTATACAGAAGATTTCCATGATAGTAAGACATTCCCAGCAGTATGCTTCAATGATGCCTGGCAGGATGCCGACGGAAGGGTTTGGCTAAAGACGTGCTCTCCTGTGGCCACGGACAGGCTGTACTTATTTGAGTTCGACGGATACGATTTCCGCCTTGCCACGCAAGTTCTGGACACGCTCAGTCCATTCATTGAGCTCCGCAAGCGATTGCGTGATGATGTTTATGTGGGTTTTGGTATCAAAAATGCAGAGACCGCAGTCCTGGCGATCGCCGACCTGCGAAAGAAGCGTATTACATACCACCAATGGCCGGCGGGGCAATACAATATCGGTCCGGCATGCAGCGATTCCAGTACGATATCAATGCTCACGATAGATCCGCAATCATGGGTGGCCCGCACAGTCCATGACAGCATACTGACCACCAGGCATCTTCAAATACCACCATCATCAACCTTCCCGGCGGAACGGAAACATGAGATACTTTTCTATGACGGCAACAAGATCTGGTGGCATATTACCCCGGTTCCAGTGATATACCGGATGGAGATTTCATCAGGTCAGCTTGACTCATTTACATTGTCCGCGACACTGCAGACCATCCCCGATGTCGGGCATATGAGTATCACAAGGGCAGGGAATACAATATATCTGTCCCTGTGGTTTAAAAGTCGCGAACAGCTCTCCAGGCTGAATGACGCACAAACCACCTTCCAGGAGGTGTCCTGGCCAACCGGCAATTGGCGATATGAGAGCGTTTTCGGTGATAAAAAAGGTAATACACTGTTTATCGCTATGACAACAGACGGCAGTCAACATGCCAGGTTGCGTACGCCGGATGGACGCTGGCTGGATTATAGTGCGTTTGTGTCCGGATTAGGCGAGTCAAGAGTGCAAAATGTGATCGGCAATGATTTCACCAGGGAACTGATGATCTGCCATGACGGCGGTATTGTGTTGCATAAAGTGGGGATCACCGGGGCCATACGTCACACATTGGAGGGATATTCTATACGGGCAATGACCCAATTATCCAATGACGAGGTCCTCGTGACTGCCCAGGAAAGCGGCCCGTTTGTGTTAAATCTCAAAACCGGAAACTGCGTTCCCTTTTCGAACGATTGCGATCTGAATGCCAGGAGATTCCTGCGGGGAGAGAATATCCAATGGATTGCGACGAACAAAGGATTGTATCAGGCAAACAAAGATCTGAGCGACTGTCAACCGCTTGTCACAGAGTACGGCCTCATTTCCGTACTGGCACGTGTCGACAGCACCACATTGGCGTTTGTCAGCAACGAAGGGGTCATTGGTGTATACCATACCAAGACACGGGTTGTAACGACCGTGACGCATGGTGATCATCCCGTACAGATCCTCGGACGCATCCATGATGCCTGGTGTGATCACAACAGAATGCTATGGATCGCGGCGAGCACAGGATTGTGGAAGATCAACCTGATCAATCAGCAGGTCGATACGCTCGGTCATGAACCGCCTTTTCGCGACTCCCGATTCCTGTGTATCGATCCCGATCCACAAGGCAGGCTTTGGCTTGGTACAGTAGTGGGGGGTATCCATATCTACGACCCCTCTACTGGCAAACTTAAGATCCTGGACAGTGACAAGGGTCTTGCAAACAATACTGTCGTCAGTATCGAGACAGACAAAGAGGGCGTCAGATGGGTGGGTACGTACAATGGGATTTCGTTGGTGTCTCCCGATGGAACATTGATTTCAAACCTGTATGTGGAAGATGGTCTTGTCGATAAAGAGAATAATAGATATGCTTCCTATGTCGCCTCCAACGGAGAGATCCTCGTTGGGACGGCGCGTGGTCTTAATATTATTGACGGAGAAGCAATAAAATCAACGCTGAAACGGAAACAAAATATCTCCATATATCTCACCGCGGTTTCGTATACGGATCGTCATGGCACGCAACATAAAATCACGCGGTTTGAGGATCTGGATCACCTTAAAAATTTTTCTTTAGCGGCAAACAAGCGTTCCTTGAGTGTCTCTGTTGCCCTCTCCGACTATTTCAATGCGGGAAATCACAAGTACGTATACCAACTCATTGGCCGGGATACCGGATGGAGACAGATCGGCAACAGGCACACCATCGAGTTGGAAGACCTGTCTGCAGGAAACTATACGCTGGCGATCAGGGGATCGAATTCCGAGGGAACTCCCGCCATCAATGAGTTGGATATCCCGTTCAGGGCCACTGCATTCTTCTACGAACAATGGTGGTTTTATGTCCTCTGCGTTGTCGTGATCGCGGGCCTGGTCTTCCTGTGGATACAGCGGCTCCGCACCGAAGTCGTCAGGGCAACCAAAGAGATCCGCGCGGACAAGGAAATTATTGAGCAGCAGGCAGAACAACTCAAAGAGTTGGATGAAGCCAAGTCACATTTCTTCACCAATATTTCGCATGAGTTCCGTACGCCATTGACGATCGTCTCCGGGATGGCATCACAGATCCTTGAGAACCCCCAGATTTGGGCCGAAAAGGGTGCACGGATGATTAAACAAAGCAGTAACAATCTCCTGAATCTTGTCAATCAGATCCTGGACCTCCGCAAGCTGGAATCTTCAGGTATGCAACTGAACATGATCCACGGGAATATCATTCCGTATTTGCAATACCTGGTGGATTCGTTCAAACACTACGCGCAGTCTGTGGAGAAACAATTGCGCTTCGAATGCACAATTGACATATTGCAGATGGACTATGATCCGGAGAAGTTGATGCACATCGTCTCTAACCTCGTCTCTAATGCGATCAGGTATACGAATGCCGGTGACGAAATTGTCGTCCAGGCAGTCCATGAGACAGGCAGTCCGGATCAACTGATCATCCTGGTACGTGACAATGGTCCGGGTATTGCAAAGGAGCAGCTTCCACATGTCTTCGACAGGTTTTTTCAGGCAGGGAAAACTTCGGAAATGTCCGGGAGTTCTGGTATTGGACTGGCATTGACAAAAGAGCTCGTGATGCTGATGGGCGGTACAATAGGAGTGAGCAGCCCGGTAGGGGGAGGCACAACGTTTACAATAGTTCTTCCGATACGACAGGAGGCGACGTTGCAGGAGATGGCGTTGCCAAAAGTTGAGCCTGTCATTGTAAAGTCAAGTGCGTTGGATGCAGAAGAGGATAGCACAGCACAGCCGGGTCTTCCTGCAGTACTTGTCGTGGAGGACAATCCCGATGTGATGCAAGTGATCGTTGCGTGTCTCCGGCCGCGATACGAAGTCCTAACAGCGGCTGACGGCGGGGAGGGCATTGACCAGGCAATAGAATACGTACCCGATCTCATCATTAGTGACGTGATGATGCCCGTAAAGACAGGGTATCAATTGTGCGAAATCCTCAAGCGCGATCAGCGCACAGATCATATTCCCATTATCCTCCTCACGGCGAAATCAGAAATGGACGCAAAACTCACAGGCCTTGCCTATGGTGCCGACGACTATTTGACAAAGCCTTTCGAACCCAAAGAGCTACTTACACGCCTCGGCAACCTGCTCAGATTGCGCAAAGCCCTGCAGGAGCGTTACACGTCAATGTCGACAACCTCGTCGACAGATGCTGATAAAAGTGTACCAACACCACAAGATCAGTTTATGTCCAAACTGCAGGAAGTGGTGAACGCTCACGTCGACGATGAGCAGTTTGGAGTCACCCAGCTCTGTCGTGAGATGACTCTCGGCCGGACGCAATTACATCAGAAGATCAAAGCGCTGACGGGTATGTCCACGACAGGATATCTCCGCCATATCAGGTTGGAGAAAGCGCGGACATTGCTGCAAACCACAGAAATGAACGTGTCTGAAGTCGCCTATGCCGTCGGATTCAGCGATGCCCGCTACTTTTCGCGCCTCTACCAGGAAAAGTACGGAGAGCTTCCAAGCCGAACACGCAACTAGCTGAGAATCTGTGACCTAAGCGGCACCCGACAAGGTGTATGCCGAACATTTGTGCACATAAAATGCACAGGTGGGTTGCCATTTTTCCACATCAATCGAACAATCCTCTTCATGTACCTCCTGCCCCGCCACACATCTTTGCCTCGTTCAAAAAAACAATATTATGACGAGCCAGATGCAATCACACACATCCAGCAGGAGTGGCGAAGCGATCCTGCGCCGTCTCCCTTACTCAAAGACGGACAAGATGGGTGTCAATACACAAAACGGTATAGTGATCATCCGCTATGCTGATATCTTATACTGTGAAGCGATGGGCAACTACAGCCGGGTCCATCTGCACAGTGGGAAGTCGATCATGATCTCCAAGACCCTGAAACATGTCATCACATTCCTGCCGTCAGCCGAATTTGTCAGGACACACCAGTCCTATATCGCGCGCTTTGACGACATCGTCGCCGTGCATCAGGATATCACTCTGAGTAATGGTCAAAAGATCCCTGTCGCACGCGGCCAAAAAAATACAATCATGACCTATCTGCACAACCGTATACCGGTTGTCTGAGAATAACGCAACATCTGAAATGATTTTGCAACAACACTTCGCTCCCATGATCGAAAATGCCCTTGGCGCCGCAGCGCGCCGTAAATGCCAGTCAATCCTCGACGAAATGCTCTGGCCGTCTACAGAATCTGCTTTGAGGGAAATACCCATACAGTCGGGTATGCAGATTGTCGACATTTCTTGTGGCGCCGGTGGCATCACGCTACCCTTGATGGAAATGTTGGGGCCAAAAGGACAAGTGATCTCTTTTGATTGTGACAAGGCAAATATTGAATTGGTATCGGGTAAGATCAATAACCAGCTTCCCAAGATGACATCGTTCGTCAATTGCTGTTTTGAAAATTGGGACGGCACCGCCAGCGCGGATCTCATCATCGGACGATGCATCCTGAACGACATTGACCGCAACCGGGCTATTGTCAGTAAGGCGGCAACATTATTAGCGGATGCTGGGGTTCTCGTACTTGAGTTTTTAGATTTCTCTAAGAGCCAGAGTTTCCCAAGGTCCTATGCACTTGACCGGTATTGCGAATACATGAGAACGTACCAACACGTCCTGCAGCAACCACCGCAGTTACCAGAATTCACTTCCCTCTGTGAGGGAACGGAGCTCCAACAACCATCTATATCGGCCCTCATCCCGCGCTTCCTGGATTCCAGGCACAAACAATTGCCGTCGCTGATGCTCGAATATCTCACGCCCTTTATTGTCGAAAACGACCTGAACTCCCAGATAGAACTCCAGGCTATTATCAGCGAACTTCGGGAGCTGGCCAATCAGCCGGCAGTCATGATCACTGCACCCGTCGGCGTCCGGCTTGCCACGTGCAGATCTTGTCTACGGCAATCAATCAATTAATCAATTAATCAATACATCATTCAATTAATCCTTCATTTCATTCATTAATCAATCTTCAATACCAAATCAATAAAACCAATGAAACAGTTGATGATCCCAATGGTCTTGCTCCTAGCCGTTCTTACCAGTACCTCTGCACAAGTGAGCATCAGCACAGACAACAGTGCACCGGATTCCAGCGCCATGCTCGACATTAAAAGTACGAACAAGGGCGTCCTGGTGCCCCGGATGACAACTGCTCAACGCGCCATCATCAGCAACCCGGCGACAGGTTTGTTGGTCTTCGACACCGACACGGGAGGATTCTGGTTTTATAATGGAAGCATGTGGCAGGACCTGTCTTCGGGGTCCGGCGGCGACAAGATCTCGGATGCCGATGGCGATACGAATGTCGAGACGGAAGAGACTCCAAATGACAACCAGATCCGGTTCAATGTCAGCGGCACGGAAGTAGCCCGTATGGATGGCAAGACATTTCATTTCGCATCGCCGGGATACAGTCTGTTTATCGGGCAGGATGCCGGCGCAAACGACGATGGCACAAACAATCTTAATACGATGATCGGGTACGAGGCCGGACAATCCACCAACGGATTCAGAAATACATATGTAGGGTATCAATCCGGCAAGAATTCCACGACCACAGGAAATAATACGTTTGTCGGCGTCGAAACCGGCAAGAACTCAGTGACAGGGGGAAATACGTTTATCGGGGCACAGGCCGGAATGAACAATATCAATGGTGAGGGCGGAGTATTTATCGGAGAACAAGCTGGCACCGAAAACACAAATGGCGATTACAACGTGATCATCGGAGCGGCAGCAGGAGCTTCCAATCAAACGGGTTCAAGGAATATTTTCATTGGACGTTGGGCAGGGGTCAATGCGCTGGGGTCCGGGAATATCTTCCTCGGAGACAAAGCAGGTTATTACGAAACAGGTAGTGACAAACTCTATGTAGACAATACGAATACCAGCACTCCGCTCATCTACGGAGACTTCCAGGCAGATCTTCTGAGAGTGAACGGCAGCCTCAATATCAATAGCAGCTATACGTTTCCGGATTCCGCAGGTACGGGTGGCCAGATGCTGATGACCGATGGGCTCGGTAATGTCAGTTGGGTTGATGCCCCGGCAGATAATCTAGGAAACCACACTGCGACACAGGCACTGGATATGGCCAACTACGATATCAACAATGCAGGCACTATCCATGCTTCTGCGATTGTCGGTGATGGATCGGCCCTGACCAATGTGCCTGGCGATGATCTGGGGAATCACACCGCTACACAGGCTTTGGATATGTCGAACTATGATATCGGCAATGCAGGCACAGTCCTTGCCTCCGCCTTCGTCGGGGATGGCTCATCTCTGACCAACGTACCCGGCGACGACCTGGGAGACCATACCGCAACACAGACGCTGAATATGGCAGGTCACAGCATTGACAACGCTGACACGATCAACGCCGGCTACCTCGGTCTGGGCATTTCTGCCTCGGCCTACCATCTGGATGTCAAGGACAGCACGCAGCTGCTGAGCGGCAGAAAGAATATTGTATTTACATGGGGTCACCATGGTCCTTCAAACAACGAAGCTACTGAAATGTACTTCGACAGGAATGATGTTGGCTTTAATCAATCCGAGTTCGTCCTGTACAACTGCAATTATAATCCCGTATCGAGTCGTTACTTTCAATTGCAGTATACAAGCGATAGTGTCGGATTGTCTATTCTAAAAGGCGGCAACGTCGGCATCGGCACGACATCCCCCACAGCAAAACTCGAAGTCATCGGCGATGTGGTTGCCGACTCTTTTACCGGTGACGGTTCGGGCCTTACCAACGTGCCGGGGGACAATCTCGGCAATCATACTGCGACACAAACACTCGACATGGCAGGCAATGATATCCGATCTGCAGGCCTGATCGCAGGGAACGATATTGCCATTGATGGCAGCACACTCGCCGTTGATCCTGATAATAACCGGGTAGGCATCGGCATTGTCTCTCCTGATGTACAGCTACAGGTCGTGAAATTTTACGATCCTGCGATGTTGGCCGTAGAACGCACCGGGCCAAGCGGTAGCGTATATTCTAACTTTTATGCCTCGCGCACAGATGCTTCACACGCATATGCCGGCATTGGGTTTAGCAACAACAGCACATTCCGCATTGCCCCAATTAGCAATATCACCTCGCTGGCACCTGCGGATAAAGGGTTGAATATCACCTCTGACGGCACGCTTTACGCCGAAGGAAAGATGCACGTCGTGGATACATTGCATGCGGATGGCGAGATCGCCATGGGCACCAACAATTTCACTCCTGTGGCCTATGACTCACATATCCTGCAGGCCTTTGGATTTGTCTTTTCAGATGGCACGTTAGCCGACGGGGACCTGAATTCCTCCTATGTGGATAATGTGAGCAAACCGGGAACCGGGAACTATGTGATCGCGCTCACGAATCCCAATCCTTTTACTGCGCAGCCAATTGCCATCGTCACACCTTCAGGGTATCTGTCTACCCATAAATTCTACGCCGTAACCGACCTGACTGCGAATAATTATGTCAGAGTCAGGATATTTGATGAAAATGGCAATGCTGTTGATGCATCCTTTTCTTTTATGATTGTTGGGTCTTATTGAGCGTGACAGATCGAGGATCCACAGCATAGCCGTTTTTGCCGTTCGTTTTTGCCGTTCGTTTTAACGAACGGCAAAATTATCAGCAATGTCAAAGCAGTAGAAAATCCAGTGCCCCCACAGGGAATCGCAGATCTATAAAATCCCCGTAATTTTGGGGTCCTGAATCAAAAAAACAATACCGAAATGCACTTTTCAAGTGAAACTGAAGCTACCCTTGCTCTTGTATCCATGGTGCTTTCCGCCGACCAGGTAGGCACTCCATCAGAACGCAAATTCTTATTTGAGCGCGTTGGAAAATCCGAACCCTTCAAAGATGTGGATCCCGGCCACTTCAACCAAATGATCACACGGGTCAATGACCAACTCTTTAGTCAGGCAGATGCGGGTGCAGAGCTGATGCACCCTGAGCATGTAAAGGAATTTTGTCATGCTGTCAAGGCAGCTCTTCCCAGAGAACGCATGGGAGCGGCGTTTCAGATGGCTTGTGAGATGGCTTGTACAGATGGTCTGGTCACAGCAGAGCGCAGTCTACTGGATGCACTGGGAAGCGGGCTGGGGATGACACAGGACGATGTCAGTCACATCCTGATGAAGGTTGAAGCATCAGGGGGGTAACAAGCTCATTATAGATCCGGAAGATCAGACCATAAAGGTGACTGTGGGATCTTACGCTCTTTCAGAGCGCAACACATGAGAATATTGTGTGCATTGGGCGCGTTGTCCAATGGATAAAAGTGCTCCTGCAGGGCTGTCCAGAATATAGAGGCCTGCGCATAAAGCGGATTTTTCTGACACGGGTGAGATGTTTCAATTTTCGTTCAAGAGATTCGGCTTCATGAAGATTGACATGTGGCATGTACCAGAGTAACTGCCAGGGAACTCCACGGGCTGTGAAGCCGGATTCTCTGTTGTTGTGATGGCGAAGGCGACGATAAACATCGACAGAGACACCGATATAGAAGCGGTCAAGTTTTCTGGAATAAAGGATATAGGTGTAACATCGGGCCATTATGCGGGTTTGTAAGTTAGCTGGTACTGACGATGCGAACAAATCCGCTTGCGCGAATTCGTTCGCATGTCAGCACTTCCTGACGAAGCCATTTACTGCAGGACGAAGTCCTGACAAGCCGCAGGCTTCGTCAGGAAGGGTGGCGAATCGGATTCGAACCGACGACCCTCAGAACCACAATCTGATGCTCTAGTCCCGTCCCGCAGAAATCTGTGATTTCCAGAGCGGGACGAGGACCCTCGAATTTGTAGCTGAATCAAAAGGATTCAGACAAATTCGGGGCCAGCTGAGCAGTCAAGATGTGCATTGCGGAGCATCCAAGCATCGACCTTGACGTGACTTTTTAGATTTTTGAATTGTTTTTCCAATCTCATGGCTTCAGAACGAGAAGCAAATTTCACAGCAAAACGAAGTTTCCACGGGATTGCCATGTTTTGTCGACGGTACATGACCTTTATTATGTTTTTCCAGTCTTGTCTTGAGATTTTGTGTTTGACCGAAATAGAATTTTCCGGTAGTCAAGGACTGGAGAATGTAGGTGTAATAGGACATAAACGGATCACGGAAACCTTCGATCGGCCATACTGACCGACCGCAGGCTTCGTCAGGGGATTATAGAATCAAGGAGCTCGCTGTCAAGGAGATTATCACTGTACTTGCGCATAAAGCGGATTTTTCTGACACGGGTGAGATGTTTCAATTTTCGTTCAAGAGATTCAGCTTCATGAAGATTGACATGTGGCATGTACCAGAGTAACTGCCAGGGAACTCCACGGGCTGTGAAGCCGGATTCTCTGTTGTTGTGATGGCGAAGGCGACGATAAACATCGACAGAGACACCGATATAGAAGCGGTCAAGTTTTCTGGAATAAAGGATATAGGTGTAACATCGGGCCATTATGCGGGTTTGTAAGTTAGCTGGTACTGACGATGCGAACAAATCCGCTTGCGCGAATTCGTTCGCATGTCAGCACTTCCTGACGAAGCCATTTACTGCAGGACGAAGTCCTGACAAGCCGCAGGCTTCGTCAGGAAGGGTGGCTAATCGGATTCGAACCGACGACCCTCAGAACCACAATCTGATGCTCTAACCAGCTGAGCTATAGCCACCGTGTCATGTGCACAACCGGGGCCCTATTTCACCCGGGGGCGCAAAGATAATGCACCTTCTAATACTTAGATGGTGTTGGATTCAAGACAAATTTCCTTGTCACAGGATTCAAATCTGTCTTGACAGGATTGCCTGAGCTATCGACTAAGGTCAGCGTGATCGTATTCTCACCGGAAGGCAGGCCTTCGATGACATATGGCTGCCAGGTATCCAGCATATGATCCTCTCCGTTGATCGTTGCTTTCACGTGATCATCCGGATTGGGATTGACAAGATAATAGTCGAGCAGGACGCGTTTGGTGTCGTCACCTTCATAGACGCCTTTCGGCCTGCTGTAAAACAACATTGGTCCTGAAACAGGCTTCGCTTCCGTGATGCTCTTGTTCTGCACTGTCGCCTTGACAGCTACCGCGGCACCCGGAGATTTAATACTCTCATGATACGACCGTGACAGGAACGCGAGGATGTAGTGATCACCGTCCGGCACGTCATAATCGAAGGTGCTCACATATTTTGCGGCATACGGCAGCGTGTCGATGATCAGATGGATATGCTGTCCCTCCGCACTATTGGCACAGCTCCTTGCAGGAGCGTCCGGCGTCTGCAATCCCAGCTTGTATGCGTCACCACTGATCGTAAATGTGAACTTCCCATCCTTGTACTCCATACCGTCGATATGGGCATCTGGATATTCCTGAGAAGGTCCGAAAGGCGTCACAGTGTATTTTTCCTGGACTTTCTGAGGCTCTTCTTTCTGAGTGCTTTCCTTTGATTCCGTACTTTGCTTGCATGCCATTACCGCAAAGACAGCAATCAGCGCCAGAAGGGTATGTCGTAAAACAAATTTTGACTGATACATTACAATATGTTTTTCGCTAAGTTAAGAAACCAGAAGCTCTCACTTGCCCCAACAAAAGGACACCGGACAATATGATGCTGACCTGGTCAGGCAGTTCAGACTGGATCCTGACCGCGCGATAGAGCGGATCTTCCATGAATATTATGAGGAGGTATGCCGGCATATTTACCGGCTGATACCCGTTCGTGAGACTTGTCAGGACATCGCACAAACAATCTTTCTGGAGCTCTGGCAGAAGCGCCGAAACCTGGCAATCAGGACTTCCATCGGGGCATATCTGCACAAGATGGCATTGTCACGGTCCCTGAACTATATTCGAGACAACAAGAAGCACCTGCATGACCCTGAAGAAGAAAGTGTCGGAGAGGCGACATTCAGTACTGGCCCGTTACAGCAACTGTTGGAGAATGAGCTACAGCAGGTCGTCTCGGATGGCATTGACAGACTGCCAGAGCGCTGCCGCCTGGTCTTCGTCCTGAGCCGTTTCGAAAACATGTCCTATAAGGAGATCTCAGAAGCATTGAACATCTCCGTCAAAACCGTTGAAAATCAGATCAGTAAGGCCCTTGAAATACTCCGTATCGCGATACGTGAATATGATAGGGGTAATCTGCCATAATCGTGTCCTTGTAACAGATGAAAGAAATGCCTGGGAAAGAAGAAATCCAAATCATACATCGGTACCTGTCAGGTGAGATGGGGGAAGCTGAAAAAACGCAGTTTGAAAAGCGCCTTGCCAAAGATCCTGAGCTGGTGGCGCTGAAAGAGGAGATCACCCTGATCTGGAATGCCGCGGCTCAATATCAGGAACCTGCCTTCGAGAGTAAGAACGCCTTTTTACAGTTCAATAAGAAGATCCATCAGGGGAGGAGCATCCGCCGTCGTATTTGGCTGGCCTCGGCCGCTGCTGCTGTGGCTTTACTCCTCTTTGCACTGTGGACATTCCTTCTGCATCCTGATGCTCAGCCGATGCAGGTGGTCTTCGCCGATCATATGCTGCATCGCGATCTCGAGGATGGCTCAGTATTGGCACTCCGCAAAGGAACGGTGATAAGGATACCGGAGAAATTCGACAGATCAGTGCGCAAGGTGGAGATCGTGAGCGGAGAGGTGTTCTTTGATATTGCGCATGAAACAGACCGCCCGTTTATCATTGAAAATCCATGGGCTGAGGTCCGCGTGACGGGAACGGAGTTTACAATTGCTGTCGACACAACTGCACAGACATACACCCTCAAGGTGATAGAAGGCGCCGTGCGCTTCAAGCCTGTATTGAGTCGCAATGCCATGACCGTGAAAGCAGGAAACGGTGTTCGCTTTTATTTCGACACCCGGATGATCGATCCGCTCGGAAATATTGATGCCAATGCAGCCTCGTGGAGTACAGGTGTGCCTGACATTTATCGACCGCCCGGTGAAGAATGTGCTGGCAGATCTGGCGTCCCACTACGATATCAATATCTCATTGTCCGATCCCACAGTCGGGACATGCCTGTTTACTGCACCACTGCCATATCGCGATGTGCCGGTCGCGGTCATCCTCGACGCCCTGTCCACGACATTCGGTATGACTATCCATGCTGAAGATGATGGGGGCTATACCCTCGAAGGCGGCAAGTGCCGGTAGGTTGATTCTCAATTCTTTCCTGATTCTTAATTGGTTTAAATTGAGAATAAAAAATGGAGAATCGAGAATTCAATTTCGCCTCAGCCTATAATTTAAGTATGGGAGAATAACAAATTGAGAAATTCAAGATTGCTCAATCGAACAACTTATCATATTGTCCCTGATCCCCCTTTCCCGGCTCGCGTGTTTCTGTTTCCGGCGCATCCTTCAGATCGAGGGTGTCGGATTTGGTGTCACCCATCAGAAGGAGGGTGCTTTTCTTTTCCCAGTCGTCGAGCATCTTGAGGCCTTCTTCTTCAAAGACACCGTTTTGCAGGTCGACTGAGTTCATGAAGTTGGTGGAGATTTCCATGAAGTGTTCCATCTCGCCCACTTTCTGAGCGACATCGTCGGCAATATTCTCCAGTGCTGCGTCGAAGAGTGCGCGTTTGTCGGCATCACCACTGATGACGCTCATCGCTGACTTCATTGCTGAGTGAGAAGCGCGGATAGCTTTGCGTTCTTCTTCCTTGAGCTTGACCTGGTCTTTTGTGTCTTCAAGGAGTATTTCGGAGTTCTGGTACATTTTCGCCAGGACACGTGAGAGGATCTCCATTTTGGAATACAGCGCCTGGTATTTCTGGTTGGTCTCTTTGAGCCTTGCGGCTTTCCTGCTTGAGAGGATCATTTGATTTTGCATCCCCTGTTCTTTGGCTTTCTGCGCCAGTTTCAGGCTGTTTTCCATTTCAGCCGAATTCTCTTCCATGAGAGTTTTCAGCTTGCGCATCTGCCCGCGGATAGTGCCGATCTGGGTGCTCATCTTGCGCAAGTTGTCCTCCAGGTCCTCAACGTAATTCTTCAGGATACCAATGGGGTCAATCGTAACAAACAAGCCTGTGAGCCAACGCATCACACTTTTGTACATGTATCCTACGAGGGTGCGCATCCTGGGGTCCAGCACCATATAGATAATAGCGCCGAGGACGAGGATCATGAGAGCGAGGTACAGGACGTTCGACATCAGTGTAATAAGCGTCGGGAGCGCTTTTACAAAGGCATAGCCCAACCCCGCCAGGATCGCCAGCAGAAATACGGTGCCGGTCACACCTTCAGGGCGTTTCCAGAATGACTTGGTTTTTGTTTGCGGGGGCTCGAAGGATGATGTTGCCATAGAGGGAGAATTCAGAGGTATTGGTTGATATGATCGAGGTCCTTGTTGATAAACTCTATGAACGCCTGAAAAGCAGACTCAAAACGCTGTTTTGTTTCGTCTATTTTCTGCCGTGCTTCTTCGACATCGTCATCAGAAGTATCGATCCGATTCTGGAATTCGCTGATCTTGGTTTCATACTCACTGATCTTCTGCTTCAGTTCTTCAATCCGTTGCTGCAATTTAATGACTTCGTCCTTCTTTGCATTGACGCGTTCGTTGACCTGGTTGCCCAGGGCATCGTCAAACTGCTTCTTTTCGCGCATCAGGACGCTGAGGTAGCGGTTGGCGCTCTGCACCAGTTGTTCTTTGGTCAATCCCATCGTGCGTGCAGTGGCAAAGGCGGACTTAAACGCCGTCGCTTCGTCGAGATTGAGGTCTTTCAGGGCGTTCAGTGACTTGCGGTATTTCATGTAATCGAACTCTGCAGGCATCGCTTTTGCCAGTGCTGCAGTGAGGAAATCCGCCGCCTTTTTGTCAACATTCTCATTGACCCCGAAGACTTGCTTGATATCGTTGCTCATGAGTTATTTCATATCAGGATGGCCAAAGATAATGATCCCGCTCTCTAGGAAGTGCCCTGTTTATCTTCCTCCATACCCATACTCAATTGAAGCTGAGCGATATCCGGCAGGGTATTTCCCGCAATGCCCTGGATCGCCCCAAACATCGCAGATGTGCTCTCAAGGATCTTCCGGATCTGCTTTTCGCGCTGGCCCCAATGCCTGTGCATCGCATTTTTCTCCCGCTGCAGGTCGGCATGCATCTGTGAAAAGCCCTCGACGACAGTCTCCACATACATCTTAAATTCCTGACTGGTGAGAAAGCTGTAGAGCAACTCCATCTTATCCGATTTGTTGACCTGGGCACTTGTCGCCGAACGGATACGGAGCAACATTTCACGGAGGACGAAGCTCAGTCCTCTGAATTCTTCGAAGGTACATACCCATACGCCGCTGATCTGACCCATGGTCGGCATGTCTTTGGGCATCGCCTGCGTGACGATCACCCCGATGTCCGCCACTTTTTCCCGCATGTCATCCTTAAACTTTTCGATCCACGCCGGTTGGAAATCCTTCGTCCGTTTGCTCTCGTAATAGATCACCCCACAGTTTTGCGCCTCACGTGTATGTACGATCTGCAGGCAGTCTGCACCTCGGACGCCGGTCTTGATTTCTTCAATCGTGTCGAGTGGGAATTGGGACCTCAGCCATTCCGCAATCGCCATCTCCTGCACTTCGCCCTGGAGTTGTACCGAGCCTTGCCCCGAACGGCGTTGCAGCTCATCGATCATTTTTTTCTGGTCGTCGAGCTGTTTATCTTTCTCTTTCAGCAATAATTCCACACGCGCGCCTTCACGGGACGCGACTTGTTGCTCGAGCTTTAGCATCTGGTCGTGGAGTCGTTGTTCGAATTGCAGCTCCAGTTCTTTTTGTTGTGAGGTTAAAGAACGTTTGAGCTGTGCATTTTCAACTTCTGCTTTTTGCAGGGCCAGCATTTTTGCCGAGACAGTTTCCAACTCCTTTTCCTTTGCAGCAATCAGTCCGCTGAAGTTCTTTTCGAATTTGTTTTGCAGGGTCGTTTCGAGCGCCTGCTTTTCTTTTTGCAACCGTTCAGCAAACAACTCATTCTCGCGTTCCTTTCTCTCGGCAAATTCCGCCTCGCGTTTTTTCAATATATCTTCTTTCGCCCGCAGACGTTTTTCCGCCTCTTCGCGCAGCGTTGACATTTCTTTGCGAAACTCCTGTTCAAAGCGCTTTTCAAGAGCCTCTTCGATATCAATGATACATCCGCAACTGGGACATTCAATGGCGGGTCCGGGGGCATTGTGCTGGAGGTACATGTGTAGTTGTTTTATTCTAAAAATAACATCCTTGCAGGATTGTTCTGTCTGTCAAATAAAATCCACGTCGCGCGCATAAGGATAGCGCATCAGATATTCTAACGCCGATTCAAAGCGATAATTCTCATAAACGATCTTGTACAACATCTGCGTGATCGGCACCCTGATGTCATAGTAATCTGCTAATTGCATGGCGATGGACAGGGTCCTCACGCCCTCAGCGGTCTCGGGGAAGGACTTCTGTACTTCTTCAAGAGATTCCCCTTCACCCAGCCTGTAACCAAAGCGATAATTACGGCTGTCCGGGCTTGTCGAAGTCGCGATCAGATCGCCGATCCCTGCCGTTCCCAGGAAGGCATCAGCGGCTGCACCCATGGCTTTACCAAAGTAGACGATCTCGTGCAATCCGCGTGTGATGAGCATCGACTGGATATTCTTGCCCAATTTGCGGCCGGCAAGATACCCGGAACCCAAGGCGAAGATATTTTTCAACGCCCCGGAAATTTCCGCCCCGATAATGTCATGGGCCCCGAACACAAAGAACACTTTGCTCGAAAGTAATTCTTGTCCCTCACGGATCACTTCAGAAAACTCACTGGCGATCACTGTCGCCGTGGGCTGCCCGTCAATAATTTCCTGGGCGATATTCGGTCCGGACAGACTGCCAATCCGTACGACCGGACTCTCCTCAGCAATCACTTCGCTCATCGTATGGATCTCATGGCGCGACAAACCCTGCTGTGACCCCGGTGGTGCCGTCACATCAAATCCTTTAGTGCAGTGAATGAGATAATGGATCGGCCTCAGGTATTGGCTGACAGATCGCATCATCCCGCGAAAATTCTGGGATGGGACGCACGGAAAAATCGTCTGACACTCGCTCGCCAGCTCAGCGGCTGAGGTAGTGGCGCGGACATGGTTGCTCAACACGACGCCATGGAGTTCATGACGTTGGTTGATGGATTCCAGGAGTGCCGGGTTGCGCACGAGGATGAGCACCTGTGTGTCGAGGGAGAGCAATTTGCTCAGCGCCAGACCAAAGCTTCCCGAACCGATGACACCGGCGGTAGGAAGGGCATTCAATGCATTCATTCAGAGGCGTCTAAATTCAGCATAGGATATTAAAATACGCCATGCATCTCCCAAAGGTCGGTCTTTCCTGCCTGGTGATCAAGGCGATTTCAGAAAAGGAAGCGCTTTACTTGCCCGTCTTCTGACGACCACGGTTTTGTTGCTCTTTCATGGCCTGCTCCAGGCGCTGTGAGAACGATGAACGCTTCTTTGGCTTGGCTTTGTTCAATGCAAGTTCAGCACGGATCTTTTCTTCATTGAAAATAAACTGTCGCGTGCCCAGGGTCAGGGCTATGTTGAGCATGTTCGAGAAAAGGAGGTATAGCGTGAGACCGGATGCATAATTGTTGAAAAAGAAGAGAAACATCACGGGCATGAAATACTGCATGTATTTGAAGAACGGGTTATTCATGGTACCCATGTCCATGTTCTTCATATTATAATACGTGTACAGGATGGTGGTCCCGGCCCACAAAAGGGTGAAGAGGCTCACGTGCGATCCGTAGAACGGAACGTCATAAGGCAAATTTGCAAATACGTCATAGCTCGACAGGTCATTTGCCCACAGGAAACCTGCCTGCCGGAATTCAATAGAGGCAGGGAAAAACCGATAGAGCGCAAACCATATCGGCATCTGCAGGACCATGGGCAGACAACCGCCGAGAGGGCTCACTCCATATTCGCGGTAGACCTTCATGGTCTCGAGCTGTTGCTTCTGTGTGTCATCCTTGAACTTCTCGCGCAGTTTGGCAAGCTGAGGTTTCAGCGCACCCATTTTTGCCTGAGAATGCAGCATCTTGAACGTCAGCGGATACAAGAGGAGCTTTACGATCAGCGTCAGCAGCAGGATCACAAGGCCTTTGTTGGCAAAAACAGATGACAACACATTGAAGAGTGGACGGATGACCCACCGGTTGATCGTCCCGAAAATGCTGCGGCCGAAGGGGATGACATCTTCCAATGTGACGTTGAATGCGCGGAGTCTTTCGAAGTCATTTGGACCCATGTACATGGTCATACCGATGTGCTCCGATGGCGTGCCCGCAAGGGGAATGCTGATTTCGGAATGCAGCACCTTCAGATCATCACTTGTATTATCCAGCATTTCAGTCGACATCACGCCGCCGTCGAAATGATCGTCTGCGATCAGGCTGCTGTTGAAAAACTGGTTGGCGTGCGATACCCATTTCAGTGGTTTGCCCTGCACGTCCTCGGTATCCGAACGGCGGCAAGAGCAATAGTCCGGTGAATCGCTAGCTAACTCGCGGTAGTAGACGGACGTATAGAACCGCTCGTAGTTCGCATTTTTTTCAATCTTATCCAGGTAGTTTACCCAATTCAGCTTCAGGGTGTGATTCGCCGAATTAGGAATTCCTTCAAGGCCGATATTGTAATCGACTGAATAGCCGTCTGCACTGATTTTATAGGTCTCGATAAATGCCGCGCCATTGCTTCCCGTTGCCGTAAATGTGATCGTCCCTGGTTGTTCGGTTGCGGTAAAGTAGAGTTCTCCTGAACGGACCACTTTATCGCCAGTAGGGATCAGATATTCAAACACATTCTTCGGGTCTTCCAATAGCTTCAGTGGCTCGAAATGTTCTTTATTGTGCTCGTCCAGGGTAATCTTCTTATAGTCTTTCAGCAACACCTCTGTGATCCGGCCTCCTCGATTTGAGAAGGTGATCCGCATCTTGTCATTCTCGAGAACATAAGATTGGACTTCGCCATGAGCAGCAGCAGCGAAGATGCCATAGCGGCCAGCCAGGTCTGCCGGTTGTGCAGAATCGGGCTGCGCCACATGTGACGTATCAGCCCCGGTAATCGCGCGCACGGAGGTGTCGCCGGGAAGAGCTTGTTTGTGTGCCAGGGCGATACTATCCTGAATGCGTTGTCGCTCCAACATTTGCTGCCGCGAAGGCTTGTTGAGCATGCTCCACACCAGGAAGATGCCAAACAACAGCGCGAATCCGATAACCTGTGACCTGTCTACCTTCACTAAAAGCTCTTTAGGTTCTGAAAAAGTGTGCGCAAAGGTAATACTTGAGGCCACTACCGTGGTCCCGCAGCCTGAAATGCACTCTTCGAAATCAACTTTGGAGAAGCGGTCTGTTTTGAAGTGCCATTACGTATCTTTCGAAGGTTCTCAATATGAAGAACCACTGTAAGGATCGCCCGATATGAAAACAACGCTATATCTGTGGATGGCGCTGAACGGATTCCTGATGCTGGGGTGTGCAACGGGGAAACAATATGTTGCCAGGCCACCGGAGCCATCAGTACCTCTGGATGCAGGGATCGGCAGACTTTTCCTTGTGGGTGACGCGGGTGAGGACAATGCGGCCTTTGCCCGGAACGCCCAACTCTTGCGGCAGTGTATACACCGCTCGGAAATCCCTGCTACAGTCGTATTTCTCGGAGACAATGTCTATCCGAGAGGAGTGCCAAACAAGGAAGATTCCAGTGGTTATCGATGGGCATTGCAGACACTTGAAGCTCAGGAGCAGGCGGTGGCCGGATTGGCGAAACAAACAATTTTCATCCCCGGAAATCACGACTGGAACAAAGGGAAGGCCGGCGGACTGAAGCGCATCCGGCGTCAGGGAAAACTGGTGAACAAATCCGGTGTGGCAGAGATGCTGCCACGCAAGGGGTGTGCGGGACCTGAAGTTGTGGAACTGACGAAAGATGTCGTCATGATCATCATCGACAGCCAATGGTGGTTGCAGGACTGGCGTGCTGAGGGTGATATCAATGGAGGATGTAACGTCACGTCGAGAGCCGATCTGCTGGACGCCTTTGCGCAACTTCTGAAAGACTACCAGGAGAAACAAGTGATTGTGGCGATGCATCATCCGATGGTGAGCGCAGGGTCGCATGGCGGGTATTTTACAGTGAAGGATCACCTTTTCCCGTTGACAAATATTCATGGATTAAAATACTGCTATCTGCCACTCCCTATCATTGGTTCTATTTATCCTCTGTACAGGAGCGCCATCGGCGATGTGGAAGATCTTGTGAACCACAAATATGCCGCGTTGCGTTCCGGCTTGCTGGATGCCGCACGCTTTTATGATAATGTCATGTTTGTGGGTGGACACGAACATACCCTGGAGTATGACCAGATCGGGTCGCGTCCCTTTCTCATTTCCGGTGCGGGGTGCAAGAACACGAAAATCGGTAAGACCAAAACACTGTGTTATGGACATAGCGTTCCCGGTTTTATGCAGTTGAATCTAAAGGAAGACGGTTCGATTGACTTACTCATTTGGGAATCCGGTACGGGCACTGTCGACAAGCCGGCATACCAGGTGCCGTTGATGCCAGCCCTCACGCCTTCTGCCGGCGGCAGTGCCGAAGCTGTCGTCCCCCGGTTTCCCGATACGATCCGCGTCCCAATCTCGACGCAATACGCAAAAGGGGGATTCTACCGCTTTTTGTTCGGCGAGCGGTATCGGGACATTTACGAGATCCCTGTCCCGGCCAAAGTGCTGAATTTATCTACAGCCGCAGGTGGATTGACTCCTGTAAAAAAGGGCGGTGGATTCCAGACCAACTCGCTCAGACTTGAGGATTCCCTACACAAGGAATACGCTGCACGATCGATGAACAAAGACGCGACAAGGCTGCTACCTGAAAGTCTGCGGCACACGTTCGCCAGTGATATCCTCCAGGACCAGTTTACGGGGTCACACCCCTATGCAGCATTTGTGATCCCCGCTCTCGCAGAAGAAGCAGGGATATATCACACCAATCCGGAATTGGTGTATATCCCTGTACAGCCGGGACTTGGCGGCTATTCGGAAGACTTTGGCAACCAACTCTATCTCTTCGAAGAACGTCCCGGCAAGGAATGGGCCGGTGCAAAATGTTTCGGCGGCGCAAAGGATATTGTTGGATATGATGACGTGCTCGATGAAACGATGGATGACTATCGCAATCAGGTGGATCAGACGTTTGTGGCACGCTCACGGCTCTTCGATATGTTCCTCGGCGACTGGGACAGACATGACGACCAATGGCGCTGGGCTGTCTTTGACAGAACGGATGGCAAAGGAAAAATATACAGACCAATTCCGCGGGACCGCGATCAGGCGTTTTCGACATACGACGGATTACTGGTGTCAATGGGGAAATGGTTTACTCCGGGAGTGCGCAAGTTGTGTAAGTTCAACGGGGATATCCGGAACGTGCGCTGGTTTAATGACAACGGCAAGGTCTTCGATCGGGATTTTCTCAATGCGCTCACCAAAGATCAATGGATCGCCATCGCCACCGACCTCCAAAAGAGTATTACAGACAAAGGAATAGAACAAAGTATCCGGTCATGGCCACCGGAGGTATTTGCGCAGGGCGGTGAACACATTATTTCCACGCTGAAAGCGCGCAGAGATAATCTACCGGAAATTGCCGCGCGGTATTATGACGTGCTCGCCGGGACAGTGTATATCCGTGGCACCCGGCAGGCGGACTACATTGAGATCACCGAGAACCGCGGCAGCGTCCGCGTGCGCCTGTACGACTCAAATAAAGAAGGAGATAAACATGAACTATACTACGACCGCAGTTTTGTGAAGGGCGTTACACGTCAGATACAGATTTATGGATTGGACGGGCATGATCATTTCGAGATCACCGGAAATGGGTCCGGTGGGATTCACGTCTATTGTGTCGGCGGGGACGACAAGGATAGTGTGACGCGTGTAGATGGGAAGAGACACGGGAAAATCCGCCTGCGTGACAATCAACCCCGACAAGCCATGATCTCAAATACTGCGGTGTCCTACAAGAAGGTTGGAGATGAGCAGAATGCCTACGACCGGACGGCGTTCTTGTATGATTATTCAATTCCTAAAGTGCTGATCGGCGGAAATCCGGATGACGGATTACTGGTTGGTGGTGGTGTCCAGTGGGTGAAACACGGATTTGAGAAATCCCCGTATGCCACCAAACAGAGCATCGATGCATTTTATGCATTTGCAACCGGGTCCTATGGATTTGACTATGCAGGTGAATGGGCTGATGTGATCGGCAAGTTGAACGCAGGTCTTACGGCTTCTTATCAGGGTCCTACATATGTGCAGAATTTTTTTGGCTTCGGCAATGATGCGATAGAGCTGGCAGGAGAGAAGCCGGATTTCTATCGCGTACGAATGCATGGTTATGCTGTCCTCCCGTATCTCCGCCTGGGGAAAGATGATGGCAACAGCCTGTTGTTGCGGACGGGGTTTCAGAGCCGTGAGGTCGAAGAGACTTCTGGAAGATTTGTGACTTCGCCAATGAGCCACCTCCCTGACGATATCTTTCACGAGAAACACTTTATTGTGGTCAATGGAGCCTACCAATATCGCGTAGTGGACAATTCTCTGTATGTACAACACGGCATGGATTTTCAACTCTCCGGCGGGGTCGACATCGGGCTGGACAATCAGGAGGATGTGCATAGGTATGTCAAGAGTTCTCTGGCATTATATTATCAATTGAAGCACCTGGGCAGGCCGGTGGTTGCGACGCGGATCGGCGTCGAATGGCATGGTGGTGATTTTCAATTTTACCAGGGCGCAATGCTCGGAGGACAGAACAATTTCCGTGGGATGCGGAAGGAGCGTTTCGTCGGGAATAAACTCTTTTATCAAAATACAGACCTTCGTTTTGTATTGGGACAATGGCATAGCTATTATCTGCCCGCGGCGATGGGAATACAATTGAATTTTGATCATGGCCGTGTCTGGCTGGATCATGAAGATTCGGACACCTGGCACTATGCCTATGGCGGTGGTATCTGGATCAGCCCGTTTGAGAGCGCAATATTTTCGATCAACTATCATACATCAGATATTGACAGACAGTTTACTGCCGGGTTGGGATTTTTATTCTGAAGCGATTTGAGGGCTAAATTGTGGATCAGTTTTTGTTCTGGTAACTATTTGGCTGTGTTTTTAGCCGTAGTAGAAGCGTAAGCCATGGAAGAAAAACCTGTACTGGATACATCGTTGGCGCGTAAAGGTGAAGACTATGTGCGTGCGCATTTCAACAGGGAAGTCTCCCCGCAATTTGTCTATCACAATTTCGAGCACACACGCCGGGTCGCAGGTGTGGTGGCCGAACTTGCGGATGCGGCACATGTCGCACCGGAGGAAAAGGAGGACCTCGTACTCAGTGCATTGTTTCACGATACGGGCTATGGCGTTTCCACAAAAGATCATGAGACCCACAGCAAGGAAATTGCCGTAGGCTTTCTGCAGCGAGAGAATGTCCCGCAGGAGCGGATTGACCGGATTCTGCGCTGTATCGATGCTACGCGGTTGGGACATCTGCCGGAAGACAGGCTGGAGATGCTGATGAAAGATGCAGACACCAGTAATCTGGGAGACGACAAGTTCTTTGAATTATCAGAACAACTGCGGCAGGAAATCAATATGGTGAATCATGAAAGCCTGGATAAATTAGCCTGGACAAAAATCAACCTGCAGTTTCTCAAGGATCATAAATATTTTACTCCTGAGGCAAAAGCAAGATTTAATCAGTCAAAGAAAGAGCATGCCAGGAAAATTGAAAAGAAGCTCAAAAAAGAGAACAGAAGGAGCCTCGTAGACGCAGGTTTGATCACACTGGGATCCAATAAAAGTGCGCAGACGCAATTCAAGACTTCTCTGCGCAACCACATTAATCTGAGCTCCATTGCAGACAATAAGGCCAACATCATGCTTTCTGTCAACGCGCTGATTATTACGTTTACGTTGCCACTCCTGGGTGAACGGATCGCCGCCGATCAGCGTATGCTCGTGCCGACGTTGATTTTACTCACGGTATGCATTACCGCGATGGTCTTTGCGACACTGGCGACACGCCCCATACCAATGAAAGGAAGGAGCTCTATGGAGGACATCAAGTCCAAAAAATCCAATCTCTTCTTCTTTGGAAACTTCTACCGCATGACGTTTGGTGAATATGAGTCGGGCATGCGCGAAATCGTCAAAAGCGAAGAACTCCTCGATAATTCGATCATGCGCGATTTATTTTTCCTCGGCAAGGCTCTGGGAAAAAAATATCACTACCTGAGATTGTGTTACAATTTCTTTATGTACGGGTTGATCTGCGCAGTGCTGGCATTTGGCCTCACTTTTATTTTTGTCTCAAAATGACCACGAAACCTTCCCGGAAATATTTGAACGATACGTAGCGTATTCCCCGCATCAGAGATTCAACACATCAACACCCTGCTCAAAAACGACATCGACAGGGATATTTTTGTCATTCAACACCGCAAGATCCTTTTGCAGGTCGGGACCGATGATGCCTTTCTCTTTGACTAATGCCGATGCGCCGTCGTAGTCGCCATTCCCCTGCAATGTGAGGATCAACGTCGACAGTGCAGCCACAGCCTCCTCAAACTGCTGCTGGTTTACGACATAATGTCCATCCGGGTTTCTGGTAAACGCGTTGTGTTCTTTAAAAAAGTTGAACCGGATCATATTCGCCTGTCCATGTGCATCACTTGCCCCAAACCGGACAGAGCGGAAGATGCCTGCCATGAAAGTGACATAATAATCCATGAGGTCGCCGGTGATCTCGCCCTTGTCGTGGAGCTGCTTGATCATATAGATACCGAGGATATCTGCCTTGCCTTCTTCCAGGCTGGAAGAATATTCTTTCAACGCCTTGCGCACCGTGCCTCCGCCGTTGATCGTGTTTTTAATGCCGAGACCGTGCGCCACTTCATGAAACATGGTGTTGCTAAAAAACGCGTCAAACGTAATGTGTGATTGTTGCGAAGGATCGATCAGGGTATTGGCGATCGGAACCATGATCTTATCGAATTTCGCGCGCATGGCGTTCTTCAGCTGCAGGCGGCGCGTGCCTTTTTTGAGCTGCACTTCCTCGTCGTTCGGCAGATTGATCGCAATCGTTTTGCCTCCTGCATTGCAATCCCCGGCATAATAAATGACGTCGTATGCATTGAGATCGGTATCTGATCCGGGTTTTTCCATTTTATATTTCGCCCCGACAGGCAGGCCTTTCTGTAGTTCAGGAAGAAATGCGGCGTACCGTGACAACCTGGCACTCCAATCCATGTCCTTGACAAGGACGTACGCTTCGTGTGATGCCTTATATCCAAAAAGCTGGTCTTCGTACGTCTCAATCGGCCCGATCACGATATCGATTTTATTGTGTTTCATGTCGAGCCATGCATAATCACTCTTCTGATATGCATCGTTGAGCAGCGCATTTGCACGCAGCTGCAGATATTTTTTCAGGCCTGCATCTGCAGCCAGAACCGCCGCCTCTTTGAGCAACCGAGCCGCCTCCGCATGCTCGTGCGCGAATTGGGTATGATATGGAACGACAATGAGATGGCCCTGCCGGTTGCGCCGTACAAATGTGTACAGGCTCTCCTTCCCGGGAAGTTTTGTCGTGTCAAATTCTTCCTTGGTCATGTCAACAGGATAGAAATTTGCACCCTTGGGTTTTTCCCCATAGGTCTCCACAAACGGAGCATCACCTTCCAGGCGGTCCCAGGGACCATAGTTGATCTGTGCAAAGCGTTTCAGCTTCTCATTCGGCATATTTTCGAGCAGAGTCTTCGGATTGCCAAAAGCTTCATACCAGAAGCAGGTGTCCATTTGCTTTGCGGCATCGATCAGCAGCGGGATCATTTGCTTTTCCTTGTCGGTCAGCAGGATATCTGTCGTGAGGCGTACTGAGACGTATTTGTCCAGGTCTGCTTTGATATGATCCGCCTCTTCCGTAGGCTCTGCCGGAGCTGTGCTGATTGGGGTTTGCTCGGGGCTGGGTTTCGGTGCGCAT
This sequence comes from uncultured Bacteroidota bacterium, assembly GCA_963746925.1. Classification (GTDB taxonomy): domain Bacteria; phylum Bacteroidota; class Bacteroidia; order Chitinophagales; family Saprospiraceae; genus DATDQA01. The sequence continues at coordinate 166,401 of CAVVDK010000015.1, forward strand.
TGGAGGAAAACAATGGCTACTAGAGACAGGGGGAAAGCATTGTATTGATTCATAGACAATAAGATTCTCGTATTCTCATATCCGTCAACCGGGTAAACAACTCGGTACAGGGAGCATTACCATCCAAACATAAGGGAATCAAAGGAAATGCGGGGAGGAGAGGCAGGGAGGTGATCCCATGGTGCTGCCTTGTGGCTTCTTATATTTGCCGTCACCAATCTTCACTGTATGTTTGATAATCTCACAGATAAACTGGAAGGCGCATTAAAGGCGCTCACCGGGGAAAACCGCCTAACCGAGCTCAATATTGCCGAGTCCATCAAAGAGATCCGTCGCGCCCTCGTAGCGGCAGACGTCAACTATAAGATCGCCAAGGAATTCACTGACAGGATCAAAGACAAAGCCCTGGGCACAGAAAATGTCCTGAAAGCCGTCAAGCCCGGGGAACTGATGGTCAAGATCGTGATGGATGAGCTGGTCTCTCTCATGGGAGGACAGGCCGTCGACATCGACATTAAGGGGCAGCCCGGGGTGGTGCTGGTCGCCGGTCTTCAGGGTTCCGGTAAAACCACTTTTTCAGCCAAACTGGCGCGATATCTCAAAGCGAAGGGCAGTAAGCCACTTCTGGCTGCCTGCGACGTCTATCGTCCGGCGGCAATCGACCAACTCACGGTGCTGGGAGAGTCTATCGAAGTGCCGGTCTACAAGGAACCGGACAGCAAAGACCCCGTGAAAATCGCCGAGAACGCCGTCGTCCATGCCGTCAACCACGGCTTTGATGTTGTCATCATTGATACCGCCGGCCGCACGGCAATTGATGAGACTATGATGACAGAGATCCGCAATATCAAAAATGACATCGATCCTTCTGAGACGTTATTTGTCGTCGATGCCATGACGGGGCAGGACGCTGTCAATACTGCGCTCGCCTTCAATGATGTCATCGATTATGATGGTGTGGTCCTGACAAAACTCGATGGTGATACCCGTGGCGGGGCGGCATTGTCCATCAGGTATACCGTCGGCAAGCCGATCAAATTCGTGAGCACCGGCGAGAAACTCGATACTCTGGACGTCTTTCACCCGGAGCGCATGGCGCAGCGCATCCTGGGCATGGGAGACATTGTGACATTCGTTGAAAAGGCGCAGGAACAATTTGATGAAAAAGAAGTCCAGCGCCTCGAAAAGAAAATCCGGAAAAACAAGTTTGATTTTAATGACTTCCTCACGCAGATGGCCCAGCTGAAGAAAATGGGCGATCTTAAAGGACTGATCAATATGATTCCCGGAATGTCAAAAATGACACGCAACCTGGATATTGATGAAGGGGCTTTTTCCAAAGTGGAGTCCATTATCTTTTCGATGACGCCGGAAGAGCGTGCAAACCCTGAAATTCTGAATATCAATAGGAAGAAACGCATCGCAGCAGGGTGCGGGCGCGATCTCAACGAGATCAATTTATTTATCAAACAATTTGATCAGGTGCGGAAAATGATGCATATGGTAAGCAAAGGGCAGAGCCTGCAGGGGATGACACGCCAAATGCCTCGCAGGCGCTGAGTTGTGATTGTGTCATGAAAGATCCCGAAAAGCACAGAATACCGCATCGCATCCATCGAGATATTGGAATTATTTGTCAACATAAATCTCATCAAATGAAAAGACTCTGCTTGTTCGGAACCGCACTCTTCATGCTGTCTGGCGCGACCGGCCAGAGAACGTCGCAACAGGAGGTGTCTGATGGCACATCTGCTTCAATACACGCTACTGCACAATCCAACGATGCCGGACTACAGGGCGCTCCAATTCCGGTTGATCCCGCGGTGCGCATTGGACATCTGCCGAATGGATTGACATACTATATCAGGAAAAATGAAAAACCGGATCACCGGGCGGAACTGCGGCTGGTGGTTGGTGCCGGTTCAATGGAAGAAGATGAAGACCAACTCGGAGTGGCGCACTTCGTGGAGCACATGTGCTTCAATGGATCGGAGCATTTCAGCAAAAATGAGCTCGTAGACTATCTCGAGTCTGTGGGCACGCGATTTGGTGCAGACCTCAATGCTTATACGAGCTTCGACGAGACAGTGTACAAACTCGAAGTGCGCACAGACGATCAGGAGCAGCTCTCGAAAGGCTTGCTGGTGCTGCAGGATTGGGCAGGAGGCGTCTCTTTCGATGATGATGAGATCGACAAAGAGCGCGGCGTCGTCATTTCAGAATGGCGCAGCCGTCTCAGCGCAGAGCAACGCATGCAACAGAAATACTTTCCCGTCATGTATCACGATTCCCGGTATGCGATGCGACTGCCAATCGGCAAACCCGAGATCATCGAGAACGTTCCATATCAGACAGTACGCCGATTTTACCATGATTGGTACCGGCCGGAATTGATGGCGGTCTGCGTTGTCGGCGATTTCAATGTAGACAGCATGGAGCAGGAGATCCGCACGCGGTTCTCGGGGCTCCACGATCCCGCCACGGTACGGCCGAAAGAAGAGTACCCTGTCCCCGGGCATCAGGAAACGCTCGTATCAATAGAGACCGACAAGGAAGCGACATCTACGAATATCCGGATCATCTATAAGCACCCTTACAAAGAACCTGTCACTCTGGATGATTACAGGGAAACGCTGTTGGAAGAACTCTACAACAGGATGCTGAATGCACGGTTGTATGAACTCAATACAACTGCGGACCCGCCATTCATCTTCGCGTACTCAGGTTATGGGAGAGATGTCGGAAGCCTGGCGACCTATACGTCTTTTGCCAGGGCTCCGCAGCAGGGAGTGACGCGTGCCTTCAGGACGTTGCTCACAGAAAATGCCCGCGTCCTCAGACACGGATTTCTGCCATCCGAGCTCGAGCGGCAGGAAGCCGAGATGCTGACAACTGCGGAACGCAACGTGCGTGAACAAGACAAGACAGAATCTTCCAGATATATCTCCTCATGTATTTATCATTTCCTGGATGGCGAACCAATGCCCGGTGCGCAACAAACACTGGATCTGTATCATCAATTTTTACCTACAATTGACGTCGCAGAAATCAATAAGCTTGCAAGCGAGTGGATTACCCCGGAAAATCGCGTGATCATTTTGACAGGGCCTGAAAATCCTGATGTGCCGTTGCCGACGAAGGCTACGCTGTTTGCAATCATTGACAGCGTCGCGGCAGAGGCCATCCCTCCGTATGAAGACAATACCAACGACGCGCCGTTATTTCAGGAGGTACTCAATCCCGTGACCGTCGGAGCTGAGACCGTGAATACCGCTCTGGATATTCACACGTTTAAGCTGGCAAATGGCATCACTGTGGAGTACAAGCAGACGGACTTTAAAAATGACCAGATCCTGATGGCCGGGTACAGTATGGGCGGAAGCTCCCTGTACGACGACAACACATATCAAAGCATCAATGCGCTGGGATCTGTGATCCGGGAGTCGGGTGTGGGAGTATTTAGTGCGCCACAACTCTATAAGAAACTCACCGGCAAGACGGTCTCTGTCTTTCCGTTTATCGGTGAGCGCTACGAAGGCTTCAACGGCGCTTGTTCACCGAAGGATTTTGAGGTCATGCTTCAACTGATCTATTTATATGCGACACAACCGCGCATGGAAGACCAGGCATTGCAGTCGTATTTGAAAAAAGAGCGGGATTTTCTTGAAAACCTGCTCAGTAATCCAAACAATTATTTCGCCAACGTGGTCAATAAAATCCGCTACGAAAATCACCCGCGCCGCAGTATCCCGACAGTTGAAGATCTGGATAAGGTCAATATGTCCGATATCCAGCGCGTGTATCACGATCGCTTTAGTGATATGGGTGATTTTACGTTCTTCTTTACGGGTGCGTTAGATCCTGTAGAGTTGAAAGCTCTGGCGTCGCGCTACCTGGGTAACCTCCCGGCACATGGGCGCAAGGAGACATGGAAAGACGTCGGCGTCAGATCTCCGGAAGGCGTGATCGACACGATGTTTAGCAAGGGAGAAGCGCCTCGTACCAATGTGCGGATCATTTATCACGGCAACATGGACTGGAATGATACGGCACGCTATGACCTCCAGTCTCTTGCAGATTATGCAAGGATCAAACTCAGAGAATCATTGCGGGAAGATATGGGCGGGGTGTATGGCGTAGCTGTGAGCAGCTCTGCAATGCGCGATCCAATCACACAATACAGCATAAATATTTCTTTCAACAGCGATCCACCCAGGACACAAGAACTCATCGATGCGGCAACAGAGGTCATCAATCAGATCAAGGAAGGCAATATTGCTCAGGCTGACATCGAAAAAGTACAGGAGCTCCAGCGCCAGGCCAGGGTCAGAGAACTCAAGGAAAACAGGTTCTGGCAGGGAGGATTGATCGACAACTGGGTAGAGAATATTCCCCTTTCTGAATTGACCATGGAGTACCTGGAAGGGATGCTGAAAACACTCACCCCGGAAAGCATGCAGGCAGCAGCCCGCGAATTTTTCGGTGAGAATAAGATTCAGGTCGTGATGAATCCCGAGTAAGAATTTCGATCCATAAAACAGGTAGTATCAATGAAGCACAATGGAGTCACCGATGCTCCGGAGATCATGCCGGAGATTACAGCGGAGAAGATTGATATTCCATTTACCATGCACACATTGTCCAATGGGCTGAGAGTGATTATCCATGAAGATCACAAGGCCCCGATTGTGGCTGTCAATATCTGGTATCATGTCGGTGCCAAAAACGAGAAGCCGGGAAAAAGCGGGCTGGCACATCTTTTCGAGCACCTGATGTTCAACGGTAGTGAACATTTCAACGATGACTATTTCCAGGCATTGCTTGCCATCGGCGCTACGGATATCAACGGGACAACCAGTCATGACCGGACCAACTATTTTCAGAATGTCCCAACCGCTGCGCTCGACCAGGTATTGTGGCTTGAATCGGACAGAATGGGTCATCTGCTGGGTACCCTTGATCAAGCCAAACTCGATGAACAGCGCGGTGTCGTCCAGAATGAAAAGCGCCAGCGCGAGAATATCCCATATGGCATAGAGCAGGAAATTGTGACAAAAGAGATGTTTCCTCCAGGTCACCCGTATTCATGGACCGTGATCGGCTCAATGGAGGATCTGGATCGCACGACAGTAGAAGATTGTCACGCCTGGTTCAGGGAATATTATGGCGCTGCCAATGCCGTTCTTGTCGTTGCCGGAGATGTGACTCCGGACGATGTCCTGCCACGGATACAGTATTATTTTGGTGACATTCCGCCAGGCCCACCGATTGCGAGGCCGGGAGAAAATATTCCGTTGCGCAGGCACAACACAAGATCTACATACCAGGACAGGGTGCCCGAGGCACGCATCTCTATGGTTTGGAATACCCCACAGTTGGGCACACGCGATGATGCCTTGCTGAGCCTTGCAGGGGATATCCTGAGTCATGGAAAGAATGCCCGGCTGTATAAGAGACTGGTCTATGAACAGAAAATAGCCACATCCGCCTCTGCAGCACAATGGTCGCTTGAGATCGCCGGTAATTTTGTGATCTCAGCGAATATTAAACAGGGAGAGTCAGAGAGGGCAGTGGAAGATGTCATTTGTAGTATTCTGGAAGAATTCCTCCGTGAAGGACCGACAGAGGTAGAGTTGCAGCGCGCACGAGCGCAATACTTTGCTGCATTTATCAAGGGGTTGGAGCGTATCGGTGGCTTTGGCGGAAAATCAGACATTCTCGCCAGTCATGCCGTCATGTTGGGTGATCCGGAAGCCTACAAAGTGTATCATGATTTTATTACGGAAGCAACACCGGAAGCTGTCCGCGAGGCATGTACGAAGTGGTTGTCAGAGGGCAAATTTACCCTGACCTGTATACCTATGCCACAATACCAGGCTACCAGGCACGTGGCGGACCGGACAAAAATGCCCGCACTCGGCAATGTCATCGCAGGGAAATTTCCTGAGTTCCAGCGGACACGCCTCGACAACGGACTGAATATTATTCTCGCGCAGAGACCTGACGTACCCACGGTGGTCACCCAGGCCTTGATCCATACCGGGTTTGTCAGGGATATTGCCTTGCCCGGACTTGCGAGTCTTGCCATGGGCATGATGGATGAGGGCATCCCTGGCTTGACCGCTCTCGAGATCAACGACCGGCTACAGTTGTTGGGGGCCTCGCTGCAGTCAGGCGCCGGACTGGACTATTCAATGGTGCGCCTCAATACATTAGGCCAAAGCCTTTCAGGGAGCATACGATTGTTTTCGGAAATCTTGCAGCATCCTGTGTTTCCGGATCACGAGCTGGAACGTCTGCGCAAGGAACAGGTCGCAGCGATCCAGCGTGAAAAGGTCACACCGATGTCGATGGCACTGCGCGTCGTCCCAAAGCTCTTGTTTGGAAAAGGTCATCGTCTTGCGCAACCACTGACCGGGTCGGGGTACGAGGGGAGTGTGGCGATGATCGGACGTGACCAGATAGAACAATTTCACAACACCTGGATCAGACCTAATAATACCACTTTGATCGTAGTCGGAGATCTGACACTTGATGCGGTGACGGAGCGGATAGCGCAACACCCTGAAGACTGGTTGCCGGCAGATCTCCCTGAATCTCCGGAAGATGCAGCGATTCAGCGTGGAGGAGGCAAACTCTATATTATGGATCGTCCGGGTTCGTTGCAGTCCATCGTGATCGGCGCATACCTGATTGACGCGTTTGATCCCACGACGGAGATCGCGACTGAGATTATGAATGACATTCTTGGCGGACAATTCACTTCTGGATCAACCTGAATCTCCGGGAAGACAAACACTGGACCTATGGTGCGCGCTCCCTCATCCTCGACACGCCAGGTCAGCGGCTGTTATTGGTGTATTCGTCAGTACAGATGGACAAAACATGGGGCAGTATTTTTGAAATGCGCAAAGAGTTCGAACTGATCGTAAGCAGTAAACCTATTACGACAGCAGAATTTGAAAAGACGCGCAACAATGCCATTCTTGCTTTACCCGGACAATGGGAGACCAACGGAGCTGTGGCGGAGGCAATTGCCGGGATCGTAAAGTTTGGTCTCCCCGATGCGTATTACCAGACATACTCCACACGGCTGACTGCACTCTCACTGGATGAAGTGCAGACGATTTGTGATCAGTTGATTCGGCCTTCCGCAATGTGCTGGTTTGTGGTGGGTGACCGCGAAAAGGTGATGCCTGCACTGGCCGAAAACCAATTTGGAGAGGTACAACAGATCGATCCAAACGGAGAACTGATAAAATAGCGGATCGCGAGGTTCATTTTAACAATCGTCATAAACGCAGGGCTCATCCAGGGTATGGGAATCCATTCGTTGCATGGTTAACATTCAACCCTTCGAGGTGATGACGGATTGTCGTCTTGAGTTGAGCCAATTCACTCATTGTTTGCTGGGTTTTCAGCACCACATGTACCGTGAGCACATGATAAACGCCATCCATTGTCCAGAGATGTGTGTCGTGCGTGGTGTCCACACCGGGGAGATTTCTGATGAGTGTATCCACGGCGTCGACAGAGACATCTGCGGGTGTGAGCTGAAGAATAATGCGCAGGCTTTGCAACAAACGGCGGATAACCTGAAACAAGATCCACGCACTAATGGCAATTGAAAGAATGGCATCGAGAATCTGGATATTCCAGATCCTGATGGCTATCGCTCCGAGAAGCACCGCTATCCAACCCAGGACGTCTTCCAGGAGGTGTAGGCGGACCACCTCGACATTCTGTGATTGTCCTGCATGGATACGCGTAAACGCCAGACCGTTGACAGCAATACCGAGAATCGCGAGGATGATCATTCCGGAGCTATGGACTGCCTGAGGATGCTGCAACCGCGCGACGGCTTCACGGATCACTAAAGCAGATCCACCCATCAACACGAGGGCGTTCAGGACGGCGCCGAGGACTGAATATCGCCTGTAGCCATAAGTGTGTCTCGGGGCACGTCCACCTTTGGAAATGCGTTCGAAATACAACGCAGCGCCCAATGCAAAACTGTCGCCAAGATCATGGAGTGCATCCGAAATGATGGCTACACTGTTTGTGTACAGGCCACCAAAAATCTCGATGACAACAAAACACGTGTTCAGCAGAAAGGCGGCGAAGATTTGCCGTTGTGATCCTTCGCTGTGAGAATGTTCATGTACCACGTGGCCGAAGGTAAGCCAACATCGGAAAAGGCAACCTGGTCAAAACGAGAGGGGCCTACTGAAAAATAGCCCCTACTTCTAGGGGCTATACCAGACTATTATGAAAAACTCTCAAAAGTTCTTCGACAATGAAAGACTTGAAGTTCGACAGTCAGTTGCAGAATTCAGAAGTGTTTGCGTCAGACCTTCGATTCATTGCAGTGAGCTTGCGCAATTGCAGGCCAGATTGCGCAATGATTCCTTTCATGCTGAAATGCGCCGGAAATCCCAATGACCATTCTGCTCATCGATGTGATAAGCCTCGCCGTCGATAATTCAGACACAGATCGCCGCTGTTGTGATACAACATCGTTGTAGTGACAAGCAAAGCGTGGCAAGAGTGAGAACGATGCGCTGTAAAAAGGGCTTGCGGACAATACTTGTTGAAGGAATGCACTCCTCAACGAACACACCCCAACTATGAAAGAGGAGTTGTCACCAATTACTGCCCTCATCGTTGATGCTGACCCTACTGCAACCCCAGACCTGGAATCATGGATCGAATCTCAGCAGGGATTTGCTGTAACCGCGATCGCAGTCTCGGGGATGGAAGCCATTGCTGAAATCGGAAAGCAACACCCTGATGTCATGTTTCTCGCGATAGACCTGCCGGACATGCAGGGATTCGATGTTGTTCGCCAAATCTCTCCTGCAATCCGCCCACTCATTGTATTTCTGTCTGCCCATCCCGAAGATGCGGTGAGGGCCTTTGAGTACTCTGCCTGTGACTATTTGCTGAAACCATATTCCAGGGAGCGGCTGCACCTCACCTTGATCAAGGTGCGTGATCTCCTGTATCAAAAGGGCAATAATCAGCTTCATGAAAAGCTCAATGCGTTGTTTCGATATATCAATCCAACCCGAAATAACCTTGATGCGTTGTCAAATAGAAGCCCGCAGTTGATACCAGTTAAAATGAGCGGGCGGATCTATTTCCTGCATCCGGATAATATCGAGTTTATTGAAGCGGCAGGATACTATATCGAAGTCTTCGCACATGGTAAGAAACATTTGATTCGTCAGTCGCTGACGCAACTGGACGCGCTTTTGGACAGCAGCAAGTTTGTACGGATTCACCGGTCGGTCATGATCAATTTGAACTATCTCAAAGAGATCATACGAGATGGTGCGAACGATTTCAGCGTACGTATGCAGAATGAGGCAGTATTCAGGATCTCTCGTTCTTACAAACCTGATGTATTTGGCAAAGTGGGGCTTTGACCAAATTCAGATAGGGTTAAGCAATTGTAATCAAAACTTTAAGTATCAGTGAATTCTATATGACAGAAAAAAATATCTAAAAAAAACTTATATAACATGTTGTATATACCTAATGGAACCTTATATTTATATTCCCTTTGAGAGGGTAACAAACTTCGTTCTTTGTCACAGTTCCAGAGTGGTGTTGTATTGAGTTTTCAGAATCCGGGTAATAACGGATCACGCCAATTGATCCCGATTGATTGGTGATGCTGAGAGTGTCCTGCGAGGGGTGCTTCAATATGCAGGGAATTCGGTCTAAGGCCTTAGGGTCATAGAAAATACAATGCCGTTAAGCTAGGGAACACGTGCAAAACGAATATGGATTGAGACCCGTTACACAGCCTTCGGGCTGAAATGGGTAGCAATCCGGCACGGAACGGGTAATGCTTCGGCAAAATCCGGGCTGTGTGTGCTGGATCCCAATCGGTGAATGCGTTTAGCGGATCAGCAATGATCATGCTCATCGGAAACGATGTACGCAAAACCAAACCTGAGAGAAGGCACAAAGGATTAGGGGATCTGCAATTTGCAGATCCCTTACCTTTTTATATCCCTGTCTGAACTTTCCCTATTCAAGGATATACCGCCGCACAGAGGAATTTCCGCTGGCATCATCAGTCAGACGGATGAAGTAAACACCTCCGGGAAACCCCTGATTTCCAATGAGAATGTAGTCTTCCTCTTCCCGTAAAACGGTCCTGAAATTCTGTAACAACATGCCCTGGGCATTGTAGAGCTGGATCGTGATGGCTTGTTCGGCAGGGGTTACCCGTGACACCACGACATGCGTGTCCTCACCCTGTAACAGCGGGTTCGGATATACATTGATACCAGTGAAGCCCGGCAATAAGTCCTGTGTCTCCGAGACCAAAAAGAAACTGAACTCCCCGGTGCAGCCAAGTTCATCCGTCACTGTAAGGGTATAATTCCCTGCAGCCAGGTTCATGGGATTGTTTGTGGTATCACCGGTGCTCCATGAATAGCTGAACGGAGGAATGCCCCCCGATACCTGGATCAGGATGGCTCCGGAATTTTGTCCTGTGTCAGGGGTGATCACAGTCTGAACGAGTACGATCACATTCAGGACATTCAGGTGCAGGATGTAGATGCTGTCACAGGAACCGTTGATCGCTACGGTGTCGTAATATGTCCCATCCTGAAAGACGGGGTGGCCATGGAAATCCAGTGACGAACCCGCACAAATGACAGCGCTCCGTTCATCTGTAATTTCATTTGAAACTGTCAACAGCAAGTTGATGACACTGTCACAACCATTCACCGTACTTAGTGTATCTGTATAAAATCCTGTTTCTGTATATGCATGCTGACCAACCACCAGTGAATCCCCTTCACAGATATGCTCCTCCCGGCCCATGCTGTATTTTCTGTAAACATCGAGATTCAGCGTGATGATGCTGTCACAGCCATTCTCTGCAGCATTGTCGAGGGTGAATTGATAATTCCCCGGGAAGCCGACGACATGCCCGCCCACGTGTACGGAATCACCCTGACAAACAGCAGTATCGATCGTTGTTTCTCCAGGCTGCAGGACCGTCACCAGGAACGCACCGTTGGGATGTCCCTGACACAACTGGTCTACAAAATCCGTAAACGAGATCAGGGCATTTTCAGTCAGCGGGATTGAAATTGTTGTGGACGCGTCCTCTGACAGGATCGGTGGCCGTAGTACTCCATTGATTGAGTATTCGGCAATGAATGGCCCGTTTCCAACAAAATCAAATCTGACCTGGGCGCCCTCATCCCTGCAAATGAGTGAAGGTCCCACCAAGGTCATATTGCCTGTTGGCTGAGGTAATACAGTGACAGTAAAATCCTCAAACGGTGTCTCACATTGCTGGACAGCGCCTTTCACCGTATAGGTGACCGTGGCAGCTGAATTCCCCACATTCGTGAGCTGCTGAAAGATCAGTGTATTTGAGACTCCCGCCATCGCTCCGATGACATTTCCTGAAACATTGACACCCCAGGTATATGTGACAGGCGGATTGAGTGTGGACTGAAGCGTAATAATCACTGAGTCCCCGGAACAAATCGTAAAGTCGGGGATTGGACTGATCATCGGATTAATACAACAATTCAAATAGCGGTTGATCTTCAATGGCGGATCGTTCTGACACGACTGACTCACATTGGCACCGATTTCGCCATCTGCAAAAGTCTTCATCGTCACTGAGCAATCCAGGTTCTGTTCGCATTCCGACTTTGTCTGTAAAGTGAAACAGACCTTCCAGCGGGAAGTATCGTTGTTACAGGAATTTAAATCGCCAATAGATTCATCCGGAGTGTCATTTGGTGGTGGATCATCGAAATTGACAAAGTACCATCCTGTGGGCAGTGTTTGTCCGCCGGTATATCCGAAGACCGGGTTGGTGAAATTGTAATGGACAGTTCCCAGTGGCCACCAGTTCCATTCTCCATTTGGATGAATGGCTTCGAGCATCGTATCAATATGCACGGGTCTTCCGGCCGAATTAAAGCTCAGCGAATCCCATCCCGGTCCAAACGTCGGGAGAATGCCCTGCAACCCGTTGCAGTCGATCTTGTCCCACGCATTGACTTCATAACAGATCTCCACATTTTCCCCTGGCAAAAACGGCCCGGATAGTGCTGATCCCATGGACGTCTGAGCGACGTAGAGTTTCGGATCGCGATTGCAGAAATTGATATCGAGGACATTGACACACAGATCGAACGCCCCTTCGAGTCCGGTGCCATCACCCACGATGACATAGTATGATGTGTCCGGATCCACCGGCATGTTGACGATCGTCAATTCACCCTCAGAACCGATATCACAATTGACGGGATGAAAATTCATACAATTGAATCCCTGCAATACCAAAATTTGCGGGATGTTAAACTCTGGTGTGGAGACGCCAATAGACATGACTTCTGCATTGGAGTCTGTTTTTACTTTAAACCACGCGGCAGCACCATAAAAATTAGTGCATCCAGGCGGACCCGCGGGGCCTTTATCAGCACCGGCATTGCATCCATTAATGCACACCACTGCGCCATTTGTTTCAGGGCGCAGTACGGCAAAGCTGACCTGGTCGTATGGGAAACAATGATTGTTGGACTCGCAGGGGACCGTGTCCACCGACATGCGCATGAGCCAGAGATCTTTCATTGGATACCCGGGGTAAGGTAGATTCCCATTATCTGACGCCGAGAATCCAACCATATAGACCACTGAATCCGGATCGGCAAACAGACCGTTTCCATAGTCGTCGAGGGTACCGCCATAATTCATTTGTTGCTGTATCTGGCCGCTGTGATCGATGTAAGAGATCCACACATCCTGCCGGCCTTTATTGCCATTCAGATCGCCATCATGTGATTTGGATTGCGCGGCGAAGGCCACCTGACTATTCCCGGCACGTGTGATCCGCATGCCCTCATCATCATCTGTGCCCCCATAGCTTTTCTCCCAAATCAGATTTCCGTCCTGATCAATATTGACCAGCCACACGTCATCCCCGCCAAACGCCATTGACCGGTCTCCATCGGTGGAATTTGAGGCACCGGTAATGAGAATACTTCCATCAGACATGAGTACCGCATCATGGGCGATGTCATCACCTGTACCGCCAAATGTCCTTTCCCAGATCAACGACCCCGTAAGGTCCAGGCGCAGCACCCAGTAATCGAAACCGCCTGCATTTTGGGTCACATCGCCGTCTGTAGAAGCTGTCGATCCCACTACGATGAGCCCGCCGTTGATCCGCACGATCTTTGCTGGATAATCAGATTCCAGCCCTCCAAAGAAATGTGACCAGACCACGCCACCAAAGGCATTGACCCGTGCTACCCAGAAGTCGAAGTTACCGTGGTTCATTTCTCCCTCGAGCATCGGAGACGTGGATTGTACCAGGAGGGCGAATCCGCCGCCGGTCAACGGCTCCATGTCAATACCCTCTTCCCCGAGGATACCTGAATACACTACGGACAGGTCGATATTCCCTACGGCATCTGTCGTTACCAGCCATGCCCCGATTTGTCCTACATGCCCCGGCACGTCACCGCTGTTATCGGACCATGTGGTCCCGAACGCAGCAATACTGCCATCATTGAGAAAATGCAAAGTGCTGATGTCATCATTATCGCTGCCTCCGTAGGTCCTGCTCCAGATAGTATCTCCTTGCGGCGTCATTTCCATAATCCAATAGTCACTTCCGCCATTATTTTGGTGTAGATAGAGATCTGAAGAAAACGACCTGCCCCCGACCGCCACAAACCCTGATCGATCATCAACATCCACGCTCGCTCCCTCATCGATATCGCTGCCTCCATAGACGCGGGAATAGTCGACAGAGTATTGGGCATGCGCACTCCAGGGCATCAAAATCAGTAGAATGGCTCGTATCCAAGTGCTTACATATGCACGATGGCGATAATTCAAGCTCCTTTTCATTCCTGTAAGATTCGTTGAGGACGAGAAAATAGGCAATTTACCGTTGCCGGACGTATTAGGGGCTTTTGCCCGGCCCAGTATCTTTGCGCACATGAAAATCGTAAACATTCTCGAATGTCTCGCATTGATGACATTGCTCTCCTGCTCCCAGGACGCCCCGACTACAGAAAACCAGCCGGAAGCTGTTTCAGAACACGACTACCACAGCTATGCCAGGCCTGATGAATGCGTGACGACACATCTCGCGCTGGACCTGAATATCGACTTTACCAATAAGATCATCGAAGGCACCGCGACACATACGATTCGCAACAACGGCAGCGATACCTTCATTGTCGATACACGCGGACTCAGGATCCTTGATATTCATCTGGATGATCAAAAGGAGGCAGTGCAACCTGTGTTCTCAGCGGCAGACAGTATTATGGGTCAGGCGCTGAAAATCCCTGTTCATTCTGCTACGAAGATGGTTGCCATCCACTACAGGACTTCTCCTGATGCTGCAGCATTGGGATGGCTGGAGCCTGTGCAGACTGCCGACAAAAAGGAGCCGTTTCTCTATACCCAGGGAGAAGCCATCCTGACGCGCACATGGATTCCGCTTCAGGACAGTCCCGGCATCCGGTTTACGTACGAAGCAAACGTGCGGGTCCCCGCAGGTCTGATGGCAGCGATGAGTGCCACCAACACCCAGCAACGCTCTCCGGACGGACGGTATCATTTTGTCATGGAAAACCCCGTGCCCGCGTACCTGATCGCTTTGGCAGTTGGTGATTTTGATTTTGCGCCGATCGGACCCCGTACCGGAATATATGCTGAACCTACAGTTCTGCCTAAAGCGACATACGAGCTGGCGGATATGGAGAAGATGGTGGAGATTGCAGAGAAACTTTACGGACCATATCAATGGGGGCGGTATGATCTGATCATTCTCCCTCCGAGCTTTCCTTACGGGGGGATGGAAAACCCCAGGCTGACATTTGCAACTCCTACGATTATTGCGGGAGATCGTTCACTGGTCTCGCTTGTCGCCCATGAACTCGCACATTCCTGGTCCGGGAATCTTGTGACCAATGCCACCTGGAACGACTTCTGGCTCAACGAAGGGTTTACGAACTATTTTGAAAACAGGATCATGGAGGCGTTATACGGAACAGAATATGCAAAAATGCTCGCACTGCTCGCGTTTCAGGATCTCCAGAAAGATGTCAATGATCTCGGGAAGGACAGCAAGGATACGCACCTCTACCTCGATCTGAAGGGGAGGGATCCGGATGACGGGATGACCAATATCGCTTATGACAAAGGCGCTTTTTTCCTCAGGAGGCTTGAGCAGGCGGCAGGACGTGAAAAATTCGATGCCTTCCTGCATCAGTATTTCGACGAACATAAGTTTCAGTCGATGTCTACACAGCGCTTCCTGGCATATCTCAAAGCGCATTTGTTGGAGCCGAATCACCTCGATGTCGATGTCGATGCATGGGCTTATGGGCCTGGTATTCCTGCGGATTGTCCGGTGATTACATCAGACCGTTTTGAAAAAGTCAACGCGACGATTGCACAATTTGAGGATGGAAAGGCCCCCGGAGACCTGCAAACCGGGGAATGGACGACGCATGAATGGCTACATTTTATCCGGCACCTTCCTGAGGATCTGGGTGTGGACAAGATGGCCGCACTGGATCAGAGCTTTGGATTTACAACATCGGGCAATTCCGAGATTGCCGATGCCTGGTATGAGCTCGCATTGCGCAATGCACCGGCAGATGACAAGGAAGGTTACGCTGCGCAAATCATGCCAGACATTGAGAGCTTTCTCTTCAGGGTAGGCCGTCGCAAATTCCTGATGCCTTTGTACAGGGCAATGAAAGAAACAGGACGGATGGGGGATGCGAAACGGATCTTCCTGGCTTCCCGCCAGAACTATCATTCTGTATCCGATGGCTCCATCTCGGCATTGCTCGGGGTCTGAGGCATGTTCCGGGGTTGTGGCTATGGACGTTTGAATACTGTTGTTTGTAGCAGCCCAATATACTTTTGTCTAATGGGTTTTTAAGAGCGATGACAGGATACATCAGTGGTCTGTATCTTTACGGGGCCCATGTGCAACGCTACTGTGATTTTTCATTCCAAAGGAAGCGATATATGAAATTATTCAAGATTCTGGTGATTGTCTCACTGGCTGTTCCTGTCTTTGCCCAGGAACCGAGCCCTTATGATTTTGGGAGAATGTGGACGTTTGAAAACCCTCCAAAGGAATGGTTTGAAAAGGCCTACCATTTCGATGCAGATACTGCCTGGTTCAACAGGGCGCAGAGATCAGCACTGCGATTTGCAACATGGTGTTCCGCGTCGTTTGTCTCTCCCGATGGACTGGTGATGACCAATCACCATTGTTCGAGAGATGTTGTCGGCGCCCTGCAACGCGAAGGCGAGAACTTCGATAAGAATGGTTTTTATGCTGCCACACAAAGTGACGAGCGGAAAGCCGATGGTCTCTTTGTAGAACAGTTAGTCCGTATTGAAGATATTACGGCAAGAGTGCAGGAGTTGACGGGCAATGTTGAAAATGATGCCGACATGCTGAACAAACGCAGGGCCGCTTTTCAACAAATCCAATCAGAATTTGCTCTGCGTCCGGGATGGGAAGGACTGCGCCTCCAGATCGTCTCATTCTATAGTGGCATGAAGTTTTCGGTATACGGATACAGACGCTATGATGATGTCCGCCTGGTCTTTATCCCCGAACTGGACATGGGATATTTCGGAGGTGATCCGGATAACTTCACATTTCCCCGCTATTGCCTTGACGTGACATTCTGGAGAGTCTATGATGACAATGGACAACCATTAAACACCAGCAAGTTCTACTTCCATTTCAGCGATGCGGGCGCAGCCGAGGGTGAGCCGGTGTTCGTGATTGGCAACCCCGGCAATACTGAGCGGTACAGAACCGTCTCGCAACTCGAATACGATCGCGACTACCGGTATCCTGTCCAGCTGGCAGCCTTGAAAGACCAATATGCCCGTCTGGACGAGAAAAACCAGAAAGACCCGTCAAGGGACCTGCAGGAGCAGATGTTTAGTCTGTCGAATTCTATCAAAGCTTACACGGGGATCCTGGATGGATTGCGCAACCCGGATTTATTCGGGCGTAAAGTCGCGATGGAAAAGAAGATCCGCAGCAAATCCACAGCGGATCCATGGGACAAGCTTACGACAGATTACAATGCGATGGGGCCTCAAGTGCCTGAGTTGCAGTTTCTGGATCCCCGCTCTTCAGGAAGTACGGTGGCTCTGATGCATGAGTTACACGAATTAAAAGACAAAGTGGCATCCGGTGAAACGGAAGGCCTTGAAGATCTGAAAAGCAACATCAGGACGACATCGGCAGATATGACTTCCGAAGATGAACCAGAACTGCTTGCCACGGTACTCAGGGAGCTAAAGAAGTTTGCTGATCCCGGAGATACATACATTGACGATATCCTGAACGGCCGTTCTCCGGAGGATGCTGCCGCGGATATTCTCAAAAAAACGGATTTCACCAATTCCAATAAGGTTGATAAATTGATGGACAAGAAGCCGGAGAAAATTGTCAAGGACAATGATATTGTGATGAAGATGTCGGATCAATTGATGCCATTGTATTATAAAGCCGTGGATTATTTCCGGGCTACAGGACCAGAGCGCCGTAATTATGAAACCCAGGTTGTCCAGCAGGTTTTCAATGTCTTTGGCGACGAGCTCCCACCGGATGCCACTTTTACGTTGCGCATTTCTGATGGCGTCGTGAAGCGTTATAATTACAACGGAACGATCGCCCCTTACAAGACGACCTTCTTCGGCCTATACGACAGGTATTACAGCAATGACAAGTCAGCGCCATGGGAGATTCCGGACCGTTGGGCAAACCCTCCGATGGACCTTCTCAAATCACCCATGGACTTCGTGTCCACTGCGGATATTATTGGAGGGAATAGCGGTAGCCCTGTGATCAATGAAAAGCAGCAAATCGTCGGATTGATCTTCGATGGCAATATTGAATCTCTTCCAGGAAATTTCATTTATGATGAAGAATACAATCGCGCCGTCGCGGTACATTCCAGTGGTATTCTGGCGGCACTGCAGTATATCTATAAAGCCGACAGATTGCTGAATGAATTGACACAATGATCAGATAAGATGGTGTGGACCCACTATTGCCGGGTCTCCAACATCATTTATTCTTCATACGATACCGCTATTACGATCGGATCAGCAGTAAACGTCATGTGCCCGGAGCCATCGGGAGTATAGAGTGTTCCGCTCGCTGACAATGACAGTTGTTTTGTCGCATAGCCCTCCGGGGAGGCACCAAAGTCATTGACTGACAGAATATCAAAGCGTTTACCGGTTTGCGCACCATACGCTGTGCTGAACATTTTTCCGTGGACATCAATATAGCGCACGATGACCGAGGAAAACTGAGTAAAAGGTGCCTTATCCACCGTACACATAAAGTGCGGTGACCCGCCACACATCTCCGCATTGCCATTAGATATTTCGATTGTCTGGCTGATGTCGATCTGGCTTTGCGCAGCATCAGTAGCCGTCACGGTGACATCAATTTCACCATCAGCAGCAGGCACCAGAATAAACGGCGTCGTAGCACCATTCATCCATGTATAGGTATATGGTCCGATGCCTCCATATGAGTCTACCTCTATCAGGATATACTCACCAAACGTCCGGTCTGCTTTGAGAATACCGACAAATGGGGTAGAGGCAAGGTTGTGAAAGCAATATGAGGCCGTCTTGTCACAGCCTGTATTTCCGGAGCGATAAAAACAGAAGTCGACATAACCGTTTGCCGTAGCCGTCATCGAGATGTCATCCGAGGTGATTGGTGTCGTGTCCATGCCTGTCGTCCAGTAGGCAACATCGGCAACGTATCCGTCGGCGACGAGACCAACCTTGAACTCAAGGTTGCTGTCTTCCGCCGCGCTGTAGTAATTCTTTATTCCTTTCTGGAATGTAAAGTCCACACCGCTCTCCGGGTGCGAGACAACCTGATTGTCAAAAAATTCTAGCTCAAGAGACGGACACGAATTCTGCTGGCAATTGTCGGAAGAAAACGTAGACAGGTAATGCGTGACTCCCTGTTCATCCGTAAAATGCGCCGTGTGCATCGTATATCCGTTTTCGCCGGCAGTGAGTCGCTGTGATTGCTGGTCGAGTTGCATATCGGCGAAAAATACCGGATTGCTGGCTATTGCAGGAGGAATGTCCTGCACTTCCCGGACACAGCCACTGAGGCACAACAACAGAATGAAAGGAAAGAGGTTTCTCATCATAGTTCTGAGTACTTATTGCTGGTTGATTTGATACGACAAACCCAATGAAGGGGTGATCCCCGGAGATTTAATATTGAATTGGTAATCCCCGGCATCTGCAGCTAACCGCACGGTCCCGAGCAATGGAAATCTCACCATGCCCGCAAGTTCTATTCTCTTTGTCAGTTTGGTACGGACAGCCACAAACGGATGTAATGAGAAACTATTGACATCAGCTTTTGACACCCACACATTTCGCGATTCAAATACACGCGTGGACGGCGCATCCAAGGTGAGCTCTTCCCGGCGTATATCGCCGCGTGCTCCATAGAGATATTGTCCCTGCAAGCCCGCACAAAGAAGATATTTCCCTGCGGTCCAGCCGATCTCCGTCGACAGGTATCCGCTGTATAACCTTTTCATCGTGAGCGAGTTTTGCCGGGTGAGCAGTGAAAAGCCAAAGACTTGTGATTCTGATTGTTTTACAAAGGTGAATCCTCCGTCGAGCAGGCCGAAACCGGCATCTGTCCGGCTGATCAACCTGGGCGAAATACGATAAGTCAGATAGCCTCCCAACTGAATCGCATTGCCCGTAGACACATTTGCGTGGCTCACCGTCAATCCCTCTGGAGACCACATACCTGTCACTCCGTAGTGAAAACGCCGCGCCATCTCCTGACGGACAGCCGGAATGATTGGCGGGGTTTCATTTGAAGCAGCTGCTTCAGATTCCCCTTGTGGCAATAGGCCTTCAGCAACGTCCGCTGTCGATTCAATATGTGCTACAATATCTTTCGACGGTGTTTGCACGCCGGTATCCGTCACGTTCTGTGCTGAATTCACCAGATCCGCTTTGGAAGCCGGTTGGCGCCCGGTATGGTGAGTTGAGATATGCTCAACAGCATGTGCTTCCCGTGTTGACAGATCAGGTGTGGCAGCTGTATGGGCCGGGGTGCCGGATCCCTGAATCTGGCTGTCGACCTCTGGGTATACCGCTATTTGGGCCCGGTCCTGCGCGACGGAAGATGTACCCCCATCATCGGTGGTTATAGTTTCCCGGGTATCAGCTGTCTCGCGGATATTCTGCATGGCCATAGAAGAGGAAGGAACAGCAGCAGAAGGGGTCACCCCTGGCATGTTGGAGCGGGGTTCTGACGAATGCTGCACCAAATCAGTAGTCAGCCATGTCGTGAGGGCTGCGCCAAACAGCAGAAATACAAAGAGCATTCCCCTGCGGCGTCTTTTCTCCTTGAGCAACAGCGCCTTAAAAGTCCGTTCATGTTCCGGGTTGACAGGGTAGCGTTGTGCATCCAGGATCTTGCGGAAATATTGTTCTTGAAGATTCATATGTTGATAGAAGGAATTTTTTTGTTTGTTAAAGCTGCGAGTTTGCTGCGCAATGTCTTTCTTGCTTCGGACAGATACCATTTCGAGGTCCCTTCCGTCATCCCCAGCATTTCTGCGATCTCCTTGTGGGGGTAGTCATCTATCGCGTGCATGTTGAATACCTTGCGTTGTATTTCTGGTAATCCTGCAATCAACGTGTGGAGGTATTCAGCATCCAATTCCATGTCGCCGGCATTCCGTACCGCGCTTCTACCCTCGTATCCTCCCGTTCCGGCCATTGCGCCGTTGAAATCCGTTGAAGTATTGTGCGCATGATAGGATTTCGTGCGGCGATACAAATCAATCATATCATTGATGATCACTCTCCTTGCCCATAGCAGAAAGGCGTCTTCATCCCTGAATTCGTGTTTCGCGAGTCCTTTCAGCACCTTGTAAAATCCACTGTTGAACAGCGCACCGGCATCAAATTCCACACTTTCATAGCGTCGGCATACCCCAAACAACCGTTCATAGCACAGCCTGTACAGTTGCATCTGCGCACCTGTATTTTCCTTTTGGCACAGCTTGATCAGTTCACTCGTGATAGCCATGTACTACCGCTCAAGCCTCTTTTCCCCATGGCGTCCCGCAAGCCAAAGGCATCCGGGATAAATCGCTTAACTGCCTGTCTATCAACATGTTTATTCATCTATTTGCCGTACTCGGGCAGCTTCGGGCAAGGCTTTGATAACTCCAAATTACCGCTCTCCTTTGAGTATTCCTTCTGAGATATTTATCCAATCATTCCTCATATCTTTTTGGCGTCCTATCCTTCATATGATAGAATGTGCGATAAAACCTACATTTCATTACCCAATACGCGTACAAGGGTACGCAGGTTGGAATGGAAGCTGAGAAAAAAGAAGCTAAGTCATGTCGAATATCCCGTTAGCTGAGCGCATGAGACCGCGTCATCTCGACGCCATCATCGGACAACGGCATCTCCTGGGCCCGGAAGGGGTGCTCAGGAAAGCAGTGCTCTCCGGGAAGCTGCCCTCGATGAATCTTTTGGGGACCTCCCGGAGTAGGGAAAACCACACTGGCCCGTACGATTGCCAATGATCTCAAACGTCCGTTCATCGCGCTCAGTGCGATCAATTCCGGAGTCAAGGATATCCGGGAAGCTATTGACAAAGCCAAAAACCAAAGATTTTTTGACCGTCCTGTGCCCATCCTGTTTATCGATGAGATCCATAGGTTCAGCAAATCACAACAGGATTCGCTTTTAGGTGCTGTAGAGGATGGAACGGTCACCCTGATCGGGGCTACGACAGAGAACCCGAGTTTTGAAGTCATCTCGGCATTGCTGTCGCGCTGTCAGGTCTATGTGCTGAATCACTTGTCACGGCAGGAACTGTTGGACATTGCAATGCGGGCAATCGCAGAGGATGAAGAACTAAAAAAATTGGACATCGATCTCCGCCAGGAAGAAGCGCTGTTACAATATTCCGGAGGTGACGCGCGACGTCTCATGAATGTCCTGGAGCTGATCACCCAGGGTTCTGAAGACAAAGTGGTCATCACCAATGAAGCTGTGACCAATGCCATCCAACGCAATATCGCCCTATACGACAAGGGTGGAGAACAGCATTATGATGTGATCTCTGCATTTATTAAGTCGATGCGCGGCTCGGACCCGAATGCCGCAGTCTACTGGCTGGCAAGGATGCTTGAAGGGGGAGAGGACATCAAATTCATTGCACGCCGCATGGTGATCCTCGCCGCTGAGGACATTGGCCTGGCGAACCCCAACGCATTACTGATGGCGAATGCCTGTGCGCAGGCGATCCAGTTTGTCGGCATGCCCGAGGCAAGGATCATCTTGTCTGAAGCGGCGATCTATCTGGCACTTTCACCCAAAAGCAACTCTGCGTATATGGCCATCGCAGAGGCTTTGTCGGAGGTCCGCAAGGGAGGGCCATTGCCGGTCCCGCTGTCTCTGCGCAATGCGCCGACCGGGTTGATGAAAGAACTGCATTACGGAGAAGATTATCAATATGCCCACGACTTTGCAGGCAATTTTGTTGCGCACGAATTTCTGCCCGAGGAAATACGAAAGTTACAATTATATCATCCCGGAACCAATACTGCCGAAGAGCGATATCTGGATACGCTGAGGAAGTACTGGGCAGAGAAATATGGGTATTGAGGCGTATCAATCATACCCAAAAAAGAATTTGTATGATTAAAAATATGTTCTTGTCCGCAATGTGTAACTGCGGACCCGTACCCACGTTGTTTTGCAGTTTGTGACAGGCCCGGCAGCTCAGTGAAAGAGTTATTGAAGAAGGACTGGTGCCAGTTTATTATTGTACGGAGTGAGAAAGAAAAAGCATCAGCGTTTGCCGATGCTTTTTCTTTTACGTTGGCAGGGAAAGATCAGTCTTCACCTTCTTCATCATCTTTATCAGAATTCCAGATGTCGAGGATGCAGATATACTTACCATTGCGCAATTCATATATCGCGACATATTTGCCGTGTTCCTGCGCACCGCCCTTCTTGGTGTCCGTAGCTACTCCTTCTTCCACTGCCAGGTTCCCACTTGCCCAGACATTGAGCACTTCAAATTTTACATTGGTAGTGCTTGTATCCGATATCTCAGCCTGTACCTGCTTGCGAATGGCTTCAATCCCTTTGACAATAGGTGCGCCGTCGGGCAGGCGTTGCGCATCAGAAGCATAGTAGCTGACGATGGCATCGACATCCTTTGCATTGGCTG
>CAVVDK010000016.1:0-86701 GCA_963746925.1 uncultured Bacteroidota bacterium
GCTCCATCAAGATCTGCAACATTGTCGACATTGGAAGGGGCATCGAGAGCACTGCATCCTTCCACTGTAATATCCTCTAATGTCCCGGTGACCACAGGCCCTGTTTCATCTCCCTGCGTCACCACTGTGGTACAGGTGGACTGACAGCCGTTTACATCTGTTATGACTAATTGTAAGGTGTATGTGGTAACCGTGCAACTTGAACTTGCCGTGACCATGACAGTCTGATCATCCTCAGTGCCTGAAACAATGGTGGCACCATTCGCAACGGTCAATGTCCATGCATAAATGGTCATATCATTCGGGCCCTCATAATCATTTGTAGTTCCCGGGCAGACCGCATCAGGGCCGGTGATGGAGCAACCGGGGCTTGGATACACTGTAACCGTAACTGCAAAAGGACTGCCCAGACAACTTGCAGCAATGGGGTCCACTGTATAAATAGCCGTCTGATCAATACTTGTTGGATTGGTCAGCGTACCACTGATGCTTGAAGCACCACTCCCCGAAGCTCCGCCAGTCATGCCGCCGGTCACTGAAGGCGCTGACCAGCTATACGTTGTACCGGTTGGAACTACTCCATCGATCCCATCGACCGGTGTTACTGAAAAACCTACCTCACTACAGGCCGATGTGCTCATGTCGGTAATGTCGGGCAGGGGATTGACTGTGATCGTGACTGATGCACAAGCTCCCGGGGTAACACACCCCCTTCACCGCGCACATAATACGTCGTCATCACAGAAGGTGAAACCATGATCGAACTCCCGGTACCTGCAGGAGTATCTCCACAATCAACAGTGTACCATTCCCAATCTGTCGCACCATTGAGAACGCCGCCGGTGATACTTAAGGTTGCCATATCTCCATCGCAAATAATACCGTCATCATCCGTGGTGCCGGAAGTTTCTGCAACCCCGATAGTGGGCACGTCCGGATCGACGCAATCTTCGGCAACCTGGAGGTCACTGAAGCCACTGGCTCCGGAGATTACAATATTATTGGGGTTTTGGGTGGCAACGGTTTGAGGGGTCCATATAGGTGAATCAAACTTGCTTACGGAAGCCATTGTATAGTCAAAGAGTACATCTTCATCTGCCGGATCCCAATAAAAAGTGGCCCCATAATCGGCCGTGGCCAGGCCACTATTAATGAGAAAACGCCAGTATTGGTTAACCGAGCGATTGGCATCTAAAGTGGAAGTACCAATGCTAGGATGATCGCCATCAAACGTGGTGCCTGTCAGATTCCCGGCAGTCGTTCCTGAAGTAAATGATATATCCACCGGCGCATAGCCCATGGCTGTACCAAGCGGAAAGGCGTAAGTGTTCACTCCGGCTGCGATGGCGCGTTGAAGATGGCCGATCACATAATCGGAAGAAGAAGCTCCGGTGATGGCACCGGTGGCTGGATTGCTGATGATCAGGCTATTCGCTGCAGTTGTTATTTTGCCACTCGTGAAAACAAATGTGCCGGATACTGTTTCATCAATTTCAAGCGAAGCACCGGCTGCGTTGTTTAAAGTAAGATTGTTAAATATGGATGAAGAAGTACCACCAATTGGTTGTTGAGTGCTGCCATTGAGCGTAATAGTACTTCCTGTGGTTGTAAAGGTGGCACCGTTGTTTGTAATGCGTCCTCCGACAGTATGACTAAATGCTCCGGTGATAAAAGTTGTTCCTGAACCGAGTGTAAGACTATCTCCGATCGTCATGGCTTCACCCGCAGTAGCACTGGCTATACCTGCCATGACGAAATTCTTCGTGATCGTTAATGCCGTACCAGGCATTGTTTTCGTTCCTGTCCCGCTGAGGATAAGGTGATCGTAGCCTGAGGAGCCTCCGTTTGGATTCAATACCGTCTGATCTCCACCATTATACTCAACTATATTATTTGCATTTTGTGCTGCTTGCCAGGTTCCGTTATTCGTCATCGTGCCGGCAATCCGCATGATGTCATTGCTCCCCATGGTCAATGCAGCACCGGTTTTAATAATCACATTATAGAAATCTGTTGAGCCGGAAATGGTGGCTACCGGACTGCTGAAAATTACTGTGCTTGTACTGGCATTAAATGTACCTCCATCGTTACTCCATGCACCGCTGCCACCGGAAACTTTTACGATAGTACTTGAAGTGGCGTTCAGAATACCCAGATTCTGGATGGTCATTCTTCCAACTGCCGTAGAGTCCGTCGGCATCAAAGGATCATTTGGAGTTGTTGTTGCGTCAGGAATGATGATATCGGCAAGATCTGACGGAACACCATTGGGCGTCCAGTTCAGGGGATCAATCCATGCTGTACTCTGAGAGCCATTCCAGGTAGTGCCGGACAGAAGAGAAGTCCCGAGTGTAGCTTGTGCTGTACCAAAACTGGTAGGAAGATTCCCAACAGGTATGCTTGATATTCCAACCCAGTTTTGCGTGGTATTAAAATTGGACCTGCCAAATTCCAATTCCGTGCCCGGGGTGAAGGGAGACACAGCGCGCCAGAAAACCAGGTTATTTTCTGTATTTCCGTTCAGTTCTGTATCCAGGTAGTGCACATTTATGGTTGCAAAGCTACCACTGGCTCCGGCCTGAATGATCTCATAAATTCGATTGATTGCTCCTGTTTTCCATAATGGAGCGGCGCCAATGGAGATTCTTACACTGACGGAAGTCGGCAGGGTTCCGGCATTTTGAAAGGTTATGGTATTGAATTGGTTTCCAAAAGAGTAGGTGGTAGCGGCCATCAGGGAGTTTCGTGTTACAATCCCGGTCACGTCCCCGGCGCCTGTAGAAGTGGCGGATACGCCCATGGTCAGTGTGTTAGTACCCATGTCGAGACTGCCGGCTGTAGCAGATGGATTGGTGGTCAGGCTGAGTATGCCGTTTACATTTATATCACTGGAAGAAGTGACGCCGGTAATATTACTGATGGTGAAGTTGTTGAATGTCGTGGTTGAAGCACCACTCATCGCCTGGGAAGAAGTTCCGTTGAAAGCCACGGTAGAACCGGTAGAGGTGAAGGCCCCTGAATTGGTCCAGTTGCCCGCGACGGTATGTATGAAAGAGCCGGCTGTAAAATTATCAGTGATACTTACATTTCCACCGATCGTCAATACGCCTGTGGCAGTCTTTGTGCCCGAGCCGCTGAATGTAATGTTGTTGAAGTTACTGGCGCCTATACTTGCCCCACCTGATCCGTTAAAATCAACTGTAGATGTTCCAGCGGTGAAAGTTCCGGTATTTGTCCAGCTACCTGAAACGGTTAATGTAAATGTACCGGTAATGCTTAGTGTTGCACCCGCCCCGATGGTAATATTATGACATACCGCTCCAGATGCAGAGATATCAGGTTGATTACCTCCAGAAGGAATAAATACATCTGTTGCCGAGGTAGGCACTCCCCCACACCAGTTGGAAGCTGTGAACCAATCAGTATTGGTTGTGCCAAGCCACTGGCCGGTTACAATGACAGAAACTGTTGCACAACCAGTTGTTACCGTCCCACAGCCATTTCCGTCTTGTGAGATGATCACCCGGTAATAATAAGTACCTGTTGAGAGTGCGGCTGTCATGTAACTGGGTGAATCTCCTCCTACATTAGATGGGGAAGTACAACTTGCATCCATTTGTTGCCATTGATAGTGGAAGGTGCCCGTACCTCCGGAAGGAGAGACGGACAATGTTGCCGTTTCGCCATCGCATGTAGTTTGACTTGCAGGATCGGATGCTGTCGGATCTGAGACTACTGTCCATGAAGCCACTGTTGCGAAAGTCTCTGCTCCACCATCACAACCATTGCCTGAGCAATTTCTTCTTGTTTGTATGATTACACTTTGACCTCCCAATCCAATGGTTGGAATGGCACTGCCAGGAATATAGGCTGCATAGCTACTTCCGCTATTGGTTGAGTATTGATATTCATCAGTGCAACCTGTTCCGCCACTTCCTGCATTCATTGTCGCTGATACATCCTGGCCAACACAGACTGTAGTCCCGCTTGCCGGAGTAGCTATATTTAAACTCGGAGCTGTTGGATCAGCTACAACAGTCCATGAAGCCACTGTTTCGAAAGTCTCCGCCACACCATCACATCCATTGCCAGTGCAATTTCTTCTTATTTGTATGAGGATACTTTGACCCACCAATCCTATGGTTGAGATTGCACTGCCTGAGGTGTAGGGCGTATAGCTACTTCCGCCATTGGTTGAGTACTGATATTCATCAGTGCAACCTGTTCCGCCACTTCCTGCATTCATTGTCGCTGATACATCCTGGCCAACACAGACTATTGTACCACTTGCAGGTATAACCACATTTACTGTTGGCGCTATTGGATCGATTACCACAGTAACCGTCTGGCTTGATCCCGCAACTGTACCAGCGCAGCTATTATTATCGACTACCGATGTAATCGAATACGTGGTATTAGATCCGGGAGAAACTGTCAGCGTATACGGATCAGCGCTGGTAGTCACTTCATGATCAGCGCCATCATTGTAATGAAATGTCCAGGGAGCCGTGCCATCGGAAAAGTCAACGGAGAGATCGGCAGAACCACCGGTGCAAATTGTTGTTGCTCCCGTCAGTGTTGCTGTATATGCAGTGCAATTTAGCGCAACAGCAAAATCACTGAAACCTGAAGCACCTGTAATTTGAATACTTGATTCACTTGTGGTTCCAATCGCCGGATATATCCAGGAACCTGCGGTATACTTGCCAACACTCACTGAAGGCGATGGATCAACATTCTCAAAATTCGTGTCTTCGTCTCCGGCGACCCAATTAAATGTTGCACTATAATTGGCGGTGGTTAATCCGGAATTAATCGTGAAATTCCAATATCGATTCACAGAAGCACTGCTTGTGAGTGTCGAAGTATTTAAATTTGGATGGTCGCCATCAAACGTGGTGCCTGTCAGATCTCCGGCAGTCGTTCCTGCTGTAAATGCGATTTCCACCGGCGCGTAGCCCATTGCTGTACCAAGCGGAAAGTTGTATGTGTTCACTCCGGCTGCAATGGCGAGTTGAAGATGGCCGATCACATATTTGGAAGAAGAAGCGCCGGTGATGGCACCGGTGGCTGCATTGCTGATGATAAGACTATTTGCTGCTGTTGTTATTTTACCGCTCGTGAAAACAAGTGTACCCCCTACCGTTTCATTCTTTTCAAGCGAAGCACCGGCTGCGTTGTTTAAAGTAAGATTGTTAAAGGTTGATGACGTAGTCCCGCCGATAGTTTGAGCGACGGAGCCATTTAGTGTAATGGTACTGCCTGTGGCGATGAACGTGCCGCCATTATTGATGAAGTCTCCGCCAATAGAGTGACTCAGTGCGCCTGTGGTAAAAGTCGTTCCTGATTCCAGGTCGAAGAAGCCACTTATGGTCATCGCCGCTAATGCAGTAGCAGATGCTGAACCCGACATGGTGAAATCTTCAGCTATACTCAATGCAGTACCTGGCATTGTTTTAGTACCGGTACCGCTGAGGATCAGGTCATCGTAACCTGGAGTCAATCCGTTTGGATTCAATACCGTTTGATCTGCGCCGTTATACTCGACTGTATTATTTGCATTTTGTGAAGCACGCCAGGTTCCGTTATTCGTCATCGTGCCGGCAATCCGCATGATGTCATTGGTGCCCATGGTCAATGCAGCACCTGTTTTAATAATCACATTATAGAAATCCGTTGAGCCCGAAATGGTGGCTATCGGACTGCCGAAAATTACTGTGCTTGTACTGGCATTAAATGTACCTCCATCGTTACTCCATGCTCCGCTGCCACCGGAAACTTTTACGATTGTACTTGAAGTGGCGTTCAGAATACCCAGATTCTGGATGGTCATTCTTCCAACTGCTGTAGAGTCCGTCGGCATTAAAGGGTCATTTGGAGTTGTTGTTGCATCAGGAATGATGATATCGGCAAGATCTGACGGAAGACCATTGGGCGTCCAGTTCAGGGGATCAATCCATGCCGTACTCTGAGAAGCCATTCGGTGTGCCGGAAAGAAGAGAATTACCAAGTGTAGCTTGGGCTGTTCCAAAACTTGTAGGAAGAAATGCAACAGGTATGCTTGATATTCCAATCCAGTTTTGCGTGGTATTAAAATTGGACCTGCCAAATTCCACCTCTGTGCCCGGCGTGAAGGGAGACACATCGCGCCAGAAAACCAGAGTATTTTCTGTATTTCCGTTCAGTTCAGAATCCAGGTAGTGCACATTAATGGTCGCGAAGCTACCACTGGCTCCGGCCTGAACGATCTCATAAATTCGCTCGATCGCGCCGGTTTTCCATGAAGGGGCAGCGCCTATAGTGAGCTTGAAACTTAGAGAAGTCGGCAAGGTTCCGAGATTTTGAAAACGTATGGTGTTGAATTGGTTTCCAAAAGAATAGGTTGTAGCGGCCACCAGGGTTGTCCGTGTTACAATCCCGGTGACGTCCCCTGCGCCTGTGGAAGTGGCGGAACCGCCCATGGTCAGCGTGTGAGTCCCCATAGCGAGACTTCCGGCCGTAGCAGATGGATTGGTGGTCAGGCTGAGTATGCCGTTTACATTTAGATCACTGGAAGAAGTGACGCCGGTAGTATTACTGATGGTGAAGTTGTTGAATGTCGTGGTTGAAGCACCACTCATCGCCTGGGAAGAAGTTCCGTTGAAGGTCACGGTGGAACCGGTAGAGGTGAAGTTCCCTGTGTTGGCCCAATTGCCCGCGACGGTGTGTATGAAAGAGCCGGCTGTAAAATTATTGGTGATACTTACATTTCCACCGATCGTCAATATGCCTGTGGCGGTCTTTGTGCCCGAGCCGCTGAATGTAATGTTGTTGAAGTTACTGGCGCCTATACTTGCCCCACCTGATCCGTTAAAATCAACGGTAGAAGTTCCGGCGGTGAAAGTTCCGGTTTTTGTCCAGTTACCTGAAACGGTTAATGTAAATGTACCGGTAATGCTTAGTGTTGCACCCGCCCCGATGGTAATATTGTGACATACGGCTCCGGATGCAGCAATATTAGGTTGATTACCACCTGAAGAAATAAATACATCCGTTGCCGAGGTGGGCACTCCCCCACACCAGTTGGATGCTGTGAACCAATTGGTATTGGTTGTGCCAAGCCAGGTGCCTGAGCTTTGTAACGTTTGTGTCCCGCCTGCTGTACTACTGCCTGCCTGACTTCCTGCGGAAAGCGTAAGAGTAGGGGTTGCATTAACACCTAATGTCACTCCGCTCCCTGGTGAGGATGACACATCGATGGTTATCCAAAAATACCTGGTATTTCCAGCAGTTAATGTTTGAGAAAATGATGCAAATGCATGTGCACCAGTTCCTAATGCAGTTGAAAGATCTATCCCAACCTGGGAAGTTCCTGGGTCAGAAAATAAATTTATTGTGTTGGTCCATAACTGGAACTTTGTAATATCCCCTGTTGCAGCATAAGTCCCGGTAGTCGTAAATGAAAGACCTGTCATATTTGCATTTGCACCAGTTTGAACAATTGAAAAACTTTGAACAGGTACTTTTAAAGTGCCCGCACAAATTGTTTCTGCCCCAACTGTATTCGCATTCATGGTTGAAGTCGCTGGCTGTGGCCGCAAGGCGAGGAGAATTGCTCCATTCCTTTTGTTACTTGATAGAGATGCGGCACCGACTCCGGTAGATCCAGTCCCCGATTTAATCTTCCAGCCCGCACCTACGGTACCAGCAGATGCCGCGTTGGAATAGGAGCCAGTATTTAGACTCCCGAATGTGGCAGTCGTCCAACCTGAAACCGTTCCGGCATCGTCCTGTGCTGACACAAGCATGATCACCAAGGCATTGGTTGTAGCCGTGGATACCGCTGTTACATTCGATGGATCAGAATTGCCTGTGGCAAGGGTCCAGGGATTTGGAGCTGCATCGAAAGGTCCGCTATTTGAGGCTCCTGCACCGTCAAAGCCACCAGTTGTACTGACTCCCGAAAATGCAACAATAGTAGCTGTTGCGCCTCCTGTAATAGCCCCTACATTAATCGTAATAGTATTCCCACCTTCGTTTCCAGTGGCTACCCTGTAAAGGGCTGCTCCATGGTGATGCTGGCCCCCTGATTCGTATAGCGCATCATTGGAAATTAATGTCCATCCCGAAGTAGAAGGAAGTGTAACCGGAGATCCTCCTGACTTAATTGCAAGATTTACGATCATCACATCGCCAGCCACTACACCGGTTGGAGTAATTATCGAGATACTTGATCCGGAAGTCCAAACCGCGGTCGTCGATGAGCCGCGCTGAACAATTTGGGCATTCAAAGCCCCAACAAAAAACATATTCCCCACCAAAACCAAAACCACATACAACATTTTCCTCCCAAACACACTTCTCCCAGGCGATGACAAGCCGTTCCAGGAAGAGCCAGATCCTTGCCTTTCCATATTCAATAATATATCCTGCCTTCCGGGAGAATGCTGTGTGAAAGGGAGTTGACTGTGTATTGGGTTGGAATTCATAATGTTGGTGTTCATACATCAAAAAGTTTGGGAGTATTTGGGTGAATACTTGATCCCTGCGCAATCATTCCTATAGGTCGCAAGAGGATTGAACAAAAACAAGGTAATGTCACGGTATCGCGCTGCAGCAAAACGCCGGCACTGTATTGGGGTGATAGACGCTTTCCATAAATAATAAATTGGAACCTCCACAGAAAGTATCCGCAGACTGAGAAGTCCGCAGTGGTGTACTAAGCTTTTTCATAAGGCTTAAGTAAGACTTGATTAAATCGCGGCAACTTCAACCTGCGGGCAAACACAACACCCATGAGTATTGACAACTCACAGAATCAAATAGGGCTTACGGCGATGTCGTGTCAGGAAAAAGTGACAATATTTTTACAAATCAAAGGTCAATACTCTTCACCGTGCAGGCGTTACACAATTCTAGCAACGTGTTACATGATTCACACTTTTCACCCTTTCAAGTGCTGCTCGTGATGTGGAGTCAGACAGAAAGGATACGGGGACAGGCTATAAACTAAAGACCGCGAACTGCGAACTGTTTTTCTTTCGCCTCCGCCTTCTTTCATACTTTCGCACCTCAAATCAAGAACATACCACAATGAGTTTACTCACCGTCGGCACCATGGCCTTCGATACGATCGAGACACCCGTCGGCACTGCAGAACGCGTGATCGGAGGAGCAGCAACATATATCGCCTGGGCAGCATCGTATCTGACGGACAACGTGCGCATCGTATCGATCGTGGGAGGAGACTTCCCTGATCAGGAACTGGAAGAGCTACACAAGAGAGGCGTAGACACAGAAGGCGTACAACGCATCCCCGATGCAAAATCCTTCTTCTGGGCCGGGAAATATCACGACAACCTCATCACCCGCGATACGCTGACCACAGAGCTCAATGTCCTCGCGGATTTTGACCCCGTCCTGCCGGAAGGGTATCGCGACTCGGAATTCGTCATGCTCGGCAACCTCACACCGGCAGTGCAGATGCGCGTGATCGACCAGATGCATCAGCGGCCGAAGATGGTCGCGCTGGACACCATGAACTACTGGATGGACAACACCTGGGACAGTCTCATGGACGTCATCGGCATGGCGGACTTCCTCATTATCAACGATGATGAAGCACGCCAAATGGCAGGTGTCCATTCCCTCGTAAAAGCTGCGGGGAAAATCCTCGCTCTTGGCCCCACTTACCTGGTGATCAAAAAAGGGGAACACGGGGCGCTGCTGTTTCATAAAGACCGCGTCTTCTTTGCGCCTGGCCTTCCCCTGCTTGAAGTCGTGGATCCCACAGGCGCCGGAGACACGTTCGCAGGAGGCATTATGGGGTACCTGTCGCGGACGGGAGACACCACCTTCGAAAACCTGAAACGCGCAGTGATCTACGGCTCCGTGATGGCCTCATTTTGTGTAGAGGCTTTCAGCCTGGAAAAACTCAGAAACCTGACATTCGACGAGATCGAATCCCGCTACCAGGCCTTCAGGGATCTCGTACACTTTTAGATATTCCCACAATACTTCAACTGAATGTCCTGATTCCTGTTTTGGATGAAAAGGGCTTAGAGGTGCATTTTCAAAGATCCCTGTCGTCATATTTTGATAAAGATCATCCGCAGCGATGACAGAAGTCATAGACTTCACTGGTGATATTGACCCACATTATGAGTTCGATGGTATGCTCCGCCTGATTTTGGTTGATGACCCACACGAGCGTTATTGTGAAAATGATTTAAAATGAAAACCAATATTCAATTCGTTCACACCACATCCAGCGTTGTGCTGGAGAAGATGGTCCTCGGCCGCCTGGCGGGTCTGGAACGAAAATTTCACTGGATCATCCGGGCGAATGTCCTTCTCCGGAAAGAAGAATCCATGGGCTGCAACATGTGGTGCAAAACAGAACTCAGCGTGCCGGGAGAAAATATCTTCCTTGAGACATGCGAAGAGAATTTCGAACTTGCGATCGTCGAATGTTTTGACAAAGCGGATCGTCAGTTGCGCAGGCACAAGAGGAGATTGCACAGGTCATTGAATTGAGACAACAATCACCTCAGCCATGCTGCGGGGTTCCGCTCACTGACAATTCAGGCAGAAGTTAAAGGATGAAGTGAGCGAATACAGGGCGCAGGTTATTCCATAAAACTTCAATGCCATGAAACAAATACGCGCAATACTGATCATCACCACATGCTTCCTCCCATCCCTGTACGCACAGGATATTCAAAACGGGGGCTTCGAAAACTGGCATACTGTAGGCGGGTGGTATGAGAATCCGGATCACTGGCTGACCAACAATACACAGATCATTGCACCCGGCGTCGTGAAAGACTCGGCGACGTTGTTTGGCAAAGTGGCGATGCAGGTCATGAACATCGCGAATCTCCCCGGCAGGGCATGGACTGGAATCACGCGGACAGTGCATCCCCAGGCACTGAGCGGATATGTCAAGACGAATATCATGGCCGGAGATTCTGCGTCTGTCAGGATTCTCTTGTACTACCAGGGCATGCCGGTAGATTCCGGAATATGGTATGCAAGGAACACGGCGCCATGGAGCGCGGTGAATATTGATATTTCACAAAACACTCAGAATATCGATTCTGTCGGAGTCGTCGTTGCGGCCGGCACACAAGTGGGGACATGGATGAGCGCCGACGAATTGCACCTCGAAGATGCCACTGCGGTGAGCAATATGCAATCACTCCGCTGGTCTCTGTATCCCAATCCGATGGCAGAGCAGAGTATATTGAGATTCGACAACCCGTCACATGCCCCTGCAACGCTGGTGCTGCGTGACGTCCTCGGAAATATTGTGTATTCGAAGCGTGAAATCACAGGCGGAACCGTGCTGCTGGACAGGAACGACCTCGCCCCGGGGCTGTTGTTGTTTGAATTGAGTGTGCAGGGCGGACCAAAAGCCACGGGTAAATTGTTTGTGGGGTTGTAAGAATGAACTTTGTGCGCGGGTGGAGATGTCCGTTGACGAAAGCACCACAACCAACCTCCTGAAGATTTGTGACAAGCTCATCGGAGAGTACTATGGTAGCCTGCAGACGGCGCATAATCTGGAGACTGACAGCAACGATCTGGACCGAAGACTGTTAGACTTCTATGGTGTAGTTCCGGTCACCGTCAGCATCATTCTCAGGGAATTGCGACCTTATAGGGGAAAAAAGTGATCCTGAGCCGCTTCCTGTGATCCTGCGTATCGCAGGAAAACTGCAAATTGATCTTTCAAAACGCAACAAAAAGAGTATCGAATTATTCAAAAAATGGATGCGGATTTGATCAGACAAAAAGAATTTTAATTTACAATCCTGAAGGGAAGAAAAATAACCCCGGAATGACCTCTTTTAGTGATCCTGGAAAACACTGACATTGGAAATGCCTGATCAACAACGTCCGCAAAAAAATGAGCCTACCAAAATTCGGCGCCCTGGCTTCTCATGGTTTTATATTATCATACTGCTGGGATTGTTCTGGCTGTGGATGTCAAAAGGGTATGCATCGTTGTCGGAAATTACGTGGAAGGATTTCAAAGAAAATATGCTCATGCATGGCGATGTCGCGAGAGTTGACGTCGTAAATAATGAACGTGTCGAAGTCTATATTATCCCCGATAGCCTGAGAAAGACGCAATACAAAGCTGTCCGCCGTGACACGGCTTATCGCGGCCCGGAATATTTCTTCAATATCGGATCGGTAGAAGTCTTCCACTCGGAGCTCGAGAAAGCCCAAGGGGATATTCCGGACGCTCAGCATATCGATGTCACATACAGCAAGCGCGAAAACTGGTGGGGCAATATCCTGTCATGGATCCTGCCGATCGGCCTGCTCATCTTCTTCTGGATATTTATGCTCCG
Source organism: uncultured Bacteroidota bacterium (assembly GCA_963746925.1). Taxonomy (GTDB): domain Bacteria; phylum Bacteroidota; class Bacteroidia; order Chitinophagales; family Saprospiraceae; genus DATDQA01. The sequence continues at coordinate 12,342 of CAVVDK010000016.1, forward strand.
TGGCGCTTCCTCCAGGATGGGAGGCATGGGAAATTCAATATTTAATTTCGGCAAGTCCAAGGCACGTGTGACGGAAAAGGGAGAGAAACCCAAAGTCACTTTTGCAGATGTTGCCGGTCTTGAAGAAGCGAAGGAAGAGATTTATGAACTGGTCAAATTCCTGAAAGATCCGTCGCGCTATCTGCGACTTGGTGCCAAGATCCCGAAAGGTGTATTGCTCGTCGGTCCGCCCGGCACGGGGAAGACCCTCCTTGCGAAAGCGGTGGCCGGAGAGGCGGGGGTTCCGTTCTTTTCACTCTCGGGTTCGGAATTCATCGAAATGTTCGTTGGCGTCGGTGCTGCACGTATGCGTGACCTCTTCGAAAAAGCAAAGGCGAAAGCGCCGAGCATCATCTTTATCGACGAGATCGACACGGTCGGCCGTTCGCGTAGCGGCATACAGGCGTTGCAGTCCAATGACGAGCGCGAAAGCACGCTGAATCAGTTGCTGGCAGAACTGGATGGCTTTGATACAGGCACCGGCGTCATCGTCCTGGCGGCGACCAACCGCGGGGATATCCTCGATCCTGCACTCCTGCGCCCGGGACGCTTCGACAGACATATTCATCTTGAATTGCCGAATATCGTCGAGCGCAAGGCCATCTTCCAGGTGCATCTCAAACCGATCAAGATTGCCAGCGACGTAGATGCGGAATTCCTTGCATCACAGACCCCGGGCTTTTCAGGTGCCGATATCGCGAATATTTGCAATGAAGCTGCACTGATCGCCGCACGTACCGACAAGGAAGCTGCGGAGAGAAAGGATTTTATGGACGCCATAGATCGCGTTGTCGGAGGACTGGAGAAAAAGAGCAAGATCATCACACCGGAAGAAAAACAGCGTATCGCCTATCACGAAGCCGGCCATGTCACGGCGGGATGGTTTCTGAAACATGCGCATCCCATACTCAAGGTGTCCATCATCCCGCGTGGACGCTCTCTCGGCGCAGCATGGTACCTGCCACAGGAACACCAGATCATTACCGAATCAGAACTGATGGACACCATCTGCATGGCGTTGGGAGGAAGGGCATCTGAAGAGATCGTCTTCGGCGAAGTCTCCTCGAATGCATTGGATGACCTGGAGAGAGTGACAAAACAGGCTTATACCATGGTGGCCTATTACGGCCTGAGCAACAAGCTTCACAATATCAGCTATTATGATTCTACCGGCAGGATGGAACAATCTCTGCAAAAGCCTTATAGTGAAAAGACTGCCGAAAAAATAGACGAAGAGGTACAGCGTGTTGTGGAAGAAGCATATCAGCGCACAAAGGAGCTCCTGCAAGCGCACCGTACTCAACTGGATGCCCTGGCGGAGGCATTGATAGCACATGAAGTCGTATATAAAGAAAGTATCGAAGAGATCTTCAAAACGAAAGAGCATGCATAAGATGCCATGGGTGGATTTGGGAATATTGGCATTATTGGGAGTGGGAATTAAATTCCACCCCGAACACAGATATCATTGCATGTCCACATCTTTACGACGGACTGTAATAGAAAGTAGTGCTCCAGAGTCAATAGATAACCGTTCATGGCAGACACACAATCTCTGACACCGGGCACCATTACCAGGATCCGTGGCAGCGTCGTGGATGTATGTTTTGAAAAACACCTGCCGCTCATCAATACGCTGTTGTCTGCAGGCAAAGATGATGACGTCGTCATAGAGGTACAGTCTCAACTGGATGCCCGTCATGTGCGCGGGATCGCAATGACGCCGACTGAAGGACTCTCACGTGGCATGTCCGTGAAAAACAGCGGCCATCCCCTGATGGCGCCGGTTGGAAAGGCCATCCTCTCAAGGATGTTCGACGTATTCGGAAAAGCCATCGATCGCCGGCCGGTACCCGAAGACCTGGAATGGCGTTCCGTACATCGGTCGCCACCGCCTCTGGATAAACGGTCCACGCAATCAGAGGTGTTTGAAACGGGCATTAAAGTCATCGATGTGCTCATGCCGCTGGAGCGCGGGGGCAAAGCGGGACTCTTCGGAGGCGCCGGCGTAGGCAAGACAGTATTGCTGACAGAAATGATCCACAATATGGTCGGGAGACATGAAGGGGTGAGCATCTTTTGTGGCATTGGTGAGCGTTGCCGTGAAGGGGAAGAGCTCTACAGGAGCATGAAGGAAGCAAATGTCTTGTCAAGCATGGTCCTCGTTTTCGGGCAGATGAATGAACTTCCGGGCAACCGCTTCCGTGTAGGAGCCGCCGCCCTTACGATGGCTGAATTTTTCCGCGATGAAGAACACCAGGACGTGCTCTTGCTCGTGGACAATATTTTTCGTTTCATCCAGGCCGGCATGGAAATCTCAGGGCTGATGGGTCAGATGCCCTCACGTCTTGGTTACCAGCCTACCATGGGGACAGAATTGTCCAAACTGGAAGAGCGCATTGCCAACACGACGACTGGAGCGATCACTTCGATCCAGGCTGTCTATGTACCGGCCGATGACCTCACTGACCCTGCTGCTGTGCACACCTTCTCGCATTTGTCGGCATCGATCGTCTTGTCGCGCAAGAGAGCCAGCGAAGGACTCTATCCCGCCATCGATCCGTTGCAGTCGAATTCTAAAATGGCCTCACCGACGATCGTTGGGGAACGCCATTACCACCTGGCACAGGAGATCCGCCGCACGCTCGCTCAATACGAAGAACTCAAGGACATCATCGCAATGCTCGGGCTGGAACAACTCTCCGAAGGCGATCGCAAAGTCGTGAATCGCGCGCGCAGACTGGAGCGTTTTCTCACACAGCCGTTTTTCTCTACAGAACAGTTTAGCAATATCAAAGGGAAATCTGTCGGCCTCGAAGACGCCCTCAACGGCTGTGAGCGTATCCTGAATGATGAATTCAAAGATTACCCGGAGAGCGCATTATATATGATCGGATCTATTGATGAAGTGAAAGAAAGTGAGAAAGCGGGAAAGTGAGAGAAAGTGAGAAAGCCACAATAATGGAAAATGAAATAAAAACCTTCTTCGCAAATCCTGCCATAAGGGACATTATCATCGTCATCATCGGTATCGTCCTGATCTGGGTCATCCTGCGCTTGATTCAGCGCGGATTGACCAGGCGGATCAGAGACAACGACAACCGCTACCGCACGAAGAAATTCATCAGTTTCGCCGGCTACCTGTTTTCTGTCATCCTCATCACTATTGTCTACAGTGACAAACTCGGCGGACTGACGGTCGCCCTGGGAGTGGCCGGAGCTGGGATCGCCTTTGCCCTGCAGGAAGTCATCGTCAGTGTCGCGGGTTGGCTCGCCGTCATTTTTGGCGGGTTTTATCATACAGGTGACAGGGTACAACTCGGAGGGATCAAAGGCGACGTTATCGACATCGGCGTCCTGCGCACCACAATGATGGAAATGGGACAATGGGTGGATGGCGACCTGTACAATGGCAGGATCGTGCGGGTGGCCAATAGCTTTGTCTTCAAAGAGCCTGTCTTCAATTATTCGGCGGACTTTCCTTTTCTCTGGGATGAAATAACCATCCCCATCAAATACGGAAGCGATTATGCCTTGGCGGAAAAGATCCTGTACGAGGCGGCAAACGAAATTGTTGGCGCCTATACAGAAAAAGCACGCAGCACTTGGAAGCATATGGTCAATAAATACATGATCGAAGATGCCTCCACACAACCAATGGTCACACTCGTCGCCAATGACAACTGGGTGGAATTTACACTCCGCTATGCGGTGGATTATAAGAAGCGGCGCAGTACAAAAAATGCGTTATTCCGGAAAATCTTAATGGAAGTAGAAGCCTCAGGCAGAAAAGTCATGTTTGCTTCCGCTACGTTGATCGTCAGCGGAGGGTGAGAGCTAAGAAGCAGGGAGAGTATTATTTCCGGAGAGAAGAATCTATTGAATTGACGATCAGAGAACCCGGTAGACGGTCAAATGAAGACAGGGGACAAAATAACATGTTTGGGATGCAGTAGGACCGTTGCATGCAACGGCGCGATAAAAATAAAATGTTCTAAATAGGACTGCAATTAGACAGATGCCATGTACACATCAATGCACCTGAAAATTCTCCTTCCTTATGGCATTTTCTCGGAAGAGCAGGAAGTCAGCACCATTGTGGCAGAGACACGCCAGGGATCTTTCGGACTGATGCCAAACAGGCTGGATTGCGTGGCGTCACTGGTGCCGGGGATACTGACATATGAAACGAAATCCAAAGGAGAAGTGAATGTGGCCGTAGATCAGGGGATGATGGTAAAGACAGGCGCGGAGGTCGTCGTCTCGGTACGCAATGCGATCGGAGGAACCGACCTTGGGAAACTCCATGAAGCGATAGAACAGGAATTTCTCCAGTTAGACGAACGTGAGAAAGATGTGCGTTCTGTACTGGCTAAACTGGAGAGCGGATTTCTCCGGCGGTTGCAGAAAATACGCGAGGACTGAAATGGAGACAGAAGAGACAACCGGGTATTCCGAATTTAGCCGCCAGGTGGAGGAAAAAGAGCGGCGCAAACTGCGGGCAAAGCAAAAAGACAAACGCACCGTGTGGCACGGCTTCGGCATGTTTGGATTGATCGGGTGGTCGGTAGTGGTGCCGACACTACTCGGGGCGTTGTTAGGGCTGTGGATCGACAAACATTATCCGGGGAAACACTCTTACACACTGGCGCTCCTCGTCGCGGGGCTGGCGTTGGGATGTTTCAATGCGTGGCATTGGGTGAACAAAGAAATGAACGATATGCAACAAGATCAGGACAACCAGACAACAGATGATGCATGAGATGATCATAGATACAGGAATTGTCATTGCAGGAATGTTGCTTGGCGTAGTGTTCTTTGGCGGATTGTGGTATACTGTTCGGAAAGGTATCACCGCGCGACATCCTGCGTTGTGGTTCTCGGTGAGTATTATCCTGCGTACTGCGATCGTCCTTGTGGGATTCTATATGGTGGCAGATGGGCAACTGTGGAGATTGATTGCCTGCCTGGCGGGATTTATCATCGCGCGCTTCGCCGTGATGCGGTGGACTAAGAAAGTCGCAGAAAAAGAAACAACACTCACGAAACAGACAAGCCATGGTCATTAGTCCGGATGAACAGGTGTTTTGGCAGCATGGCTTCTTCAAGCTGAATGCAACCATCGTCACGACATGGGCGATCATTGCAGTGCTCGCGATCGGCGCACGCCTCATCACACGGCGCCTGACCACGGATATCCGGATCTCGCGGTGGCAAAGCGTTCTGGAGATCATCGTCCTCGCCATCCGGGAGCAGATCAGTGATGTCGGCATCAGCAAGCCTGACAAATTCATCCCGTTCCTCGGCAGCATCTTCCTGTTGACGGCATTCGCGAGTTTGTGTACGGTGATCCCGGGTTATATCCCTCCGACGAGCTCATTGTCGACGACGGCCGCGCTGGCGCTATGTGTATTTTTTGCAGTGCCGGTGTTCGGCATTTCAGAAGCGGGGATCATCGGCTATTTCAAGACCTACTTCCAGCCTACCTTTATTATGCTGCCCTTCAATGTCATCAGTGAACTGTCGCGCACACTGGCGTTGGCAATCCGGATGTTTGGAAATATGATGAGCGGCGCGATGATCGTCAGTATCCTCTTGACGATCGCGCCGTTTTTCTTCCCCGTCGTCATGAGTATTTTAGGCCTGCTGACAGGAATGGTGCAGGCATATATCTTTAGCATTCTCGCGACAGTCTTTATTGCAGCCGCAATCCGTGAGGGCAAAAAAGAAAAACCTTTGGACAACGTAAAAACAGTACAGAATGGATAATGTAACGCTCATAGGAGTGGTCTCGATCGTCACCGCCGGCATTACGACAGGGATCGGATGTTTCGGCCCTTCAATTGCCGAGGGGAGGTCCGTCGCCAGCGCATTGACGTCACTGGCACAGCAACCGGACGCGTCGAGCACCATCACCCGGACATTGTTTGTCGGTCTGGCGATGATCGAGTCGATGGCCATCTATTGCTTTGTGGTCTCGATGATCCTCATCTTCGCCAACCCGTTTTGGAATCATTTCATGACTCAGGCAGGAGGATAGAAGAATATGCTGATCGATTGGTTTACCGTCTTAGCGCAGATCCTCAACTTCCTCGTCCTGATGTGGCTGTTGAAGCGCTTCCTGTACAAGCCTGTCCTCAAGGCCATTGACGAGCGCGACAGCAAAATCAAGGCGCAGGTACAGGAAGCGGCGGATAAAATGAAGGAGGCGACGACAGAGAAGGAAAGTTATGAGAAGAAAAATGCAGCTTTCGAAGAGCAGCACAAAGCCATGTTGAACACCGCCACTGAAGAAGCGGCAAACAAGCGCAAGCAGCTTCTCGATACAGCGCGGAACGACGCAGATGCCTTACAGGCTAAAATGGAACAATCCCTGCGCGAACAACAACAATCGCTCAACGGGGAGATCATCCGGCGCACCCAACAGGAAGTGTTTTCCATCACGCGCCAGGTGCTGAAAGACCTTGCCAACGAAGACCTTGAAGCTGCCATGACCACGATGTTTCTGGAGAAATTGAAAGGGCTGAAAAAGGAGGAAACGGAGAAACTCGTCGCCGTGTTGAAAGACGCACCCCAAGGCGCGACTGTCCGCAGCGCCTTCCCCTTGCCACAGGAGGAACAGAAAGAGATTGCGGAGGCCCTGCACAAAATGACATCACCAGATACCACGATCAGTTTCGAAACGGCAGAAGATCAGATCAGTGGTATCGAACTGTCGGCCGGCGGCTACAAGTTGGCTTGGAGCATCAGCGATTATCTCCGCTCTCTGGAAGAAGACATGGGAGCATTGCTGAAACAGAACTCCGGGCAGAACACCGAACCAACTACTACGCAAACTTCCAATGAGCGAGCCGCAAAATAATCTGAAGCAGGTCTATGAGAAAGCATTCTCCGGCATCAGTGCGGTGCGCAGGGAATTCAGCCACGAGTTCGCGCCACACGAGACCGGGAGGATCACCAATGTCTCCACAGGTATCGCCAGGGTATCGGGCCTCCCCGGTGTGGGCTTCGAAGAGCTGTTGCGCTTTCCGGGAGACCTCTATGGCATCGCATTTAATCTGGATGAAGAAGAGATCGGCGTGATCCTCCTCGGAGACTATACGGATCTGCATGCCGGTGATGAAGTAGAGCGCACTGGGCAGGTCATGGACGTGCTGGTGGGTGAGGGCATTCTCGGCCGCGTCATTCGACCCCTTGGCGATCCGCTCGACGGCAACGGCCCTGTCGTGTTCAGCGAACGATGGCCCATTGAACGGCCGGCACCGCATATCCTCGACAGGGACCCTGTCACTGTACCGCTGCAGACGGGGATCAAAGTCATCGACGCCCTCGTTCCCGTAGGACGCGGACAACGCGAGCTGATCCTCGGCGACCGCCAGACGGGGAAGACATCTATCGCTATCGATGCGATCCTCAACCAACACGACCAGGACGTCCTCTGCATCTATTGCGCGATCGGACAACGCGCAGCATCGGTGGCGAAAGTCGTCGCCACGTTGCGCGAGAAGGGAGCGATGGATTATACCACCGTGATCGTCACCGAAGGCAATGACCCGCCGGGACTTGCATATATCGCGCCCTATGCCGCCACGAGCGTTGGAGAGTATTTCATGGAAAAAGGGAAAGACGTCCTCATCGTGTATGACGACCTCACGCACCACGCGCGGGCATACCGCGAGATCTCGCTGCTGCTGCGGCGACCGCCGGGACGGGAAGCCTTTCCGGGAGACATCTTTTATACACACTCGCGACTGCTCGAGCGCGCCACACACCTCAGCAAAGACCTGGGTGGCGGATCACTGACGGCACTGCCAATCGTCGAGACGGAAGCGCAGAACATCGCAGCGTATATCCCGACGAACCTCATCTCGATCACCGACGGCCAGATCTACCTCTCGCCAAAACTCTTCGAACTGGGTGTGTTGCCTGCAGTGGATGTCGGCAAATCCGTCTCGCGTGTAGGAGGCAAAGCACAGCGCGGCGTATATCTCGAAGTGACCGGCGACCTGAAGCTGGCATATGCACAGTTTGAGGAGCTGGAGACATTTGCACGCTTCGGCACGAGGCTCGACGAACATACACAGGAAGTCATCACCCACGGACAGCGCATCCGCGCCTGCCTGATGCAGCAGGAGTTCCACCCTGTCTTCTCTCGCAGAACAGATCGCTGTGCTGTTGGCATTGACGGACGCGCTCTTCGACACCGTGCCGCTGGAATCGATGAAAGATGCTGAGGCGGCACTGCGCAAAGCGATGCTGAAACTCCCGGAAGATTTCATCGGGAAAGTCATTGCGTCGGACAAGCTCGAAGATGCCGACCGCAAAGAGATCATCACCATGGCGACGAAAGCCCTGGAGCCCTTTTCGAAGGAGAAAAAAGCGACGGCAGGATCATGAGCGAGTCTACCGAAAGCCTGCGCCACAAAATAGAAGGGGTTGGAGACCTCGAAGCGGTGGTCCGCACGATGAAGGTGCTGGCAGCGTCGAGCATCGGGCAGTATGAACGTTCTGTCAAAGCCCTCAGCGAGTACTACCGCACTGTAGAACTCGGGCTGTCGGTCTGCCTGCGCAAAGAGCCGCAGTTCTTCCCGGAGATCAGCACGGGAAAGACAGGTACCACCGGCGCCATCGTCTTCGGTTCTGACCAGGGACTGGTAGGGCAGTTCAACGATATCCTCTCCGGTTTTGTCGCGACGGCACTGGCAGGACACCAGGGGGCAAAGCAGATCTGGGCTGTCGGTGAGCGCATTTACCACCGCCTGCAGGACGAAGGCCTGTCTGTCGTGAAGATGTATCCCGTACCGAATTCCGTCGATGCCATCACGCCCCTGGTGGGACAGATCCTCATCGAAAGCAGCGGAGGCCAGCTCCTCCTCTTCCACAACCGTCCCAAAAGTGACGCCATCTATGAACAGGTGCAGCAGCGTCTCCTGCCTCTCGACGCGACATGGCAGCGCGATTTCATCCATCTGCCATGGCCTTCCGGCAATTTGCCCGAAGTGCTGGGCGACACGGAGCGGACCCTGAGTGCACTGATCCGTGAATATGTCTTTGTCTCCATCTTCAAAGCCTGCGCCGAATCCCTCGCCAGCGAAAATGCCGCCCGTCTTGCCGCCATGCAGCGCGCCGAAAAAAATATCGATGATATGCTCGAAGACCTGCAGCGCGACTTCCACCGCGTCCGCCAGAATGCGATCGACGAAGAACTGTTTGATGTGGTGTCGGGCTTTGAGGCGCTGGGAAAGGAATGAATAATGTCTGTGAGCAGCGATGGAGTATTATTTATTATTTAATTCTTGCTGAAATTCAACTGACCCAGGCGAACCCGTAGGGGGCAAGATCATTATTCTTTGATAGGTATCTCCTACTACCCGACAGCATCGACGATTTGTGGATGATCAGCGCTCGCGGAAGGGGCGAAATCCTTAGTATATCATATACAATTTGTATCACCCCTTTCTCCTCTCCGCCACCCTCACCAACCCCGGAAACACCACGAGCAACAACGGCAACGCGGCCACCAGGCCTCCGATCACGGCAATGGCAAGTGGACGATGCAACTGCGCTCCAGTACCAATGCCCATCGCGAGAGGCATGAGCGCGGCGATAGTGGCGAGAGCGGTCATGAGATTGGGACGGAGACGAACGGCGACGGCAAAGTGGACGGCGTCATGATGGTCGTATTGCTCAAGGGCAGCGTGAAAGCGCTGGTAGGTGAAGATGGCGTTCTCGGCGATGATGCCGACGATCATGATGATGCCGGTATAGCTGCCGACGTTGAGAGGGGTGTGTGTGATATATAGCGCGAGACACAGAACCACAGATACCGAGGAATGAGAAAGTAAAATCAACAGTGCCGTCCGAGGCGGCGGAAGAGGACGATCTGCACGATGAGTACGAGCATGAGGCGAGGATCAGGATCGTCAGGAGATCGGTGAATGACTGTTGCTGTTCGGCATAGGCGCCGCCGTAGAGGACGCCGTAGCCCTTTGTGAAGAGCGACCTTCTCGCGGATCTGCTTGCGGATGTCCTTCATCACGCTGCCGAGGTCGCGGCCTTCGAGACGCGCAGTCACGGCGACGATCGGCTGCAGGTTCTCGCGCTCCTCTTCCGCCACACCTGAACGTACTTCGACGGTAGCAAGAGAGCTCAGTGGCACCTGGCCGCCGCCGGGGAGTATGATATGTAGTTGCCGCATCTGGTCTGCGGTGATGTCCGGGCCGTTGGGATAGATCATGCGGATATCTGTGAGCTGCTGCTTTTCCAACACGCTGCCGACGACCTGTCCCTGCACCGCCGTCTGCACCTGGTATTGCAGATCTTCCGGCGACAGTCCAAAGCGCGCGAGTTGCCCGTAGTCGGGGTGGAGCGTAATATTGGGTCCTGCGATGACCAGTCCGCCGAAGACATCGGCCGTCCCTGGCGTCGCTTCTGTGATCTGTGTGATCTGCGTGGCATACTCCTTCAGTTTCTCACGGTCGGGACCGAATACTTTGAGTTCAATAGGCTGTACAGAACTCATGAGGTCACCCAGCATATCCCCGATCACCTGGCCGAAATCGACTTGCAGTGCCGGCACCGAGTTCTCTATCCTGTGACGGATATCTGCGATCACTTCATCAGTGGTGCGCCGGTGATGTTTTTTCAACGCGATGAGGTAGTCGCCGCGGTTCGGCTCGGTGATGAAGAACCCCATCTGGGTGCCTGTGCGCCGTGAATAAGATGCCACTTCCGGCGTTTGCAATACGATGCTGTCCACTTCCGTCAGGATCCTGTCCGTCTCATCGATGGAGGTGCCCGGCGGCGAGAAATAATCCAGGACGATAGAGCCTTCATCCATGTCAGGAAGGAAGCCCGTCTGCAGTTTCGGGATCACGACCCATGCAGAAGCAGCAAGCAGGATGATAATGAGGAAAGAAACCCATGGCCTCCCTACGAGGAAAGCCAGGAATTTTTGTTTCTCGGCATGGTGTACTGTCTTCAGCCGCGATGGGAAAAAATGCACAAGCCTGCCGTACAATGCGGGAAGGATCACCGCGGTCACAACAAAGGAACACGCCAGCGCGATGATCATCGTATATGCAAGGATCTTGAAATACGCCCCGGCGACACCCGACATCAGCGAGAACGGGATGAAGATGACGATGGTGCTGAGCGAAGAGCCGACCATCGCCGGAAAGAGAAAAACGAATGGCTCTTTGGATCAGCTCATAGACAGGCGTCTGCGGATGTTCTTCACGCGTCCGGTGCAATTGTTCGATGACAATGACGGCATCGTCGATGATCAGACCGATGGCCGCAGCGATGGCGCCGATGGTCATGATGTTGAGATTGTACCCTACCGCCTTCACGACAAGCAGTGATGCAGCCAACGTGGAAGGAATGATAAATAAGATGGCTGTGCCGGCAGAGACGGAACGCAAGAACAGGATGGCCACCACCATCGCCAGGAATAATCCGATCAGCAGCGCATCGCGAATACTCGTGATGGAGGTATTGACAAACTCCGCCTGTTGATAAAACGGTTTCATGACGACACCCGCGGGAAGAATGGAGGAGAGCTCGCCGACCTTTCGATTGACATCGTCGTTGATCTGGATCAGGTTGGCATTGGGTTGCTTCAGGACATTCACCAATACACCTTCGCGACCGTTGGCGTTGATCTTGATGTATTCTATTTTGTCGTGAATGCGCACCTCCCCGATATCACTGATGCGGACCTGCCCCTTCGACGCGTCGCCAAGCGGAATGTTTTCGATGTCTTGCAGTGTGTACAGCCCTGCATCTGTCAATGTCAGGTATAGGCGGCGATAGCTGTTCAGGAAGCCGTTGGATTCAATGAAATCGGTTTGCGCCAGAGCCTGGCTGATGTCCTGCGGTGTCAGACCATACCGCGCCATCTTGTCCGGATCGGGCTCTATCCAGTACTCTTTGACTTTGCCTCCCTGTACGCGCACCGTAGAGACGCCATCCACCTGCGAGAGGTAGGGCTTGATGGTATATTCTGCCAGCAGCTTCAGCTCCATCAGGCTCATCGTATTGCTCTCCACGGAGAAAGACATCACCGGCAGGATTGAGGGGTTCATCCGCTCTACGGTGATCTGTGTTTCGGCAGGCAACGCATTTCTGATCTCGGCGATGCGCGACTCGATCAGTTGCTGGCTGGTGTAGACGTCGGACTTCCAGTCGAGGAATGCGGAGATCTCGCAACTGCCCCTGCTGGTAGCACTGCGGATCCGTTTGAGATCGGGGACCTGTTTGATGGCTTCTTCCAGCGGCTTGGTCACCGTGATCATCATTTTATCTACGGGCTGCTCGCCATTCTCGGCGATGATCTTGATCTTGGGAAAGGTGATCTCGGGAAAAAGCGACACCTGGATCTGCCGGAAGGCATAGAACCCGCCCGCCAGCAAGACCAGCATGCCGAAAATAACCGGCGTCCGGTAGGTGTTGAAAAAGTCGCGTCTCATCGGATGACCTGTACGTCCGCGGTATCCGGCAGGCCATAGCTGCCTTCATAGAGGATCCTGCTGTCTTTGGTGAACACGGGATCTGTGATTTGTATTGAATCGTTGCGCGTGATGCCGACGGTGACTGGCGTCCGTACCGCGGTCGAGTCATTCAGGAGTTGCATGATCCAGAACTTATCGAGCTTTTCACTGCTCAATACTGCAGATTTCGGCAGCACCTGCGCGTCGGTGAGATGCATCACAGGGAGCTGCACCTGCACGCGCATATTTTCCAGGAATAAAGAAGGTCTTGCCGGCCGGATCAAGACCTGCAGAGATTGGGAAGCTGAATCCAAGGTCGGCAGCGTTTCTCCAACTATCCCCTGCAGTTCGCTGTTGTCCGGAAGGATAATGCGGCATTTCTGATTGCGCTGCACATAGCGCTGTAGTCGCACAGGTACAAATGCCTTCACATAGATCTGGTCGCCGCGGGTGAATGCGCACAACGCTGTGCCTTCCTGAACATAGTCTCCGCGCTGGTGCATGACCGCAGTGATGTAGCCACCGGCAGGTGCGCTCACGGAAAAGACGCCCAGCTTTCGGAGGCTTTCGTCTTTGAGTGTCGTATCGCCCTGGATGGCACGGTGCTCTTTTGTCTCCAGGCTGAACAGGTGCTGCCCGCCCCTCACGGGATATCCCGTCTGTGCATCCACGCTCGTAAGATACCCGGACACCGGCGCCACGATATCGCTTTTATTGAGATAGACGACCGTCGCCTGCACCAATTCGTATGCATCCAAACTCGTGTGCTGCACGGTCGTGATCTTGACGCGGGCTTTCGGCTGCACATCTGTCGTCTCGTCGCTGCCGGGATTGTTGCAGGCGATGCAACATCCAAGCATCATCAGGGACAATATGCCCACGAATGATTTACCAGTTCCAGTAGTTGAATGCATTGATCGCCATATTTTTTTGGAGTTGTTGGTAAATCACATCCTGCTGTGCCTGGAGCGCATTGCGGAATACCACGAGGTAATCCATGATTGAAATTTCGCCCGAGTTGAGGGCATCTTTATAAAGGTTCAGGACAGAGGTATATTCCGTGAGCTGTTGTTCCAGGTTTTTGATGCGCCCTTCCGCAAGTGTAATTTGTGTGTGGAAATTCTCCAATTGTTGTGTGCGCTGGTCAGTGAAATAATTGCGATATGCTGTCCCGGTATTGAATTTTATTTCGGTCTGCTGCCTGTTGATGTCGCGCTGGCCGCCATCGTAGAGCGGGACGGAGAAATTGACGCCAAAACTAAAACCGATATGATTATATGGTGCGTGCAGCGTAGAGGTATTCAGGCCCGCATCGGTAAAGGCGGATACCTGCGGCTTGTATTTTAATTCAAATAATAACTGTTGGCTTTGTGTCATCATGCTGTCGAGCAGGAACTGCCGGAGATAATTGCTCTGCTGCACGATGGTGTCCGTAAATATGAGATGTGGATCGGAGAGAGCATAGTTTGTCGTGTCTGTAATGGCACAAAGGGTGTTGAGGCTGCCCAGGTCATTTTTAAATTGAGCAATAAAACTCTGCATCTGCATCTGCTGGTGTTCCACCTCAATTTTCAAAAGCAAAATATCCGAGGCTTTAAAAATGCCTTGTTGCGCAAGTCTCTGTGACAGCACATATTGCTGGGTCACGAGATCCAGTTGCTGTCTTGCATTTTCCGTCAACGCCTGGTCGGCAAAGCAGGTGAGATAGGCGTCTGTGATCTGTTTCCTGAGTGCGTGCAATGCTGTCCGGCCCTGCCATGTCGCATTATCAGCTTCCAGCGAATGCATCGTCGTCTCCCGCTCCGTGAAAAATTTTGTGAAGAGCGGGATACTCATCCCCACCATCGCCGCATACCAGGCGCCATTGGTGATCGCCGCGTCGTAGCCCAGGGCAGTATTGGTCGGAGCTTCCATCCAGTTGATGTTCGAATAAGCCGTCGGCAGCCGGTAATTGGCGCGGACTTTTTGATTTTCGAGGAGCGCGACAGCAGCCTGGTTTTGATCATCACGCAGCAACGGGCTGTGGTCTTCTCCCAGCTTCAGATAATCGTCAAGAGTGCGCGTCTGTGCCATGGCAACGACACCAATAAAGAGCAGGGGGATACAGATCAACTTCCGCATCGCTCCGCACCGTCGGCCGATGATACCATGACAATACTTGAAATTTCTCACCTGAATTGCACTCGTTTCCGGGGGCAGGCAATGTACACAGACATTCTTAAGAGAACCTAAAGCGTGGTGTAAACTTCTGCTATAACTTCCCGCCGAATCCGCGTGCTTCAAACCCAATGGCCTGGAGTTCGATACCGTAATTATGGATTATACCCTCCGGCAAATTTGATAAAGATGACTGGCAAAATAGTATTGCGTGCAATCCGTGGCGCATTCCACCCGCCCCATAATCTGTGCAAATCTGTGAAATCCGTGGCGCATTCCACCTGACACGAAGTCGCCCTGACACGGAAGTCGTCAGGGTGAGTTGATCAAAGACGTCGTAAATAACATCTTGCCGCTCCAAAGTCAAATACTCCCACTTCAATATTCCTTTAGAATTTATCCCGTCCTTTACCATCGATGAAAATCCTGATCGTAGAAGATGAACTGCCGCTGCTGGAAGAAATCTCCGGCTATCTCTCAGGACAGGGTTTTCTCTGCGAGCAGGCAACAACGTACCTCACCGCCGAGGATAAACTCACGATGTATGAGTATGCCGCAGTGCTATTGGACATCACATTACCCGGGGGCACCGGCCTCGATCTGCTGCGACAACTGAAGTCAAAATATCCCGCGACCGGGGTACTCATTATCTCCGCGAAAAATTCGCTCGACGACAAGCTCACCGGCCTTGACCTTGGCGCCGACGATTATCTCACAAAACCCTTTCATCTCGCGGAATTGAACGCACGGGTCCATGCGCTGCTGCGCAGGAACAACTTCGGTGGGAGCGACATCCTGCGCTTTCATGAGATCTCGATAGACACGCGTGCAAAAACGGCAGCTTGCAACCACAAGGAGATCGACCTCACCCGTAAGGAATATGAGCTCCTCTTATATTTCGCCGTGAATAAAGGCCGCGTGCTCAGCAAACAGGCGATCGCAGAACACCTGTGGGGCGACAGGTATGATATGGCGGACAGCTATGATTTTGTGTATGTCCACATCAATAATCTGCGCAAGAAATTGCTCGCGGCAAAGAGCCCCGATTATATCAGGACGATCTATGGGATGGGCTATAAATTTTCAGCGACTTGAAACTTCTGCAAGAGACACGGAGAGTCAATCTCATCTTTTCTGCTGCAATCCTGTTTGTCGCTGCAGTGACGTTGTTTTTTGTGATCCGGGTTGTTGTCACCGGGGAGATTGACGAACAGCTCCAGGCCAAAGGGAGTACCGCTATTGCCCAAATGAAAGCGGGGCACAGGACAGAGGATGAGCTAGTCTCAACGGCTCTGGTTGCGGGAAATGCGATAACTGCCCCGATATTTAAAGACACAATGCTTGCCAATCCTGTGACACACGAACAGGAAGTGTACCGGCAATATATTTTTAGCGCTCCCGTCGATGGTCAGAACTACCGGATATCTGTGATGACGTCACGCCTGGAATGGGATGATTTATTTATCACCATCCTGCTCATCTTCATCGGGATGGCTATCCTCCTTGTTGTCGGAAGCCTTCTTGTCAATGCAGCTACTGCGAAGCGGGTCTGGGGTGCATTTTTTCAGAATTTAAATACAATAAAAGCATTTTCAATAAGAAACCCCGAACCAATTCGTTTGCAGCCCTCTCCTGTTGAGGAATTCAGTGAATTAAATGCAGTGCTCACGAATCTCACCGAACGGATGCGCACCGACTACCGGGTAGTGCGCGAGTTTACCGAAAATGCTTCTCATGAAATTCAAACACCCCTGGCGATCATGCAGTCAAAGCTCGACCGCCTGCGCCAGCACCCGAACCTCGATGCCCAAATGGCGGAAAATATCACGGCGATCAGCGCCGCGGCAGACCGTCTCTCTCGCCTCAACAGCGACCTCCTGCTACTGGCAAGGCTTGAACACCGGCAAATGGCACTTGACGAGAATGTTGATTTGAGCAACATGCTCGAGTCACAGATCAATGCCATCAAAGATCTCTTCGATGCCAAACAAATTCAACTGAATACGGATTTCCAAAAGGCTGTAATTGTAAAAGGGAATACAGCCTCTTGCGAGATTTTGATCTCGAACCTCCTTTCAAATGCCTTGAGATACACGCCCGCCGACGGCACTGTCGATGTCCATCTGGATGCCACCGGTCTTGCTGTGCACAATACGGGGGTGCCATTACAATTCCCTGCAGAGGAGATCTTCGCGCGTTTCAAAAAGGGAGATGCCAGCGCAGGATCAAACGGCCTTGGACTTGCCATCGCGCAGGAGATCGTGTCGGTACATCAATGGCGCATCGAATACACATATCATGATGGCAGGCATTGTTTCGACCTTTTGTTCATGAGATAGAGACCGATGCATCATTTCTCTATCTCCTTTAAATTTCCTTAAGACTTCCTCACGAGGTTTGGAGTTTTAAAACTAAATACGCTTCACCATGAATGCAACCATTCTTTTCAGTACCCTCATCACCGTGATATTTTCCGTATCAAATCCCCCGCCTGCTGTACTCAAGGCCTTCGAACAGAAATTTCCAAAAGCTACAGAGGTTAAATGGGGCAAAGAAAACGCCACAGAATACGAAGCTGAATTTGATCTCGGCGATACGGAAATGTCGGCGAACTTTTCTCCGGATGGTACCTGGCTGGAAACCGAGACTGAGATTTCCGTCGACCATCTCCCGGCAAAAGTTTCGGAAGCGATCGCACGGCAATACCCGGATTGGCAGATGACCGGAGCATCGCACGTCGAAAAACCGAACGCCAAAAGTGTGTACGAAGTGAACATCAAGTCAGGAATGAAAAAGAAGGAAGTGGTCCTCAGTGAAGATGGAACGTTCATAGGGTAGGGACGCATGCCGATGTATCGCGTTGCATGCCGATATATCGCTTTCTCAAAGTTCTTATTCAGTACCTGTACAGGGCATTCACCGTCGACTGCGGTACCTGGCATCTCATTTTCTTCGAGCAAATAGACAGTACCGCCCTGCAGAAAAGTTTTGACGGCAGCGAGGTTGGACAAGGAAACATTCGGTGACTGCGGGATTTCACGGATCTCCACATGGCTGTTTGCCGGATCGTAGACGCCCCAGATGTCGGAACGGTTCCGGATAAATAAGGTGTCGATTTTCCCTTCCAACGCCGCCGGCAGGATATCTCCGATTTCTGTTGATGTCCTTTCAGTGTCGTGATATTGTGCAAAGAGCGCTAATTTTTCAGTACGCTCCTTGTCGAAGTGTGGCTGCAGGAGGTCCCATGCGCGTTCATGGAGCAGCACCGGATCCATATCGGCTGGGTTGCCGGAGACGTGCTGATCATAGAGATGCAGGTATGCATTGGCTTCCTTGTAGATCGGGAAGAGATAGTCCAGGCAGGCGACGATCATCGGCGGGCGCTCGTCGTGGAGCATCGTCATCAGGCCTTTATCGATTGCCCTGAAATACCGGAGGATCTCGTCTTTGCGCTCATCCTTCCCTTCCCCATGTCCGTAATAGATCGCCTGGCCCTGACCCTTTTGCGAGCTCCTGTACTGCAGGCTTTTCTGCTCGTAGTCATAGCCGACAGCTTCCTCCACGCGGGCAGGGACCAGATCATCAATCCTGACCTCCGTGACACTATGGCGCGTGCCTTCATAAAACCTGACACGTTGTAATTCCAGGCTCAGGATAAAGAAACGACCGTCACCTGTAAACATCGGCAACAGGGGTTTCAGATAGAATGTCGTAGAGATTGTGTGGAACGCCTCAAAGCGAACCGGCAAGGTGTACGATCTGAAAAAATCCTCAGCGAGGAATAGTGCAAGTCCGTCGGACTGATACCGCCAGAACTCCTTGTCTTCAACGAGTATCTCGGCTGGAGACAATAGATTGTCTATTTGCCCGGGACTCAGATCTTCTTTTCAAGACCGTGCCTGACTTCTTTCAGTGCATTTTTCAACGCAAGCGTATCTTCCTGATTCAATACAGCCTGACCGCTGCGGTGCGCCGGGATAAAAACGGAAATGCAGAACGCATCATGGATCCCTGCGAGTTCTGCGATGTTGTGTTTTGTGATGAGTGCCATATCTTAAAGATAAATGCGTGTGTGCGTAATGAGTTCATCCTGACAAACACTTCACGCAAGCACAGCGGATTTTTTTTCAAAGCGCTGATAGATCTCGCGTTCCAGCCATTCCCTGTGATCAGGATGTGCGATGCGCTGCAATGCTTTCGCGCGTTGCAGGAGATTCTTGCCATTCAAATGTGCAACTCCATATTCTGTGACGACATAATGTACGTGTGCCCGTGTTGTCACGACGCCTGCGCCTTGTTTGAGGAATGGGACAATCCTGGACACGCCCTTTCCCCGTGACAGAGGGCATGGCAATAATCGGTTTTCCACCTTCGGACAGGGCCGCACCCCGGATGAAGTCCATTTGTCCCCCGACCCCTGAATATTGATACGTGCCGATAGAATCCGCGCAGACCTGCCCTGTCAGATCGATTTCGATAGCGGAGTTCATCGCGATGACTTTTGGATTGGCGCGGATGTTCTTTGTATCGTTGACATAGTCGACACCCAGGAATACCACCTGGGGATTGTCATCGACGAAATCGTAGAGTTTCCGTGTCCCCAGGACAAATGCCGTTGCGAGCTTGCCGCGGTGTTTGACCTTTTTGTGATTTGTAATGACACCGCTCTCCACCAGGGGCAGGACACCATCGGAGAACATCTCCGTATGGATGCCGAGATCTTTGTGATGGGTCAGACTGGTCAGGACGGCATCAGGGATACATCCGATCCCAAGCTGCAGGGTAGATCCATCTTCAATCAATTCTGCGCAAAGCCTGCCGATGGTATTCGCAGCATCATTCTCCCTGTCGGCATAGCTCACTTCGATCAGGTCTTCATCCGCATGGACAAAGGCATTGATCTCGCTCATATGGACGATGCCATCGCCATGTGTACGTGGCATTTTCGGGTTGACCTGTGCGATCACATGCTCGGCATGCGTCAATGCAGCCCGCGCTACATCCACTGACACACCCGAGGAACAGAAGCCGTGTTTGTCGGGAGGCGAGACATGAATCAGGGCAACATCAACGGGGAGGGTATCCGTTTCAAAAAGTCTCGGGATCTCGCTCAGGAATACCGGGATATAATCTCCTGCAGGGCTATTGACCAGGTGTCTCACATTGGCAGAGACGAAGAGCGCATTCATAAAAAAATGTTCCCCGAAATCGGGTCGTTCGAAGATACTGTCACCATAGGTGCTGATGCTGATGAGCTCGACATTCTGCAATGCTGGCGCCCGTTCATTCAGTGCACGCAGGAGGTGCAGGGGTGTGGCCGCACTGCCGTGGATGAACACCCGGTGACCGCTATGAATAACACTGACTGCTTCCTCGGCGGAAATGTACTTTGGACTATTCATCATTGATCAAAAAGAATTTATTGATGGAACGGACAGTATTGCATTGCGATTTCAAGATCACATTGAAAAAGTTAAAATTCGGCATGCCGGATTTGACGAAAGATGACATCAGTCATCGGGCCGGATGATTTAGTCTCAAACGAAATATCCTCGCGAGTGTTTGCAACTCCACCGTTAAAATAGTGAGGAATATGTGGTTTTGGTAACCCTGTTTTTGAAACCGGGTTGCAACTCTGACCGAAAGTCTCTGTGAAAAGACCCATCCGGGTAAAGTGGGCAACTTCGGCTGACGTTAAGTTTTATTTCAACGCTTTATACCCCTCCCCGACAATCAACACCAGTATGCCGACCCCCGCGACCAACAACAATTCATTCAGATTCAACGGCACAAAACGAAACAGTTTGTTCAAAACGGGCACATAAAATAGCAATGGCATCGGCAGCAGAGAAAGGAAAATCGCAATCGGAATGTATTTATTGCTGAAGATCCCAAGCTTAAAGACGGACTGGTCGATCGAGCGCATATTTAGCACATTCACCAGCTGGGTCACTACCAATGTCGTAAACGCAATCGTCCGCGCTTTGTCAATGCCCTCTGGCAACTGAAATTGAAACAACACGAGTGTGCCTGCTGTCATGATCAATGACATGATCACAAACCACGGGATGACATCGCGGGTCAACAGGGGCTTATTGATTTCGCTGGGAGGGACTTTCAGAATATCCGGATGACCGGGTTCTGCGGCCAGGGCCAGGACGACTACGCTGTCTGTCATCAGGTTGAGCCAAAGAATATGGATCGGCAAAGAGAGGCAGTTCCATGCCCAACAACAGCGCTGTGAGCAGCGTCACTGCCTCTGCAAAATTTGTCGTCAGGAGAAACCAAATGACGCGCCGGATATTGCGGAAGACGATTCTTCCCTGGCGGACCGCTTCCACCACTGTGGCGAAATTATCATCTGCGATCACCATATCGCTCGCAGCCCGTGCGACATCCGTGCCGATTTTTCCCATGGCAATACCCACATCGGCCTGCTGCAGTGCAGGGGCGTCATTCACGCCGTCTCCCGTCATCGCAACCACCTCCCCCTGCTGCTGCAAAGACCTGATGATCCGCAGTTTCGAGTCAGGAGTGAGCCGCGCAAAGACGTCGACATCGCGGACTGCAGAAGCGAATGCTGTATCATTCATGGCCGCCAGATCGTCATCTTCCAGTACGACAGTGTCATCACCGCTGGTAAGTCCAACGTCCTGTGCGAGGGCAAGCGCGGTATCGCGATGGTCCCCAGTCTTCATGATCACCCTGATACCAGCCTCATGTGCTGCGCTGATCGCTTTTCTGGCTTCCGGACGCGCAGGGTCTTTCATCCCTATTAACGCCACGAAGGTTAGGTCCTGTACGAGTCCATCGTAGAGATGCTCTGTATCTCCGGGAACGGTCCGACACGCACATGCCAGCACGCGCATGCCTTTCTGTGCAAGCATCCGGATTTGCGTGTTCAAGCGTTGTAATTTCTCAGCCGACATGGTGACAGCCTTACCATTTTCCAGGATCACGCCCGATTTGGACAGGACAGTTTCAGGTGCTCCAATGACGATCAATTCGCGACGCGGGCTCCCGTCCTGCAGTTCGACAATGACAGCATGATAGCGCAGCGCTTTATTGAAGGGGAAATCATGGATGCACTGTGCGCTGTCCTGCAATGACTGCTTGCTCAGTCCCGCTTTCTCCGCGAGCACAACAAGAGCGGCTTCCGTCGGGTCCCCTATGATGTCCATGCTCTTTTCCTCTTTTACAAGCCGGGCGTCACTGCACAGCGCTGCCATCTCGAGGACTTTACGCAATTCCCCATGCTCTAATGGCTTGACTTGCATGGCATCGAGGAAAAAATCCCCTTGCGGCTCCCATCCCTCTCCCGTTACCGAGTAATTCCTTCCGTCAGGAAGGACGATGCTGATGACATTGATCGTGTTTTGCGTGAGGGTGCCTGTTTTATCTGTGGTGATGACTGTCGTATGACCCACTGTCAATGTCGCGGGCAGCCGGCGAATAATTGCGTGTTTTCTGGCCATGCGAAAGGCCCCGATCGCCAGGACGATTGCGATCACTGCAGGCAATCCTTCCGGGATTGCTGCGACCAGCGCAGCGAGGGCAAACAGCAGGATGTCAGTCAGCGCAAAATGCCGGAAATAAAAGCCCGCTAAGAAGATCAATACAGCACTGACCAATGCGATAAGCCCGATTTGCACAGTCAGCTTGCGCGTCCCTTTTTGAAAAACGCTGTCGTGTTTTTTGATATCGCGAATGGAGTGGGCAACATGACCAATCGCAGTATTGATACCGGTGGCCGTCACCACTCCGGTAGCTTCCCCGGATGCCACCCAGGTACTCATCCACACCATGTTCTTACGATCTGCCATTGGTGTGGATTCAGAAAATACTGCGGTTTCTTTTTGCACGGGCAGGGATTCGCCGGTCAGTGCGCTCTCTACCACCAGCAGATCCTTTGTGTCAATGATGCGCGCATCAGCGGGAACCTGGTCGCCTTCGTGCACTAGGATGACATCACCGGGCACCAATCCCATAGCGTCGATCCGCATAAGGGCGCCTTCGCGGAAGACATGTGCCTCAGGCGATATCATGCTCTTCAATGCCTTGATAGCTTTATTGGCCCTGTATTCCTGAACGAAACCAATGAGAGCATTGATCATCAGGATGGCGAGGATCAACCACATGTCTACGTAATTCCGCAGCCAGAGCGACATCCCTGCCGCCAGGAGCAGAATATAGACCAGGAAAGAATCGAACTGCCGCAGGAAAGTGATGATCAGGTGACTCCTTGCTTTTTCAGGAAGGGCATTGGGTCCATATTCCTTCAGGCGATCAGCCACCTGTTGAGCAGTGAGCCCATTGGTGTCACTCTCAAGGGATTGCAATACCTCGGAAGCGGGCATGCTGTGTGGATGTTGGAGCGCAGAGGTCATGGGATCATCGATCAACTGTCGGCAGGGTTCTCCGCCAATATTGTTTGTGGCCCATGTATCCTTGAGTCGCGGGTGGCACAGCATGTATCTGAAATAATTTGTTCTGTGCCGGCATAAAACACTTGTTCGGGTTTAGAGCCGTCCCTGTAGACAGTGATGCCTTTGGCACCTCCATGCCATGCTCCCCTGTACACCGCATCGATGGTCTCGACCGGAGCGCTTTTTGGCAGGTTCACAGTTTTGGAAACAGCATTATCCGTGTATTGCTGAAAGGCGAGCTGATGATCCAGATGTCGCTGTGCAGGGATCTCCAGAGCTGTGCGGAACAGGCGACGCAGCGACGCCGGGATTTCACTGATGCCCGCAATGCTGCCTGTACGCATCAGTTGTGCTTCGACTTGTTGGCGCAGTAATTTTCCCGCGCGCAATTTCTCCAGAAGCAATGGATTGACTTCTGTAAGCTTCTCGCCTTCCGACATCTTCCGGTGCCATGTCAGGGCAAAATGCGGCTCGATCGATGACGAGACATTCGCAATAATTGAAAGACTTCCCGTCGGTGCAATACTGTTGACGGTGGCATTGCGCAACGGCTGATCGGGATAGTGCACACTGCGTTTCCAGTTGGGGAAGACACCGCGCATTTTGGCGAGGCCGGCAGACGCTTTGAGACTTTCCCGCCGGATGAATTGCATCAGCTTCCCTGCCAGGCGTACTGCCTCTCTACTGTCATATGGAATCTCAAGACGTATCAATAGATCAGCCCAACCCATGACACCAAGGCCAATTTTGCGGTTGCCCAGCGCCATCTCTCTGATGGCCGGAGTGAGGTAATGATTGATCTCGATGACGTTGTCGAGGAAGCGCACTCCGCGATGTACAGTATGCCCCAGCTTTGACCAGTCTATCTCCACCTTGCCTTTCTTCTTCCTGGTCATCAGCGCGAGATTGACAGAACCCAGGTTGCACGATTCATAGCGGAGGAGGGGCACCTCGCCGCAGGGATTGGTGGCTTCAATTTTGCCGAGTGCAGGTGTAGGATTGTGTCTGTTGATCTCGTCGATAAAGATCAACCCCGGATCGCCGGTACTCCACGCGTTATCTATGATCTGCTGCCAAAGTTTTCTTGCCGGCAGTCTCCTGACGGTTTTCCCTGTCGTGGGATGTTTGAGCACCCAGCTTTGTTGCTCCTGTACCGCCCGCATAAACGCATCTGTCACTGCTACAGATAAATTGAAATTCTGCATGGCATCAACATCCCCTTTGCAATTGATGAACGCTGCGATATCGGGATGATGAATGTCGAGGATACCCATATTGGCACCCCGGCGTTTGCCTCCCTGCCGGATTTCGCTCGTCACCGTGTCAAAAATGCGCATAAAGGACAGAGGTCCTGCCGTCCGTCCTGATGTCAGGCGCACGAGGTCACCCTGGGGTCTGAGATGACTGAAGTTGAAGCCCGTACCTCCACCACTTTGCTGGATCAATGCCGTTTGATGGAGAGTAGTGAAAATCGCATCGAGGCTGTCTTCCAGCGGCAATACGAAACACGCGCTGAGTTGACCCAGTTCGGTGCCTGCATTCATCAATGTCGGGGAATTGGGTAAAAACTCCAGGCGTGTGAGCATGCTGTAAAACCGTTCCTCCCATTTCTCCACTTCATGCGTATAGCCAAACTGTTCTTCTGCCAGCGCTACCGCATGTGCCACACGTTCAAACATATCCAAAGGCGACTCCAGGGCTGTACCATAAGCATCCCTCACCAAACAGCGGTGTTCAATGACGCGTACGGCATTTTGTGTGAGTTGCATGGAAATCCTTTCTGTTGATACTTAGGAATACATCCTGACAGTTAACAAATTTAGCAGGTATCTCCAACGTCGTCCGTGATTGCTGTCAAGGAGGTCGCTGACCCTTGTCATTGGAATGGTGGGCGGAGAAGGGTTTCTTAGTTCATTTAAAATATTGTCATGGAAACATATATTCTTCCATTCCGTGAGACAAATCTGAAGTCTCTTCCCCAGGTCGGTGGCAAAAACGCCTCCCTGGGTGAATTGATCCAGAATCTTGCGTCGAAAGGTATCAACATCCCGGATGGCTTTGCCGTCACAGCAAGTGCCTACAAGGCGTTTCTGCAGTTTAATACTGTAGAAGCTGCATTGAGGCAGACGCTGGAAAGTCTTGACAACAAGACATTTCAAAACCTCGCTGAAGTCGGCGAGCGGGCACGTGCGATTATCCTGGGTTGTGAGATTCCCCTTGCCATCCGGGAGGCGATCCTTGGAGCATATCATACCCTGGTGAAGACCACAGGGGCAGGATCGGTGGCGGTACGCAGCAGTGCTACAGCAGAAGACTTGCCCGGCGCAAGCTTTGCCGGTCAGCATGAGTCTTATCTCAATATCAACGGCGATGCTGAATTGCTCGATGCATGTCTGAGGTGTTATGCTTCGCTCTTCACAGACCGGGCCATCAAGTATCGGGCAGACATGGGATTCGGACAAATGGCTGTGGCCCTTTCGATTGGCGTGCAACAGATGGTGCGCTCGGATCTCGGTTCATCTGGCGTCGCATTTACGATTGATCCGGAGACCGGCCTGGACTCCGTGATCATCATCGACGGAGCGTGGGGACTGGGAGAAAATGTCGTCCAGGGCACTGTCAATCCTGATGAATTTGTATTGTTCAAACCCAATCTCAAAGCCGGGCGGAGGGCAATCATCGATCGGCAGTTGGGCAGGAAACAGCGGAAGATGATCTATGCTGCAGATACGCAACAAAAGGGCCGTGCGACACTGATCAACGTCGACACATCTGACAAAGAACGGGCCCACTATGTCCTCAACTTTAAAGACATCATGAAACTCGGGGAGTGGTGCCTGAAGATTGAAGAGCACTATGGAAGACCCATGGACATCGAATGGGCGAAAGATGGAGAGTCGCATCAGCTCTATATCGTGCAGGCACGTCCTGAAACAGTACAGGCGAGGCGTGACCCGCACCTGGTGCACACCTATACGCTCGAAGAGAAGGGGCCGATCCTCGCTGCAGGAATTGCGCTGGGGAATAAGATCACAAGTGGCCCGGCGCGCATTCTGCACTCTGCTGCAGATGCAGACAAGCTCAATGCCGGAGACGTTCTTGTGACGGACGCCACAAATCCGGACTGGGACCCTATTATGAAGAAAGCTTCTGCAATTGTCACCAATCGCGGTGGCCGGACCAGTCATGCAGCGATCGTTGCGCGGGAGATGGGTATCGCTGCTGTCGTGGGGTGTGGCAATGCCACTGAAGCAATTGCCGACGGCAGTATGATCACGGTGTCCTGTGCGGGGGGTAATGAAGGCAAGGTGTATGACGGCAGGCTCAAATGGCATGAGACGTCTATCGATACACGCGATATCACATTGCCACGGACGGAGGCGATGCTCATTCTCGGCGACCCATCACAGGCCTTCCAGGCATCGTTCCTGCCGAGTGCAGGCATTGGCCTCATGCGCCTGGAATTTGTGATCACCAATGCGATCCGGATACACCCGATGGCATTAGTGCGCTTTGACGAGATCAAGAATGCGGCAGTGAAAGAGGAAATCGAAAATATTACGTTCCACTATCAGGACAAGCAGGTTTACTTCATCGAAAAACTCGCTGAAGCTGTGTGTAGTGTGGCAGCGGCGTTTTATCCACGGGACGTCATCGTTCGCATGAGCGATTTTAAATCCAATGAGTATGCGAATCTCATCGGCGGCGCTCAGTTCGAACCCGACGAAGAAAACCCAATGCTCGGACTCCGGGGTGCATCACGCTATTACAGCGATCTCTATCGCGAAGGATTCCGCCTCGAATGCGAGGCCATGAAAGTGGTGCGCGAAGAAATGGGGTTCACAAATGTGAAACTCATGATCCCCTTCTGCAGGACCGTGGAGGAAGGACGGAAAGTTGTGGAATTGATGGCAGAGTACGGCCTGAAACGCGGAGAACACGGACTGGAGATTTACGTCATGGTGGAGATTCCAAGCAATGTCATCCTGGCCGAACAATTTGCAGAGGTCTTCGATGGTTTTTCTATCGGCTCGAATGACCTCACGCAACTGACGCTTGGCCTGGATCGCGACAGTTCCCTTGTCAACCAGTTGTTTGATGAAAACAATCCGGCGGTCAAGACACTGATCCGCAATGTCATCCGCGTGGCAAAAGAGACGGGAACAAAAATCGGCTTGTGCGGACAGGCGCCCAGCGACTTCCCTGAGTTTGCCCGATTTCTGGTAGAGTGCGGGATCGATAGTATTTCATTTAATCCCGATGCACTCTTGAAAGGTATTGACAATGTCAATGCAGCAGAACAACGACTCAAAGAAAAGGTCCGCCAGCCGGCAGGGATGTAGTGTGAAAATTCAATAATAATTTAATGAATGATTATTGATGTATTGAGGATACCTCCGCAATCAATCAATCAACTCAAGTTTCGGCACTATATTTTATCAATTTTGATGTTCTTTTTGCCCCGACGATCCTGACGCTCTGGTCAGGACAGGTTCTGTCGGGATGTCGCTGCTTTTCACTTACGTTATGGCGCTCCACTTGATCAAAAAGAACCAAAAAATCAAGGCCCGTCGCCCTCATCGACCCACTCTGGCCGTATCACGCTGCACAAAATAAACTCGCCCAATGTGCGTCACATCTAGAATTCGTGCTTAAAACTTTGATTATTAGCATATAGCATATATTTAAGTTGGTCTTGGAAGGGCTAGGACAGTATTTTGTGCGGACGCTTCATACGGCCAAGTGGGTACCCCCCCCGCCGTTCGCTATGCTTAGGCGGGACAGGCTGTCTGCGGGCTCAAAGGCCAATTCAGAATAATACATCATGGATATAAATGAGAACATTTCAATGAGAACCCAGGGCCTATTTCTTCATTAAGATGAAACACATTCGATTGATCCAATTATTAAATAATTCTAGGATTGTCAGCCTGGTAAACTCACAACCTAAGTGCCGAAACTTAAGTCAATCAATCAATCAATCAATCAACCATCATTTATTCGCCAACTGGCCACAAGCGGCATCGATATCTTTCCCGCGACTGCGCCTGACTGTCACTGTGACTCCGAGATCCCGCAATGTTCTTCCAAACCTGTCGATCGTCGCATCATTGGAGCCTGAGTAAGGGACGCCGGCTACAGGATTATACTCAATAATATTTACGCGCACAGGAAACCGGCGACAGAGGGCGGCAAGTTGCTTCGCATCGGCGATCGTATCATTGAATCCCTTGAACAGGATATACTCATAGCTGATCCTGCTATGCGTGGCTTCATAAAAATACAAGAGCGCATCCATGAGATCAGAAAGAGAATTCTTTTCGTTGATCGGCATGATCGCATTGCGCTTTGCGTCGTCTGCCGCGTGCAGGGACAATGCCAGGTTAAAGCGCACGCCGTCATCGGCAAGGCGCCGGATGCCTTTTTCGATTCCCGCAGTGCTCACAGTGATCCTCCGCGGTGACATGGCATATCCGTCCGGTGCGCTGATCCGGTCAATGCTGTCCAGCACGTTGCGATAGTTGAGCAGAGGCTCTCCCATGCCCATGTACACGATATTCGTAATTCTATGATCATAGATCTCCCGGCAATGCTGGTCGATGAGCACGACCTGGTCCCAGATCTCTGCACTGTCAAGGTTGCGCATCCGTTGCATTTGTCCCGTCGCACAGAATTTACAGGCAAGGCTGCATCCCACCTGACTTGAGACACATAGCGTGTATCGCTGCTCTTCCGGCACCGGGATGAGTACAGATTCGATCGCATTGCCGTCGTGACAGCGCCAGCGATATTTCAAAGTGCCATCACTACTTGTCTGCACGAGATATTCCTTGAGCGGCAAAAAAGTCCAGTCATTTTTCAGCGTCTCCCGCATCGCCAGAGAAAGATTTGTCATCGCATCGAAGGAGGACACGCCCTTCTGCCATATCCAGGAATACAGCTGCTGAAACCGGTAGTTTTCCCATCCCTGCGCGATACAATATTGATGCAGCTCTTCTTCCCCGATGCTTCTGATATCCTTTACGGCTTGTGTCATACGGCAAAGGTCGTGAAAAGGCTTTTAGCCGTCGGCCTGTTTGCTGCCCATCCACCCATAGCGCAGCGAAGGCGGGTGCGCTCTTCGAACCCCGTCGACTCCTCATTTGAAGACTGTAAACCGACCCCTTCACCAGAGCTTCGGTGCCCGGAGAAGGATTGTGGTCTGATCATCAACTCGTTTCCTACTTTTGCGTTAGTACATTCAAGATGATCAGCCGCGACATTGAAAAATTATTGGACAGGGCTCTGAGCCTAGAAGATCTGAGCGCTGAGGAAGGTCTGTTGTTGTTCGAACAAGCGTCCACCACAGACCTGATGTACGTGGGCAATGCGTTGCGCCAGCAGCAGGTACCGGGCGATGTGGTGACCTGGATCATAGACCGGAATACCAATACAACAAATGTGTGCATCGCCAATTGTAAATTCTGCAATTTCTATCGTCGTCCCGGTCATTCCGACTCTTACGTCACGACCATAGATCAATATGTTGAGAAGATCGAAGAGATGTTCAGATATGGCGGAGATCAGTTGTTATTACAAGGTGGTCATCATCCGGATCTTGGACTGGAATTTTATTGCAATTTGTTCCGTGAATTAAAATCGCGATATCCGCAATTAAAGTTACATGCGCTGGGACCTCCTGAAGTGGCGCACATCACAAAGCTTGAGCAAAGCACACATGCAAAGGTGTTGTCGGCGTTGATGGAAGCAGGCCTCGACAGCCTTCCCGGAGCCGGGGCAGAAATTCTCGACGATCGCGTACGGCGTCTGATTTCACGCGGGAAATGCGGCGCACAGGAATGGCTGGATATCATGCGTGCAGCACATCAGCTTGGCCTGACAACTTCTGCGACGATGATGTTCGGTCATGTAGAAACCAACCTCGAACGCATGCAGCATCTTGTAAAGATCCGCCAGGTGCAGTCAGAAAAACCCGCCGGAGGAAAGGGATTTATTGCATTTATTCCATGGCCGTTCCAGGATGAAAATACAATCCTACGCAAGCTGAAACGTGCGCGCAATGACGTCACAGGAGACGAGTATATCCGTATGATCGCACTCTCCAGGATCATGCTGCCGAATATTCAAAACATCCAGGCATCATGGCTCACTGTTGGAAAAGAAATCGCCCAAATCTGTCTGCACTCAGGGGCCAATGACTTTGGCAGTATTATGATCGAGGAAAATGTCGTCTCTGCAGCCGGAGCGCCACACCGCTTTACTGCAAAGGGAATACAAGATGCGATCTCCGAAGCCGGCTTTACGCCGCAGTTGCGCAATCAACAATATGAGCAGAGATCAATGCCGGCAATGATGGAGGAGCAGGTGATTAATTATTAATTATTGATTCATTAATGATTGTGAGGATTTGGGAGGTGAAATGCAGAGGAAGTATTATTTAATTTCAATTTTGCATCTGCACACAATAACGACCTACATCTTTGATCTATGGGCTCTGATCTCTTTGACCGCATGCAGGAGACTGCAGCATACCTGCGGAAGCGCGGGGTGCGGCATGTAGACATCGGGTTGATCCTTGGCTCCGGGCTTACAGCGGTAGAAGACCTTCTTGAGGGGCAGATTGAGATCGCATACGCCGATATCCCGCATTTGAGGCCCTCCGGCGCTCCGGGGCATCACGGAATACTCAGGTATGGCAAACTCGGAGATCTGCAAGCCCTGATCTTTTCCGGGCGGTTACACTACTATGAGGGATACAGCATGTCGGAGGTGACATATCCGATGCGCATCATGCAGGCACTTGAAGTCCCCCGCGTCCTGATCACTGCTGCCGTCGGAGGGCTCAACGCTGATCTTGCCGCGGGAGATATTGTGGCGATCACCGACCACATCAATCTGATGCCGGAGAATCCGCTGAGAGGGTTGTCGGACCCGCGTCTGGGAGAGCGCTTCCCGGATCTGTCTGATGCGTATTCCCAGGAGTGGCGTGACGCACTGCTCAGCTCGGCGCAGGAACATGGAATTCCCCTGAAAACAGGGATCTATGCCGGCCTGGCTGGTCCCAGCCTCGAGACACAGGCCGAATGCGAGTTTCTCAGGAGAGCAGGCGCTGATGTCGTAGGGATGTCTGTCATCCCGGAAGTTGTGGTAGGTGTACAGGCAGGAATGCAGATTGCGGCATTCTGTGTTGTCACGAATATGTCGTGGCATCCGGGAACCAGGACTGGTGCGGCGGTTGCCGATATCCTGGAAATGGCAGGGTCGACCACCCTCCAGCTCAGGCAGCTCATTGCTGCGTTCTTTTTTGCTTCCTAACCGGGAAGTATCTGATTTACTGATATTTAGAAACATCTGATTCCCCGATATTTATCTTCGTCTTTTCAGATACCCGCCTTCTGTAGGAATACTTTCAGACAGGATAAAGAACTGTAAAAAGATCGCCATTTATGCTCCGGTTTTGAGAATTTGTCGTTTCTTTGATTCCGTATTGTCAGAAAAATCCCAGGGTTTCGGCACACATGACATCCTAAAGTGAGATTGTGTCTATTCCTCTTTTTTTGGCAATGTTGTTACTCCCAAAGGCCGTGTTATTTAAGTAACTTAAGAAATATGAGGTAGTTATATATTTGGATTTTATGTCACCTATGCCCTTGAACATAACGGGAATCACCCCCCGTTTTGACCTTCATATATCGTGTACCCGCACGACCCGTTTTACCTTTCGTTTTAGCAGTAAGAGCACCAATATTTGTACGAGATATTTCTCTCCACTTCACTTGCCCTTTAAAATACAGAATTACTTATGAAATCAGCCGATACACCTCAGTCTCGTCATATTTCTCCAGTCTCTAACCTTAAGTCTATGAAAACGCTGTTTACCGGACGTCAGCGCCAGATTGTATTTGGCACAGTTGTGTTGTGTTTCACTGTCATGGCTGCAATGCTTTTCTGGCCCTCTTCTCAGCAAGAGCCCGCCGGACATGCGCAAAGCGGGCAGATAGAACAGCCACAGCCCGACTTAATTGCGCAACAAGTCAAGACAAAAGAGCAGGTTCAGGAAGAACAACAATGCCTGGATGAACAAGTCCGGCAAACGCTCAAGGAGAATGCTGAGACAATCCGGTTTATGAAAAACGACGGACAGGTTGACAACGCCAATGTGCGTTACTACTTTGAAAGTCCTTCCGGTTCTGTCTATATCGAACAGAACAGGATCCGTTTCGTCGCTACAGACATGACGACGATCACGGAAAAACAGAAAGACGGGAAAAAGAAGATACGCCCTGCCATCAAAGCCACACATACGTTTTCCTTGTATCCCATTGGAGCAAATCCCGATCCCGAAATTGAACTGGGGGATGCTTTTACCACGAAATACAATTACATTCTCGGAAATGATCCTTCAGGATGGACTTCCGGCGTCAGAGCGGCAAAGGATCTTGTCCTTAAAGATCTTTACCCGGGAATTGATTTGAGATTATATAGTACTGAAGATGGAAATCTTGAGTTTGACTGGGTGCTTGCACCGGGTGCAGATTTCCGGCAGGTACAATTGCGTTTTGAGGGACAGGACAACCTCAGTATTGACGACGCAGGAAATCTCGACGTCGCCCTGAGATTCAAAGACGTGAAGTTTCATATCCCTGAATCATACCAGGTCACTGATCAGGGCAAGGAACCTGTGAGCTTGAGTTTTACACATAGCGATGACAATCTGGTCGCCTTTGCGGCACATTCCGATATCGATGCGCGGTATCCACTCGTGATCGACCCCACATTGACATGGGGTACGTTTATGGATGGCAACCTGACAGGGTCCAGTACCCAGGTGTTTGATGCATACCTCCTTGCGATACAGGTAGATCCTTCCGACGGTGTAGTATATTGTGCGGGAGGTTCAAACAGGCAGATTCCTACTGGCTCAGCGCCTTACGATGCAGATGGTTATTTAAATACGATCACAGGACTGACAGGAGGAACAGGAGCAAGCGCACTGCCAACGGTTGCGATCATCTACAGGATGAACTCGTCAGGGACTGATCTCCTGGACCTCACATTGTACGGGCCGAGTTCAGTGAGCGGATCAAATGAAGTCCTTGCACACGCCATCAGTTTGTCATCCAATAGAGTTTTTGTAGGGGGATTTACGACCGTAGACTTGCCATCTGCGGGGACGCCGTTTGATGCCACGCGGAATGGTACGGACGGATGGGTGGCAGTATTCTCACGGGATCTGGGTTCGCTGTTATACAGGACATACCTGGGAAGCACCGGTACAGAAGATATCGGCGTGACATGTGTCCGCGCCTTAAACGACACTGCTTTTGTGGTTGGCATGACTGTCGTCGCTGCTTTGCCCTCATCGGGAACACCTGATTATATCATTGGCAGTCCGGCAGATGCGACGTTTGGAGGAGCGAGTGAGATGTACATCGCCCGGTTTACAAATCTTAATACACTTTCGTGGGGTTCCTATGTAGGAGGATCAAGTGATGAAGTGTTCAATGATCTGGAAGTGTTCGCCGATGGTCGTGTCGCCTTTTGCGGCTATGGCAATGGAAGCATTACTGAAGTAAACCCCGCAGCATCGAATTCAACAAATACAAATAACGATGACGGCATCATCGGTGTGTTGAACAGTGGCGGAACTGTATTTAATTACCTGGATAAGATTGGTGGGACAGGAAGCAATGTCGACGACCATATCAACGATGTTGAAATTGTCGGCGACACCTTGTATTGGACAGGATCTGCCGAAACCGGATTCCCGCTTGGATCAGGCGGATACGATGCTTCATTCAATGGGGGCGCTTCCGATGTGGTCATTGGAAAAGTCTATTCTGGTGGGGGTAGTGCAGGCTACCGTGCGACATTCTATGGCAGCGGCTCTACAGATATCGGCAACGGAATCAAGCTGGTATCCGAAACGGATTGTGAAGGCAATGTGACACAGTCTCTGCTTGTGTGGGGCACCGTGGGAGGATCGGGTCTCCCTACTGTCAATATCGGGAGCGACCCATTCTATAATGCAACATATACTTCAGGAGGGAACTCAGGCTACGATATGTTTTTTGCAGCGTTCCCGAGCGCGTTGAACTCCCTCGTATTTGGAACATATGCAGGGGGAAATCAGGATGACTATCTTGGTGATACGGGTGTCCCAAGGGGTGCAAATCACCTATGGGTGCGGAATGCAACAATTTACCTTGGTACCACGACGCACAGTGCGTCGCATTCTCCGACGATGGTTTCCGGTGGATTTGATACGAGCAAATCCAATGGCACAAACGACTCGCATATGATCATTGCCATACAGTTTATTACACTCAGTGAAACTGACTATAGTGATGCTCCGGTTTCGTATGGAACTCCGGTACACACTTTGGATTGTACACACCTGCGGATCGGCTTATTACTCGATTCCGAATTAGGTGCCTTTCCGAGTACTCTTGCCGATGGCGATGACAATGACAACCTGGACGACGAAGATGGCATCAGCTCACTGCCGGTGCTTGCTTCAGGAGGTCCTCAGAATATTTCTATTACTGTCAATAATTTGCTCAACTCGACAGTATTTCCTGCGTATCTGTTTGGTTGGATTGACCTGAATAGCGACGGTCAGTTTTCAGCCAATGAGCTTGATTCAGTTTTAGTCGCCAGCGGTTTTTCCGGGTCCAAAACATTGGATTGGACTGGCGTGACGGTGAGCGGCTCAATCTCCAACCACTATGTCAGAATCCGCCTTACAACCAATAGCCTGGTGGATGATGGCGGCACATCAGACGTCGACGAACGTTCGACTGCAGATGCATCGGATGGGGAAGTAGAGGACTATCTCATACAGGCAATCCAGGAATGCGGAAATTGTGATGTCGTAAACGGACCTTCATCGGTATGCCCGGGAAGCTCTGATATCTTCGATGCCCAGATCACGGGCGCGTGTGGGAATCCGGTATATACCTGGTCTGTTACTGGAAATTATACTTCATTCACACCTAGTGGTTCGTCAGTGACTGTGACAGCCGGTGATACCTGCAGTCATCCCTATACGGTTTCGGTATCTATCGCCTGTGATGATTGTGACGTGTCACCGATTACCTGCAATATGAACGTGGCAGTAGAAGACTTGATCCCGCCTTCCATTTCATGTCCGGCAGACGTGACGATCAGTTGTAATGATTCTTCAAACCCGATAAGTACCGGGATGCCGACAAACATTACAGACAATTGCAGTACCGGCCTTGGAGCCACATTCACTGACCTGGGCAGCGGTAATTCCTGTGACAGTACCATTAGCCGTACCTGGCGCGTACAAGACAATTGCGGGAATGTGACAACATGTGTACAAACAATAACGCTGATTGATAATATTCCTCCTGTATGTCCTACACCACCGGCAGATACTATTTATAGTTGTATGACAGATGTCCCTGCACCCGGGAATCTGACGGCAACGGACGAATGCCAGGGAAATATCACCGTCACAGGTACGGACGTGAATAATGGCGGAGGAGGTTGTCTCCGTGATACCTTCTTTATTACCCGGACATGGACCTTCAGCGATGGCTGCGATAACGCCTGCCAGGTTTCACAACTCATTGGCGTGGTAGACGAAGTCGCTCCGAGTATCACTTGTCCTGATGACGTGACTGTGCAGTGTATGGATGACGTGCCGGCACCAAATACGAATGCCGTCATCACCAACGACAACTGCAGCGCCGTGACCGTGACATTTATTGGGGACGTTCCTTCAGGATCGTGTCCGACAATCATTGCCAGGACATATCAGGCAATGGACGTCTGTGGAAATACAATACAATGCGTACAGTCAATCGTCGTGGATGATACGACACCGCCGAGTATTACATGTCCTGCCGACGTGACGGTACAGTGTATGGATGATGTCCCAGCACCCGATATTGCCGGCGTCATTGCCAGCGATAATTGTGGCGTTCCTACGGTAACATTTATCAGTGACGTGCCGGCAGGAACATGCCCTACAATTATTTCCCGTACATACCAGGCGACAGATGGCTGTGGGAACACGGCCCAGTGTATCCAGACAATAGTTGTTGATGATACCACACCGCCGAGTATTACATGTCCTGGAGATGTGACAGTACAATGTTTTGACGATATCCCCGTAGCTTCTACGACTACAGTCATTGCCAGTGACAACTGTGGCGGTGTTATATTGACATATCTTGGAGACGTTCCGTCAGGAACTTGTCCAACTACGATCACACGGACATACCAGGCAACAGATGGCTGTGGCAATACGGCTCAGTGTATCCAGACAATCACCGTCGATGATACAACGCCACCATCGATCACATGTCCTGGAGATGTGACAGTACAGTGTATGGATGATGTCCCGGCAGCTTCAACGACTACTGTGATTGCCAGTGACAATTGCAGCGGTGTTATATTGACATATCTTGGAGACGTTCCGTCAGGAACTTGTCCAACTACGATCACACGGACATACCAGGCGACGGATGGATGCGGGAATACAGCGCAGTGTGTGCAGACGATCATTGTAGATGATACGACCCCGCCAACGATTAATTGTCCTGCAGATGTGACAGTAGAATGTATTGATGATGCACCTGTTCCGGATCCTGCTGCAGTGACGGCAGGTGACAATTGTGGCGGTGTGACCGTGACATATCTTGGACAAACAAATACGGGCACCTGTCCGGAGTTTCTCTACCGGACGTATCAGGCAACCGATGACTGTGGCAACACAACCACGTGTGTGCAAACGATCCGGGTAGATGATACCATTCCACCGAGCATCACGTGTCCGGATGGGGGCACTTACCAGTGTATGGATGATGTCCCTGCTCCGGATATTGCCGGCGTCATTGCCAGCGATAATTGTGGCATTGCTACGGTGACATTTATAAGTGACGTGCCGGCAGGAACATGCCCTACAATTATTATAAGGACGTACCAGGCGACGGATGGCTGTGGCAATACGGCCCGGTGTGTAGAGACAATAGTTGTTGATGATACCACACCGCCGAGTATTACATGTCCTGCCGACGTGACGGTACAGTGTATGGATGATGTACCAGCACCCGATATTGCCGGCGTCATTGCCAGCGACAATTGTGGCATTCCTACGGTAACATTTATAAGTGACGTGCCGGCAGGAACATGCCCTACAATTATTTCCCGTACATACCAGGCGACAGATGGTTGTGGGAACACGGCCCAGTGTATCCAGACAATAGTTGTTGATGATACCACACCGCCGAGTATTACATGTCCTGGAGATGTGACAGTACAATGTTTTGACGATATCCCCGTAGCTTCTACGACTACAGTCATTGCCAGTGACAACTGTGGCGGTGTTATATTGACATATCTTGGAGACGTTCCGTCAGGAACTTGTCCAACTACGATCACACGGACATACCAGGCAACAGATGGCTGTGGCAATACGGCTCAGTGTATCCAGACAATCACCGTCGATGATACAACGCCACCATCGATCACATGTCCTGGAGATGTGACAGTACAGTGTATGGATGATGTCCCGGCAGCTTCAACGACTACTGTGATTGCCAGTGACAATTGCAGCGGTGTTATATTGACATATCTTGGAGACGTTCCGTCAGGAACTTGTCCAACTACGATCACACGGACATACCAGGCGACGGATGGATGCGGGAATACAGCGCAGTGTGTGCAGACGATCATTGTAGATGATACGACCCCGCCAACGATTAATTGTCCTGCAGATGTGACAGTAGAATGTATTGATGATGCACCTGTTCCGGATCCTGCTGCAGTGACGGCAGGTGACAATTGTGGCGGTGTGACCGTGACATATCTTGGACAAACAAATACGGGCACCTGTCCGGAGTTTCTCTACCGGACGTATCAGGCAACCGATGACTGTGGCAACACAACCACGTGTGTGCAAACGATCCGGGTAGATGATACCATTCCACCGAGCATCACGTGTCCGGATGGGGGCACTTACCAGTGTATGGATGATGTCCCTGCTCCGGATATTGCCGGCGTCATTGCCAGCGATAAT
The DNA here is from genome assembly GCA_963746925.1 of uncultured Bacteroidota bacterium. Taxonomy (GTDB): domain Bacteria; phylum Bacteroidota; class Bacteroidia; order Chitinophagales; family Saprospiraceae; genus DATDQA01. The sequence goes on from CAVVDK010000016.1 coordinate 50,507, forward strand.
TGTGGCATTGCTACGGTGACATTTATAAGTGACGTGCCGGCAGGAACATGCCCTACAATTATTATAAGGACGTACCAGGCGACGGATGGCTGTGGCAATACGGCCCGGTGTGTAGAGACAATAGTTGTTGATGATACGACCCCGCCGAGTATTACATGTCCTGCCGACGTGACGGTACAGTGTATGGATGATGTCCCAGCACCCGATGTTGCCGGCGTCATTGCCAGCGACAATTGTGGCATTCCTACGGTAACATTTATAAGTGACGTGCCGGCAGGAACATGCCCTACAATTATTTCCCGTACATACCAGGCGACAGATGGTTGTGGGAACACGGCCCAGTGTATCCAGACGATCACCGTCGATGATACGACACCACCGACAATTACCTGTCCTGCTGACGTCGTGATGGAGTGGCCGCCGATATTCAATATGGAACCGGTGCCGCCAAATGTGCCACAAGACCCCAGTGTCAATCCAGCGGTAACCGGAATCCCTGGGGTAGATGATAATTGTGGAATACCAAACGTAATGTTCCAGGATCAACTGTTCGGGCCATTCCCGCAGAATTGTCCATTCCTGTGGTATATCACGAGGACGTGGAAAGCGACGGACAACTGTAACAATATGGCGACCTGTACCCAGCGGATCACGTTTACGGACCTCACCCCGCCACAGATTAACTGTCCGCCGGCGTTGACATTTGAATGTGTCGATCAGGTGCCGCCGGTGACGGTAAGTTTGAGCCAGGTGACGGCAACTGATAATTGTGGAACACCATTGGTGACATTCGTGGGTGAGACCATGAATGGCAGTTGTCCGAAAGTCATTGTAAGGACGTTTAAGGCAACGGACAATTGTAACAATATGACCACATGTACCCAACAGATCATTATCAATGATCTCACCCCACCAACGATTAATTGTCCTGGTGATGTGACAGTACAATGTATTGATGATGCACCTGTTCCGGATCCTGCTGCAGTGACGGCAGGTGACAATTGTGGCGGTGTGACCGTGACATATCTTGGACAAACAAATACGGGCACCTGTCCGGAGTTTCTCTACCGGACGTATCAGGCAACCGATGACTGTGGCAACACAACCACGTGTGTGCAAACGATCCGGGTAGATGATACCATTCCACCGAGCATCACGTGTCCGGATGGGGGCACCTACCAGTGTATGGATGATGTCCCTGCTCCGGATATTGCCGGCGTCATTGCCAGCGATAATTGTGGCATTGCTACGGTGACATTTATTGGTGATGTGCCGGCAGGAACATGCCCTACAATTATTATAAGGACGTACCAGGCGACGGATGGCTGTGGCAATACGGCCCGGTGTGTAGAGACAATAGTTGTTGATGATACCACACCGCCCGCACCATTTGACTGCCCGCCTGCTGTCGATCTTGGTTGTAATCCAACATTCCCGGATGACCTTCCTCCTCCGGCAGAATTGACAACAATAGATAATTGTGCAGGGGTGATCACAGCCGAATTACTGCCATCTGATGTAGTGGTAGTGGGTTGCCAGGCCAGGTTACTGAGAATCTACAGAGCTACAGACAACTGCGGGAATGCTGTCTCATGTACACAACTGATCACATGGACGATTGACCAGACCGCTCCTTCGATTGAATGCCCGCAGGATGAATTCCTGGGCTGCAATCCTGATGAGATACCAGCTCCAGAACAATTGACAGGAGTAGACTTTTGCTCCGGTTCCGTGGCTGCTTCAGCAAGCGATGGTCCCGTTGTCGAAGACGGATGTTCGAGAAGTATCACAAGGACATATTCAGCGACAGATGACTGTGGCAATACGGTGTCCTGTACGCAGCACATCACGTGGATCTCAGATACGACGCCTCCAATGCTGACAAACTGTGATAGCCGGGTATACGATGGGTGTAATGCAACTGCTGAAGAAATCCTTCTGAATGCCGACTTTGGTGTGTATGCCTCTGCGAATGACAATTGCAGTCTTGACATCTTGACGTATACCTATACGATCAACGAGGTGAATTGCGGCGCTTCTGTGACCTTCCACTGGAGAGCAGTAGATGATTGTAACAATGTGTCATCGTGCACACAGACGATCACTGTTGCAGACCGTAGTGCACCTCAGCTTACTGTGCCGGAAGATGTGACGATCCAATGCGGTAACGAAGCCACCGCCGATGCATCAGCGGTAGACAACTGCTCCGAGCCATTTGTTACCTACGTCGACCTGCAATGCAGTCTGTCTGTCGAGGGCTTTACCGGGGACTATGATTTCTCCAACTGGACGGCAACAGAACCTGATGGCGGTTATGTCACAACCGACGGGGATTCTTCCGTCACGGTCCATGGACCCGATGGGGGCAACTGTAATGGACTTGCCACCTTGTATTCCATTACCATACCTGCGGATGGCAAACTGATCTTCTCATGGAACTATGAGTCCTTCGATTGTTGTGGGGCTTACTGGGATCCATTTGGGTACAACATTAACGGCACATTTGTGAAACTGACCCAGGACAACGGACCCAATTCAGGTAATCCGATTCAAAGTGGTCTGGCTGCTGTACTGGTGCACACAGGAGATGTCTTCTCCTTCGAAGTCTATTCTCCGGATTGTGTTTTAGGAGAGGGCGCGTCCACGGTGATTGACTTCTTCGTATACACCTGTGCAGAGGAAGAACCCGAAGATCCTTGTAATTATACGGTCTTCCGCTGCTGGAGTGCAACAGATGCGTGTGGAAATACCGCCTATGGCCTGCAGCGCATTCATGTAGAAGACACCACACCGCCGACCATCCAGTGTCCGGGTGATGTGACAGTGCAATGTATCGACGATAAGCCTGCTCCTGATCCGGCCTCCGTTGTGGCTACTGACAATTGTGGCAGTGCTACAGTGACCTTTATCGGGGATGAGGCTCAGGGAACGTGTCCAACAACGGTTTCAAGAAAATACCAGGCCGTTGACGCATGCGGCAATACAGCGACGTGCATACAGACAATCATTGTGGATGATACCACTCCGCCAACGATCTCATGTCCTGAAGGCGGAATTGTGCAATGCATGGATGATGTGCCCGATCCTGATCCTTCTACAGTCACGGCCAGCGATAACTGCGGGGCAGTCACTGTGACATTCATTGGAGACCAGCCGTCGGAACAAAGCTGTCCGAAGATTATCGTACGGACATATCAGGCGACGGATGCCTGCGGGAATACCGCTCAGTGCGTCGAGACAATTGTCGTCTATGATACGACACCACCGGATCCGCTACCATGTCCTGCCGACATGGATCTGGGTTGTAATCCCGTCCTCGTGAATGGCATCCCTGCACCTCCGGAGTTGACGACAACAGATAACTGCGACGGTGTGATCACTGCGACAGTGGAGACTTCTGAAGATGTCGTCGACGGGTGTCTTCACTCAGTGACGAGAACGTATCGCGCTACTGACAATTGCGGTAATTCGGTGTCCTGTACACAAATGATCACGTGGGTGGTTGATACAACTCCGCCAGATCTCCAATGCCCGCCGGATGGAGAACCTCTTGGCTGCAATCCTGAAACCTTGCCGGCCCCCCAAGAGCAGGTGTTTGGATTTGATGAGTGTAGTGAGGTTAATGCCACTGCGGAAATCGTAGAAAACGATACTACCGGATGCCTGGGAGTCCTGGTATACAAGTATACCGCAACAGATGATTGTGGAAATTCCGCAACCTGTACACAGCGGTACACGTATACTGTAGACCACGAGAGCCCGGTGATGCAGTGTAGCAAACCGGCCCCGATCTTCTGTCCTGATGAAATGCCGGATCCCGAATACCTTGCCCAGTGGTTGATTGACCAGCATTATGCCAACGCGACGGACGATTGTCCGGGGGATCTGACAATTGAGTTTGTAGATTTCTATGAACTCAATAATAGTTGTTCGATGGCATGGACCTTCAGGTATACTGCCGAAGACGGCTGCGGCAATCATGCGGATACCTGTGAGATCATCGTACAGATCTATCACGATGAAATACCGCCGGTGATCACATGCTCCGACGTGCCGCATCTCGGATGTAATCCTGATAGTATTCCTTCTCCGCAGTATCTGCTCGATCATGGCTATGTTTCGGCAACAGATGACTGTGGTTCGGTAACGATCGGATTCCTGCCGCCATACACGGATACTGAGGAGGGCTGTGAACATATCAGGGCCTTCCGGTTCCGCGCGACAGATGGCTGCGGCAATCAGTCTGAAATCTGTACGGTCCATGTCCCGTGGACGGCAGATCTCGTGCCGCCATCATTGACATGTCCGGAAGATCTTACGCTTGAATGTGATGATCCGATCCCGGCACCCGCTCAGGCAACTGCGACAGACGATTGTACCCTTGTCTTGGTGACATTCGTCGGCGAGACAGGATCAGGAAATGCCTGTGACAGTCTCATCGTGCGTCATTACTATGCAGTAGATGCCTGTGGCAACGAAGCGACTTGCACACAACATATCCGCATCCTCGATACGACACCTCCGGACATCGCCTGCCCGGGTCTGGTGGTCCTCGAATGCGGTATCGATACTGTACCGGTGACAATGGCTACAGTGACAGATAACTGTACACTAATTCCGTTTGTCACTTACTCCGATGAAGAATATCCACAACAGTGTGGGCCAGGTAATTTTGTGGACGGCAGAAATAAGGTGGTTTCACTCATCGTCAGGACCTTCCGTGCAACAGATAATTGCAACAATACTTCAAGTTGTACCGAGCATATCCTGATCCGCGATGACACACCGCCGATGCTGACGTGTCCGGGGAATATCACGATCCGGTGTGACCAGGATCCGAATGATCTGGCATTGACGGGAGAGGGTATTGCCCATGATCTTTGCGATCCTGATGCCTATGCGACAATCCTGATCACCCAGGTCGTTGATTCAAACCTGTGCACAAAAGTGCTGCAGCGGTATTGGATCGCAACAGACCGGTGCGGGAATGGTGGATCTTCAGAACTGTGTTATCAATTCATTACAATCGTAGATACGACTCCACCGACGATTTCTTGTCCTGCCGACGTGACGATCGAATGTGGTGATCCGATACCGACGACACTGGCAGCTGCTGAAGACAATTGCCATGAAGTGAATGTGACGTATAGCGATGTTGACCTTGGTGTGAGTTGCCCAATGGTCATCATGCGGACGCATTACGCTACGGATGCCTGTGGTAATACATCGTCTTGTACACAGTATATCGTTATTGTGGATACGACGCCTCCATCGCTCGATTGTCCGGAAGATGTGACGATTGAATGCGGAGATCCTTTGCCCGGCCCATCAGCCACAGCATTTGATGTCTGCGACCCCGATGCCACTGTCACGTATAGTGATCATATCTGCAACTTCGGTGCAGTAGGCTTTACCGGTGACTTTGATCCTCAAAACTGGACAATTACCACTTCCTTCGGCGGAGACGTGATTGTCAATGGTGACGAAACCGTAGAGCTTATTGGGCCGAATTCCGGAGAAGGATGCCCTGGTGGTTCGTCGACAGAATACAGTGTCGTGATTCAAATGGATGGCGAGCTTGTGTTTTTGTGGAATTACCATACTGAAGATGTAGATGGACCAACATATGATCCGTTCGGATATTCCCTGAATGGCACATTCTATAAGTTGACAGATAATGATGGTCCAGTGTCTCAGGCAGGTGTTGCTGTGGTGCCAGTGAGCACCGGAGATGTCTTCGCGTTTAGTCAATTGTCAACGGATTGCATCCTTGGAGCAGGTGCGACCACTTTAGTCGACTTCTTTGGATGCTCAGGAGAGCAGGGGTACAGTTGTGACCAGGTAGTGATCCGGACATATCGTGCGGAAGACCATTGTGGCAACGCCTCAGTGTGTGGTCAGAGGATCTTTGTGGAGGATACGACCCCACCGAGTATTACCTGTCCATCTGACGTGACGATCGAATGCGGCGATCCAATACCAACAACGAATGCAACGGCTTCCGATATCTGCGATCCTGAGGTATATGTGACACAGGTCGGAGAATCCACCGTGTATGTTGACGGCACTTGCCTGTACAAAGTGATCCGGACATTCCGTGCCATCGATGGATGCGAAAACAGTAGTACTTGTACGCAAGTGGTGACTGTAGAAGATACGACGCCTCCGGATGTCACTTGTCCGGATGATTATACGATTGCCTGTGACGAGTTGACATGTCTCACATTTGATGATATATCGGTCGATGCCAATGGACCGCTCGTCGATATCTCTTCTGTTCCTGTTGGGGATGTCACAGTTGGCATTCAGGCATGGAGCAAACTTGGTATGGCGACTCCGTCAATCTTCAACACTGAAGATCCACACTCAGGGTGTGAAGACCTGGGGACCCCGAATGTCGTTTACGGCGGCCCGGGAATCAGCGGTGATAATCCGGATGGCTATGAGTTTTCAAATAATGAAGCTGAAGGCAAAGCGGTGATTATTCAAACGCCGACGCTCGGCTTCCCGGATGATTATTTGCTGAGTGACAGTCTTGTATTTACGTTCAGCGATCCGGTATACCTGGTGAGCCTCGTAGCGATTGACTTTGAGTCGGCTCAGCTCGTGACCGGTGCAGGTGTCTTTATGTACGACATGAATGGAGCCTCATTGGGCTTCAAACCTCTGGGCGGCGGTGGAGACAACAATGTGGAAGAACTGTATCTCCAGCAGCCATCGGTAAAGAAACTGGTGGTCTACTATGGCGACACCATCCCGACATCGGGTGCGATCGCAAGCCTGTGCTTCGTCCATGTACCACTGGATCCCGAGGAGGCGATCGTTCACGACGCTTGCAATGAGGTAGAGATCACAGTGGATGAACAAACAAATGTGATCGACGAGTGTACGACTGAGTTGTTGCGGTCATTCAGTGCGGTAGATGCCTGTGGAAATGCAAATAATGACGCCTGCACGCAGACGATTACCTTGGAGACAGATACAGAACAACCCGAGATCACATGTCCGGAGGATATTACTCTGGATTGCAACGCAGATGTACCTCCGGTGGATATCGCGGGCGTTCTTGCCAGCGACAATTGTACGGCACCTGGGGATCTGGTTGTGACTTGGGTTCGTGATATCACGACAGGTGATGCCTGCGAGACGATCTTACGGAGAATCTACCGTGTGACAGATGCCTGTGGCAATAGCGCCCTGTGCGCCCAGTTTATGCATTTCGTGGACACGACTCCGCCGGTGATTGCCTGTCCTGGGGATGTCACTATTGAATGCGGCTCACCGTTGCCAACGACACTTGCAACCGCAACGGATGATTGCAATCAGTGGACGGTGACCTATGAGGACGGCGCACCACAGGGATTGTGTCCCATGGTGATCACACGGACGCATTATGCCACCGACGCTTGTGGCAATGTGTCTAGCTGCACGCAACACATTTATCTACAGGATACGACACCACCGGCAATCGACTGTCCGGCCGACGTAACCATAGAATGTGGCTCACCACTGCCTACAACGCTGGCCACGGCTACAGATGTTTGCAACGCGGTCACAGTGACCTATGCCGACAGTGCTCCGGAAGGTGATTGCCCAACGGTGATCACACGGACGCACTACGCGACAGACGCCTGTGGCAATGTGTCCAGTTGTACGCAACATATCACGATCGAAGACACGACACCTCCGGTGATCGTCTGTCCTCCGGATATGACTTTGGAATGCAACGTCAATCCGATACCCACCACACTGGCGACGGCAACAGATATCTGTCATGCTGTGACAGTGACATATTCGGATGAGGAGTATCCACAGAGTTGTGCCAATGACACGATCATCGCCGGTGTAGACCAGGTATTGGAAATCATTGTGCGGACGCACTATGCGACTGACGCCTGTGGGAATGTGTCTAGTTGTACACAACACTTTGTCATCCGTGATGACACTCCGCCGGAGATCACGTGTCCGCCGAATATTACGATAGAGTGTACTCAGGATCCGGATAGCGTGCAGTTGACCGGGACACCGATGGTCCACGATCTGTGTGATCCTGAAGCCTATGCCTATATCCTGATTACGGTAGTGACGGATACGAGTCAGTGTCATAAGGTGCTGACGCGGTACTGGCAGGCTACGGATCATTGCGGCAATGGTACTTCTTCAGGCTTGTGTTCTCAGACAATTACGATCGTAGATACCACGCCTCCGTCGATTACCTGTCCGGCTGATGTGACCATAGAATGTGGAGACGCCTTGCCGTCCACCTTGGCGACAGGAACGGATTCCTGCCATACGGTGACGTTTACATATGTTGACGCTGATACGGCGGGTATTTGTCCTGCGGTGATCGTGCGGACACACTATGCGATAGATGCCTGCGGCAATGTGGCGAGCTGTACACAGCATATCTACATAGAGGATACGACGCCTCCGGAGATCTCCTGTCCCGGGGATCTGACTGTAGAATGTTACGGTGATATTCCGGCTGCAGATCCGGGTGCAATTGTTGCAACGGACAACTGTGATGCCGACGTAGTAGTGACACACGTGGGTGATATGATCATCACGGGTACATTATACGCGTGTGATGTATATGGTAATTATTACCACATCAATTACCTGACAGGTGCGGCAACCTATGTCAATACCTTCTCGAGTGTGCTACCGACGACATCTTTGGAGTACAATCCGTTGGACGGCCGTGCATTTTTACAAACTGCAGCAGGTACCAATCTTGGTCAGGAATTTAATCCGCAAACAGGTGCTTTGATCGGGGCGGCAATTTCAAATACGCCAGTTGCGATCCGGTCACTTACAGGAATGGAATTTGTAGGCGGCGTCTTATATGTTACGTATGTCGAATCTGTGTCAGGACCGTCGACGTTCGCCACCCTGGATCCGAACACAGGAGCGCTGTCGGATATCAGTGCGCACTTCGGATGTGCACCTGTTCCGATCAGTGGCCTGGCCTATGACCCGTTGACTGGAATCATGTATGGCTCTGGCGGACCTTCAGGCATCTTGTACCGGATTAGTTTGATTACAGGTGTTGCAACACCCATCGGACCCATGGGTGCCGTCCTGGGAGGTCTGGAATTCGGCCCTGACGGCGTGTTGTATGGTGGCGGAGCCCAGGATGATGCAGGTACCTTCTTCAAGGTCAACACTACCACGGGTGTAGCTACAGCCGTAGGCCCGACTGGCCTTAGCGTGGAAACACCATTGTCAGGTCTGATGTTGGTCGGAAGCGGAGGATGTGACATCATCGTGAAACGTACATACAGCGCCTCCGACGCGTGTGACAACACCACAACATGTACGCAACATATTGTTGTCAGCGATACGACACCACCTGTCATCGTTTGTCCTCCTGACATGACATTGGAGTGCGATCAGGAGTATCCGACGACACTGGCGACAGCGACGGACAATTGTGGTATTGCCTGGGTCACATATCAGGATAGCCCAATTCAGGGCGTGTGCGGACAGAATGTGTTTGTCGACGGTGAGAACAGGGTGCTGATATTAATTGTCAGGAAGCACTACGCGATCGACCGCTGCGGCAATGTAGCAACGTGTACACAACATCTCGTGATTCGTGATGACGTGGCGCCTACGGTGGTATGTCCGCCGAATAGGACCATCGATTGTGGTGATCCTACAGATCCTGAGTTTACCGGATATCCTGATGTCACGGACAACTGCGATCCGAATCCACAACCAATTTATGTGGACCTCCAGGGCGGGAATAGCTGTACGCATGTGATCACGCGGGTGTGGACTGCCACAGACTGGTGCGGCAACGGGATGAGCGGAAATATCTGTATACAGACGATTACGATTTTGGATACCACACCACCGAGCATTACCTGCCCGGCTGATGTGACGATCGAATGTGGTGATGCATTGCCGACGACACTGGCGACAGGGACGGATGATTGCAATGCAGTGACCTTTAGTTATACCGATAGTGATACGCTTGGAATGTGTCCGGGATTGATTATACGGACGCACTCCGCGACAGATGCCTGTGGTAATGTGTCTCATTGTACACAACACATCTACATCGAGGATACGACACCACCGACGATTCAGTGTCCTGCGGATATGACATTGGAATGTAATGTGAATCCGTTGCCGACAACATTGGCAACGGCATCCGATGCATGCAGTGCAGTCACAGTGACATATTCGGATGCGGTGTATCCGCAGGTGTGCGCCAACGACACGTTCGTTGCAGGTGTAGACCAGGTACTGGAAATCATTGTGCGGACGCATTATGCGACGGATGCCTGTGGCAACGTAGCATCCTGCACACAACATCTGGTGATCCGTGATGATACGCCTCCGGACATTATATGCCCGTCGGATATTACGATTGAATGTGATCAGGATCTGAACGATCTGCAGGTGACGGGGACACCTCAAGTCTCTGACTTGTGCGATCCGGAAGCATATGCGTATATCTTGCTGACATATGTGTCAGATCCGGATCCTTGTCATACGGTCTATACTAGGTTGTGGCAGGCGACGGATCGGTGCGGGAATGGAACGTCCAGCGGATTATGTCAACAGTTTATTACGTTGGTCGATACCATACCTCCAACGATTACCTGTCCTGCGGATGTGACAATTGAGTGTGGCGATCCATTGCCAACAACACTGGCAACAGGAACGGATGCATGTCACGCTGTGACCTTCACTTACGAGGACAGTGATACGCTGGGCTCATGTCCTGCTCTGATTATCCGCACACATTATGCGACGGATGCCTGCGGCAACGCGTCCAACTGTACGCAGCACATTTACATCCAGGATACGACGCCTCCGAGCATCGAGTGTTCCGAACCTATCGTCATTGGATGTCAGGATACAATTCCTGAGATCCCGCCGATCGTCACTGACAATTGTAGTCCTGATATCGATCTGACATATACAGATGTAGCGGCACCGGATCAGAACCATTGCGCGTGGCTTACGGAACGGCAGTGGACAGCCACCGATGCCTGTGGAAACTCGACAGGTTGTGTTCAGTTGATCATCCGTCAGGACTTGACTCCACCGGTGATTACCTGTCCTGCGGATGTGACAATTGAGTGTGGCGATGATCTGCCTCCGGTCGGCGCAACAGCGACAGACGACTGTGATCCTGATGTGTTTGTGACCCTGGTAAGCCAGTCACCTCCGGGAATGGGCTGCGCTTACAACATCATCAGGGTCTATCGCGCACAAGATGCTTGCGGGCGGACATCATCGTGTACACAGGTCATTACTGTGGAAGACACCACACCGCCTGAGCTGACCTGTCCTCCGCCGTTTGAGCTTTCATGTATGGACAACACTTGTCTCACCTTTGATGAGTACGAAGTGGGTGCGGATTCTGTGCTGATCCCGACGATCGTGGCAGGAGGGGTCACCGTGCACATCACTGCGTGGAGCAAGGGTGGCGTGATGCAAAGCCCGGGATTGTTCAACTCAGCGAATCCTCACGCAGGTGATGAAGATCTGGGTACGCCCAATACACTTTATGGTGGACCGGGCCTGAACATGAACGATCCGGATGGTTATGCGCCTTCGAATAATGAACCGTTAGGCAATATCCTGATCGTTCAGGAGCCGACGAAGGGATACCCCGATGACGATGCTCTGAGTGATTCATTGGTACTCACCTTTAGTGAGCCGGTGTACCTTGAAGTATCGATGCCCTGGATATTGAAGCTGCGCAGTCGAATGCCGGCGCGGGGATCTCATTGTATGATGAGAATGGTGCGTTGATCAGCTTTACAGGATTCAGTGCCATTCTCGGGAATGACAACAGCCTCGAGGAGCTATCGCCCAAGACGGCAGGAGTCAAAAAACTGAAGGTGTACTTCGGCAATGTCGTACCGAGCTCCGGAGCGATTTCGAACATCTGCTACATCTATAAACCGTGTAGTACGGAAGATGTCCTGGTGTCTGACGCGTGTAGCGAGCCAACAGTGTCATGTCATGATACGGTCGTAGTAATGAATGACTGTGTCACTGAGATCATCCGGACATTCAGTGCGGAAGATGCCTGTGGCAATGTCAATGAGGGTGCATGCACTCAAACCATCACATTGAATACAGATGGTGAACAGCCAGACATCGTATGTCCTGCTGATATCACCCTCGGTTGTGATGATCCTGTGCCTGCTCCGGATCCTGGTGCCGTGATCGCAACAGACGCATGCACTGATGCAGGAGACATCGCCGTGACATGGGTACAGGATATCAGCGAAGGCAGCGGCTGCGATGAGGTGATCCGCAGAATTTACAGAGCGGAAGACCTTTGTGGAAATGTGGCGCTTTGCGTCCAGTTTATCACACGCCAGGTGCCTCCGCCACAACTTGTCCTGACTGCCGAGGTCTTCCTGCAGGCTGCGATGAATGCAGGTGGAGATGGCATGGATGCCAATCTCAATGACATGGGCTACCTGCCGCACGATCAACCATATACGATGACTCCATACAATTATGGAGGGACTGAGCAGTCTCCGGATATGCCAGCTGATATCGTAGACTGGGTGATGGTGCAGTTGCGGGATGTTGTCACGATGGAGGTCATCTCAGAACGGGCCGCGCTGGTGCGCGAAAACGGAGATATCGTCGATATGGATGGCGTATCCCCGGTCGTCTTCGAGGCGCCGTCCGACTGGTACTACATCGATGTTTGTCACCGGAACCACCTCGACGTGATTACGGACGCTCCGATGGATTGCACCGATGGCACCGGCCACTGTGACTTCAGATACCTTGGAGATACGCAGGGAATGGTTGAAGTGAGCGGGGGAATGTTTGCAATGATGCAGGGTGATGTGAACGGTGATAATTTGGTCAAGTACAATGGATCGAACAACGATAAGAATGCAATTTTGGGTGCCGTTGGAATCACCACTCCAAATAATGTCGTACCGGGGTACAACCGTTATGATGTGAACATGGATGGCGTGGTCAAGTACAATGGCTCCAACAACGACAAGAATGCTATTCTGAGCGTGGTAGGTCTATTGACACCAAACAATATTGTCACTGGTCAGATGTATGAATAATTGATGCAGCAATGGAGGCCTGTAGCTCAGACAGGCTGCAGGCCTCCGTTCTGTGATGTTCTTAAAAATTACGAGCAATGAAAAAAATTCTGTTGGCGGCGGTATTTAGCGCACTGGTAATAGCGCTGAACGCACAGCGATTCGAACTGCGCATCATAGATAAAGGACAGGAAGCCCATGTCCAGATCCGGAATGTCGGGGAAAGAGCCCTGAGAACGACGGATAACCGGGTCACCGACATTGTATTCGGTGTGAAGTGGTTGGACACCGGGATTGACTTCCTGGAAGTGGTGCCCGGACCGTATAAGATGGTAGCGTCTGGAGGTGTGAAAGATCACAATGGCTATCACTTCCAGGCTTTCGGTGGCATGCAGACACCTTATCTGATGCCGGTAGACTGGAAGAAAGACGCCTGGGTAGATGTGTGTGTGCTGAAAGTTCATGAGTTCGGACAGCATGCGCCAAAGCCGGGTCAGCGGTTTGCACTCACAGAGACTGGTTTTGATGTGACGACAGATCCGAATGTCGGTATTGATCTGGTGGATGAAACACCCAAAATTGTGCCTTACCAGGTGAGCGATATTGGGATAGCGCCGTATACCCCGCTTGAAAAAGTCGAATTGGATGTGACAAAATACGGGCCACGTCATAGCCATCTGACATGGACGGTAGATGCTCCGGATGATGTCCGCGGATATGTCGTCGAGCGCAGGATCGGAGAGGGTCAGTGGGAAGAACTCGCAATCCTGCAATCGGAAGGACAATATGTCAACGTGTTTGTGGACGAGAATGCCTATGATGGTGTATCCCTGAAAGAGCGTATTGAATATCAGGTACGCGTCGTGACAAACGAAGGAGAAAAGATGAGCGACGTCAAGGGCGTTGACTTCAATTCACAAAAAATGATCACCGAAGTATTCCCAAACCCGGCATCGGACAAGGTCTCTATCGAAATGACGCCGACAGAAACGGCTGGGGATGCCTATCTGGAAATGTATGATACTGAAGGCAAACTTGTATACAGAAATCAGATCTTGCCCTCCTCTGTTAAAGAGGAGATAGATCTGAATGCATTCAATGCAAACGGTGGCAGCTATACTGTACATCTCGTATCCGGGGGTAAAATCCTGGATGCACACCCGTTGCATGTGATGCGGTAGCCAACACGGAATTTCGGTCGAAAGCACACAGTGCAGTACTGGCGACCGGGACGAGATTAAAACCGGATTAAGAAAGGAGGTTGATTGAAAAATCAACCTCCTTTCTATTTATAATTGAATTTCACCAATCTCCGCGCGGTCAATTCAGAGGGGCCATGATGAACTTCCTATTCCATTTTTAATCTTGCGAATTAAGAGCGGATTAAAAGTGATGCCGACCAACAAAAATGGCGTTCGTTTTCTTTGCGCTGACTAAACTTGCGACTATCTTTCGCAAGATTCAGGTATACTTGAGTACGGATTGCATGACACCCAAAAATCGCATTCCCGTATCCTAAGACCTACTTGATCTGCTGGCTCACTTTGCCAAACGGGCATCAGTGAGGGTGAAATCTGATGTGGTTCAATATTCCTTTGAAATCACTTCTTCCCACTATGAAAAAGAAAGCCTCTATAAACTACTCGGTTACCCAGACTCTCGACTAAAATATTATTCCATGAAATCACATCTGATCGCGGGATCAATGCCTCGTGCATTGACAATCGTTCCAATGTTATCACTGCGGCGCACACATATACTCTTGACTTCCTGCCGACTTGCATCGATAGCAATACTACTCTTCTCGGCGTTTTGTGCAGAGGGACAGATATACACTTTTGCGAATGCTGCTTCGGGAGCACCAGGTTCTGTCGCGGTGCATGCAACGGGGACCAACCTTGTGTTTGGGTCCGGCGTAGATGCCGGTGACTGCGGAGTAGCTGAAGGCTTCGGGGCGGACGGCTGGCCCAATTCGGGAGTGAATATCGCCACCTCAAATACGAGCGGGGACTACGTCCAGTTTTCAATTACACCGGATGCCGGTTACGCGCTCAATATTACCGGCTTTACTGCCAACCTGAGAAGAGACGATCCTTCCGGATCGACCAACGATGGCCCCACAATCGTGAGGTATGCCTACAGCGTGAATAATATTTCCTGGACCGACAATGGCGCCAATCTCACCCCTAACAATACAAGCACCTGTTCAAATACAGGGACCGCGAATGCATGGGCTGCGTTTACGCCGGTGTATTCTGCCGGAACAGTCATCTTTCGCATCTATGGGTTCAGTAGTGGGAGTACCGGAGCGGGAGATCTCAATATCAGAAATCTCGTCGTCAGTGGCGCTGTCGTTGTAAATGGTAATTCGGTTACCTTAAGCATGTCCTCAATCTTTGTTGTACCGCCAGGCGTAACGAATCTCAAAGTCGAATTATGGGGTGGTGGCGGTGGCGCCGGGTCAGGAAATTCGGGAAGTGGGGCACGGAGTGGTGGCGGCGGTGGAGCGTATGCCAAAAGTATTCTGACCGTAGTACCGGGTGCGACTTATTCAGTAATTATTGGCACGGGAGGGGTGCAGGGATCCAATGGCACAAATTCGAGTTTTGGCACAACCCTGGTCGTAGCGGCAGGCGGTGCTACTCCTGCCAGCACGGACGTTGGTGGCATTGGCGGCACGGTCGCTGCAAGTACTGGAGCGGTGCGATTTTCAGGCGGAAGTGGCGGTGTCAGGCAAAGCAGCAATAGCGCTGGCGGCGGAGGCGGTGGGTCGGCTACGGGAGCCGGCAATGGCGGCAACGGGATCAATGGAAGCGCCGGACTTGGAGGGGCAGGCGGAAGCGGACAAGGCAATGGTGGTCATGGCGGAAATACGGGGGCCGTCGGACTCAACGGCATCACTCCCGGCGGTGGCGGCGGCGGTAAAGGAGACAGCGGGGCAAACTCTGGATCGGGAGCTAACGGAACAGCAACTATGGCATGGTGTACCGACGGGCCGGCGGCACCCCTCCTTTCAGTATCACCGGATCCCTTTTGTACCGGTCAACTCGTCACGCTGACGATCAACGGCGATCTCAACGGAGCAACACAATGGGCGATTTATACCGGTGCCTGCGGCGGGACGCTGCTCGGAACCACAACGACCCCGACATTCCTCATTGCCCCGGCTTCGACAACAACATACTTTGTCAGGGGAGAGGGATGTATCTCTCCGGGTGCCTGTGCCCAGATCACTGTGCATCTTGATTCTTCTGTGCCGGGATGTACCACTCCGGCATCCCCGTCCAATAGCCAGACAAATGTCTCCGTCTCAGCGACCCTGAACTGGATGGCGGCGACATGCACCTCTGGCTATAAGCTGTATTTCGGAACCAACAACCCTCCCACCAACCTCGTCAATGGGGCCAACGTAGGCACGGTATTATCTTATGATCCGCCCGGCTTGATGAATATTCTGACAACATATTATTGGAAAATCGTACCATACAATAGCAACGGAGATGCCACAGGCTGTGCGGTTTGGTCATTCAAAACAAATGACGGGTCACCACAATGTACAACTCCTGAATACCCATCTGATGGGGCAATCGGCATACCGACATATGCTGATCTCTTTTGGCACCCGGCGATTGATGCGACGGGATACAAACTGTATTTCGGAACGAACAACCCTCCCACGAATCTTGTCAATGGTACCAATCTTGGCAATGTGCTCACCTATGATGCAGGGACACTACTCGTCAACACACAATATTATTGGAGGATCGCGCCTGCAAATAGCTTCGGGGATGCCTCAGGTTGCGCTGTGTCGACTTTTATTACATGGGATCAGGCTTGTCAAAATTCAAGCAATCCGACGTTTTGTACCAGTTGCAGCAGTTGTGCGGAACCCATCGGTGACAACCCTGATCTGACGGGGAGTTGCGCAGACCTGAGAATTGCATTAGTCGTCGACGAATCAGGCTCAATCAGTGGATATGATCAGGATGTCAAAAACGGAGTGATGGCGTTTGTCAGTGCGTTGGCGTGTACCGGAGCAGAGCTGTCAGTGGTCGAATTTAACGACGCTGCCAGGTATGTCCTGAACGGATACCAGGAAGTAGATAACAATCTGGTCACCGCGATGCAAAACTATTTTGACAATATCAATAATCCGCTGCTCGTCGGCAATGCAGACTATTCCCCGAGCGGTTATACCAATTACCAGGCGGCACTCATGGCCGTGGACGCCCTGCCAATCACACCCAACCTGATGCTGTTCTTTACTGATGGCGTGCCTACTTCGGTGTATCTGACGAATCCGCCTCCGGCATTTACCACCAACGGTTCGACTTCCTGTGGAAACACCACTAGTGTAGACTCTGCGGAGATTAACAACCCTGCCAAAATCGCCAATAAATTGAAATGCGAAGGCGCACACGTCTTTATGTTGGGCGTCGGTAGCGTCACTGTCAATAGCCTCCAACAACTCTCAGGTACGACAATTCACAGTATGTCGAATACGATTGCAACTGCAGATTATGCCCTTGAAGACTACCCCAACCTCGCCCAGTGCCTGGCAATGTTTGTCTCAGAACTCTGCCCTTTTAGCAGCCAGGTGCTCGTCTCCGATATTTGTGAGGGCAGTACGAATGGCAGTATTTCAATTTCTGTGCCACCGGTACTGTTTCCATATACTTATTCCTATTTCGACAACAGCACAGATGTACTCCTGGGTACCGGATCAAATATCAGTATGACGCCGTTGATTGTCTCCGGCCTTGGTGTCGGTGAATACAGGATTGAAGTCCAGGTGACGCTGCCCGGATCAGGGTGTACGCGTACAGAAACGTTTTTTGGTACCATCACAGAAGGAGCTGTTGGCGTCTCTATCGAATTCAACGAACTGACTGATCCGATTTGCTTCTTTCCGGATGACGGCTCCGTGCAACTGCTGTTCACCGCAGGAGAAGCTCCCTTTGAGATCACCTTGAAGGAAAATGGGATCCCGGTTCCGGGATACCCGGTGAGCACATTTTCCAATCCTTATCCGCTGACAGGGTTGCATGGCGGAGCATACACCGTTGTGGTAGCAGATGTGAATCAATGCAATGAAGATAGCATCGGGTTCATCCTAAATGTACCAGAGAATTGTTGCCCTCAATCGTGTGCGTTGACATCAGGACCGGACGATGCTGTCTGTCCGGGCAGTCAATCCTTTTTCGGTGTCGATATACAGGATTGTAACGATCCGGTTTACTACTGGACAATAATAAATAATACCAGCGGTGCCGCTATCAATGGCCCGTGGGACGAGGCGACAGTCGTTGTAGATGCAGTGACGTGCGGAGAATATACCATCCGGGCAATGGTCTGGTGCGGAACATGCGATACGCTGATTTGCGAACAAACCGTATTCGTTCAGGACGATATTTCACCAGAAATCACAGGATGTCCGGCCGACATTACCGTGGATTGTATTGAAGAAATTCCCCTTCCCGATATCGGGTCGATCACCTGGATTGACAACTGTGAGACCGCTGCCGAGGTGACGTGGGTGTCCGATGTGAGTGACGGGCATCTCTGTCCCCAGGTCATTACGCGCACATACCGCGTAACGGATGTCTGTGGAAACTGGGCTGCCTGTACGCAACACCTCGTCATCTTTGACACGACTGCTCCCCTGATTGAATGTCCTGCTGATGTGACGGTGACATGTACCGCGGGTGTGCCGCAACCGGATCCGGTGTCGATCACAGTGAGTGATAATTGCCAGACGACATCTCTGGTGACATGGGTCCTCGACGTCAGTGATGGAAACCTTTGCCCCGAAATCATCACACGGACATATCGCGCTACGGACATGTGTGGGAATGCCACGACGTGCACCCAGCATATTACAATCTTCGATACTACGGCGCCGGAGATCGCGTGTCCGGGAGATGTGACAGTGGAATGCAGAGAAGATGTGCCTGTACCAGATGCGCAACTGGTGGAAGCCAGTGATCATTGCAGCGCCCCGGTGACAGTGACGTGGCTGGGAGATGACTCGGACGGGCATTCCTGTCCCGAGCTGGTCATCCGGACATACCGCGCTGAAGACGCCTGCGGTAACAGGGTATCATGCACCCAGCGAATCACCATCGATGACAGGACGCCGCCGATGATTGTGACATGTGCGGTGACACGGACGATTGAAGGATGTGATGTAGGCGATATCTCGGGTCCTGTCTATTCAGAAACGCCGGCATCATCGAGTGTAGCAGAATTCGAAGGTGTCGCAAATCAGGGGATCGCTTCAGATAATTGTGGAATTGTGTCGGTGACATATGTAGACCAGTCAGGTGGAAGTTGTCCGATCGTAGTGACACGGACATGGACATTGTGGGATGCTTGCGGAAACCATACGTCATGTCATCAGACGATCAATATCGACGATACAACACCGCCGACAATTGCGGGTCATACAATTTCTGTTCAGTGTTTATCGGAAGCGTTCGATTCGATAGGTGCGCTCGCAGGTATAGTGGCCTCCGATGGATGTAGCGTACCGGTGCTGGAACCATACTTTGTAGGAACATCAGGCCCATGTCCGACGTATGTTTCAGTATACTTCAGAGCGACTGACGCCTGTCTGAATTCAGCGTCGTGGACACAGACGATCATCGTCGATGACACAACGCCGCCAATGATCACATGCCCTCACGATACCACATATCAATGTATTGAAGACGTACCTTCCGTAGAGGACGATATCTCAAGAAGTCGTGTCTCAGATAATTGCACTTCTGTCCTCGATCTTGTCGTAACATTCGTGCACTCTACAACAGCCGGCTCTTGTCCGACAACCATTAAGCGTGTATACCGGGTCGAAGATGCCTGCGGGAATACACAATCCTGTACACACACGATCACGGTATTTGATACAACGCCCCCGGAGCTTGTCTGTACAGACAATATGACCATTGAGTGGCCGGAGCATGAAGTCAACCTCGCGGCAGCACTGGCTGCGGTCATGGCACAGTTCAATATATGGATGGCGGGATTTTCAGCCACCGATAATTGCACCGTGCCATTGCAAACCACGATTGATGTGCAAACAATAGCCGGGTGTGAAGACATCGGTGCGTTTACGCCGTTCATAAAAGTTGTCCGGTACCGCGCAGAAGATGCATGTGGGAATTCCGCATCGTGCACCAGGATATTCACGGTCGTTGACACCACACCACCAGACATTACATGTCCGGCAGATATCACCATCGCCTGTACGGAAAACATTGAACCCGATCATACGGGATTTGCAACTGCGACAGATGGGAATGACAGCTTGCCTGAAATTACATGGAGCGATGTGAGTACGCGGGGAGTAGACGTGCATCAGTGCAGCTGCTACAATTATCATATCACGCGAACCTGGTATGCCAGGGACAACTGCTTTAATCTGCGTTCGTGCACACAGCACATTGATGTGGAGGATACAACATCCCCTGAATTGAGCTGTCCCGCGCCTGTGTTTGCAGAGTGCGCCGGGGACGTCCCTGAACCATCACCCGGGTCGCTGTTTGCGGGTGACAACTGTGCCGTGGATATTGCTGTGACCTGGGTGCGTGATATCTCAGATGGCAATCAATGTCCGCTCGTCATCACACGGACGTACAGGGCGTCGGATGTGTGTGGGAATGTGGCGACATGTACACAACATATTGAAGTCTTTGACAGGACACCCCCTGGGATAGCATGTCCGGGAAATGTCGTCGTGGAATGTATCGACGAGGTACCGGCTCCGGACTTGTTGTCTGTATCCGTGAGTGACAACTGCTCTGCAGGGACGACAGTGACGTGGGTCCGTGACGTACAGGATGGGGATCAGTGTCCGGTTGTGATTACGCGGACGTATAAGGCTACGGACGCATGTGGAAACCATGCGACATGTACACAGTACATTTTGATCCATGACGTGACACCACCTGAGATAGCGTGTCCTGCTGATACAATCGTGTCCTGTATCCAGGAGCTGCCCGATCCCGATCCATCGGTATTGGTTGTCAGCGACAACTGTAGTGCGGAAACTGAAACGATATGGGTCCGTGATGTGTCGGATGGCAGTCATTGTCCGCAGATCATTACGCGCACCTACGGTGCGACAGATGCATGTGGAAATCAGACAACGTGTACACAACATATTCTCATCTACGATATGACACCGCCCGTGATCGCATGTCCTCAGGATGTCGTGGTGGAGTGTATCGATGAGGTCCCTGAGGCGGATGTTCAGACAGTCGTCTGGCATGACAACTGTACAGCGGAATCAGATGTGACATGGGTAGGAGATGTGAGTGACATGGCTCACTGTCCGGAAATCATAACGCGGACTTATCGTGTGACGGATGCATGTGGAAATCACGTGACGTGCATTCAGTACATTACAATACAAGATCACACTCCACCCGTCATAGCCTGTCCGGGTGATTTGGAAGTGGAGTGCATGGAAGAGGTGCCTGTTCCGGACATCGCTACAATATCCTGGAGTGACAATTGCGCAATTGGAGGTGAGGTGAGATGGGTACAGGATGTGAGCGATGGGAACCATTGTCCTGAAGTGATCACGCGGACCTACCGCGCGACGGATGGATGCGGAAACCAGGCAACGTGCACGCAACATATTTTGATCCGTGATATCACTCCTCCCGTGATTGAATGTCCCGGAGATGTTGCTGTAGAATGTATCGAAGAGGTGCCGGTTCCTGAGCCGTTCTCTGTCAGCGCCATGGACAACTGCGATGGAGGGACCGCGGTGACATGGGTACGCGATATCTCCGATGGGCGTCATTGCCCGGAAGTGATCACGCGGACCTACAGGGCAACTGATGCGTGCGGAAACCAGGTATCATGTACACAGAAAATTGAAGTGTATGATACAACGCCGCCCTTCATCGTCTGCCCTGCAGATACATTGATAGAATGCCAGGAAACCATTCCGGTCCCGGATCCGTCGTTAGTGATTGTCAGCGATAATTGTGTTGCAGGATTGTATGTCACATGGATCGGTGATGTTTCCGATGGAAATCGCTGTCCGGAGGTGATCACCCGGAGATACCGGGCCACAGATGCATGCAGGAATACAGCGACGTGTGTCCAGAAGATTACGATCGCCGATACTACCGCCCCTGTCATTGGCGGTATCCCGGATGTGACCATCGCATGCGGGTCTGCGTTGCCGGCGACCGGTGCAACGGTATTCGATGCTTGCGACCTCAACGCTTCAATCATGAATATCACCGAAAATGAATCGATAGCAGATTGTCCCCGGATGATCCTCAGGACATACTCGGCGATGGACGCTTGTGGTAACACTTCAGTCTATACCCAGCACATTTATATCGTGGATACCATCGGTCCCGTGCTCATTTGCCCTGATGATGTCACGATAGAATGCGGCACCGCCCTTCCCATGACACAACCGCAGGCATCCGATTGTTCCGGCGTGATGTCCGTCACACATAGTGACAGCAGTCCGTCCGGAGGGTCCTGCAATCGCACCATCACACGTACCTTTACGGCGACAGATCTCTGCGGCAATACTGCACACTGCGTGCAATACATTCATATTGTGGATACGACCCCTCCTGTCGTGGATTGTGAAGACCTGTCTTTTGAATGTATTGAAAAAACATGCCTGACATTCGACGATATCCCGGTGAATCCATTTGCGCCGCCAGTGATCATATCGAATATCAATATTGCCGGCATTACAATCAACGTCAAGGCATATAAAAAGGGCAGCACAGCCCCGATCCAGGCGGCGTTGTTTAATACCGGGAATCCACATCCCAATGACCTCGACCTTGGCACCCCAAATATTCTTTATGGCGGCCCCGGTATTTCAGGAGAATCCCCCGACGGATACAATGCTTCAAACAACCGCCCTGCCGGTAAAGCTGTCATCGTGCAGACTCCCGGGGCACCTGTTGCAGATGACTATTTGATCGGAGACTCCCTAGTCTTTACATTCAGCAAACCGGTTTTCCTGGAAAGTTTGCTCGCCATCGATATCGAGCTCCCCCAGGTCAATACGGGTGCGGGCATTTTCATATATGGAGTCAATGGCAATTTCATCAGATTCATTCCGTTCAGCACGCCGCCCGGTCAGGACAATAACCTCGACGAGCTGCTCCTGGAGACAAATGATGTGAAAAAAATGAAGATCTACTTCGGCAGCACGATCCCAAGCTCCGGGGCGATTGCGCGGATCTGCTTTGTGCCTATCCCGGATCCCGCCGTCACGGATTGCAGTGCCGTACAGCTTTCTTATTCTGATACCTCTTCGGAGCCGGATAACTGTACCACTGAAATTATCCGCACGTATTACGCCGCAGACGCCTGTGGAAATTCTGCACCACCCTGCGTGGAGCAGATCACCATCCACACGGATGTCGAAGGACCGGATATCATCTGTCCCGCAGACATCACGATCGGATGTGACGATCCGTTGCCGCCGCCGAATGTCAATGACCTGGTCGTCACCGACAATTGCAACCTGCCGGGTACTACGGTCGAATGGCTCATGGATATTACGGAGGGATCGCAATGCAACAGCGTGGTGCGCAGGATCTATCGCGCTGTCGGCGGATGCGGCAACATTGCACGGTGCGTTCAGTTTATCACCCGTGAAGAGCGTGTGCATCTCACCGGCAAAGTGTTTCTCGCCGGACCATACAGTGCGGCAGGGGATTCGATGAACACACAAATCAACAGCCTGTTGCCACACGCCCAGCCCTATGCGGGGGCGCCATACAACTATGGAGGTGCGGAATCCGTCGCAACAATTCCGGCAGATATCGTCGACTGGATTCTCGTGGACTTGTGCGACAAAGTAACCCGGAATCTCGTCGCGCGTCGCGCTGCTTTGCTGACAGCAGCAGGGAATATCGTCGACCTCGATGGAGTTTCTCAGCTTGCCTTTTTCGCTACACCGGATCTGTACTACGTGGCGATCCATCACCGCAACCATCTGGATATCATTTCCGATACACCAGTCAACTTTAACAGCGGCACAGGTATGATTGATTTTACGCTTGGAAATTCGGGCTCGGTGGTTGTAGAACCGGGTGTCTTTGCAATGTATGCAGGGGATGTCAACGCAGACCAGCTCGTAAAATACAATGGCGCAAACAATGATAAAAATGCGATCCTGAGCGCAGTGGGAATGCTGACTCCGAATAACATTCTGAGCAATGTCTACCATGTGGCAGATGTCAACATGGATGGGTTGGTTAAATACAATGGTGCGAACAATGACAAAAATGCCGTGCTAAATACGGTGGGCTTGCTGACTCCGAATCATATCGTCACCGGACAGTTGTACTAGTGTAAATATTGAGCGGAAAATTTGACTATTATTGCTTTTCGAAGATTTGATCATACCATGAAACAAATACTCTTCATGACGATCCTGTGCGCGAGTGTCTGCATCGTTTCCGCACAGCCGTTTGAGATGCGCATCCTCGATCAGGGTGAGATGGCACGCGTCCAGATCCGCAATACCGGGGACAGTATTTTGCAAATGAATGAAAGGCGTGTGACGGATATTGTCTTCGGGGTAAAATGGCACAACCCGGCAATCGACTTCTTCGAGGTCGTGCCCGGGCCGTATCGGATCGCCGCTTCCGGAGGAGTGCTGGAACAAGGGGGATATCATTTCCAGGCATTTGGCGCATTGGCAACGCCCTATCTGCTTCCGGCAGATTGGAAAACCGGCGTCTGGGTGGATATTGTACAGCTCAAAGTCCACGCGCAGCGCCAGCACGCACCGGATCCCATCGGGCGCTTTGCATTGGCAGAACCCGGGTTTCATCCCACAACCGACCCGAACATCGGCATCGACCTCATCGATGCTACCCCGCGCATCGTAAATCCTCATGGAGCTGTCGGCGTCAACCGTTATGAGGAACCCCAAAAGGTGGAGTTGGACGCGGACAAATACGGATCCCGTCAGGTACAGTTGATATGGACAGTGACCGCTGTGGACGGGGTCCACGGATATGTCGTTGAACGCCGGAGCGGAGCTGACCCCTGGGAGGACCTTGCGATCTTGCCGGCGGAAGGACAATCTGTCTGCAGATATCTTGACGAGAATGCCGTTGATGGCGAGTCGCGGAAGCAACACCTGGATTACCGGGTGCGTGTCGTGATGGATGAAGAAGAAAACGTCAGTGATGTCAAGGGCGTTGACTTCGATGCACAAAAAATGATCACCGTGGTATTCCCCAACCCGGCATCTGACAGGGTCTTTGTCGAAATGTCACCTGCAGAGATAGAGGGGCATGCTTACCTGGAAATGTATCGTACTGATGGCAAGCTTGTGTACCGGAACAGGATCGTACCTTCCTCTACCAAAGAAGAAATTGACCTCAAGAGCTTTACTGCCAACGGGGGCAGCTATACGATCCACCTCGTGTCAAAGGGAAAGATTTTAGACGCGCGTCCGCTCTTCGTGATGCGGTAGCGCCTCTCCTTCAGCAGATGACGGGGTCCCTCCCTTTCGGCGAGCGGCGACGCTTCTCAGAAGACGTTGTCCTCCACAATTCCACGGTCGTCGCAATTCCTCCTTCGGAATGACATATGGGTACTCTGGTGGTGAACGGACTGCTCCAACCCTGAATTCTGCATGTTGTCATACACAGTGATCCGGTGTCACGCCGGACCTGGATTTCAGGCATTGATGTGCGCCAAAAAGGGACATTCATGGCCGAAAGGATACCTCCGCAGCCCGTTGAGAAGTGGGATGATTCCATCATATCATATATTCCCCTCGGATATCTGTCTCAGAGAGATCGGACGGCTAGGGATTGCTTACTGGATAAATCTGGACTGATCAGTGACTTACATATGATCCTGAGCAAAATTCAACTCAATTTCCGGCATTTTTCAGATATTGTTTTACCTTACCATCGATTTTAAGCTACTACAGTTTTAGTCTGGATTAACACCCTGGCCGTGGCACATCATGTCACTTTTTTGTAAAGTCTGTCAGTACGCACACGATTTACTGATGATATAGATATGTTTTCAAATCTCACCCGGATTATGGAAAATAAGAGTACACCCTCTGTCCCTTCTCAAAGTTTTTTCGCCAACCTGTTTTGTATGAAATTAACTGAACACCCAACGGCCATCCCGGCGGTGCGCCGGTGCATTGTCCAATTTGAAACACCTGTTGGCTACGAAGTGTGTGACAATAATGATGGGGATGGGAGCATTGTTTATGGTGAATCCTGCAACTGGACAGATTTACACGTACACGAATAATATTGCCGGTACACCCGCTACAGTCGCAACGAATGCCACTGGCTCGTCACTAGGTTTCGGTTCGGGATTAACCGATGGTGATTGTAATGCCGCTGGTCAAGGATTTGATGCAGACGGATGGCCAACCGGTCCTGTGAATATCACAACCTCGAATACAAAT
This sequence comes from uncultured Bacteroidota bacterium, assembly GCA_963746925.1. Taxonomy (GTDB): domain Bacteria; phylum Bacteroidota; class Bacteroidia; order Chitinophagales; family Saprospiraceae; genus DATDQA01. The sequence goes on from CAVVDK010000016.1 coordinate 77,003, forward strand.
GGACATTATATACAGTTTACGATTACACCGAACTCGGGCTACGCACTGAATATCACGAGTTTCACGGCAGCTCTGCGAAGAGAGAATCCTGGAGGATCATCGAATGATGGTCCTACGGATGTACGTTATGCCTTTAGTTTGGATGGTACTACATGGACGCAAAATGGTGTAGCGTTGGCTCCGTTGGCGAGTAGCACTTGCTCCGCAACTGGGACGAACAGCCCCTGGGCGTCATTCCCCGAAGTCTATGCAACAGGCACTATCACGTTTCGGATTTATGGCTTTAGCAGTGGTACCAATGGAACGGGTGATTTGAGTATCAGGAATATTACCGTAGGCGGAACAGTGGTCACGTCGTCATCGCCGCTCACATTTACCGCGTCCGGTGTATTTCAGGTGCCCCCGGGTATCACGTGTATCCAGGTGAAAGCCTGGGGTGGTGGTGGTGGTGGTGCTGGAACGCATACGCCAGGAAGTAGTGATGATGGCGGCGGCGGCGGTGGTGGGGGTGGACATCGCTATGGTAGATTTAATGTAGCTCCGGGTGATTTTGTTACGATAAGCGTCGGAACTGGAGGAACCGGTGCTGGCGACGATACAAATGGAGGGAATGGTAATCCTACAACAGTAGCGCATCCTGGCAACACCACCATTTTGGCTGAAGGAGGAAGTGGAGGGGACGAATCCAATAATGGTGGAACTGGAGGAGCCGGCGGTGGAGTTGGATCAGGAGGAATCGGAGGATACGCCGGTGGACAAGGAGCGGATGGAACTACTAGTAACGGTGGAGGCGGCGGCGGTGGCGCCGGTGATGCTGCAAATGGAGGGAACGCCAGTGGTACCACTGCTGGAACAGGAGGTACGGCGTCGGGTGGAAACGGTGGTAGTGGCTCTACAGGGAATGGTGCAGGGGGAAATGGATCAACCTATGGCGGTGGTGGCGGCGGTGCTAGTGACAACGGGCCTTCAGTGGGTGGCAACGGCGCAAATGGTGCGGTTATTATTACCTGGCCAGCAAGTGGCGTCGCTCCGGATGTGCCAACAGTTTCAGCCTCACCTAATCCATTCTGTAGTGCCGAAATGGTGCAATTGATGATTTCAGGAAATCTCAACGATGCTGAATACTGGGCGGTCTATACAGGTAGTTGTGGTGGCACCCTTGTTGGCACGACGATGACCGGCTCGATTATGGTAAACCCGGGCGCTACCACTACCTATTACGTCAGAGGTGAGGGATCCTGTGTGTCGTCTGGTACATGCGGAAGCGTCGAAGTGGTACTCGTTGCAGGTGCGCCGGATTGTACAAGTCCGGTGGATCCCTATGATACCGAAACGGATGTCCCCCCGAATGTGGTTCTTGAGTGGGACCCCGCTGTATGCGCAACCGGATACAAGATCTATTTCGGTACAGACAACCCTCCCACCGATAGTCTGAACGGAGTTGACCTGGGTGATGTTTTGACTTATGATCACCCGGTGAATCTTCAGCCCAATACAACGTTTTATTGGAAGATCTTACCCTACAATGCAAATGGTGATGCGACGGGGTGTCCTGTCTGGTCTTTTGAGTCGGGTACCCCGGTGCTTCCCGATTGCGCCGCAGTCGACTATCCTGCGGACGGGGCAGTGGGAATCCCGACGTATGGAGATCTTAGCTGGTTTGCAGTAACCTATGCCACATCATATAAATTATATTTTGGTACAGACAACCCACCTACCAACCTTATGAATGGTACGGACGTTGGGAATGTCGTCACATATAATGTCGGATCGCTCAACGTCAACGCCACATATTATTGGCGCATCGTCCCGACAAATGATTTCGGCGACGCGACGGACTGTGATGTCTGGAGTTTCGCGACATGGGATCAGACTTGTGAAGATTATAGTGAACTGAATTTCTGTACAACGTGCAGCGGGTGCTCCACCATACCTACGGAAGACAACCCGGATCTGACAGGAAGCTGTGCCGATCTGAAAATCGCGTTGGTGCTGGACGAATCCACATCGATTGACGGCAATGAACAGGATAGCGTCGCAGCAGGGGTCATGGCGCTTGTCAATGCCGTCGCATGTACGGGGGTGAAGATTGCGATCGTGGAATTTAGCACCGCTGCCCGCCAGGTACTGGGTACGTTTGAGGCGGTCGATAATACCCTGGCCACAGAAATACAGGGATATCTGGACGGATCGAATCCATTAAACGGTCAGACCTACGGAAGCGGTGGTTCGACAAACTACCAGGGGGCGATGATGGCTGTCGACGCCTTACCCGAAACGCCGGACCTGATCCTGTATTTTACTGACGGAGAGCCGAATGTCTCGTATACTACATCGAATCCGGATTATACAATGAACGCAAGTTCGTGTACTTCGGGCGCAGAAATTGAAAACCCGGTATTGGTGGCAGATAAGCTGAAATGCGAAGGCGCACACATCTTTATGCTGGGTGTAGCCGGTGCGACTGTATCGACACTGCAGAGACTCTCGGGAGATACCGAACACGATGCCATGAGCAATACCATTGGTACCTCGGATTATGCGATCGGCAATTTTACAAGCCTCGCACCGGAAATCTCCAGCTTTGTATCGGAGTTGTGTCCGTTTTCTGCCGATGTCATTTCATCAAGCGTCTGTCCCGGCGGCAGTACAGGAAGTGTTTCGATTGATATCCCCGAAGAATTGCTTCCGTTTGATTATGTATTGTATTATGACCCGGGGAATACCGTAGCACAATCGGGCTCCGGAGTCAGCAGTACCCCATTGGTGCTTACCGGGTTGGCTGTCGATGATTATCGCCTGGACGTGGACTTGACTGTAGCCGGATCCGGCTGTACCAGAACCGAGACATTCTATTTTACAATCGACGCAAATGCAGGCGCTATTGACATCTCTGTGACCAGCACGACTGATCCGACTTGTGGAGACGACCATGCCGGTATGGCTGAGATCACCATCTCCGACGATGCGGCGGCACCGGTGTATACCCCCACGGCGCCATTTACGGTAGATATCAAACAGAGCGGAGTGTCGATTGCCGGGTATCCGGTGATGACAAATTCCAATCCATATACGGCGACAGGTCTTGCAGCAGGCACATACGATGTAGAAGTCACTGATGCCAATGGCTGTAATGTCGCTACGGATAACTTCACCCTGAATCCTGCTACCGGATGTTGTCCCACGTCCTGTACGGTGACGGGAGATCCGGGCGATATCTGTCCCGGCGAGGAGACGGTGTTTTCATATACTGTCGATGGTGGTTCATGCTCCAGTCCAACATATCAATGGAGTTTCACAGCGAATACCAGTGGAGCCAGTTTTGTAGGGGGTACGACGAGTTCATCTGTCACAGTGAGTTCAGGAAACGGTTGTGGCACATATACCTTACAGATTGAGGTGCTCTGTGCTCCGGGTTGTACACTGACATGCAGTGAAATGGTGAACATAGTGGACATAGTGCCACCGGTGATCGGGACCTGTCCGCCGCATGAGGACTATGAGGGATGTGGTACGGATGCGATCACGAGTCTGCCATATTCAGAAATAGAATTACTCGTGACCTCTACGGACTTTGGCAATGTAGGAGGAGCGGCGACGGATGTGTGCGGGATCATAGAATATAAATACATAGACAGTAAGACTGGTACGTGTCCGACGATGGTGACACGTCACTGGACGGTGACGGATGCATGCGGCAATTCGGACGAGTGCACTCAAACGATCAATATCGACGATACAACGTTCCCGGTGATTGCGACATGTGCAATGACGCGGGATATAGAAGGATGTGGTGCAGGGGATATCACGGACCCGCCCTATTCGCCGACGTTAGCGTTATCGAATGAGGGGGTGTTTGAGGACGCTGCGAATCTGGGAGATGCATCGGATAATTGTGCTTTTGCGACAGTTCAGTATATCGACCTGGCAAGCGGCAGCTGTCCGACAGTCGTAACACGGACGTGGTATGTGACAGATGCATGCGGGAATACGACGAGTTGCGACCAGACAATTACAATAGATGATACGACGGATCCTGTGATCGTATGTCCGCACGATACGCTGGTAGACTGTACGGAGAGCGTGCTTCCGGAGAATGTAGGTACGGCAAGTGCTACGGACAACTGTACGGATGTGGTGACGGACATCGTGTACAACGATGTTGTGACGCCAGGCAGTTGCCGGGATAACTATACGATAGCACGGACATGGACGGCAACAGACAGTTGCGGGAACTTCTCGCAGTGTGTACAGACGATCATGGTCCAGGATACGACGGATCCTGTGATCGTATGTCCGCACGATACGCTGGTAGACTGTACGGAGAGCGTGCTTCCGGGGAATGTGGGTACGGCAAGTGCTACGGACAACTGTACGGATGTGGTGACGGACATCGTGTACAACGATGTTGTGACGCCAGGCAGTTGCCGGGATAACTATACGATAGCACGGACATGGACGGCAACAGACAGTTGCGGGAACTTCTCGCAGTGTGTACAGACGATCATGGTCCAGGATACGACGGATCCTGTGATCGTATGTCCGCACGATACGCTGGTAGACTGTACGGAGAGCGTGCTTCCGGGGAATGTAGGTACGGCAAGTGCTACGGACAACTGTACGGATGTGGTGACGGACATCGTGTACAACGATGTTGTGACGCCAGGCAGTTGCCGGGATAACTATACGATAGCACGGACATGGACGGCGACAGACAGTTGCGGGAACTTCTCGCAGTGTGTACAGACGATCATGGTCCAGGATACGACGGATCCTGTGATCGTATGTCCGCACGATACGCTGGTAGACTGTACGGAGAGCGTGCTTCCGGGGAATGTAGGTACGGCAAGTGCTACGGACAACTGTACGGATGTGGTGACGGACATCGTGTACAACGATGTTGTGACGCCAGGCAGTTGCCGGGATAACTATACGATAGCACGGACATGGACGGCAACAGACAGTTGCGGGAACTTCTCGCAGTGTGTACAGACGATCATGGTCCAGGATACGACGGATCCTGTGATCGTATGTCCGCACGATACGCTGGTAGACTGTACGGAGAGCGTGCTTCCGGGGAATGTAGGTACGGCAAGTGCTACGGACAACTGTACGGATGTGGTGACGGACATCGTGTACAACGATGTTGTGACGCCAGGCAGTTGCCGGGATAACTATACGATAGCACGGACATGGACGGCAACAGACAGTTGCGGGAACTTCTCGCAGTGTGTACAGACGATCATGGTCCAGGATACGACAGATCCTGTGATCGTATGTCCGCACGATACGCTGGTAGACTGTACGGAGAGCGTGCTTCCGGGGAATGTGGGTACGGCAAGTGCTACGGACAACTGTACGGATGTGGTGACGGACATCGTGTACAACGATGTTGTGACGCCAGGCAGTTGCCGGGATAACTATACGATAGCACGGACATGGACGGCAACAGACAGTTGCGGGAACTTCTCGCAGTGTGTACAGACGATCATGGTCCAGGATACGACAGATCCTGTGATCGTATGTCCGCACGATACGCTGGTAGACTGTACGGAGAGCGTGCTTCCGGGGAATGTAGGTACGGCAAGTGCTACGGACAACTGTACGGATGTGGTGACGGACATCGTGTACAACGATGTTGTGACGCCAGGCAGTTGCCGGGATAACTATACGATAGCACGGACATGGACGGCAACAGACAGTTGCGGGAACTTCTCGCAGTGTGTACAGACGATCATGGTCCAGGATACGACGGATCCTGTGATCGTATGTCCGCACGATACGCTGGTAGACTGTACGGAGAGCGTGCTTCCGGGGAATGTAGGTACGGCAAGTGCTACGGACAACTGTACGGATGTGGTGACGGACATCGTGTACAACGATGTTGTGACGCCAGGCAGTTGCCGGGATAACTATACGATAGCACGGACATGGACGGCAACAGACAGTTGCGGGAACTTCTCGCAGTGTGTACAGACGATCATGGTCCAGGATACGACGGATCCTGTGATCGTATGTCCGCACGATACGCTGGTAGACTGTACGGAGAGCGTGCTTCCGGGGAATGTGGGTACGGCAAGTGCTACGGACAACTGTACGGATGTGGTGACGGACATCGTGTACAACGATGTTGTGACGCCAGGCAGTTGCCGGGATAACTATACGATAGCACGGACATGGACGGCAACAGACAGTTGCGGGAACTTCTCGCAGTGTGTACAGACGATCATGGTCCAGGATACGACGGATCCTGTGATCGTATGTCCGCACGATACGCTGGTAGACTGTACGGAGAGCGTGCTTCCGGGGAATGTAGGTACGGCAAGTGCTACGGACAACTGTACGGATGTGGTGACGGACATCGTGTACAACGATGTTGTGACGCCAGGCAGTTGCCGGGATAACTATACGATAGCACGGACATGGACGGCAACAGACAGTTGCGGGAACTTCTCGCAGTGTGTACAGACGATCATGGTCCAGGATACGACGGATCCTGTGATCGTATGTCCGCACGATACGCTGGTAGACTGTACGGAGAGCGTGCTTCCGGGGAATGTGGGTACGGCAAGTGCTACGGACAACTGTACGGATGTGGTGACGGACATCGTGTACAACGATGTTGTGACGCCAGGCAGTTGCCGGGATAACTATACGATAGCACGGACATGGACGGCAACAGACAGTTGCGGGAACTTCTCGCAGTGTGTACAGACGATCATGGTCCAGGATACGACGGATCCTGTGATCGTATGTCCGCACGATACGCTGGTAGACTGTACGGAGAGCGTGCTTCCGGGGAATGTAGGTACGGCAAGTGCTACGGACAACTGTACGGATGTGGTGACGGACATCGTGTACAACGATGTTGTGACGCCAGGCAGTTGCCGGGATAACTATACGATAGCACGGACATGGACGGCAACAGACAGTTGCGGGAACTTCTCGCAGTGTGTACAGACGATCATGGTCCAGGATACGACGGATCCTGTGATCGTATGTCCGCACGATACGCTGGTAGACTGTACGGAGAGCGTGCTTCCGGGGAATGTAGGTACGGCAAGTGCTACGGACAACTGTACGGATGTGGTGACGGACATCGTGTACAACGATGTTGTGACGCCAGGCAGTTGCCGGGATAACTATACGATAGCACGGACATGGACGGCAACAGACAGTTGCGGGAACTTCTCGCAGTGTGTACAGACGATCATGGTCCAGGATACGACGGATCCTGTGATCGTATGTCCGCACGATACGCTGGTAGACTGTACGGAGAGCGTGCTTCCGGGGAATGTAGGTACGGCAAGTGCTACGGACAACTGTACGGATGTGGTGACGGACATCGTGTACAACGATGTTGTGACGCCAGGCAGTTGCCGGGATAACTATACGATAGCACGGACATGGACGGCAACAGACAGTTGCGGGAACTTCTCGCAGTGTGTACAGACGATCATGGTCCAGGATACGACGGATCCTGTGATCGTATGTCCGCACGATACGCTGGTAGACTGTACGGAGAGTGTGCTTCCGGGGAATGTAGGTACGGCAAGTGCTACGGACAACTGTACGGATGTGGTGACGGACATCGTGTACAACGATGTTGTGACGCCAGGCAGTTGCCGGGATAACTATACGATAGCACGGACATGGACGGCAACAGACAGTTGCGGGAACTTCTCGCAGTGTGTACAGACGATCATGGTCCAGGATACGACGGATCCTGTGATCGTATGTCCACACGATACGCTGGTAGACTGTACGGAGAGCGTGCTTCCGGGGAATGTGGGTACGGCAAGTGCTACGGACAACTGTACGGATGTGGTGACGGACATCGTGTACAACGATGTTGTGACGCCAGGCAGTTGCCGGGATAACTATACGATAGCACGGACATGGACGGCAACAGACAGTTGCGGGAACTTCTCGCAGTGTGTACAGACGATCATGGTCCAGGATACGACGGATCCTGTGATCGTATGTCCGCACGATACGCTGGTAGACTGTACGGAGAGTGTGCTTCCGGGGAATGTAGGTACGGCAAGTGCTACGGACAACTGTACGGATGTGGTGACGGACATCGTGTACAACGATGTTGTGACGCCAGGCAGTTGCCGGGATAACTATACGATAGCACGGACATGGACGGCAACAGACAGTTGCGGGAACTTCTCGCAGTGTGTACAGACGATCATGGTCCAGGATACGACGGATCCTGTGATCGTATGTCCACACGATACGCTGGTAGACTGTACGGAGAGTGTGCTTCCGGGGAATGTGGGTACGGCAAGTGCTACGGACAACTGTACGGATGTGGTGACGGACATCGTGTACAACGATGTTGTGACGCCAGGCAGTTGCCGGGATAACTATACGATAGCACGGACATGGACGGCGACAGACAGTTGCGGGAACTTCTCGCAGTGTGTACAGACGATCATGGTCCAGGATACGACGGATCCTGTGATCGTATGTCCGCACGATACGCTGGTAGACTGTACGGAGAGCGTGCTTCCGGGGAATGTAGGTACGGCAAGTGCTACGGACAACTGTACGGATGTGGTGACGGACATCGTGTACAACGATGTTGTGACGCCAGGCAGTTGCCGGGATAACTATACGATAGCACGGACATGGACGGCAACAGACAGTTGCGGGAACTTCTCGCAGTGTGTACAGACGATCATGGTCCAGGATACGACGGATCCTGTGATCGTATGTCCGCACGATACGCTGGTAGACTGTACGGAGAGCGTGCTTCCGGGGAATGTGGGTACGGCAAGTGCTACGGACAACTGTACGGATGTGGTGACGGACATCGTGTACAACGATGTTGTGACGCCAGGCAGTTGCCGGATAACTATACGATAGCACGGACATGGACGGCAACAGACAGTTGCGGGAACTTCTCGCAGTGTGTACAGACGATCATGGTCCAGGATACGACGGATCCTGTGATCGTATGTCCGCACGATACGCTGGTAGACTGTACGGAGAGCGTGCTTCCGGGGAATGTAGGTACGGCAAGTGCTACGGACAACTGTACGGATGTGGTGACGGACATCGTGTACAACGATGTTGTGACGCCAGGCAGTTGCCGGGATAACTATACGATAGCACGGACATGGACGGCGACAGACAGTTGCGGGAACTTCTCGCAGTGTGTACAGACGATCATGGTCCAGGATACGACGGATCCTGTGATCGTATGTCCGCACGATACGCTGGTAGACTGTACGGAGAGCGTGCTTCCGGGGAATGTAGGTACGGCAAGTGCTACGGACAACTGTACGGATGTGGTGACGGACATCGTGTACAACGATGTTGTGACGCCAGGCAGTTGCCGGGATAACTATACGATAGCACGGACATGGACGGCAACAGACAGTTGCGGGAACTTCTCGCAGTGTGTACAGACGATCATGGTCCAGGATACGACGGATCCTGTGATCGTATGTCCGCACGATACGCTGGTAGACTGTACGGAGAGCGTGCTTCCGGGGAATGTAGGTACGGCAAGTGCTACGGACAACTGTACGGATGTGGTGACGGACATCGTGTACAACGATGTTGTGACGCCAGGCAGTTGCCGGGATAACTATACGATAGCACGGACATGGACGGCGACAGACAGTTGCGGGAACTTCTCGCAGTGTGTACAGACGATCATGGTCCAGGATACGACGGATCCTGTGA